>NZ_PTIY01000004.1 GCF_002934365.1 Methylobacter tundripaludum | reverse complement strand
CGAATCGATGGCGACGGCACGGCTTCCGGCGGCACCGGTTTGGCTAAATTCGGCCTGGTTGCCCAAAACAACGACGACGTGGTGATTGGCGGCGGACTTGATGTCAGCACCGCTTCGGGCGCGACCGCCGCGATCAAGGCTATCGACGCCGCGATCAACACCGTTGTCGCCAAACGCGCCTCGATGGGTGCGATACAAAACCGTTTCACCTCGGTGATTTCAAACTTGCAGGTTTCATCCGAAAATATGACTGCATCACGCAGCCGTATTCAAGACACAGACTTCGCATCGGAAACGGCGGAATTGAGTCGTACTCAAATATTGCAACAAGCAGGTACAGCAATGTTGGCTCAGGCAAACCAATCCAGCCAAGGCGTGATGGCCCTGTTACGTTAATCGGATTAATTAATTAAAAAATTAATCAACTGAAAACAGGGCGGTGGTTTTTAACCTCCGCCCTTTTTGGCCTTAAATAAAGGAGGCATCATGGACACTTTAACAGCAGTTTCACCCCCCCCTTCTCAGGGTTCTGGGTCAGTGCAAGCACCATCCAAAAAGGACGGAGGGCCTGTCACTGCGGCAGGAACGGCAACCGCCCAAGTCAAATTGCCTGAACAGAAAGAACCGGAAAACAAGCCTGAAAACACGGAGGAAATATCCAATGCCGTCAAAGACATCAATAATTTCTTTCAGGCGGCACAGCGTTCTTTAGGATTCAGTATAGATGAGGCGTCAGGGCATATGGTTATGCAGATTAAGGATACTGAAACCAATGAAGTGATACGCCAGATACCCGGAGAGGATGCGATTAAACTTGCCAAGCGACTAGATGATTTGACAGGTATATTATTTAAAGCGCAAGCTTAATAGGTAGGCATTTCGCCTTTACCACGATTGCGGAGGATTGAACAATGGCAGGTATTACTTCAACAGGGCTCGGCTCCGGCCTGGACATTAAAAGCTTGGTATCTAACTTGGTCACGGCGGAAGGGTCTGCGGCGGTCAAACGATTGGATACCCGGGAAGCAAAACTAACTACCCAGATTTCCTCCTACGGCAGTCTTAAAAGCGCGATGTCAAGTTTTCAGACCAGTTTGGCCGGCCTGAAAAATCTCAGCACTTTCCAAAAGGTCACCGCCACATCAAGCGATACCTCTACCATAGCAGCCTCAGCCACCAGCAACGCCAATCTGGGCAGTTATAACGTCGAAGTCAAACAGTTAGCCAAAAGCCAAACACTGGCGTCAACGACTTTTAGCTCCGCCACATCGACCGTGGGCACCGGTACGCTGACAATTAAATTCGGTACGACCACCTACGATCCGTTAACCGATATTTACACCGGTTTTGCTCAAGACGGCAACAAAGGCACGCTATCGCTTACGATTGATTCGACCAACAATACCTTGGCCGGCGTGAGCGAGGCCATCAATAAAGCCAAAGCAGGCGTAACTGCGGTGGTTATAACGGATACTACCGGTTCCCGTTTAGTTTTAAATTCGACCGAAACCGGCGAAAGCAGCAGCATGGAGATCAGCGTCACCGATGACGATCTTAATAATACCGATACATCCGGCCTCTCGGCTCTGGCGTTTAATGCGGCTGCCACCAACATGACGCAACATCAGGCGTCGCAGGACGCCAAGCTTGCCATTAACGGATTGGATATTCAGAGCGCATCCAATACCGTTAACACCGCGTTAAAAGGACTCTCGCTCACTCTTCAGCAGGCTCAACCCGGTAAAATTGTCACTGTCGGCGTAAGTCAGAATAATACTGACATTGCCTCTGCTGTCGATAGCTTCGTCAAAGGTTATAACGATCTGGTTAAGGTCGTAAATCCTCTGGCTACTTTTGATGCGGCAACGCAAAAGGGCGGACTGCTGCAAGGCGACGCTACGCTGAGCAGCGCCATGGCGCAGATACGCTCCGAACTGGGAAGCATGGTCTCCGGCCTGACCGGTTCCGCCAAATCGCTGGCCGATATCGGCATTACCACCCAAAAAGACGGCACCTTGACCCTGAACAGCACTAAGCTGAACAGTCAGCTGGCCTCGAACCGCTCTGGCGTGACTGCGGTGTTTGCGGTGCTGGGCCGTCCTTCCAACACCAATGTTTTGTTTTCATCCAGCACAAGCGATACAAAGGCTGGTCAATATGCTGTCGATATAACACAAGTCGCTACACAAGGTGCGCTGAATGGCGCGGCCCCTACTTCTCTGACTATCGGCGCAGGAGCCGACACGTTCGAAATCAAAGTGGACGGCACTCAGTCGGGCAGTATCGCCTTGACCCAAAAAACCTATGCCAGTTATGCCGAATTGGCTACGGAAATGCAATCCCGCATCAATGGCGACAGTGCACTGAAAGCCAAAGGCATATCCGTTGGCGTCACCTACGACGCAGGTAATAACCGGATGGTTTTCACCTCCAAAAGTTATGGCTCGTCTTCTCATGTAGAAATTACCGCGAATACCACCACCGATCTAGGCTTAAGCGTCGGTGCGGGCGTTGCCGGCCAAGATGTCGCCGGCACCATTGGAGGAAAGGCTGCCACCGGCAAAGGCCAACAATTGACATCGACAGAGGGGGACCCCCTAGGGTTGAAGCTCTTAATCAGCGACGCTACTATCGGCGCCAAAGGTACGGTAGATTTTTCACGCGGCATAATGGAACGACTGGATAAAGTCATGACCAACCTGGTCAGCAAGACAGGCAGTTTCACGAATCGTACCGACGGTCTGCAAAAAGATCTGGCTAAAATAGCGAAAGACCGCGTTCAACTCTCTGATCGTTTAAGTTCACTAGAAAAACGCCTTTATGAAAGATTTAACAGGATGGATGCTTTGCTTGGACAAATGCAATCCACCGCCAGCTATCTGACGCAACAATTTACCAATAAATCCAATAATAATTGACGCAATGGCTGTAGCATCATGCACTGAAAAACGAGTCGGTATTGGACATGCACACTAAAGCGGATCAATTGCTCGATTTAACCCGCGCTATGCTGGCTGCGGCACAGTCGGATGATTGGGATGAATTCGAATTGCAAGAGCAACAGCGTAGCGCTATGCTGGATGTGATTTTTGGTAATCAGGACGACATGGAGTCGGCTAAATTGTATCTGGCCGATGCGATTGAACAGCTCCTGCTGATTGATCAAGAGATTACCGCCTTGATCAGTCAACAACGCGATTTAGCCTCACAGGAATTGCGCCATTTGAAACATGCTCGTCAAGGTAACAAAGCCTATCAAATAGCGGCCGATGATCCGTTGTAAGCGATTTATTTTACACGCGGGGTAAAACCTTTTTAACTCGCGGGCGGTGTTTTTAGATTTTCCACGATTAAATTTTCACATTGCTTGAGACAATTCATCGCATCAGTCGGTCGGTTCAGAGTAAATAAGACCTCGGCAAGCTCTGTTAACCACGTTGCCGCCAAACTTTGTTGATCGGGACCGGCTTTATTGGCAAGTTGCTCAATAGCCTGAGCTAACAGAACTTCCTTAACTTCCTGGTCATCAATTGCACCTGCAAGTTGAGCCAAACCGTATAAAGCCAGCGGATTCTCCGGTTCTTGTTCAAGAACCTTGTGATAAAGAGCTTCCGACCCGGTTAGGTCTCCCTGTTCCGCCAGCAATAAAGCCTGCTGAATTTGCGCCGCTATTTCTGTTGCTTCGTTGGCCATTATTAATTTTCACCCTAAAACTTAAGTTAGATTTTTGATACTGGACGGAATTTGCAGCCAGTCGTAACGTTTCAAAATATGCCGGGTTGAAAATACCATTAGAACAGATTATTAGCAATCAATCCGGCATATCCTTATATGTATAAAGGCCGATTCCCTCTGGTGAAATCAACACGAGAGCCAAATTAACGCACCGGCCGATTTTATGACGAGTGCTGTTTTTCAACCAGCCGTACCCTTTGGGTAACGCCGCACACCAGAGTATAAGGTATGGTGTCTGCCCACAGGGCAACTTCCTCAACAGGCAAACCCTCGCCCCACAAGGTTGCCGGATCGCCGGATTTTGCATCTGGCTGAGTATCAAGGTCAACCGTAATCATATCCATTGACACCCTGCCAATTAAAGGGACGCGACCACCATTGACCAGTACCGGCGTACCGGCTTTGGCGTAACGTGGATAACCATCGCCATACCCTATCGCCACGACGCCCAATTTTGTAGTTTTTTCGCATGTCCAGCTGCCGCCGTAACCAACGGTGTCGCCTGCATCGATTTGCTTGACCGCAATCAACTTCGAATGCAGCTCCATAACCGGCTTTAGCCCCAGCTGCCGGCCTATAGAATCGGGAAAAGGCGACACACCGTATAACATAATGCCTGGGCGCACCCAATCGCGCAAGGATTGCTCCCAACCCAATATACCCGCCGAGTTAGCCATACTGAGTTCGCCGGATAAACCTGCAACCGTTTCATCAAACAGCTTGATCTGCTTTAGCGTTTTGTCGTCGTTCATATCATCAGCACTGGCAAAATGCGTCATCAGACCGAAAGGCTGTTTTACCAGAGCGCACCGGTTTAAGCGTTGATAGACGGAACTGAACTCCTTTGCCCTGAACCCCAACCGGCCCATGCCGGTATCGAGTTTCAACCAGACAGCGCAAACGCCTTTTAGAGTTGTAGTTTCAAGAATTTCCAGCTGAGTTAAGGAATGCACTACTGAATCCAATTGATAATGAAGTAATTCTGCTAATTCCTCAACGCAGGTAAAACCTTCCAAAACGGCAATCCTGTTTTTGAATCCAGCCTTTCGCAATCGAATGCCTTCATCAACCCTGGCGACAGCAAAAGCATCAACATCGTGCAGCGCTTCAGCAATACGCAGTAAACCATGACCATAAGCGTTGGCTTTGATAACAGCCATAACCTTAGCGTTCGGCGCATAATGATGCACAATGGATAAGTTATGCTGGACCGCATCCAGGTCGAGCACTGCATAGGCTGCCGGGTTCATTCGTAATCCCCGCTGTTATAGGGATTCCCTGCAAAATTCTCAAAACGGGTGAATTGCCCCAGAAATGTAAGCCTGACCGTCCCCAACGGGCCATTACGTTGCTTGCCGATAATGACCTCAGCAATGCCTTTATCGGGGCTGTCTTCGTTATAGACTTCGTCCCGATACACGAACACGATCAAATCGGCGTCCTGCTCGATGGCGCCCGATTCACGCAAATCGGACATCATCGGACGTTTGTTAGGGCGTTGTTCCAGATTACGGTTAAGCTGGGATAAGGCAACCACGGGAACATTCAATTCTTTTGCCAGCGCTTTTAAGCCTCTGGAAATATCGGAAATTTGCTGCACCCTGTTATCGCCGCTGGACGGCGACTGCATCAATTGCAAGTAATCCAAGACAATCAAGCCCAGCTGACCATGTTCGCGCGCCAAACGCCGGGCTCTTGACCGCACCTCGGTTGGCGTTAACGCCGGCGTATCGTCGATGAATAATTTGGTTTCGGCCAGCAAATTGATCGCCGAGGTCAAACGCGGCCACTCGTCATCTTCGAGCTTACCGGTTCTGATTCTATGCTGGTCGATACGGCCTAACGACGACATCATCCGCATCGCCAGCGAGTCTCCGGGCATTTCCATACTGAATACCGCAACCGGCTTATCGCCTTTAATCGCGATATTTTCCGCCATATTCATCGCAATGGTCGTTTTGCCCATGGAAGGCCGGCCCGCCACGATGATCAAATCAGCCGGTTGCAAGCCGGAAGTCAGCTCGTCAAAATCAGTAAATCCGGTCGCCGCTCCGGTGATCGATCCCTCCTGCTCAAACAGCGTCTCAATTTTATCGACGGCAGTAGCCAACAGCGATTTAATGGTTGCAAACCCGTTTCCCTGGCCCCGTTGCCTTTGTTCGGCGATTTTAAATACCTGGCGCTCGGCATTTTCCAACAGATCGGCCGTCTCGCGGCCTTCCGTGTTGAACGCGGAATCCGCAATCTCGGTGCCTACATGAATCAGTTGCCGCAATACCGACCGGTCTCTGACGATGTTGGCGTAGGTAACGATATTCGCAGCACTGGGCGTATCTTTTGCCAACATGCCCAAATAGGACAGTCCGCCGGAGTTTTCCAGCTCGCCTATCGCTTCCAGCGATTCCGATATGGTAATCACATCAAAAGGAATCTGTTTTTCGGCTAACTGCGCAATCGTCCTAAAAATCAACTGATGATCCCGGCGATAAAAATCGCCTTCCGACACCTTGTCTGCCACCGAATCCCAGGTTTGATTATCCAGCATTAAACCGCCCAGAACCGATTGCTCGGCCTGAATGGAATTTGGCGGAATTTTTAAGGAATCCAAGGAATAATCACGATCAAACGAATAATTTTCAGACATAGTTCACAGCAATAAAAATGTTAATCATAAAATGCAGCATAAAAAGTTTTTAACCAAGAAACGCCGAAAAGATTGTTGAATACAGGGGATAAAGAAGACAACGCTACAGGGTCAATTACAGAGAACGCCTCAACATTATAAACTAACTTGCGTCCACTGATCCCGGTCGGTTACCCATAGGTAATTGACGTCAAATAATCAGCTGTAGGGTTTGACGCTTCTATTTTACACATGCGCCGGTTGAAGCGTTCCTCCTGAATTAGGCCGCTCTATTCAAAGAAACCTAACAATAGTAGAATCAAAGCGCACTCAGCCGCCGGAGACATGTCGATTTTTGCCTCGTTTTTTTAATGTTTGACTGACTAATCAACGGACTTTCGCAGCCGTAAACTTCAAATAGGCCTCAAATGAATACTCCCTCATCCCATCATATCGCAGGATTAGCTCCCCGCGTTATATTAGTGGTTACAGCCACTTTGTTTTGTTATTCGAACAATGTATTGGCTGAATCAACTGAAGTCGAAGAACTAAGGCTGCAAGTCGAGACACTTAAAAAACGAGTGCAAGAATTAGAATCGACCCAAACCGTTGACGCTCCCACAGTAAAAAAGAAAAAAAAAACGGGTAATCCGTGGCATGCTTTAGAGGTGAACATGTCAAAAGAAGACGTCAGATCATTATTGGGAAAACCCGGTAGAGTCGATACCTGGAAAACGGGAGAGGCATGGTACTACCCAAATACAAGAGGCGGCGAAGTTGATTTTGACGCAAATGGCAATGTAACCGGCTGGCTGGCGCCCTAAAAACTGATTTTTCGGACGCACGGATTCTCGAGCCGCCGGCCAGATCCATTTGCTCAGGCGTCGCGCTCCGCCTGCTTGAAATACACCAGAGTGTTCGGATGGACCCTAGCCGGATCGCCGTTTTCTCCGACCCAGCGATATTCGCTATGCTGCCCCATTGGCAGTCGCTCCAAGTCGACATCGACTTGAAGCTCGTAAGCAAGAACAACGTAATGCGTACTGATGCCCGGCATCCGGGCAAAGTTTGTCTGGTACTGATGAGTAAAAGCACCCAATAGCCGGGCATGATCAATCGGGTAGGATTTCCCTAACTCTGTCTTCGTTATCCGCAAAAACGCATCCTCGATTGATTCGTCTTTTCGGATGCGTCCGCCGGGTACGAACCACCAGCCTACGGCCGGTTCGTTTATCCGCATGCCCATAAGCAACTTGTTATCCCCGGCTCGGATAACAAGATCCAACGCCACCAGCGGCGTATTTTTCACCACCTTAATAAATTCGTCGTTTTCGAGCATTTTCTGTCCAAGGCTTATTAGGCTGACGGCCAATTTGATATATACAGTATCAATTATCCTATAAAAATGCCTAATGTTCGTATATTCCTAAGATGCGCGTCCTCGGCTTATTTGAATTACATTGCGCCACAACCAAAACAGTACATATAGCTTGCAAGCCGGAAACTCCACCTCGCGTTAGCTTGGATGGTCTTATTCAAGCTAACGCGCTTGATCTGAATTTTAATGCGCAACCTGCTGGTAAAGCTCCGGCCGCTCTGCCCCTTCTATAATCAATTCAGCCAGCGCCCCCTTATCAATAGCCCGTGTCAGGCTGTGATCGACCAGCAGGTATTTGCCGGGCACTTCGGCGGTAAATTCAATCATCACCGCGGAACCGGGGGCTATGACTGTAGTCTGGACGTTTTTCAGCGGCGGGTTCATGATCGCGCCGTCTGGATACAGGTTGTCGAAAATAGCACCGATGATATGGAAGTTGGATGCAACATGCGACCCGACGCCGACAAACAGGCGGATTTTTTCACCCACTTTGGCTTTTAAAGCCCGCTCGCCGCTGAGCGAGTTGACCCGGCCGTTGAACAGGAAATACTCAGGTTTTTCGGCCAGCATCTTGTCCTTGCTGAACGCTTGCAGGCCTTTATCGCCGTACTTGCCGCCGGTATAAAAATCGCCCTGCATCACGTAAAACTCGCGGTCTACTTTGGCCAGGCCCTGTTCCGGTTCGACCAGGATCATGCCGTACATGCCGTTTGCGATATGGGTCGGCACATGCAGACTGGCGCAGTGGTAAACGTAAATGCCCGGATGCGTGGCTTTAAAGCGGAAGCTTTTTTGTTCGCCCTGCCCGACTTGCATTAACGGCGCACCGCCGCCGGGACCGACCACCGCATGCAGATCGATGGAATGCGCCGAGTGGCCGGCGTTGGCATGTTCAGTCGAGGTATGCTCGCTATGGGCTGTACCCGCAGCACCGGGTTTGCCGTGATTCAGGTGTATTTCCACCTGATCGCCAGCCCTGGCGCGGATAAACGGCCCCGGCACCTTGCCGTTATAGGTCCAGTATTGATAGGTCACGCCGGGCATCATTTCGGCAACCAGTTCATCGGTATAAAGATCGACGCTGACCAATTGCGATTGTGTTCTGTTTAGAGGTGCCGGTAAATCGTCGGCACGACGGCCGATTTCGCTGGCATCGCTTTGAACAGCGCCCGTCGATTCGTCAGGCATCGGCATAGCATGTTGTATTTCGCCGCCGGAATGTTCTGACATTGGCATGGAGTGCTGCATTTGACCGCCTTCGTGTTCCGCCATATCTCCACCGGACATCGCTTTATGCCTGGCTTTTTCGGCCTGGATGGCGGCGACTTTTTCAGCATTCGCTCTGTTCATTGATTCGTCGGAGGAGCAGCCGGTAGTCAAGCTGCCCAGCGCTATTGTCAGTAATAGCAAACCGGATGATTTGTTCATGATTTTATCTTTTGAGTGAAACCACTTTTTGATCTTTTTTCACAGCCTTGTGTCCTGGATTCCGGCAATCCCTGCCGGAATGACGACAATATAACTTGCGCCTGGATATTCAACGTCTACGAACAACTTGATAAGGGCGCGTGACGTAGCCCAGCGGAACGCTCCAAACATGCACCAATCGACTGAACGGAAAAACCAGGAACAAGGTCTGCCCTAAAAATAAATGCAATTTGAAGACAATGCCGATCTCGCTGAGTTGATCCGCCGCGCCGCTACGAAAAGTCACGATGCGCTGCGCCCATTCCGACAGCAACAACATATTCGCGCCGTCATGATGATAAATCGAAATCGGCAATGTCAGCAGCCCCAGAATCAGCTGTACGCCGATCAACAGCAGGATGAAAATATCCATACGGCTGCTGGTAGCGCGAATGCGGGCATCGGTCAGGCGGCGGCGTATCAGGATGATGATGCCTTTTAAGCACACGCCGCCGAAAACGCCCCCCGCGACTACGGCCAGGATTTGTTTGGCAGAGGTCGACAGGCCTAATGCATGATAAACCGCAGGCGGCGTCAACAGGCCGACGAAATGCCCGACGAACAGCAACAGGATGCCGATATGGAATAAATTGCTGCCCAGTCTTAACTCGTCGGCGCGCAGGAATTGGCTGGAACCGGTGCGCCAGGTGTATTGGTCGCGGTCATATCGCGCCAGGCTGCCGATGAAGAATACGCTGATCGCGATATAGGGGTAGTAACCGAATAGTAAGGTATTGAGATAATCCACGATTGACTCCTTCTAATGAGAACGGTTTTGCGCTTTGACGAACTGGTCGCGCGGCGTGATGGTAATTGGACTGACAGCGGCGGTTTGGCTTTTGCACGCATCCCCTGCCCCCATAAAACTGACGGCTTCGTCTTCCCAGATTTGATCCATGTAAACCACGGTTTCATCCTCGCCTTCGGTGGCGGCTTGCCGGCGGATTTCTTCCAGCGCTTCGGGTTCGCCGGCGAACCCTGCCAGTGCGTCGAAAATTGCGCGAAACTTGCTGCCACGTTCGGTCAGCCGTGCGCCCAGCAAACTCAACACCGGCATCGCGTCGTGCAGCAACGTCATCGCTTCGGCCTGTTCCTGTTGCGAGAGAAATTCCAGAAACAGCGGGATATAGTCCGGCAGTTCATGCGTGGACATTTCAAAGCCGTGCGCTTCGTACATTTGCAGCAGGTTGACCATCGCCTGCCCCCGGTCTCGGGATTCGCCGTGGACATGCTCGAAGATGTGCAGCGATAAAAACCGCCCCCGGTCGAACAGCTCGACATACCGCTCTTGGCTATCCATCAGGTCTGCACCGTGATACGAGCCGATCAGCGCCAGCACGGATTTTTTATGATCTTCCCGCAACAGGTTTTCCTGTTCGACGACAGCCGCCATTTCGTCTAATGCTTCAAGCATCTCGGCTTCGGGATAGCTCAGCAGTAGCGATAGAACTTTTAGTGTTTGCAGACTCATGTTATAGCTCCTGCGTTATCGTTACGCTGGTTCCCAAGCTCCTGCTTGTCGCTCGTTCCCACGCGCTGCGTGGGAATGCAGTACCGGACGCGCTGCGTCCCGTATTGGCACGGTGCGTATCTCTATATACTGACCGTGACTCGCGGCGCAGCGCGCCTTTAACCGCATTCCCACGCAGCGCGTGGGAACGAGAATGTACTTGTGGGAACGATGACGCTAGTTTTAGTGTTTTACTCTCGTTCCCACGTGCTAAGTGGGAATGCATGACCGGACGCGCTGCGTCCCGTATTTGTGCAATATGTATTTCTACATGCTGCCCATGACTCGCAGCGCAGCGCGCCTTAACTGCATTCCCACGCAGCGCGTGGGAACGAGGACGTACTTGTGGGAACGATGAAGCTACTTTTAATGTAAGCATAATGATGCCTTATTTTGCCGGTTCGACTTTAATCGGAATCTTGATCGGAATGCCGCCGGTGCGTTGCGGCTTCTTGTTGCCGCCAAACAGGTTGGTGTCGTTATTGCCGGTGGAACATCCGCTGCCGAAACTGAATCCGCAGCCGCCTTGCTCACCGTAAGCATCGAAGGTGGAACTGGCGTATTCACGATGGCTGCTGGGCACCACAAAACGGTCTTCGTAATTGGCAATCGCCATGTAACGGTACATTTCTTCAACCTGCAATTGGGTCAAACCGACGCGCTCCAACACCTTGGTATTGACCGTGCCATCGACGGTAAGGCTGCGCATATAAGCCCGCATCGCCAGCATCCGCTCCAGCCCTAACACGACCGGCTCTTCCTTGCCCGCTGTCAGTAAATTAGCCAAATACTGCACCGGAATACGCAACGAACGCACGTCGGGAATGTCGCCATCCATACCGATTTGGTCGCTTTCCGCCGCCGATTGGATCGGCGATAGCGGCGGTACATACCAAACCATCGGCAAGGTGCGAAACTCGGGATGTAGCGGAAATGCAACTTTCCAATCTATCGCCATTTTATAAACCGGCGATTCCTTAGCCGCTGTCAGCCAGGATTCGGGAATGCCTGCTGCCCGCGCCTCCGCTATTACTGTTTCATCGAATGGGTCGAGGAAAACATCCAACTGCTGCCGGTACAAGTCCTGCTCGTTCTCGACGCTTGCCGCCGCTTCGATACGGTCGGCGTCGTACAGCAACACGCCTAAATAACGAATCCGCCCGACGCAGGTTTCCGAGCAAACCGTCGGCTCACCGGCTTCGATACGCGGATAGCAGAACGTGCATTTCTCCGATTTTCCGGTTTCCCAGTTGTAGTAGATTTTCTTGTACGGACAGGCCGAAACGCACATCCGCCAGCCGCGGCATTTGTCCTGATCGATCAGCACAACGCCGTCTTCTTCGCGCTTGTAGATCGAACCGCTGGGACAAGCCGCAACGCAGGTCGGGTTCAGGCAGTGTTCGCACAAGCGCGGCAGATACATCATGAAGGTGTTTTCAAATTCACCGTACATGTCTTTCTGGATGTTGTCGAAGTTGGTGTCCCGCGAACGGGATGAAAACTCGGTACCCAGGATCTCCTCCCAGTTCGGCCCGCCTTCGATTTTTTCCATGCGCTCGCCGGTAATCACCGAAAAGGGGCGAGTGGTGGGCGGTGCTTTCGATTCCTTGGCGCTATGCAAATGCTGGTAATCGAAATCGAACGGTTCGTAATAATCGTCGATGGCAGGCAAATCGGGGTTGCCGAAGATATTTCGCAATATCTTGCGTTTGCCGCCTTGGCGCGGCTCTATCTTGCCGTTGATTTTGCGCACCCAGCCGCCGTTCCATTTGTCCTGGTTTTCCCACTGCTGCGGAAAACCGACGCCCGGCTTGGTTTCGACATTATTAAACCAGGCGTATTCAACCCCTTTGCGCGAGGTCCAGACGTTTTTGCAGGAAATGGTGCAGGTGTGACAGCCGATACACTTGTCCAGGTTTAGCACCATGCCTATTTGTGCGCGAATATTGCGCGGTCTTTTGATCGGATTAGCCATTACACTTCCTCCTGCTGATTCGCAGCCTGACTGGGCTCTTCCAGCCAATCGACATTGCTCAACTTACGCACAATCACAAACTCATCCCGATTGGAACCGACCGTGCCGTAATAGTTAAAACCGTAACTTAGCTGGGCGTAACCGCCGATCATGTGCGTGGGTTTAAGCGTCGCCCGGGTCACCGAGTTATGGATGCCCCCGCGCCCTCCGGTTGTCTCCGATCCCGGCGTATTGATGATTTTTTCCTGGGCGTGATACATCATGCACATGCCTTCGGGGACGCGCTGACTGACCACAGCCCTGGCGACCAGCGCGCCGTTGACGTTATAGGCTTCTACCCAGTCGTTGTCCTTAATACCGACTTTTGCCGCATCGACTTCACCCATCCACACAATCGGGCCGCCGCGCGACAAGGTCAGCATCAACAGGTTATCGTTATAGGTGCTGTGTATGCCCCACTTCTGGTGCGGTGTGATGAAGTTCAACACCAGTTCGTCATTGCCGTTGGGCTTTTGACCCAGAATCGGCGCAATGGAGCGGGTATCGACAGGCGGCTTGTAGACGCACAAGGTCTCGCCGAACGCCCGCATCCAGCTGTGATCCTGGTAAAACTGCTGGCGGCCGGTCAGCGTGCGCCAGGGAATTCGCTCGTGGACATTGGTGTAACAGGCGTTGTAGCAGACTTGCTCGGATTCCAATCCGCTCCAGGTCGGCGATGAGATAATCTTGCGGGGCTGTGCCTGTACGTCGCGGAAACGGATTTTGTCGTCTTCGCGCGGCAAAGCCAGGTGAGTGTGATCCCGCCCGGTGATTTTGCTTAATGCTTCCCAGGCCTTAACCGCGACATGACCGTTGGTTTCGGGCGCCAGCATCAAAATGACTTCGGTCGCATCAATATCGGATTCTATACGCGGCAGACCTTTGCTGATGCCTTCCTCGGTCACCAGTCGGTTCAGCTCGCCCAGTTGTTTGACTTCGGTCTCGGTGTTCCACGCTATGCCTTTGCCGCCGTTGCCGACTTTGCTCATCAACGGCCCTAGCGATGTGAACATCTTGTATGTGTTCGGATAATCGCGCTCGACCACCACCAGAGTCGGCATGGTTTTACCCGGAATCGGCTCGCATTCCTTTTTCTTCCAGTCCTTGACGTCGATCGGCTGAGCCAGCTCTGCCGGTGTATCATGCAGGATCGGCACGGCGACGATGTCTTTTTCTACGCCCAAATGCCCTACAGTCAGTTCCGAGAATTTTTTGGCGATGCCTTTGTAAATATCCCAATCGGAGCGCGACTCCCAGGCGGGATCGACGGCCTTGGACAGCGGATGGATGAACGGATGCATATCCGAGGTGTTCAGGTCGTTTTTCTCGTACCAGGTTGCGGTCGGCAGAATAATGTCTGAATACAGGCAAGTCGTGGACAGACGAAAATCCAGCGTGACCAGCAAATCGAGTTTGCCTTCCGCGGCGGTTTCGTGCCATTCGACTTCCGAAGGCTTGTCGCCGCTATCGCCCAGATCCTTGCCCTGTACGCCGTGTTGCGTACCCAGCAAATACTTCAGGAAGTATTCATGGCCTTTGCCCGAAGAACCCAGCAAATTGGAGCGCCACACGAACATGTTGCGCGGAAAGTTTTGCGGGTTGTCCGGGTCTTCGCAGGACATCTTCAGCTTGCCGCTTTTGAGCGATTTGACGACATATTCAATCGGGTCTTTTTTGGCTTTTTCCGCATCCCTGACCACTTGCAAAGGGTTGGTTTGCAGTTGCGGCGCGGACGGCAGCCAGCCCATGCGCTCGGAGCGCACGTTGAAATCGATCAGGCTGCCTTGCCAGTCTTTGGGCTTTGCCAGCGGCGACAAAATCTCATTAACCTTGAGCTTTTCATAACGCCACTGGCTGGTGTGATTGTAGAAAAACGAGGTGCTGTTCATCTGCCGGGGCGGACGCTTCCAGTCCAGGCCGAACGCCAGCGGCAGCCAGCCGGTTTGCGGACGCAGTTTTTCCTGCCCGACATAATGCGCCCAGCCGCCGCCGGACTGCCCGACGCAACCGCACAGCATCAGCATATTCATGATGCCGCGGTAATTCATGTCCATGTGATACCAGTGGTTGATACCCGCACCCAGGATCACCATCGAGCGGCCTTGAGTCTTTTCGGCATTGGTCGCAAATTCACGCGCCACCGCGATCACATTTTGCCGTTTAACTCCGGTGATTTTTTCCTGCCACGCGGGGGTATACGGAACATCCTCATCATAAGAAGTAGCAACGTTACCACCGCCTAGGCCGCGATCGATGCCGTAGTTCGCAACCAGCAAATCGAATACCGTGGTCGCCCATACTTCGGTGCCGTCGGCCAGGGTGATTTTCTTGACCGGCACATTGCGCTTTTGAATAACATCATGCGCGGAATGGGTGAAATGCGGATGTTCGGAACCGCCGAAATACGGAAAGCCGACACTGGTGACATCGTCTTTGGTATCGATCAAGCTCAGTCGTAACTTTACTTCCTGGTTGTCTACGGTTTTTTGTTCGATGTTCCAATGTCCGCTTTCGCCCCAGCGGAAACCGATAGAGCCGCAAGGCGGGACGATGTGACCGTTGATTTCGTCATAGGCCACCGTTTTCCATTCGGGGTTGTTGTCTTGGCTTAAGTTGCCTAAAAAGTCCGAGGCCCTGAAGAACCGGTCCTGCACATAATAACCGTCCTGCTCTTTCAGCATGACCAGAAACGGCAAGTCGGTGTTTTCGCGCACATACTGGTTGAAATACGGGCTTTGCCGCTCGACATGGAATTCCTTCAGGATCACGTGGCCTATCGCCATCGCCAGCGCGGCATCGGTGCCTTGCTTGGGATGCAGCCACAGATCGGCGAACTTGCTGGCTTCCGAATAATCGGGACTCACGACCACGACTTTAGCGCCTTTATACCGCGCTTCGGTCATGAAATGGGCGTCGGGGGTGCGGGTTTGCGGTACGTTCGATCCCCACAGCATTAAGAATCCGGCGTTATACCAGTCCGCCGATTCGGGCACGTCGGTTTGTTCGCCCCAGGTTTGCGGCGATGCCGGCGGCAAATCGCAATACCAATCGTAAAAACTCATGCTGACGCCGCCGATCAGCGACAGATAACGGCTGCCGGCCGCATAAGACACCATCGACATGGCCGGGATCGGCGAGAAACCGATGATCCGGTCGGGGCCGAAGGTTTTGGCCGTGTAAATATTGGCCGCCGCGATGATTTCGTTAACCTCTTCCCAATTGGCGCGGACCAGACCGCCCAGGCCGCGTATCGACTTGTATTCTGCAGTTTTAGCCGGGTCTTCGACTATCGAAGCCCAGGCTTCGACCGGGTCTAAAGTCTGTCTGGCTTCGCGCCACAACTTGACCAAGCGTCCGCGTATCAGCGGATATTTAAGGCGATTGGCACTGTACAAATACCAGGAATAACTCGCGCCGCGCGAACAGCCGCGCGGCTCGTGATTGGGCAGATCGGGACGGGTGCGCGGGTAGTCGGTTTGCTGGGTTTCCCAGGTCACCAGCCCGTTTTTAACGTAGATCTTCCAACTGCACGAACCTGTGCAATTGACGCCGTGCGTGGAACGCACGATTTTGTCGTGTTGCCAGCGCGACCGGTAACTGTTCTCCCAACTTCGGTCTTCATTGGTCACCACGCCGTGATTGCCGGAGAAGGGTTCTACTTTTTTCTTGAAGAAGAGCAAGCGGTCCAGGAAATGACTCATAAGATTTACCTATATTTTAGGGTTTTGGTGTTTGTTTGGGGGTCGTACCTCATCCCCAACACATCAACTTAAACAAATTGATGTTTCACCACGAAGACACGAAGTTCACGAAGAAAAAACCAAAGTAAAAACTTCGTGCCCTTCGTGTCTTCGTGGTGATAGCTTTTATTTTGCAACGGTCAACAAGGCATAGCCGCCGTTTTACGCGCGTAAAACCACCAAGTGATACCGATACACACCAGATAAAAAACAATGAAACAATACAACGCGGCATCGGGAGCGCCGGTCATGCTGATCGCCGTACCGTAGCTCTTCGGGATAAAGAATGCGCCGTATGCTGCTATCGCCGAGCTAAAACCCAGCACCGCCGCCGCTTCCTTTGCCGCATCTTTCTTGGCGTTGGCAATCGCATCGCTGCCCTGGCCTTTGACCGCGCACAAACGCTCAGTCATGAAGATAACCGGAATCATGCGGAAGGTGGAGCCGTTGCCGATGCCGGTCGTGATAAACAACAACATGAACATCGCAAGAAAGCCCCAGAAATCGCCCGCATTGCCCACCGAAGGCATGAAATGCAACACGCCGAACACCGCGCCAACCATGATCACGAAATTCCACAGCGTCACCCTGGCCCCGCCCAGCTTGTCGGCCAGCCAGCCGCCGACCGGCCTGATCAACGCGCCGACCAGCGGCCCCAAAAAGGCGTATTCGGTCGGGTTGACCTCGGGAAACAGGATTTTAGTCAACATCGGGAAACCGGCTGCATAGCCGATAAACGAACCGAAGGTTCCGGTGTAAAGCCAGCACATCAGCCAGTTATGTTTGCGCTTGAAAATGATCGCTTGTTCCTTGAACGATGCCTTGGCCGAGGCAATATCATTCATGCCGAACCACGCCGCGATGCTGGTGGCAATAATAAACGGCACCCAGATAAAACCGGCGTTTTGCAGCCAGATGGATTTGCTCACCCGCGCCTTAACCCACTCTTGCGGATCGCCGCCCAATGAGCCGAACACGCCCGCCGCGATAACCAACGGCACCACAAACTGCACGGTGCTGACGCCCAAATTGCCCAAACCGGCATTCAAGCCCAGGGCTGTGCCTTTTTGGGATTGAGGATAAAAGAAGCTGATATTCGCCATGCTGGACGCAAAATTGCCGCCGCCGAAACCGCACAGCAAGGCCAACACCACCATCAATACATAAGGTGTTTCGGGATTTTGCACCGCAAAACCGATCCATAACGACGGCAACAGCAACGAGGCGGTGCTGATCGTCGTCCAGCGACGGCCACCGAAAATCGGCACCATGAACGAATAGAAAATCCGTAAGGTCGCGCCCGACAAACCCGGCAGCGCCGCCAGCCAGAACAGTTCATCAGTGGTGTATTTAAAGCCGATGCTGGGCAGGTTGATCACCACGACGCTCCACACCATCCACACCGCAAAAGCCAGCAACAACGCGGGGATACTGATCCACAGGTTACGGGTGGCGATACGCTTGCCGGTCTTTTCCCAGAAGCCTTTATCTTCAGGATTCCAATCGGCAAGCACCAACGGCGAAGGATGACTCAACTCATGCAGATCTTTCGAGATTTTGGCCAATTCAGGCACGACGCGGCGTTCCATCCGCACAATCGAAAAATGCATCCAGGTCAGCGCAATCGTCATCAACACGAACAGCAGCATGAAGCAGCTGCTCCAGATGCCGGTCAAATCGTTCAACATACCGAAAGTCAGCGGCAGCAAGAACCCACCCAAACCCCCTATCATGCCTACTGCGCCGCCTACAGCGCCGACGTTGTCGGGATAATAAACCGGGATATGCTTGTACACCGCCGCTTTGCCGAACGACATGAACAGGCCGAGCACGGCGACCAGAAAGATAAAGCCCATCGGTTGAATCGCCAGACTGAAGGTAATATCGCCCTTAATGCCGTGTACGATGTAATCCGTAGGCGGATAGGACAGGAAAAAGGTACAGATCGTCGCGACAATAAACGTCCAGTACATCAATAACCGCGCGCCGTAACGGTCTGACAACCAGCCGCCCAGAGCGCGGAACAGGCTGGCGAAAATCGAATAGGCCGCAGCCAGCATGCCCGCCGACTTTATATCGAAACCGTAAGCGCCGACCAGATAGCGCGGCAGCCACAACGCCAATGCGACAAAAGCCCCGAATACGCAGAAGTAATACAGCGAAAACCGCCAGACCCGCATATCCTTCAGCGGTTCCAGCTGCTTCAGGAATGAATCGGGTTTGATGTTGGACTCGCGGCGCTGTTTGAGCATCGGTTCGTCATCGGTAACAAACCAGAAGATTACCGCCATTAACAACAACGCTGCCGCCCAGATTTGCGCCACGGCATGCCATCCGAATGCGACCATCACAAAAGGCGCGACGAATTTCGTCACCGCCGCTCCGACGTTGCCGAGCCCGAAAATACCTAACGCCGTGCCTTGCTTCTCTTTAGGGTACCAACGCGAAACATAAGCAATACCGACGGCGAACGATCCGCCGGCAACCCCTATACCGAGCGCCGTGACCAGAAACAGGGTATACGTTTCAACGAGGGTCAGCAGCAAGGTGGCGATAGCCGCCGTCACCATGACCAGCGCATAAACGATACGCCCGCCGTACTGGTCGCTCCAGATGCCTAGAATCAGCCTAATTAACGAACCTGAAAGTATCGGCGTGCCGACCAGCAAGCCGAATTCGGTCTCGCTTAAATGCAGGTCTTTCTGGATTTGCAAGCCGATGATTGAAAAGATAGTCCACACCGCAAAGCAAACGGTGAATGCCACGGTGCTCGCGGTTAGAGCATGTTTTTGCTGAGAAGAATTAATGTCCGGCACGGTATTCACCCTTTTTTCTTATTGTTATTGCCTGATACACTAACACAAAACAGGTGATATTCAATATCTAAAATACAACTTATCCCAGTTTCCCCAATTCACTCGTATCTATTTGAAATATAATAAATAGTGTTATAATTATTTTTATGTTTTCATCCATGCAAAGGGGGCTTCATGCCGCAGCAACACAAAAAAACGCCATGGACAGCCTTATCCGTAACGCTGCTGTCACTCGCTGCCGCCAATAGCCAAGTATCCGCCGATACGACTCAATCCATTGAAGATGCACTCAAGTTCGGAGACGGAGGGGCGGTTAAAGTTGACGCTAATTACCGTTATGAAAATATTGACCAGGACAGGGGCGCGCAAAAAACCGCCAACGCCAATACCATACGCACGCGCTTAGGCTTACTCACGCCGGTATTCCACGGTCTGCAAGGTTATGTGGAATACGAAGGCACCCACGCATTGCAATCGGATTACAACAATGGGCGCGGCGACAAACCTGAGTATTCAACCGTCGCGGACCCCGGCTACAATGAACTTAACCAGATGTGGATCGGTTATGCGGGCGTTCCCGATACTTTTATTAAAGGCGGGCGGCAACGCATCAAATTTGATGACGACCGCTTCATCGGCAACGTCGGCTGGCGGCAGCTGGAAACAACATTCGATTCGGTTTTAATCACCAATAAATCGATCGAAGACCTGACCGTCAATGTTGGCTATATAGGCAACGTGCAAACCTTCACCGCAACGACTGAGAACATTAACGCCCCCGTCGTCAATGCCAACTATAGCCTCGGCGACTATGGCAGCCTGATCGGTTACGGCTATTGGCTTGATTATACCGAGCGGGAAAATTATCAAAAATCGAGCCAGACATACGGCCTACGCTTCATTAACAGTGATAAACCAAAAAAATTCCATGAACATTACAGCCTGCTTTACACCGCTGAATGGAGCTTTCAACAGGATTACCAGCATTCGCCGACGCCCTATCAGGCGGACCGTTTCAATCTAATGGGGGGATTTACCGCTTATAATTTCAGCTTCCAGGGCGCCATGGAACAACTTAACGGCTTCGGTCAAAACAAGACTTTTAATACCCCGCTGGGCACCAACCATGCATTCCAGGGCTGGGCCGATTTATTCCTGATTACGCCTAATGACGGTATCCGTGACGTGTTCGGCACCGTCAGCGCAAAGTTCATGGAAAACGACAGCCTCGTATTATCGGGCATTTATCACGATTTTACCGACGATACCGGCCGCGCTCATTATGGCAAGGAATGGGATTTCCAGGCGGTCAAAAAATTCGGCAAGCATTATTCGTTACTGGCCAAATACGCTAATTACGATGCCGATACCTTCTCTACCGATACTCAAAAAATCTGGCTACAAGGCAACGTCAATTTCTGACGCAATCCGAATCCGCGCCTAAAAAATATCGAGCCGGGACTAACATTCCAACCAAGCCGCGCAACCTCGTGGGTTCAACTGAAATTTAGCCGCATATAACAAGGTTTTAAATTGAGCATCCCAGCCTTTTTATGTAGAATGCGGCAAGTTTAAATCCAGCAAAAATCAATCATTCCCGTGGATAGTCCAATAAAAAAGCTTTTGATCGTCGATGACAGCAAAGTATCGAGAATGTTAATCCGTTCACATATTCTTGCTCGTCGCCCGGAATGGATAATCTCTGAAGCAGCCTGCGGCGAAGAAGCTATTGCACTCATTGATAATGACCTTCCCGACTACTGCACCATGGATATTAACATGCCGGGCATTTCTGGGACCGATGCGGCGGAGCGGATGCTGTCCAAATATCCTTCAATAAAAATCGTTATTTTCTCGGCGAATATCCAAGAAACGCATCAAGAACGCGCACGCCTGCTTGGAACCATATTAGTTGCAAAACCGGTCACAGAAAAATCAATTACCCTGGCGCTAAACTGTTTTTCAGATTCCAAATGAGCAGCCTTAGCGAACTTCATCTTGACGCTCTGGCGGAGGTCTTCAGCATCGGCGCCGGCCGTGCTGCATTAAGCCTAAGCGAGATCGTCGGCGATGAAGTGCGCATTTCCGTTCCCTCTGTTCAAATCATTAACTCGGAAGACATAAACTCGGCGACATTGTCGCTAAACAATGGCCGGTTTGGCGCGGTAAACCAACACTTCCGCGGCCCGTTTAATGCCGAGGCCGTGCTTTTATTTACCGAAGATCAAGCGTTGAAGATCGTGGGTGACATGATGGGGTCTCAAATGAGCATTGACGAACTTGCGGAATTTGAACATGAAGCCATGTGTGAATTGGGTAACATCATTTTAAACGCCTGCCTGTCGGCAATGGCCGACATATTCAGTTTTACGCTGGAAAGCTCCTTGCCCGATTATGCCGTCGCATCAGCCGATGAAATATTACACCGGCTCAAAGAGAATTCCACTCAGCCCTATATTATGGTGCTGCACATCGATCTCACCATTGAAAAACGGCATACGGCCGGCAACCTCGTCTTTCTGTTAAGCTCGGCATCGCTGGATAATCTTGTCTCTCATCTTGATCAATTCCTGGGCAATATTACATGAATAAAATCCCGGCAACTGCCCCTGAGTCGCCTAAAATGCCTATTTTGAGAGTCCCGCCTCCTGCCCCCGCGCAGCCGGGGAGCAATCGTTTTGACATGGAAGATATATTTCATGCGCTTAACCTCGGCGTGTGCGTTGTTGATGACTGCGGCAAGATATTGCTGTGGAATAACTGGATCGCCAAACATAGTAATATTAAAGAAGCTGAGGCACTTAATCAGCAACTTGAAAAAGTGTTTACAGAACCTGTGTCGCCCGCATTCCTGGCCGCGCTCAAAAACACGCTGACATATAGACTGCCGGTGGTTTTATCCACGGCGCTGCATCGCGCGCCGCTACCGCTGTATAACGCACACGGGACTCAACAGCAAACCAGGATGTATCAATCGATCACCATCACCCCCATTCAGTCACAGTTGAGTGAATCCTGCTGTCTTATTCAGATAACCGACTCCAGCCCATCAATCAAGCGCGAAAAAATATTGCGCTCTCATTCGGAAATTCTGAAAAAAGAAGCAACAACCGACAGCTTGACCGACATCTGCAATCGCAGATTCTTCGACGCGCATTACGAAATGGCCGTAGCCGATGCAAAAAGGCGAAAACACTCTTTATCCGTCTTCATGGTCGACATTGATTTTTTTAAGTCGTACAACGATTACTACGGACATATGGCCGGCGATAATGTAATAAAGCTCGTCGCCAATGCATTAAAATCCCAACTCTCCCGCGCTACCGACATAGTGGCGCGGTATGGCGGAGAAGAATTCGTTCTGGTAATGCCGCATTTACCCCAACAAGTCGCCGAGCAATTTGCTGAAAAGCTCAGAAACGCCGTTCTCAACCTGGAAATACCGCATCTAAAATCCCGCCCGTTCAACCAGATAACCATTAGCATCGGCCTCTATACCGGTATCCCGGGAAACGGCGACAGCCTGTTAAACAAAGCCGACGTAGCGCTCTATCAAGCCAAGCTGAAAGGCCGCAACCGGTACATATCCTTACCGCTTTGCGAAACAGAAGAATATCTGGAACAATAGACTTGTCCCGCGCCGCATCCGCGGGATAAAACTCAAGCTCATAAACCGACGGGATATGATGATTGAGCCGCCAACAATCAAGTTAAATTTTATTCCGCCTCATCGTATGAAATTCAAACCATCCGCTATTACGCTGGCCTTGAGCCTTGCTCTGTTCCCTGCTCCACAGCAGGCCGTTGAAATCACCAAAATCGAATTGCCCGACATGGGCGATTCCTCCGGCGCCCTGATTACACCCGCCGAAGAAAAAGAGTTCGGCGAAGCATTTTTCCGCAGCCTGCACTCGCAAATCTCCATCAACCAGGATGCCGAAATTCAACACTACATCCAGACGATCGGTGAAAAATTGGTCGCCAACAGCGATGCGCCGAGCAATCCGTTCCATTTTTTTGTGGTGCTGGAAGATGACATTAACGCTTTTGCGGGGCCCGGCGGCTATATTGGCGTAAACTCGGGATTAATTTTAATCACCGAAGCCGAAAGCGAATTAGCCTCGGTTATGGCGCACGAAATCGCCCACGTTACCCAGCGCCATTTATACCGCGCTTATGAAGCCTCCAGCCGCCTGTCGATCCCTACCGCCGCAGCAACCTTGGCCGCTATTTTATTGGGCACTCAATCGCCCGCTCTTGGTCAGGCCGCTATCGTAGCCATTCAGGCCGGCAGCGTGCAGTTTCAGATTGATTTTACCCGCGAGAACGAGGCCGAAGCCGATCGTGTCGGCATGCAAACCCTGGCGGCGTCGCAATATGACCCGCGCAGCATGCCCACTTTTTTCGAACGCTTACAGCAATCCAGCCGCTATTACGGGCAGAATATCCCCGAGTTTTTAAGAACTCACCCGGTTACCGCGTCACGTATTTCCGACACACGCGGCCGCGCTGAAACCTATCCCTATAAACAATACCCGGACTCACTGGGTTACCAGTTAGCCAAAGCAAAAATCCGCGTGCTGACCGGCAAGGACAATGCCGATACGCTTAAATACTTCCAGTCCCGGTCAATCCAGGGCACGACTGAACAACGCACCGTCGCCCGGTACGGACTAGGTCTGTCCGAGCTTAACATGCAAAAATACAATGAAGCGGAAGCCATTTTTGAACAACTCATCAAAGAATATCCCAACCAGCCTCAATACATAACCGCGCTTGCCCGTACAGCGCTGGAATCCAAGAATTACACTGTAGCGCTTGCCCGATATAAAAAATTGACCGAGCAATTTCCTAATAACGAAGCCATCAAGCTCGAATACGTCACCTCTCTGCTAAAAGCGGGTAAGCCTGAATTGGCGCGGAAGACCTTACTGTCGTTAAAACCCAAAACCCAACAGCAACCGATTTATTCGCAACTGTTGGCACAAGTTTATAGCGACTTAAACCACCCCGCCGAGTCCCATCGTTATCTTGCGGAATACTACTATGCAACGGGGCAAACCAAGGATGCAATCCTGCAAATAAAACTGGCTCAAAAATCGAAAGGCCTTAATTTCCAGCTATCCGCGATCCTTAATGAACGGCTCAGCTTCTTTCTCAATCAGGAAGAAGAAGCCCGCCTCAACCGATAAGAACCTGAACGTTAGCTGAACAAAAAAGCACTGCTTGCCTGCCGTTTCGTTTATTAGAAATCGCTAACACTCAATAACAAACTGTATTTATTACACATTTAAGATAGCGTTATATTTTTCCGAAAAAACCCCATTTTTAAATAGACAACGAGGTTCCATTTGAATAGAATTTGCCCCGGCTTAACGGAGTGAGCCCGGTTTAATTACCGACTAAGAGGGGGAATTTAGTCTTTTAGACTAGCTGAATAATAATAATAAAATAAGTGACACTGCTTGGGTCAAGTTGTACAAACGACAACTGAATAATAATAATAACAGCACTCAACACGCCCGCTTTATGCGGGCTTTTTATTGCCCGCTACATACTGAGCAAACCTGGACTACAAACATCCAAATGGCGGGCATACAGTCATGCCCGCACGATGAAATGCGCTAATACGGTTTGCAATTCAGCCCAGGATTAACCTGCAAGCCCGAGCCGGCGTCAATCTTACCGTTACAACTATTGCTGCCGGAAGATTCAATACTGTAGCTGCAAGTTCCAGAACACTGTTCCCCGGTAACGCAACCATAGGTCTGGTCCGGCGCTACTTTGGTGGAAATAGGCGGATTCGCGCATTCTTTGATAGAAACGTTCAACGTTGCATTCGCATTGTTATTGATCTCAAGGGCAAACGCCGGATTTGCCACCGCAAGCAGACTTGCCGCCATAACCGCCGTTTTCACAAAACGGTATCCCAAAGAAAGTACTGTGTTCATATGATGTCTCCTAATTGATTTTAATAGTGAGCAGACAACCCGTATCAACAACCGGAGTGGCTCCGTCCTGAATAACCCCGCACTCCATTTCCCGGCATCGGTAAACCTGCAGGCGTTGAAACAAAATACATTCCGGCCGTAAGATCGAAGGTAGTCTGCCTAAGTAGACGATCAGCCGAAAAAATTGTGAATCCAACCAAACTGGCTCAAGCGTTTTGAATAACGAAGTCCGGTGAGTAATATTTTCACAAAATGCGCGCATCGCCGTCTTAGTATTTAAGGCATTGGGCGATTCCGGCACTGTGTTATACGGGGCGGCGGCAAAGCACCAATATTAAAGACGATCGGGTTAAGTGATAAGACCCATCGGCCATTCTACTCCTTACTCTTTTTTGGATGAGAACGACATCATGCGCGCCAAGCCATTCCTCCAGTACTTGCAAGCCTACTATAACCCTCAGACAGCCGCTTTTCTGGCCGACACGCCCGACATCCGGGGCGGCTGGGAAGTCTGGCTTCAAGTTGAAATCGCCCGCACCTTCGTTAGCCTCAACCAAAACTGGATCTGCGAAAGGGAACTGCCTTATCCGTCAGGCAACTTATTCAACCCGTATCTCACCTATGACGCCGATGATGGCCTTGCCCCGGTAGGAACTACTTCCAATGCGCGCTATGCCGCAAGATGCGACTTCTTCCTGTATCGAAAAGAGTCTATATCAATCGCCGATGAAACTTATATAGAACTCAAATGCATCAATCCCAGTGTTCAGTATCCTCATCGCGATGCCTGGACGCGTTTTAAAAAAGACGTAATCAAAATCCAGGCATTGCAAAAAGCAAACAAGCAGTTGAACTGCATAGCGCTACTGGCAACGTCCGGCGTATTTAGCAAAGACGCCGTCGGCGGAGAAAATCCGGGACTCGCCTGGTTCTGGAATCAGGACGAAGGCCGCGTTGCTTACGTCTGGGACCCGACCCAAAACGCCGTGACGACATTACAGAATGTCGCACTGGACGGCTCAGGCCGTTTTTTCATCGTCGCCGTAGCCATAACTTAATAACAGCATGAACTGCGGTCACGATCACTTGGTCGACAGCTAAGCGGGACCGATTGTTTCTCCGCCGCTACATTTTCATTAACAAACGGACGCACAAATCATTCGCTTAGGGCGGCTGTAATGCGGCATAAACCCTCAGGCGTTTCTTTTGATTGAAAACCTCATAAATCCTATCACCCCCTGAAAGGAGCTCAAGAACATGCCAATCGACCCCAAATTAACCCAATCGATAAACCAAGTGTTAGAGCGCCTGCCGGTTGTCGTCAGCGACATTGAGCAGCGAAAAGATTACGCCAAAAACACGGAATTTGCCGCGGACGTCAGCCGCTTGAACGCATTCAAGCAACAACTGCTGATTGTAAAAGACGCCCCATCCCCGTCCCCGGCTCTATTGACCGAATTGCAAAGTACTGCAAAAAACACCATCCAGCCGCTGGTCGAAAGCCTGATTTCCGCCAATGTGGTCATCGCCAAGATGGGACAGTTGAACACTCATCGAACCATCGAGCCCAAGGATGCGATAGACCACAATGCAAACATGGCCCTGCTGCAAGACGCTATCCAGACGCTTATAGTCTGCTTGACACCGGCCTCCGGCTCGGAAACAGACGACATACTGTCCAAGCAATTCGATGACTGGCTGCTCAGCTTGGACAACAAGAACTAAAAGTCGGCAGGCATTATAAATCCCGGCTTTTTTTAGCGATGAGAATGGCGCGGGCGAAGCCTGCCAACTCGTCCAAATCCTCTGACCGTAAGCCACGCAATCCATGCACCCAGTTCCTCACCCAATCAGTAACGGGTAATTCACAAAAATAGCTGCAAACCGTCTATTTCCTTAAGGACGGGAACGCATCGAAAAAGGAATCGGATCCCCCAGCAATAGCCGCGTTCCTGAAGACCGAATAACCCATCGAGCCCATCACCCGATAAGGAAATAAGTCAACATGTCAAACAATCCCAAACTGGACCAATCAATAAAACAAGTCCTTGAGAGCCTGCCTGTCGTCGTCAGCGATATTCAGGAGCGACCGGATTACAACCAAAATCCGGCATTCGCCGACGACATCAAGCACTTGAACAACTTCAAACAGGAGTTGTTGATCGCGAGCGTTGCCCCATCTCTGTCGACATCCACAATGGCCGAATTGCAAAATACGGCGAAGAACACCATCCTGCCTATGATCGAAAACCAGATCGCCGCCAATGTGGCGATCACCAAGATGGGACAGTTAAACACCAACCGCACCATTACGCCTACACTGGCGACGAAGCTCAATATAAATCTGGCTTCATTCCAAGATGAGGTGCAGTTGCTGGTGGCCTATTTATCGGAAGCCCTAACGCCCCCTCCGCCGGAAAAAGGCCGGTTGCTGCGTCTTGAAGTCAGCGGCGCCCAAAAAATAGACGATAACCGCTATATCGCCGATTATGCGCCGGTCGGCAACGTCGTAATCCGCGCTGTCGTTGAGCCGAACGCCCCTTCTGTCATCGAGTCCCTGAACTGGGAGGGAGGCGAATCCGGCTCCACCAAGGATTGCCGCCTAATCCCCCTCGACCGGATAACCCGGAAAGACAGTCCGGCGGTTATTACCGCATGGCTCGGCGACACGCGCCTGCAAATCTCCGTGACCGTGCGGCCGCTGCTGGGCGGCCTGGATGTCAGCAACGCGATATATAACGGAGAACGCTGGATCGCTCAATACTCTGCCGACGGCGAACCTGTCACGGTACGGGCAACAATGATGCCGGACATCCCGGACGCCTACCGCTATCTTAGCTGGGATGGCGGCAACATAGACCCACAGCATCAAAATGACCGCCGGCTGGTGCCGCGCAACGCGGTGACCCAACCGGGCAAGCCGGTTGCCGTATCCGCCAAACTCAATCCGCAACTTGAGGTTCAAATCGAAGTGGTGCCGCAACTCACAGCTTTGACGGTGACCACCGGCGACGGTCTTGCAAACCCGACAGCAACCGAAGGCAATACCTCGCGCTATACTATCGCCTACGGCAACGGCAACATCACCGTCACCGCCGTGACCCAACCGGCAACTGTTGAGGCGTGGGCTCATATCGCCTGGACCGGCAACGGCGTCGACGGCGGCCAAGCCAATATCAAGACCCTGCCGCGTAACGCCCTGACCACTTTCGGCCAGGACGGCCAAACAATCACCGCCACGTTGGGCGATACGGCCCGCACCGCCATCATCAAAGTAGCGCCGACACTTGTATCCCTTGCCGTGTCTACCCTGGACGGGGCGGTTGCGGCGACCGCGACGATAGGAAACACCTCGGATTATGCAGTCAATTACGCCGATGGCAACATCACCGTGACCGCTACGACCAGCCCTCAGGAACAAGCCGCATGGGCTTATATCGCCTGGACCGGCGACGGCGTTGACGGCGGCCAGGCCAATATCAAGACCCTGCCGCGTAACGCCCTGACCACTTCCGGTCAAGCAGGCAAAACAATCACCGCCACGTTGGGCGATACAGCCCGCACCGCCATCATCAAAGTAGTGCCGACCCTTGTATCCCTTGCCGTGTCTACCGTGGACGGGGCGGTTGCGGCGACCGCGACGGCAGGAAACACCTCGGATTATGCGGTCAATTACGCCGATGGCAACATCACCGTGACCGCTACGACCAGCCCTCAGGAACAAGCCGCATGGGCTTATATCGTTTGGACCGGCGACGGCGTTGACGGCGGCCAGGCCAATATCAAGACTCTAACCCGCAATACCCTGACTCCGTTCGGACAAGCCGGGCGTTCGGTGACAGCCACCGTCAACGGGACGGCCCTGATCGCCCGAATCAAGGTAGTCCCAACCCTGAATGCCTTGACCATCCCGGTATACGGCTTTGCCACCGGAGTCGGGCAACAATGGTATAGCTACCAATTAAGCAATCCGAACACCTTCAATATCTCCGACGCCAACCCGAAAGCCGTTGCCCGCGCGGCAACCACGCCGGACACTGCGGCAGCCTGGGCTTATATCGTCTGGGCCGACGACGGCAATCTCAACCAGGTCGAGGCCGGCAGCCAAGCGCGTCTGCGCACCGTGCGGCTGAACGCCGCGAACACGGTAAACCTGACCGCAACCATCGGAGCACAACAACTCCAGGCCCAACTCGCGATTCGCGCGCCCCAACAATGGCCCGCCAACGGCGCGCAACTGGCGCTGAACAACATCACCTTCAGCGGCGGCCGCGCCGTTACGATCGATTATGAGACGGGCTCCACGCTGGCGAATCTAAGATATGCCGAACATTTTCCACGGACTTGGTATCGCGCCAACCCCGGCACCGCCCAGCAATATCCGCAGGCCGTCCTGTATCAGCCGCCCCAAACCTATACCCGCAATACCCCCGTCGGTATTGCCGCGCAAATCGGCATCACCCAAGCCCCGAATGCGGATGCGGACAATACGCCGATCCGGGCCACCGCTTTTTTTCGCCGACCGGACGGTGATGCCAGCCAGCTAAGTTGGCAACAAAACGCCAACATTCCGGCGGCCGGAGGCGGCCCTGTCGCTTTTCCGGCCACCAACAGCGCCAATCTGCCCGATGTCGTTTTACACGAAGACCAACTGTTGGTCTTTTGGGAATTCCGCATCGGCATGGGAAACTGGGTCTTGTTCGACGTCAGCGAACACAGCGTCTATGTGACGCTGGCGGATCCCATTGCGACCGAGCGGAACACGCTTAACGATCCCGCTGCCGCCGGAAGCGCGTATACCCTTTGGAGCATGCTTGATATTTCCTGCGCCGCCGGAAAAGAAACCAACGACGACGCCGGAGCGGCAATCGGAATTTTCACCGCCTTCCAGCCCAGTAACCCGAACAACAAGCTCAGGCGCAAACACGACAACGTTACATTCAAATACTGGAATCCGCGTCCCGGATTAGCCCAGCATTTGACTGCCCGAACCGGCGGCGTAGTCGATCCGCACTTGGTTATCGCCAGCGGCAGCGGTTCCTGCCTGTCCTTTGCGCAAATGCTGATGTCGATGTTCGGTATCCACGGCATCGACGGGGCGCGGCTGGTTGAGGTGGAGTCAAACCCAGCCGTATCGCCGGAAGCCGTCCGGTTCCTGGTGCGCAACTGGGACTTCAACCAACCGCCGCCGCCCAGCGGCACCGCCTATACCCATAACAAACGCAATGACGGCACGGCGCCGAATCCCCCCGCCGGTTGGGCGACATGGACCGCCGGAGCCGGACAGAACAGCCCTAACCCGCCGCCGGCCTTCATAAATCACTTCATTGTCCGGCTTGAGCAGATTGGGATTGGGCTTGATTTATTCTTTGACCCTTCCTACGGTTCCGTCCCAGTTGGGAGCTGGCAGACATGGGTAAACATATCGATAGCGGGGCTGGAACGAAGCGGCATGCGTCAACCTCCGACCAAGTGGTATCACTTCCGTGCGCCTAATCCAGTGCCGCAAACTAACGCCGGGTTCGTTAAACAAAACCCTAACCTAGCTCCTGACAATCTGGTCAAGCTGCGTTACGCTTCCGACAATACTGCTATTAATTAATACAACTTCAGGTATCGGAGAAATTCCATGGTGGATCAAAAAGTTATAATTTCAGACCTGGTGAGCCTAGAAGTCACCGGAATGTTGCGGCTGGTTGGCGGCGCGACAGGAATAGCGCTTTATATGTCGAAAACCGGCGAAGGGACGTCAAAGATCAGCGAGGCGAACGGCATGCCCTACGAAACAACACTGACTCCCACGACAAACCGGAAGATTGAAGGATTCGCCCTCGACGCCGCCTCGTCCTGGCCCACTATCATCATACCGCAGTGGCTGCCTACAGCGCCGGACTGGGCCGTAACCGTGGCGGCCGACAACAGCACAGCCGCCGCTATCCTGGCTTTCGGCGGCGCCGATAACGCCCTTCTGATTGGTTCCGCCGAAGACGGGACGCTGGACATTCCAAATATTCTGGAAGATACGGATTACAGCAATCCGCGCTTTCTACGCGGCACTGTTCCGGCTTCAGCAGCCCAAGCCTACGCGTCCGCCATTGCGAACGGCGAGACGTTGATGCTGTTCCCGCCTGCATCGGTTAAACAACCGGCAAAAGGCATCAAACTGGTTTCAGCTCTTTCGGGTGTTGTGTTTCAGGACGCATCGAACGATAGCGCATTGTGGCTCGTCTACCAACAGGGCGGTAAGGAATCGGCGGTTCTATCCCCGACTGGCGCGGTGCTGGGGTCAGTCAAACTAAGCTCATTCGACAAGTCGCTGAAGACCGCCGGCCATGCCGTGTCAATCATCGACGATCCGGTCATTTCGGAATTCGACGTGGATATCCGGGACGGTCTCTATTTCCTGCTGGCGGCAACCGATAGCATACCGCAGCTCGTCCTGTTCGACACCAATGGCGCAACGACGAAACTCGACTGGCCTGCGAACGGTCTCGGCGAGGGTCACTGGATAGCCGGCCCCACCGTTCTTGCCGCTCCTGCATTATCGCCCGACGAAGCCTTCAGCAATAACCAAGGACAAACACCCGAGTTTTTGTTCGCCTTTATAGAAATGTCCGATAAAGGGCCGCTGGGCATCCGCTTGGGCGCCATCACGGTTCCACCAACGGACAATCCCGCCGCGGCAGGCTAAAAAGCCGCATTAAGATGTTACGCGGTCTTTATTTGTTGCCGAGAAGCAAATATCTGTCCATGCCGTCGAAAAGAAAATAAGCAAAGACCAATCCGCTCCCAGCGGATTGGAACGCCAAAGGCGCACAAAGTGCGAACGCCTGGAAGGCGCGAGTCAACAGGCGGCCCGGTTGCCGCTTGAATCACTCGGCACATGCAAATCGGCTATCCTGCCGACTTGCCCCGCGAAAGCTCCGGTACTCGGCGCGGGCAAACGGGAGAAATACCAGCCGTGCGTAACATCAGTTATATTATTTGTTGGTCAGTGAAATCCACGCCAACCAAGACTTTCCCGCCGCTCCGATTTATTTCGCTTGATGCTTAAAACACCCCGCAAGGTCTACATATAATTCACAAAATCATTCATAAGCCGTCTGTTTTCTGTAAGTGCGGAAACAGACTCGGCTACGCGCCGGACAATATCCGTATTTCTCAAAACCGAAAGCCCTAAGGACATCACCCGATTAGAAAGTAAACATGCCGAGCAATCCCAGACTAAACCAATCCATCAAACAAACGCTTGAGCGTCTGCCGGTCGTCATCAACGACATCGAGGCGCGGCCTGATTTCAACGACAACACGGCTTTCGCCACCGACATCGGTTTATTGAATGATTTCAAGCAAGCCTTGTTGATCGTCAGCATCGCCCCTTCCCTGCCGATGTCGGTCATGGCGGAGCTGCAAAGCTCGGCGGAGTTCACCGTCCTGCCTCTGCTCGAACATCTGATTATTGCCAATGTGGCGATAACCAAGATGGGACAGTTAAATACCAACCGTTCCATTCCGCCCTCGATGGCGACGCAACACAATGTCAATCTGCTTGCACTGCAAAATGCCGTGCAGACACTGGTGGCGTGTTTGACCGCGGCTCTAATGCCGCCGCCCCCGCCGGTCGAAGGCCGGTTGTTGCGCCTCGAAGTCAGCGGGGCCGACGAGACCGGCGACGGCCAATATGCCGCGGAATACGCGCAGGTTGGCGTAGTCACCATCCGGGCCGTCGTGGAACCGTCCGTCCCCGGCGTGTTCGAGTCCCTGATTTGGGAAGGCGGCGAAGCCGGTTATGCCAACGACTACCGCCTGCTCCCCCGCGACCGGATAAGCCGCCCGGACCAGCCTATGACCGTTGCCGCGTGGCTCGGCAACACACGCTTGCGGATCGCCGTAACGGTTCGGCCCCTGCTGGGCGGTCTCGATGTCAGCAACTCGGTAAAAATCGGCGACCGCTGGATCGCGCACTACGCCGCCGATGGTCAACCCATCGTGGTGCGTGCCGCAATGATGCCGGACAACACGGATGCCTACCGTTATCTAAGCTGGGAGGGCGGCTGCGTGGATTTCGATCATCCGTATGACCGCCGCCTGGTGCCGCGCAATGCGATGACGCCGCCGGGCAAGCCCGTGTCGGTAGCCGCCAGACTCAACCCGACGTATGAAGCTAAAATCGAAGTGGTGCCCCGGTTCACGGCGTTGATCGTGTCCACTGAGTCCGGGATCGTGACCCCGATGTCAACCACCGGGAATACCTCGCACTATACGATCCCCTACGGCAACGGCGCCATTTCGATCAGCGCCGTAACCGAGCCGGTCAGCGAAGAAGCATGGTCCCATCTCGTTTGGACCGGCAATGCCGCCGCTACCGGTCAAGCCAACATCAAGACATTGGCGCGCAATGCCTTGAGCCCTTTCGGCCAGGCCGGATATACCATCACCGTCACCGTGGGCGACACGACGCGCACCGCGGTCATCCAAATCACGCCGACTCTTGTGTCCATGCAAGTGTCCACTGTGGATCGGATTATCGACGCCATCATGGCGGCGGGAAATGTTTCGGATTATTCGGTCAGCTATGCGCTTAAACAAAACGTCACCGTAACCGTGACCACCGCCCCTGACGATAAGGCCGCGTGGGCTTATATCGCCTGGACCGGCGACGGAACTCACGGAAGCCAGGCCAATCGCAGGATTCTGGCCAGGAATGTGCTGACGCCGTTCGGGCAGGCGGGATATTCTGTCAAGGCCGCCGTCAGCGGGACCGCGCTGGTCGCCAGAATCAAGGTAACGCCCACCCTTAATGCGCTGACCATCCCGGTGTACGGCTTTGAAACCGGCGTAGCGCAACAATGGTACAGCTACCGGCTGACCAACCCGAATGTGTTCGACATTTCAGCCCCGATCCCGAAAGCCGTCGTCCGGGCCGAGACCGTGCCGGATACGGCGGCGGCCTGGGCTTACATCGCCTGGGCCGACAACGGCAACCCCAATCAGGTCGAAGCCGGTGTTGAGGCGCGTCTGCGCACCGTGCGGCTGGATGCGGCAAACACGGTAAACCTGAGCGCGACCGTCGGCGGGCAACAGCTCCGGGCGCAACTCGATATTCGCGCGCCCCGGCAATGGCGGAACGACGGGCCGCAACTGGCGGTCGACAACATCACTTTCAGCGGCGGGCGCGCCGTGACGATCGACTATGTGACAGGTTCCACGCTGGCCAGGCTGGGCTATTGCAAGCATTTTCCACGGGTTTGGCATCGCGCCAATCCGGGCACTGTGCAGGAATACCCGCAACCAGTCTTATATCAGCCGCCCCAAACCTATACCCGGAATACCCCTATCGGCATAGCCGCAAAAATCAACGTCACCCGGCGGCCGAAGATCGACGCGGACAATACGCCGATCCGGGCCAGCGCTTATTTTCGCCGGTCCGGCGGCCGGGCAAGCCGGCTCGGCTGGCGGCAAGAGGTGAGCATTCCGGCTGTCGGCAACGCCACAGTCATTTTCCCTGTCTCCAACAGCGCCAATTTGCCCGATGTCATTTTGCACGAAGACCCGCTGTTGATTTTTTGGGAACTCAATACCGGCGGTCAAAACTGGACATTGTTCGACGTGACCGAACACGGCATTTATGTGACGCTGGAAGATCCGATAACGACAGCGCAGAACGCGCTTAACGATCCCGATGCCGCCAAAACGGCTTATACGCTATGGACGGTGCTCGATATTTCCTGTGCCGCCGGTAAAGAAACGGCCGATGCTGTCGGAGCGGCGTTCGGGATTTACTCGGCCTTTCATCCCGAAAACCCCAACATCAAGCTCAAACGCAAGCACGACGGCGTCCTGCTCGCATATTGGCATCCGCGCCTGGGCGCGGCGCAGCATTTGACCGTTACCGCTGTCGGCGCCGTAGCCCCGCAGCTGCTTATCGCCGACGGCGGCGGTTCCAGCCTGTCCTTTGCACAGATGCTGATGTCGATGTTCGGCATCCACGGCATTGACGGAGCGGGGCTGATCCAAGTTAAACCCAATCCCGGCTTATCGGCGGAAGCGGTTCGGTTCCTGATGCGCAACTGGACGTTCAACGCACCGCCCTACGCGAACGGCACAGCCTATACCCATTTTATGAATAACGACGGCAAGGCGGGAGGAAGCGGCGGTTCCAATGCAGGTTGGGCGACCTGGTCCCCCGGAGCCGGACAGAACAGCCCAACGCCGCCGCCCGCGTTCCAGAATCATTTCCTTGTCCGGCTGCAACAGATTGGAATCGACATATTTTTCGATCCATCCTACGGCTCGGCGCCGTTTGCCAATTGGCTGTCCTGGGTTAGCGAGTCGATAACCGGATTGGAACGGCCCAGCATACTCAAGCCGACCGGACAGTGGTACCGCTTTCTCGAAACTTCCGCCCCTGTAAAACTGCCTAACGCCGGGTTCGTCAAGCAAAACCCGTATCAGCTCCCGGTCATCTTCGCAGAGCGGGCCGCCGGCGCTTAGAGACATGGAACTCGGCAATTGCTCCTGCATTGCGCTACCTCCTGCATAACCCACAGGGATGTGGGGAATGCAGATATTGCAGGAGCAAATATCTGTCCATGCAGTCGGCGGATGGCGCGGATCGGACGGTTTTAACGGATTTTTAAACAGTTTGTTTTGGGCTTTTTAATCCGCGTCATCCGAGTTCCATTAACCTGAACTGATCGGCACAACTTTAAATATCGTAAAAATCCCATGCTGAACGGAAAAGCCGCCATCTCTGACTTAGTGGACCTGGAAATCACCGGACTGTTGCGCCTGGTCGGCGGCGCTTCGGGCGTAGCGCTTTACATGGCGAGGACCGCCGCAGGCATATCGAAAATCAGCATAGCCAACGACATGCCTTACGAAACGACGCTGATGCCTATTCCGAACCTGGAAATAGGTGGTGTAATCCTGGATGCCTCTTCCAGTTCCCGGCCGACGATCATCGTGCCGCAATGGCTGCCCTCGGTGCCGGACTGGGCCTTGGCGAACGCCGCTGACGGCGGAACCGCCGGAGCGATACTGGCTTTCGGCGGGGCCGTCAACGCCCTGTTGGTCGGCGGCGCCAAAGAAGGCACGCTGGATATTCCGAATATCCTGGACCAAGCGGATTACAGTCATCCGCGTTTTGTACGCGGCGCGGCTCCGGCTTCCGCGATGAAAGCCTGCACGACCGCCGTTGCGGACGGCGAGACGCTGATGCTGTTCCCGTCGGCAACCGGCAACCGACCGGCTAAAGGCGTCAAGCTGGTTCCTGCCGTTTCGGGCGCAGTGTTTCAGTATGCGCCGGGCGATACCACGTTGTGGGCTGTGTATCAGGAAGGCGGCAGGCAGGCGGCAATGTTGTCCTCGCATGGCGTGGCGCTCGGCTCGGTCAAGCTGGTCTCGTTCGACGAATCGCTGGAATCGGTCGGTTATATCGTGCCTATCGTAGACGAGCCGATCGTTGCGGAGTTCGATGTGGATGTCCGGGACGGCGTTTATTTTCTTCTGGCGACGACCGATGCCGCGCCGCAACTGATGTTGTTCGACGACACCGGCGCAACGGAGAAGCTGGACTGGCCTGTAAACGGTCTCGGCGAAGGATGCCGGATGACCAGCCCCACTGTGCTAGCCATTCCGGCAGCGTCGACCCTCGATAATCAGGCACCAGCTCCCGCGTTTTTGTTCGCGTTTATCGAAATGACCGATAAAGGCCCGGTGGGTCTGCGTTTGGGCACGATAACGCTTGCCCCGGCAGACGGTCACCCGCCGAAAGGCTGACAGCAAGCCAAAAACAAGCCCCGGCGGAATCCATTGAGACAAAAAATATTACAGGCACAAGGCGAAAGACAAAGAGTGAAAGATGTTTTTCGCCTTTTGCCTTTTGCCTTTTGCCTTTTATCCGTCCAACCAGCGCATCCCTACTCTATTGCCAAATAGTTACAAAAAAAACAAAAAAAATCCTCTTCAACTCGTTCACAAATACCGGACAGAATCGTCTATTAATGCAAAGACCAGTGACCTACAAGCTGCCGGTCAATCCCGGTGGCTCGACACCACCTTGTTTCCATCAACTCAATAAGGAACTCGATTATGGCATTCCCTACCGCCGTCAACGATCAGATTACCGATGCCGTGACCCAATCCAACGTCAAGGTGCTGGGCGACGCCCCAGCCATGGCAATGGGAGCGATCTATCAATCCCTGGCACATTCCACCGGAATCTTGTACCAGAACGCTACCAGCGCCCAACAGCAACTGGCTATCTCCGCACAAGCGGCCACCAATCAGGGCGTTATCCAGCTGTACAGCGTTGACACCATGGCTGGAGCGGTCGCCACCAGCAAAGTCAGCCAAAGCGATGTACCTAACAACTTACTGTCCCTGCTGACTGCCCTCAAAGCAGTGCAGAGTTAATGAATTCGGCGATGCCGAAGCAACATGCCGCCGGATTCGGGAATCCGCAGCCGAACATCCGGTGTCCGGTGGTTGATTAACCCCTTGCTGCAAAACCGCAGCTTAGATATTTTATTGGAGGAGATTAACTATGGCATTTCCAACAGCCGTTAATGATCAGATTACCGATGCCGTGACCCAATCCAACGTCAAGGTGCTGGGCGACGCCCCGGCCATGGCGATGGGCGCGATATATCAATCCCTCGCCCACTCTACCGGCATCCTCTATGAGAATGCCACCAGCGCCCAGCAGCAATTGGCAATCTCCGCACAGGCCGCTACCAATCAGGGCGTGATTCAGCTGTACAGCGTCGATACCATGGCCGGCGCGGTTTCCACTGCCAAGGTCGCGCAAAGCGACGTGCCCGACACGATGCTGGCCTTGTTGACCGCCCTGAAGGCGACCAGATTCTAGCGCAGGGTTTTATATTCGGGCACCCGGCGGATAACGCGCCAAGGCCCGGCAATTGTAATGAATTCTGCTGATCGGGATGTCCCCGGCAGCAAATGACCAATCGATTTTCGACAAATATACTAAGGAGTATAACTATGGCAATCCCAACAGCCGTCAATGGCCAAATCACCGATGCAGTGACTCAAGCCAACGTAAAAGTATTAGGCGATGCCCCAGCTATGGCAATGGGCGCGATCTACCAATCCCTCGCTCATTCCACCGGCATCTTGTATCAAAACGCCACCAGCGCACAGCAGCAACTGGCTATTTCCGCGCAAGCGGCCACCAATCAGGGCGTGATCCAGCTGTACAGCGTCGATACCATGGCCGGTGCGGTTTCCACTGCCAAGGTAGCCCAAAGCGACGTACCCGATACGATGCTGGCCTTGTTGACCGCGCTCAAGGCGACCCAAAGCTAAGAGTTAAGTACGAAACGCTTGCCTGGGGGTGGGAGACCAGCCCCACATACGCCACCTAAGTCCTTGCCCATGAAAAATCCATGTTCCTGGGCGGCTTGGCTGCCCAGAATGCGCTTGGCTTGGTGCGTTAGGCCGTTGTTGCGTTGTCTCACAGGCCATCGTCTTTCCGACCTAACGCGCGGCAAATCCAGACCGGCTTATGTTACAGGATGAGTCAAGCGTCACCCTGTAACAGGGCGATTTTTTAGCTAAGATCAGGAGAAACAAATGTCAGATCCAACATCAAGCGGCGATCCGCCAAGCCAGAGCGACGAAACCGGCGGAAGTTCTTGTTGCAACCCGCAAATCACCGACGGAGTCACCCAAACCTCGGTCAATGTTTTGGGCTTGGGTCCCGCAACGGCCGCGGTCAACGCCTATATAGGCCAGTCCCAGTCGCAGACCATCCTGTTCTCCAACATGGTCAACCAGCAGGCTCAGTATGCGAATATCGCGGCAGCCTCGTTGACCCAGGAGCTGACCCAGTTACTGGCTGCCGGCAGCGGCGGGGAATGAACAGGATGACGCATCCGATGCCAACAACATAGCGAGGAACAGTCATGGCGGATCCGGATCCTCAAGTAAACCCGCAAATTACCGACGCCGTCACCCAAACTAACGTTAAAAACGTTGGTGAATCGCCGTGGGAGGCATTGGGCGTCGCCTATCAAGCCCTGGCGCACTCGACCAGTCTGTCTATGGAAAACGCCATGCAGACTCAAGGCGGGATGCAACAGGTTGGCAACAGCGCCACATCGGTGATTTGCACCATGTTGTTAAAAGTCGGGCCGTAAAAATGATGTCCAGTTATTCACAAAACCGTTCGCGGAACGTCTGTGTAAATTAGACAGCTGATGACGCCACTTTACAGACTTTTATTTGGAGAATTTCTATGGCATTCCCGACCGCCGTAAACGGACAAATCACCGACGCGGTGACGCAAGCCAACATGTCAGTCCTGGGCAATGCGCCGGCCGTAGCCATGGGTTCGCTGTATACGACCATGGCTCACTCGCTGGGCATTCTGTACCAGAACTCTACCCTGGCTCAGCAACATGCGGCGATTTCCAGCCAGGCGGCGACTAACCTGGGAGTGATTCAAATGTACAGCGTCAACACCATGGCCGCGGCGACGGCGTCCTCAAGGCTGGGTAAAAGCGACAACTCCGGTCTGCTGCTGGCGCTGCTGGTAGCATTGGCGGCAAGCAAACGCTGAATATGGGCATTAAGAGCACACGGACAAACTAATTCAAGAGGCATAACATCATGGCAGATAACACACCGGTCAATTCGCAAATCACCGATGCAGTAACACAGACCAACGTCAAAGTGCTGGGCGAGGCGCCGGCTCAGGCCATGGCGGTTCTGTATCAGACCCTTTCTCATTCCGTCAGCCTGTCGATGCAGAATTCGATGCAGGCGCAAGGCGGTCTGCAACAAATCAGCAACGCCATCACCTCGACCGCCTGCAAGCAAATTCTGGAAATTTCATCCGGCGGCATGGGCGGTTAATTTTATTGACAGACGACTACGGAGTTTCCTATGACAACGATCCATGAACCCGACGAGGATACCAATCCCGAAGAGGCTGTAGCATTATTGGATACAGACGATGCCGTTGCGATTTCTATTGAATTGGACACGGCTGAGAAAGTTGTATTTGAAGCCTCGCGGGTCGAGTTGAACGCAAAAACTGTGGAGTTGGGCGCTAACAATGTAGAAATAGAAGCGATCACCTATATGCTGGAAATGGATCAGGATTTGAAGGACGCCGAGCTATCGCCGCCAACGAATGATACCGATAGCTCGAACACAACGGCCGATGACGACGATGCTGACGACGCGCCATCCGCTAATCAAGCCGCAAAGCCGGAGGACACCCCCGATAATGCCCGCACCTGCGGGACCCCGGCCGGAAATTCAAATGACGTCACCGTAACGACGACCCGCATCAAAGAGCTGAATACTGACGACTCGCCCACGCCGCCGCGTCTCAGCAATAAAATATCAAAACCCAAATAACACTGCCGCCGGAAGAATTCACCCTCCTTCCCTTTTGCCGGAGACCACGAACATGCCTAGCGAAACGCCCTCTCAACAAGAACTGCTCGACCGGATCATGTATGGTTCGGCCGGCGTAAAAGCAACCGAGGCCGCCATACAGTCAGCACTTAAAACATTTACCGACGCCACCGCCAACCAAATGTCAATCCTGGTTCAAAACAATACACTGTACCCGGAAATGCGCGAAGAAATGCTGAAGCTTGAAAAACACGTCATGGAAATGACGCTCGAAGCCATCGACGCCATCCAGGGCAGCGTGCCGCAGCCGCCGAAACCTAACTCCAACAACAAACCTTAAAACGAGACAGGATATACATACCACTTAGCGTTCGTCCCTGTCTCGTTACATCTCAAAAAACAACCCAAGACTGCCCGTCCGCTTTTACTAACATGCCAACAGTGGTCGACCTTGCCCACTTTTATCGCCAATAAGAGAGGTTCACAACAATGCCCAAGAGCGTATTGCTATCCAACGCGATCCAATCGGTGCTGGACAATCTGGATCCCGTCATCGCCAGTCTCCGAAAACGCCCCGACTACGATGAACCACAAATCGCTATAGTCGCAACCCTGACCGATTTTAAACAGTGTTTGCTTAACCTCCAATTATCAAATCCCCTCTCGATCGAATCGCTAAGACAATCACTTGACTTTGCCAACAAAACAGTACTGCCGTTATTTCTAGGGCTCATCACAGCCAATACGGCCTTAATGAAAATGGGGCAACTGAACCTCAAACGAACTATCCCACCAGAAATGGCCAGAACCCAAAATGATCTGGTCGAACGTTTGCAGTCTTCTGTTCAAATATATGTTGCCAGATCGTCGTCCGTCCTCGATTCCAAAGATTCTTCGGAACCGGACGACGCCCAAACCGAGACGCCTTTTGACGCGCCACGCGATGAACGGGAAATGCTTTTCAGTTGCTGGATAGACACTATCAGTAACATCACCGCTTAGCGCCCTTACCGATAAAATTCCATTACGGGAAATAGAGATGGCTGATTTTGATTACGATATTGTTTTTGTAGGACGCGGCTACAGCATAGCCACCTACCTTTACATGGCAGACCTCCAATGGGCGAAAAAAATTTGCATCATCGGCGGGGTCGATGCCTGGCAAAACGTAGTGCGAGGCGATGCGGGCATCGTTAACCACGCCGTGTACATGTACGGGCGCAGCCTTGAAGACCGGCGTTCACAGTCACCAAATCCGACCGAAAGGCAAGTACTAGTCAGTGACAACGAAAAAATAATCGCCGATTGGAAACAGCGTCTTATAAAAGCGGGCAAACAAGTCAATGATATTCCGGCGCTTGTCACCAAAATCGACACGAAAACCATTACCTTGACTGAGCCTTTGGAACGTTGTTCAGCGGACGGGACGGTCGTATTCAAGGAGGATATCGGCGCTTCGATCACCGTCAACGAATTGGAGTATGTTCAATTCAACCGTCCCATTTCGGTCGGTTACCCACCGGAAAAACTTCCCACACCGGTTACTGCGCTGAAGATCGTTTATGGCGGCGGTGCAGGCCCGCACACGGTGCCGGATTTCTTGCAGGAACTGCTTATAAAAGAAGGACTTTATTCAAAAGAGAATAACGACATATGCATAACCGTGCCTTTTTTAGATACATCCCTCGAAAGCGGGATACTCGACCTGGACAGCTTTATGCGCCTGTGCGGAAATCTTGAAAAGAATGGCGACAAAGGCAAAACAGTGGCCTTGATGGGACCCAATGCCGGTATAGACGCGGCCATCGCGGCGTTACAGTACGGATTTACGCTTAATTACTTGCTAAGAACAAACGATAAGCCTTTCTGGTTGGCGACCAAGCATTATGAAATTGATGAGAGTATAAAAGGGGATCAGGCCATCAAGGCGGTTGAAGACTGCATTATAAAGTATAAAAGTTCAGGAAGGGGTGGACTTACAATAGATCAGAATAAAGAAAGCTACACAATCACATACACTGAGCCTAACGGTAGCGGAAAAAATATAAATGTGGATTTTATCGTCTACGCCACCGGACAAGACCCGAAGGCACGGGAAATTCTTCGATATCCTATGGGAAATGAGAAGTTTGGGGAGCGAGTGACCCGCATCGGCGCGGCACGGGTACTGCTGCCAATATTAGACAAAGTGAAGCTTAAAGCGATTAATGACGTCAGCCAGCGTTTCGGTTCCCGCGAAAGCACCGCACTCGGCCTACAACTTGACGGCACAGATAAATACTTGGGATTGGAAGTTATCGGCGCTGCCGCATTCGCGCTTGCCAAGGCCAACGATGGCAATAGGCACTCGCCAACACCACTGTATGTGGAAAAGACCGATCCCCCCATCGATAAGCAGATGCTGAATTTGGTCAAGCAGCTCAACCAGGCCCCGCAGGTGACCGCCGACCAGCTTGGAGTCATCCGTAGCCAGATCGAGGGGATCACCGGCTTTGATATACGGGGAAATGCCGATGACGGGAATGGTCTGTCTCGTGACGCATTGAACTTTCTGCAAGATGCTGTTTTTTTCGAGAATCCTGATAAGGCGCCTTATAGCCCAGGAGCTCTTTTGCCTATTCTTCGGCTTTCTACAATTTTTCTAAAGATAAGCATAAGTGACTTCCAAGGGATTTATCAAAATAAAATAAAAGAGCTCGTAGGCGAAGAGGAAAGCGGGCGATTCGGCCAATGCTGCGATCAAGTTATCGAGAATATGCTGTATATCGAGACAATTACTCATAAAAACAATGAAAGTAATTTTGATATTAAGAGCTTGCGGGCGTTCCTTCCTGCCGCACGGGCCAATGTAACCGATCTGCTCGGTTTCATGGAGATCATCGTCGGTGAGAAAACGGTCGATTTCAACGGCATGGACCAGACCGGCATCGCCGTTTTGCTCGCCGGCCGCTATCCACGACTCGACCCCGGCAATTGGCCGATGGTTGAAAGCCTGATTATCGGGGGGCGGCGCATTTCCCCCTACGGCTACGATCTCGAACATACACAAGCCCTCCAAAGATGGCTGCAAATTTTTAATGACATGCCTGTGGTCTATTTTTTAAATCAAGCGGAACGTCCATTATGCGAAATATTCGTGGCCGCCAGGTATCCAAAAATTGACCAGTCTCTAATCCTGCCGATTTCGAACAGCATTGTGGGCAATCGGGGCAGCGGCTATGATCCCAAGCAAATAAAACTTATCCAAGCCTGGCTGGGAGAAATCAACTCAATGGTTACCGGGAACGAACCGGATATAAAAGAGCAAACTTCCTTGGCGGAAAGTTTCCCGCAATAATGTAAGCCTTCTCCGATAAAACAGCCGGATTCGCCCACGATGCAGGCTGCATTTTATTGTTCCGTTCATTATCCGCCCCTCAATCTCCAGATTGGGGGTAATCCTGGAAACGCTAACTTTCTAAACTTACAGGGCCTGTTAGACCTGATTCCCCATGTTTCCACCGCCTCATTGGGAATCAAGGCTGCTCACTCCATAGATTACCCTGTCATTTGGATAAGTTATCCTGCCAACAGACATATTCCGACCTCGATATTTTATTTTTTACAAAAACTTCTTCCAACGATTCACAAACGCCAAGCCGAATCGTCTATTTAAGCAGAGACGGAAACCTTCCGGTTACGGTCTTCTCCGGTGGCTCACCCCACTTTATTTTCATTACTTAAATAAGGAACTCGATATGGCATTCCCTACCGCCGTCAACGATCAAATAACCGATGCCGTGACCCAAACCAACGTCAAAGTGCTGGGCGATGCGCCAGCCATGGCGATGGGCGCGATCTATCAATCCCTCGCTCATTCCACCGGAATCCTGTACCAAAACGCCACCAGCGCCCAGCAGCAGCTGGCTATCTCCGCACAGGCGGCCACCAACCAGGGCGTGATCCAGCTGTACAGCGTCGATACCATGGCCGGCGCGGTGGCTACCAGCAAAGTCAGCCAAAGCGACGTGCCCGACACCATGCTGGCCTTGTTGACCGCCCTTAAAGCGACCAGAAGTTAGCAAAACGCAATACCGGAACGATTAAACGTTTCTGAAAACAGCAACAACGTTTTAACATCGCCTATAGGCGCAGGCCTCGGCGGAAAAATCATCACTTATTCGTAAATCCAGTTAAGGAGTTTTATTATGGCAATCCCAACAGCCGTTAACGGTCAAATCACCGATGCAGTAACCCAAGCCAACGTAAAAGTATTGGGCGACGCCCCAGCCATGGCGATGGGCGCGATCTATCAATCCCTGGCCCATTCCACCGGAATCTTGTATCAAAACGCCACCAGCGCCCAACAGCAGCTGGCTATCTCCGCACAGGCGGCGACCAATCAGGGCGTGATTCAGCTGTACAGCGTCGATACCATGGCCGGCGCGGTAGCTACCAGCAAAGTCAGCCAAAGCGACGTGCCCGATACGATGTTGGCCTTGTTGAGCGCCCTCAAGGCTACCCAAAGCTAAGATTGGGGGTGGTCGCCCAGATCACCCTATCTTTTCACGACATATTTTCTCACCTGAAATTAAGAGAAGCTCATGGATAACATCAAAGATACCAATCAAACGGGAGACCCGGATACCCATGATCATGGGAGTAATGGAGACCCCGGTTGCAACGCGCAAATCACTGACGGAGTCACCCAAAGCTCGGTCCATGTTTTGGGGTTGGGGCCGGCAACGGCCGCGGTCAACGCCTACCTCGGCCAGGCCCAGTCGCAGACCATTCTATTCGCCAACATGGTCAACCAGCAGGCGCAATACGCGAATATCGCAGCGACCACGCTGACCCAGGAGCTCACGCAATTATTCGCCGCCGGCGATGAGGAATGAGCATGGCGGCGTATCCAGCATCAACAACATAACGAGGAACGGCCATGCCAAAATTAGTGCATTCTCAGATTACCGACGGCGTCACCCAGACCAGCAGCCATGTGCTGGGACTTGGACCGGCAACGGCGGCGATCAACGCCTATCTAGGGCAAACTCAGGCGCTGACGGTGCTGTTCGCCAACATGGTGAATCAGCAACAGCAACAGGCGACAGTTGGGCTGTCTGTCACGACCCGGAACGTCACCAAGCTTCTCGGTACTAAACCGCCCCAAAAAAGAGCCGTCAACCTGCAAACTTCGTCGTGGCAACAGACAGTAACCGAACATCGTCCTCCCGAGCCGCAAATGCCGGTAGTCACATAAGCGGGGGGTTAGGCTATGGCAAATCCAGATCCTCAGGTAAACCCGCAAATTACCGACGCCATCACCCAGACCAATGTTAAGGTCGTCGGGGAGTCGCCGTGGGAAGCATTGGGCGTCGCCTACCAAGCGCTGGCGCACTCGACCAGTCTGTCGATGGAAAACGCCATGCAGACTCAGGGCGGGATGCAGCAGGTTGGCAACAGCGCTACATCGGTGATTTGCACCATGTTGTTGAAAGTTGAGCCGAAATCGCCATAAGGCCGACGGAGCGCTCACAAAACCGCCATTGGCACGTTTATACCAACTTAGACAGACCATGACGCACATTACAGATTTTTATTTGGAGAATTTCTATGGCATTCCCGACCGCCGTAAACGGACAAATCACCGATGCGGTGACGCAAGCCAACATTTCAGTCCTGGGCAACGCACCGGCCATCGCTATGGGTTCGCTGTACACGACCATGGCTCACTCGCTGGGCATCCTCTACCAGAACTCTACCATGGCTCAGCAGCATGCGGCGATTTCCAGCCAGGCGGCGACCAATCTGGGTGTGATTCAAATGTACAGCGTCAACACCATGGCTGCGGCGACGGCGGCCTCGAAACTCGGCAAAAGCGACAATTCCGGTGTACTGCTGGCGCTGCTGGTGGCATTGGCCGCAACCAAGCGCTGAACATCCGGGCGCCAAGCGCCCGGCCAAATTAACCCAAGAGGCATAGAACCATGGCAGACAACACACCGGTCAATTCGCAAATCACCGACGCTGTGACACAGACCAACGTCAAGGTGCTGGGCGAAGCACCAGCCCAAGCCATGGCGGTTCTGTATCAGACCCTGGCTCATTCCGTCAGCTTGGCTATGCAGAACTCGATGCAGGCGCAAGGCGGTCTGCAACAGATCAGCAACGCGATCACCTCAACCGCCTGCAAGCAAATTCTGGAAATTTCCTCGGGCGGTATGACCAAATCGGAAAAATAATGACATCGACAAATAAACGAGGACTTCAGCTATGAGTGAAGAAAATATCCAAGACCCTAATGACGAGATGAAAGATCCCGCCGAATCAGGCGCTCCAAAAGATGCCCCTGAAGACGCAAAAAAAGCCGCTGAACCGGAGAGCCCAACCGCCGATAGCAATCAGGTACTGGTCAACTCGCAAATCGTCGATGCGGTCAAGCAGACGCGGGACGCCGTCCGCATAGGCAGCAGCGATACCAGTAAAGTGATAGACTCCGGCATCGCTTATCAAAAAGCCAGCCAGGCTGCGGCCTTTGCGGTACAGGATGCAACCGACTACTTGCGTAACATTATGGCTATCTCCTCCACCGCCCAAGGTATGGCGCTAAAGCTGCTTCTGGAGACGAAAGATCCTTCCTACAGCCAGATCCTGACACAAGCCCAGACGGCTGTCACGATGGCCGCAACCAACCTTGAAACAGTCGGCATGAGCGCCATCAGCGTCGCCACGGATTTCCCGCGCTGACACGCTTATCGATACCTCTATGTACAACGCCTTTTCCTCAGCCTTGGCAACCCGGATACGCCGGCGGCGGCAATGTTTCAGGCCGCATAAATCATTGCCGCCGCACCCTTTATAGGCATATAAACGCAGAAACTCGGAAGACGTTCTTTGACCGCACCACCGTCGGAATGCGCCCGGTACTGTATGTACTAAAATTGTTTATCCAATATGCGTGCGCTAAAATCTTTTTTCATAATCAATTGTTAAATCGGCACGGCCATGACTGACATCCCAAATGAGACTGACACGACGAATGAGCCTCCAGCGAAAGCCGCTGAACCGGCCAGCCCCTATCCGACGGTGCAAATTTTACAAGCGGCAATGCAGCATCGGGAATCCATCCGCCGTTCCTTCGAATCCCAGAGAGCCACCCTCGCAGAGGCTATTGCCGCGCAACGGGAGGCGGTAACTCAGGCAGTCGCCAATACCCGGCAAAGTACCGACACCCTGGACACCTTTTTGCAGACAGTGAAAGAGGCGATACCCGTAGCGGTTCCAGAACCCGGAGTCACCTCAAAGCCCGCTGACCCCGTAACCCAAGCGGACGCCGCTGTTGTCGCTTCGACCCCGACCGAAAAACTTGTCGCTGCATTAAGCATGCTGACAGCATCAGGCTCTACCGCTGTTAAAACCGCTGCCGCCCAGCATGCCGTAGCAACGCAACAATTCCTTGACGCCATAAAAGACATGATTACCGAAGAAGTTTCGCGACGGCTTGATCAAAAAACCGCGGCTCCAGGTACAGGCGAAATTTCGGATACGGGCAACGCCACCTCTGCAAACGCGGACCCGGCTGAGGGACAATAAACGCTAAGGAGATGGTCAGTAATAACTTCCCGATATGGATCGGATGAAACTTTTCCGTTCGCCCTGAGCCCTTCGGCTACGCTCAGGAGAGCCTTGTCGAAGCCTGTCATGAGCTTGTCGAATGGGGTGGGCGGAAAAGTTTCGACCCACCGCGTCAAGCCGATCATACTTCGACAGGCTCAGCACGAACGGCCTGACAACCGAAAACAGTGATTTTGGGAAGTTATTTGTAACCAGATCCTAACCGGTGGTGCAAGGGACAATTCGTATACTCGGTATTGAACAAATCAACAAACGGCTTAAGTACGCCGTTGGCTAACCGACCGTGCAAAACTAATAGTTACGGGGAGTGTTTCCTGAGTATTCGGACAAACCGTCACTCAGTTTGCTGGCGCGAAGCCGGTCGCGCGCCTGCTGGAGGCGTTTGCGGACATTGGCTTCGGTTAGATTGAGCCGCGTTGCAATCTCAGGGTAGGAAAGATGTTCTATCGTTCTCAGTAAAAGAGGTTCGCGCAAGGTCTCGGGCAACGCCAAAATCAGCTGGTACAGTTCGTCCAGCGATTCCCGGATTCTGACGATGTCTTCCGGCGATTGCGACGGCGCGCCGTAGTCGGCGGGTATATTCTCAATTTCCGACGTTTCAATGTCGGTAAAGTAATTATTCTTGCGTTTTGATTTGCGGAATCCGTCCATGCATGCATTATGGACAATAGTCGTCAACCAGGCGCGCATATTTCCGACGCCGCAGGATTGGTTGGTAAAGTTCTGGAAAGCCTGCATCATCGCCGCGCTCAAAACGTCCTCGGCCTCCTCCCTGTTGCCGCCTAACAGATAATTGCATTTCCTGCGCAGGTACTCTTCATGCTCCATCCAGCCTTGCCAAAAAGAATCGCCCAGCAATCCCGCACCGCCAAAATTCGTGGGCTGTAGCGATTGAGCGATGACTTCCGCCGGGGTCGGCGTGCGCTTTCTTACCGTAGGCATGGGACTGGACGGCCCTATGGACTGTGCAATTACTTGCGCGGGCGACAGAGCTTTTTTTCGACCGGAATTCTTAGGCTGCAAGCGTTCTTGGCCATCACCGTAAGCATCGCGCCAGGATTCCGATTCCAGATTACCCTCGAACTCAGCGCCACTCCTGAACTGGTGCGAACCATCCGCCGCCGGATTGTCGATTTCAGTTTCTTGGAAATGTTCGCTTCGAAGGGGAAATTTGATTACAACCATGGCCCTCCAACAGCATTAATAAGAAATTAAAAGGTAAAGAATTGACGTTTGAACTTCACACTTGTGAATTTATCCGGTAAAAAATTATTGCTGCCGTTGGCGCGTGGTAATAATTTATGCACGACGATGCAATCGCCCGCGTATTGCCGTTTATACTGGCTATCAACATTCTCGCCAAACACTTAAATTGGGCATGGGCCTGGAAAACTCAGGCTCACGGATACGGCCCATTTGGGACGCTTAACTGCGGTTTTTAGGGTGGATAGCTGCAATCGCAGCTTATTGACTGATGTTGCGCACAGATAGTTTTTGTCCTATTTGTCGCGCTGCATGGATGGAGCGTTCAATTCGCGGCGCAGCGCGTCACAGATGACAGCGTATTTCCAGCGGCTGGAGGCAAGGCTGGCCTTGTACTTTAATTTAATGGCAGTGGACGCACGCGTGGGAACGAGAAAAACCGTCCCGATCGCGGCTCAGCAGAGCCCTAACGGCTTTCTCGGATACGGCCCATTTGGGGCGCTTAACTGCGGTTTTTAGGGTGGATAACTGCGATCGCAGCTCATTCTTGGACCGTTCCCTGAGCCTCAAGAGTAAGGAGTGGTTGCGGCCTCTATCGAAAAGGGCCTGGCGATATGGAATATTGAAGATAGTTGTGATGAGACGCTACGGAGCGCCTGAAAAAGGCGACGCAATCGGCGGCCCATAAAACGGTATTCGCCGCCACCGAACGCTTAGCGGTTCAAGACGGGATGCGGTGGGCTGAACTTTGCGCCGCTGAAATTTACCGTGTAAACCGGCAGGGACGATATAGCCTCAAAGAACAGGCCGGAGTGGAAGATCGTGCTCGATGAATACAAAACAGACCGCCTCCACTCCGGCAAAGCTTACAGCGTCAAACGCACGCCAATCCAACCCGCTCTCGGCGCGCCGGGCGATACAAAGCGGTTATTGTCAAATTGCGGAAACACCTCATTGACTTGCCCATAAACACCGAAAGAATTGTAGTTCTTGTCGAAGATATTATCGACCTTGCCGAATACCGCAAAATTCTTGGTGACCTTGTATTCCGCCTTGGCGTTAAACAGCCAGTAGCCGGTTAACTGCGGAGTGACGTTAGCCTCGTCTCCCCTGAAATACTTGTCGCCGCTGTAGATGCCGTCAATGCCTAACGACACGCGTTGCCATAAATCGACGCCCAAGGCGGCCTTATAGATATGTTCGGGGATGCCGGGGATTCTGTTGCCGCTGACGACAGCCATCGCCTGGGTAGTATCCATCGGATTCTGAATATCGAAACTGTCCAAAAACCGGGCGTTTAAATAAGTATAATTAGTCGAGAAATGCCAGTCGTCAATGCCGCTGAACAGCTGCGGATAATTGACTGTCGTTCCCGCTTCTATGCCGTGGCGGCGGGTCTTACCCACATTACTGAAATAGCCTTGGCTGATCAGGCCGCTGGACGCATCACGGCGAAAAATAATGTCGTCGTGATTGATGGTGTGGAAATACCCCAGATTCCATTTCAGATCGCCCTTACCTAACAACTTATCCAAATCGCCCCTGAAACCGCCTTCCCAGGTTTTGGCAACCACCTGCTCCAATGGCGGATCGGACACAAAAGAATTAGGTAATTTACACGGTGCAGCCGGGTCGGCGCAGCTTAATTCCATCGGCGTAGGCGCTCGCGCCGACTCGCTGTAACTGCCGTACACATTCAGGTTATCCCTGATTTGATACGTTAATCCGGCCGAAGGGTTAAGCCGTTCAAAAGTATGCGACCCGTTCAGAGTTTTTAAAGGATCCTTTATATACTGATCTTCCATGTTGATATGGCTATAGTTGTAACGCCCTGCTACGGTCGCCGTTAAAGCATCGGTAATGGAAAAACTGTCGGTCAGGAATACGCCCGCCGTTGAGGTATTCGTGTGCAAACGAACCCTCGATTCGTCCACAAAAACTCCGCTTTGCGTTGTTCCCCTGGTATCGGTCAGCGAGCCAAGCTCGGTGTCCGAACTGAAATTCGCCTCGGCATAATCATAACTGGTACCCACAGTCAGGTTGTTTTCATGATTGAACAAGTCCTGGGCGAACGCTGTCTGCAAGGTACCACCACGGCTGCGCATATTGGTTTGGCTGGTGTTATTGGTTGCACCTTCAACCGCATCGTCGGCAAGCACATCATGCCCGTTAATATCTTCAACAACCGCATCGTTATGGTCACACAACAATGTCGGATCGGCCGTACAGACTCCATAGTTGCTGTTATCGCCGTTAAAGGTTCTGATCCGGTTCTGCCTGAAGTACGCATTACCGCTCACTTCTATATCATTAGTCACGTCGTAGCTGCCCGCCAATTCGGAAAAGAACATCCGGGTGACGGTCTGGTCGGGATGGGTGAACACTGCGGCCCGGTCTTGTTCCTGCAACTGGACAGGCGCAGCGCCGTTGCCCCGCATATTGTTATCGTTGCCGCCCAAGGTCAGGTCCAGGGAACCTCTATCGCCGCGCCAGCTCAAGGTGCCGAACGCCTGATCGGCCTTGGTCGGTGAATAATTCCGCCAGCCGTCTTCCTCGAAATGGCGCAGGTCTACAAAATAGCCCCAGGTACCGTTATTCCAGCCGCTGCTTAATTCCTCCGAATGCCTGTCCCAAGAACCGCCGTAAACCTCCAACTGATGCTTCGGCGCTGAAAAACCGGTCTTGGTTTTGATCGAGATGGCGCCGCCCAAACTGTTCAAACCGTAAACCGGGTTGGAGCCGGGATATAAGGCCATCGAATCGATCGCTCCCTCGGGAACCAGGTCCCAGTTGACCGTATCGCCGAACGGTTCGTTAAAGCGCACGCCGTTGACATAGGTCGATAAGCCTTGCGGCAATCCGAGCAGCGGCGAAGCGACAAAGCCGCGATAAGAAACGTCCGGCTGCAACGGGTTGTTTTGCGCTTCATTAATATGCACGCTGCCCAGATAGCGGCTGATATAATCCGCCAAGCTGATGCTCTGGGCTTTTTCCAGCTGTTCGGAAGAAACTGTCTGGATATTTGCTGGTATTTTATTGGCGGCGACATTGCTGCCTTCTATAGGCGTAACGCCGACTACGTCTATGACGCTCAAATCCCGCGGTTGATCTTTGGCCGCCACAGCGCCGGCCGCCGTCAGGCTCAGCCCGAGTAGGGTGCAGGTCAATTTTTTCATTCTTCTCTCCTCAAAATAATCAGGCCATGATAGCCAAACCGCTACGTCGGGACTAGCCGACAGCGGACAAAAGGAAATATTCCCGTGCCGCTGAAAAGCGAACACATGCGCGCCAAGGCAATCCGGCACAAACAAACCCAAGCTATACGTATTTGGTTATAATGCCCCACGCACATTCCAAAACGAGCTGATGCAGGTAAACCTTATGACTTTAACAACAAAGACCGTCACCAAAGTGCAACGCTATTTTGAAGACCGGATAGACGCCGTCAAAGCCGGCGAGAACTACCAAAAACTGCTGGCTATGCCGCCGCTAAAGCGCTGGGCGACAGTAGCCGGATTATTCCTGTTATCGCAGCTGGTTGTGTTCGGCGGTTTGTACTTAATTTTCGGCAGGGTTGTTGTTATCGGTTTTTTTGCCAGCATCCTGGCCGGACTGGCTACCGGCGTTGGCGCTTTGCCGGCCCTGTTTTTTAAAGACATTTCCAAAAACCTGTTCAACAGCCTGCTCGGCGCTGCCGCGGGCGTCATGCTCGCCGCCACCGCATTTTCGCTGCTGGTTCCGGGCATGGCATACGGCAACCAGGTCTGGCCGGGCAAAGGCATTTATGTCGTCTCCATCGGCATGTTGATCGGTGCGCTGTTTCTGCATTACGCCGATCGCCAGCTGCCGCATGTGCATTTTGATTCGATTTCCGATACGCATCTGAGCTCCCTGAAAAAAGTCTGGCTCTTTATCATCGCCATCACCATCCATAACTTTCCTGAAGGCATGTCGGTCGGCGTCAGCTTCGGTTCAGGGGAAATGAAAAACGGCGTGGTTCTGGCGATTGCGATAGCCCTGCAAAATATTCCCGAAGGCCTGGCCGTCGCCCTGCCCCTGGTCGGACTAGGCTACAACAAGTGGCGAGCGGTGGGTATCGCCACCCTAACCGGTCTGGTGGAACCGGTCGGCGGCTTGCTCGGCATCACTATGGTCACCCTTTTCGAGCCTATCCTGCCGATAGCCATGGGCTTTGCGGCCGGCGCGATGCTGTTTGTAATCAGCGAAGAAATCATCCCCGAGACCCATTCCGACGGCCGTTCGCGCTACGCCACTTTTGCACTCATGATCGGCTTCATCATTATGATGGCCTTGGACAATATGTTGGGTTAAGGAACGCGCACGAAATAACTTGAGCAAGTTTTGTATTTATAAGCTTAATTTTTAAACCATGAAGATCATGAAGAATTTAAGTCTTCATGATCTTCATGGTAATTGCTTAAATTAATTTATGCATATTCCTAAGACTCTCGTAATTACTCAGCAATTAGAAAAAATAGAACACGGATGACACAGATTTGACCGATAAGCACTGATCAAGGGTGCTTCTTCTTTTTACAAGCGTTTAAATCCGTCTAATCAGCGTCATCCGTGTTCTATCATAGGGTTAGCCGCTACCGGAAAAAGCGTTCTCAGGAAACAAAATGGATCATCTGCAAAGCTATTTACAACACTTTCTAGCGTCTCTGAGCGCCGCCCCTATTCTCGAAAATCTGCGGGGTTCCTTACAGCACGTTTTATCGTTGCTAAGCGCCGACAATCTAGGCGAAATATCAGCCACGGCGCTGACCAGTTTTGCGCTGATTGCGGCGGCTGAAATCGGCGATAAAAGCCAGCTGGTGTGCATGACGCTGGCCTCCCGGCATAGAGCCATGCCGGTTTTGCTGGGCGCAATCGCGGCCTTCGCCTTTTTAAATACCCTGGCCGTTGTTTTTGGCATCGCTATTTCCAGCTGGTTGCCCGGATATATCGTCGCAACCGTCGTCGCCGTGCTGTTTGCCGCGTTCGGCGTTCATTCGTTGCGCGTAGAAATCGAAGATGAAAATGAGGAAATCAAGGAAAAAAGCGGTCACGGCATTTTCTTCACCACTTTTTTATTGATTACCGTGGCCGAATTCGGCGACAAAACTCAGCTGGCTGTGGTCGGCTTAAGCAGTACCGCCGCACCTATTGCAGTATGGTTCGGTTCCACTGCCGCGCTGGCGTCGACATCGGCCCTGGGAATCCTGGCCGGACGCACTATTTTACAGAAAGTCCCGTTAGTGTTGCTGCACAAGATCAGCGGAACCATCTTCCTGATGCTGTCGGTTTATGCGGGTTATCGGGCTTATATTGGCTACACCGCTTGAAAATGGGAGCTATACAGATCTCTTTTTATTCACCACGAAGGACACGAAGAAAGAAAACTTCGTGCTGAAAATTCTTTAATGGAGTTCAAAGCCGGCTTTGAACTCCACAAATCCCACGTTGTCCGGCTTGCTTAGGATTTGGTTAAAAATAACTTCCCGAAATCACTGTCTTCTATCGTTAAGCCGTTCGTGCTGAGCTTGTCGAAGCATGATCGGCTTGACGCGGTAGGCCGAAATTTTTCCGTCCACCCTTCGACAAGCTCAGGGCGAACGGAAAAATTTTACCCGATCCATATTGGGAAGTTATTAATGATCGTATCCTTACTTTACTTTCGGCATCTGCCGCAGTTTTTCAACAACCTTATCGCCAAACTCCTCGGTGCTGATCATCGTAACGCCGCTGCCCGGCTTGGACAGGTCGGCGGTCGAATAACCGTCGCCAAACACGCCCTGCATCGCCGCCCAGACGTTCTTGGCTTCTTCGGCCATATCGAAACTGTTTTCCAGCATCATCGCAACCGAGCCGATCATCGAATAAGGGTTCGCTATGTTTTTTCCGGCAATATCCGGGGCCGAGCCATGCGACGGCTCGTAGTAGGCTTTTTCATCGCCTATGCAGGCGGAAGGCATCAATCCCAGCGAGCCCAGAATACCGCCGCCCTGATCGCTGAGGATGTCGCCGAACATGTTTTCCATAACCATGACATCGAACTGGGTAGGCTTCAGACACAGGTTAGTCGCGGCCGAATCCACCAGCTGATGGATGACCTCGACTTCGGGATAGTCCTTAGCCACTTCATCCAGTATTTCATTCCACAACACGCTGGATTTCAGCACATTGCTTTTATGAATGTTGTGCAGCACTTTCTTGCGTTTTTGTGCGAGCTTGAACGCCTGTAGCAAAATTTGCCTGATTTGGTGCTCATCGTATTCCAGGGTTTCTTTGACGTAGCGCAAGCCCTGCTCGTTAACGCCGGTTTCCTTGGCGCCGAAATACAAGCCGCCGACCAATTCACGCACCATAATAATATCGATGCCTTCGCCGATGATTTCAGGTTTTAGCGGCGAGAAATGCGCCAGCGCTTTAGGCAGGAAAACCGGGCGAAAGTTCGCGTAGGTATTGTAACGGCGGCGCATCGGCAGCAGAGCGCCTCGTTCAGGTTGCTTATCGATGGGAATTGTTTTGGATTCCTCATGGCTCAAACCGATCGGCCCTTTAAGAATCGCATCGGCCTGGTCGCAAATATCGATGGTTCCCTGCGGAAAAGCATCGCCGAATTCAAAATAGGCGCAGGCTCCAAAAGCGGCGGGCATCAGTTCGAAAGAAACGTCGTTACGCTCTTCAATAAGCTTGAGAACCTTGACGGCTTCACGAGTAATTTCAGGGCCGATACCATCACCGGCCAGCACTGCGATTTTATAATTCTTCATTAGGTACCTTTGCTGTCTGCGTCATCTACAGAGTGAGATTTTCAAAAAACGATTATTTTACTTTATTTTTTTTAATAAAGCCGCTTGCCGGGAAAAAACGCAAAAATATCATCTTCTAATACCGGAGTTGCCCAAAAAGTTTCAGCTTAAGCCGCAGCTATCCTGGGCATCCAGTAGAGCTGCTTTCGATTATTTGACGTAAGTATAAACTTACAGTTGCAATCAACACCGTTTGCTTTAAAATGACGAAAATGATTGAAAGGGCAAAAATGATTGTATTCGGCGCATAACCGTTCCCGCTAGACATCAACGATCCCGACAACTGGAGTGCAGATGAACAAAGTCAAGACCGGCCCGGCAAAAAAATTCCTGTCCACCCGCGAGGCCGCAGCTCGCCTGGGCGTAGCCTTATCGACGATACAAACATGGGTCGAAACGGGAGTGCTGCCCGCATGGAAAACCGCCGGAGGCCACCGGCGTATCCCCGCCGATGCAGTCGACGCCATCCGCTTGCGGAAACAGGCCGTCCTGACTGAAGCGCCCACGCCGGAAGTGTTCAAAGTATTAGTAGTGGAAGATGACGCTGTACTGCGGGAACTTTATCGCAGGCAATTCACTGAATGGAATCTTCCGATCCAGTTATTGATGGCCGAGGACGGATTCGAAGGACTGATGCTGATCGGCCGCCACAATCCTGATTTGATCATCGCCGACCTGTCTATGCCCGGTTTGGACGGCTTCAAGATGATCCGCAAAATCAAATCCCAATCGACGCCGATTCGCGGCGTCATCATCGTCGTGACGGCGCTTACCGTCACCGAGATCGCGGCCCAAGGCGGGCTCCCGGCCGATATTCCGGTCTATCCGAAGCCGGTCCCGTTTGCCGCCCTGAGACCGCTTGTTGAGCACATGGCGCGCAGATTGGTGACGTCATGACCGCAGTGCAGCTGGAACTGGCGCGGGAAATCCGCGAATTGGCGACCAAGCTGGCCGCAAACGGTTGGGCTCGCCTGCCGGGCGTGCGCCTGAAATATATTACCGGTCAAGTCATCGAAGAGTGCGAGCGCGTCAAATGGACCGAAGCCGCCGGCCGCGCCGACGCACTTTCCGATTTGCTTGGCGAGTTCATCCAGGATGCGCCTAAAGAAGCAAGACTAACGTCTTTCTTGCGCGCCGCAACCCGATTAGCCGACCTGCTGGAGGCTGGACAACTGGCCGGCAAAGTGGACTGCGACATGCTCCCCGCCCGCCCTGCTGACTGGACGTTTGTGCTGGCCGGCGACGCATCCGACGGCCTTGCAGACCTGGCCGTAAACCTAAGTTCGCTCGGGTTCGCCGTAGTGCGCGCGGCCACCGTCGATCAGACAGCCGAAGCCTTGGGGGCGGACCGCACAATCGTGCTTGCCGCTGCAAGTTGGCTGGCCGGGCATGCGGATATTATAGCCTCCCTATTACCTGCGGCGGCCGACAGCCTTCCCGCTTCGTCCCTGTTGGCAGCCTTGGATGATACCGGCGATTTCCGTACCCAGATCAAGGTGCGCCGGGCCGGTGCGCGGCTCCTGCTCGACCTGCCGCTGGATGCCGCACATCTGATCACGGAACTGGCCGGCCTGGCCTGGATGCCTAGAACGCCCTATCGCATCATGCTGATCGACGACAATGCCGCTATCCTGGATTTCCATGCCAAGCTGCTGGAAGCTATCGGATTCAATGTACTGGCCATCGATGATCCGGGCGCGGCACGGGATTTCCTGGGGAAATTCGACCCCGAAGCCTGCATCCTGAACGTCGAAACGCCGACTTGCCGGGGTACCGATCTGGCCGCACTGCTGCACCGGGATATACGCTATGCCCGGTTGCCGGTCATCTACCTCTCCGCATTCGATGACATCAAACACCAACTCGATGCCCGCCTTTCCGGCGGCGAGGATTACCTTGTCAAACCGGTCGATGCGCGCCTGCTGGTAACCGCCGTCATGACGCGGACGCGACAGTTCCGCATATACCAGATCGCGTCCCGTCAAAGCCGCCTCGCCATGCGGCAACGGGACAGCCTGAAAAACGCCCTTGATGTTCATGCCATCGTTTCCGTCGCCGCTCTGGACGGCACGATTATCGACGCCAACCCGAATTTCTGCGCAATCAGCGGTTACAGCCGAGAAGAATTGATCGGCCGCAACCACCGTATCGTCAAGTCCGGCCACCATCCGAGCGCCTTCTTCGAAGACATGTGGCGCACGATTTCCGCCGGGCGCATCTGGCAGGGCGTGGTGCAGAACCGCAAGAAGGACGGCAGTCCCTACTGGGTGCAGAGCACCATCGTTCCTATCCTGGACGAGCGCGGCCTGCCGGAGCAATACGTCTCCATCCGCACCGATGTAACCCAACAAAAACGCCTACAGACCGAACAGGAGCGTCGAGGCCGCCTGTTGGATTTGCTGCGGCAGGCGTTCGAGTATTTCATCTCCAGTCACGATATTGCGGCGACCTCCGAACTGCTGCTCGACGGCATGCTGTTGTTGACCGACAGCGCCTGGGGCTTCCTCGGCGAAGTACAGCAAAATCAGGACGGCGCACCCTGCCTGAAAATCCATGCGATCTCCGACATTTACTGGGATAAAGCCGACTGGCATCTTTATGACGAAACCCGCGCACGGGGCCTGGAGTTTCGCAATCTCGACAACCTGATCGACGCCGTTCTGCATACGGGCGAGACCGTCATTGCCAACGACCCGTTATCCGCCCCCCTCCGGGACGTTCTGTCCGAAGGGCATCCGCCGCTCAACGCTTTTCTCGGCGTCCCTATTCTCCAGGGCGAAACGCTGATCGGCATGGCGGGACTGGCCAATCGCCCCGGCGGCTATGACGAAGCCATGGCCGACTTCCTGCAAACGTTCACCGCCAGCTATGTCGGCATCCTTGAAGCCGCCCGGCTAAGGCGTCTGCAACAGCATATCATCGATGAACTGCAACGAGCCAGGGATGACGCCGACCGCGCCAATAACGCCAAATCGGAATTCCTCGCAAGTTGGGGGCACGAGCTGCGCACGCCGTTGAACGCCATTCTCTGTCATGCGCAGATTCTACAGATGAACGATGCGCTGGATACCGAAACCCGGCTACAAATCGACGAAATCGTCAAGGGCGGAGCGCAGTTCTCCCAGCTGATCGGCGACCTGCTCGACCGGGTTGACGCCGATGTCCCGGCTAGCGAGTTACCGGCATCCGTCCCCTCAATAACCGTCGAGACCGGACGCAAGAATGAGCGACGGCGCATTTTGGTTGCCGAAGACAACCCCGCCAACCAGGCCGTGCTGCGTATGCAACTCGACGCACTGGGTTACGAAGCCGACATTGCCGGCGACGGTTCTCTGGCGCTGAACAAATGGAAATCCGGCGGCCATGACCTGATGCTGGTCGATCGCAACATGCCCGGCATGAACGGCCTGGAACTGGCCCGCGCCATTCGCGCCTCCGAACAGGAAAGCGGGAGCTACGTGCCGATGATTGCGATCACCGCCGTTCATCACCCGGAAGAACTCGCAGCCTGTCGGCAAGCCGGCATGGACGACGTCCTGCCCAAGCCCATCGAGCTGGACGATCTGCGCCGCATGCTGGAATACTGGCTGCCGCACGCCTCTCCGGCCAGCCCCCGTAACGAAGTCGCCGAGACGCCGGTCAGGGAAAGCAAAATCACATTGGATACCGATTACCTGGCCCGCATCGTCGGCACTACCGACACCAAACAAACCTGCGAAATTATCGACCTGTTCACCATCACCGCGCGCGGCGACCTGCCCATCTGTCGGCTGCATCTTGCTGAATGCGATGGACGCAAGCTGGCGCTATCGATGCACAAGCTTAAATCTTCGGCTCGCATGGTGGGGGCTCTGCGTTTCGCCGACTTGGCCGAAACGCTTGAGAACGCCGCCAAGATGGGTCGACTGGAAGCGGCGGCAATCTTTTTTACAGAACTTGAATATGCGCTGAGCGACGTGGAAATTGCCGTGAGCCGTCTCTCCGTATCGCCGGTTATTACCGATAACAAAACGGCCTCGGCGGCCGGCGACAATCTGCCGCACCGAGTACTGGTGATCGATGACGATCCGATGGCGCGCCGGCAGGTCAATCTGCTGCTGTCTTCGCTGGGAATCGGCAATGTGCTGAGCGTTGACGGCGGCATAGCGGCGTTGGCGGAAATTTCCCGGCAAGACCACGGCATCGACCTGATTATCACCGACCTCAACATGCCCGTCATGGATGGCATCGAATTCCTGCGACGGTTGGCCGAAACCGATTACCGGAATTGCCTGATTATTTACAGCGGGGTCGATGAAAAGTTGTTGCAGACCGCTGCCGATCTGGCCCGGGTCAAGGGACTGCGTCTGCGCGGCACGATAAAAAAACCGATGACCCAGGATGTTCTGGCAAACCTGCTGCTGGAGTCTTGCGAACAGTCAAAGACACCGGCGCAGCCGGCGACAATAGCCGTCTCTCCCAACGACATACTGGAGGGTATGCGGCGTGACGAATTCAGTGTGCATTTCCAACCCAAGGTCGACGCCGACACCTTGCGTGTGGTGGGGGTCGAGGCATTGGCGCGCTGGCAACACGACGGCAAATCGATCAGTCCCGAGCATTTCATCGACATGGCCGAACAATACGGCTTGATTGGCACGCTCTCGGAAGTGCTGGTCACCAAGGCCATGATCGGCGGCGCCCGCCTGAGCGATGCGGGCTTCCCGCTCGCCGTCGCGGTCAACCTGTCGATGAACTGGCTGGGCGACATCAACCTGCCTGAATTCATCCAGGCCAGCATTCAGGCGACAGGCTTCAAGACGGAAAACCTGACCCTGGAAATCACCGAAACCGGCATCATGACCGATATAGCGACATCGATGGATGTCATGACCCGCTTGCGGCTCAAAGGCTTCAAATTGTCGATTGATGATTTCGGCACCGGCTATTCGTCGATGGATCAGTTGCAGCGCTTTCCTTTTTGCGAACTCAAGCTCGACCGCAGTTTCGTTCACGGCGCCGCCGAAAAACCGGACAAACGCGCGATTCTGTCCTCCAGCATCGAGATGGCCCGGAAACTGAATCTGTTCACCGTCGCTGAAGGCGTCGAAACGCAAGCGGATCTGGATTTGGTGCGCGGCCTCGGCTGCGATCAGGTGCAAGGCTGGCATATCGCCAAGGCGATGCCGGTCGAAGAGCTGATCGTCTGGTTGCGCAATCGGCGTCCTGTACAAGAATCGCAACGATGACCACGACGCCTGCCAAGGATTTTGCCGGACTGCGCAGCCGCCTGCTCGACGATACCCTGTTTTGGATAAGCATTACCGCTGTGCCGGGAGTGGGAATCTCTCTGGCGAGAGCATTATATATCGGCTGGCGTCCGGTGATGCTGCTCCACGTTGCATTGTTAGCCGCACTCTGGCTGCTGTGGCTGAATCGGCGACGCATTTCCTATCATGCACGGACATTAGGCTTGCTGGGCGTTATGTTGCTGGCGGCCTTTGGCGGACTCTCGCAACTGGGACCGGTGGCAACCGCCGGTACTTATGTGGTTTTAAGCGCCTTTGTTGGGATCCTGTTTCTCGGTGAAAAAGTCGCATGGCGGCTGATAATCGGCAATGCCCTGTGCGTTGTGCTGATTGGCGTAGCTGCAAGCAACCATTGGCTGGAATTCGAGTTGAATTATCAACTCTATGCCTACCATCCCTTGACTTGGCTGCACATGGCCTGGAACTTGACCGCCTATGCGAGCGTTCTCGCCCTGATGGGTTGGCGGATGATGCAGTGGCTGCTCGAACACGAAACGGAATTGCGCCTCGAGCGCGACCACAAGCAGCGTTATCTCGACACCGTGCAGACAGTCATGGTATCCCTGGACTGGCGCGGCCATATCACGATGATCAACCGTAAAGGATGCGATCTGCTGGGCTACCAGGAAAGCGAACTGCTGGGCTGCAACTGGTTCGAGCGCTGCCTGCCGCAGCCGTTGGGCATGGAAACGGCTTATCCGATGTTCAGGCGCATCATGTCCGGCGAGGCGGAAACAGTCGAATACTTCGAAAATCCGGTGCTGTGCCGCGACGGCAAAGAGCGCCTGGTTGCCTGGCACAACGCTTACCTTAACGGTAGAAACGGCAAGATTGCCGGTACGCTGAGCTCAGGAGAAGACATCACGGAACGCAAACAGGCGGAAAACGATTTAGTCGCCGCCAGTGAAGCCGCGGAAGCCGCCAGCCGCGCCAAGTCGGCCTTTCTTGCAAGCATGAGCCATGAGCTGCGCACCCCGCTGAACGCCATCGTCGGCTTTGCGCAGATGCTTGAGATGGAGATACCGGGGCCGATGACGCCGCCGCAAAAGGAAGCCATAGGGCATGTCTTGAACGGAGGCCGTCATCTTCTCGAGCTGATCAACGAAATACTGGATCTGGCGCGCATCGAGTCGGGCCGGCTGGACCTGTCCATTGAAGCCGTTCCGCTCGCGCCGCTGATCGATGAAGTCGTCGCCCTGTTACAACCCGCCGCCGCAGCCCGCGGCATCGTCATCCGTCAGTCCTGTACCGATGAACTCCATACCCGGGCCGACCGCTCGCGCGTCAGGCAGATCCTGCTCAATCTGCTCACCAATGCGGTGAAATATAACTACGAGGGCGGCAATGTCATGTGCAGCTGCGTCGCGATTGAAAATACCGTTCGTATTACGGTAGTCGATACCGGACCGGGTATCGCCGAAGAGCTTCGCTCGGATCTTTTTCAGCCTTTCCAGCGGCTGGGCGCGGAAAAAACCAATATCGAAGGCACGGGCATTGGTCTTGCTATTTGTAAGAATCTTGTAGAAGCTTTGGACGGACGGATCGGTTTCGACAGTCACCTCGGCGTCGGCAGCTGTTTCTGGCTGGAACTGCCGCTGGCCCTGCCCGCACACAAGATGCCGGCGAAACTGACAGCCGGTTTTTCCACCGCCGATGCGGGAATACCCTGCAAAGGGCGCGTACTCTATGTGGAAGACAACCCGGTCAACATCAATGTGATGAAACATATCTTCCGAATGCTTCCGGGCGTCGAACTGCGCACCGCCGAAAATGCCGAAGACGGATTAATGATGCTTCATGATCTCAGGCCCAACCTTATCCTGATGGACATCAACCTGCCCGGCATGAACGGTCTCGACGCCCTCAAGGCAATCAAGGCTAATCCCCGCACCGCGGCTATTCCGGTTATCGCCGTCAGCGCCGCGGCGATGCCCGGCGACGTCAAAACCGGCCTGAATGCGGGCTTCCTGACCTATCTTACCAAGCCTTTCGACGTCCCGACGCTGCTGGGGCAAATTCGAACAATACTGACTACGGATGAAAACGATGCATAACTCTCAGGAGCAACGCAGACCACCCCATGGACGAAATACCGGACTGCTCCATCTGGAGAACATCATGGAGTCGCTTGGCGATGGCGTCTTCAGTTGCGATAAGGAGGGGCTCTGTATTTACGTTAACCGGGCGGCTCTGGAGCTGATGGATCTTTCCATCAGTGATGTCCTTGGCAAAGATCTTCGGCCGGCTTTTCATCAGCATTATGCTGAAAATCGAATTTATCTAAGCAATAAATGTCTTATCCGCCGCACGACTGTCGATGGACAGCCTCGCAGAGGAGACCATATCTTCCGCCACAAGAATGGGCGCCTGATTCCCGTGCATCTGAATGTGCAACCGCTTGTGATCGAAGGCGAACTCGACGGAGTCGTCGTGGTCTTTCACGATATTAGCGAGCGCGTCAATCTGATCCGCCGACTGGAAGAATTGGCGCTATACGACCCTCTGACAGGCTTGCCTAACCGCCGCCAACTCGACGATCGGCTGAAAACGGAGTTTGCCCGTCTCAGGCGTTATGGCGGGGAGTTTACGCTGATCCTCCTGGATCTGGACCACTTCAAGCAGGTCAACGATTCTTTCGGCCACCCTGCCGGAGACGTCGTGCTCAAGGCCATAGCCGAGGCGCTTCAAAAAAGCCTCCGGGCAAACGATCTGCCGAGCCGTCTCGGAGGCGAGGAATTTGCCGTGTTGCTGCCCGATACCGGACTTGAAGAGGCCGGCGGACTGGCTGAACGTCTGCGCCAAACCATTGAAGCCATGCCGATAGACGTCGGCAAAGGCCAAACCATCAACGTCACCGTCAGCGCCGGGGTGGCCCGCGCTATTCCTTCACTGGACAAGGAAACCGCTATCGACGCCGCCGATCAAGCGCTTTATCGCGCCAAAGTCGCCGGGCGTAACCGGGTGGAGTTGGCGACTTGAGACTGTTTAGAAAACCGCTGAAAAAGAAAAATTATTTACTTTAAGAATGAGGAATTACCATGAAAATCAACATGCCGGTAACAGATAAAGAAGTCCTGATGAAAAAAAGCGAAATATTGGTTACCCGGACTGATTTAAAAGGCCGTATCACCTACGCCAATGACGCATTTATTGCCATCAGCGGTTTTACACGGGAAGAATTAATCGGCTCCAGCCATAACATCGTTCGTCATCCCGATATGCCGACGGCTGCTTTTGATGATTTATGGACGACGATAAAACAGGGCAAACCTTGGTCCGCTCCGGTAAAAAACAGGACTAAATCCGGCGACTATTACTGGGTCGAAGCTAATGTGGTGCCGATCTATCAAAATGGAGTCCTCCATGAATATTTGTCCGCCCGTTACGCGCCCAACCGCGAACAAATAACCCATGCGGAAAACGTGTACAAAAAGCTGAATGCCAATATTGCAAAGCTACGGCCTACAGGAATTGCCGCCGTCGCCAAAGCGGTCAGCGAAACGGCTATCTCAAAAAAAGTAGCGTTGGCATTAACGATGATATTGGCGCTGACCGGTTTTTCGATATATCGGCTGTTTTTAGCTCAGGAATACTTGCCGTTAGCGGCAACCTCTGTGCTGACCCTAGTCGCAGCGGGAATTATTGCCAGTTTGACGCATGAAGTCATCGCTACGCTCGAAACCTGTATTTATGCGCTTTATTGCATAGCAGACGGAAAATTTAAAAACCGGTTGAACTTAAACAGAAGCGATCAACTGGGCGATTTATTGCGCGGGCTTTATGTCGTGCAAGTCATGTTGAATTCGCAATTAGCCGAATCCAGGCAGATGACGACGGACGCCTTGCAGATTAACCGGGCGCTGGATAACGTTCATTCGGGGGTAATGGTCGCCGATCCTAATTTTAATATTATCTATATGAACCAAGCTGTACAACGCCTGTTCAAGAAGGCGGAAACCGATATTCGTGAACAGTTGCCGGATTTTAACGCCGATAAATTGATGGGGGCCAATATTGATATTTTTCATAAAAACCCGGCTCATCAACGCGACATGTTGGAAAAATTAACCGACTCGCATCGTTCGGAATTAACTATCGGCGGTCACAATATGGTGGTCGTCGCCAACCCGGTTATCAGTGAAGACGGTGAACGCATTGGCGTTGTGGCCGAATGGCTGGATCGCACTGTCGAGGTTGTAGTGGAACAGGAAGTAGCCGGCATTGTACATGGCGCCGTCATGGGCGATTTTACCCGGCGTGTTGAAATCCAGGGAAAAGACGGCTTCTTTAAGCAACTGGGCGAAGGACTTAACGAACTGATGGAAACCACCGAGAGCGGCATCAATGATGTGGTGCGCGTTTTGGGTGCATTGTCCCGCAACGACCTGACTCAAACCATCACCAATGACTATGCCGGCAGTTTCGGGCAACTCAAGGATGACGCCAACACCACGGTGGATAAACTCAAGGAAATCGTTTCTCAAATCAAAGAAGCCACCGACAACATTAACACCGGCGCTAAAGAAATCGCCTCGGGCAACAACGACTTGTCGCATCGCACCGAGGAGCAGGCCGCCAGCCTCGAAGAAACGGCGGCCAGCATGGAGGAGCTGACCTCGACCGTGCAGCATAATGCCGCAAACGCCCAACAGGCAAATCAACTGGCCGTTGACGCATCCGACATAGCCGGCAAAGGCGTCGAGGTGGTCGGCCAAGTGGTCAGGACGATGGACGATATTAACGAATCTTCGCGCAAAATAGGCGATATTATTTCGGTCATCGACGACATTGCTTTCCAGACCAACATCCTTGCGCTCAACGCCGCCGGCGATCAAGGCCGGGGCTTTGCAGTCGTGGCCGTCGAAGTGCGCAATCTCGCGCAACGCGCCGCTACGGCTGCCGGAGAAATCAAACACCTGATTGACGATTCGGTCGTTAAAGTCGCCGGAGGCAGTAAACTGGTAACACAAGCAGGTCACACCATGGAGGAAATCGTCGGCTCGATACGCGGCGTTACCGTGATGATGTCCGAAATCAGCGCCGCCTCAACAGAACAAACGGCCGGCATCGAGCAAGTCAATATGGCCATCAGCCAAATGGACGACGTGACCCAGCAGAACGCCGCTTTGGTGGAACAAGCCGCCGCAGCTGCGGAATCGCTGGAAGAACAGGCGCAAAGCCTGGCGGTCACGGTCGCGCAATTCAAAGTGGATGCTTACTCTCGCCATGCGTTTGACGACATGCCTCAAACCAAGTCAACCGGTTCTTTTCAAAAAGCCAAAAACCAGGCGACCTACATGCCTGCGAAAAGTGTGGCGAGATTTCCGGAGCCATCGCGTTCGGCAATCAAAGCTCAGCCGATCTCACAATTGGCCAGCGACGAATGGGAGGAATTTTAGTTAAAAACGCCGACCGGCTGCGGACACCGCCAATCCGTCCGCAGCTGTTTTGGATGCGGTCATTAATAACTTCCCGATATGGATCGGATAAAATTTTTCCGTTCGCCCTGAGCTTGTCGAAGGGTGGACGGAAAAATTTCGGCCTACCGCGTCAAGCCGATCATGCTTCGACAAGGCCTTTAGTCCTGAGCGTAGTCGAAGGGTCAGCACGAACGGCTTGACGATAGAAGACAGTGATTTCGGGAAGTTATTTTTAACCAAATCCTTTGCCGAAAAACACTCTATCCGGGCCAGTGGTGATACTCAATAGCCGATTCAACTGATAACTAACATCGCTTATTGATCGAAGAAGTTGAACTCTCTACCCTACAGCCACTTGTACAACGCCAACCGATTTTTGCCGCAAACGTTGCAAAAATACTTTTATTTCCTGAGGTGATGGAACCCTCTTCATAATCGTTAGGTTAATACACACTATGCTCAATTTCACTAAAAGACACAGCAACACTCCGGTTAAACAAACCATCGTGATAAGCAACCACTATGAGGCTGCGATAAAAAAGATCGAACTGCTTGAGGATGAGCTCAACCAAAAAACACTTGAATTGGACCAACGCTACGAAACCCAACACATCATGAGTGAACGTGTAAAAAATTGCGCTAGGTCCCTTGATGCTGCTCATAACCAACTGCAAGCCGTAGCTGTGCGTTTGGAATATTCAAACAAACAAATTTCCGAATTAATGCAGGAAAACAAGGCGCTTAAGTCATCAGGAGATGAATGGTTTAAGCGCGCGATAAAACTTGAATTCGATATATTAACGGCGAATGACGGGATTAAAAAAATCCAAAGCGAGCGCGACTCGGCAATAAAAATGTGTGAACGTCTTCAGTCCGCCACTAAAGAAAACAGTCACGGCGAGGGTTCGGACTAAGGCCGCTCGCCTCAGGATCGCTATCGGTCGCGCTTGGCTTCGCGGTTAAACTCCCCATAACGCAGCAAAATGGCGGGCAGCAATAATAAGTTCAGCAAGGTTGAAGACGCCAGCCCGCCGATGATGATCGCCGCCATCGGCCCCATGATCTCGCGCCCCGGATTATCGCTGTTGAACGCAATCGGGAACATCGCCAGCGCGGTGACCAACGCGGTCATCAGGATGGACGGCAAGCGTTCCTGAGCGCCCAGTACGGCGGTGTCCAGATTCCAGCTCCTGCCTTCGACTTCGACCAGATAGCGGTAATGCGACAGCAGCATGATGCTGTTGCGCACGGTAATGCCGAACAGCGTCACAAAACCGACGACCGAACCGACCGATAACGTAGCTCCAGTCAACATCACGGCGGCAACCCCGCCGATCAAGGCGAAAGGCAGGTTCGCAAGCGTCAGCAACACATGGCGTATGCTGCCGATAGCGATATAAACAAAAATCAGCACCCCGGCTCCGGCCAGCAATGAATGCAGGATCAATTCCTTGCGCGCCTGCGCCTGTTCCACCGCCGCGCCGGTAAACTCGGGATAAATATCCGCAGAGAACGGAATCTCTTTTAATACCCGCTCTTTAAGCTCCGCCATAAAATCATCCAGATCCCGGTCGAGCACATTGCCGGTCACGGTTTGCCGCCGCTGCGAGCCTTGATGCAGGATGTTGTAGCGGCTGGCCGAATGCCTGATTTCCGCAACCTGATCCAGCGTAATCATCGTGCCGTCCTGGGTCCTGATCGGCAGCTTGGCTATCGATTCGGGCTGCTGTCTCAGCTCCGGCGTCAAGGTCACCGCGACGTTGTAGATTTTATTGCCCTGGATGTTTTTGCCGACCACGCGGGTTTCGTAAGCGGCCTGCAAGGTATCGACAATCTGGGCGGGCAACACGCCCCAGAAACTGAGCCGGTCGAGATCTACGTTGATTTGCAGCAACGGCGTGCCGGGCGGCGAGCGCAACTGCACATCCGCCGCGCCGTCTATATCGCGCATGATTTCAGCGACCGCCTGCGCTTTGGCATCCAGCTTATTCAGGTCGTTGCCGTAGATATTCACCACCACCGGCGAGGTGTAGCCGGAAATGGTCTCATCGACCCGCTCGGTCAAAAAGGTGTTGGCCTCAAACAAAATGCCGGGGAATCCGACCAGAATGGCCCGGAGCCTGTCCTTAATCTGCTGCTGCTCCGCGCCCGACATCGGCTCAAGCCGGACTTCATACTCACTGTAATGGCTGCCGTAAGTATCGGCGCCCCGTTCCGCTCGCCCCGCCCATTGCGACACCGATTGTACGCCCGGAATCGCCATAAACTGTTCGGTCAGCTTGCTGCCGATTCTGATCGATTCCTGCAACGACGTACCGGGAATGCTGGTGGTATGGACGATATAATGGCCTTCCCGCAGTTCGGGCAGGAATTTGCTGTCCAGGCTGAAAAAAGCCGCCAAGCCTGCCAAGCAAACAATGATGCTGCCGATAACCACCGGCTTGAAATGACTGGAAACCCTGCTTAATAAATCCTTGTACAACGGCTTAATGCGCTTGATCAGCGGCGGGTCGTCATTGGCGAGATCGGCATTACCCAGCAGCGCATAGCACAGCGCCGGTGTTAAAGTCAGCGCCACCAGCAGCGACGTTAAAATCGCCAAAATGTAGGAATACCCGAGCGGCGCAAACAAGCGTCCGGCAACGCCGTTCAAAGTCAACAACGGCACAAACACCAGCGCAACGATAAAGCTGGCGTAAACCACGGAGCTGCGAACTTCCAGCGATGCGCTGTAAACCACACTGGCAACCGGCAGCGGCCGGGCCGACAACCGGTTTTCGCGCAAGCGCCGGAAAATGTTTTCGGTATCGATAATCGCATCGTCAACCACCTCGCCCAACGCGATAGCCAGCCCGCCCAGCACCATGATATTGAGGTTAACCCCGTTTTCCAACAGCACAATAACCGCGCCGATCAACGACACCGGAATCGCCAGCGCGGAAATAAATGCGGTGCGGAAATTAAACAAAAACAGGTACAAGATGACCAGCACGAACAAGCCGCCGATCAGTAAATGCCCGGACAAATTGGACAGCGACCTTTCGATATAATCGGCGGGGCGGAACAAGTGCGAGTAAAAATTGATCGCCTGTTTGCTGAAAATAGGCTCGAACCCTTGCAGCGCCTGTTCTACCTGCCTGGACACCGACAAGGTATTGGCCCCGTATTGGCCGATCACCATCATCACAATGCCGGATTTACCCATAATCTGCGCCGCGCCGATCGGCGGCTCCGGCGCGTATTCAATCGTGGCGGCTTCGCCCAAGGTCACATTGCGCCCCTGATCCCGCTTGACGATAATTTTGCCGAATTGTTCCGGCGTGACGGGCTGCCCGGTTACCTGCAAGGTGAAACGCTGATTATTGTTTTCGATAAAACCGCCGCCCTGAATATTTCCGGCCTTTGAAGCGGCCTGGATAATGTCCTCCAGTGTCAGGTTAAAACGATGCAGTTGCAGCGGATCGACCTGAATTTGCAGCTGTTGAATGTCGCCGCCGAACACGTTGACATCGGCAACCCCCGGAACAGCTCGCAAGCGCGGCACTATCGTCCAGTCGACCAGACTGCGCAAAGCCATCAAATCGGTCTGATCATCCTTGCTTAAGCCGATGGTTAATACGGTCGCCGAAGACGAGGACAGCGGTATCGCCACCGGCGTAATGCCCAGCGGCAGCTGTCCCGCCAGAGTGGTCAAGCGCTCGCTGATCAGTTGGCGATTGCGGTACACATCGCTGTCTTCGACAAAAGTCGCAATAACAATCGACAGGCCCTGGATCGATTCGGAGCGCACCGACTTCATGCCGATCAAGCCGCTGACAGCCGTTTCGATTTGCTGGGTGACCAGCACTTCAACCTGCTCCGAAGAAAGGCCGGGCGATTCGGTTTGGATAATCACCTGCTTGGGGGAGAATTCAGGAAAAATATCCAGGCCCGCCGTGGCGAAGCGGTAACTGCCGTACAGCAGGATTAATACCGCAAGCGCGATAACGATGCCGTAAAAACGGATGGAAAAGCGGACGAGGGTGGCTAGCATGGGTTAGTGTTTAGGTTACGAAAGTAATAACAACTTAGGTCGACAACGAACCTTAGCAGGTTCGCAGGAACGAATTGTTATGCAGCGCCATATTTCGCTTGCGTTTCAAACAACGTGTATTGAATTGGGCTTTCTTTTTTTCGCTCGATAGAAATGGCATTGAAATTTGTAACTAAGGCTTCAATAACAGGGTTTCTGTTTGTTTCCTTACCCCCAACATGATAAAAATGCTCACGAGTAAGAACTGAATGCTTAGCCCACAAGGTGTTAATGTATTCGTTTTCCCGGTAATCATTATGATGCCATGTCGATAAAATAAATTTTCCGCCAAAATCGGAAAGCCTATCGAATAGTTCTTGTTCGTGAGACTGATCCCAGCCATTGTAATAGTCAACATGTCTACCGATATAGGGTGGATCGCAGTAGATAATATCCGATGATGATGCTTCGGAAATGGTTTGGTTAAAATCCTGACACTTGAATACGAATTCTTTTGTCTTGATTATTTTGCAAGCCCAAGCAACTTGATTGGTGATTTTCGTTACATACGCTTGAGCAAAGCGTTGCGGCTTTCTACAGAACGGGATGTTGAATCCGCCTTTGCGATTAAAGCGAATCATGCCGTTAAATCCGGCACGATTAACGAATAGAAAATCCAGCGGCGAGTGTTCGGAATTAAACCTATCCCTTATAAAGTAATAATGCTCTTCGCCTTTTGATAGGAGTAGCTCGCCTTCGCGTGTAAGGTATTCTTTTACCACTTCGGGCGTTATTTCACCGGAGGCTATGCCGGAGTAAAAGTTAATCAAATGCGGATTGGCATCACACAAAACTGCACGTTGAGGCGCGACATTAAAAGCTACAGCCCCCGTCCCCATAAAAGGCTCAATCCACACACCTGTAAAATCGCTCGGAACAATACTTTTAATCCAAGGAACTAGCTTGGTTTTTATGCCTTGCGACTTGATCGGAGGCACACCAACTTTTACGGTCATTCTTCGCCATTCCTCTTATTTACAACCAAAGACAGATCACCGTTTTTGTACTCGACAAAATCTCGAAGCGTGGAGATCTTTTTTGTCCCGCCTTTTCCATCCTGGATAGTTATTTTTTGGTAGTTCATCCAGTACTCATCAAACCAGTGTTCGCCAAGTCTTGAAAACATGCCCCGGCCATTGATTATATCGGCGATATTGTTGATGCTCCCGATGTTGGCGGTGTTACCGCTACCGCCTTTGTCGCTGGCAATCTGCCATTTTTCTGCAACAAAGAACTGGAAGTTTCTTACTACCGAAACAATGGAATGCAGTTCATCGATGCTATGCGCTCTTGTCTCATCAATGGTTGCGCCATCGGCTCTATCGTAGATGATGCCAAGACAGAAATGGCCTGAATACGAACTATAGGGAAACTGGATGTTTTTGGTGCTGGTGCGATGTTCAAAATATTTACCGTGCGAACCCAGCGTAAAACCATTGCACAAATGGGGCTTCTTCGGGTTCCGATAGGTGGTCTTAAAATCGACGGCGAATTTGATGGATTCATCGTCGGCTTTGACAAACGATATGTCGGGGTAGTAATTTTGGTGATCGGCAAGAACTACCTTGAACCCGTTGGTTTGTGCAAAATGCAGGATTTTAGGAAAAAGATGAATTTCAAGGATTTTCGACACAATCTTAGTATCTGAAGAGATTGTGTATACGTTTTTAAAAACATCAATAAAACCTTTTACTGTCCATTGACCGTCATCTGTACTGATATGCTCTTTAAGCTCGGTGACAAACTCTTCGAGTTTTTCTGCAAAATTTTCTTTTTCGGTCATATAGATAGCGTCTTAATTTTTTGATTGCTCATTCTACAGGTTCACTCCCCTGATAGGAATCGGCGTGATTTCGCTGGCTCCCAATCATCTCCAGAGACTGTGAAAATATTCGCTAGTTCCCAAGCTCAAGCTTGGGAATTCGGTTACGGAAGCTCTAGCTTCCCGTTTCACGAAGCAGGAGCTCCGTCTCCTGGGTTCCCAATCTGGAGCTTGGGAACTAGCTCGCTGTGCTAAATGCAGTGAAACGCACATTCCTCGGCGCATCCTCCTACCGCCAATCACCCAGCAGCTGAACGCATCCAACCGTTTCAGCTTTGCGGTAGCCTCGTAGGGTACGCTGTGCGTACCCTACGAGACTGCACTTCCGGCCCTAATGAGACACGATTGATTCCATCGGCACCATTTCAGCAAGTAGCGTTTCAGGCGCAATGTCCTGTTCGTTGGGCCAAGTTACCGCCCCAAACAGAATGCCGACCTGATTGAAATAATGCACGTTCCGAAGCTCACGAAAAACGCCGTGATTGAGGTAAGGCTTCAAGTCAAATATCCCCTTGCGCCCATCTTCGATTTCGACATAAATGCAAAAGTCCGGCAACGGCTTTACAGTTTTTACATCCCAATACATAGCCTTGCACCATCATTCAAGCAACCAGCTCATCCTTTAACTCAGGATGGTCATGCATCAGTTTTAACAAACATATCACGCCGCCCGGCGGATTAAACCGGCCCTGTTCCCAGTCCCGTAATGTCGCCACCGGGGTTTTAATCAGATCAGCAAAGGCTTGTTGCGATAAGCCCGTTTTCTGCCGAACCGAACGCAATAAAATTTGTTCAGGGCTATGCACCTGCCCGATACCGTCTTGCATTTCGGCTAAGCCTTGCCGTAAATCGGTCAATGCCATCCCCGCATCAGCTTCAATGGCTTGCGCTATTTTTTCAATGTACACCTTACACCCCCTTTTCCGCCAGTATAGAAATTCAGCTCACGGTTTCCCCCCAAACGCCTGATTTTTCTCTACTGCATTCGAGACGTTTTTGATCATGGCTCGTATCTCCGGTGATAATGAATTCAGGAAGCCTTCGGGATCGGTTTGAGCTTTCAGCATAAGTGCTTGCATTTTTACGGGGTCTCCGCCCGCTTGTTGTTCCAAAATAGGCATGATATCGGCAGAGATGTTATATAACTCTTGCATGTCTCGGGCGTTTCCCCCGACTGCCTCCAAAGCTTTCTGATTAGCCGCTATTCCTGCCTCGGTCCTCGCGGCATCGCAATTCTGATTCCTAAGGCAATCTTGTGTTTTCTGCAATGCAGAACTCATATCATCCGCATAAACGATTTGAACAGACATTCCTACTGCAAGTAAGAATACCAGTAAATTGACCTTGAACATTGCCGCCCCTTGTTACAGTTTTAAAAAGAAAATAGCTAAAAGCCGCGTAGGATGGGCAAAGCGTGCGTGCCCATCAAATCAATTCGAGACGACCCTGATGGGCACACTAACGTTTTGCCCATCCTACAATTCTGACACCGAAAACAATCAAACCCCTTTACTGCGATTTTCCATGCGCCGCAGCAGTTCGCTCATAATCAATCGATACAGCTCATCGCCCAGATATTTATCCTCGACGCCGCTGTCGATGTTGGGGTTGTCGTTGACTTCGATAACATAACCCTTGCCGTCTTTTTCCTTGACGTCCACGCCGTATAAACCGTTGCCTATCGGCTGAGTCGCTTTTAATGCGGCGTCGAGCACGGCTTTGGGGACTTCAAAGGTCGGCAGGGTCGCAAAACTGCCGCTATCGATCCGGCTGCCGCCGTGGCGGTAGATCTGCCAGTGGTTTTTGACCATGTAATAGCGGCACGCATATAAGGCTTTGTTGTTGAAAATGCCGATGCGCCAGTCGAAATCGGTATAGAGAAATTCCTGCGCCAGCAGCAGCGCGGATTTCTGGAACAGCTCTTCCACTTTGAGTTCCAGCTCTTTCCGGTCGTTCACTTTAACGATGCCGCGGGAAAAGGAACCGTCCGGGATTTTTATGACGACCGGAAAGCCGGCTTCCGCTTCCACCCTGTCCAGGTGGGCGGCATTGCCTTTGTGCAGCAGCCAGGTCTTGGGCGTAGGCACGCGGTGGGTGCGGAACAGGTCGGCAAGATAGACTTTATTGGTGCAGCGCAGCATCGAAGTCGGGTCGTCGATAACCACCAAGCCCTCGGCCTCGGCCTTTTTGGCGAAACGGTAGGTGTGGTGGTCTATGTTGGTGGTTTCGCGTATGAACAAGCCGTCGAACTCGGGCAGTCGCACATAATGCTGCTGCGTTATCAGTTCTATTTCAATGCCCAGTTCCCGGCCGATTTTGATGAATTTTTTCAGTGCGCCACGGTTGCTTGGCGGCAATTGTTCTTCGGGGTTGATCAGTATCGCCAGATCGAATCGCGCCGCTTTACGGGCGCGGCCCTTGCGCCAGACCTTTTTGCTGAATTGATCCAGCGCGTCGGCAAAAACGGTTTGCTTCGCATCATCCAGAAGCCGGTGCGATACGGCCTTTAAACCGATAATTTCCCAATGCTGCCTGCAACGTAGCGTTACTTCCAGAATGGGACAGGAAAAGCGTTCAAACAGCAGTCTGGCGAGTTCCTGAAAAGCCGGGTCGGGCGTAGTGCCGAAATAACTCATCAAGGTTATTTCGCTGTCCTTGTCGGCGGTTTTAACTGCGCGCTCCAGCGTCTCAGACAAGTCATCAAGCTGTAACCGGTACAGCGCTTTTTTGCCCAGATCGTTCAGCACCCTGACCGAAGGAATAACGTGATGCCCCCTGGCCTCGGCCAGCAACGAGCAGTAATAGCCGTCGGAAAGATAGCGGTAGCTGCTGCAAAGGTTGATGATGCGGACGCGCTGCTGCGGCTCGCCCTGCTGGGTCGCGAGATAGTTTTCAAAAGTGATGACCTGCTCGCTGGGATAATAGGGATTCCAGTCGGAAAGATCGTCGACAACCAGAAGGGTGCGCGCCATAACAAAAAAATCCTGTGTCTAAAGTGAGGCGTAATTCTGGAACCTGTCCCTTGTTTGCACAAGGTGTTTTTATGGGGCTTGAAAAATATTTCATGATTGACTTAACTGGGACTATGCTAAAGAAAAATTCCAGGTAACTCTTATGTCATATTGTCTTCCCCTTGCCGCTATCGATACCGCCGTTTTTCCGGCCAGCTATGCCGCCGGTCGGCAACGCTGGCTGGCGCAGTTAAATAAACTATCCTGTCATACGCAATGCCTGCCTTATGCATGTCCCGGCAGCGGGCCTGAAAGCGAGGAGCTGGTGACCGACACGGTCTGGATAGGCCCGGAAGACGCATCAAAAGTGCTGGTTTTGCTCGGCGGAACGCACGGCATTGAAGGCTTTGCCGGCAGCGCTATACAAACCGACCAGCTGGGTTTGATTGGCGTCGGCCTGTCCGTTATTCCTGCCGACACGGCGGTGCTGATGGTTCACGCCCTGACGCCGTGGGGTTATGCCTGGCAACGGCGTTGCGATGCGGACGGCGTTGACCTTAACCGCAATGCCGTCGATTTTTCCGGGCCGCTGCCCGAAAATAAAGACTATGACTTGCTGAAAGACGCGCTGTACTTGCCGGATGCCGCACAAAGAGAAATCGCACTGGCCGAGTTCGAGCGCCGGCATGGCCGCGTAGCGCTGGAAAAAGCGGTCAGCGCCGGACAATACAGCGATCCGTCCGGGCCGTTTTACGGCGGCAAAGCGCCCGCGCACGGCAGACTGGTCTGCGAAGACCTGATACGCAAATATGCGCTGCAACAGCGGGATTTGGCGGTCATCGACCTGCACACCGGCCTGGGTTCTTACGGCTATGGCGAAATCATTTGCGACCATCAGCCTGACAGCGCCGGAACGCGTATAGCCCGCAGCTTATACGGCGAGTCGGTTGCATTGCCGTTGCTGGGCACCTCCAGCTCGGTGCCGAAAACAGGACTGCTGGATTATGCCTGGCATGCGATCATGAATGAACGCAGTTGTTACATCACGCTGGAATTCGGCACGTTCAGCACCGACCGGCTGTTTGAAACCTTGCTGCGCGACCATCAACTGTGGGCGCAAACCGGTAACGAACCGGCCCGTCTGGAACACAGTAAAGCCATGCGCCGCCATTTTTGCCCCGACGATCAGGCATGGCGGGAAATGGTGTTGTTCCGTGCCAGACAGGTGATTGCACAAGCCTTGCACGGGGTGGCGTCTTGAGCATTTTAATCCGCCCCGCCCTGCTGACCGATCTTGACCAACTGGTTCTGCTTGAAAAAACCTGTTTCGACTCCGACCAGTTAAGCCGGCGCAGTTTCAAGCATTGGATAAGCACGGAACATCGCGCACTGCTGGTTGCGGAGCAGGAAAAAGTAATCACCGGCTATGTGCTGATTATTTATCACCCCGGCACCCGGCTGGCCAGAGTCTATTCGCTGGCCGTCGCCCCATCGCAAAGAGGCGCCGGTATCGCCAAACAGCTGATGGCGGCAGGCGAACAGGCCGCCAACGAGGCAGGCAGGCTGTACCTGCGCCTTGAAGTCAGTGTCGATAACACGGCGGCGATCAAACTTTACCAATCGCTGGGTTACCAGAAATTCGGCATCTACCGCGATTACTATCAAGATCATAAAGATGCATTGCGTTACCAGAAACGTATCCGCCGTTATCGCGATACCCTGCAACACCGGTCGGTGCACTGGCTAAGACAAACCACGCCGTTCACTTGCGGCCCCGCATCGCTGATGATGGCTATGCACGGCTTAAACAGGGCTTACCAACCGTCCAAGGAAGAAGAGATCAACCTGTGGCGGGAGGCCACAACCATCTTCATGACTTCGGGACATGGCGGCTGCCACCCGATAGGCCTGGCGCTGGCGGCAAAGCGGCGGCAATTTGCGGTCGAGGTCTGGGTCAACCAAACCGGAACGCTGTTTATCGACGGCGTGCGCAATGAGGAAAAAAAGCAGGTCGTGGAACTGGTCGATAACTGCTTCAAGCGCGAGGCAGAGGAGCAAGGCATCAAGATACATTACGCCAATATCAGCCAGAATGACCTGATCGGCGCGTTCAAGTCCGGGGCGATACCGTTGATCCTGATCAGCACTTTTCGGATGGACCGGAAAAAAGCCCCGCACTGGGTGGTTATGAGCGGCTTCGACGATGACTGCCTGTACATGCACGACCCGGACCCCGAAGAAGGACGGCAAAGCGAACTCGACTGCCAGTTTATTCCTATCGCCTGCGAGGATTTCGAGAAAATGTCCAGTTTCGGCAAAAATAGGCTCAGGACGGCGGTGATTCTTTGGCCTGGGTAAGCAGCAACTAGAGGCTTCCATATACGAACTTAAAGATATGACACCATGAAGAACATGAAGGACACGAAGTTTTTTTCTTCATGAACTTCATGTGCTTCATGGTTTTACGCCTAGCTTGATGCGTATGGATATGTACCCCGCCCTTAACGTTAGTAAGCCGTATCGGACAGACTGATTAACCACCACGAAGGCACGAAGTTCACGAAGAAAATGACCAAGTAAAACTTCGCGTCCTTCGTGCCTTCGTGGTGAATTTTCAAAATATATGCCATTTCCGGCTTGTGTTATGAAACCGATTCAACGATAATAGCCGTCCTTTAGCCAGTACGGCTAATGTTTTATGGTGATCGTGTCGGTCCTCCCGCAACGATACGCTGTGAACCCCGCCAGGCCCGGAAGGGAGCAACGGTAACAGCAGATTCGTGTGCCGGGATGTGGCTGGCATGATCGCCACCCAACTCATACTTACCTTTTGAGCCTGCCATGAGTTATCAGGTTCTCGCCAGAAAATGGCGTCCCCATAATTTCACAGAAGTCGTCGGACAAGAACATGTCGTCAAGTCGTTAACCAACGCTTTGCAGCATGACCGGCTTCATCACGCCTATTTATTCACCGGAACGCGCGGCGTAGGCAAAACCACCATTGCCCGGATTTTAGCCAAAGCCATCAATTGCGAGAATCTCCAGGATTTCAATCCTTGCGGCGTGTGCAGCGTATGCCGCGATCTGGACGAAGGCCGGTTTATGGACTTGATCGAGGTCGATGCAGCGTCCCGCACCAAGGTCGAAGATACCCGCGACTTGCTCGACAACGCGCAATACGCGCCCAATCAGGGCCGCTATAAAGTCTACTTGATCGACGAAGTACATATGCTGTCCGGGCACAGCTTCAACGCCTTGCTGAAAACACTGGAAGAGCCGCCGCCGCATGTCAAATTCCTGCTGGCTACGACCGATCCCCATAAAATCCCCGTCACCGTGTTGTCCCGCTGTTTGCAGTTTAATCTGAAACGCTTGCTGCCCGGCCAGATTTTTACCCAGATGGAATTCATCCTTCAGCAGGAACACATCGAAGCCGAACCGGCCGCGTTAAAATTGCTGTCCCGCGCCGCCGACGGCAGTATGCGCGACGGCTTAAGCCTGCTCGACCAAGCCATTGTTTACGGCAACGGCAAGGTCGGCACCGAAGAAGTTTACGCGATGCTGGGTACCGTGGCACAGCAACCGGTTGAAGACATATTAACGGCTCTGGCCGACGGCGATGCAGCGGCGCTACTCGACAAGATAAACGAATTAGCCAATTTAACGCCGGACTTTAGCGATGTGCTGCAACAGATTTTGCAAGTCTTGCATCGTATCGCCTTGCTGCAACAAATACCGACCGCAATCGACCACGATTTTGATGTGGACATGGTGGCGGCATTGGCGTCCAAGCTGACGCCGGAAGATGTACAGCTTTATTACCAGATTGGCCTGGTAGGGCAGCGGGACCTGGATTTGGCGCCCGACCCTCGCAGCGGTTTTGAAATGGTCATGTTGCGGATGCTGACGTTCAGGCCGGTCGGCGCTACGGCAGCGCCGGTTAAACCGGCACAGCCTCGCCAGCCTGTTAATAAACCGCAGGCGCAGCCCGCTTCTAATCAGCCGCAGCCTGTTTACAATACAGAGGTAATAACGCAACCCGCTATTGTCGCCGAAAAAAATCCTCCTGAAACCGTTGCTCAACAACACGATTCCACCTGGATAGAAATGGTTGCCGCAATGAAGATCAGCGGCTTGACCAGGGAGTTGGCCCACAATTGCGTGCTGGAAAATATTGACGATACCGTCTGCACCTTGATATTGGACCCGGGACATAAACAACTGCGCAGCAGCCGCACCGAAGAAAACCTGCAAAAAGCATTGCAGGCTTATCGCAAAGCACCTTTAAAATTGGTGATCACTAGCGAAAAAACATCAATTGCCACGCCCGCCGTGCAATTGACCAAAGCGCGCGAAGACAGGCAACAGGCGGCGGTTGACGCGATCAATTCAGACGAAAATGTTCTGGCTTTAAAAGAACACTTGGGCGCCAGGGTCATGCCCGGTACCATAGAGCCCACCTAACAAGCCCCCCCCGTAAAACGAGAATAGAGAGAAGCCAATGAAAAACGCACTCGGCAACATCATGCAGCAAGCCCAAAAAATGCAGGAAGACTTCAAGAAAGCACAGGAAGAGCTCAACTCCATGCAGGTCATGGGCGAGTCCGGCGGCGGCCTGGTCACCATCCTGATGACCGGCAAACGCGAAGCCAGAAAAGTAACCATCGATCCGTCCCTGCTCGGCGATGACAAGGACATGCTGGAAGACCTGGTCGCAGCCGCCATCAATGACGCCGTCAACAAAGTCGCAAAAATGAAAAAAGAAAAAATGGCGGATGTCACATCAGGCCTGCCCTTGCCTCCCGGATTCCAACTGCCGTTCTGATATGCACAGAAAAGGCCTGTTAGGGCAGTTGATCCAAAACTTATGCTGCTTGCCCGGCGTCGGGCCAAAGACCGCCCAGCGCATGGCGTTTCACCTGCTCCAGCGCGACCGCAACGGCGCAAAAATGCTGGCACAAACGCTACTGCGGGCAATTGAGGAAATGGGCCATTGCAGGCAATGCCGCACCTTGACCGAAGACGATCTGTGCGACATCTGCGCCGATAATTCCAGGGACGATTCCATCATCTGCATCGTGGAAAGCCCCGCCGATGTCTGGATTGTCGATCAGGCAACCGTATTCAAGGGCCGCTATTTTGTTCTGCACGGCCGGTTGTCGCCGCTGGACGGCATAGGCCCCGACGAACTCGGACTGGACCAGCTTGAACAACAGCTGGCAACAGGCCGTATCAAGGAGCTGATCCTGGCGACCAACTCCACGGTTGAAGGCGAGGCGACCGCCTATTTCATCAGCGAACTGGCCAGGAAGCATCGGGTACCGTCCAGCCGGATTGCCCACGGCGTACCAATGGGCGGGGAACTGGAATTTACCGACAGCGGCACCTTGTCGCACGCCTTTAACGGCCGTGTAGAAATGTAAAGATCCCCCTTGCAAATTCAAATAACTTGCCCTTGTTGTCGTTAACTATAGAAACGACTGATAGCTGGAGTGCAGGCTTCGCCTGCAAGCGCAAGCAAAGCTTGCGCTCCCAATGAATGGCTTTCAAAACTTAACGATGACATCGCCTTAAAAATCACCCCGCACCAACCAAAATCAAAAGCCGATACTTGAAACCGGTCTGTTCAATAAACTGCAATACATAAGCAACCTCATTGCGACACCCAAAAAATCTTATTTATTTGTTATAAATCAATTAAATATAGACACAATATTATAATTAACATCATTTATTTTAAGAAACCCCCTAAAGTTTTTAGCTTTTCTGCCGATTGCCATCATTGGTTGGCGGCAAACAGTAATTTCAGTACCCATACATAAGATTGCCCACCAAACTAACTTGCAAAGCCGCCTTAAGTCCAGACTCGCGGCTTAACCCGGAGACTGGTGCAAGTAGCTGACAGGTTCGATACAAAAACATTCGTTGTCTCGCAAGTGTTCTCGCCCCAATGGACGTGACTCTTCGATCTGCGGGCACAAATAACCAGAACCTGTGCAACAAGCGGGCAACGGAGCTATTCCGTCCCATTAAATTAATGGCTTCCCGCACCTAAGCAATGGCTGAGCCTTTTGTCAGACGGGAATTATCGACAACATCAAACGGGTTCCAATAGAGGGGGAGTCACCATGCTTTGCTTTATTCTGCGCGCCGATCAGGCAACCAACACAATTGGGAGCACCTCGCCATGATCCGCATCGCCATACTTGATCAAAATTCCTATCTACTTGACAAGCTCGATTTCAACCTGCATCAACAGGGCTTTGCCGCTACGACGGCGCTCGACGGCGAAAACCTGAGCGTATGGCTGGCAAAGCACGGGATCGACATGCTGGTACTGCACCTGCCGAATGAAGAGGAGCAGCCAGCCACCACCTCCATCAGCCGGACTAAACCCGAACTGCTTAACGGCAATGAGCCTGCGTGCTGGCATCTCAATCCGTCGCGACTGGAATTGATTACCCCCGCCGGCAGACCAATCCCGCTATCGCACAACGAATGCTGCTTACTAGGAGCCGCCGCCAACGCAAACGGAAATCTGGTCAGCCGCAAAATGCTCATCGAAGCCTTGGGCCAGGATTTCTGGCACTACGACGAACGCCGGCTCGAATCGCTGATCAGCCGCCTTCGCCGCAAACTGGCTTCTTATGCGCCTGAGGATTTTTCAATTCGGGGGGTAAAGGGGCAGGGGTATTTGTTTGGGGTTGCGTTGCAGGTCGTGGAAATTTAAAACGGCCAGAGATGGTCAGCATTTGTCAGCAATAAGTCACATAAATCGGATAGCCTATCATCGCGGTCAATTTGAGAAAAAGGCGAGCTAAGTGATTATCCGGTCTTACATTAGCATTTCGGTGTGACTTTGCTAGACCTGAACCCGCCTTTTCTACTCGCTCCCAATTAATCTTGGGTTGATACTTATCACTACTTAATAGGTGTTTCGATGAAAACATATTTCAAAAACGTGTTATCCGTATTTTGCTTGCTTGTTTCAACCAGTCTGCTCATTGCAAGCCCAAGTTTTGCCGGCACACCGGAAAATTACTTAATGTGGCAAATGCCCGCTTCGGGCGTATCGTTCCCTATCTATGTTTATAACAACGGGTCACAGGTTGGATATTTGTACGGCACAACTCAACAAGCTTTTGCTGGTGCGTATGATCCGCAGAGCACAACGGCGTCCTATCAGCTTTATTATCAAAATGGCGGCGTTTGGTACAGTTGCTCTATCGCTTTAGCAAATGGCAGCCTCAATGGCAGCGCGACGACATGCCCCGGTGCCGTGATCAATGCCCCCGTAACTACCTCCAATGTGTACACGATTGCGCTTGGAACCACTGCTTGGCCGTCTGCCTCAACCTCGCCGGTTAACCCCGTCAACACCGACTACGGCAAGCGTCGGATTACTTTTATTAACGACACAAAATATTCGATGATCCAAATTGGCGAGCATTGCACGGTAAGCGTGAATCCTAATAATCCAAACTGCGTCAATAAAGAAAACCTGTTTCAGATTCAAAAAGGAAAATCAAAAATACTTACCATTGATAACGCTAAGAAAGAAGGTGCGAACTTCCCGGCCGGACTCAATTCGGCGGCATTCACTGTTACGGCATACAAGAATAAAGCAGGGAAGATCGTTAAAACCGGTGGATATGGCGCCGGCGAAAACCCTTATGCAACAAAAATTGAATCGACAAGCTTGCCCGTCAATACCAGCAACGGCATACAAACTCCCACAGGGGCGACCAATTTCGATGTATCCGCAGTCGATGGCTACAATTTTAATGTAATTGCCTATCCGGAATCCCCTACCTACTGCACCTATACCGTACCGCCTGAAAATTCAAACGTACTGGGCGCGGGCCTTTACAGCAAAGATAAGCCGCTAGCACAGTTGACGGGATTATTGGCATCATTGTGCAAAAACAGCTCTCAATTGCCGACTACCACTGGCGCTGACGCGTGGAACCTAACAATATCTAAAGGGGGTGAGTTTCAAGGCTGCATGAGTCCTTGTACTTATGCGACAAAGAATTCCGGTGTCGGCAGCCCAACCGCCAACCAATTCTGCTGCGCCGGATCTTTTGGCGGCTCCCCCCAGGCTTGCGATCAGCCAGTCGGTACATTAGGCGCGAATAATTCGACCTATGTAACCAATTTACAACCTCCTGTTTCAACGCATGTCTATCGATTCGCGTATGACGACGCCATCGGCGATTTCGCCTGCCCTGCGGAAACCAATTTTGTCATCAAATTTGTGTCGGTTGAAGCTTTGTAGAGCCAACCAGAGGCTTTGGCTACGGTAAACGTAGTCAAAGTCTTTACTCAATCGATAGAGCCAGTTTCGATTGTTTGATCAGTCAAGAAAAAATCAACAACGTGCCCGATTGTGAGAAGGCTCCCAATTGGGGAGTAAAGGGACAGAGTTATTTGTTTGGAGCTGAATTACTGATCTCAGAATCTTAATGATCGTCAGGAATAGTCAGCATTTGTCAGCAATGCGCTGCATAAATCGAATACTCTATCGTTAAGCCGATTAAGAGGGGAGAGGCGGCTTAAGTGATTATCAGATATTGCATTAGCATTTTAGTGTGATTTTACAAAATCCGGCTTTATGACTTTTTGACCTATAACCTTTTCTTCTCGAATAAACGGGGGCGAATTTCGAAAAACCCTACGAGCAGGAATTAACAATTCAGGAGTTAAAAATGACAACGTTACCCGAACTTACCGAGAATGAGTTAAACACTCTTTCCGAGGCTCACAAACAGATGTTAAGCGAAAAACCGGAAGGGCAGGCCGTTGCCCTTGACCCTTCGAACAAACTGCACAAGGAAATCATTCTCACCGCGCTGAAGGCTGCGGGGCAAACTCCGGAGAAGTACCCACACCTCTACAGCGAAATCGAAAAAGGCGGTACATCAAGCGAGGGCGAACCTGACAAGATGATCATCGTGGATGCGGGTGCCGATAGTAACGGTAAGGCGACCGCCACCACCTGGTTGGCGAACAACAAGGGTACGCTTTATTCCGGTGCCAGCCTGATGGTGCTGGATGGGGATACGGACGAACTGCTCGCTTATGGTAGCAGCACCGATGTGCATAGCGGATTTATGCGGAATCACACCAACACCCAGACCGCCAAAGCAGCCGACAAGTTGGTAAGGGTGCTGGGCGTTAACCATATGGTTGGACACGATGGAGCAGTGCGGTTTACGGCTGTGGCAGGTGATCGTCATGTCTGATCTATACACAGGCATCCCCAAGTCAAGTCATGCATATGGCTACATCAAGATTGCCGTAGGTCGGGTGGCAGGTACTATAAATAATGCTGATGCCGACTATTTCTATACTGAAACAACTAACCAACAAGATCCCTATCTCATTGTGCCATTTGCCGGCTCCTTAACCTTGCCTGACACAGTTGCAATTATCCCCGGCACAACATCTGCCAATATCCGCACAACTGCTCTGCTCTCTGTTGATTATGGGGATACAGGGGCTGAAATTGACATGTTGTCGACTTACACATCGCAAACTGCCATACAGAATGGCATAACAGTTATTCCGTCTACTAATACCATAAGCTGGAATTTTCCTTATGATAGCAAGACCGCCTCAACTACGGGGTCATTGGTGTTTAACCCGGGTCCTGCAAACGATAAGTTATCTTATTTCTTCTTCCAATTTTCGGTTCCAGTCACGGGAACCTTTACTGGAACGTATGTGTTTAGCATCTACAGCAGCTATAGCGCCCCCTCCCCAGCCAACCCACCCTTTAGTGTTTCAGGGCCAAGTCAGACAATTCTCCCTATCCAGTTTTGGTGGCACTGCCTCGCGGCAGGGACTCAGGTGGCGATGGCCGATGGTAGCCAGCAAAATATCGAAGACTTGAACAACAGCCATCGGGTCATATCCGGAAGCCACGGAGGGACTTTGGGCGTGGAAGCCACCGCATTGGGGCATCATAAGGCAAGCGCAGACCGAGTTGGCTTGCAGGGTATTTACCAGTTGCGCACACAAGACGGCAAGGAGCTTATAGCCACCGGCGCTCATCCCATCATGACACCCACAGGCGCGCTGATGGTTTGTCATCTGGACGTGGGCGATGCAGTATTGGTTACGGGCGGCGTAAGTTCTGTAGCAAGTTGCGAGCCGATAGATTACTCCGGCATGTTTTACGATCTCAAGCTCGGTAATGCCGAGGATCGCGCCAAAATGGGCCAACACCCGGTCTGCACATACCACGCCAATGGCATTTTGGTGGGGGATCATATTGCGATGAGCGAGCAAGCCGACCGGCAGCGCTACGATCTGGATTTTATCCTTCCCAGAATCAGTGCTGATTTTCGCACTGATTATGCCAATGCGGTGCGAGACCGAAACCAATAATCCCGAACTGGGTTCCTGAGAGAAGATGTCTTCTCTCGGGAACCGGGACAACTTACCAAAAGAGGTATCGCAATGGCTAATAACAATCCTACGATTAGTGGTGTTTCTTACCAAAACCCTTGGAGTCCTGGACTCAGCGACCAGACCCCCTCTGGTGTCACTATTTCCTGCGATTTCTCCGACTGTCCTGTAACTTCCAATTATGTGCTGGTTGCACGACTAATGCAGGGTGAAAAAGTACTTGTAATGCCGGAGTGCAGTGTACTGAATCCAGGGCAATTAACTTTGATGCTGCCCTATCCGTTGGCAGATGGCTTTTCTAGTTACGTTCAATGCCAATTTGTTCAGCTGTCCGGCAGCTACAATCCATCAACCATTATCGCCAGTGTCAGTTGGACAGATGCAAGCATAATCAATATCCCCGTCCTTGCCTCAATACTTGAGTTGAGTGAGGGAGTGATCGAAATCAGCGGCACGACCCTTAACGCAACATTTAGCTGGGCCAACCAGTTCCCCCTCACAGCCTATGTACAAATATATGCCCCGGGATTGCAGAGTGCAACTTTTGTATCTTGTTTTAATCATTCCACAACCCTGAGCTATAACTATTCGACTCCAACATCCCCCCCACCCCCTTGGACGGTAGTTTTGAGGCCTTTAATTCCATTAAATCCCCCCCCACCGACACCTTGGCCGCCCAATGCAATATTGAGTCCGTCAACGCCATCTATCCTGGGTTCCGGAATCACCTACACCTTGCCCGACCAAAGCCCGAGTATCACGTCCGTCAACTATGACGGCTCGATGGTATCTGCGGCCTGGACACCACCGGCTGTGCCTGATGGTGCGGAGCCGGTTTCCTACGAACTGCTGCTCACCTGCACCAGCAACGGAGTGACCACCTCGACATACCCCGCCACATCTTCCGGCGGAACGGCACCGTTACCCATGCCCGGTAGCCTGGCGGAGACATACACGGTAAGCGCCCGCGTGAATTATGGCGTCATCAAAGGGCCGTCATCTTCCGCAGTTCCGGTCATCACCGGAAGCGTGGACAATATCGTTCAAAGCACTGATACCTCGACCGGCATCGCCACCTTGACATGGAATGACATAAGCGGCTTCAACACGAGCAACGCTAACTACAGTGGCTATACAGAAACGTTTAATCTGACATTCGGCAGCGGCACCCCCATCACCGGTAATAGCGGGACAAGTTATTCTTTAACCACACAACTTACGGCGAATGCCGTCAATACCGTGTCTGTATCCGTAACGGCAACATCCGGCACCGTTACAACAACCGGCCCCTGTTCGCCTTGGCGCAGATTGGGGACATCCCAGCCGATTCTGCTCAGCGCAGAATATGACGGCACCAATATCTCGCTTTCCTGGCAAGCGATGGAGGGCAGTGTTTGTGGGTATACGGCCACTCTTTTTGTCAATGGCACCGCCAGTACGTCCGCTTTTTCTGCCCCGGCAGGATCGACGAGCCTGAATTTTTCACCTGCAACAACTATTTCCTCATCCGACACCTTGACGGTGACATTGCAGGCAACTATGAAAGGTGATGCGGGCCCCGGATTACCGACCAACCCTATGCCCGTCAGCTTTACGCCTGCCTATTTTCTAGCCGCCACAGGACAGACAACAACTGCTCCCCTCATCTATACGGCGCCAACACTTGCAGCCCTAAACCAAACGCAACCCGCATCTATCACCCTTTTTCTGCCGAGCGGCAACTATGTGGCAGCCGGAAAAACACTCAGCCAGCCAGTTTTATCCCCTACGACTTCCGCGATTTTCACCCTGGCAGCAAATCCGGCTACGAATAGCAATAGCACCCTGTACCCGTACACGCTAGCGATCAACTCAACCGCCTGGAATACGAACACCATTCGAGCATCCGTGCAAACCGCTTATACAGACTTTCTTACAGCAGCGGAAACCGCAGGCGTCACGCCTTGGGGCATTTCAGTTATTCAGGAAGCCATTGCCCGCCACATGCCGCAAACCTTCGCGGAGACCCTCTATTACAACTATGGCCTGAATTTAGCCCAGGGTTATGCCGATCTGCGGCCCGGCATGGTTCTGCGCGTCATGCCCAGCAATTACATGGTTGTTCCAGGGTACGATAACAACCCTTCTGAGAAGGCTGTATCCAATACAGACGGTTATACGAATAGTGCGCCGATAGATTACGACATCGGCAGCTACACCGACAGCTCAGGTTGGATGGTGGGCTTCGATGCCTTTCTCTCCCGACTGATGGGGGGGGCGATAACCGTCGCACCTCCCGCCGCAATGGCGGGGGATGCACAAGGTGTTGCCGAAGCGGCCGACCTGTATTACCCCGCCTTTCAGCAACCGTTCTATCGCGTATTTTTCCCAACTACGCTGTCAGCAACAAGCACTGTCTCAACCCTTCCTGCATCGCAAATAAATCTTGCCGCTGCAGCAAATTACACTGCACTTCAAAATACAAGCATCAGCGCGGCTACAAATACTTATTTCTGTGGGCGAGCAATCATAAAACTTTGTATCCGGGTGATTATCAACGGGAATGAAGCTGTAGTTCCGATTGGCACTACTGTGACCAATATCCTTGAGCGGGCAGGGCGGGTTCCGCCGAAGAGCGGTGTCACGCTAACAGGTTTAAAACTGGAGCGGGCGATAGGCCAAACCGACAGCTTCGGCAATGCCTCGTGCCAAGCTGGCCGCGCATATAAGGTACATTTTGACTATCAGCCATTACCGGTTTATGGAACCGGGCAAAGCGCGCTGGATCTGCCTTTGCTGCATGGTGACATACTGACTTTTGCAGCGTAATCATGCTAACGCCACGCTATATACAGATCGTCGAACGAGGGATTGGTCTGCCGCTCTATAGCCTCGTTTCCAATCATGCCACGACAGACTATTGGGCTGGCTATCTGCCCAGCGTAGCGGCAGGCTTTGGCAGCGACATCGACCCTTCTATAACTTGGCAAGACAAGGGAGGGGTTTACCTGTTCGCAAAAGAATGTCCCGACGACTTTTCCACTTTCCTTGATGAACTCAATCTCTTGCTACCGAAGCTTTCTCCAGCGGGTGATGTAAGGATATTGTGGGTTTACAACCCGAATCAAGCAAGCGCATGCTGGCAATGGAATATTTTGAAAGCCAGCGCGGTATCGGGTGCGCGAGGGCTAAACTGGGTAGTGATGCGGCAGGCCTTATTCAGTATCGGAAGTTATACACTTGCCATTGACGCCCAGGCCACGATGGATCTAGATGAAACCGATAATTGCAGCATCACATTTTCAGTTGATCAGGTAAAATTCTTTGGTCCAAATGGCCGCTATCCGGCACAACACCTGCCGGTTTCCATTCCGCTTTGGGGCGCTCAACAAGGTGCTTTCAACGCCTACCTTACATTGGCAGAAGGCGATCTGTCCAAGCTGGCAGTCAAATTGCAATATGCAACGACCACTGCAACATCAAACTTCAATGTCTTTGATGAGGTGGAGACTCTGGACATGCCCATCCTGAGTCTGCCGACGGGTTCGACGATGCAGATGAAGCTCTCATTCGATCCGCTCAACCCATTGGATCCAGAACGCAGCCATCTGAGTTTTTTTCCGTATGACAACACGACGCCTTCAGCGCTGGACAGCACATTCATCACCCCACTGGGCATGGGCACAACCCTGACTCCGGCATATTTGGCATCGCCGCTGTGGCCTGCTCGGTTGGTATTCAATCGCACTCCAACCACCTATGCGTCAGGGGGAGAAGCGAGCAATTTCGCTTATCACCTGACCCCGGACGGCGCCTTTAGCCTGAACGTTGTGAACCCGCCCACCGGGCAATCCATCAACCTGCTCTGCGGGCTGTCGGGTGTTGAATCCATCCAGTTTGCGCAAGACGACATCATGATGTTTTATTCGGGCCAGCCCGCAGGCGTCGATGTCACGATGATACCGGGTTCCGAAGAAATCACCTTGAAGCTATCCCCAACCTCGCCATTCACCACATCCTGGGCAATGATCCTGCCAGGTAACGCCGCTGCCCCATCCGTTCGCACGTATTATTCGGAGCCGGATCGCTCGTCATTCTATGCCAATACCGATAGTACATATCCGTCACAACTCGCTTATTACCCGACGAGCCGGATAACCCTGCCCGATACGCCTAACCCAAGCAGCGCGACCTGCTGCTTCCCCATAGCGTCCTATCAGGGGATGGTTCAAGCCGCCTTGGGTTTCGGCAGCAAGCCAAAAAATGTCGAAGCTTTCGAGTTTCAGCTTCTCAACCCGGAGCGGCAAAAACTAATCGAACAGATGGCGCAGCCGTCGACTCCGGCTACGGGCAGCACCACTGTTTATGCGCTCACGCCCCAAGGGTATCAGGCAACTTTTGTTAACGGCGTATGGACCGGAATAAGCATAGCGAAAGCCACGGTGACTGGGGAGGTAGGTGGTAGTCCGGTAACGGTCAGTAATGTTGATATTGAATTTTCAAGCGCTAATGAAACCACGCCGCTGCCCGATGCTTTGCAAAAGGCTTTTCTTACCAATCAACAGTTCCTTGTTATTACGGCGGATATAACAGGCAACGATGGCAGCAACCTTGCAACCTTTGCGCCACAAGTCATGATGAGTGATTGGTCTTTTATCCTGAATATGCCCAAGACGACCACGCCCGGCAATTATACGAATGTGCTTATATTCAAGTCGGGCAACACCAGCATAAACCAGATGGCCAGAAATCCCCATTTGTGGACACAGTATGCGGATTTTAACGATACAAGCAGCGACGCTGAAGGTAACTTTCTTTCAAACTGGCTGGTCGAATATCTTGAAAATGCCGAGGCGCTTTATGACAACGGCAACGGTGTTGCCAGCCTTGAGAATTTCTGCACCTTGATCAACGACGAGAACTGGAACGGGTTCCTGGCCTTGAAAGTAAAGGTTGGTGACATAGCCACTTTGCCTGTCGATGTGCAGGCGCTGGTGGCTGATATTAGCGGCAACTTATACGCCCATCATTTGGGTAACGAGATAAACCACGTTGGGCCAAGTAAGTTTGCCAGTATCAAAAAAGGTGATTTTGTTAAAGCTGTGGTTTCTGCTTTTCCCGACAATACCCAAGTTGCAGCTAAGACAGATACCGCGATTACGCTTTCCAGTGCGTCTACCAGCGAAATTCCTGAAGGTACTTACATGGAATTTGTAGAGCTGAAGCAAGAAATTAGTTTGAAGCTTAGTGCAACGCTGCCCACTTCAACAAATATCCTTCAGAAAAGTGATTTTTCACCAGTTGAGCCGGGGGCGTTTAACAGTATCAAAAAAGGTTATTTTGTTAAGGCTATGCTTTCCGGTGGTGATAATGCTTTTCCCGACAAAACCCAAGTTACAGCTAAGACAGATACCACGATTACGCTTTCCAGTGCGTCTACCAGCGAAATTCCTGAAGGTACTTACATGGAATTGGTAGAGCTGAAGCAAGAAATTAGTTTGAAGCTTAGTGCAACGCTGCCCACTTCAACAAAAACCCTTCAGAAAAGTGATTTTTCACCGGGAGCGGATTCTTATGACCTGAACAGCCCCTTCTTCGGTTTGATCCATTACGTGAATCCGCAGTTTGCCGGTGAAGCCAAAAATCCGCCCGCCTATGTACAGATTGCAAGCGATTATGACTTCACGGTACTGACACTGGAAGTGGTCTTTGAAAAGGCCCTGGAGACCCGGTTTTCCAACAAGTCCATGCTCATGATGAACACGTTCTTCGGCGACAAAGTGGTGCAGACCGGCCCGAATGGAGAGCAAGGAGCCAATAATCTGATACTCATCGGAACGTACCACGATGTGGACAACGTACCTTCTTACAGTTTTTCAACGGCCAAGGGCGTGACCACGGATTTTTACCTAGCCAGCAACGCCTTTAACTGCAACCGCATCGCCAACGTCACGATGAATGTGGTCAAGCTTTCGGGCAGCTCAGAGGCTACTGATATTTATAAGGCAAGTTTTGCCATTCGCGGCAGCTTTGACTTTCTGAATGACAGCAGTTTCGACCTTCTTTCATACGAGTATTTGCCTTACTACGGCCTGACCCTGGACGTGACCATACAACACAGCCAATCCAATATTTATGAGATGGTTGCGTCCAAACTTCGGTTTGAGAAAAATCAGACCGAAGCTCTTGCGGCGGGATCGGGCAAGCAGGCCGGACAGGCGCTTAATATCGTGCGTACCGGTTCGCTGGTCGCGCAGTTCCCGATGAAGCTCAAGGGGCTGGTTCAGTACGTGGGCGTTACAACAACCAATAGCGCCGGCAACGAGGTTCCCGACAATGTCTCGCCCGGTGATATGGGCTATCGCTTGCTGGAAACGGCAACTCCTAAGGGCATCTCATTTACGAGCCCGTCTGACGGGGTAGCGTGGTACGGCCTGGAGTTCGATCTAATTCTTGGGGGCAAAGGTTCCCTTGCTGCAAGCGGGGCCATCTCTGCCTCGATGCTACTGGCGTGGATGCCGGGCGGCAGCGGCTACTATGCCAACGCCTCGCCCCAGTTCAAGCTCTCGGGCCCCGATGGCGTGAGTTTGAGCTTTGATTTCGAGGGGGTGTTGAAGTTTGGCGCCAAGGACATCGTGCTGAACAGGCATGTAGACGCAAGTGACCCAACCAAAGATTATTTTTATATGGAATTCCAGAGCATTGCGCTGACGTTGCTCAGCATCTCCTTCCCGCCCGGCGGCACGACCAATCTGGCTCTAATGGGCGATACGAGCGCAGCGGATGGCAGCATAGTCAACCCCACCCTGAGTTGGTTGGGCGGGTATGCGGAAAAAACAAATTAGGAAATAGACATGCCACGCTGCAAAGTTATTATTTGGAATGTTGAGTGTTTTGGGAATTTTAATAATCTCAAGAAAGGGCCACTGGGCAGTAACCGCATTCAGGGGACATTATGGGCCATTGCCCAGGTGATTCTTGCATACCAAGCAGATGTCGTTGTCATGCAGGAGTTTCGAGCTGCTGGCGCTGTTTTTTTACCGGGGCTGCAAACATATTTGGACGCGGGAGTTCCAGGTACTACTTGGAACTTTGATTATTTGCCCGGTTCGATTAGGGATACCGTAGCGCCCGCATTAAATGCAGTAACAAACATTGCTGACCTGGATTATATCTCTACTGGGAACTCCGAAGGTTATGCGGTTTTTTGGAAAGGAACCATTCCATTATTACCGTTTATTTCTCCAGTGCCAAGCCCTGATGTCAAGATGTCCCATGGCATGAATGGTGTGCCTGCAAATCAAGGCTATATCAATCTGATCACTGAAAGTCATGCATACACAGAAGTTGACAACGCGCCACTGCCGATTCAACTGATTAATCCTCCAGTACCGCCGAATATTCCTGCCGGTTTTCCAAAACCTAACTCCGATGTGGTCGGTATGACGAGTACAAAAAGAACACGATCCCATGCAAGCGTCACCTACCGCCGTGAAATACTCCAATGGAAGGATGTAAGGCGGCCTTGCATCATCAAGATAAGTGCAACAACTAGCTCAACAGGATTTATTCCCATCATTGCACATCATGGGCCAAACGGAGGAATGGCGCCACTCTATAGTGTGATTGCCGCGTCGCTTTCCCCATATTTTTTTGGCGATGGCGGTGCCGGTGCCGTATTGCCTGTAATCTACGGCGGTGATTTGAATACAACAACCCAAAATGAATTGTATTGGTCAGAACAAAACCTTAATTGGTTTAATCTGGCAAGTGCAACTGGAACATATTCAACCGCTCCCAATACAAACCTGATCAGGTATGGTTTTACACGATCCCAAACCCAGTACGAATATCCGGCTTATGCTGCGGGAGTAGGGTTAATCACCACTGGTAATAATTATGAGTCGCCGAGAGATATTTTATATCACCGCGATCTGACTAATGTTACCCCCACAGGTGTTATTGACGTACTCGCTGATTTACAAAATGCAGTCTCAGGCCTGTCCATTGCGCTTTTTACCCCCCCAGTAGTTGCTAACCCTTTGCTCACATCTCTCAACCAGATACTTGCAGACCAAGTAGCAGGCATAAATTCAGGCTACTGGCTGCCGGACGCGATTAAAAATGATGCGGCTGTACTCGCCAATCTTTCGGTACCGTTCACTGCTGCAGGCGCTTGCCCTAATATCTTAACTGCCGCCATTCTCTACCGATGTTTTATCACGGATCATCTTCCGCTCGCTATAGAGTTTGATATTTAAGAGAGACATGTAAATGAGCAATGACTTGAAATCAAAAATTACAGATTCTCTTTCATCAGGCACTACTATTGACTGGGATTATAAAACGATTGCTGCCGAGCAGAACATTGCGGGGGCTGTATTCCCGGTAACTGTCAAAATTGGGCTGGAGGTGGATTCTCCCTATTTATTATCTGGCGTTTTCAGCGGCCAGTCACTGCTTGCATTGATCCCTCCAAGCCTGTTGCCGTTGGGTAGCATTACACTGGATTCCGTTGTTTTCGATTTGTTTACCGCTAATGAAACCATTGGTGGTATCCATGGCTATTTGTCGCTGGGAGCGGGTGGCACCGGCTTAACGTGGAATATAGCGACAGTTGGCACAAACGAATTTGCGGTAAATCTGTCTGGACTGTCTGTTTCCTGGATTACACCTCAAAATCCAGCCGCTTCGTTTTTAACGGTTTCTGCGTTTGGTTTCGTTAAAATCGGCGCGTTTAATTTGGAAGTTGTTGTCAGCTTTCCTGAGGCTGAAGTGCAGATATTTCAGCCGCCTTCAGAAAACCTTAACCTGGGTGCTTTTTTTAGCCATTTCGGGCTTACTTCGGTCGAGTTCTTGGATAGCCTGGTGCTCGAGAACTTCAATCTTGTTGTCGATGGAAGTAGCAAGTCAGTCGAGCTTTTTGCAGATATTGAGGTCGTGCAGACGGCATCTGCAAGTTCTGGAGAAAATGCTTTAACTTTGATTCGGGGTGTAGATAGTTCTCCTGCTGTTCTAGGCATTGCAGGACTGGCGGTTCAGTTCTCTGCGGCTGGTGGTGCTGTCAATGCAAGTCTGCTGGGTGAATTATTGTGTTTGGGCAAATTGGCATTGAGTGCAAAAGTTGCCATCGACACCGGTACGGGCACCTGGACGTTTGATGGTTATTTGGATATTCAGAAAACCTGGAATAATCTAAATCCCGGTGTAAAACCACCCAAAACGTATTCGATCACCTTGCCCTACCTTGCTGATATTTTTGTATCAGGCGCCTCCTCATATATTCCTTCCGCACTCAATGATTTTTCCATAGCGGCTTTATCTGTCGACTACACCTACGTTAAAGGCGGCGATAACAGTGCTTATGCTTTTAATGGCGTGTTCGACGGAAACTGGACGCTGGACAGTGCGGGCGAAATATCAGCAGAATTGCAAATCACCTTGGGCAGCAGCCAAAACAAGGTCTCTGCCGATTTTGAAATGGACGGCTTTGAATTTACTTTAAGCTGCGACCTTACAAAAACCACGAAAGAGATATCGGCCTCCATATCCGATGAGATCGACGGCCAGCAACTGGCTGCGAGCGGGACTTACACTGACAATGCCGCCGCATCACCGCCCAATAAAACAGCCACTTTCACTATTACCAGCCTGCCAAGCCTTGGCGCACTGATGGCCTGGTTCGTAGCAAAGGTAACGGATAATCCATTTTTCATACTGCCCGCCCCTTGGTTTGGCCTTCTGAACGATATCAGCTTTGATAGCGTATTAAGTGATGTGACATTTGAAATTGAAATTGTCCCTCCGCACGATGCTATCACCAATACGCAAAAGATCGTCTCCTGCACCCTAACACCATCCAACACAATCTTTGGTGTTACGATTACAGGTATCACACTAAAATATGATTCAGCGCAGAAAGCTCAAGGAAATAGTGGTCTCTCTTTTGCAATAGCTTACTCAGGCACTATCCCCTTCCTCACACAGAACCCAATTTCATGGGATCCTGTAAACGAGCAACCGCCCGCCGTTCCAGGCAAAGGCGCATCCATTATCGACATCGAGCTGCTTGCCCTGGGACAGCATATTGAATTTAACGACAATCCAACGCCTGCCTGGCCATCAACTTATACGGTTCCGCCAACCACCGTGGAGCAGGCTGTTGCAGACCTTGGATACGCCATAAGCCAACTGAGCGGCACATCATCTCCCGCGATGGCATTTGCAAAAGACGGCGGCTGGCTTGTCGGCGCCTATGCCAAATTCCTCGGCCAGGCCGACGTGCAGTTTATCTTTGACGATCCCCGGATGTACGGCCTGATGGTGAACGTTGCAACAGGTAAAAATGCAACGCTTAACAAACTGGCAGGGCTTTACGCCGAGATACTTTACCGCAAGGTGAGCGAGACGGTAGGCGAATATGAGGGCTTTCTGACGCTGCCGACCAAGATCCGCACAATGCAGTTCGGTAACGCCTTTGTCACGTTGCCTTCTATATCGGTGTCGATTTACACGAACGGGGATTTTTCTTTCAACATAGGCTTTCCCTACAACCTTGATTTCTCCCATTCCTTTTCCGTTACCGCCGATAGCTTTACCGGGGCTGGCGGTTTCTACTTTGCCAAATTGAACGGCCTGCATCCAAAAGCCTTGCCCGATGCAACCAATGGCAACTTTAATCCCATTACCGAGATTGGCGTAGGACTGCGCGTGGGCAGAGGAATAGCCTTTCATAAAGGCCCGCTCAGCGCTTCCGCCAGCATTGTCCTGGAGGCGCTCTTTCAGGGTATCTTTGCCAAATTCACGCCGAGCATCGGCGGTGAAGACTATGAATATTACGACATTTGCGCCGCAGTCGAGATAGTGGGGCATATCCAGGGGTCAATTAATTTCGCCATCATTCAAGCATCGCTCAATGTGACTGCATTTATACGTGCCGATGCGACGTTGATCGCCTACCAACCCTGCCATGTTTCAGTCACCGCATCCATTGATGTTGCTATTACGGTCAGTATCGATCTTGGTCTATTTACCATCCATATTCACTGCCATTTCTCGACCACCTTCCATACACAGGCAACGCTGAGTAGTTTACAGCAGGGTTCGGCACCCTGGATTGTTGTGCACCATCAACCGTCGCCACCCCGCCTGCCTGAGATGGCATTTTTGATGGAAAGTCTCCCTGCGGCTCCGGCGGCGCTTCTGTCGCTGAAAAATCACGCAGCTCCGATGGCGCCTCCGCCACGGGTGACTTGGCAGCCGCTTACTGCATCGTCTTCAAAGGCGCTGAATATTGACATCCTTCCGCAGCCGACCTCCACCGGCACCGGCGACTGGTACTATGTATGCCAGTTTGCGATGAACCTCGAAGAAGCCGGTAACGATTCATACCAGAACTTTGTTGAAGGCTTGCTCGTGTGGGCGCTTTACGCCACAACCAACCCAGCCTCCCCATCGGCCTATAGTGACGTTGTCGGCACAGGTAGCGGCACGAGCACCCCAATAACCCTCGCCAATATCAAGGCCTTTACCAAGGCGCTTAACAACAAGCCAATCACTGCGGCTAACCCATATAACTACAGTTCCGTTGCCCCCACTTTAGCGGATGTGCAGGCGCTTTTTTATCAGGCAACCGCGAATACTGCGTTGTTTGATATCACGATTAAAGAACCGGCTGCCCCATCCTCAGGGTCTCAGTATAAAGCGGTTTTTTTCCCCATCCTGCCCGGCACAACCGTTACGCTAACATCCAGCAAAGAGCTGACCCAAACTGCGCCTACCCCCGAACCCGTTCCACCGGCCGCAGACATAATAACCAATCAACAAAATATATTTATCGAGTTCATTATGCTGACCGTTAGCAATGCAATGGACAAGGCCGAAGAACTCGGTGTTTTTGCCAGCGATGGAACCTCAACCATATATGATGTCATTACGGCGCTAGAGGCAAAGCCATCCGGCACTCCAACACCTCAGCCGTATTATGATTCCATCGCCGGCCTTACGACCCGATTCATGCTTCATGGAACGAGGTATAACGGCGAAGCGCTTTACGTTGCCACGGGGCAACAAATGCCGATCACTTTTAATGTGCCTTCAGGATCAAAAGCCAACCCGTCTGCTACAACACCCGCGCTGTCGATCAGCATGAATGTAAATTGCCCGGATGCCGCTTCGTGGGGTACGACTTTTAGCCCTCTATTTATGTGCAGCAGCACTGCCGCCAATTCAAGTCTTATACGGCAACCATCGGATTTTGTTGGAACAGGCGCCCCTACTCTTGATACGGCCGAGTTTGCAAGCTCAGGTTTAATGCCTTTGGCTCACCCACCTGAAAACAAGCAATATCAGTTGAAGGTGGGAATAGATACCGGCGCAAGTTCGAGCCTATGGCACTTTCCTGTCTCTTTGATTAATGGCCTTTCCTCTGGCAGTGTGCTTCCGGCAAATTGCAGTTTAAATGCGGCGACGATTAACCTCCAAACCGGTGTTGTTGACGGCACGGGAACAGCGCCATCTGCGCCTGCAAATTGCTATGTCACTACAGTTGAATTCAAGATAAAGAAGATTCCGCTGCCGACGGCAAAAGGCCAAAAGATAGCTTACCTGAAAAACACTTACCAGCTCGGCCAAGTCAACCCTCTAGGGCTGGTGCGTCTGGAGCGGCTTATTAATGATATTGCCACGGCCAATCCTATATACAATCTTCAGCTTAGTTATGTTAGCAACGGAGAAGCAGTTCTTACTACGATAGGTGGAGATGTTTTATTTATCTTGCAGAGCGACTTCTCGACAGAGATCAGTTCAACAGTACCCGCAAATAACACGTCGCCCGATTTTGTTTATAAATTATGGACAGGAGGGGTAACCAACACGGGGGGGGATTACCTTTACTGGGATGGTGTGCCCGATACGTTGTTTGACACAAACGGTGTGGCCGAAATAAGCCTGGTAGTCACTTTAACTGGGATTACGGCATATACCACAGGTGTATTGCTAAGTGAACCGACGAGCACCTATAGCGGCGCAAACAAAACAAGTAACCTCTATATTGAAGACTCAGGCGAGCAGGTAGTTCGCGCCTACTTTGATCCAGGCAAGGTTCCCATGAGGGTGACCAGAAATGTTCCTGCGCCGCAAAATCCTGTTCCTTTTGCAAGTACGCTTAACCACACTTACAATCTCCTTAACGCGAGCTTTGGAGGTGTCGCTACCACTATAAGCCCGAAGAATAAATCCAAAACGGACATAAATACCTGGTACTACGACCACGTCTTTTCCCCCGTAACGCCATTTGTGCCGGACGGGTCCGGCACACCGCCAACAAGTATGAATCCTTATCAGGATATAGTGAGCCAAACGGTTCCTACGTTTACGCTTATACCTGTAGACCTTTTTGGTAATGAATGGTCGGCGATAACGCCTGCAACGGTGCCAACAGGGGCTATGCTCTACACAGACCCCGTTATAAGCCTTAAGCAGTTACCCTATCTGCACATTGATTATTCATTCGATGCGCAAGGTAACATTGATTTAAATTTCGACTTTGATTTCGAAGGATACGGTAGTGAGGCTGGGCAGGCACCATTGGCTCATCAGAAGGCAGATCTTTGGGCATACGCAAAAGCCATTTACCAGCTTTCCGATCCTGCGACTACTGCAACGGTTAGCACATCGTTTGCAACAAACGTGGACAGCAATAAAGTTAAGTCGGGTATCCAGACAAATCTTGGTGCGATCTACAAAGCACTGGATACCAATGCTCCACTATCTACCCCATTAAGTCCAGTGGCTGTTGTCGTCACAGCAGCCAGCATTAACCCAAACACTTACTTTGCCCTTAATGTAAATCTCACCCTTGAGCGCACGCAATATGTAGATCCTGCTTTTTCGGTCGATCCAAGGATCACATCATCCGTTATGACTGCGTCGCCGCACTCGCTGGTTAATAAAGGTACCGATACAAGTCCCAATTATCAAAATGACCTTAAACCCTTTGCAACAGCTTTTGAGACCGCTTACGCAACAGAGAATATGAAGATAGCCGTAGGGGCGATCGACAGGAAAGGCGCAGCTCCCAATGCCCACCAAGTCTGGGTGGTGAGGTATGGAGCCTCCGGTGATATTGATATATCTTTTGTAACGACGGGTAGCACACCCGTTTATTATTGTTATTCGCCCAAGCCGCTATCTAATAAGCTACTGTCAAGAGCCAATATTCCTGTCGCTACGGTAAGTGGTGGTGTAACCACCCCATCAACAGCTACCGCCACTAATGTGGACCTTGATGCCGAGATGCAAGCCTTCCTTAAAGCCTTGGATACCATGTTCACGCCAGAGATGATGACGCCTGCCGCGATTATTAATCCTGGAGCTATTTCTAAGCTGGCCGGGCACAAAAAAACAATAGTTAGTAACTTGATAAACTACGTTACCTATTCTCCCGGTTCTGGCAGCGGAATTAAGGCAGCGTTAGCAGCGGCTCGAGAGATGTACAGGCAGGAGTGCCTTAAGGAACTTGGTAATTTCTACAAGATGGACGCAGTCGCCGTTTTGGAAACAAGTGCCAATAGCGGTTTTACCAGTACTATAAATTTCCTGGGCACACCTGTTCCGTCTAAGGTGACTAAAGCGGAGGCAACTCTTACAACAGGAAAAGCAGCCGTGCCTATTAGTAATGGGCAGTCATATATGGCCCTTGGTATTTTTCCGAAACAATTAAGCAAACATAGTACCTACACGGCTGATCTGTCTTTTAAATTGACCGCCTTGGAGCATGACATTGAGCAGATAACAATAAATGAGGACGGTTCCAGTGCCATATATAATGCAGGCTCCTGGTTTAAGTTCGTAAATGAGCCCGATCCAATCGATATTGGGTCCATTGCGGTTCCCATGCCTCTAAGGGCTTTCCCCACTCCGCCTAGGTTAGGCAGGCTCTATGCCGACGACCTGGCAAACGTAGATAAGCCGGTTACAGACCAAAATGAAGAAATGATGTATGCCAAGGCCTGGAGCCTTAATGGCGAGTATTCCCACAGCTATGTAGCCCAGGACAGCCTTGGCTTGGAAGTTAGTATCAATAAGGGCATATCGGATCAGTCTGAACCGCAACCAGTAACGCCCCCATCATCACCGGACCTTCTTGACGCTCTTGTCCAGTTCAGGACGGTGTATCCGTCACTTAAGGGTACGCTCGATACCCTAAGTACAACTCAAAGCCCGAGCAAAGGACAATCACCTTTATCCGATGCTATCGAGCACTTTGCAAAGCTGGTTAAGCATGTTGCCAATTATTCATGGCCTACTGCTGGCGGGGCGACTCCCGCTGTAAATTATCTTAAAAGTTCTTTTAAGGTAACTGAAAAAGCAGACAAGACTTCTGGTGATTGGACTGTTACGGTTGAATCTACAGACAGTTCGAACAGTTTGGGCTTTGTACCCCAACTTAAAATATCAGGGTACACCTCAAGTGTTGATGGAACCCCAGCTGACTCGACTCAAAGTGTGACCTACATTTATTCTCCCGACAGTGAAGTCACAACAAATTCGCCGGAAAGCATAGAAGAGCGTACTGTCGTTGTAGCACCTGCACAATCGCTTATTCCGAGCTGGCCTTTCGCTAAATCCGCCACAAATATCCCCTTTAATATCCTTACCCATCAAGACGGCATTATAGCCATGAAGGTTATGCGCAACATGAGCCTTGCTCAGGAGTTTCATTACGAAACATCTGAAGTTTCCTATAAGAGCATTCTTTATCCACTGCTTGTTACCGATGCTCCGATAGATATTGGAGCGCTTTCCGGCACAGGAGATAGTAGTCTTACCGGTCGGCTTACAAACCTTTTTAATGCGCTTTTGATGGACTATTCGACTGACGCTAAGCAGACCATTGGCCAGTTTCAGGTCGTAGTTACATTTAATTATCTATCCAACAGTAGTTCAGCGTTTGCTATTAAACCTGTCAGTGTCCCGGTAATGATGAGGGTGCCGACAGACTTTACTAATGACAGCTATATAGGCGATATGGAGAGCGCTATAACTTCATGGATCACTGCTAATTATGGCAGTTTTAGTAACTTGACAAATAATAGCAATTTGATCGACGCCTATTTCAATTTCGATATTTCGCTTTTTTCAGGCAGTTCGAAATCGGGCAATCCCATTTTAAGGATTCAAAAAGCACAGCTAAAATGTAGTGATATGTAAAGGAAGCCATCGACGACTGCCTTGATAAAGTGAAATCTGCGTTCAAGGAACAAGTAAAAACACTTTTAAACCCAAAATTCCAGCTATTTGAAAAATCCACAGGCGTGACCGCGTGAGGTATAGCTTGATTTTATATTGGATATACAGATGGTTCTCCTACTCCCGTTTCAGGCTGCTGCGCTTTCGTTTCCTTATACGCAATGGTCGATGCCCCCCTGAAACGGGTTTCCAGCACTGGGTAGTCTGTCTTCCGTATCATGCCGCTCCCGCTACTCCGGGAATCAACCAGTGCTACTTCCGTCCCTCTAACTTAAAAAATACAGCACCTTCTCACTGAACGAAAAGAAGCGTATATTCCAAAGCCGACAGTTTTGACCGACCAGGTCGCTCATACAAAAAGGTAAAAAATAATGACTGATTGTTTATTTTGCAAAATGGTTGCCGGTGTGATTAAACCGGATGTGGTTTTTGAAGATGATAATATTCTGGCTTTCAGGGATATTCATCCCCAGGCTCCGGTGCATATCCTGATTATCCCCAAGCGCCACTTTGCAACCTTGAATGACCTGGACGACAGCCTGCTCGCAGGTCAAATATTACAAACGGCAACAACGCTGGCTAAACAGGAAGGCTTATCCGAAGAAGGCTACAGAACCGTATTTAACTGCAACAGGAAAGGCGGGCAGGACGTTTATCACCTGCACTTGCATTTGCTGGGCGGCCGGCAAATGACTTGGCCTCCGGGTTAATTGAAGAGAGCGGTTTTTATATGAACCTCAAAACGCAGTTAATATTGTTGCTGACGCTATGCTGCCCGCTTGCAGCATCGGCCCTGGATGAAAATCCAACCATAAAAGTTACCCAACTGCTCAAAACGACCACCAGTTGGGACGGCAAACAAATCATCTATCCCAAAGGCCAAGGCGAAGTCACGGCACTGACTGTTGAGATTGCGCCGGAAGGCGAGACCGGATGGCACGAACACCCGGTGCCTTCGTTTGGCTACATCATGGAAGGCGAGCTGGAATTAAGGCTCGCCACCGGCGAGGTTAAGTTCCTTCATGCCGGCGACGTTCTGCCTGAATCTGTAGGCGTACTGCACAATGGCCGCAACACGGGCGAAGAGCCGCTGAAGATTTTGGTGTTTTACACCGGCGAAGTCGGCGCCAAGCTTAGTGTTGCGCACCCGGAGTTTGTTCCTCCGGCAACGCCTGATTCGGAAAAGTAATGCGGTAACGACAGGCGAACGGGGTTTTGGAACGTTCAGCTGCGGTTTTCAAGATAAAGAATGACAGCGCATAAAAAAGCCCGGCAGGTTTCCACCTCCGGGCTTTTTTATTTTAAGCAACGATGCTTATTTCGTCATTTTATCCTTGAACAAGGCATCCCGTTTCCTGTTGTCTTCTTCCATGCGGTACTGAGCCGAACGATCAACCGGCGCTGCAACGGGAGGCGCCGCGACAACCGGCGCTACGCTGGGCGCTTGAACGGCAGGACGCTCTGTTTCCTTGGTTTCGTCCAGCCGGAATACCGGCCCGTAAGTCGTGTCCACATCAAAATTTTCCCAGATATACCGAGGGTGCGCGATGGGCTTGGTAGGAAGGGGAATGGTGACCAAATCGGCAATGCCTACGCCTATGCGCCCGCCGGTGTGAACCAGCCCTTTAAACAACCCGCCGACAACGCCATAAAAAATATTGCTTTTATTGGTCGTGTTAATGATGTTTTTGGGAATTTCCAGCACACCGGTGGTCAGGTTGGCAAAGGCGTTCAGCGCCTTGTTGCCAACCTTGTCGCCATAACTTTGCTGTTGCGGCTTATCCGCCCGACTGACGGGGGCATGGCTCGTATCACCATAACCCTGCTGCATATCGGCCTGACTCATCGGCGCATAAACAATCGATAGGCTAACGAAAAGAAAACAAACAAAAAAACGACCGAATTTACGCATATCAAATCCTGTTGGTGTGTTAATACTGAAAGTCAGTATAGCAGAGCTGCAATTATTTACTGATCCGCGCCTTGGCAAAGGCGCGGGCCATTGAGCCTTGCACCGGCGCCTGTTGTTTCGGTTTGTGCGCCGCCTGCTTTTGATTGTTTCGCTCGGGTCTGGCTTCGCTCGCCTCAGGATTGGTTTTCATCGATAACGAAATGCGCTTGCGCTCGACATCAACTTCCAGCACCGTCACCTTGACCATTTCGCCGGTTTTAACCGCATCCCTCGGATCTTTGACGAAGCTATCGGACAAATGCGAGATATGCACCAGCCCGTCCTGATGGACGCCGATGTCGACAAACGCACCGAAGTTGGCGACGTTGGTGACCACGCCGTCCAGTCTCATGCCGACTTCAAGATCGGTAATCTTCTCGATGCCTGCCTTGAACTCGACGCTTTTGAATTCCGGTCTCGGGTCTCGGCCGGGCTTTTCCAGCTCCTGCAAGATGTCGGTCACCGTCGGCAAGCCGAAATGCTCATTAGTGTAATTGGCAGGATTCAGACCGCGTAGAAACTGGCTCTGACCGATCAGGTCGCGGATGGATTTTCCGGTGTCTCCGATGATCGCTTCAACCACAGGATAAGCTTCGGGATGCACAGAAGAGGCATCCAGCGGGTTGTCGCCGTTCATGATGCGCAGGAACCCTGCCGCCTGCTCGTAAGCCTTGTCGCCCAATCGCGGCACTTTTTTCAACTGCTTGCGGTTGGCGAATGGGCCGTTTTCATTGCGGAACGCGACGATATTCTCACTGATGCTGGCGGACAGGCCGGAGACCTGTTTAAGCAGGGCCACCGATGCGGTATTCACGTCCACGCCGACCGCGTTTACGCAATCCTCGACCACGGTATCAAGCCCCTTGGCCAACTGCACCTGATTCACATCGTGCTGGTACTGGCCCACACCGATCGATTTCGGGTCGATCTTGACCAGTTCCGCCAGCGGGTCCTGCAAGCGTCTGGCGATCGAAACCGCACCACGCAAGGACACGTCCAGCTCGGGAAATTCCTTGGCGGCCAGTTCGGACGCCGAATAAACCGACGCCCCCGCTTCCGATACGGTGATCTTGGTGAATTTGAGTTCGCTGTGCCGCTTCATCACATCGGCCACCAACTGGTCGGTTTCCCGGGAACCCGTGCCGTTGCCGATGCTGACCAGATCGACCTTATGCTTTTGGATCAGCTTTGCCAATGTGTCTATCGCCCCGTCCCAGTCCTTGCGCGGCGGGTGCGGATAAATAGTGTCCGTCGCCAGCAGCTTGCCGGTGGGATCGACCACTGCAACCTTGACGCCGGTGCGTATGCCGGGGTCCAGGCCCATCGTCGCTTTAGGGCCTGCCGGTGCGGCCAGCAGCAAGTCTCTTAAATTGCTGGCGAAAACCCGGATCGCTTCAAGTTCGGCGGCTTCGCGCAGCCTCAGTTTCAAGTCCAGGTCGATGCGGGTGTACAGCTTGATTTTCCAGGCGAACCGCGCGGTTTCCGCCAGCCAGGCGTCGGCAGGTTTTGAGCTGTCGGTAATGTTCAAGCGACGGGCGACAAACTGGGCGCAAAGATCGTGCTCCATTTTATCGTCAGCGCCGGGTTTAAGCGTCAGATTCAACAAGTCCTCATTGCGTCCGCGAAACAACGCCAAAGCCCGGTGCGACGGGATCTTGTTGATGGCTTCCTCGTAATCGAAATAATCCTTGAACTTCGCCGCTTCCTGTTCCTTTCCGGTCACAACCGTGGCATGAACAATGCCTTTTTGCCAGATGCGCTCACGCAGTTCGGCCAACAGTTCGGCATCCTCGGAAATGCGCTCCATGATGATTTGCCGTGCGCCATCCAATGCGGCGGCGGCATCGGGTACACCTTTTTCGGCATCGATATAACCTGCGGCGACTTGCTCGGGAATCAGGCTGCGGTCGTCCAACAACGCATCGGCCAGCGGCTCAAGACCTGCTTCGCGGGCAATCTGCGCTTTAGTGCGGCGCTTGGGCTTGTAGGGCAAATACAAATCTTCCAGCAGCGTTTTGGTGTCGGCATCGATAATGGCTTTTTCCAGTTCCGGCGTCAGCTTGCCTTGAGAGCTGATGCTATCCAGAATGGTTTGGCGCCGCGCGTTCAATTCGCGCAAATAGCCCAAACGCTCTTCCAGCAACCTTAATTGGGTATCATCCAGGCCGCCGGTCACTTCCTTCCGGTAGCGGGAAATAAATGGGACGGTCGCACCCTCGTCCAGCAGGTTGACAGCGGCGCTGACTTGTTTGACGTTAACGGCTAATTCTTCGGCAATGCGTTGGATTACATCCATTTTTTGAGTTCTTGTGCAGTTTAAGATGGACGCATTGTAGCAGCAAGGCATGGAGTTGGAGAAAAGTCTTTATCTTATGTCCGAGCTGTTGCGGAGATTGGATATTTGTTACACCGCATTTAATGCGGAGAATAGACTTGCCTTTGCGGAGATAACACAACACAATATCCGCACTTAATGCGGAGTAACTGGCATGACAACCTACATCTGGCAACACCCCGACTGGCCCAACCGGCGCTACGACATGACGCGATTGGCGACGCCGCTGGCGACGGTTCGACATGTCCAAGGCCGCCTATTGGGCCGCATGGAATCGCTGGGCTTCTCGCTACGGGATGAAGCCTGGCTGCAAACATTGACCCAAGATGTGGTCAAAACCAGCGAGATCGAAGGCGAACGGCTGGATGCTGAACAGGTGCGTTCATCAATTGCCCGACACCTGGGCTTGGACATCGGCGCTTTAGCGCCCTTGGATCGCCACGTCGAAGGCATTGTCGAGGTGATGCTTGACGCCACTCAGCGCTATGCCGTTCCGCTGACTGCCGAACGCCTGTTTGCCTGGCACGGGGCCTTGTTTCCGACCGGGCGTAGCGGTTTGGCGCAGATTCGGGTAGCCGCATGGCGTGATGATGCGGGCGGGCCGATGCAAGTCATCTCAGGCTCCGTCATCAATCCATGCGGCCGCGAAAAAGTGCATTACACCGCACCACCGGCAAATCGGTTGGCAGCGGAAATGACGATATTTCTGGATTGGTTCGAACAGCCGGGCGAACTCGATCCGGTGCTCAAGGCGGGATTGGCGCATCTATGGTTTGTCACCCTGCACCCGTTCGATGACGGCAATGGCCGCATCGCCCGCGCCATCGGCGACATGGCACTGGCGAGGTCGGAACAGAGCCAACAGCGCTTCTACAGCCTCTCGGCGCAGATTCAGCAGGAGCGGACAGACTACTACAACGTGCTCGAACGCAGCCAAAAAAGCGATCTGGACGTAACCGAGTGGCTGCTGTGGTTCCTCGCGTGCCTGCAACGCGCCATCGCCCGAGCCGACGAAACACTGTCAGCCGTACTGGCAAAAGCCAAATTCTGGGAACGTTTTGCCAGCGCGCCAATGAACGAGCGTCAGATCAAGGTACTCAACCGACTGCTGGACGGCTTCGAAGGTAAGCTGACCACATCCAAGTGGGCCAAGCTGGCGAAGTGCTCTCAGGACACCGCCTACCGCGATATTCTCAGCCTTATCGAGCTAGACGCGTTGGTAAAAGCGGACGGCGGAGGGCGTAGTACAAGCTATGAATTGGCGCTGGCAAAGCAAGTCAAGCTCATTTACCATTGCCTCCCTACGCTAACCGAGTAGGCCGGAATAAGGCCATCCAAGCGCGTAGCGCGAGGTGGCGTTTCCGGCGAATTTGGATGGAGTTTGCCGGAAACGCCAGTTCTCGCTGTTGCTCGAACCGGCTTATTCCGGCCTACCTGGCTGGCTTACAACATCACTCTGATCGAGGCAGCCAATACGCAAGCCAGGAATACCGAGGGCACTTGGGGATAATGAAGATGCAACAAAGTATGAGGTGTAGGTTGGGCAAACAGCCTTATCGTTTGCCCAACAGTGACCACGCGATAATGTTGGCCAGAAAAGCGTTGCCCAACCTTATATCTACCCGGCTCACTCTCACTATATTCCTCAATACCGGATAGTTTATTTGCCCGCAACTGTCACATCCATGTCACTTACATGAAATCCGGAATAATGATATTGTCCTACGCCGTAGGTTAGGCGTTATACAAGCAATCAGGTAATGCCCCGATCAACATCATCTGGATTCCAACACATGCCACTAATATTTTTGGAGAAAAACACATGAGCAGTTATGACCCATGGCAAACAACTTTTTATTTTTCGCTTTTGTCTAATGCCGTTTCAGGACAATTTTTGACGATCAAGTTGGGAGATAGAATAGATTTCCCCGCATTGTTAAAGGAAGCGGCCGCGGAGGCGCAAGCAACCCTCACAACGCAACTAAAACAGGACTTTGCCGGCGCTATTCTTGAAAATAATACAGCTAACCCGCCACCTCTGGGAGCCAACGATTGGACGACTGTGTGGGGTCCCCAGGTTTTTGTGATTCCTCCTGAGTTTCACAGCATCAATTGGCTTACCCACAGCGTAAAATGCAATGCGACCAACGCTATGGCCGTTGTATTTAGTCCATCATTGCAGCGTTACATCGTTGCTATCGCCGCAACCAACTTCGTCTCAGCCTACGATTGGCTTATAGAGGACTTTAATGTCAAATCTGTAGTCGCCTGGGAAGGCGCATTGCAAGCGTGGGCGGGCAATAAAAACGCCACATCTCCGAGCTCAAAAATCCCTTGCATATCCAGCGCCACCAACACCGGGATAACCAATCTTTTAGCGATGACCGACACAGTCATTACCCATCAATCGCTAATAGACTTCTTGGCCTCTGTCGATTCGTCTGGCTGCACCCTGACTTTCACCGGCCATTCATTGGCAGGCGCGTTGTCGCCCACTTTAGCCATGGCGGCTTTTGATCCGACCGCCGGCTTGCTGAAAAACTCCACATGGACAGTAGAGCAAGCTCAAGCATATCCAACTGCCGGAGCGACGCCCGGCAATGGCCCATTCGCTCAGCTGTTTAATGGTGCAGGATTTGGGGGAAGCAACGGCACTCAGCCTTGGCAGTTGTGGAACACCGATCTTTACAATTATTTAGACATTGTGCCACGCGCCTGGAATAAGGAACTGCTGACAGCACTGCCGCCGATTTATAAGGCTTACTACGACGATTTGACCGTGTTAGATGCCACAATCAAGGTGGCGCTGGCTGATGCCGCCCTAGGTGAATTGGTCGCAGGCCCTTACACATCAATCAATAGAGCCGGCCTCAATGGCGAAACGTCCGCCGATGCCGCTAACGAATTCGCTTATCAGTATACGGTGACTATTGACAATAACATGAGTGCGGCAACTGCAACTGAGCTGATGACGCTACCGCAAGCCGCGCAAAGCACTCAATCCCCAACCGACAAAACTGACATCAGTTGGCCGAGTCAATTGCTATTCCAACATACCAAGGCTTATTCCGAGTTGATTCTAGGCGAGGGGCCGACGCCAAGTAAAAGCGGAAACGGATAAGCCGAATCTAAACGTGATCAGGCTTGCACAAAGGCATTGTCGTACCTGACAAGAGATCACAGGTTTTCATCCATCGGAGGCGGCCAACCCGCCTCCGACTGCTACAGAACGTAGATTAGGCTGAAAGCAGTGAAGCGCAGCAATGCACTAATCCGTTTCTTCAAAAACTTTACGAAGCTTATTTGGGTTACTCCTGCAATCAAGAATACGATAGCTTTGCTATCAATTATCTTGTAATGAATTGCGTAAGGAAAACACCTTGCCAGCATCCGACATGAACGGAAGAATTCCTCAGTGTCATTGAATTGCGTCTTTACCACGACGGCCTATCCTTAAACGAAAAGCACAGGCCATGCAATTACTCATTCCGCGGGAGGCACGATTAGTTGACGCTCGCGCACCGTTCCCACGCACCGCCAGACTTAACCTACTACGGCTGAATTTTAAACGTTTCAGTATAAGTATCGCCTTTCGTGCAAACGTCTCTCTTGGTTGGCGTTTCGCAAGAGGTATCGGTCGCTTCGGCTTTTAACTCGCCCACTTTTTCCGGTACGAAATAGAATCTGAAATTAGGGTCGGTGCTAATCGCAATATCGGTTTTGGCGCTAAACACCGGTTTGCCGTTAAACGACACTTTAACGTCCTTAACAAAATGCGCTTTTTTAATAAAGCGTGTGACTTGATCCATTTGCATGCCAGTAATATTCGGGTGGCTGATCATTAACTGCACTGAGGTTGGCTCGCCGACTTTAACGTCCCCATCCAACCTGAATTTCATTTTGCCCAAGCGAGCCATCGCTTCATCTAAGTTGGCTCCGATCGGAGCGGAACAGCCGCCGCTGGCTTTGACGAATTTTTTCGTCATGGTCAATTTGCCGTCATTCGTTTGCGCAATTGCGCGAATATTGCTGTTGCTGTTAACCCGTATCCGCATCGCAATGTCAGCCTTGCCGCTTTCCGGGGTAAACTCAAAATCGCCGACGAATGGAAAAGGATTGTTATCGACTAACACCAGGATTCTTTTGATGTAGTGTTCTTTGGTTTGCTTGATCTTGCTGGTGACCTTGACCGGCACTAAAGCAGGGTCTTCTGCGCGTACTGGCGCTTCCAGTTCAATCACGTTATCGGATTCTTCAATCGCTTGCTGGGCATAGTATTCAGGCTTCAAAACGTTATTCCAAATCTTTTCATCTTCAGCGGCGATAGCGGCAATCGGTAGTAATGTAATTGTGAAAATTGCCGGTAATAGTTTTGAGTATTTCATAGTCTTTCCTGTTTTGTTTTAGCTTTGCGGAATGTTAACAATCTTTTAGCTGCCGGTTAATTGACTTAATCAGAGTAAAGAAACCTTCTCCCTGGGGGAGAAGGAGCCCGCACTCTTAAGTCCACAGCATTATCGACTAATCTTCCCATTCTAATTCGGCAAAAGCCGTGGTGACGTTTTTGCGGTGATATTCATCGAACAAGGCCCAATTGTTTTTCTCGGAATAACCGACGGTTTGCACGGCGTCTTCCAAATGCCGGCCTTTTTTAATGGCAGCGCGAATTTCAGTTTGCAACAAGGTTAAATAATGCTTTTGCGCCTGCACGCTCTGCGGCCAATCCGTGACTAATTCGCCATGCCCCGGAATCACATAACGGAAAGACTGTTTTTCCAGTTTGTCGATTTCCGAAAGCCAGCCTTTTAAGCTGCCGTCCAGCGTTGGCACATGCTCGGTAAACAATAAATCCGACAGCCATATTGTATGGGTTTTTTCGTCATAGACGCTCAAATCGTTATCGGTATGCGCGGCAGGATGGGCTTTTAAGGTTAAAGTCCGTCCGCCTAAATCCAGCTTCAAGCTGTCTTTGACTTCAATATCGGGCGGAATTAAATCGGCGGCGCTCATTTTGACGCCTAATTGGTCCGCGGCTTTGTCCAGGTAGTAGGAACCGCGCGCGGCCATTGCCCTGGCCAGTTTATGATGGCCGACGAATTTAACCCCGGCCGCTTTGAACGCGCTGTTGCCGTTGATATGGTCGGGATGAACATGGGTGTTAACCACATAACAAATCGGCGTCTGCGTGGTTTCGGTAACGGCTTGTTTTAAAGCTGCCCCCTGCTCCGGGTTGCCGCCGCTATCGATGACCGCGACGCATTTTTGCCCAACAATAAAACCGAGATTGGCGATTTCGCCGTGGTTTTTGCTGTCCGGGAATTGATGTTTGCCAAAATGCACATATACGCCGGCGGCAACTTCTTTAACCGGCAAAGCGGTGGCGGCTATGGTTTGTACGGATACCATAGATAACGCAAACAGCAATAAAACTCTCATTGGTTTTCCTTTTTTCTGAATAAGCCTTGAATTTACGAATGGTGGGTGAAGAAGCTAGCGAAAAATACCGTTAAACCCTTAATTAAATACAGGGGTCAAGTTTTACCACTTTCAGCATGACGGATTCAACTCCGAAGTGTAATCCTAGTCATCACCATACAATACAAACTATGCTCAATTTTGGGTCTACGATGAGTATAATGCCGCCATGCTATTTATCTACTAAATTTAGGGTTATGTCATTTTTTCTACATTCCAATCGTCACATACTGGCTTATGCATTCAGTTTAGTGCTGATCTGCTTCACGCCGCCTTTATATGCCGACAAAACGGCATCATGGCTGGACGACATCACCGTTTCGGGTTATGCCAACTTGGTAACCAGCTCGCCTAATCGCGCGCCCACTACCCTGGAATTGGACGACTTAAGTTTGTTTGTTTCCGGCAAATTTAATCGCTGGCTCAATCCTTTTTTGGAGGCGGAAGCCTATTCAATGCCGCTTTGGAAAGAAAGTGACGGCGCACAGTTCAATAACGCGCAATTGGTCATTGAACGGCTATATAACGATATTGAAGTCACGGAAGACGACACATTGCGCGCGGGTAAATTTTTAGCGCCGATCAACCATTGGAATATCGTACATGCCGCGCCGTTAGTATGGACGACGAATCGCCCTGTCACATCAAGCTATTCCCGCGCCAACTATATTACCGGCGTCAGCTTTCGCCACGATTTCGACGCGCTAACCGGTCACGCGCTGGAAGTCTATTGGCAGCCGGTGGAAGAATTCAACCACAAAGCATTAAGTTCCCACGAACGCCATTACCAATCCGTATCAGGCGCCCGGTGGATTGCCCATGAAGATCTGGATTATTACCTGGGCATTGCTTTTCAACATGCCAACGTTGAACACAGCGATGAAGTGCGCAACTCCATCAGTGCAGACGGCAATTGGCAACACAAGTGGTTTGAACTGGAAAGTGAATTGCTGTTCACCCAGGTTGATACCGATCAATCCCGTTTTCGCGGCCATGACTGGGGCGGATATGTGCAAATGGCGGTGCCGCTGGTCGAGCATTTCAACCTGATCGGCCGTTACGAACATTTTGAATTTGCCAACAAACTGCCCGCTACCGATACTGCGTTAGGCGGCATTGTCTATCGCCCGGTGCCGCGCTTATCGTTCAAGCTTGAATGGCAGCAAACTCAAGGCAGTATTTATCATAATCAAACCGGACTTTACAGCTCGATTGCGGTGTTATTCTGATGAAGCGATTGATTATTTTAGGATTTGCTGCTTTGTTAATGCCGCTTTCACCTTCGTGGGCGGATTTATACATCATCGCCAATAAAGATTTACCTGTCGCACAACTGGATAAAGACGATATTGCGGCCATTTATTTGCTTAAGAAAAAGCATTGGGAAAACGGCGAAGACATCATGCCGATTAACCTGCCCGCAAAAGCCGATGCCCGCACTCATTTTACCGCCGAAATTTTTGACAGCACGCCGGAGAAATTGGGCAGTTATTGGGACAAAATGCTGTTCAAAGGCGAGACTCCGCCGGTCACCCAAAATTCAGAGCAAGCCGTTGTTTTGTTTGTCGAGCGGATTAAAGGCGCGATCGGTTACGTCGAAACGAAACCGCAAAGTCCGCAAATCAAAATCCTGCAACAATTTTCAAGCAAATAACCGGGTAAACTCATGTCGCGCTTTTCGCTTTCAGTTCGTTTAACGCTGTTGTTCAGTTTTATCGTGTTACTGGTAACCACGACCTTGAGCGCGGTAGTGTTCTACCAGTTCGGCGAAAAAATCAACCAGCAGATCGAGCATAATCTTACCGATACCGCCGACCATAAAGCCGCTGAAATCAGTAACGTATTGCTGTTCGAGCGCACCAATTTGCTGTCCTGGCGGGCTTCATCGGTGATGCTGGATGTGGTGGTGGATGATTTGGATAAACGCATTACCACCGAGCTGATAAACCTTAAACAATATTATCAATTGCAAGGCGATTTATATGTGTTCAATGCGGAAGGCATGCTGATCGCTTCGACGCAACCGGATGTGTTAAAAACCCAACTGCCCCAGGCTTGGCAAACGCAACAGGATTACGCGCTGGTATTCAAACATGAGGTGCCTTTTATTAACGGCAGCGTCATCGCCCATGTGACGGCATTAAAACCGCCGCAGTTAAAAACCCAGGGTTATTTGGTCATGACCCATTCCTGGGAGGATATTAGCCGCCTGCTCGCGCCTAAAGACAGCAGCTTTGCGCTGCATAAAGCACATGAAGGAAATCAGGGCGACGCAGACCTTTTTACGGCTAACGGCGTAAAAACCATCGAGATCAATGATAATTTTTCGGAACGGCCCGTATGGCTTTTTGACGGTATCAGCTATTTGGGTTCGATTTCAAAACCCGTAACCGTCGGCGATTTCAGCTTCCAAATTGCGGCGTTCATGCCCAAAAATCTTGCATTGCAACCGCTGCTGGAACTGACCCAGAATTTGTTGCTTGCCGCCGCGTTGGTCGGCGTACCGATGCTTGTGCTGGTCGGCTTGCTCAGTCGTATTCTGGTCACACCGATCAAAAAATTGACCGCCACCATACACACGATTGAAGATTCCAATGATTTATCGATCAAAGTACCGGTTTCCGGGCGCGATGAAGTGGCTGATTTAGGCAATGCGTTTAACCGCATGACCACGCGCTTAGGCGAGTTGTTTAATAAATTCGTCGTCGTGGAAAAAGAGCTGGAAGACTTGAACCTTAGCCTGGAGCGCCAAGTCATCGACCGCACCGCTCAATTGCAGGATACGCTGCAAAAGCTGAAATCCGCGCAAACGCAATTGGTGCAATCCGAGAAAATGGTTTCGTTAGGACAATTAGTCGCCGGTATCGCCCATGAAATCAATAATCCGATCGGCGCTATTTACGCCAATATGCCGCCACTGGAAGAATACATCGACGATATTAAAGGCACGGTCGAATTCGCCCAAAGCTGCATGGACGAACCGGGCGCAGAAAAATTAAACACTCATATGGAACAAATCGACTACACGTTTGTCACCGAAGACCTCGCTAAATTGCTGGGCAGCCAAAAGCAGGCTGCGGACCGTATCCGCAACATCGTACTGGCGTTGCGTAATTTTTCCCGTCTCGATCAAGGCGAAGTCAAAACGGTACGGCTCGAGGAAGGCCTGGATTCGACCTTGCAAATGCTGCATCACACATACAAGGATCGCATTACCATCGAGAAAGATTACGCGCTCAATGAAATGGTCGAATGCTATGCCGGCGAGCTCAACCAAGTCTTTATGAACATTCTCGCCAATGCGATTCAGGCCATTCCCGATAAAGGCGGCATTTTCATCACCACGGCCAAGGTGAATGATCAAGCGGTCATCAGTATCGCCGATACCGGTATCGGCATGCCTGAAGAAGTCAGGAAAAAAATCTTCGACCCCTTCTTTACCACCAAAGAAGTGGGCGAAGGCACCGGGCTTGGCTTGTCGATTTCTTACGGCATTATTGAAAAACACCATGGCGCGTTGACCGTTGAATCCGAATTAAATCGCGGCACGCGCTTTATTATCGCTATCCCACTTCGCTTGATTAAGGACGCTTAAAGATGCATACGCTGTTACTGGTTGATGATGATCCCGACGTGTTGGCGACGTTAACGCGCAGCTTTCGCAAAGGCTATAAAACGCTATCGGCCAATGGCGGCGAGGAAGGGATTGAGTTTTTGAATGAACATCCGGTTGATTTGATTATTTGCGATCAACGCATGCCCAATGTCAGCGGCGACCAGGTGCTAAGCCATGCATTGCAAGTCCAACCCGACGCCATCCGTATTTTACTGACCGGTTATGCCGATGTTGAATCGCTGCTGACCTGCGTAAACGATGCGCACATTTACAAATACGTCACCAAACCGTGGGACCCGGCCGAACTCAATTTAACCGTGGTGCGGGCATTGGAAGCGCTGGTTCTAAAACGTAATTTGGATACGGCGCGCGAGCAATTGGAAACCGCCTACAAAGACGCGGTAGTGATGTTATGTTTGGCGGCCGAAGGCAAAGATCAGGATACGGCCAGTCACTTATACCGCGTGCAGCATTACACCGAAGCGCTAGCCGTCGCCATGGGCGTTGATAAAGAGACTGCCGCGCACATGGGCTTAATGAGCATGCTGCACGATATTGGCAAACTCGCCACGCCCGATGCCATTTTGAAAAAACCGGATAAATTGACCGCCGAGGAATGGGAAATTATGCGGGAACATCCGCTCAATGGGGTGCGCATTTTAGGCAACAACCCGTTTTATGAAACCGCGCGGGAAATTTCTGCGGGTCATCATGAAAATTATGACGGCACCGGTTACCCGCACGGCTTAAGCGGCAACCATATTCCGCTATCCGCGCGTATTGTAAAACTTGCGGATGTGTTCGACGCACTGACGACAAAACGTCCTTATAAAGAGCCCTGGACGATGGAATCAGCCTTAACGCATATCGAATCGCATGCCGGCATCATGTTTGACCCGGCAATGGTAGTAGAACTAAAAAAGCTGTTTATCGACGGGACGCTAACACGTATTAAGTCCATGTTTTAAATCTCGCCTTAGTTCTACTTTATCAGATTCAATGAACGCGCAATCCAGAATCGTCATTCCGGCAGGGATTGCCGGAATCCAGGCTCCAGGGATGGGTTTTAGCTTACCATCCAGGAGCTGGATCACCGCTCCCGGCGACGATGACGAGCTTGCGTATAATCTTTAGGGCATGCCCTACTTATTTATCAGGATAACTCTATGCGAGAAATATTGGTTTTGGGTGATTCGCATTCACCTGTTTTCAATCACCCGTTGTTCAAAGAAAAGTTTCCGAACCTGTTTTTCAATGTACTCACCGTTATTGGTGCGACAGCATCGGGATTGGAGAATCCCAATTCAACAACCCAGGCCTACCCCGTCTTCAGGGAAGCCGTCAGGCAAACCGCCGCCAAGCAAATCATTGTGATGCTGGGCGAAGTCGATACCGGCTTCGTCATTTGGTACCGGGCGGAAAAATACCGGGAGCCGGTTGCTGCGATGATGGACAAAGCCATCGCCAGTTACTCCCGGTTTTTGGTCGAATTAAAAATGCGCTTCGAAGTTGTCTGCATCAGCGCCCCGCTGCCCACCATTCAGGACGGCAACGACTGGGGCGATGTTGCCAACGCCAGACGGGAAGTAACAGCCTCGCAACTGGAAAGAACGGCGCTGACCCTGGAGTTCAACAGGATCATGCAGCGGTTTTGCGCGCAAAACCGCATCCGCTATATCATGCTGGATGATTTATCGCTCGGAGAACACGGCATCGTCAAAGCTGACCTGCTAAATAGCGACAGCAGCGACCATCACTATGATCAGGACCAGTATTCCCGTTTGCTGGTTGAGGGGTTAACGGGGGTGATTTGATACTGCCGGTCAAGCCGGGTCAGCGTCTTTTTGCTTGCCCATCGATTACCCTGGTTCCGCAACGAATATGACCGAAGCAGGCTTCCCCGTCTTGGGATGTAGAGGCTCGCGTATCTCAAGCAACCGGAAGCCGCCATCCACAAACAACTTTGTCCAACTCTCGATAGTTCTGAAATACCAAGGCGCCGGGTCGGTAAACTCGGAACTAAATCCAGCCCATGACCCTTCCCGCCATCCGTCCCGGTACGGAAGATCGCCGCACACCATGACTGGATGAAGAGTCTGCACGATGAACGAGCCGTGTTGATTCAGCAGCGACCGAGCAACGCTAAACACGCCTTCGACGGATTCTTTTCCAAAGAATGCGAAATTGCAAACCACAACATCTACCGAGACGCCGAGTTTTCCAGCCGCGATCTCCTCATAAGACATCACGCGAAAATCACCGCCGCCAGCCTGTTGAGCTACCTCAACCAGCTTTGGCACCACGTCGATGCCAATGACATGGATATTCGCAACAGCGAGTTCACGAGCCAACCACCCTTCGCCACACCCCATGTCGAGCACGGAACGCGGCGAACGGCTCAATACTGTATCCAAGATCGCCTGGTCGGTGATCTGCCGGCGGCTTTCGATCTGTCCATCACGAACGGCAATGACCCACAACGGCGCATTCTTGTCCCATGACTCAACAATTTTCTCATCGCTGAGTAGATTAATTTTCATCGAATCTCCGTAAAGCTAACGTTTCCCGCTCGTATCAAACTTATCTAGGCCAAGTTGCGGTGGACCGGAAAAAAGACGACTTCCCACCGATATAGCGGTGCGCAATTACCGCTGCCTATTCGCTCAACACGCGGAAAATACGGCGATAGCGCTCGCGCATGGCTTGGATTTGTTCAAGATCGGGCGGGGCGACTCCATAGCGGGAATACTCGAACAGGAGAGTAATTGCCAGCAGTTCAGGACGTAGAGCCGGACGTACCAAGTCCATGCGGCGGAGGTATTCCCTCGTGTTGCGGGTTTCGGGGCGGGCTTCCCCGTGCAGGGCGAACAACCGTTCCACCGCGCCATAGAATTGCCGGACACCCTCGCGCCCAGAGCTGTGCAGTCCAAACACGGCATAGCGCCAATAATCGAAACGGGTACGCAGCCAAATACCGGCTCTGGCTTCCCGTAGCAGGAGAAACAGGCCAATCGCCAGGGCCATCCACATCAAGGCCAGCAGTGTGCCGATTACCTTGACGAAGTGTTGTTGCAGCCACTTCTTTATCGCCTCCCACCAGTCTTCAAAGGCTTGCCGGATGGGCGCGAATTGCCGTTGCAAGGCTTCGGTAATATCGGCCATAGTCAGGATGGTTGCGGACTGCCAATGAGGCATTCCGATGCGCTGAGCGGCTTGACGCATTTCCGCCGGGGTGAGCCAACGGCTGCGGATCGGCTCCATGCCGCCCAAACCGTCGTTTCCCTTCCCATCTTTCCCCTGGCCGCCGCCCTGCTGCCCGTGTTCAAGTTGACCTTCGTGCGCAACACCGATAGCCGCCGGCAGGCCATAGCTAGAACTCAAATACAGCCAGCTCGTCTGCGGGGTAATAAGGTAAAACACAGCACCCAGAATCAGGATGGACAGCGTCGCTGAAGTGATCGCCGCCGCCTGCCCGCCGAACATCTTTTGCTCCAGGCTAAGGCTGCGGATTTCTTCCGCCCGTCGATTGATCTGCTCTGCCGCCAGCGTAAACACCACGGCGATTACAAGCGGCAGCAGATAAAACAGCATGGTCCAGTCGGCCCGGTAGTGAGAGGAAGCGAATATCGCCATCACCAGTGCCACCAACAGGCCAAGATATAACTGACGGCGGGTGGTGGTGACGCAGTTGCAGGAAGCTTGCAAAAAGGCCAGCAGATAAATGCCTGCTCGCGGCAGCCCCCACACACGCAAAAAGAGAAACACGAATAGGAAAATACCCAGCCCCATCACCCCCTTCTGCCACTTGCGGCTTTGCTCCGAGGCCCTGCCGCGCTGACGCCAACCGCACCATAAAGTCAGGCCGAACAACAATCCCCACAGCAGAGTCTCGGTAGCAAAGCCGCCGTAGCCAATATCAAGATAGGCATTGCAGCAGACCGCCAACAACAGACTGGCGAATAACCCCAGGTAAACGGGCGTATAAGTTAGCGGCGGACTCATCAGCGATTGAACAGACGCATCAGGTCGTCGCCACGGCGCACCGGCACCACCTGGGCGCCCAAGTCCAACAGTCCGGCAAACAACGCGGATTCAGTGACCGAGACCCCGCCGCCAGACGGCAGGAAGGATGGCCGATCAAAACAAACCGCCAACAAATGAGCGCCGCGTGCGCGCAGTAGCGCCAAGGATTGCAGGGTATACAGAACGCGCTCCGACGGTTCGGCGAGAAACGTCACCACGGTTTCGCCGGCAAGACAGTCGCCGGCCACTTTATCCAACACCCTGAAATAAGGCGTCTTGCCGTCAGCGTCGACAATCGCCAGCCGCTCCAACATTTCACCGAAGTGGGCTTCGCCTTGGCCTGTGCCTAGGTCCAGAGCCTGTTTGCCTTGTCCGGCCAGCCGCACAGGCATACCGTTATCGCACGCAAGGCGCGCCAATGATGAGGTGATTTTTACCGCATATTCCAGGGTGGCGTGTTTGCCCCGACCGACGTTGGCGTCAGCCGCCAAATCCAACACCAAGTACAAACAGGGGGAGGCCAAAGGTTCGTATTCCTTTACCATCAATTGGCTGAGGCGGGCGCTGGTGGGCCAGTGCACATGCCGCGGATTGTCGCCCCGGCGGTACTCGCGCAAGCCTCGGAATTCGGCGGAACCTGATCCGCTGGGCAGGAAATGTCCGCCCCGGTGGATTAGGCTGGGAGCGCCTTGCAAAGGCCATGCGGCGATGGGAAAAATCTCGGGATACACGACCAGAGTACTCGATCCTTCCTTCCCGGCGCGGCGCGCTTCAGCCAGCCCTAACGGAAAACTGGTCGAAAGCCCCACCGGCCCCAACTGATACAGGCCGCGTTTTTCGCAAACCAAACTCACTTCAAAATCGCGCCGTCCCAAACCGGGAATGTACCCAATCAAGCCCAGCGACACGCCTCCCGGCGCACGTCCCTCGCCCGCGCCGACAAAAGGCAGGCGATCCACCACCTCTACCATAAAACGCGGCAGCCAGCCCCGGTTCTCCACGGTAACACTCAGGTTGATCACCTTGCCTTCTGCGGCCTTGGCCGGGCCGCTACGACGCACCGTCAGCCTGCCCGCCAGCCAATGCGGCCAAGCGAAACCAATCACCAGGCTGGCCGACAGCACGGCGGCGACAGCCCAAATCAGCGGCTGGTTTCGGTTCAGCGCCGAAAAATAAGCTACCAGGGTTATCCCCGCCAGCACCAGCGGTATGGCGATTCGCCGCCGTGGAGTAACGACCGCCGCATTCATACCGGCGGCGGTACCTGATCCAACACCTGTGCCAGCACTTCCTGAACCGTCCGGCCCTGAGCTGCGGCCTGCGGCCGCAAAATCAGGCGGTGCTCCAATACCGGCCCGGCCATCGCCTTAACCTCCTCCGGCGTGACATACGGTTGCTTACGCAACAGGGCCAAGCCCTGGGCGGCGCGGGTCAATGCCAAGGTACCGCGCGGACTGGCGCCCAAGCGCAACTGCGAATGCTCGCGCGTAGCGGCGCTGATGCGGGCCACGTATTGGCCGACCGATGACTCCAGATGCACCGCCCGCACCGCATCCCGTGCAGCCAAAATGTCGGCTTCGTCGGCCACCGGCTCCAAATGCTCGATCGGATGGGACGCGGCCTGAGCATGAATCATCCGCGCCTCTTCCTCCACAGAGGGATAGCCCACGCTCAATCGCATGAAAAAACGGTCCAACTGGGCTTCAGGTAGCACATAAGTGCCGGCCATCTCGATCGGGTTCTGTGTCGCCAGCACCATGAACACCTTGGGCAAATCGTAGGTATGCACATCCACGCTGACACGAAATTCTTCCATACATTCCAGCAGAGCGGACTGAGCGCGAGGCGTGGCGCGGTTGATCTCGTCCGCCAGCAGGATATTGGTGAAAACAGGGCCGGGACGAAATTCGAACTCGCTGTTTTTCTGATTGAACACCGGCACTCCAGTCACGTCCGAAGGCAGCAAATCCGGGGTGCATTGCAAACGTTTGCAATCCATCGCCACGGAACGGGCCAGAGCCCGCGCCAACATGGTTTTGCCGGTACCCGGCACATCTTCCAGCAATACATGCCCACGGCACAGTAAAGAAATCACCGCCAATTCGATCACAGGCCGCTTGCCTATAATCACCTTTTCGACGTTTTCGATCAGGTTTTGAATAGTGTCCATAAGCTCCTGCGCTGTTGAAAAAAATTGATAGAAACATCCGGCTTTTGCCGTATCGATACCCCCGCTCTCATCTGCCAACAACTTTTTCGGCTACGGTTTAAGCGGTCATCTGCAGTCGATGTCCCGACAGAAAGTATAGTGATGAAACGGATTATACCCTCGAACCAACGCCTTAAATCTGTCGCCATTATCACCAACTTACGCCTACACTGAAAACGACCCAAGCTTTCAGCCCGTGATACCAGACAAATCCGCTCCCTGCTGAATTTGCATATTGGCATTAGTATTAACGAGAATATATTTAGAACCCGGTAGGCACACTTGCCTACCGGTTACACAAGTGCCGTTGGAGCAGCCGATGAAGTGGTTGCCGCCTAGGCTTGAAACCTGTCATAGAACCGTTTTACAACACCGCCAACGCGCTTTCATAATCCGGCTCATGGGCAAGTTCACCGACCAATTGCGTGTAGATCACTTTGTCATGCTCATCGATAATGACGATGGCGCGGGCAGTCAAGCCGCGCAGGAAGGTATCGACGAGGGTTACACCGTAATCGTTGGAGAAACTGGAACGGAAGGTTGACAGTGGGATAACGTCGGTTAAATCTTCCGATTCGCAAAACCGGCTTTGGGCGAAAGGAAGGTCGGCGGAAACGGCCAGCACAACGGTATTGTCCAGATGCGAGGCTTTCTGGTTGAATTTACGCGTTGACGCGGCGCAGGTTGGTGTGTCCAGGCTGGGTACGATATTCAGGACTTTGCGTTTACCGGCATAGGTCGCCAACGTGACATCGACTAGCTCGCGGCTGGTCAGGGTGAAGGCCGGTGCGTCGCTGCCGACTGCGGGCAGTTCGCCGGAGGTGTTGAGGGGTTTGCTTTGAAATGTGATTGTTGCCATGATTATGTTTCCTGTATTGTTGATTTAATGACAAACGATGCTTTGCGAAGTCGAGTCGTAGGCTGGAATAAGCCGGTTTGAGCGGCAGCGAAAACAGGCGTTTCCGGCAAACGTCTTCGCAATTAGCCGGAAACGCTACCTCGCGCTACGCCCTTCGACAAGCTCAGGGCAGGCTTGGGTAGCCTTATTCCGGCCTACGCCCCTGCTTAAGTCAAGTTAGGGGGGCTTGCAACCTTTCGCCTTTCGCCTTGTACCTTGCTCCTTATTAATCCCTCTTCTTACTCTTCACCCGCCTCATCAAACGTTCCTTCTTTTTCACCTGCCATTCGGTCAGCTTGTTCTTTTGCCCGTGGAATGGATTGGCCGTCGACTTGAACACCAAGCGTATCGGCGTTCCGACCAGCCCCATTTTGTCGCGGTAATAGTTGATCAGGTAACGCTTGTAAGACTCCGGCAATGAATCGGTCTGCACGCCGTGAATCACCACGATCGGCGGATTCCTGCCGCCCTGATGCGCGTATTTCAGCTTGATGCGGCGGCTGTTCACTATCGGCGGCTGGTGTGCGGTGGTGGCTTCTTTCAGGATACGGGTCAGCACCGGCGTGGACATGTCGAGCATGGCCGATTGGTACAATTGCTGTACGACATCGAACATTTTGCCGACGCCGCTGCCATGCAATGCGGAAATCGGGTGTTTTTCGGCAAATTCGAGAAAAGACAGTTTGACGTCGAGTTGCCGGTGAATGGTTGCCTTCTGGTCGGCGCTGATGCCGTCCCACTTGTTCAAGCCGATAATCAAGGCTCTTCCAGCCTCCAGTACCAAACCTAATAAATGCGCATCCTGGTCGGTGACGCCTTCCCGCGCGTCAATCAGGTAAATGACGACATTGGCTTTTTCAATCGCCTGCAATGATTTAATGACGCTGAATTTCTCGATGGTTTCGGCTATTTTGGATCGTCTGCGCATTCCGGCGGTATCGATCAGGGTGAATTTCTTGCCGTTGCGTTCAAAAGGAATGTAGATACTGTCGCGCGTGGTGCCCGGCTCATCGAATACGATAACCCGCTCTTCACCCAGCAGGCGATTGACCAGTGTCGATTTGCCGACATTGGGCCGTCCGACCACGGCGATACCGATGCCGTCATGGCTTTCTTCGACTTCGCCTTTGCCAGGCGGCAGCAGTTGATCAACTTTTTCCAGTAATTCGGGTATGCCTCTGCCGTGGGAAGCGGAGATCTGCACAGGCTCGCCCAAGGCCAGCGAATAGAAGTCCGATGCGGCCATGTTGGCGTCAATGCCGTCAACCTTGTTGGTGACCAATATAACGGGCTTTTGCAGTTTTCTCAGGGTATCGGCAATGACCTTGTCGGAGACGCTCAAGCCTTCGCGCGCGTCAACCATGAAGAACACGACATCCGCCTCTTCCAGCGCGACCTGCACCTGTTTTCTGGCAAAACTTTCTATGCCTTCGGCGTCATCGGCTATACCGCCGGTATCGACGACCAGACAGGGACGGTCGCCCAGTTTTACCCGGCCGTATTGCCTGTCCCTGGTTAATCCCGAAAAATCCGCAACCAGCGCATCGCGGCTGCGGGTTAAATAATTGAATAATGTGGATTTGCCCACATTGGGTCGCCCTACTAGGGCTATTACAGGTAACATATTTACTCAGCAGTTAGAAAAATTCAACGCAGATGACACGGATTTGACCGGTAAACACAAGATATTATAGGCACAAGACGAAAGGCAAAGGGCAAAGGGCAAAAGAGTTTTTTCGCCTTTCGTCCTTTGCCTTTCGTCTTTTTTATCCGTTTAAACCCGTCCAATCAGTGTCATCCGTGTTCCTTTTAAAATCAATATCTTTATTACCGGACTTTTAAAGCGGCAAGGGTGCCGTCTTTGGCATAAACATAAACGGTATTATCTACCACGACAGGCTTGGCGTCGATTGCGCCTTCAGTCACTTGAACGCGGCCCAGTTGTCTGCCGTCAAGATTGGAGAACCAATGCACATAGCCTTCAAAATCCCCTGCCACCACGTAATTTCCATAGGCGGCGGGAGCGGTTAATCTTCTTTGATGCAAGTCTTTCTGCGTCCACAAGGATGCGCCGCTGCGCTGGTCCAGCTGCATGACATGACTTTGTGTATCGCTCAGGTATAAATACCGGGAGTCATGACTCAAACCGGAATGAGATGAAATGGTTTCATTACGCCACAATACATCGCCGTCCAATTCCGAAATAGCCGCCAGGCCGCCTTGATAGCTGGCAACGTAAATCACGCCGTTAATAACGATAGGATCGACATCCAGATCGACCAGCCGTTCAATTTCAGAGCGCCCTTTGGAGACGGCAATACTGGTTTCCCACACATATTTGCCGTCGGTCAAACGCAAGGCCATAACTTTGCCGTTATCGTAGCCGCCGATCACGTTATCCTCGACAATCAACGGCGATCCGGTTCCGCGCACACTTAAAGCCGGTACGCTCCGCTCATAACTCCAGCGCTTGCCGCCGGTTTTTTCGTCAAGCGCGATCACGGAGCCGTCCGTGGTGCGGACGACCACAATGCCGTCGCCGACCACGGGCACCGAAAGCACTTCGCTGGATACTGTGGATTTCCACAGCACGGCTCCGGTTTCAATATCCAATGCAACGACTTCGGCATCGCTGGAACCTAAAATAAGGCTGCCTGCGCCAAGGCCCGGACCGCCGGAAAAATGAACCTCGGTTTCAGTCGCCCAGATTAAATTACCGGTCGTCAGGCTCCTGGCCTGCACCACGCCTTCCCGGTCCGCCGCCAGTATCTTTCCGCTGCCGATTGCAGGAATCAGTTTTAAGGATTGCTCGTCGGCGCCCACTCCGACCGATTCTTTCCAAAGGACTTCAAGCTGAATTTCAGGCGTATACTCAACTAAAACGTTCGGAGGATCGGCGTTGTCTTCACCGCCAAGAAAGTAATCACTGATGCCGGAAACGCCTTCCTTAAGAGTATCAACAGCCGCACAGCCTGTTAATAAGAAGATGCAGGACAAAAGGCAAAAGGCGAAAAAACCTTTTGCCTCTCGCCGTTCGCCGTTCGCCTGATTCATATCGCTTGAATAGTTGCTCATTATTTTGGGGCTTCTAACTTTTCTTGGGCGGTCAGGTCATCAATCTTGAACTGCAACAATGGAGACGGCTGTCCCTCTCTCAAGGCATTTTGATACGAGGTGCGGGCCTCGTCCAATCGATCCAAAGCCACGTACAAATCGCCGACTAATTCATCATAATTGGCTGAATAGCTGGATGCTTGTTTTGCATCCACCTCGTTAATGACCTGCAAACCTTGCTCATACTCTCCGGTAGCCAGCATTAGGCGCACCAGTCTTATCCTGGCGATATTGCCCAACGCTTTGTTCGACTCGGCAGCAATAGTCTTCAAGATCTGTTTGGCGGCAGCGACATCGCCTTGCTGGGCCTTTAATTTTGCCTGAAACAATCCACTGAACGCCGCATATTCAGTACCTTTAAACTGCTCCTGCATACGTTCGGCCAGCTTGTCCGCGGAGTCTTTTTTATCGTCATCCAGCGCTTTCAGCAATTGATCGTAAGTTGCGGAAGCTTGCGCCGCGCGCTCTTTCTTATGATCCTGCCAGTAATTCCAGCCCAGAATAATGACGATGCCCATGACCAAGCCGACGATAGTGGAGGTCGAATTTTCTTTCCACCATCTTTTTAGGGCTTCAACCTGTTCTTCTTCTGTATCGTAAATTTCCACTTGTTTTTCTCTTTTTAAATTTAAAAAAATATTTCCACCACGAAGGCACGAAGAACACGAAGTTTTTATTCTATTTTTTCTTCGTGAACTTCGTGGTGATTAATCAATCTGCATCTGCAAAAACTCAATTGCCTGCTGCTGAGACATATTCTGTTGCTCCAGCTCATTATTGCGTAGCGGTTTGATGCTGACCTCGCCGCGGCTGACTTCATCGTCTCCTAGAATAATCGCAAATTCGGCGCCGCTTTTATCGGCTTTTTTAAACTGGCTTTTAAAACTGCCGCCGCCGCAATTCACCTGCAATTTCAAGCCGGGAATTTCATTTCTGAGGATTTCGGCAAAGCGCATGCCCGCCTGCTCCGCTGCGTCGCCGACCCGGATCATGTAAACATCGACGGAGCTTGCAAGCTGCACACACTCCAGCGTTTCCATCAAGGCCAACAAGCGTTCCATGCCCATCGCAAAACCGACGGCATGATTGGGTTTGCCGCCCAACTGCTCTATCAATCCGTCATAACGCCCGCCCGCACAGACCGTACCTTGCGACCCCAATTCGTCGGTGACCCATTCGAAAACGGTCTTGCTGTAATAATCCAGCCCGCGTACTAGCCGGGAATTGAGCTCGTAACCTATGCCGAGATCATCCAGTATCGCCGTTATCGCGTTAAAATGCTGACGGCTTTCGTCGCCCAGGAAATCGGTCAATTCCGGCGCACCGGCCACAACGTCCTGCATCGCCGGGTTCTTGGTATCCAAAATCCGCAACGGATTGGCCTCCAACCTGCGTAGGCTGTCTTCATCCAATTGCTCCAACCGGCGTTGAAAATAGCTGACCAGGCTTTCCCGGTAAACGATACGCTCGGCAATAGTACCCAAGGAATTGAGCTGTAGGCGAACTTTGTCGCGGATTCCCAGCTTTTTCCATAGCCGATCCATGATCAGGATCAATTCCGCATCAATATCGGGACCCGCCATGCCGTAGGTTTCAACGCCCAGTTGAATAAACTGGCGATAGCGGCCTTTTTGCGGGCGCTCATGCCGGTACATCGGCCCGTAATACCATAACCGATGCACCTGGTTATGTAACAAGCCATGCTCCAGACAAGCCCTCAGACAACCGGCCGTACCCTCGGGACGCAGGGTCAAGGAGTCGCCGTTCCGGTCGTCGAACGTATACATTTCTTTTTCGACGATATCGGTCACTTCGCCGATAGAGCGTTTGAACAGTTCGGTTTTTTCGACGATCGGCAGGCGTATTTCGCTGTAACCGTAAGCACCGAGTACGTCTCTGATGCATTGTTCCGCATACTGCCAGAGCGGGGTCTGTTCGGGAAGTACATCGTGCATCCCGCGAATTGCTTGAATATTATTTGCCATATTTAAATAGGGTTGATGCCACGGATTTAAATAACTTCTCGTTAGTAACAGGTAAATATCAAAAGAGACGAAAGGCGAAAGCTGTGTTTTTTTGCCCTTCGCCTTTTGCCCTTCGCCCATTAATTAAAAATCTTTAAGCCCGGCGATTTTTTTTGCTTCATTGGAAAGCGGGAATTTTTCCAGCAATAAACGTTTATATTCCTTGGCAAGTTCCTTATTGCCGATCACCCGCTCGGTTTGCGCAGCAAGCCATAAGGTTTCAGGCGTATGGGCCGCCACATTCAGATAGCGTTGCAAAAATCCTTTTGCCGCCCAGAAATCACCGTTTTGATAAGCAATTTTCTGCATTTCCGATAATGCCGGCGCATAAGCCTTATTCAGTTGCAACGCTTGCCTGAAATAAGTCTCGGCTTGTTGCCTGTTCCCGGCGCCCAACTGGCATCGACCGGCATTGGTTAACGCCAACCACTGCCGGTCGTTCAACGGATTTGAGCTTGCTTCGGACAGCAACTCCATGCCTTCGTCGACCTCGCCATGTTCGCAAAGGAAACGGCCGAAATTATTTTTCACGCCCAAGTCGTCGGGCGTCAAACCCAGAGCCGTCTCATAATGATCTTTGGCTTTGTCGGGCTGATTTAATTTTTCATACAAAAAAGCCAGGGCATTATGCGCCTGCGTATTGCCCGAATTCCGCTTTACTGCCAGCAGCAAGTTATCCCGGGCCAGCTCCAGCTTGTTCATGTTCAGGTAACGCACGCCCAGCTGTAAATGTATGTCGTCGGCATTGTCCTGTTTAACATTGCTTGCCGAATCACAGGCGGCCAACGCGGCAATGAGCAGGCCAAGCGCAAACCGGTTAATCTTGTTCGATCTGTCAGGCCGCACGTTCCGAACCTGCCGCTTGAACTTTCAAGTGTCTGCGGCTTTTATCCTTAACTTGTCCTACCAACTGACCGCAGGCGGCGTCGATGTCTTCTCCGCGCGTCTTCCTGACCGTGGTGACGATGCCCGCATCATTTAACAAGGTTTTAAAGCGATTAATCGCTTCTTTGCTGGAACAGCGGTAAGCCGAGTTAGGGAACGGGTTAAATGGTATTAAGTTGACTTTTGACGGCACCGTTTTTAACAGCTTAATCAGTCCTTGCGCATCCTGCGTCGAGTCGTTAACGCCGTCCAGCATCACATATTCAAAAGTAACGGTGCGACGCGGCGCTATCTTGGCGTTATCCCGGCACGCTTCCATCAGTTCTTTCAACGGATATTTCTTGTTGATCGGCACCAGCTCATCACGCAGCTCATCGGTTACCGCATGCAACGATACCGCGAGACTGACATCGCAGACCTGGGTTAAGCGGTACATCGCGGGTACGACGCCCGAAGTGCTGACGGTCACCCGGCGCTTGGACAGCCCGAAGGTGAAATCATCCATCATCAGGTTCATCGCCGCGACCGCATTGTCGAAATTCAACAGCGGTTCGCCCATGCCCATCATGACCACATTGGTGATTCTGTTTTCCGATCCCAGCCGTTTTTGCGCAACAAATAACTGGCCGATAATTTCCGACGTGGTTAGGTTGCGGTTAAAGCCTTGCTGGGCGGTCGAGCAAAAGGTGCAAGCCAACGCGCAACCGATTTGCGATGAGACGCATAAGGTGCCGCGTCCCTCTTCGGGGATAAAAACCGTTTCGACCCGATTGCCGCAACCGGTTTGCATCACCCATTTCCGGGTGCCGTCCGTTGCGATTTTTTCGAGCACGATTTCAGGCGTCGCGATAGTGCAGTTTTCAGTTAAATAAGCGCGCAGTGACTTGCTCAGATTGGTCATCAGGTCGAAGTCTTCGACGCCTTCCTGATAGATCCATTTAAGTAATTGTGTCGCCCGAAAAGGCTTCTCGCCTAACTCGACAAAAAAGGCCGCGAGGCCTTCCCTGTCGAAATCGAGCAAATTGATGGTTTGGGTTTTAGCGGGTTCTTGCACAGATTTCATTGTCTGAGAAAAAGTAAGCAATTTCCCTTTGAGCGGTTTCGACAGCGTCTGAACCGTGTACCGCATTTTCATCGATGCTGCTGGCAAAATCGGCGCGGATAGTGCCGGCAGCCGCTTCTTTCGGGTTGGTGGCGCCCATGATTTCGCGATGCTTCAGAACCGCGTTTTCGCCTTCCAGCACTTGCATGATCACAGGACCTGAAATCATGAATGCGACCAAATCATTAAAGAAACCGCGCTCGCTGTGTTCCGCGTAAAAACCTTCGGCTTGTTCTTTAGTCAAATGCAGCATTTTTGCGGCAACGATCTTCAAATCGTTCTTTTCAAAGCGGCTGTAGATTTCACCGATTACGTTTTTTGCTACGGCATCAGGTTTAATGATTGAAAAAGTGCGTTCTATCGCCATTTGTTTAAAACTCCAAGTGTGAATAAATGTTGTTAAGCGGCTAATTATACCTGATCAGCCGCTGTATTTTGAAAATACCTGACGGTTAAGGCCTGCCGTCCAATTCCGCGCCTTCTTTTACCGGGATCATCAAATCCTCAGCGCTGATGCCCAACAATAAAGCCGCAGGACTGGCGATAAAAATAGAGGAATAAGTGCCGAAAACGACGCCGAACAACAGTGCAATCGAAAAATTATGAATCACCTCGCCGCCCAGGAAAAATAACGAAACCAATACCAGAAATACCGTCAACGAGGTCATGATGGTTCGGCTTAAGGTCACATTGACCGAGATATTCATGATTTCCTCGGTCGATTTGCTTCTGAGTTGCCGAAAATTTTCCCGAATGCGGTCATAAACCACAATGGTGTCGTTCAATGAATAACCAATCAATGCAAGAATTGCGGCCAATACGGTCAGGTCGAACTCCAGTCCTAAAATAGAGAACAAGCCCAACGTAACAATGACGTCATGAAATGTCGCTATGATCGAGCCGACCGCGAATTTCCACTCAAATCGCCATGCGACATAAATCAAAATGCCTATCGTTGAGTACAACAGGGCTAAAAAACCATCCTCAGCCAGATCGTCGCCGACCTGAGGACCGACAAATTCAACGCGGCGGATACTGGCCGGCTCATTAGTCGTTTTATTAATCGCCTCAAGCACCCTGGCGCTTAAATCGACGCTACTCACATCTTCATGCGGTTTCAGGCGAATCAACACGTCTTTGGTGGTGCCGAAATTCTGCACTGTGGCATCGGCAAAGCCGGAGCTATCCAAGGTATTGCGCAACACCGTTAAATCCGCCGCCTGTTGATAACCCACCTCAATCAACGTCCCGCCGGTAAAATCGATGCCCATTTGCAAGCCGCGTACAGCCAGCGATCCTATCGAGACAATCGACAGCACAGCGGAAAATATCAGCGCTATATTGCGGTTGCCTATAAAATTTATATTTGTTTTTGACATGATTTAATCTTCATCGAAAGTGCTAAATAGATAACTTCTCAACCCTGCGGTTACCGTATACCCAGTTCATAATCATCCGCGTGCCGGTGATTGCCGTAAACATCGACGACAAAAGACCGATAATCAGCGTCACCGCAAAACCTTTTACCGAACCGGTGCCAAAAACAAACAACATAACCGCCACCAGCAAGGTGGTGATATTGGAATCGAGAATGGTCGCAAAGGCTTTTTCAAAACCGATGTAAATAGCCGATTGCGGCGTATTGCCATTGCGAAGCTCTTCCTTAATCCGCTCGAAGATCAATACGTTGGCGTCAACCGACATGCCCACGGTCAGGATGATCCCGGCTATGCCCGGCAAGGTCAGCGTCGCCTGCAACATCGACAAAATTGCGATAATAATAAACACGTTAAACACCAACGCGATATTGGCAAATACGCCGCAAAGCCGGTAATAGATCACCATGAACAGCGCGACCAGCGCAAAACCCACCACAAAAGACAGCATACCTTTATCGATATTGTCCTGACCTAAACTCGGGCCCACGGTACGTTCTTCGACAATATCAACCGGAGCCGCCAGCGCACCCGCTCTTAACAGCAACGACAGATTGCGCGCTTCCTGAGGACTGTCCAAACCGGTCGTTTGGAAGCGATGACTGAAAACGCCCTGGATAGTCGCCACGTTGATGACTTTTTCAACTTTTTCTTTATGGCGGACTTTTTGGCCGTTCACCACCTTGGTTTCAACTTTATATTCGATAAACACCACGGCCATCGGCTTGCCGATGTTAGCCTGGGTCAATTTGCCCATTTTGGCGCCGCCTACGCCGTTCAGCGAAATATTCACCGATGGCCTGCCGTCCTGATCAACGCCGGAAGAGGAATCGACGATTTGATCGCCGGTTACGATGACCCGGCGATCCAACAGAATCGGATTGCCGTTTCTTTCGTAATATAAGCGGCTGCCGACCGGAACATGCCCTTCGACCGCTTTTTGCACATCGTGTTCCACATCAACCAGACGGTATTCCAGCGTAGCCGTCGTACCCAAAATTTCCTTGGCGCGGGTCGTGTCCTGTACGCCCGGTAACTGGACCACGATGCGGTTTTCGCCTTGTTGCTGAATCACCGGCTCCGCAACGCCCAATTCGTTGACGCGATTACGCAAAGTCGTCATGTTTTGCGCGACAGCGAATTTTTTAATCTCCCGCACTTCCTTTTCAGAAAGCTTTAACCAGACTTGATCCTGCTCTTTGGGCTCGGTGACATCCAAAGAACGGAAATCCTTAGCCAATATTTTCAGCAGCGCAGGCTTGTCGTCAGCCGAGTTCAGCTTAACCTTAATAAACCCGCTGTCTTTGGAAACCGATTGATAGCGTAATTTTTCGTTTCTTAACGCCAGACGCACATCATCGTTGTAACGCTCTTCAGCCTGTTTAACGGCCGCATCCATGTCCACTTCGAGCAGGAAATGCACACCGCCGCGCAAGTCCAAACCAAGATACATCGCTTCCGCGCCCAAAGACCTAAGCCAGGCAGGCGTGGTAGGCGCCAAATTTAACGCGACATTATAATCGTCGCTCATTTTTTCCCTGAGTAAATCCGCCGCTTTCAGTTGATCGTCGGCACTGTTGAACCGGGCTAAAATATGACCGTCTTTAAATTCGAATGCCTTGATATTAAATCCGGCCGTTTTAATGACAGACTCGACCTGATTGGCCTGTTCCTGCGCCAATTTGACAGCGCGTGTCGATGACACCTGGACAGAAGGATCGTCGCCGTACAAATTCGGCAACGAGTAAATAATCCCGACCGCAAAAACGATCAGGACCAATAGATTTTTCCAAAGTGGATAATGGTTTTGCATGTGTTATTCCAACAATTCAACTATGTCGTAGGATGGGTAGAGGCGGCAGCCGAAACCCATCATAATCAATCGTCTATACGATGGGTTTCGCAATGCTCTACCCATCCTACGCGCAATGACATTAAACTTTAGCGACTTTTTTGGTTATCGCTTTGTAAGTTCCCTTCGGCATCATGTTCTCGATACTGTGCCGCTGTACTTGAATAAAGGTATTGTCGCAGATCTCGAGCTTGACGAAATTCTCATCCAAATCGACGACCTTGCCCAAAATCCCGCCCGAAGTGACCACTTCAGAACCTTTATTAATCGTGGCAAGCATTTGTTTTTTCTCTTTCGCGCGCTTGGATTGCGGACGCAGAAACAAAAAATAAAAAAACACCAATATGCCCAGCGGGAATATCATGCCTTCAATGCCGGGTTGTTGGGCGGCGGGAGCAGCTGCGGCTACAGCGTCGGAAATTAAAAAACTCATGGTGATCCTCGGGATTATTGTTATTAAAATAATTATGTTATAAAAAACGGCTATTCAGCGGATATTAGTCCTATGGATAATAAATACGGATGACACGTTTTTAAATCCGCATTCTATTTTGCAACTACTGAGCAGCTACACTAAAAAGTTTGCCATTATGCCACAGTCGGCACGGCTTTTCCTCGTTGTTGGTAAAATTGCTTGACAAAAATATCCAGCTCTTGCCTTTCAATCGCATCGCGCAAGCCTTGCATCAGGTTCAGGTAATAATAAAGGTTATGAATGGTATTGAGCCTTGAACCCAACATTTCCTTGCATTTATCCAGATGCCGCAAATAGGCTCTGGAAAAATTCCTGCAGGTATAGCAGCCGCAGGACTCGTCCAGAGGACCGGTATCGAACTCATACTGGCTGTTCCTGATTTTCACCACGCCGAACGTGGTAAAAAGATGGCCGTTGCGGGCGTTGCGGGTCGGCATCACGCAATCGAACATATCGATACCGCGCCTGACCGCCTCCACCAAATCTTCCGGCGTACCCACACCCATCAAATAGCGAGGCTTATCGACCGGCATTTTGGGATGCACTACATCCAGCGTCGCCATCATCTCTTCCTTGGGTTCGCCGACCGACAGGCCGCCGATCGCATAGCCGTCAAAACCGATGTCCACCAGACCGGCTATCGATTCCTTGCGCAGGTGCTCGTACATCCCGCCCTGCACAATGCCGAACAAAGCCGACGCATTGCCTTCATGGGCCGCCTTGCTGCGCGCCGCCCAACGCAACGACAGGCGCATCGACTCGGCCGCCTCATGGACCGTCGCAGGATACGGCGTGCATTCATCGAAAATCATCACGATGTCCGAACCCAAATCGCGCTGCACCTGCATCGACTCTTCAGGCCCCATAAAAATGGAACTGCCGTTGATCGGCGATTTGAAGGTCACGCCTTTTTCAGTGATTTTTCTTAACGCGCCCAGACTGAATACCTGAAAGCCGCCGGAGTCGGTCAATATCGGCTTGTCCCAGCGCATAAAATCATGCAAATCGCCGTGCGCCTTGACCACATCCATGCCGGGACGGAGCATTAAATGAAAGGTATTGCCGAGAATAATCTGCGCACCGATGCCGGTCAGCTCATCGGGTGTCAGCGCCTTAACCGTCCCATAAGTGCCGACCGGCATAAAAATCGGGGTTTCCACGATGCCGCGGGCAAACTTAAGCTGGCCGCGCCGCGCATGGCCGTCCGTATTGATTAATTTGAAGTCCATAAAAACGATGAGTGCATTGAAGGCTGGGAATTATCCCGGCTTTTTAAATGAATGTACATTGAAGCATTAAAACACCGTTTGATTGGCGCTACGCTGACTTGTCTTGCGGAGTTATTTCACCGCCTCCAACGCCCATAAATTCACAAACGACCGATAGAACCGAGGATCCTGCACCGTTGCACCGCGTTGGACGACCAACGCCGAAGCAAAAGCCTGCGCCCGCTCCATCGTCAGCGACAACGGCCAGCCCTGATTGATCCCGAGCAATAACACCGCGGCGAAAGCGTCTCCGGCGCCGACCGTATCAACCACTGCCAAGGCGTCAACCGGCGCGACGGCAACAACTTCGCCGCTCGCATCCACAGCCATCGCCCCCTGCTCGCCGCAAGTCACAACCAATCCGGTCAAACCGTACTCCGCTCGAAACGCCCGCATATCGGCACTCATGTCGCCGGTTGTCGAATGCAGCGCCTGTAACTCATGCTGGTTCAGTTTGACCCAATCGGCATCGCCAACCCGCTTTAGCACTTCAGCTTTATTCCACCAGGGCGCGCGCAAATTAACATCCATAAATAACGTGCCTTTATGCCGCGCTTTCAATGTCTCCAGAGTCCGCCTGGAGTCAGCATGACGCAGGGCCAGGGTGCCGTGATAAAGCAAGCCGCCGGATTGCGCAGTTGCCAATTCATCGGCGGCGATAAAATCGTAAGCCTGTTCCGGCACGATCGCATAACTCGGTTCGCCCTGTTCGATAGAGACCTGCACGGTCCCGGTCGGATAGGCCCGATCCAGTTGCAAGCCCGACAAATCCATGCCCCATGACTGCATGGCCGAGCGAATGGAATCGCCCAGCCGATCCTGGCCAACCCGGCTGATAAAAAACGGCTCCTGGCCAAAAGCGTGAAGATGCCAAGCGACGTTAAACGGCGCCCCACCCAACACGCAACTGCCATCGGGAAAATGATCGAACAGCACCTCGCCGAAAATAGTGATCCGGTTGTTACTCATTAACTTTCATTCATTGTTTTGTGTACGGTACAAAAGGGGGGATACGCCATAAAATACCATTACTATAGTTGCCGTTCATACTTACAAGCCAGATAAAGTGCGTCTTCAGTTAAAAACTGACAAGCAATGCAGCACCATCACACATAAAAAAGGCCGGATATTCTCCAGCCTTTTTTTGTTTCTTAATGATTAATGCAACAAGCCCTGCAATAAACCGTTCAATTTATGCACAAAAGCCGCCGGATCATCCAGCTGTCCGCCTTCGCTGAGTATGGCTTGATCGAACAGGATATGGGTCAAATCGGCAAAACGGCTGTCGTCTTGCTCTTCTTTCATTTTAACCACCAGCGGATGGGTCGGGTTGAGCTCGAAGATCGGCTTTCTGCCCATTCCCATGCCCAAACCTTGTCCGGCTTCCTTCATAATTCTTTCCATGTTCAGGCTCATGCCGTAAACGTCGGCCACCAGACAGGCGGGCGATTCGGTCAAACGATGACTCAAACGCACTTCGCTGACTTTATCGGCCAGCACGTCTTTAATCTGCTTCAACACGGTTTCAAAATCCTTGTTCACTTCTTCCTGCGCTTCTTTGTCCTCTTCGGCGTCCAAAACGCCCAGGTCCAGATCGCCTTTAGCGACAGACTGGAGATGCTTACCGTCGAATTCGTCCAGGTTAGACACCAACCATTCGTCGATACGGTCAGACAACAACAAGACTTCTATGCCTTTCTTGCGGAAAATCTCCAGGTGCGGACTGTTTTTAGCGGCCGAGAAAGTGTCTGCGGTGACATAGTAAATCTTGTCCTGCCCTTCTTTCATTCGGCCGACATAAGCTTCCAGCGTAACGTCCTGTTTGTCGGTATCGGCATAGGTTGAAGCGAAACGCAGCAATTTGGCGACACGCTCTTTATTGGCGTGATCTTCAATCGGGCCTTCCTTGATGACCGGGCCGAATTGAGACCAGAATTTCTCATATTTTTCCGGTTCAGTCTTGGCCAAATCCTCCAGCGTGCCCAACACTTTCTTGATTGCGCCCGACTTGATAGCGCTGATTTGCTTGCTCTGTTGCAGGATTTCCCGCGATACGTTCAGCGGCAGTGAGTTCGCATCGATAATCCCCCTGATAAAGCGCAAATAGCGCGGCATCAGCTGCTCGGCATCGTCGGTAATGAACACTTTGCGGATGTACAGTTTTACCCCGTGCTTGGCGTCCCTGTCCCACAGGTCGAACGGCGCGCGCGACGGCACATAAAGCAGCAAAGTATATTCATTGGTGCCTTCCACTTTGCTGTGCACATGGGTTAACGGGTCTTGGAAATCGTGCCCTACGTGCTTGTAAAATTCGTTATAAGCCTCATCGGTAATGTCCTGACGGGCTTTAGTCCACAATGCGGAAGCCGAATTGACGGTCTCTTCGACGATTTCCGTCGGCTTTTCATCAATGCCTTCTTCACCCATAGATGGCGGAACTTCTTTGTCCATCACAATAGGCAGGGAAATATGATCGGAGAATTTTCTGACGATAGAGCGAATGCGGTAGCCGTCCAGGAACTCGCTTTCGTCTTCTTTCAAATGCAGTACAATCTCGGTGCCGCGTTGGATTTTTTCCACCGATTCGAGCGTGTAATCGCCCTCGCCCGCAGATTCCCAGCGCACGCCTTCGCTCTTGTCGGCGCCGGCCTTGCGGGTGGTTAAGGTCACTTTGTCGGCAACGATGAACGCTGAATAAAAACCCACGCCGAACTGGCCGATCAATTCGCTGTCTTTGGCCTGGTCGCCGGTTAATGCTTGAAAAAACTGTTTGGTGCCCGATTTCGCAATGGTGCCGATATGTTCCTGAACTTCCGCACGGGTCATGCCGATGCCATTATCGATGATGGTAATAGTGCGTTTGTCTTTGTCGTATTCCAGGCGAATTTTCAACTCGCTATCGCCTTCGTACAAACCGTCATTGGACAGCGCCTCAAAGCGCAGCTTGTCCGCCGCATCCGACGCATTGGAAATCAATTCCCGTAAGAAAATTTCCTTGTTACTATATAACGAATGAATCATTAAATGCAGCAGATGCTTAACTTCGGTTTCAAAGCCTAATGTTTCTTTTTTTGCTTCAACAGTCATGTTTATTAATCCTGATTAATTATAAGATTAACGCCAATATTGGGACGCATTGGTTTTTTTCAAGCCCGAATAAGACAGATTGAATATCAGATTAAGTAATTCCTTATGGCAATAAACCTGGCATCAAAAAAAATATTGGTTGTCGAAGATCAAGCGATCATGCGCGAAACCATTAAACATATTCTGGGTTCGTTTGGCGCCCGGTTTATTGTTGAAGCGGAATCCGGCATCAACGCAATCACTGCGATGAGAATTGACAAGTTTGATATTGTGCTCTGCGACTACAATCTGCTCAGAGGAAAAAACGGTCAACAGGTTCTGGAAGAAGCCAGGCATCTTAAATTATTGCCGGTCAACGCCATCTTTATCATGGTCACTTGCGAACAGAGCCTGGAGATGGTGCTTAGCGCCATCGACAACAAGCCCGACGACTACCTGATTAAACCTTTTAACCGGCTGCAACTATTAAACCGTATCGAAAGATGCTATTCCCGTAAAACATACCTGACCAGCGTTGAAAATGAAATAGACAGCGGCAATCTATACAAGGCTATATATAATTGCGAAAAGCTGCTGCAACTGGATGATAAAAAAATGCGCATGCAATTATTAAAAATGTATGCCGAACTGGCCCTTAAGGTTGGAAACTTTAAAAAAGCCGAGGAAACTTATCAAGACATTCTGCATGAACGGGAACTTCCCTGGGCCAGATTGGGCTTGGGCGTAGTGGCTTTCTTTCTCGGCTATTATGACCAAGCCATCAAGACTTTCCAGGATCTTATCGAGCAGTACCCGATGATGCTGGAAGCTTACGACTGGCTGGTTAAAACACACGAATCGATGGGTAACGACGAGCATGCGGTATCTTCACTTAATTCGGCCGTTACGCTTTCGCCGATGTCCATCTTAAGACAAAAAAAACTGGCGTTGCTGGCCGATAAAACCGAAAACCTCCCGGTTGCTAAAAAAGCCTACACAGCGACGATCAAACTGGGCAAAAACTCTATACACCGGTCATCCGCCGACTATGCGGGCTTGGCCAACGTTTACTTAAAAAGCAACGCCGCCAACGAGGCGCTGAAAATACTGTACGAACTGAATCAGCAGTTTCACAATGACCCTGAGGCAAAACTTAGAGCCTCCCTGCTGGAAGCCGAGATTCATCAGACAAAAGGCAATTCGGCGCTGGCCGAGCAGGCCTATGGAAAAACAGTTAAACTGAACGAACAGTTTAACAAACAGATTTCCCGGGAGCTTCGCCTGGAAATGGCGAAGGCTTTTTATCTGAACGGAGACAACGAAACTTGCGATGAAATTCTTAACGATTTAGTTAGAACCAATATTGACGACAAGTCCTTCATCAAAGACATCGTAACCCTATGCGACGCCATTATCGGCGAAAGCTATGCCGAATCATTGATCCAACACATAAAAAAAGAATTGGTCGACATCAACAACAAAGGCGTCAGCCTGTTTCAAGAAGGTAACATTAAAGGCGCTCTAACGGTTTTCGAACAAGCCATTGCCAAAATGCCTAGCAACCAAACGGTCCTGTTAAACCTGATAAAAATCATCATTCACGATCTTAAAACATCTAAAACCAACCCGGAAAAGATCATCAGCGCTCAAGCCTATATCAATAAAGCCGTTCAAATAGGCATACCGCACAACCAAATCGGCGGCCTTCAAGCAGAGCTGGACACCATTCAAAATAAATCTAACCAATAAGCCGCCAAAAGGTCTAATATTCACATGCCGCCAATCGGTTTTCCGCTATTCTGGACTGTTCGGCGCATAATATAAAGGACAGCCTGAGGCACTAAGACTAAGGACTCATTATTTCTCAAGCCCAATTCAAACGGATGAAATATAAGGTTAAATAATCCCTTATGGCAATAAACCTCTCATCAAAAAAAATATTGGTCGTCGAAAATCAAGCGATCATGCGCGAAACCATTAAACATATTCTGGGTTTATTTAACGCCCAGTTTATTGTCGAGACGGAATCCGGTGTTAATGCGCTCACCGCGATGAAAATTAACCGGTTCGATATCGTGCTCTGCGATTACAACCTACCCAAAGGCAAAAACGGCCAACAGGTTCTGGAAGAAGCCCGGTATCTTAAGCTATTGCCGGTTAACGCCATCTTTATCATGGTCACTTTTGAACAGCGCCTGGAGATGGTGCTTAGCACCATCGACAACAAGCCCGACGAGTATCTGATTAAACCTTTTAACCGGCTGCAATTATTAAACCGTATTGAAAGATGCCACGCCCGCAAGACATACCTGGCCTGCATTGAAAATGAAATAGACAACGGCAATCTCTACCAAGCCATACAGAATTGCGAAAGGCTGCTCCAACAAGATGACAAAAAAATGCGCATGCAATTATTAAAGCTGCATGCCGAACTGACCGTTAAGGTTGGGGATTTTAAAACGGCTGAGAAAATTTATCGGAATATTCTACATGAACGGGAACTCCCTTGGGCCAGATTGGGCTTGGGTGTTGTGGCTTTTTTTCTCGGCGATTTCGACCAAGCCATCAAGACATTTCAGGACCTTATTGAGCAATATCCGATGATGCTGGAAGCTTACGACTGGCTGGTTAAAGCGCACGAAGCCATGGGTAACGATGAGCATGCGGTATCTTCACTTAATTCGGCTGTTACGCTTTCGCCGATGTCCATCTTAAGACAAAAAAAACTGGCGTCGCTGGCCGATAAAACCGAAAACCTCCCGGTTGCCAAAAAAGCTTATACAGCGACGATCAAACTGGGCAAAAACTCTATACACCGGTCATCCGGCGACTATTCAGGATTGGCCAACGTTTACTTAAAAAGCAACGCATCCGACGAGGCGCTGAAAATACTGTACGAACTGAATCAGCAGTTTCACAATGATCCTGAAGCAAAACTTAGAGCTTCCCTGCTGGAAACCGAAATTCATCAGGCAAAAGGCAACAAAGCGCTGGCTCAACAGGCCCACGAAAAAACAGTGAAACTGAACCAACAGTTTAACAAACAGATTTCCCGCGAGCTTCGCCTGGAAATGGCAAAAACTTTTTATCTGAATGGAAACAACGAAACTTGCGATGAAATTCTTAACGATTTGGTTAAAACCAATATTGATGACAAGCTTTTTATCAAAGACATTGTAACCCTATGCGACGCCATTATCGGCGAAAACTACGCAGAAACACTGATTCGGCAGATAAAGAAAGAATTGGTCGACATCAACAATAGAGGCGTCAGCTTGTTCCAGGAAGGTAACGTTAAGGGCGCCCTAGAGGTTTTTAAACAAGCGATTGCCAAAATGCCTAGCAACCAGACGGTCCTGTTAAACCTGATAAAAATCATTATTCACGATCTTAAAACATCTAAGCCCGACCCGGAAAAAATCATCAGCGCTCAAACCTATATCAATAAAGGCGTTCAGATAGGCATACCTCACAATCAAATCGGTGGCCTTCAAGTAGAACTGGACACTATTCAAAATAAATCTAACCAATAAGCCGCCAAAATGTCTAATACCCATATGCTTTCAATCGGTTTTCCCGCCATTCTGGCCTCTTCAGTGCATGACATAAAGAATTCATTGACAGCTCTTCGAGCTCTGGTCGGTCAGCTTGAAAACATCTATCAGGACCCAAAACCCACGGAATTCAGACAACTGGAATTTGAAACCAACCGCATGAACAATAGCCTCATGCAGTTACTGACACTTTATAAAATTGATTTATCCCAATTCAGCCTAAGTGTAGACGAGCATAGCGCCGCCGATATATTGGAGGACATTGTCGCCCAGCAATCCACCTTATTATCTTTGGGCAATGTTCAACTCATTACCGAATGCCACGGCGACCTGTTTTGTTATTGCGACAGCGCGATGATCAGCAACGCCCTCTGCACGCTGGTCAATAACGCACAGCGCTATTGCAAAAGCAAGGTTCTGATTTCCGCCTCAGAAGAAGATGATTATATTGTTTTTTGTATTGAAGACGACGGCAAAGGCTATCCGGAAAACCTGATGTCGCCCGACTATAAACAACTCCACCAAGTTGATCTGGCTACCGGCAATACCGGACTGGGCTTGTTTTTTACCGAGACCATTGCACAATTACATGTCAAAGACGATAAGCACGGATTTATTGTAACCGACAATAATAGTCAGTTCGGCGGAGCCAGGTTTAAATTGTATTTGCCATAAGAGAAGAAAAACAAAAGACGAAGGGCGAAGGGCGAAGGGCGAAGGGCGAAGGGCGAAAAAAGCTTGCATTTAATTAAGGCGTATTTCAAATTTTTAGCCTTTAGCCTTTAGCCCAAACATCAAGCAAATATCCAGCAGCGTTTCCCAGGGTTCGCCTTGCTGCCGGCCTTTAATCTGCCGATCAGCTTTTGCACTCAAGACTAAAATACTGTTGAGATCGCCATCCGTCAACCTGCTCAATGCGTCACTAACCAGCTGCTGGCGCTTGTCCCAAATTTGATTGTTTTTAAAAACCAGCGCCCTGTTTTGCCCCTGAGCCAACGCCTGCTTAATCCTGATCAACGCCCTAGCTTCACGCGTCACAGCCCATAACACCACAGGGGCCGCGATGCCTTCCGAACGCAAACCGGACAATATCTTTAAGATTCTGCCTACCCTGGCTGCCAGTACGCCATCCATCAGCTTAAACACGTCAAACCTGGAGCTGTCGGCCACCACATCAAAAATCTGCTGATTGCTTAACTGTCCGGCGCCGTATAATACATAAAGTTTTTCTATTTCCTGGGCGGCGGCCAGCAGATTGCCTTCAATCCTGGAAGCCAATATCTTTATTCCTTCCATTTCCGCCTGTAACCCGCGCCGCTGCATTCTTTGCTGCAACCAGCGGATTAAATCCTGTCCCTCTAACGGCCAGACCTGAATAACGCAGCCAACCTTATCCAAAGCCTGAAACCAGCGCGATTTTAAGGAGGCGCCGGCCAGTTTTGCTGCGGTAATCAGCAGCAGCGTATCTTCCGGCACGCGCTCACAGTAGTCGATCAGAGCTTTCGCACCGTCGGTACCCGGCGTACCGGTGGGCAGCCTTAAATCGATAATCTTTTTATCGGCAAAAATAGATAATGAACCTGCCGACTCCATTAATTCATTCCATGAAAACCCGGCGTCGGCAACCAAAACGTCGCGACTGTCATAACCGGCTTTTCGCGCCGCCGCCCTGATCGCATCCGCCACCTCGCCAAGCTGCAACGATTCATCGCCGCTAATAAAATAAACCGGCGCCAAATCCTTTTGCAACGCCGCAGCCATTTGCTCAGGCTTGAGCCGCATATTATTTCGCGCCTGACTCTAATACCACCCTGGCGCGATTGACGATGGTCTGCACCGCCTGCTGGTACATTTCGTTGCGTATCCCGGTTTCTTCATTATCTTTGGCAATAATATATTGCTGATCGTTGTAATAGTCGCGCTTGATTTCAACCGACTGCCTCTCCATCAACGTGACATCCTTCGCATTGGCGAATTCATAGTCCAGCCGGTAATTGAGTTCAAACTCGTTGGACTTGCCTCTGGAGCTCAGCGACAACACGCGCCGGTTAAAGTCCTCGTTAAATATCTTGATAACAATACCCGCCCCAGTACGGGAATTTGAAAGCTGGGCAGAAGACGCCTTCATAACCTGTTTGAATTGTTCGAGCAGAGCCCCGGACCCGCCCTCGACATAAATACTTTTCATATTTTCAGGCAATTGAATAGCGCCCCGCAAATGATACCCGCAAGCGCTCAATAACAAAGCCATAACAAAGATGGCTGCTTTTTTTGTTAACACAGGCTCCCCTTAAACAACAATATTGACCAATTTTTTCGGCACAATTATCACCTTTTTGATCGGCTGGCCTTCAATAAAGCGCATCACATGTTCGTCACTCAGCGCCATTGCCTCTATTTCGTCTTTAGATGCGTTGATTGATACCGACATCTTACTGCGCAACTTGCCGTTCACCTGTAGCACCAGCTCCAGGGCGTCCTGTTCCAATGCCGTTGCATCGACCTCGGGCCATGACGCGCTGACCACCGCCTGCTGATGGCCCAGATCCAGCCACAGTTGATGGCAGATATGCGGCACTATCGGCGACAACATCAGCACAATGGCTTCCAAAACCTCCTGCCTGATCGCCTTGCCGTTGTCCGAATCATCGACAAACTTTGACAAGGTGTTGATCAGCTCCATGTTTGCGGCAATCACGGTATTAAAGGTATAGCGCCTGCCGAAATCGTCGGTTGCTTTCTGGATAGCCAGATGGAGCTGGCGGCGCACCGCCTGTTGCTCTGCGGTTAACGCCTGCTTATCCAGCGGCGCTTTAGAACCACCGGCATCGCAATGCTGGTAAGCCTGTTTCCAGAGCCGTTTCAGGAAACGGAACGCGCCTTCCACGCCGCTGTCGGACCATTCCAGCGATTGCTCCGGCGGCGCTGCAAACATGATGAACAGACGCACGGTATCCGCGCCGTATTGATCGATCAGGCCTTGCGGATCAACCGTGTTGCCCTTGGATTTGGACATTTTGCTGCCGTCTTTGAGCACCATGCCTTGGGTCAGCAACCTTTTAAACGGCTCGTCGCAAATCAGCAAACCTTCATCGCGCATCAGCTTGGTGTAAAACCGCGCATACAACAAATGCAATATAGCGTGTTCGATGCCGCCGATATAATGATCGACCGGCAGCCAGTATTTGGCGCTTTGATCGAGCATGCTGTCCGGGTTATTACCGGCGAACCGCGCAAAATACCAGGACGATTCCATAAAGGTATCGAAGGTATCGGTTTCCCGGCGCGCTGCTTTACCGCATGTCGGACAAGTCGTATGGGAAAAAGTCGGATGAGCGACCAAAGGCGATTGCGAACCGTCCAGCACGACATCCCTGGGCAGCTCGACCGGCAAATCCCGCTCGGGAACCGGAACCGTGCCGCAGTCGTCGCAATAAATGACCGGGATCGGCGCGCCCCAGTAACGCTGACGGGAAACACCCCAGTCGCGCAACCTGAAATTGGTTTTGCGCTGGCCTTTTTGGTCTTTTTCCAGCGTTTCGGAAATGGCTGCAAAAGCTTGTTCAGACGTTAACCCGTCAAATGCGCCCGAATTCTTTAACACGCCTTTTACCGTGTAAGCCTGCTCCGAACAATCATCGTCTCCGCCGTCTTTGGCAAAAATCACCTGTTTGATAGCAATGCCGTACTTAAGAGCAAACTCAAAATCGCGTTGATCATGAGCAGGAACGGACATCACCGCGCCGGTGCCGTAACCCATCAACACGAAATTGGCGATCCAGACCGGAACTTGTTCGCCGGTGATCGGATGCAGCGCCTTGATGCTGGAATCGATACCGCGCTTTTCCATGGTTTCCATGGCCGCTTCCGAAGTTTCCATCATCTTGCAGTCATCGATAAATGCGCTGATTTCAGCATTGGTTTCCGCGGCTTTCAGCGCCAGCGGATGTTCCGCCGCCACGGCCAGATAGGTCACGCCCATCAAGGTATCGGGGCGCGTGGTGTAGATGCTCAAAGGCTGATCCGACCCAGGCACAGAGAAATTCATCTCCACGCCTTCGGAACGCCCTATCCAGTTGGCCTGCATGGTTTTGACCTGTTCCGGCCAGCCGTCCAGCGTTTCCAGCGAGGCGAGCAATTCATCCGCGTAGGCGGTGATTTTCAAGAACCATTGGGCGATTTCCTTGCGCTCAACCTGCGTGTCGCAACGCCAGCAGCAACCGTCGATAACCTGCTCGTTAGCCAGAACGGTCATGTCATGCGGACACCAGTTGACCGGCGCGGTTTTTTTGTAAACCAGGCCTTTTTCCAGCAGCTTCAGGAAAAACCATTGCTCCCACTTATAATAATGCGGATTGCAGGTGGCCAGTTCGCGCTTCCAGTCATAGCCGAAACCCAGCCGCTTGAGCTGGTCGCGCATATAGTCGATGTTGCTGTAGGTCCAGTCGGCCGGATGTACGCCATGCTGCATCGCGGCATTTTCCGCCGGCAAGCCGAACGCGTCCCAGCCCATAGGCTGCATCACATTCTTGCCCAACATGCGCTGGTAGCGGCTGATCACGTCGCCGATGGTATAGTTACGGACATGCCCCATGTGCAGCTTGCCGCTCGGATAAGGGAACATGGACAAGCAATAATACTTTTCCTGTGTAGACGATTCCGACACATTAAACACGCCCGAAGCGTCCCAGGCGGCCTGTACTTCTTGCTCGATTGCCAACGGCTTATAATTTTCTTGCATCCTTCTCGTCTTTTACCAGTCAAAAGCGTTAGAATACCGTACAGTTGCTTAAATCTAAAGCGCCATTTTCAGGAGCCCAACCCTTATGAATAAAAACAAACTTGTCACCGCCTATACCGATTTTATGAAGCATCTCCATGAAACCATGGAAGATACGCTGCATTCGTTTGCCGAAGCGCTGGAAATATCAAAAGAAAAAACCGGAAAAGACAGTGATTTGACCAGTGAGGAATTGGACAGGGTTTCAGAGTTTGTTAAACGCGACATCGAGCATGCGGCGCATGGTTTGTCTGCTGAGGAAGACAAGGAGTCTTTATCCGAATGGTTTAAATTCGATATTGAGTTGATTGAAAACTTCACGCTGGACGCCTTTTTAAGCCTTGCCGATAAAACCCGCCTGGAACTGGCAAAAATTGAACAATTAGCGAAAGCGCACACCTATCACAGCGGCGACATTACCGTGCCGGGAACTTTTATCTGCGACGACTGCGGCAAGGAAATCGCGTTCAAAACACCGAGCGAAATTCCCGAATGTCCGCAATGCCACGGCAAAACCTTTATCCGTATTTGATATTAGCGGTCCAAGGCTTATAATGCGGCTTTCAACTATTTGATTTAACGGGGATAACATGCGCAGAGTCATTTTCAACCAGAAAGGCGGCGTCGGCAAATCGACTATTACGTGCAACTTAGCCGCCATCAGTGCCGTTGAAGGTAAGCGTACCTTAGTCATCGACCTTGATGTTCAGGGCAATTCAACGCAATACCTGCTCGGCGAAAAAGTCAGCGATAGCGACAAGACGATTGCCCACTTCTTCAAAGATACGCTGAGCCTGTCCCTGTTTGGCGGCGGTTCATCCGGTTCCGGCTTGGAAAGCGCGATACATGAGACCCCGTTCCCCAATTTGTTCGTCATTCCATCCCACCCCGAGCTTGAACCGTTGCAAAGCCGATTGGAATCGCGGATGAAAATCTTCAAATTGAAAGAGGCGCTGGAAAAGCTCGAAGGTTTCGATGAAATCTATATGGACACCCCGCCGATCCTGAACTTTTACAGCCAGTCGGCGTTAATCGCGGCCGGCAAATGCCTGATCCCTTTCGATTGCGACACCTTTGCCAGGGAAGCCCTGTATTCTCTGATGCAGGTGGTCGCAGAGGTTAAAGCCGACCATAATCACAATCTTGAAGTTGAAGGCATCATCGTCAACCAATACCAAAAACAAGCCAATATGCCCCGCCAGATAGTCGAAGAGCTAATTGCCGAAGGACTGCCGGTGCTGGCCGCAATGATCTCGCCATCGGTCAAGGTCAGGGAATCGCACACCGAATCGAAACCGCTGGTGCATTTTGTCCCCAATCATAAGCTGACCGACGAATACCGCGCGTTACATGCGGAGATTCATGGCGGCTAAGGTATACATATTTATCGTTCCCATGCTCCGGCGTGGAAACGCATCCAGTACCGCTCCAGCGGTGCGGAATGCAGAGTAGGCGGAAAAATATAACGACCCCAGGAAAATTGCTGGTTTGGTCTGGTTTTGTGCTGGTTCCCAAGCTCCAAGCTTGGGAACCCAGTCTTGGAAGCTCTAGCTTCCCGTCTCGCGAAGCTAGAGCTTCGTCTCTCGAATTCCCAAGCCGGAGCTTGGGAACTAGCGTAACTCCCGCATAATCACATCACGACCTTTAACACCATGAACAGCGTTACACCCGGCAATCTTAAACCCTGGCTACTCCCCATCCTGTCCGGCATCCTGATCGGCACCAGTTACATCCCCTTCCCGCCTTGGGCTTCGCTATTCTGTTTCGTTCCATTATGGATTTTCTGGAATCGGCAAACCAGCCTAAAAAGCGTTTTGCTTGGCGGCATGATCACCTCGTTCGTTTTCACGCTGATCGGCTTTAACTGGGTCACTTACCTACTGCATGAATTTGCCCATCTGGACTGGCCTATAGCGGCCGTCGGCATGGTAGTCTACGGCTTGATAGCCCACTTGTTCGTACCGCTGGCCGGCGCACTGTGGTTTTGGGGCCGAAAGAAATTCCAATGGTCACCACGGCTTTCGTTGTGGCTGATGGCGCTGATCACCATTCTTTGCGAAGCTTACTCGCTGACACTGTTCGACTGGAACTTCGGTTACTCCTGGTATGGCGCAAACATCCCCGTTTACCATTGGGCGGAAGTGATCGGTTTTAGCGGACTGAGCGCAGCGACACTACTCTGCAACCTGCCGCTGTATATTGCCTGGGAAAAGCGCAAACAAAGCGCCGGAAAAATCATCCTGGCGACTGTCGTTACCGGTTTTACCTTGCTGAATGTCGGCGGCCTCTGGCTTAAAAACAGACTCCCGCAACCGGATGCGTCGTTTAAAGTTTTGCTGATTCAAGCCTATATCGATAACGCGGAGAAACTGGCCGCAGAATTAGGCAAAGGCTACGGCAAAGAAATCTTCAACCGCTATACCACGCTGACCGATAACGCGCTCAGCGCTCACCAAAACGCCAAAATCGACTTCGCGATGTGGCCTGAAACCGCATTCCCGGCATTGCTGGGCGAGCGATTTAAATCCGACGACTACCCGGTAGCGCTGGCGCAGTTTCTCCAAGACCGGCAACTGCCGCTGATTACCGGCGCTTACAGCATTGATGAGAAATCCCGACTGATTACCAATTCCCTGTTCGTGTTGAACAAGGACGGTCAGATCGTGCCGCCGCATTACAGCAAATCGATCCTGCTGGCTTTCGGCGAATACATCCCCGGCGAACAGATTTTCCCGGAAATCCGCAAATGGCTGCCGCCCACCGGACATTTCGCACGAGGCCACGGCCCGACCGAATTACTGCGCTGGAACGGCTATAAAATGGGCGCGCAAATCTGCTACGAAAGCCTGTTCCCCGGATTTACCCATTCGCTGGCGGAACTCGGCGCGCAGTTCATCGTCAATGCGACCAATGATTCCTGGTACGGCGCATGGCAGGAACCCTACCAACACATGTACATGACCCTGGCCCGCGGCGTGGAGTTCCGCCGCCCGGTACTTCGCGTCACCAATACCGGCATATCCACGGTATCGCTGGCATCGGGAGAAATCCTGGAACGTTCGCCGATACATCAAGCTTGGACAGGCTTATACGAAGTGCCTTACCTGAAAAACCCGCCGGCCACTTTTTACCAGAACTGGTTTTGGCTGGTGCCGAGTTTATTGTGGGGGGCCTTGGTTTTGTTGTTGGGAATCGGGGTTGTAAAGCGATTGGACACTACTAACGGTAAATAACTTAGGATTTGGTTAAAAATAACTTCCCGAAATCACTATTTCCGGTCGTCAAGCCGTTCGTGCTGAGCCTGTCGAAGCATGATCGGCTTGACGCGGTAGGGCGAAATTTTTCCGCCCACCCCATTCGACAAGCTCATGACAGGCTTCGACAAGGCTCTCCTGAGCGTAGCCGAAGGGCTCAGGGCGAACGGAAAAATTTCATCCGTTCAATATCGGGAAGTTATTACTGACCATATCCTTACCGATAACCGCTTAACTTTAACGGCATACCATACTCAAATTCGGCGCTATTGTTCCCTCTCCTGCTGGAGAGGGCTAGGGTGAGGAAATTCTTTCGATGTACGCTACAACCGATCCAGCGGACTCACCACGCCTTTGCCGCCTTTGTTTAACACGTGGGTATAAATCATGGTCGTGGCGACATCGCTATGCCCCAGCAATTCTTGTACAGTACGAATGTCGTAACCCGACTGCAAGATGTGCGTCGCAAAGCTGTGCCGTAAAGTATGCGGGCTCGTCGGCTTGGCGATGCCTGCCGTTTGAGCAGCCAGTTTGACATAGCGTTGCACCTGTTTTTCTTCAACATGATGACGGCGTTCCGATTTTCTGCGTGGATCGACTGAATAATTTTTGGCGGCAAACACATATTGCCAACCCCATTCTTTTGAAGCGTTAGGATACTTGATCGCCAGCGCATCCGGCAACCACACATCGACCTTACCCAAAACAACATCCTGCTCGTGCCAGACCCGGCGCAACGCAAGCTGAGTGCGCATCGATTCCACCAGGCTTTCCGGCAACATAGTCACCCGATCCTTACCGCCCTTACCGTCACGCACAATAACTTCCTTGCGTTCCAGATCAACATCTTTCACCCGTAACCGCACCGCCTCCATCAACCGCATACCGGTGCCGTACAATAACTTAATGATCAAACAAATCGGCTCAGGCGCACCGGAAGCCTCATGCAACAGAGCCTGTATTTCCTGAATCGTGAGCACCACAGGCAAACGCCGGGGCTTTTTCGAACGCTCAAAATTATCCAGCCACGATAAATCCACAGCCAATACCTCGCGGTACAAAAACAAAATCGCCGACAACGCTTGATTTTGGGTAGAGCTGGATACATGCCGTTGCGTAGCCAAATAGGTTAAAAACGCCTCTACCTCAAGCGCCCCCATTTCCAAGGGATGGCGCTTGTGATGGTACAAAATAAACTGCCTAATCCAGGCGATATAGGTTTTTTCCGTGCTCAGGCTGTAGTGCTTGAAACGAATCTTGTCACGGACTTGGTCGAGTAGTTTTTTGGGCTGCGCCGATGTCGTATTTGTTTGCATGATATGTCGCCTTACCTTACAATCTAACCATTGAAAACAATAAGATAACTTTAATCAAAAATGATTATACGACAATGCGATTTTTTTATACGACAAATGGTGTCGTATATATTACGTTAGATCAAAGGATACTCAATCATGGTAATATGCATCGGCAAAGGAGTTTACTGGACGATACTGATCGTGGTTTTCGGTCTTATGCAACTTTGGGTAGATATTGGGGTTTCTTTATATAATGAGCCTAAAGATGCAACACTATACTTTTTTGTGAAAGATGGTGTGTTGTTGTTTTTCACTTTAGCAGTAACAATTGGCGTGACACTGGATTACTTTTTTGATGATGAAAAATCAAAGTTGGGAAACCTATGGAAAGCCACTGCATTTGCATTTATGCCAATAGCCATAATGAGCTTTGTTATCACTTCTTATTTGATTTTTTCCAGTGAAACTTCAGATCCAAACAAAATTTCAGTTGTCAATAATCTAAATATTTCATCTTTTGCGATGGCTCTTATTTATGCAACTTTCGGAAAAGCGTATCTCTTTTATAAGAGCAAGAAAGGAGGAACCCTTTGGCATCAATAGTAGTAATAATTAGTGTACTCGTAGTTATCGTATTTCTAGTGGCAATAGCCATAGGTTTTCAAGAAGCGAGCCACATAAAACAAGCGCCCACAATAACAGATGAATTTGTATCAGAGCTAGCGGCTCGCCTTGCGCCTATGCTTCGAAAAGAACTTGAGGAAGATTCTGGAATCAATGAAATTGAACCACAAAATAGTAAAGAATCCAGTTCTAATCAAAACAATATTTACGACCTGACCGCACTAATTTCGGAGAGAAAAAATGTCAGAGTTAGATAAAGAAATGCTCATATCTGTCTTAGCAGATAGACCTGGACGTGATAAAGATAAAGAATTATTGCTAAGAGAGCTTTTAAGTAACGCACTTTCAAGTAAAAGAAAGCAAAGCACACCCGATGAGTTGAAACGCCTGTATGACATTTATAAAGTTAAGCATGATTTCAAAGAAGGAGACATTGTCCGCTGGAAGGAAGGAATGAAGGATAGAAAGCTTCCAAAAGAAGGTGAACCTGCTGTTATAGTGCGAAAATTAGAGAAGCAAGTATTCGACATCACACAAGAAGGAGGGTCGCAATATTTCAATGAGCCATTTGATGTTGTGTTAGGCCTTATTGATTCTGATGGCGATTTCGCTACTTACCATTTTAACAGTCAAAAATTCGAACCCTATAAATGATCTAACAAGTCAGTCAAAGGGACGCGCCGCCCGGTGGCGGTTTTGAAGTTTGGTTTTTTTCAAGGTTGGGTGGCTTCGTTTGGCTTCCGTTAGCGGCGCGCCCCTTACCGTAACGTTAGCCAACATTTATACCCCATAGATACGTTAATCGATTGAAACAAAAGAGGTTTTATGTTGTTGTTTCTTCTTAAAAGTGATTCCCTCGCCCCGTCGTATAACTGCGTTGATACGACGGGGCGAGGGTATCACTTTCTAAAGTCAACACACCCCCACTTTCGTCCCAACGATTAACAACTGTGCAGTATAAATATCGGCTAACGCGTCGTTAGAGCGTACACGATGCGCAAAACGTTATGCCCCATAGAAAGTACGTTTATGAATAATCATCGCGCTACCGCGAGGCAGTTAGCCCAAGAAGCAATCGCCGCCGGGCATCCTCTCGAATGGTTTGAGCAGTTGTATGCCCAAGCTCTCTCGGAAGGAGTTTCTGTCCCTTGGGCCGACCATGTGCCCAATCCGAACTTGATTGAGCTTTTCCAAAAGATAGATGGTCGTTTCTCTTTCGGACAAAGGGCTTTGAAGGTCGGATGTGGCTTGGGTGACGATGCTGAATGGCTTTCCGGTCTCGGTTTTGATGTTACGGCTTTCGACATTTCGCCTACCGCCATTTCAGTATGTGAAAGCCGATTTCCCAATTCCAAAGTCATGTACATAACACGCGATCTATTTCAAGCTCCTGATAACTGGTCGGGTGCTTTCGATTTGGTGCTTGAATCGTACACACTTCAGGTGCTGCCACCGGAGTTACGTGCTAAAGCGCTAAAGCAAATCTCTGAATTTGTTTTGCCCGGTGGCTATCTTATGCTCATCACCCGACTGAGAGGAGATTCAGAAGCAATAGGCTCGATGCCTTGGCCACTTGCGCAACGAGAAATCGACACACTTAAGTCGCAAGGCTTTGTTGAGAGATATTCCGAGGATTACATTGACGACGAACAACCTGCGGTACGCAGGTTCCGTGGGTGCTATCAGCGTGAGGCATAACCTGTCAGTCAAGAGGGACCGCGCGAATAAAGCCTCGCGCAGCCCCTTACTTTTACGTTAGCGACCAAACCAAGACAACAGGGAGCGCCAAGAGTAAAATGCCTTAATCACAGCCAAAGGAGTATTCACCATGTCCGCGTTACTAATCGAGTTAGAGAAACAAGCATGTTCACTTTTGCCTGAAGAGCGAGCACATCTTGCTGAAGTTCTTCTTGAGTCACTACATGACTCCCCCCTATCCGAAATCGAAACAGAGTGGGAACGAGAAATTGAGAAGCGTGTCGCCGCTTTCGACAAGGGGGAACTACAGACCTATCCGGCAGAGGATGTGTTTGCTGAAGCAAGGCGCATAACCCAGTGAAGCGAGCACGTTTTGTCGCAGAAGCTCGCCAAGAATTTCTTGCTGAGGTCGCTTATTACAACGAAGCACAACCGGGCTTAGGAGACCGCTTTACCAAAGCCGTCGAAGAAGCAACTGCCCGAGCGTTGACTTTCCCGCTATCAGGGACACCATCAGCTTCAAATACGAGGCGCGTTTTTCTCAGAGGGTTTCCTTTCTCGCTTTTCTACCGACAAGAGGGCGAAGGTATAGTCGTTTTTGCAGCTTCACATAATTCTCGTAAACCCCGTTACTGGGTCGGTCGTACCCGTGACCGCTAACCCAGCGCTCAACCGGAGCGCGGCTATAATGCGGTTTTATTTTTTCAGCTTTCGGGGCCGCGCCCGGTTAGCTCTACGTTATGTGCAATAGATGATGGAAAAGAGCATTAACAAATGGAAGTGGGCGTTTTTTATATCGACGGCACTTTTAATTTCTGCTGTTGCCTTTCTGCTTTATGCGGTAATGGATCAAGGCGTCACAATTACTTACATGTCTCAAGGGTATGGTGATACCGAAAAAGACCTAGAAAGGCTGGCAAAGGTATTTCCAAAAGATGTCTATTCCAAAAAAGATATAGTTTATTTGTTGAGGCGTGAATACCCAGAAGCATTTATTGTTGAAAGAAAATGTACGGTTCAATTAAGGAGGCTTCGTTTTGAGTTTAGCGAAACAGGAAAGCTTATTGATATCAACACAAAGGCTGAGTCTTCACCAGAGTATGAGTGTGGTGGCACATAACACGTCGCTCCAGCCGACATCGGCTGAGCTAGACGTTATGCATTTGGAAAGGTTGGCGACATATGAACGAAGCTAAAGATGACGAATCCGATAAAATTAGCAAGCGCCTGGATGGAGCTTGCGAAATCAGGAGCTACGTGACTCCAATCAACGCCGAAGGATAATGCTGAGGAATATTCTTCCCCTTACTTAGTTTTCGCCTTTACAGTGGCAAGAGAAACAATCCCCTCTTCCGAATATAACGTTACGCTAAGGAGTCCCTGAATGTTATCCCAGCGCATCACATGTTCATTGCTAAAAGTCGCATCCTTTGCCTGGAGACCAAGCAGCTCCAGAGTATCTTTGCTGTACGGGGCCTTGCCCAGGCTTCCTTTTACGTTAACTTCTTCCACCTTGCCGTCGATAAATTCAACACTCACATTGCCGTCGTTGAATGAGCAATTCAGGGCCGATTTCGATTTTGTCCTGACGCAAAAAACAGGGTCGCCAAGCAACTTTAGTATCTCGGCTTTGGTTTTCCCTTCGAGTTTTTGGCTATAAGATGGATTATGGAATGTTCCGTTTACGGTAATCCAATCCGCTTTGCCGTCGATGAATACAATATCAATTTCGTTGTCCTGAAATGAGCAGTTCAGGACTGACTCCGCCTTGGAACAGAAAACAGGCTCACCCAGTAGCACTTCAACTTCGGCTTGGGTTTTCCCTGCGATCTTTGGAATGTTAAATAACATCCCGGCAGGCGGTGCTGGTTCCTGGACAACCGGCTGTGCTGCCGACGGCTCTACCGGGTGGAGTTGCGGGACATTCCTGGCGGCCGCCATCATGACAACGAAAAGCAGCACAAGCGCCGCTATCTCGTATTTAACAAAAGCCGGCATTTCCTGTTTGGTAAGTGCGCAATACCGGCATTTTTTGGCTTTTGCGTTAATCCTGTTGCCGCATACTTTGCAAATTTTCAATGCCATAGTGATATCGTGTTCTTTATTGTGCCGGTAGCGTTGTTTGGTCATGATTCCCCAATCATCTCCATCGTGTCAAATGCCGAAGGTGTTGATGGTTACTTATTTTGGGGCGAACTACGGGGATTTTCAGACATAAAAAAAGAGCTTTAAGAAAACTCTTAAGCCCTTTGATTGTGTATGGTGCCTCGGGCCGGAGTCGAACCGGCACGTCCTTTCGAACGAGGGATTTTAAGTCCCTTGCGTCTACCAATTTCGCCACCGAGGCATCGATAACTTTGGTAAGCCGCGTATTATATAGCAACAAAAAAAATAAACTAGACCTATCTAAGATTTTTTGGGCTATCTACGTCGAAAAGCCATGCCGTTTTAACTCAACATTTAACGATAACGGAACGGTCCGCGCACGAATGGAGAAGCCGATGGCCAATAGTAATTCCCCCAATAATACGGATAACCGCCATAAAAAGGATCATAACCATAGCCGAAACTATCGTAATAATTAGTGTACACATAAACCGGCCACAGGTAGGTGGTCGAGGCTGAAACCACCGGCAAGCGTATAAGTTTTTTGCCTATCGTGCGTTCCATATCGCCGCTAAGCGTTCCCGCTACAGTGATTTTTGTGTCTTTGGTGTAAACGGCCGGATCGAGAAACTCCGGGCTTTTGATAAGAAACCGTCCCTCAGCCTGTTGATCTGTCTCCGGCTCACCCTCGCTGTCGAGCGGGTAAGACAACACCTGCACCAGACTGAAATTTTGTTCATTTTCCACATCGATAATAACCCCGCCCCAACGCACCGGCGCATTGTTATAACTGGCTATCTTTTGGATGGCCTGGGTATAGGAAATATCGTACAAAGGGGGATTTCTTATCGCAAGCGGCAAACTCGAACATGCGCTCAACAATAGACAGATGGGTAATAAGCACCTTTTCATATTTTTCTCCTGGTATTTACAGATTTGCAACCATCAATTTTAATCGTACTTAACCAGAAATCGGCAAATAAAGCTATTGTTAAAGATACCTACCCCCTACAACTTCGCCGGATTGCAGTACAATAAGCGCTTTGTCCAACTGTTCGCCCATGCCTGCTATGATTAAACAAAAAAAACTGCTTCGCTCCGATATACGTTACGAATGTGGCGACGCTTTTTATGAGCGCGGACGCAGTTATTTTGAAAAGGGCATGGTGCTTAGTCTCACAGTTAAGAGCGAAGGGGCCCTTTTTGTACAGATTAATGCCTCCGTAAAAGGCAGCCATAAAGACCCATACCGGCAAAACATCCGCATCGTCTGGCGGCCTGATTATAGTGCAGCTGAAATTGAAGGCGATTGCACTTGCCCTGTCGGCTATAACTGCAAACACGTTGCCGCCGCCTGCCTGATGTATCAAAACTCCAGCCAAGGCTTTGCTGCACCGAATGCAAAATCCAATTGTCTGGACTGGCTCGACAGCCTTCATCAACAAACGCCCTGGCAACACGACGCCTCGCAGGAGTTTATTGCGTATATCCTGATACCCGGCAATGCAAAACACGAATTCACTGTCGATTTTTTAATCACCAAGGCAAAGAAAACCGACGGTTTAAATAAGGGCAGAAAAACGACCTTGAATAATCTCCGTTACAGCTACTCCTATCTTAATTACGTTCAGCCGGGAGATCAGGAAATTGCCAAACTGCTGACGGCGCTTAACCCCGCTTTTAAAGACGAACCCTTGATTGCCGGCGCCACCGGTTATTTGGCCTTGTCCAAATTATTGCAAACCGGCAGGCTGTTCTGGCAAAACGTAGAACGGGCTCCGCTAACAAAAGGAACCGACCGCGATTTAAAATTTAACTGGCGGACAGCCGATAACGGCGATTTTCAATTAGCCGTCGAAATCGACCCGCCCGCTTTCCTGCTGCTGACCGAACCGCCGCAATACCTGGACGGCGCTTTGGGCGTGATAGGCGCGCTCCATACCCACAACCTCTCGGCCGAGCAACTTAAACATATTCTGGCCGCCCCACGCATTCCGGCCGAGTATGCCGATGAATTCAGCCAGCGTCTGATTATCGAGCACCCCAGCCTACCGCTGCCTGCTCCCAAAAAGGTCGAGTTAATCGAAGCCGACGAACTAACGCCTACGCCCAGACTATTGCTGTTCGGCCATCAGTCGACGCCCCAGCAGTACATCCATTTTATGGCGGTCGGTTTCAATTACGGCGACTGGACGGTTTCCGCGATCCCCCCGGAAGATTACAGCGTGGTAAAAACCGAACATGGACTGGTGCGAATTAAACGCAACATGGAAACCGAACAACCGGCAATACAACGCCTGACCGACCTCGGTTTCGCCCCCGCCTCTACCGTGCAATTCGGTGCACAGGAACTGTTCCTATACAGCCCGGCACAAACCGTAATGGACAGCGCCGCGCGCTGGGGGGACTTTCTGCAAAACACCCTGCTGGATCTGGAACAGGAGGGCTGGATTATCGACATCGACGAAAGTTTCCTGCTTAATTTCCAGACCGCGCAGAACTGGGACGCGCAAATCAGCGAAAGCCAGCAGGACTGGTTTGAGATGCGCTTTAACATAGAAATCGACGGCCAACCCATGCCGTTACTGCCGTTGATTATGCCGGTGCTGGAAAACTACGACCCGGAAAACCTGCCGGAAATGCTCAGCATACCTCTCGGCGGGCATAACTATCTGAACTTGCCCAGCGACAAAATCAAGCCGTTCCTGAACGTATTGATAGAGCTGTTCAACAGCAGCACGATGGACAAAGACGGCACGCTGAAACTGTCCCGCTTTAACGCCGCCGCACTGGCCGACATGGAAGAACAAAACTACGGCCTGTTCAGCATAAGCGGCGGTAAAGAGCTGCGGGAACTGGGGCAAAAACTGAAAAACTTTACCGGCATTCAGGATGTCGCCCTGCCTGCCAATTTGCAGGCGGAACTGCGGCCTTACCAGCAGCACGGACTCAACTGGCTGCAATTTTTACGGGAATATAAATTCTCCGGCATACTCGCCGACGACATGGGCCTCGGCAAAACCATACAGACGTTGACCCACCTGTTGCTCGAAAAACAAAGCGGCCGGATGAATCTGCCCACGCTGATCATCGCGCCGACCAGCCTGATGAGCAACTGGCGGCGGGAAACCGAACGCTTCACGCCCGATTTGAAAATCCTGATCCTGCAAGGCACCGAACGCAAACAGCTGTTCTACAAAATCAGGGACTACGACCTGATCCTGACCACCTATCCGCTGCTGTCACGGGACGAGGAAACGCTGCTGGAGCATGAGTACCATTACCTGATCCTGGACGAAGCCCAAACCATCAAAAACCCGTTGTCCAAAGCCGCGCAACTGGTGCGCCGCATCAAAGCCAATCACCGGCTTTGCCTGACCGGTACGCCGATGGAAAACCATCTGGGCGAACTGTGGGCGCAATTCGATTTTTTGATGCCGGGCTTTTTAAGCGACAGCGCCACATTTAAAAAAATCTACCGCACGCCGATTGAAGTACATGGCGACAGCGAACAACGAGCGCGGCTGTCGCGCCGGGTTGCGCCGTTCATGCTGCGCCGCACCAAACAGGACGTCGCCACCGAACTGCCGCCAAAAACCGAAATCATCCGCTCCGTGCCGTTGTATGCAAAACAGGCCGCTTTATACGAAAGCATCCGCCTGACTATGGAGAAAAAAGTCCGCGATGCGATTGCCCAAAAGGGCCTGTCGCGCAGCCACATCACCATTCTGGACGCCCTGCTTAAACTGCGCCAAACCTGCTGCGACCCGCGCACCCTGCCGCTGAAAGAAGCGCAAAAAGTGCAGGAATCCGCCAAACTCGACCTGCTGATGGAGCTATTGCCGGAACAGCTGGAAGAAGGCCGCCGCATCCTGGTGTTCTCGCAATTCACCCGCATGATTGCGCTGATTGAAAACGAATTGAACACCCGAAAAATCGGCTACGCCAAACTGACCGGCCAAACCCGCAACCGCGACGAAGCCATCGAACGATTTAAAAGCGGCGAAGTCAATGTGTTCCTGATCAGCCTGAAAGCGGGCGGCGTCGGCTTAAACCTGACCGAAGCCGACACCGTGATTATTTACGATCCGTGGTGGAACCCCGCCGCCGAAAGCCAGGCCGCCGACCGCGCCCATCGCATCGGCCAGGACAAGCCGGTATTCATCTACAAGCTGATTACTGAAAATACCGTCGAGGAAAAAATTATCGCGATGCAGGACAAAAAGCGCGCGCTGGCCGAAGGGATTTATAAGGGCGGGGCTAAAGAGGAATCGTTGAAGCTGACGGCGGAGGATCTGACGGCTTTGTTTGAGCCGTTGTGAGGCGGGCTTGGGATTTTCATTATCGATGCCGAGGTAGGCCGGAATAAGACCGACCACGCGTAGCATAGGTCGGACGTTTCCGGCGAGTTCGGGTGTTGGTGCCGGAAACGCCGATTTTCGCTATCGCTCAAACCGACTTATTCCGGCCTACAAGGCTGCTCTTCAAATCCAGAAGGTCGCAATTCACGAATCTGGTATAGTAAGGACGAATCAGTGGATACATGTCGTTTTGTATCCACGCGAATGGATTTTTTCATAATAACTCAATCAATGAGCTAATCTAATGAACATTGCCGAACGCATTTATGAAACCGTCAAAACCCTGCCCGAACACACCGCTGCCGAGGTACTGGATTTTGCTGAAAGTTTAAAAGCCAAACAGGCCGATGATGAGCGTATACGCAGAGAAAATGCACTTGCCACTTTAGCGAAATATCGCGGCCGTTTCAAAGCGAGCAAATTTAACCGCGAAGAGTGCTATGACCGCCTGATTGTTAATTAATACCCTACAACAGCCAGAATGTCAGGCAACGAAAAGATTTTGCCCGATGCAACCAAATCTATTCAAGAAGAGAGCAATTTAAAATTGCCGTTTTGACAGGCCTTTTTATCAAACGTAAATGTGAAAGGACAACCGGCTTTTTTGTTAATGCGCGCAATAAAATAATCTGAAAAATCAGCATTGCCTATTTCATAATCAGAGTAAGCGGCCCATGCTGCCGTGCGGGATGAGATACAAACTTCACTAATGCTGAGCAGTTGTTTTAATATCGTCAAAATAACAGTTTTATCGTAGCGATAAGCCCGCTTTAATACCCATACGATTTCGCACAAGGTGATTTCATTGATAAATGCAGGATTTTCTGTAGAGCATTGGTTTTCAATCAAGTCACTCGCTAACCGAGCTTGCAGCTCATCATCTTGCACAATGTAGCGAATCAAGACATTGGTATCCAAGCCGATCAACGTTTCGCGCCTTCTAATTGGATAGCGGCATCCATTTCCTCCAAACTGACAACCCGCTCAGGTTTAGGCGCGATCCCTTTAAGCTGCTTGATAGATTGAGGGGGATGATTTTTGACATTCTTCTCTTCGGGAAATACCCGCTCCATCGCTACGGCGGCATCCTCATCCAATAACAGCCGAACCTGTAAACGAACCCCGTCCGGCACTGTGTCGGGGATACGGATGGTATGCCCGTGAGCAATAGTTTCAAATTCGATGGCTTGCATGGTTTTCTCCTGTTTTTAAGGATGTACCGGCTGCCGACAACTCTCATTTTGGCGGGGTACGTTGTGCGTACTTTTCGGCTATTGGGGGGGAATTATATTGGAACTAAGACATCAGCGCAGGAATAAAATAATCTTCATCAGCGTATTTCATGCGCTAATTCTTTTGACAACGGTTAAAAGCCATAGGTTGCACCATATAGGGTGTGCTGAACAAAGTGAAGCGCATCATTCACGAATGATGCTCCTCCTATCGTCGGCACATATATGGACTCCTCCGTTTTGCAAGCTTTTTCTCTTTGATCGCTACGGTCAGTCAACGCAGTTGCTGCCATATATCCGGCCTGTTAATGAGGCCTTTGCTGCCTCTGGCCCTGATGGATTTCCGCGTGTTCTCATCTCTATCATCCTACCGACCTCGAAGGCCCATGCGCTGAACGGATTCCTGAAAACACCGGTTTGACCTGTTTGCCATCGTATTGAAAAATGCTTCACAACTGGGGGAGTGACTGTTAAAACCTCTTTATAAATGTTTAAAAATGGGTTGTGGTGCATCCTTTACTTGTTTAGCTACCGGCTGGTATAGGGGCGTGGTAGCTCTCCGTCCGGGTCAGTAGTGCCCAGACGATTCGGGCATTTTTGTTGGCGACCGCCACTGCCGCGATATTGGCGTTGCGCCGTTTGACCAAGTCGTTGATCCAACGGCTCTGTACGTCGTCTTTTTTTGCCGCTGCTTTGACGACTGCTCTGGCCCCGTGGATCAATAAGGTGCGCAAATAGGTGTCGCCGTGTTTGCTGATACCCAGCAGTTTCGGTTTACCACTGCTGGAATCTTGCCTAGGAACAAGGCCCAGCCAAGCCGGAACTTGCCGCGCCTTGTCAAAAGCCTTGCCATCGCCCAGCGAAGCCAGCAGCGCCGTGGCGGTGATCGGCCCAATGCCGGGGACGGTGCCCAGCGTTTTACTGACTGCGCTTGACCGATGCAGCGTCAGGATTTTCTCGCCGTAAACGGATACTTGTTTATCCAGTTCGATGAGTTGTTGTTGCAAGTCTGCGAAGATTTGCCGCGCCGCCATCGTTAAGACATTCTCGCCATCTTCCAATATCTCCGGCAGGCGCTTGCGTAGCTGCGTCAGACCTTGACCCATGACTATCCCGTATTCGCTCAATAAACCACGCAAACGGTTGGCTTGTGCTGCGCGCTCCTTGACCAAGCCGCTACGCACCCGGTGCACCATCTGGATGTCTTGTTGCTCAATGCTTTTTACCGGTACGAAACGCATGCTCGGGCGACCCACCGCCTCGCAGATTGCTTCCGCATCATTGGCATCGTTTTTATTACCTTTGACATACGGTTTGACGAATTGTGGACTGATTAACCGTGCATCATGCCCTAACTTGAGCAACTCCCGAGCCCAGTAATGCGCCCCGCCGCAGGCTTCCAAGCCGATCAAGCAAGGCGACAGGTTGGCGAAAAAGGACAACACCTGAATACGCTTAAGTTGTTTTCGAAATGCGACTTTTCCATTCGCATCCACGCCGTGTATTTGAAAAACGTTTTTTGCAATGTCTAAACCGATTGTCGTAATATTCATGGTGGATTCCTCTTCTTCATTTAAGTGGTTGTTACTTTCTTCCACTTTGGCACATCGCGATGCCGTAGGGAAGAGGAGGAGTCCATACCATTATCCTATGACTCTGTATCTTGTTTTATACAGAAAAAAAAGACAAATATAGTTTGCAGGAAAGCGCTACCTATCCGACTATCCTAAAGGAAACAATCGCTTAAGCCCATCGAATCGCATGGCTTGTGGCTTTGGTATCCGTTCTGTAAGGCTTTCGTGTTCGGCGCAGTTTTCCCAAGCAAGGTTTAAACCTGTTTGTAGACGGCTAAAGGCTCCGTCCAAATCGGTAGGCTTCACACCCTCCGCTTCGGCTTCGCCAAGGTGACTCTTAAAGTAACGGCGTGCCGTATCATCAAGCCGCAATTTCAACCCCAACTGTCCTACAGCATATCGCGCTTCGATAAAGGCACGGTCCGGGTAACGCTTGAACAGCTCGGCAAAAGCAACGCCCAACCCGGCAAGGCTCTTTTTGGCACGGTCATTGTCTGGCGGCTCAACACCTGATTGATCCGCCAGCGACCAGCCCGCCAGCCATGCGCTAAGAGCATGATCGCCCGTTCCGCCAGCGCAAGTGCCCCATTCATACCAGTAGCTCCTATCACCACTAACGTCACCCGTGAACTCGCGCAACACACGGGCGCCTTCGGCTGGATCGTCCGATTGGCGGTAAATCCGCGCTAGGCTGACTGCCAACTTGGCATGGGGGGTCAGTTCCAACAATATGCTCCCGATTTGCAAAGCAAGTTCTGGTTGTTTTTTCAAAAAGTGACCGGGTAAGTCATATTCCCAACGCGAATATCCCTGAATAAATGCTTTCGGTCTGGCTTTAACAGCAGCTTGAACTAAATCCAAATAGAAGTTTTCTATGTCTTCACCAAACTCCTCTTGCATAACTTCAATAACTGCGGCAGCAATGCGGCGGTGGCGAGTGCGTATCATCGTGCCGCCGCCCGCCGCCGCCTCCCTGCCTAGTGGAAAAAGCACGTCCTTTTGAAGGCTGCTGGTTTTGCAATCCAAGGCTTCCGCCAAAACAGGGCGGGAGAGAAAATCCAAACCTTCAGCGTGCATTGCGGCGATATAGCCGAAAGCGGTATAGAGCGTGTATCCATTCGTCAACGGATTCGCCTGTAAACGCTCCAGCAGCGATCGGACATGAGCACGCAACCCCTCGCCCTTGCGTATAAGCAACACGCCGCCCAGCAATGCGCCCTCGCCCAAAGACGCTTCGGCTTTCGCCGCGTCGAACAGGCGTTGGCTCAATTCGTCTTGATTGGTTGCCGCCTCGCCTTGACAATCGACCCTGCCGAATTTCAGCCACGCGCCTGCGATGACCGTGGCATCGGCTTGAGTAAGACCACTGAGCGTTTCTTGGTGAAAGTCGGCATGATTGACCTAGGGCAAACTCGCCCCGCCCGCCGACCGCCAGTCGCTTTCCCGCGCAGTCAGCAAAAAACGCACATCGCTACGCCCTGCTTTAGACAAGGCTTTCATCGCTTCACAAAGTGATTTGGCGCTTAGATCGGACGCATCGGTGTCGACCAGCCAAGGCGATGACCCTTGCGGTAAATTCAACAATTGCTCGGCAGTGAGGGTAGCGGCATCGTCGTTTCGCCACAGCACCCGCAAACCGGGATCGCGCTCGAATAATCCGACCACCGTTTGCCGCCCCGCCATAGACTTGCCTTCACCGCCCGGCCCGGTAAGCAACACCACCAAGGGCCGTTCCTTGCCTTGATAAGTGGCGATGCGCTCTACCAAACTCTCCACCACCGCCCGCCTCGGCAGATCGCTGCACAGAGCCAGCGACCAATCCGGTTCGGCTCCATCGAAAAAACGCTCCGCCTCATCGGCGGAAATATCGCGGCGATGGTTTTCCAGAACGGCCTGATCAATCAGCATCCAGCCGTCCGGCGCTTGCCATGAGGACGGCTTTATCTCATCTGAAGTTGGCAAGTCATAAGCCCACCAGTCGCTATTGGGTACACGCAGTTTTTCCGGGAAACGTCCGGTTTCGGTAGGCCAATCCATATTATCGGGATTCCAATAACGCGGACTCAAGCGTAGTTCATGCTTGCTGCAATCCAACTCCCCCCATACCAAGGCTCATCATCACGGGCTTGAAAAGCCGCTCCCGCCTGAAACACGAGGAATGATTCGCCCGCTCCGTCTTCCTTTCGCGCTTCCGCTCGGTGCATGTGGCCATGCAAGTAGATCACTCGGTGACGACCGAATAGAGTGCGCAAGCGTCGCGCATCTTCTTCGATCAGCCAATGCAAAGGATGATGCCCAATGACGATACGGACAGAGCAGTCTTTGATTTTATCGAGCGAGGATTCAACAAGATGAAATCCGGGGGTGAGCTTGTCTTTGTCATGATCATCCATAGAAAGCCAAGCGGTATTGATGCCCACAATGCCAACATATTGCCCACGCATATCTAATTTTTCGATAAACGCACCATCAGCGGAAGCAACCCAATCGCTGGTCGCACTACAAGGTACCCATTTTTTATAGAGATTGAATCGGGGAGTAACTTGCTCTCTAGCCTTTTTCCCTTCTTTATTCGAATCAAAAAAACGGCTGCCGGGCTCCACGAATTTTAACCTATTCAATCCGTCTGACGGAGGACGGGCTACATCGTGGTTTCCTGGTACGGTAAAAAATTTCGCATCAACCAGCACTTCTTCCAAAGGCTTATAAAATTCTTTGCGAAATATCTCGTACTCGGCCTTCAAACCTTTGTTGGCAATATCTCCCGTTATAAAGACTAAATCAGGGACAAAGCCTTTGCTTACTTGATCTTTGACGTGTTCGATGATTTTCTCGAACAGCCGCTTCTGCGCATAATTGTCACTACCAACGTGGAAATCGGATAGATGCAGCCAACGAATAGAATTGTCCATGAAACGACCTTGTAATTTTTGATATGTGGAATTCTTTTGGTTCTATAGATAAAGCCCGCTAGACAACAGTTTGAGCCTTATCCAATATTATAAAGAGGAAGGGAGCTTTGCATTCTAACGGAAAAATTACCCTGCCAACTATTTAAGAGGTTCCCCCTGATTATTCACCAAACCCTATCCACGCCATATCGCAAAAACAACGCTTCATTGCTGATAAACTTCATGTCTTCCACCAAAGCCTGAGCAATCAACAAACGGTCGAAGGGATCGCGATGCTCAAAAGGTAAACTTAACACTGTTAAAACATGAGTTGGATGAACTTCAAACAAGGTAATATTTTGTTGCCCCAATTGCTCAATCACCTGCTCCAGCGATTGCGACAACTGCAATTTACCAAGACTTATCTTGATTGCCATTTCCCAAAGACTAACGATACTCACATAAATATCATTATCGGCATCGCTGACAATGTCGTTTGCAGCTGCAGAAAGACGATGATCGCCCTCTAAAAACCAGATCAACGTATGCGTATCCAGCAAATAACGCATCACATATACTCTTTAAAATCATCCAATGGCGCATCAAAATCATCTGCCATATATTCCACCAAGCCTTTCATACAGCCCGCCAGCCGCTTTGATTTCGGCTTTTTATTACGCTGCAATTGTGAAACTATTTTTTCCAGCTCTATTAATGACTCTTCCGGCAGTTCGTCGATTTGACGTATTAAATTTAACTTATGTTCTGCAATATTCATCTTAACCTCCGCTCAAATTAACCGGCTCACAAAGCCTTCTGTTCTTGGAACTATAGGCATAGCGTACCCTACAAAGTTCACGATACTAAAAAATTTTTGATGAGCATTGGTTTCTATCAAATCACTGATTTCAAGACTCGCAAAAATCATCAGCTATAAAAGGTAATCATTTTTTCGCAGAGCCACGTTTTAAGCTTACTGTTTTATTTTCATGACCTATTAAGCTCGCCAATCCGCATGTCCCTGCCTCAAAACTTTCGGGGCAAAAAAAACCGATACAAAATCAAACTCCGTAATATGGGGTTTCGGCTGGTGTACGAAGTGTGTGAGATGCTGAGTTAATCGTCGCTGTAGTGGCCGTTGGCAAGCGTGAACGTAATGCTGTGTATAAGGCAGCTGCAAGGAATATTTGACGTTGTCCGGTTATTACCCGTACACTGCGAAAAGGAGGACATCATCATGATAACTGAGCCCATACGCACATCCCGAATTGAAGCCCGCATTGCCCCGGATGTACTTGCCGTCGTCAAACGCGCCGCAGAGCTTTAAGGCCGGAGCGTCAGCGATTTCGTCGTCACCGCCGCCCAAGAAGCTGCCTATCGCACTATTGAAGAAACCGGCATCATCCGCATTGCTGCTGAAGATCAACGCCGCTTTGTAGACCTGCTACTCAATCCCGCCCCTCCTTCGCCTGCATTGGTGCGAGCTAAAGAAGCCCACGATCAGCTGATCGACTCAGAGTGACCGGGCGGTTTCGCATTGAGGTTTTAGACTCCAAACACGACCGGGAAAAATTTTCCTGCGACGTGGAAGTCTTGAACAGTTATTTCCTGGAGCACGTCACGCAAGACGTGCGCCGCCGAGCGACGGCTTGTTATGTGGCATTGGAAACCGATACAAACCGCGTTGCCTGTTACTACACCCTTGCGGCTGGCGGCATTCTTTTAACCGATATGCCGGAGGACATTATAAAACGTCTTCCGCGCTATCCGTCGGTTCCCGTTGCCAGATTGGGGCGGCTTGCCATTGATGTTGATTTTCAGGGGCGGCGCTTGGGTGGTGCGCTGCTTTGGGATGCGATTATCAGAGCTTTGCGTTCCGAGGTAACGGTTTTTGCTGTTGTGGTTGATGCCAAGGACGATCACGCGGAAGCTTTCTATCGCCATCATGGATTTACAAACTTAGGCTCTCTCCCTCAGCAACTTATTCTCCCGCTTACGGGCATTGCCTACAAAGGCTAACCGCTTATACGCAGTAGGCGTTGAGCGTATTCTGCGGCATAATGACATAATAGCGTTTGCACATCGTTGTCGTTTTTTAAATCTCCTCACCCTAACCCTCTCCATCAGGAGAGGGAACAGAAATACCGAATTTTGACATGCGCTGGATACTAGGTTGATCACAAAAGGCTTTATGAACAATAAACCCATCGAAGTCCTCAAAACTGTCTTCGGCTACGATAAATTCAGGGGATCGCAACAGGAAGTCATCGAACAGTTGATAGCCGGTCAGGATGCGTTGGTGCTGATGCCGACCGGCGGCGGCAAGTCGTTGTGTTACCAGATTCCATCTTTGATCCGGCCCGGCGTCGGCATCGTGATTTCTCCGCTGATCGCGTTGATGCAGGATCAGGTCAACGCCTTGCTGCAATTGGGCGTCAAAGCCGCTTTTTTGAATTCTACTTTATCCCTTGAACAATCCCGTAAAACCGAGCAGCAGCTGCTTAACGGCGATCTGGATTTGCTGTATATCGCACCGGAACGATTGACTTCGGCACGCACCGGCGCACTGTTCCAGCGCATCAAGATTGCGCTGTTCGCGATTGACGAGGCGCATTGCGTATCCCAATGGGGACACGATTTTCGGGCCGATTATCTCCAGCTGTCCCTGCTGCACGAGCGCTTCCCCGACATTCCGCGCATCGCGCTGACTGCAACCGCCGACGACAAAACCCGCGAAGAAATCAAGTTACGCCTGAATCTGGAGCAAGCGCAACTGTATCTTAGCGGCTTCGACCGCCCGAACATCCGTTATCGGATCGTGCAAAAACAAAATGCCCGCGACCAGCTGATCGATTTTATCCGCGCCGAACACGCCGGTGACGCCGGGATTGTTTATTGCCTGTCACGCAAGAAAGTCGATGACGCCGCCCAATGGCTCAGGGCCAAAGGCGTTAACGCCCTGCCCTATCATGCCGGCATGGACGCCGGTTTGCGCGCCAGGCATCAGCACCAGTTTTTAATGGAAGAAGGTTTGGTCATTGTCGCGACCATCGCGTTCGGCATGGGCATCGATAAGCCCAATGTCCGCTTTGTCGCGCACCTGGATTTGCCGAAAAGCGTTGAGGCCTATTACCAGGAAACCGGCCGGGCCGGGCGCGACGGTTTGCCCGCCGACGCCTGGATGGCTTACGGTTTGCAGGATGTGATCACGTTGCGGAAAATGCTTCAGGATTCCAATGCCGACGAAGCGCACAAGCGTGTTGAATACCACAAACTGGATGCGATGCTGGCCTTATGCGAACAGGTCCATTGTCGTCGTCAGGCCTTGCTGGCTTATTTCGGCGACATTCTCGATCAGCCCTGCGGCAACTGCGACACCTGCCTGGAACCGGTCAACACCTGGGACGGAACGGTGGCCGCGCAAAAAGCGCTGTCCTGCATCCACCGCACCCAACAACGCTACGGCGTCGGCTATCTGATCGATGTGTTGCGCGGCAAGGCCACCGAGCGGATTGTCAAAGCCGCTCACGACAAACTGTCGACCTTCGGCATCGGCACGGATATTGACGAACAGCAATGGCATTCGGTGTTCCGGCAGCTGGTCGCTAGAGGGCTGGTTGCCGTCGATTTCGACCGCTTCGGTGCATTGCAACTGACCGAAGCCTGTCGGCCTATTTTGCGCGGCGAGCAGCAGCTGATGCTGCGCAAGGACTTGAAAGCCGAGAAAATCAAAGGTAGTAAAAGAGAAAACAGGCAGTTTGCCAAAACCGACGATACCCTGCTGTGGAACGCCTTGCGCGCCAAGCGCAAGATGCTTGCCGATGCCCAGGATGTGCCGCCCTATGTTATTTTCCATGACGCAACCTTGATGGCGATGCTGGAAGCCAAGCCGACCAATCGCCAGCAAATGAGCCAGCTGTCCGGTGTCGGCGAACGCAAGCTGGAACTTTATGCCGATGAGTTCCTGGCGGTGATCGGCGAGTTTGTCGACATCAATAAAAACGGGCCGATCGGCCTGTCGGATACGATGGCCGAATCGGTGGCCTTATTCCGCTTGGGCTACAGCGTAAAGCAGATCGCTCAGCAACGGGAACTGCAAGATACGACTATTTACGGGCATTTGGCCCAGTCGCTGGAACAAGGCATGCTGGTGCTGGCCGATGTCGTTGAATTGCCCGAGCAGGAAATCAGGCAAATAGAAGCCGCTATTCTCAACTTGCCCGAAGAGCAGCGTAACGCGCTTAAACCGGTTTACGAGTTGTTTGACGGGCAATACAGTTACGGGGTTTTGCGCTGTATCAGGGCCGCGTTGCAGCATCAAACGGGGTGATTGCAGTGTCTACGAACAGCTTAAAAAGCTCTTACTCGCCACGAAGGGCACGAAGAAATAAAACTTCGTGCCCTTCGTGTCTTCGTGGTGAAAATTTTTTAATTTTTTGACTAATGAAATTTTCGATCATCATCCCAACCCTGAATGAAGAAAAAACCATAGCCTCGTGCCTGCTCGCGTTGCAGCCTTTACGCAGCAACTGCGAAATCATCATTGTTGACGCGACTAGCGGCCAGTCGAATATTAATTACCCTCACGCCCATTTAGCTGACAAAATCATCTACTCGGCAAAAGGCCGCTCCCGGCAAATGAACGTCGGCGCAAGCCATGCCGGCGGCGACATCTTGATCTTCCTCCACGCCGACACCTACCTGCCCGAACACGCCTTGCAATTGATCGAACAACAACTCAGTAACGGCAAACAATGGGGGCGTTTCGACATTCAACTAAGCGGCGATCATGTCATGTTGAACGTGATCGCCTGGATGATGAACCTACGCTCCCGCCTGACCGGCATTGCTACCGGCGACCAAGTAATCTTTGTCACACAAGCAGCGTTTGCAGCCGTTGGTCAATATCCCGAAATCGCGTTGATGGAAGACATCGCCATCAGCAAAGCGCTGAAAAAAATCAGCCCGCCGCTTTGTCTTAGCGCCAAAGTCACCAGTTCCGGCCGAAGATGGGAGCGCTATGGGCTGTACAGGACTATACTGCTGATGTGGAGCTTGCGCCTGCGTTACTTCTTCGGCGCAGACCCGCAATTATTGGCCGCACTTTATTCCAGGGGGCAATTTTGGAAACCGTAATCCGTTTATCCGTAGCGCTGGGCATTTTCTGCATCATGATAGTCTGGGAATACCTCTGCCCCAGAAGAACTCATCACATCAGCCGCAAGCAGCGCTGGTCGGTTAACCTGGGGCTTGCCGCTTTCAACATCGCGATCATGCGATTAAGCCTGGGCGGCATTGCCTACCTGAGCGCCGTAACCGCCGCAGGCCAAGGTTACGGCCTGTTAAACTGGTTGGCCGCACCCGAATGGCTGTCGGTTATCGTGACCTTGCTGTTTCTTGATTTTGCGATTTACTGCCAGCACATCGTTTCGCACAAATGGCCGCTGCTGTGGCGTTTGCATCAGGTGCATCATACCGACCTGGAATTCGACGCCACCACCGCCGTGCGCTTTCACCCGCTGGAGATCATGATTTCGATGCTGTACAAAGTGCTGTGCATTGCTTTGATCGGCGCGAATCCGTGGGCGGTCATCGCTTTTGAGATCATCCTGAACGGCGCGGCGACCTTCAACCACAGCAACATCGACATCCCATCGGCGATAGACAAAAAACTGCGTCGGCTGATCATCACGCCGGACATGCACCGCATCCATCACTCGACCGTTCCGGCCGAAACCGACAGCAATTACGGCTTTTCGATTTCCTGCTGGGACAGGCTGTGCAGAACTTACGTTGCCGAACCCAAACAGCCTCAAACGGCTATGGATATAGGGTTAAAGCCTTTCCGCGAACAGCATGAGTTAGGCTTTATGCAATTATTGCTGCTGCCTTTTAAGGCCTTGCGGAAACGATGACTTACAAATACCCCGATGCCGTGCTAATGATTTTCTGCAAAGCCCCGGTTCCCGGCCAAGTCAAAACCCGCTTAATCCCTCAATTAACCGCCGGACAGGCCGCCGAGCTTCATATCGAACTCAGCACAAAAACGCTGCAACGGGCGGTACAAAGCAACTTATGTCCGGTACAACTCTGGTGCGCACCGGCAACCGAGCATCCGTTTTTTACCGAATCGGCGGCAAACTATCCATTAGTCCTCCGGCAACAACAAGGAGCCGATTTAGGCGAACGCATGCACCACGCTTTTTGCTCGGCGCTTGCCGACTACTCCCATGCCTTGCTAATGGGCTGCGATTGCCCGTCATTAACCGGTCAGGATCTGGAGCAAGCGTTAGCCGCCTTAAATCAGAAAAACGAAGTCGTGCTGGCCCCCGCGGAAGACGGAGGCTATGTACTGATCGGATTCAATCGGCCCCAGCCGGAACTGTTCGATAACATGCCCTGGGGAACGTCGAGGGTGCTTGATGAAACCCGCGACCGTATCGCGCGCCATAGGCTCCGCCATCATGAACTGCGCGAACAGTGGGACTTGGATACCCCGAAGGATTTGGAGCGGTATCGGCAACATTAAAGATCGTCTAACTCCACCATCAAAATCTCAAAAACCGTATAATTCGCAAGTCGGTTTTGAAGTTCATCTGTTCGCTCTAAGGATTTGGTTAAAAATAACTTCCCGAAATCACTGTCTTCTATCGTCAAGCCGATCATGCTTCGGCAAGTCCTTTAGTCCTGAGCGTAGCCGAAGGGCTCAGGGCGAACGGAAAAATTTTACCCGATCCATATTGGGAAATTATTAATGGCCGTATCCTAAACTCTATCGTTATGAAACACGCAAAAATCCCGCTCTGCCTGATTTTAATCATTATTATCCACGGCGCTATCGACTGGTTTACCAACCGGCCGCAGGATGCAGGCGCGGATGTACCGGCCGGAAAAATCATGAGTCTGTCTTTCGCATCGTCCCGTGAAGGCTTTAAAACGCCGCTGCCTGAGCATATCAACGAAGATTTGGGATTGCTGGCGGATAAGACCTATACCATCCGCACTTACTCGATTCTTGGCGGCGAACCTACCGCCGATATTGCGCGTAAATACGGCGTCAATATGATTCAGGGCGGCTGGCTGGGACCTGACCATGAAAACAATAAAAAAGAAATCGAGGCGTTGATCCAATCGGTTAACGCCCACCCCGATGTGGTCAAACGGATCATCGTCGGCAATGAAGTGCTGCTGCGTCGGGACATGGATATCGACAGCCTGATCGGTTATATCCGGCAGGTCAAACAGGCGGTTAAACAGCCGGTGTCATACGCCGATGTTTGGTCGATGTACATGAAATACCCCCAACTGATCAATGAGGTGGATTTTATCACCATCCATATACTGCCTTATTGGGAAGACGAACCGGTACCGGTTGAACAGGCAACTGAACATATTGAGAAAATCGTTCAACAAGTCAAAGATAAAGCGCTCAGCATGGGGCAAAACAAGCCTATCCTGATCGGCGAGTCCGGCTGGCCGAGCGTCGGGCGGCAGCGCGGCGGTGCCGTCCCCAGCGTCGTCAATTCCGCCAAATTCATTCGCAGCCTGCTTCAGGTCGCCGGCCGCCAACATTTCGACTACAACATCATCGAGGCTTTTAACCAGCCTTGGAAAGTTGATTTTGAGGGAGTGGCCGGCGCCAATTGGGGATTGCTGACGACTGATCATAAACCGATTTTCCCTTTAACCGGCCCGGTCAGCGAGAATCCTGCCTGGCCGGTGCATTTCGCTTTAGCGACGGGCTTGTGGTTACTGATTGCTGCTGCTTACTATAAAAAGCTGCACGGTGTTTCCCTGCCGCGAGCGCTGGTGTTTTTGGCTTTGGCGCAGGCGCTTGGCGTTTGTCTGGTTACGCTGGCGGATTTTCTGTGGTACACCAGTTACAACCCTTGGCAACGCGCGTACAGTCTGTCGATGATTGCCGCGAATACCGTATTGGCCGGATTGCTGATCCGGCGTTTCTATGATGTTTTGGCGGACAATCCCGACATGCAAAAATTAGCGACCCGATTGAGAACCGGCTACCTGATTTTCATACTGCTGGCGCTTTATAAAACCTACAGCTTGGCCTTCAACGGACGCTATCTGAGCTTCCCGGTCGAGCAATTCGCCATTCCCGCGATTGGCGTCTGCGGTTTGATAGTTTGCCTGTGGCTGCGCCAACGCCGGTTAAACTATCAAACCCTGGCGTTCGATCATCTAACCGGCGGGAATTTTTCAAGCCGTCACGACCGCATTCTCGCCTACTTGATGGGCATTGGGGTTATCGCCTTGATATTGGGCGAGACCAAGGCTTTTATGGACGGGCATGATTTCATTCTGGCGCATCCGGGTTTTTACGAAGGCCTGCCGTTCGCGTTGGCTTATACATTTCATAACCAGCAACTGCTGGCTTGGTTGCTTTGTCTGTCCATCCTGTCCGCCCCATTCAGCACAGATGCCGCTGATAAAGCTAAGGATCGTGCATAAAATTAATTTAGGCAATTACCATGAAGAGCATGAAGGCTTAAACCTTTCATGCCGCTTCATGTCCTTCATGGTTAAAAAATGAAAAATAAAACTTGCTCAAGTTATTTCATCCATGTTCCTAAGGCTTAAGACACGGGCGAATCTAACCGGAAATAACTTGGTCGCATTATCGCCCTTTCTTTTTAAACTCTTTCAGCCCGGCAAAGCCGATCACCAAAACCAGCAACCCGGCAATCATCACCATTATCTTGGTCACCGGGAAACCCACCAAAAACAAAAACCGCTGTTGCTGTATGTCACCGGAACCGTCGTGCAGCGTAACATTAAGCCTGTAGACGCCGCGCTGCCCGATGCTTTGCGAAATTGACGCAAGGCCTGTGCCGAGCAGCTCTTCAGGCTGTTGCTTGATCACGGTAAACGCCTGGCCGGGGTTAAACCACGACGTCAATGCCGCCAGCTCCAGTGTGACCAAGGTCTTTTCCTCCCCTGCCGCCAGCGGTTCCACCGCCAGCACGATCTGCCCCAACTCGGGGAAAAAATGGCAAAAGTGCTTTCCTTCCAGCTCCCGCTGGAATTGGTAGCCGCTTATGCGCAACCGGGTATCGCCCACGCTCAGAAAACAACTATTGTTATGATCTCCGGCATGAGCAAATACCGGTTGATGCATCATGACGCTAAAAAGCGCTATGAACAGGAGGTGCGCACTGAGCTGGTTCTTCAAACGTTTCAAAATACTTTCCGTCGATTCAAAAAGCTTAGTGTATCAACTTCCGGCGCGGCACACGGCTCCGTCATTAAAATTTAATCCGGTCAACGGGATAACAATGCTAGAATTTTGGCCTATAAACCGCATTTTCTTTCCGTTATTTCTGGAGCATCAATGGGCCCTCATTATCTGAATCGCTTTTTCACCCCCAAATCTGTTGCTATCGTTGGCGCTTCCGAACGCGAGGAAAGCGTAGGTTACCGGCTGCTGCTGAACATGCAGGAAGCGGGCTTTAAAGGCGGGCTTTATCCGGTCAACAACAAGCGCGACACCTTATTAGGCTTAAAGGCTTATCCCGATCTCAATGCCGTTCCCGAGGATCTCGACTTGGTAGTGATTTCGACCCCGGCTCCCAGCGTTCCAGGCGTTGTCCGCCAGTGCGGAGAAAAAGGCGTCACGTCCGTGATCATTATCAGCGCAGGTTTCGGCGAACTGGGCGTTGAAGGCAAGCGGCTGCAACAGGAAGTGCTGGACATCGCCCATCGCTACAGTATCCGCATCATCGGCCCTAACTGCCTGGGCGTTGCCCGTCCCAGCGGACACCTTAATGCGACCTTCGGCGACGGCACGATCAAGGACGGCAATCTGGCGCTGCTGTCTCAATCCGGCGCGGTGTGTACGGCGATTCTGGATTGGGCAAAATCCCAGGACATCGGCTTTTCGACGGTTGTTTCGATGGGCGGGGCGGCGGACATTGATTTCGGCGAGGTGCTGGATTATCTGGCGACCGACAGCAAAACCACCGGCATTTTGATGTATGTTGAAGGCATCCGCGACGCCCGCCGCTTTTTGAGCGGCCTTAAAGCCGCGGCGCGGCTAAAACCGGTGATCCTGATCAAGTCCGGCCGTCATGAAGCGGGCTGCAAGGCGGCGATGTCGCATACCGGCGCGATGGTCGGCGGCGACAACGTATTCGATGCGGCGATTGCCAGGGCCGGTGTGGTCAGGGTTTACAGCATCAATGAGCTGTTTTCCGCGGCCCGCGTTTTGGCCAACAATTATGTGGTCAAAAAGGACCGTCTGGCGATCATCACCAACGCCGGCGGTCCCGGCGTGATGAGCACCGACCGCGCCGAGGACGTCGGCGTGCAAATGGCGGAACTGAGCCCTGCCAGCATCGCCGCACTAAACGAGGTGTTGCCGGTACACTGGTCGCATGACAATCCTGTCGATATTCTGGGCGATGCGACCTCCGAACGTTACCAAAAAGCGCTGGAAATTTGCCTTAAAGACAAAAATATCGACGGCATACTGGTAATACTGACGCCCCAGGCGATGACCAATCCGACTCAGGTCGCCGAATGCGTTATCGAAGCCGCGAAAACCAGTAAAAAACCGGTGTTGGCGTCATGGACGGGCGGCTCACGGGTTCAGGAAGGCCGCAATCTTTTCGCCAACAGCAAAGTCGCGCACTTCAGTACGCCGGAAATTGCGGTCGATGCGTTTTCATTCCTGGCCAGCTATAGCCAGAACCAGATCCTGCTGAAACAAATTCCCTCGCCTACCGATGAATTGGCGACACCCGATGTTACGGGCGCGCGCTTGATTATCGAACGGGTGCTTTCGGAAGGCCGCCAGGTTTTAACCGCGCAGGAAGCCAAAGCCATCCTGGCCGCATTCCACATCCCGGTCAACCAGACCATCAAGGTTTCCAGCGCCAAGGATGCGATGATTGCCGCTGAATCGATGCGCTTTCCGGTCGTGTTAAAAATCAATATGGCCGAGTTCAGCCACAAATCCGATATAGGCGGCGTGCGGCTTAATATCAACAGCGTTAAGGAAGTTTCGCAGCACTTCATGGAAATGGAGTCGGCCATTAAGCAAAAATATCCCGAAATCACCGAAGTCGGCATGACGGTTGAACCGATGTTCAAATCCCCCAGCGGGCGCGAGCTGATGATAGGCGTGGTCAGGGACCCTGTATTCGGCCCGGCGATCAGCGTCGGCCTGGGCGGCACGATGGTGGAAATTTTGAAGGACAGCGCCGTCGCGCTGCCGCCGTTGAATGCGTATATGGTTGAGCAGATGATCGCCAAAACCAAGGCGGCCAGATACCTGGAAGCGTTCCGTCAGTTACCCGTCGCCAATAAACAAGCGCTGGTGGACGTGCTGCTGAATGTATCGACTATGGTCAGCGAGCTGCCGGAGATTTTGGAGCTGGACATTAATCCTCTGATTGTCGACGAACACGGCGTAATGGCGGTTGATGCGCGTATTAAAGCCGAAACATCGCACCAACTTTCGCCTTATTCGCATATGGCGATCCACCCTTATCCGCATGAACTGATCCAGCATCATCAATTATCGAACGGCGTCAATGTTACGATCAGGCCGATCCGCCCTGAAGATGCGGGCATGGAAAAAGATTTCGTCCATCGCCTGTCCGAACGCACTAAATATTTCCGTTTTATGCAGGCCTTGCAGGAACTGACGCCGGAAATGGTGGTGCGCTTCACCCAAATCGATTACGACCGTGAAATTGCCTTTGTTGCGGTCACCGAGGACGAAAACATGCCGAACGAATTGGGCGTGGGCCGCTACATGGTCAACCCGGACGGCAATTCGGTGGAATTTGCGCTGGTCGTTGCCGACGACTGCCAATGCATGGGCATCGGCACCAAACTGATGAAAACCTTGTTGCAGACTGCCAAAGCCAAAGGCTTGTCGTTCTTTGAAGGCGAAGTGCTGGCTGTCAACAAACCGATGTTGTCGCTGGTTGCCAAGCTGGGTTTCAGCATTGAAACTATCGCGGGTGACAATGAAGTGGTGCGGGTTGTTAAGGATTTGAGGCAGTGATTTGGCTTTATAGAAATAGAACACGGATGACGCGGATTTTCAAAGCACGGTAGGATCGGTGGAGTGATAACAAAACCCATCATGATTTACTATCATTGAGATGGGTTTCACTGCGTTCTACCCAACGCACTACATTACTGTTTAAATAAATTAATTTTACAAAGAAAGAGGTGTATTTATGGGGAATAGCATAATTCCAGTTTCTGGAACATGGAATTGGGTTTCAGAAAAACAGGATGATGAAAACGAAATAACATTTCCTGTTGCGTGCTGGATAATGAACAATGAAACAGGTTTTGTTTCTGGGCTTATCGCGCTTGATGCAAACTATGGTGGGCACGAAAAAAACATAACCGATTCATCTGTTACAAGACTTGCATCCCCGCCACCCATCCCAGGAAGATATATTAGGATTGGATAGCAGCATTGAGTTGGTGCGCCCAAGCTCAACGCGGTAAGGTGCAACTCCAACCTCGTCCCTAACGTTTTTACGATGCCTGAGCTAAGAGGAGGCATTAGCCAACGCAAGACTTTTTGGCCGGCTGCATTTTATCGCCTCCAGCAACAGCTCGACAATTTGCGGCGCATGTTAAGCGCGACAAACTGAATACTACATTTAAAACCGGTGGGCACGTCATGACCACGATTACTTTTGATACCCTGAAATTCGCCAACACCCTGAAAGCCGCCGGTGTCCCTCCTGCACAGGCCGAAGCTGAAGCCGTTGCACTGTCCGAAGTATTGAAAGTCAATCTCAAAGATTTAGTTACCAAAGAAGATATGCACCGTGACATGCGCGATCTTGAACAACGCCTTATCATCAAACTAGGCGCTCTCATAACGGTAGCTATTAGCATTGTCGCCGCGCTGGTCAAACTGCTGTAACGCTAATACGCCCTACATTAACCTTGCCGTACCCCAGCAAACCGAGCAACAAAACAACCATTAGTCCAATAACCGGCCTGTCGCCCCATCTCGCGTAAGGCGTCATGCCGCCCATCGGGTTTATCGTTCCGGTAAGCGCTGTTTCCTGAAACAGCGGAGCTTGACCAACGATTTCACCTTTCGACGAAACAATCCCCGTCATTCCCGTATTGGTCGATCGCAACAAAAAGCGACCGGTTTCGATCGCCCGCATTCTTGCCATTTGCATATGCTGATGCGGCTCTATCGAATCGCCGAACCAGCCGTCATTGGTCACGTTAACCAGGAAAGCTGCATCTGGCAGGCCCCGGACACTCAAATCACCGAATACGTCTTCGTAACAGATCAGCGTTATGAACGGGTAGCCGCCCGCTTTCAACAAGGGCTGGGTTGCCGTTCCCGGCGTAAAATTTCCCAACCTGATATTGATCAGGTCGAGCACGAATCCCGATAAAGGTTGCAGCGGCAGATATTCCCCGAAAGGCAATAAATGGGTCTTGCGGTACATGCCTTGCTCTTTACCCAAGGTTATTACGGCATTGAAGTTTTTAACCGGGGCGGTTTCCTGCACCGGAACGCTGATGATTAAATCGGTATTGTGCAGCTTGGCGTCGTTAGCCAAAGGCGCTAAAAAAGCGTCTTGAACCTGATCCAGGTAGGCGGGGATGGCGGTTTCCGGCCAGATAATGACATTGGAATCCCAATGTTCTTCGGTCATCCTTTTATATTTCAACAGGGTATTGATTTTATTTTCCGGCCGCCATTTTTGATCCTGCGCTATATTGCCCTGAATCATCGAAACGCGGATCGGCTGACCGATTTCATGCGTCCATGTTTGGTTCCGCAACAAAGCGCCCGTTCCCCACAAGATTGTAAGCGCCGTTATCAGCAACAGCCTTTTTTTACCCCGACAAATTTCTACGGCGATCGAAGCCGTCAACGCCGCGATAAATCCGGCACCGTAAGCGCCCAATACCGGTATGTATCCGGCCAGCGGCGTTTCCAGCTGAGAATAGGCCAGTTGCAGCCAGGGAAATCCGTTCAGCACCCAATAGCCGCGAAGATATTCAACCAGCATCCAGATAACCGGCGTCAATATGACCTGACCCGGCCCTTTCATTTTTACCGAAAGATAGCCCGCCAACGCCGGAAACAATGCCCAAAAGGCGGCAAACACGGCGGTCAGCAGACTCGATTCCAGCGCGCCGGCTCCGCCAAAATCGTGCATGCTGATGTACACCCAGGATACGCCCGAACCGAACGCGCCCAAGCCGAACAAATAACCGCGCAAGGCGGCGCGTTTGGCCGAACAACCCCGCCAAGCGGCAAACAAAAACGCCATCGCGGCCAAAGCCAGCCAGGAATAATCGAACGGGGCAAAAGATAAGGTGAGTAAAATACCGGCAACCGGGGCGCAAAAATCCCAATACTTACTGTTTGAATAATGCATGTTTTGTTTTTGGATTCGGAATATGAGCGCCTTTGTCAATGGACGCGCATTGAAGTTAACTGTCATAATAAGTGAAGCCCGTTATCGAGACAACAAGGCTCAACGCCGAGGAGCATATTTTGAAAATCGTTAAAGTACCCAAGCCCATGCGCATGGTATGGGGAAGCCTGATAGCCTATTGGCTATCGGGGGTTATTAGCCCGGCTTTTGTTGCGATTGCGGTACTGATTGCGCTGTTTATCCCGGTTTTGATCGTTGATCCTTTTTTCCCCACCCGGCCTGAAGAGTAGGTCGGCGCTTTTTTTCAGTGAACACTCGATTAAAAACCTCGCTGTCAATTTTAATACTGCTACCGCTCTGTTCGTTTAGTGTCGCCGCTCAAAAACTGTATAAATTTCAGGATGCGCAAGGCACCTGGCATTTTACCGACAAGCCGACCGGAACCGAGCTAAAGCTTGAGGTCAGGCAGCTTAAGGCCCCGGCGCCCAAGCAATGGGTCTGGCTATTACGGTCGGGCGACAAGCAGCATCCCCGGTTTTTTATCCGTAACGACTATGCCGGTCCCGTTGAAGTCGAAATCGACTTTACCGAACAAAACAATATCCAGGCTAAGCCCGACTTGCCCAGGCGCTTTGTAGTTGCGCCGGGAAAATCGGACTCGCTTTTTGAAATAAACCCGGTTGATGACCATCAGCCATCGCGGTTTACGCTTCAATACCGCTATGTCATCGGCCGCCCTTTAGCGCATTACCGTTCCAGCGCAAGCTATTTGCCGCCGATAGCGCCCGATACGTCGTTTCAAATTTCCCAGGCTTTCGGCGGAAGTTTCAGCCATGCCGACGAACAGAACAAATATGCCGTAGATATTATCATGCCGATCGGCACCCCGGTTTATGCGGCCAGATCGGGTATCGTGCTCGAAGCCGAGGATGATTTTTCCAAGGGCGGCGCCAATAGGGCCTACGCCTCAGAAGCCAACAACATCAGGATTCTGCACGATGACGGTTCCATGGCGCTTTACGCCCACTTGGAACTGGAGAAAGCCCAGGTTTATCCGGGGATGGCGGTGGCCGCCGGTCAATTGATCGGCTATTCGGGCAACACCGGTTTTACCACCGGCCCGCATCTGCATTTCACCGTTCAGATTAATCGTGATATGAAGCTGGTTTCCGTACCGTTTACCTTTATCAACCGGCAGGGACTGGCCGAAGAACCGGCAGTCAATACATGGCTTAAAAGGAGTGCTCCCCAGCAGATGGACAATGCCGTCAAATGAAAAGTCAGTTACCCAACATAGTCACTTACGATGCCGAGTGCGGCCGCGTAACGGTCTCGAGGCGGCGTAACCCGATAGCTTGACCATTGATCTTTAAGCCCTTATAGTGCGACCGAGAACTTCGATAAAAAATAATGACTTCCCGGCAAATCCGAATATTGTTTTTTATTAGCTAATTCGATGCCGTAAGGCTTTGAATTAAAATCAATAATCAAGCTATTCCCCGAATACGCTTACGAATAACCACAGAAAACCATTAGCCGAAACATCCCGGAAACAGGGAGCGGTTAAAACATAAAGCGAAAAAACGGACAAGGCGGCGGATTTAAGCCGCTACAAACTCAGCGCAAACATTCCTATCGAGGTGAAGAAAATGAACATCCCAGACCGAGACTACATGCTGGAAAGACTAAGAAATGAAAAACCAAAAACAAAATCAAGCGCTCTATACAAAATCATTTTATTTGGAATAGTCGCACTTGTATTGATAGCAAACGGTATAGGACTGACAAAGGAATTAAAAACGCCCGCAGCAAATCCAACCGATTCTGAAGCCCTAAAAATAAACAGCATTGTCCAATCAACCGCAAAGATGATCCAATCCATCCAGCAACAAGTAAACCCGGCGCCTAAGTCGCGAGTCTGCAAAATCAAACAAAACGGCGAAGAGGAATGTAAATTCATATAACGGTTTCAGCTTATTCAGGCTTGTCGGGCGCAATAGTGATATTTGCTGTATTGCGCCCTAAAAATTACACCTTCCCGCGTTTTTCCTCCGACAGACCGGCGTTTCAACAAGCTAGCCGAGAGGTAGGAATACATCGGTAATGGCCTCGCATTCCGGCACATCAGGAAAGAACCGGATGCGCTGCAAATACAGCGGAAAATCTCGCGGCGTCTCTCTGCTTTGCGGCAGCCATTCCGAGTACAGATAACTGACCGTCTCGCCGAGCGTATCGTCGGAACCGATATGCCGCAGCACGGCGCATCGGCCACCCGGAATTATCTTGCCCACAACGCCAAATTGGTTATCGCCCACACCTTTATCGGTTGCGGCGCAGATGTCAAATCGATAGTTCTCTGGCGCAACGTCCGCCGGGTTGTCGTAGAGAATATTGAAAGTGGCGCTGATTTTCGGCGGCAGATGATTCTGCTTTCGCCATTCTATAAAACTACGCACGGAATTCCCGACCAGTCGCGGATCGCCGCGATGCTCAAAGACGGCGACTTTTGTATCGTTGAAGTTGATGAGCTTGACCTGTTCGGCTGGTTTTGCAGACCTCATGTAATGGTTCCTCAGTTCAGTCAATGGTTGATAGGTTGCGCACCAAAGATTCCACAGCGGCTGTTTTCTGAATTCGGACGGCGATTGCCCGATGCTCTTCCTGAATGCGCGCGAGAACGACTCGGGGCTTTCGTAACCATTGGCCAATGCAATGTCGATAACTTGACTGCCGCAGCGAAATGCAAGCTGATAGGAAGCCCGTTTCATCCGGCATAGCTGGACGTATTTGTAGACTCCGATTCCAAAAAATTCAGCAAACTGCCGGTCGAAATGATATTTCGAGAAAGCGGCAACACTGCTGAGTTGCTTTACGCTAAGCTCGTCGTCCAGATTGGCGTCGATGTACTCAAGCACTTTGCGGAATCTGGCGCGATAGCTCTCTGCGGTTGTTGTGCTCAACGAAATATCTCCTCGGCAATCGATAGACTATCGCCCGGAAGCCGACAACGCCTGACAGAAATTGCTGAATCCGTCATGGCGGCGGCAATAAGCCGGTTCAAGCGGCAACGGGCATCCCGCGTTTCCGGCAATCATCACCCGAATTCGCCGGAAACGCTACCCTGTATCCGCCTTACAGCTTTATCGTGAGACCGCTTTAAATTCCGATTATTAATGAAAAACAATTTCAGGCTGGCTTTTAATGACCATCACCGCCTCTTGTGCAAACAATGCCTTATATTTTGCGGCGATAGCGGCGACTTTGTCGCGGTTTTCCGGCGTATCATCGCAAACGATTTCCACCACCCGGCTTTTTTCCTGCTCAATCGTGCCGTTTGCACTTTTCCATTGCCCTTTTGCTTCAAACAGCGTTAAGCCTTTAGGGAAACGCGAACCGATTTCTTGCTGCAAAAATTGATTAAACGCCTGCTCACTGACTGCTCCACCGGTAGGTTTATTCATGCCGAAATAAAAGCGGTTCAGTTGATTGGCAGGTGCGCAGCCTAGACAGGCCAAGACGGTAAGCAGCAATAAACAGTTTTTCATAGGGTGTTTTTTTATTATATCTCGATAGACATAACTGAAAGCCGGTCGGGGCATGCTGCCCCGACCGAAACGTTTGGCTTTGGTTAAATGTAACAGCGCTTCGAACATCGCAGAAAGGTTAGGGATGGGCTTACAAGCCCCGTCCCGCTTGGAACCAAGGATGAGCGACTGTTATGCGGATAAAAACGAACTCCGAAACTTTAGTTACAAATATCCGCCTTACAGCTTTGATTTTTCTTGTTGCTCATGAACTTCGTTGGCCGACAGAAAAAAATCATATATTTCCTCGTCGACATTACCAATATCTTTTAGAAGTTGGCCGACCATAAAATACTTGTATCTAAAATAATCTGACACATATGAAGATTCATTAGAAATTTCATAGTACATATTTAAATGTCTAAATAAGCTGCCTATAGACAAAGCCAACCTAAGATAAACCGACTCAACTATACTTCCACTAGAATTTGCAAGACTTATGAAATCATTGTAACTCTGAGTTTTGATAGATATATTTCTGAGTCTAAAGCCTTCATGAATTATATGATTAACATTTAGCTCTGTCTGAGACCCATCAGGGCTTACTACCGTTTTTAAGATGGCCTCAAGATCATCATCAATGTCTTTTATAATTTTAAAAATATCTTCCTTCTCAGCCGAATGCTTGAGGTGATCCAATTGTTGCTGCATCGAATTGGCCGTCCGCTTAAACTCTGCTGCTTGAAGGGAGGTTGTATAAAGCAATGCTAGAAACGCCAGAAATGCATAAATTGGATTTAGTAAGCCGCCAAAAAAGTCACCAAACTGTCCCCATACTTCTTGCGAGTTAACCCAATGGAAGCCGTACATTGATACATACGGAATCACCGGAACAAGGAGTATTATCCCCGCGATAGTTCCTATTACGATAAGAATTCGATTCATTTCCTACGCACATCTATAAGTAAACACCTGGTTGGTGATGAACATCAAAAAACTCAGCCCAGCAAACCTGGATGGGGCTTACGAAATCCTGGGGTTCGTGACTCCGATCATCCCATATTCCGCTACGCTACATACGGGCTACACGACAAACAAAATCTTCAACCTCAGCCAAATCAAACGGCCAACCCAGCTCCTGCTTGGTCTCTGGATCATACAAAACCGGAATACGCACAGCATATCGCTCCTGCCACTGTTCCTGCTCGGCAATATCCACATAGTCAACGCCATCCGGCACACAGGTACTAACAATAACCTCAGCCTGTTCGCAAAGATGGCAGCCGAATGTGCCGAACAGTATCAAGCGCATATCAATGATGCAAATGCGCGGCCAGCCAACGCTCGGCGACTTCTTCGGCAATGCCTTTACGTCTGGCGTAATCCTGCAGCTGGTCTTTATCTATCTTGCCGACGTTAAAATACTGCGATTCGGGATGGGAAAAATACCAGCCGCTGACCGCCGAGGCCGGGTACATCGCATAGCTTTCGGTCAGTTCAATGCTGGTATGTTCGGTCACGTTGAGCAACTCAAACAGCTTGCCCTTCTCGGTATGATCGGGACACGCAGGATAGCCGGGCGCTGGCCGTATGCCTTGATAGGCTTCGTTGATTAACTGATCGGCTTCATGTGTTTCATCTTGGGCATAGCCCCAATACTCTTTCCTGACCACCTGATGCATGTATTCCGCAAACGCTTCGGCCAATCTGTCGGCCAAGGCTTTCAGCATGATCGCGCTGTAATCGTCATTGTCCCGCTCAAATTCTTGCAGTTTTTGTTCGATGCCGATGCCGGTCGTGACCGCAAAAGCGCCGATGTAGTCGGCTTTGCCGCTGTCAATCGGGGCGATAAAATCGGACAGGCAGTAATTCGGCCTGCCCGGCGCTTTGACGTTTTGCTGACGCAAATGATGCAGGGTTTCTTTCTTCTCGGTGCGAGCGTCATCGGTGTAGACCACGACATCATCGCCGTCGCTGTTGGCCGGGAAGAAGCCGACCACGGCGCGGGCGGTCAGCCATTCTTCGCGAAGGATTTTTTTCAGCATGTCCTGAGCGTCGTCGAACAGTTTTCTGGCTTCGACGCCGATGACTTTATCGTCGAGTATTTTGGGATAGCTTCCGGCCATTTCCCAGGTTTGGAAAAACGGCGACCAGTCGATATACCAGACCAGCGTGTCCAACGGGAAATGATCGATGACCTTGATGCCCAGGAACGACGGTTGAACCGGCTCGTAGTTGCCCCAGTTGAATTTATTGCGCCGGGCTTCTTCCAACGGATGTTGCTTGGTTTTGGCTTCGCGGCCTTTGTGCCGTTCCCGAACTTCCTCGTATTCTTCGCTGATGCCTTTGACGAAATCGTCTTTTAAATCGGCGCTCAGCAAGTTGCTGGCGACGCCGACGCCGCGCGATGCATCGGTCACGTAAACTATCGGGCCGTCGTAATTCGGGGCGATTTTTACCGCGGTATGCGCGCGCGAAGTGGTTGCGCCGCCTATCATCAACGGGATGGTAAAGCCCTGGCGCTGCATTTCCTTGGCGACATGCACCATTTCATCCAGCGACGGCGTGATCAGGCCGCTTAAGCCGATGATGTCGACGTTTTCCAGGCGCGCGGTTTGCAAAATATTTTCTGCGGGCACCATCACGCCCATATCGATCACGTCGTAATTGTTGCATTGCAATACCACCGCGACGATGTTCTTGCCGATGTCGTGCACATCGCCTTTGACGGTCGCCATCAGAATTTTGCCGTTGGTTTGCCTATCGCCTGCGGCTTTGTCGGCTTCCATATACGGCATCAAATAAGCCACGGCCTTTTTCATGACCCGTGCCGACTTGACCACTTGCGGCAGGAACATTTTGCCCGCGCCGAACAAGTCGCCGACTACGTTCATACCGTCCATTAGCGGGCCTTCGATGACGTGCAGCGGTCTTTCGGCTTCCAGTCTCGCCTGTTCGGTGTCTTCGTCGATGTAATCGGTGATGCCTTTGACTAACGCATGTTCCAGACGTTTTCTGACCGGCCAGCTGCGCCATTCCAGGTCCTGCTCTTTTCCGGCGCTGCTGCCGTCGCCGCGGTATTTCTCGGCGAGCTCCAGCAATTTGTCGGTGCCGCTGCCGTCGTGGGTATTTAATATGACCGCTTCAACCGCATCGCGTAAATCACGCGGAATGTCCTCGTAAATCGCCAGCTGGCCGGCATTGACGATCCCCATATCCATGCCCGCCTGTATCGCATGGAATAGAAACACCGCATGGATCGCTTCCCGTACCGGGTTATTGCCCCGGAACGAAAACGATACGTTGGAAACGCCGCCGGAAATCAGCGCGTATGGTAAGGTGCGCTTGATCTCGCGGGTCGCTTCTATGAAATCCACGCCGTAATTGTTGTGTTCGTCGATGCCGGTGGCGACCGCGAAGATGTTGGGGTCGAAAATGATGTCTTCGGGCGGAAAGCCGACTTGTTCGGTCAGAATCTTGTAAGCCCGTTGGCATATCTCGATTTTCCGGGCTTTGGTATCGGCTTGGCCTTCCTCGTCGAAAGCCATCACGATAACCGCCGCGCCATAGCGGCGCACCAGTTTGGCGTGTTCGATGAACGCCGCTTCGCCTTCTTTCAGCGAGATGGAATTAACCACGCCTTTGCCCTGGATGCATTTAAGGCCCGCTTCCAGAATCTCCCATTTGGACGAATCCAGCATGATCGGCACTTTGGCAATGTCCGGCTCGGACGCGATCAACATCAAAAAGCGCACCATCGCCTCTTTGGAGTCCAGCATACCTTCGTCCATGTTGATGTCGATAATTTGTGCGCCGTTTTCGACTTGCTGCTTGGCCACATCCAGCGCCGTTTCAAAATCGCCCTCAATAACCAGACGTTTGAATGCCGCCGAACCGGTCACGTTGGTGCGCTCGCCGACATTGACGAATAGCGAATCCGGCCCGATGTTCAGCGGTTCGAGCCCCGATAACCGGCATTGTTTGGGTATCTCGGGAATTTGTCTGGGGCTGTATTTTTGCACGGCCTCGACTATCGCTTTGATATTGGCAGGCGAGGTTCCGCAACAGCCGCCGATAATATTCAGGTAGCCGTTTTTCGCCCAATCGGCCAACTCTTGGGCCATCGCTTCGGGCGTTTCGTCGTATTCGCCGAACTCGTTGGGCAAGCCTGCGTTAGGGTGAGCGGAAATATAGGTGTCGGCAATGCCCGATAATTCATCGATATGCTGGCGCAATTCGGTTGCGCCCAACGCGCAGTTAAAGCCGAAAGAAATCGGCTGAACATGTTTCAGCGAATTCCAGAAGGCGGCAACGGTTTGCCCTGACAGCGTTCTGCCGGATGCGTCGGTAATCGTGCCGGAAATCATCACCGGCAGTTTGTAGCCAATCCGCTCAAAAACCTGTTCAACCGCAAAAATGGCGGCTTTGGCATTCAGGGTATCGAAAACGGTTTCAATCAGGATAATGTCCGCGCCGCCGTCAATCAGGCCTTTGGTGGCTTCGGTATAGGCTACGACCAAGTCGTCGAATGAAATATTACGAAAACCCGGATCGTTGACATCGGGCGACATGGACGCCGTGCGGTTGGTAGGGCCTAATACGCCGGCGACAAAACGCGGCTTTTCTGGGGTCTTTTGGGTATATTCATCAGCCGCCTCTCTGGCCACACGCGCCGACGCGACATTGATCTCATACGCCAGCGATTCCATTTTGTAATCGGCCATCGCGATACTGGTCGCGTTGAAGGTATTGGTTTCAACGATGTCTGAGCCGACTTCGAAATAAGCGCTATGAATGGCTTTAATGATGTCCGGCTGGGTTATCGATAACAGATCGTTATTTCCCTTAAGATCGACCTCCCATTGAGCAAAACGTTCACCGCGATAATCTTTTTCCTCCAGCGTGTAGCTTTGGATCATCGTACCCATCGCGCCATCGAGAAATAAAATGCGCTGGGATAGTTGCTGTTTTAATAATTCTGTTTTGCTCATAGGAACGGTCCAAGGGTTATTGGTTTTGGATATATTCATTGCTTAAAAAACAATCACGCACTATCATTTTTTTCTATTTTTGCCGGAGATGAACATGTCAAAACCAACGATTACTCAAATCATAAAGAGCGTTCTAGCTGCCGCCATTGGAGTACAAAGTGACGAAAACCGGCAAAAGGACTTCGAACAGGGATCTCTTTCAACGTATATTATTGCGGGGGTGATTTTTACCGTGCTTTTTATTTGCGGTCTTGTATTTCTTGTTTCTACCGTTTTGGGCGGTTAGAAATCAAAACCGCTGTAACCCGCAACCATAAAAAAAGCCCAAGCACTGCTTGGGCTTTTTTTAACTAACATTACGTCTTACTGACCAGAGGTTTTAAAGCTTTGCTTGATGCTTTGGAACATTTCTTTAACGTCGCCAAATAAATTACCGACAGTAATCGGTTCTTTGGTAATAAACTTTACCCGAATCAGCGCGGCCGCTAAAACGCCGACAACTGACGGCATTAATTCCAAGTAAACCGACAGCAGAACGCCGCCAAATCCCTGAAAACCGCCTTCGTTTTTTCTGTCGCCGACACTGATTAAATCACGTTCGTAATCGCTGCCGCCTTCACCGCTTCTTATAGCCTCTAAAATATAAAGGTTGAGATCGATGAATCCCAGCTGCACAACGAAAAATGTAACAGCACCAATCGCGACCCACATCATTACATTACTTGTTTTTGCTCTCATAGCCGACTGATAAATCCAGAGAGCCACTAAAATCATTACAATGCCACCAATCATATCTGTATCCTTTTTTTAAATTATTTTTTTGTTAGAAAGAAGAAATATGTACACTTTAAAATCATCTCCGAACCCTGTTTTTCAATTACCTTGCAAGATTCGTATTTTTCTCGTCCAGGAGCGGACTGTTTTTTGATTTCGCCATTTTCGATGGAATACTTCAATGCAATCTTCAACGCACTGATTCGTCCTGCGACATCAGTTGCCGATGAAATAAGTGTTCCATCCTCCTTAAATTCCCATTCCTGAGTCACAGCCTTTTTGGGGCTAGTTAACGAGACAGCTTCGTCATGAAGATTCCATTTCCCTAAAATTTCAGAATTATCTTTTAGTTGGACGTCAGCATTTGCCGATAACGTAAAGAAAATTGCGACCAGTGGTAATATTTTAACGCATCTATTCATCATAATTCCTTATCTAAAATGTATCAGCACTCAAAAAACAGATTCTAAACTATACCACATTGGCTATCGAGCAATAAATTTCAAGCGGAAACATTATTTATATCCCATCACTCAAACCGCGCAACAATAAGCCTTGACTTTAACTTTTCCTAAAGTATTATGCTCATTCCGTTTGCTATGTAACTTAGCATTATTTCTAAAAATACAAAATTATAGGTAGGACATCCCATGGGAGCGATCTTAGATATCACCGAAATGTTAAAAGAACCAGCTGGTATGGTCGGCGCGGTTGTAGTTATAGCTGCTGGCTACTTCCTAGTAAAGTGGGTATTTGCTGAGCACCCAGACGACGAAAAATAAGCCGTCAACCGATTTAATCTTAACTTAGGCCGCTCACTTCAGCTCATCATGAGTTGGGGGCGGCCTTTGTTTTGTCTGCACATTTCAATACATTAACCCTACATTTCTTATATAATTTATACATCCTCTCGATTTCCCGAATCATGAAATGTATAAACTTATCCCCGCCAAACTCTTAGAACTTCATTTCAAGCAAGCTCCAGCCACCGGCATAGGCTTATTCCGGATTTTTTACGGCTTGATCACGCTACAGGAAATCATTTTCCTGCTGTACTTTAATCATTTAATTTTCGACCCCGTTCCCTATATAGACGTCGAATTCCCGATGATTCCTTTCTTCTTGTGCCTTTGGGGCGTTATTGCCGCCTTTATTGTGGCCGGCTACCGCTACCGATTTGCAATAACCTGCAATTACATCATTTGGATTATTTTTGTTAATTTCACACCGATGCAACGGGATTTTGACGGCGGCTTTGATTTATTCATGATCGGGACGGGATTTTTTCTGCTTTTTATGCCGGGAGACAGGGCATTTTCACTCGACAATCTTCGATACAAACTGAGTACGCCTTTTACTCATTACAGCAACTACCCGAAACCGACTGTATCAGTTCTTGCCTACTACCTGCCGGTTGCTATCTGTCTCGGCTTCCTCTACTTTGACTCGGCCATACACAAGATGTTTGCCGAACACTGGCGCAACGGCTTAGGCACTTGGTTACCGGCGACACAGCCTTATTATGTTTCAGCCATCGACATGTCTTATCTGCTGAACAATAAACTGTTGCAAAACATCCTTGGCTATACGATTTTAATCTTCCAATTTACCTTTATTTTCTTTTTCGCCAAACGCCGGCTACGCATCGTCTATTTATTGATCGGCTGCGGGCTTCATCTCGGTATCACCTTGTCCTTCAATATTTATCCTTTTGGCCTCGGGATGCTGAGCTTTTATACCTTACTGGTCCCTTTCAAATGGTGGCGTTGTATTGGCCGGCTGGTTACCGCAAAACAGCCTTCTCTTACCGTATTTTATGATCAGCTGTGTCCTTTGTGTAATCGTACCGTTCTGGTCCTTAATCATTTTGATGTATTCAATTGCATAGACTTCAAAAACGCTCAGGAACATGCCGCACATTACCCGGAACTTGCGTCCATTAATAACGAGACCCTGTTAACCGACTTATACGCACTGGATAGCGCGGGGCGAATTTATTCAGGCGTCGACACCTATAGCCGGATATTCATAAAAATGCGCTATTTATTTCCGATAGGTGTTTTTTTAAGCCTTCCGGGAATTCATCAATTTGCCTTAAAAAAATACCGGTCTATTGCCGATACACGCAAGCGCATCCCCTGTTCGTCCGCCTGCCCAGTACCCCAAGCCATAACGGACACGACCTTATATCATCAGTTTTTTGAAACCTTTGCCGAGCAAAAACCGAACGCTTTTTCCAGGAAGCTCACAAAAATATTGATTGCGCTGCTCGTTTTGCAATTAAACAGCTCGATTCATTACGGGCTTATTTACAGACTTAATGCCGACACCCCTCAAAGCCCCTTATCACAAGCCAGCAATGCCGTTTTAATGGTCTCCCAGACCTTTTTAGGCATTACTCCCCATGCGCTTTATCTGCACGACCATTTTGCCGGTTATGACCATATTTTAGCGATGACCTATACCGACTCAAACGGCGCTGAACGTTGGCTGCCTTTTGTCAATGAGCAAGGTCGTCTTCTTGCCCCCAACTGGGGTCGCGTTCATTCGATGTGGGCCAATATTGCCGTTACACCCAACATTAACAATAAACGCTTACATAAACTTATCATGAAAGTCACTGCTTTCTGGGGACAAAAGATTGGATTGAACCTTGATAATGCCGTTTTCAACATAAAGCTAAAAAAAATCAGCGCGCCTTCTTACTGGGTTGAAGACCAATTACACAAAAATCTAACCCCACAGTGGACCACTATCGGAACGGCAAAATGGACCGACGAACAGATCTCTTTTGATTTGCCTGACAATATCAACGAGCTTTAATTGCGTAAATGATTATTGGTTTTTATTATTGCATCATCATTCGAGTCATGATATAAAATACATGTGCTTTAATTTAATGGCGCAAATTAATAAAAATAATTCAAACCCCTTTGGAGGATATTCTTATGAATAAAATTTTGTCTCTTATAGCTATGGCGTTAATGATTGTTGGCTTGTCTGGCTGCCTGGACGATCCAGATAAATCTGCACAAAAAGTTTCTAGCTCTATTCAACTGTAAATAGAGCGCTCGCAGTACCAAAAAGCCCGGCTATATGCCGGGCTTTTTGTTTTTACAGGCTTTAAAGACTTTTATCTCCGCACTGCCCATGCCTTAACCGCGTAAATTACTAAGACAAAAGCATCACCTGCCTCAATTCTGACGCAAATTATTTTCTCCAGAATTCCGGCACAAACAGAATCACAATAGAAAATATTTGCACCCGCCCCAGAAGCATTGCGAATGTACAGATACCGGTCTGAATATCGCTCAGACTGGCGTAATTGGTCGCCGGCCCCACTTGATTAAGGCCGGGACCGGCATTGTTAAAGCAGGCGATAATCGCCGAAAAAGCACTTATAAAATCCAACCCACTCAACAACAGCATGAATACCAGAATGACGATGCTGATGAAATACAGAAAAATAAATCCGGTCACGGAAGCAACAATTTTGTTATTGACTACGGTATTGCCGATTTTCATCGGTCTAACCGCAAAAGGATGAATAAATTTAAACAGTTCCAGGCGCGCTTGTTTCATCAGGATGATCGTGCGAATCATACGGATACCGCCGCCTGTAGAACCTGAAGAAGCCGAAACGCAACTTAAAAACAACATCCACATCGGCACAAAGATAGGCCATTGATTAAAGTCCTGACTGGAAAATCCGGAATCAGTCGCAATGGTAACCAGATTAAACGTTGCATGACGTAACGCGGTAAAAAAGTCAGGATAGGTGCCTGCATGCCACAACACCCCAGCCGTCACTACGCAGCTTCCCAGCACCAACGCGAGAAAGCCTCTGGCTTCCCTGTCATCGACATAGGGGGTGAACGAAAGTTTTCTAAGCGCCACAAAATGAGTAGCAAAATTGATCGCCGCCAGCAACTGGAAGATAGTTAATACCATCTCGATAGACAGTGAATTAAAAAAACCTATACTGCTATCATGGGTGGAGAACCCGCCTAAACTCATCGCGGAAAATGCATGGCAGATTGCATCAAACCAATTCATGCCCGCCAAGCGCAAGGCGACAACGCAGGCCAGCGTGATGCCCGCATAGACCAGCCATAAAGCTTTAGCCGTTTGCGCGATACGCGGCGGCAAATCGGATTCCTTTACAGTTCCCGGCGACTCTGCAATATACAACTGCATGCCGCCGACACCCAGAATAGGTAAAATAGCAACCGCAAAGATAATAATGCCCATGCCCGCTATCCAGTTCAGCTCATGTCGCCACAAATTGATCGACATCGGCAACTGGTCAATACCGCTGAATATGGTCGCACCGGTCGTAGTAAGCCCGGAAACCGTCTCGAAATAAGCGTCGATAAAACTCAATTCAGGCTGGTAAATCATCAGCGGCAGAGTGCAAAAAACCGGCGTTACCGACCAGGTAATCGCCACCATCAAAAAACCTGTTTGCCGCGTCACTTTTTTCGGTATCCGTAGCGTCGGAACAAACATCAACGCCCCCATTAACAAGGTAATCATCGTCCCCTGGGAAAAAGCCGTGACGGCGCCGTCATCAGCTATCGCTGAGGTCAGCCAGCAAGTAGCCATCAAACCACTGAACCCTATGGTGACTAAGCCGAAAATATTGATGATTGTAAAGATGACATTCATGAGGTTAGGTTCAAAGCGAAAGGTTCAAGACTAAAGGCAAAAGACCGAGAACAAAGGTTTTTTCGCCTTTAGTCCTTAGCCTGCCCTTAACTAAAGAGGCTGGAATTTTTTCTCGATGTTTACAACCAGTTTTTTATCCATCACAAACATCACTACATGATCGCCTTCTTCAAATACCGTGTCGCAATGAATCGCAACAACCTGCTTGTTGCGTATCAACGCCCCCATCACGATGCCTTCAGGAAAGCTGATAGCATCCACCCTACGACCAACAACGGAATTCAGATCCTGACTTTGGTGTGCAATAGCCTCGATAGCCTCGGCTGTGCCGCCGCATAGGGAACTGACCTGCGCCACGTCGCCTCGGCGCACATGCTTTAAAATACTGCCGAGCGTTTCCTGATTAGGTAATACCGCAACATCAATCCCCGTTCCGGGCAATAGCTTGCTGTATGAGACATGATTGAGCAAACAGATAGCCTTCCGCGCGCCCAAACTTTTTGCCAAGGAAGCGGAAACAATGTTGACGCCGTCATTTTCGGTAATTGCACAAAACAAATCGGTACTGTCGATAGACTCATCAATCAACAATGCCTCATCGGCACAATCACTTAGAAGCACCACCGTGTGATCAAGATCGTTAGCTATCTTGTGAGCACGCTTGGGATCTTTTTCAATAATTTTCACTTGATGATCGCTTTCCAGCGCCAGCGCCAAACGCTTGCCGACATGGCCGCCGCCTGCGATGATAATTCGCTTTAACGGGGCCTCAAGCTTGTTCAGTTCTTTCAAGACCCCGCGCACTTCTTCGCGAGGCGCCACGAAAAACACCTCATCACCCGTTTCAATAACGGCGTCGCCGCTCACCGCCAACGGAATACCTTGCCGGAAAATCGCCACCACGCGAATTTTACCGCCAACCAAACGCTCTTTCAGGGTTTTAATTTTCTTACCGGTTAAAGAACCGTCCGCCACCACCTTAACTGAAAAAAGGCGCACCAGACCATCGGCAAAATCGGAAATATGCTGAACACCGGGAAACTCAATTAAATTGCGGATAGCCTCCATGACAATTTGTTCCGGGCTGATCACAATATCTACCGGAATACCGTTCGGGCCGAACAATTGGGGATTTTTCAGGTAATCGACCGCGCGTACCCGTGCAATCGTTTTCGGGCGACTGTACAGCGCATTAATGATTACACACGCCAGCATGTTGGTCTCATCACTGTCGGTAACCGCGATAATAATATCAGCAGTCCGGGCGCCGGCTTGTTCGAGCACCCTAGGATGCGCCGCATTACCCGCGACTGTGGCAATATCGAAACGCTCTTTTAATGCGTCGAGCAACTCCGTCCTGAAATCGACGACTACAATATCGTTCTCCTCGCTTGCCAATGCCCCGGCAACCGACGATCCGGTAACGCCGGCCCCAAGAATAAGTATTTTCATTTACGCCCTATGGGTATTAAAAATAAAAGCAGACAAAGGGCGAAAGACAAAAGGTAAAAAAACCTTGTGCCTTTCGCCCTTTGTCCTTTGCCTTTTCGTATCTTTCGTTTACATCTTCGCCAACACAGCGGCCACCGTTTCGCCCATAGCCGCCGGTGTCGGGCAGATGGTGACGCCCAAGTCTTTTAACATGGCCACTTTTTCGGCGGCGCTTTCGCCTGCTGCTGAAATAATCGCACCGGCGTGGCCCATGCGGCGGCCTTCCGGTGCAGTCAATCCGGCGATATAGGCGACTACCGGCTTGCTCATGTGTTCTTTGGCGAAAACCCCGGCTTCAACTTCTTGCGGGCCGCCGATTTCGCCAATCATGACCACCACCTTAGTTTCAGGGTCGGCTTCAAATTTTTCCAGAATATCGCGGTGCGAACTACCGTTGATCGGGTCGCCGCCGATACCGACGGAGGTTGAAATGCCGATACCCAGACGTTTCATTTGGTCGGCCGCCTCATACCCTAAAGTGCCTGAACGGCCGACGATGCCGACATTGCCTTTCATGTAGATATGCCCCGGCATAATGCCCAGCATCGCGCGACCCGGACTGATAGTGCCTGCGCAATTGGGGCCGGTCAGGATCATTCTTTGCTCTGCCGGGAAACGGCGCAGAAAGTTTTTAACCGTCATCATGTCCTGAGTCGGGATACCGTCGGTAATCGCAACACAATATTTAATGCCTGCGTCGGCCGCTTCCATGATCGAATCGGCGGCAAAAGCGGGTGGGACAAAGATAATGCTGGCTTCAGCCCCAACCTCGCGAACGGCTTCTTTTACGGTATTAAAAACCGGCCGGCCTAAATGGGTTTGGCCGCCTTTGCCGGGAGTGATGCCGCCGACGACGTTAGAGCCGTAGTTGATCATGTCTTGGGCGTGAAAACTGCCGATTTTTCCGGTAAAGCCCTGGACAATAATGCGTGTTGTTTCGTCAATTAAAATAGCCATCTTATGCTCCCTGTGCCGCTTCTTTTGCAACCGCTTCATTGCGCGCCTGCACCGCTTTTTCAGCCGCTTCGGCCAAGGTTTCGGCGGTAATGATAGGCAGGCCGCTTTCCGCGATAATCCTGCGGCCTTCTTCAACGTTGGTGCCTGACAATCTGACGATCAGCGGTATTTTCATATCGATTTTCTTGACCGCCTCGACAACGCCCTCGGCAATCCAGTCGCAACGGTTGATGCCGGCAAAAATATTAACCAGCATGGCTTTTACACCCTTGTCGGCCAATACCAAACGGAACGCTTTTTCGGTTCGTTCGGCCGATGCGCCGCCGCCTACGTCGAGGAAGTTGGCAGGCTCGCCGCCGGCCAGCTTAATCATGTCCATTGTCGCCATCGCCAAACCCGCGCCGTTGATCATGCAGCCGATGTCTCCATCCAGGCCGACGTAGCTTAAACCACGGTCGGCAGCCGCCATTTCACGGGGATCTTCCTGGGTTTTATCGCGTAATTCGGAGATTTTTTGCTGACGGAACAGCGCGTTGTCGTCAAAGCCCATTTTGGCGTCCAAAGCGACCAACTCGTTACTGCGGGTAACCACCAGCGGATTGATTTCAAGCATGTTCGCATCGAGTTCACGCAAAGCGCGGTAACAACCGCGGATGGTTTTAACGGCATGGCTCAACAATTCGGGATCCAGGCCCAAGGCAAAGGCCATTTCACGCGCCTGATAATCTTGCAAACCTACGGCAGGTTCGATGTAAATTTTGGTAATCGCATCGGGATTGTTTTCGGCCAAATCCTCGATTTCCATGCCGCCTTGAGCGGAACCAACCATGACGATGCGCTCCGAACTGCGGTCAACCAGGAAACAGAAATACATTTCCTTGGCGATGTCGGTTCCGGCTTCAACGTACAGTCTGCCGCACACTTTACCGGCAGGGCCGGTTTGATGAGTGACCAGTCTTTTACCCAGCAACGCTTCGGCCGCCGCCTCAACTTCATCGTGGGTCTTGCAGATTTTAATGCCGCCCGCCTTGCCGCGTGCGCCCGAATGAATCTGCGCTTTTACCGCCCAAATGTGTCCGCCAATATCTCTGGCGCGTTGCACGGCTTCTTCAGGGCTGTAGGCCATACCGCCTTCAGCGATTTTAACGCCGTAACCGCTTAAAATTTCTTTCGCCTGATATTCATGAATATCCACAGCATCTCCTAAATTTATGTGTTGCGTAGAACGGGTCAGCGTAGAGCCACCCGGATCTACAAGACTATTATTTTTTTGCTGCAATCGCTTCAGCAGCCCTGACCACGTTATTGGCCATTTTCTCCGATGCGGCGTCGATTAAACGACCATCCAATGCCGCCGCGCCTTTACCTTGCGCCGCCGCTTCTTTCAAGGCGGCCAATATGCGTTTTGCTTTTTCAATTTCAGCCGCAGGCGGGGTGAATATTTCATTGGCTAATTCAACTTGCGACGGATGGATCGCCCATTTGCCTTCGCAACCTAAAGCCGCGGCTCGTCTTGCGGCTAATTTGTAACCTTCGGGATCTTTAATGTCGCCAAAAGGACCGTCAATAGGACGCAAGCCATAGGCGCGGCAGGCGACCGTCATCCGGCTGATCGCAGCGTGCCATTGATCACCCGGATAATCAGGATTTAAACCGCCGATGTTGGTGGTTCTGGCGCGGTTGCTTGCGGCGTAATCGGCCACACCGAAATGCAGGGCTTCAAGACGGCCTGATGCGCCGTTGCGGGCGATATCTTCCACATTAGCCATGCCCAATGCCGTTTCAATCAAGGCTTCAATGCCGATCTTGTTTTTCAGCCCCTGCTGCATTTCCAGCTGGTTCAGCATCGCTTCAACCATATACACATCGGCATAAACACCGACTTTAGGAATCAAAATCGTGTCGACTTTTGCGCCGCACTGTTCGACCAGATCCACCACGTCACGCACCATGTACTGGGTGTCCAGGCCGTTGATGCGCACCGAAACGGTTACGCCGTGGCCTTTCCAGTCCAGGTCGTTAATCGCTTCAATAATGTTTTTTCTGGCTTGCAATTTATCATCAGGAGCGACCGCGTCCTCAAGATCCAGAAAAATAAAATCAGCGCCACTTCTCATCGCTTTTTCAAACATTTCAGGGCTGGAACCCGGAACGGCTAATTCGCAGCGTTGAACTCGTTGAACTGACGCTGCATATAAGGTGTGGCTCATTGGTACATTCCTAATTTCATTGTTGTAAATCAAGCCGGATTGGCGTAACCCGACATTTTGCGACTACCATCGGCTGTCGAGTAAATCCGACCTATACGGCTTAAGCCGAACGTAAATTAACCGCACATTTTACTTTCAGAGGCCTCAAAGTCAATTTTTACCGCGTATTTTCCGGCTCGAGCCGTAATCTAACCTTGCCGATTTTTAGCGGCTATGTCATTATTGCTGGTTTTTGGACATTGGCTTTTTCAATATCCAAGCCGTGTTTATCACTCAACTACTACTCAAAGAGGCAATGCAATGGCTGGTCGTAACCACCTTTATATTCCTGGCCCTACCAATGTGCCAAATGAAATCCTGAACGCTATGCATGTCACCATGGAAGACCATCGTTCTCCCGCGTTCCCAAAACTGTTGACACCTCTTTTACAAGACCTGAAAAAAATCTTTAGAACAGAAACCGGACAAGCGTTTATTTTTCCTGCTACCGGTACCGCAGGCTGGGAAGTTGCGTTAACCAACACTTTAAACCCTGGCGACAAGGTTTTAATCTATCGCTTCGGTCAATTCAGCCATTTATGGGCTGAAATGGCAAAACGCTTAGGCTTCGATGTCGAGATTCATCAGGAAACCTGGGGCAAAGGCATTCCTTTGGATAAGCTGGAAGCCCGTTTAAAAGAAGACACCCAACACGAAATCAAGGCCGTTTTGGCGACGCACAACGAAACCGCTACCGGCGTTACCAGCGATATTGGCGGCGTTCGCAAAGCCATGAACGCGGCAAACCATCCGGCGCTCTTATTCGTTGACGGCGTCAGCTCTATTGCGAGCCTTGACTTCCGCATGGACGAATGGGGCGTAGACGGCGCAATCAGCGGCTCGCAAAAGGGCTTTATGATGCCTGCCGGCGGCGCATTCCTGGCATTCAGCCAAAAAGCGCTAAAAGCCACGGAAACATCAACCTACCCGCGCTGCTTCCTGGACTTGAAAGACCAGGTGAATGCCAACAAAGACGGTTACACGCCATACACACCGGCGCTGCCCATTCTTTACGGCTTGCGCAAAGCGTTAGACATGCTGCTGGAAGAAGGCCTGGAAAATGTTTACGCGCGTCATCACCGTTTGGCCGAAGGCGTCCGCAAAGCCGTTGCCGCGTGGGGGTTAACAATTTGCGCCCAGCCCGGTTTCGAGTCGGACACCGTGACTGCGATTGTGGTTCCCGCAGACAAGGATGCCAGAGACGTGATCGGCACTGCTTTTAGCCGCTACGACATTTCTTTAGGCGCCGGTTTATCCGAATTGGCCGGCAAAGCTTTCCGTATCGGCCACGTCGGCGATATGAACGACGTTTCGATGCTGGGCTGTATCGCAGGCGTTGAAATGGCGATGTTGGACAACGGCTTTGACATCAAACCGGGTTCCGGTGTTGCTGCGGCGATTGAATACTACCGTTCAACAGCGCAGTAATATCGCAGGGGCGTGTACAACACGCCCCGCACGCCAACTTAAGTAAAAAAATTCACCACGAAGACACGAACGACTGCATGGATGCAGGAGGTAGAGCAATGCAGGAGCAATTGCCGAGGACACGAAGCTTTTATTTCGTTTTCCATCATGGCGTTATTTTTAAACAGAAAGCCTGTATATTTAATCAGTAATTTTCATTCTGTTTTTTTCGTGCTCTTCGTGTCTTCGTGGTGATATATCTTAATCCACCACACGCCAATGAGAGGATAACCCATGAGCAAACCCAAAGTCTTTGTTACCCGCAAATGGCCCGCCTCAGTCGAGGCAAAACTCAAAGCCCTTTACGACGCCACCTTAAACGAAGATGACCGGCCTTTAAGCGCGGACGAATTTAGATCCGCACTGCAAAATTACGACGCCGTTTGTCCCACCGTTTGCGATTCATTTCCCGCCGACGTTATCAACGTCGAAAACAAACGCTGCAAAATTCTCGGCAACTTCGGCGTAGGCTACAACCATATCGACATTAACGCCGCCAAGGCGCAGGGTCTAGTGGTCAGCAACACACCCGGCGTGTTGACGCACAGCACCGCCGACATTGCGATGACCTTGTTGTTAATGTCCGCACGCCGCGGCGCGGAAGGCGACCGTCTGGTCCGCGCCAAACAATGGCAAGGCTGGTGCCCGACGCACATGCTGAGCAGCGATGTGACCGGCGCCACCTTGGGCTTGATCGGCTTCGGCCGTATCGCCCAAGCCATGGCAAGAAAAGCCCATCACGGCTTCGGCATGAAAATCGTCTATTTCAAACCCAGCCCGGCCGACGAATATGTAACCGACGACCTTAACGCCACCCGTTGCGGCTCGATCGAAGAACTGATGCAAATAGCCGATTATGTTTCGCTGCACTGCCCCGGCGGCGAGGCAACACGGCATTTAATCAATGCCGACATGATCAACCTGATGAAGCCGTCCGCGCATTTAATTAACACCGCCCGAGGCGATGTCGTTGACAGCGCCGCGCTGATCGATGCGCTTAAAAACAAACGGATTGCCGGAGCAGGTCTCGATGTCTATGAAGGGGAGCCCAATGTACACGAAGGCTTCCTAACCCTGGACAATGTGTCGCTACTGCCGCATTTAGGCAGCGCCACATTAGGAACACGCACCGCAATGGGTGAAAAAGTTTTAGCCAATCTGGCTGCGTTTTTTGCCGGGGACCAGCTGCCTGACCGGGTTGTCTGACAGATACTGTGCAAGGTTGAGACTGCTCCGACCCTGCACAGTGCAAAAATCCGATCAAATTATTAGCCGGATAAAGGTTTGATTATCCGTTGTCGATTATTCCGCCAAAAATTCCAGTATTTTTCTTATTTCCGTCTGAAAAAAGAAATTAGTATGGTAAACCTCGCCACCGTTAAAATCATGAATGTGGCTGGAATCCAGGCTAAAGCAAGCATTGCTTGAAACGCCCAAGGTAGGAACCACTAAGTCATTGGCTTTATCATTAAACAGTCGATCCACCACAGAATCCACTCCCGCTTTAACCACGGTTCGCAAATTTCCTGTGACCTCATAATCAGCCCCGAATCCGTAGTAGCGTTCAGAGTATTCCGGCTTACTATTTAAAACATTAACCAAGTTGCTAACCGGACTTTGATCTTCCAATCCCGGAACATAAGGCAGCCCTGCATCGACTATTGCTGACGCCAGTGTCAACAACATGCCCCCGCTAATCGAGGCCAAACCGTCCGGGAACTGATTAACAAAGTTGGCAAGCCGCTCAATCATTGCCGAGAGGTTCTCCGGGCGGGCTAAGTCGGTTCCGGCATTTGGCGTAGCCACGAAGACAATCCGGTCAATCGTTATGTTAACGTCTGGCGGACGTTGCCGGCCATCGAGCCGTTGGGCGATAAAGTCATCGGGCAGATGAGTCAACGCCCGCGCCACCAGCCCACCGCGGCTATGGCAGATAATGTCAAAAACATAATTGCCCGGATGATCCTTGAAGGCGTCGTAAAACTGCATAACGTTTTCGGCAACGCCAATGCTCATAGTGTGGTGGTTGAAGGCCAAGACCCGTCCATCATACTGTTCATAAAGCTTTTCAGGAATATCGGATTTTAACAGCCCGGCAAATGCACCCGCCGTGCTGCTGCTGGTGCCATGTATAAACAACAAGGCTTTTTTATCGCGAATATCATCCCACTTATCGAAGGGCATAGGAGACTGGCTCATCAATTCAGTAAAGTTTTTCCCAGCGTGCAAGCCCTGAAATGCCCTGCAGCGATTTTCCCATTGCTGTATAGCCCAATGCACCGAGCTGCCTGCCTGCTTGTCAAACACCTTGGTGACCAATACCTTAAGTATCTTGCTGCCAATTTTGCCAAACAGTCCGCGCGAATCGGATGCGGGTTTGGCGGGATTTTGATCCTGTCCACTGCGCAAAGTGATCCGGTATTGGTTCTGAACGGCCGCTTCGACCGAACGAGTGCTGGGCAAAGCTTGATTGGGTTCGACGGGTTCAGGATAGTGAAAAGAAATAATCCCGGCTTCATCGGTGTACATCAGGAACTGCCGCTCATCTTGATACCCCGGGACTTGCAACAAAATTTCATTGTTGCCCACAGCATCCTCAAATACGCCGCCGCGTCCGCCTTGTTCAGGTTGAGGCTCGGGCGTTGGCGCTTCAATGACCAGCGTATGCCGGTCTTCCAGATTCGCCTCCCTGATGGCCTCATCCAACCCGGTCTTTTCAGCTGTCAACGCGCGTGTTGTACCGTGCGTGCGCGCACCAACATAACGACAGGAACCGGCCAGGCCGGGGGCAAGCAACGTAATGCCCGCGTCCAGCTCAATCGGGTCTGTGTTTTCTTCTAATTCAAAGTCTTCCATAGCGGTCTCTCTTTATGGTTGAGGATTAAAATTAATTTTAGCCTGCGGGTCGCCATAGAGAACATAAGCCAGGAAAGTAAGGTGATTCTTACTTTCCCATTGCTCCCTAATAGTTTGTAGAATTTCCCCCAGGGTTTTGCCGGACTGCGCGAAAGCCGCCAGATAAAATTGTTCGGTAATTTCTTTTGCATGTTCGTCGCTAATTCTCCAAAGCGGGCAGATGACCGCACTGGCGCCCGCCGCCAGAAAAGCGGCGGGGAGGCCGACAATCAGTCCAAGCTCATTTCCCGCCGCCGCGGCTTGGCAGGCGTTTAAAAAGATTATAGGGTGCTGCTTACCCAGCCCGTTCTGAACGTCCCATCCGTTAATAACCAAAGGCGTAATATTTTCAGGATAATCCTCCATGATCAACTCATTCAGCAAAGAGTTTTTGTTTGAGTTCTGGCCGTGACAAGCAAAATGAACCGCTTGGGCGGTACCATTTTTTAAAAAATCCAAAATGGTTGCTGAATTTAGCGCAATACGCTGGGATCTATAGTGTTCCGTGAGCCAATCAAGCTCATCTCTGACCCAGGGAAGTTTATTGATTTTAGGAGTATTAGCATAGTCCGACCCCGTCACTACAAACTCTTGTACATTGATATTCTGGACAAGACGGGATGATTCACTGGCAATCCAGCGCCCGACGGCGTGACGGATACCCAGAAATTCCGGCGTCACGCCTTCAATGGCTATATGCATAAGTTCCCAAGGCACACACGATTCATCCGAGATAAACAGGATGCTATTGAAATTGGCATTTAAGGCGTGGAAAAGTTCCCGGTAGGCTTCTTTAAAATCTTTGGGCGTACTGTCGTAGATAGCTTTTCCTATGCCTTTGATTTCCGCCTTCTTCAAATCAAAAAGATCAATGCCGGCATAGGGTTCCAACAGCGTTTTAACCCAAGCCTCGGCGCCGTCCGGTATTTCCATGCTTGCCTCGGAGCTTCCGGCAAACTCAAGGTGGGGCGAGAGAAAACTCCAGAGATAGTTATTACCCTGTTTATGCTGAATACGCACTAGCAAATCAGCAGGCTGGGCGCCTTGCTCAATGTTAAGACACTTCTGCCATTCACTTTCCGGCGGCTTGGGAATCTTCTTTACTGGCGCGATAGAATCATCCAGCCGTAAGTCCAGAAATCGCCGCCCTTCACCGCACCAGCGGTTTTCATAATAAAAATTGGCGCGAACCAACAATTTTTCCCGTTCCGGATAATCTCCGTTAGCGTCGAGCGTCAAATCAGGGGCTGTTATTGTAAACTGTGCTGATGTTATCGTACCCTTGGCTTGACTATAGTCGAGGTCTTGCCATTCAGAATGGTCTGCACACAGCAAATGCACGCGCATCTTAAATACAAACTCAGGCGCTTCATTCGGAAGCATGACTATCCCGCTGGTTGTTGCACTGAGAACATCTTCAAGGCTGACTTCCAGGTCAATAGAGTCGCCGGCAACAGGATGCTCATCGGACGCTTTAATGTCGGGATAGGCTTGATGCATTGATTTTGCATCGGCAAAAGCCGCAGCTACAGCATTCAGCCCCTCCTGCTCCTCATAACCAAACAATTTAGAATCTGCCGTATCGGCGGCGTGATAGGTTGGTATTCCACGATAAGATTGAATTGTTTCCGGGATTCCGACATATCCGAACAATCTATTTTCTTGCTTACTCATTTTTTTTTCTTGAACCTGAACAGGATCAAAGACGCCTTGCGGTTTATTACCTTGTAATAAGACTGGAAAATTAGCGGACTTCCACCCGCCCCGGTAAAAATCTTCATTCCAGCTTGAGATTTTTTTATTTACAACAGGCGCCGAGTCAGTTTCATGAAATGGAATCAGCTCCATCAAAGGTAAACTTTGGCTTGCTGAATCATTCTTTTTCCTTAGTTTATCAATTAGATATGAAACTGGAGTCTTCTCAATATCATCAGGTATATTCGGAAACGAACCGGAATTCTTAATCCAGAATAAAAGCTGTTCCGGGCGACACACATAAAACCAGTAAGCACCCGCTTCCTGTTTCGGGCGGCGTAACACAATGTAGGCATATGGCTTCTTAGCCAAAATCTCTATGATTTGCCCCACGGTCATGCTGGTTTCAATGGTGCAAATATTTTTATTTAGTCGAATCTCAGACATTTTTATCCTCTTTCCTTTTGCAAGGCGGAAAAACCTAACGTTGCTTAAAATTGACAGACTCGCTCGCTTTTACCGCACCTTGAGCGTGCATAGCTGGATTGTTGAGCCTGCGAAACCCGACCGCTCCCGTGATTATTCGACAGTCCCTGGCGATGCCACCCAGTCTAGCACACAAACTCCGCTCTTTATCCGGCGCAGACGTTTACTTTGGGTTTTCGTGAATCAACTGGTTTTTCCAAGAAAATCGACCCGATGGATATTTCAAGATAAAGTTATACGATATGAGCTTGAAACAAACCTGAACGGAATGCCGAAAAAGGCTATGCCGTTCCAAGATCACACGTTATTTTGCCGGACGAGGATTTATAAGTAATGGCCCATCATCACCAACACGATCATTCCGCAGGACACCATCACCCTACCCCGAATCACCAAGGACGTACTTTCATCTTCACCATATTGCTGAATCTGGTATTCGTAGCGATTGAGTTCGCCTATGGGGTTATCGCCAACTCAACCGCTCTCATGGCCGATGCGGGGCATAATGCATCCGACGTGCTCTGCCTGCTGTTGGCATGGGGTGCGGTTATTTTAGCGCGCAGGCAGCCGAACCAGCGCTACACCTACGGACTGCGCAGCACCTCCATTCTGGCGGCGCTCGCTAACGCCGCATTACTCTTGGTGGCCTGTGGCGCGATTGCATGGGAAGCCGTTCACCGCTTTTCGCAACCACCGGCGGTAGCCAGTCTAACCATATCGATTGTGGCGGCGGTTGGCATCGTCATCAACGGACTGTCCGCATTGCTGTTGATGAAAGGCGGCAAAAAGGATTTAAACATTCGGGGCGCTTACCTGCATATGGTGGCGGATACCGCGGTGTCGCTCGCAGTGGTGATTGCCGGCTTGGCGATGTTGCATTTCGGCTGGTACTGGCTCGACCCGGCCATCAGTTTAGCGATTGTGGCCGTGATCGTGATAGGCACTTGGGGCTTGTTGCGCGATTCGCTGCGATTGGCCTTGAGCGCCGTGCCTAAAGAGGTTAACGCGCCCGCAATTGACATGTACCTGCGCCAATTGGACGGTGTAACCGACGTCCATGATTTGCATATTTGGGGATTGAGCACCACCGAAACAGCGTTGACGGCTCACTTGGTCATACCTGACGGCCGCCCTGACGATGCATTTATGGACTGCATCGCACAAACACTGAAAGAACGGTATTCCATTCATCACAGCACCCTGCAAGTTGAACAGGGAACAACCAATCACGCATGCTGTTCGCTGGTTGCAACCGAACCTGTACAGCACCGCCATTAAGTCCAATAGATTGAATCACATCAACTAACATTTTTTGAGCGAAATCTGAATGTTAAAGCCTCTTTTCGCATTACCCCGCACCGTCTGGCTGCTTGGACTGGTCAGTTTTTTTCAACGATGCCGCCGGCGATCTGGCCTATCCGCTGGCGCCCCTTTATCTCGCCTCGGTGCTGATGGCCGGACCCAAAGCCTTGGGCCTACAAGCTCGCGACGCGGCTTGAAGAGCCGATCAATCAAGGTTTCTCAACCACTTCATCCCTCAGCACATCAAACGCATCGAAGCCGATATTCAGGCTGAGTTTCAGGTTGATGATGCAGGCTACGGTGGTGCTGGTGAAAATGCAGATCATGATCGCGATTTGGTATTTCACCGCCAGCCACGGTTCGCTGCCGCCCAGAATTTGACCTGTCATCATGCCGGGCAAAGACACCAAGCCCATGGTCGCCATGCCGGCGATGGTCGGATTGATTGCGGCCTTGACCGCATCCCGAAAATACGGGCGCACGGCTTCCCAGCGTGTCGCACCCAGCATCAAAAAGGTCGCGTATTCGTTTTCGTTCTTGCGCAGCGCCGAATAAAAGCGCTCCAACGCGATGACGTTTCCTTGCAAGCAGTTGCCGAGAATCATGCCCGCCAAAGGCACGATATATCGGGCGTCGTAAAAATGAGCCGGCTGGATCACCAGGATCACCAGATAGGTGGTGGAGAACAATATGCTGGCTGCAATCGCGGCAAACGTGGCCAGCGCGAAATAACGCGCCTTAAGTCCGGCGCGCCGCAGGATGCTTAAATCGGCGACTATCAGCATCACCAGTATCCATAAGCCGTTGAGCCAGGGATTGTTCAGGTCGAACAGCATTTTCAGATAAATGCCGACCAGCATTAACTGGATGGTCATGCGCAGGATGCTGATGCCTATATCCCGGCTCAAACGCAGGCCGATCAGCCAGAGCAGTAACCAGGGCAGCAAGCAGAGGCCGTAAAGCAGCGCCATCTGCGGCAGTTGAATATCCAGTGTTTCCATGACGCCCTTAAGTCAATCGACCCGCTTCAAGTTCAAAAATAATAGTGCAACGCTCCACCCACTCCGGGTCGTGAGTGACCGAAAGCACCGTCAGCTCGGGATCGGAGAAAACATCGAACACGGCTTGCTTGCTTTCCGCGTCCAGCGCGCTGGTCACCTCGTCGAGCAAATACAGTTTTTTGCCCAATAACAGCCCCCTGGCCAGTGCAATCCGTTGTTTTTCGCCGCCGGAAATACGGCTGCTTTGCCGGCTTAAAATGCTGACCGGCAGCTGCAACCGTTGCAACACCTCGATAAGCCGGGATTCGGTCGGGCGATGATCGCGATGCGCTTTGAATTGAAAAGGCAACAGCAGGGCTTCGCGCACGCTTTCGGCAGCCAGCATCGGTTCTTGCCCAATATAAGCGGTGCAGCTTCGAACGGTTTGGACGGATGCCGGAGTCAGCGGTTGTTGCTGGAAGTAAACCGTGCCTGATTTTATCGGATGAAGTCCGAGCAAGGTTTTCAGTACGCTGCTTTTACCGGAACCGGATTTGCCGCATAACACGGCTTTTTCTCCCGGTAAAAGGGCAAAACTGACGTCGGATAGAATCGTTTTTTCGTGAACGGTAACCGATACGCGGTCGAATCGAATGATAGGGGACATGAAGTGATTGTGTTTGATTGAACGCGCTACGGCGAAGCCACGAACGGCGGTGTGCCTAAAAAGCCCCTGACGGAGCCTTTATTTCAATAAATGCTTAACCGCATCCCTTTCTTCTTTTAATTCGGCCTCGGTAATGCGCATTCTTTTCCAGCTAAACTCGTTAATATCGAGGCCTCTGACAACATTCACCTCGCCGTCAATTACCGTTACCGGGAAAGAGTAAACCAAGCCGGGCTCTATACCGTAATTGCCGTCCGATAACACCGCCATGCTGACCCAGTCGCCCGGATCGGTGCCCAAAGCCCAAGTTCTCATCTGGCCTATCGCCGCATTGGCAGCCGATGCGGCGCTGGATTGGCCTCTGGCTTTAATGATTTCAGCTCCCCGCTGCTGAACGATCGGAATGAATTCATTGACGTACCAATCGTTATCGACCAAAGACAAGGCGTCCTGCCCCTTGACCTTGGCATGATGGATGTCGGGATACTGCGTAGTCGAATGATTGCCCCAAACAATCATGTTTTTTATATCGGCAGGTAGAACACCGCATTTCTCAGCCAACTGACTTAGCGACCGGTTATGATCCAGCCTTGTCATTGCGGAAAAATTTTCCGGCTTCAAGTCCGGCGCATTGCTCAAGGCGATCAGGGCATTGGTGTTGGCCGGGTTGCCGGTCACCAAAACCTTTACCTTCCTGCTTGCAACATCGCTCAAGGCTTTGCCTTGAACGGCAAAAATCTCTGCATTGACTTCCAGTAAATCCTTGCGCTCCATGCCCGGCCCTCTCGGCCGTGCGCCAACCAAAAATACATAGTCGACATTCTTGAAAGCCACTCTGGGATCGTCCGTCACTTCGATACGGTGCAGCAAAGGAAAAGCGCAATCTTTTAATTCCATCACCACGCCTTGCAAGGCGCTCATTGCCGGCGTTATTTCAAGCAAATGCAGTACGATCGGCTGCTCTTTGCCCAATAGCGCACCGGCCGCCAACCGGAACAGCAAAGAATAGCTGATTTGTCCTGCGGCGCCTGTTACGGCAATGTGAACGGGTGATTTCATCTGTTTTTTTCCTTTGGTTTGTATATTTTTTCCTAAGCTTATTCGATAAAGCTACCAGGATAATCGGAAAACACCGCAACCGCCCCTTCCCGACGACTGCATGGATGCAGGAGGTAGAGCAATGCGGGAGCAATTGCCGACAACGCCTAACAACCACAGCATAAGTCCTTTTTTACGGAATAATAACGAAGATAAGCCTCTACTAGCAAGCATATCAAAAAAACACCGCAAAATTACAAATCCTGCTTAATCAGGAAGCAGGCTAAATAAGGCAGCGTTTCGTTTATCACGATATAATACGCCGCTTTAATAATCGCATTCACGCACACCAGACAACCGATCACGAGTAAGTTAATGAAAAAACTGCTATTCCAATTCGACACAGACACTCACCCATCAGTTTTCGATACTGTTGTAGCCTATGACGGCGGTGCGGATCATGTGATCGGACACGGAGGACTGACGCCTGACAACATCTCGGCGCTGGTGGAAGGCACGATATTTACCCGTGCGCCCAAAGACAAGAAAAATACCGCCATTTTTGTCGGCGGCAGCGACATGATCGCGGGTCAGGCGTTATTTAGCGCTGTGCAAAAACACTTTTTTCCCGGCTTTCAGGTTTCGGTCATGCTCGACAGTAACGGCAGCAACACCACGGCCGCCGCCGCCGTTGCAAAACTGGCGTCCAGCGGCGTCCTGGCCGGTAAAAAAGCGGTGGTTCTGGCCGGCACCGGCCCGGTAGGACAACGCGCGGCGGCGATGCTGGCTAAGGAAGGCGCGGAAGTCACATTGACCGGCCGTAAAATGGAGCGCGCCGTTCAAGCCTGCGACAACATGAAAGCACGCTTTGGCGTAAACCTGACCCCTGTCGAAGCTTTCGATAACGATGCGCGGGCCAAAGCCATCGAACACGCGAACATTGTTTTTGCAACCGGCGCGGCCGGCGTGGAACTGCTCACAGCCGAGCAATGGCAACACAACACCAACATCGAAATGATCGCCGACGCCAACGCTACACCCCCATTGGGCATCGGCGGTACCGACGTGATGGACAAAGGCAACCTGCGCAACGGCAAAATCATCTGGGGCGCTATCGGTTTCGGCTCGCTGAAACTAGCTTTACACCGCGCCTGTATTGCAAAGCTGTTTGAAGACAACAAGCAGGTTTTCGACGCCGAAAATATCTTCGCGCTGGCTAAGGAAATGGCTTAAACAGCGCCTGCCGCCACAGAGCCCGACATGAAGCCTTTACCCGATCAAACCGATTTGGTTTTACTTAGACAAGACGCCCTTCGCATTTTTCAGGCGGGCATAGCGGCGGCCGATCCTTATCAGGCGGTTAAACACTGCTTGGCGCCCAAGCTCTTCGACGGTTATTCACAAATCCACCTTATCGCTTTCGGCAAAGCCGCCTGCGCAATGGCGCAAGCGGCGCAGGAAATTATTCCTGCGGAAAAGCTGGCGGACAGAGGCATAGCCGTCACCAATTACGAGAATGTAAGCAGCGTCGACAATGTTGACGTGATCGGCGCAGCGCATCCCTTGCCCGATGCCGCCGGGCTTAAAGCCGCTCAACTCATTGCCGAACGCGTACAGAATGCGCAACAGAATGAACTGGTGCTGGTACTGGTCAGCGGCGGCGGTTCGGCGCTGATCCCCTACCCTGCCGGACGGATTAGCTTGCAGGAAAAGATTGCCACTACCGATTTACTGCTGGCCTCAGGAGCCGCCATCAACCAGGTCAACTGCGTGCGCAAACATTTGTCGCAACTCAAAGGCGGCGGCCTGGCCCGTATGGCTGCGCCTGCGTCTTTGCATGCGCTTATCTTATCCGACGTGTTGGGCGATGACCTAAGCGCCATTGCCAGCGGCCCCACCGTAGCCGACGGCACCACTTACGCCGATGCGATCGAGGTTCTTAAAGCCAACGGCGTTTGGGATCAGGTTCCGAGCAATGTCCGGCAGCATCTGGAACAGGGCGAGCTGAGCCATATTGCCGAAACACCCAAGCCGGGCGACGCTATTTTCAACAACACCGGACACACTTTGGTCGGCAGCAATACCATCAGCGTCAATGCGATGCTGCAAGCCGCACAGAAGCTGGGCTACGAAACCGAACTATACAGCGATCACTTATGCGGCGAAGCCAGAGAGGAAGCCGAAAAGCTGGCTACCCACGCAAAAGCGCTTACCGTAAACCAACCCATAGCTCTGCTGGCGGGCGGTGAAACCACAGTCACATTGAAAGGCGCGGGACGCGGCGGCCGCAATCAGGAAATGGCCTTGGCTTTTGCGATTGCAGCCAAGCAACAAGGCTTAACCGGCAACTGGGCGTTCCTCAGCGGCGGCACCGACGGCCGCGACGGCCCCACCGATGCGGCAGGCGGCATCGTTGACCGGGATACGATTAAACGCATGACCCAGGCAGGCGTAAACCCGACCGGGCTACTTGAGAACAACGACTCATACACCGCTTTAAAAGCGTCCGGCGACCTAGTGAATACCGGCGCGACAGGCACCAATGTCGCCGATCTGCAAATACTGCTGATCCAGCCTGCCCCTTAAACAAAAAAATATTAATCCAGGAGAACACCATGTTTAAAAAATCAATGACTATCAAAGGCTTCGATGATGAATTGTTCCAGGCCCTCGAAGAAGAACGCCAACGCCAGGAAGATCATATCGAACTGATCGCTTCCGAAAACTATTGCAGTCCGCGGGTCATGGAAGCGCAAGGCACCCTGTTGACCAACAAATATGCCGAAGGCTATCCCGGCAAACGTTACTACGGCGGCTGTGAATTTGTCGACAAGGCCGAGCAATTGGCCATCGACCGCGCCAAAGAATTGTTCGGCGCCGATTACGCGAACGTGCAACCGCATTCAGGCTCGCAAGCCAACATGGCGGTATTCATGGCCCTGATCCAGCCGGGCGATACCATCCTGGGCCTAAGCCTTGCCGACGGCGGCCATTTAACCCACGGCGCCAAACCGAACTTCTCCGGCAAAATCTACCATGCGGTGCAATACGGTTTGCATCCTGAAACCGGCGAAATCGATTATGCGCAAGTCGAAGCACTGGCGCTGGAACACAAACCTAAAGTGCTTGTCGCCGGCTTTTCCGCCTACTCGCGCATCTGGGACTGGCAACGCTTCCGCGACATCGCCGATAAAGTGGGCGCTTACCTGTTTGTCGATATGGCGCATATCGCCGGTCTGGTCGCCGCAGGTTTATACCCCAACCCCGTGCCGATTGCCGACGTGGTCACCAGCACCACGCACAAATCCTTGCGCGGCCCGCGCGGCGGTTTGATTTTGTGCAAAAGCAACCCGGAACTGGAGAAAAAATTCGACTCCAACATCTTCCCCGGCATCCAGGGCGGCCCGTTGATGCATGTGATCGCGGCCAAAGCCGTTGCGTTTAAGGAAGCCATGCAGCCCGAGTTTCGCGTTTATCAGCAACAGGTCATTAAAAATGCCCAAGCCATGGCCGCAGTGTTCATGAAACGCGGCTTCGACGTAGTTTCCGGCGGCACCGACGATCATTTGATGCTGGTTTCGTTGATTGCCAAAGGCATCACCGGCAAAGCGGCTGACGCGGCCTTAGGCAGGGCGCACATCACCGTCAACAAAAACGCCGTGCCTAACGACCCGCAATCGCCATTCGTGACCAGCGGCATCCGTGTCGGGACGCCTGCGCCGACCACCCGCGGCTTTAAGGAAGCGGAAGTGATCGAGATCGCACACATGATGTGCGACGTGATGGAGAACATAGAAGACGAAAGCGTCATTGCCGCAGTCCGCGACAAAGTCTGCAATCTTTGTGCGCGGTTTCCGGTTTATAGTTAATAGGTAGATCGGGCACCAAAAGTAGGCGCTTTAGGCGACTGCTTTTCGTTGCCCGACATTTTGGCTTATCGTTTTTAGGAAAGATTAATGGAACGCATCGAAATTAATGGTTTCTTAACCATAGATCACGCGGATTTTGAGATACGAAAAATAAATATCTTAATCGGTGCGCAAGCTCAGGGTAAAAGCGTTATTGCCAAGTTAGTTTATTTCTTTAAAAAATATTTTTCGGACGCTTTTTACCAATCTATCCAAAAATTTGCAACCAAACGGGAAATTGATAAGAAATGCTTAACCCAGTTTGAGCAGATTTTTCCCCGCTATTCGTGGGCAAATCAGGAGTTTTCTATTGTATATAAAAATGGAGATGTTGAGGTATCAATTACAAGAACCAAAGCAGGCAATAAATACACATTGAAGTTTAATTATTGTAAGGACTTGGCGGATTTCCATAAAGAATTAAAAAATAGTTACAAACTTGCTTTAGGTAGATTTACTACAGAGATAGAACAAGAAAAAACACCAACAAGACAAGATATTATCTTCTACGACACAGTTTCTGAAAAAATAGATAATTCCACATTTTGTAATATGTTTAAAGGATCTATTTTTATTCCAGCAGGCCGATCTTTTTTTGCCACTATACAAAAAAATGTTTTTTCATTCCTCGTAAACGATATTGATATAGATACGTTTATTAAAGAGTTTGGTGCTCGCTACGAACAATCGAAGCGGCTGCATCAGATTTATCAATCTGATTTTTTTCGTCATGGTAAAACTGATGACGCTACTAGAAAAAAAGTAGATAAACTCATTAGTGATATAGTCGTTGGCGAATACGTTTACGCGGATGAACAAGACTGGATTTTAAACAAAGGAACAAGGACTAATTTGGCTAACGCTTCATCAGGCCAGCAAGAATCTTTACCTATGCTTTTAGTTCTGAAAATTTTGTCTCGCATGTATGAAAAATCAACAACTTTTTTCATAGAAGAACCTGAAGCGCATTTGTTCCCCATATCGCAAAAACAAATTATCAGTCTGATTGCCACGATATATAACGCTTTCGGCCATTCTTTTTTTATTACCACGCACAGCCCTTATATATTAACGGCGATAAATAATTTAGTGGTAGGACAAGATGCCTACGACAAAGCCAATGGCGATAAAAACAAGTTAAAGAAACTTGAAAAAGCCCTAGCTACTGATGAGTTGATTCGATTGGAAGACGTGTCTGCTTATACATTAAATAAAGGCAAACTCGAATCCATCATTGATCTGGAAAACCGACTAATTGGCGCAAATCTGCTTGATGCGGTATCTGATGAATTTGAAGCCGCATTCAGCGTTGCTACTGAAATTTTATATGGTGATGATTAATGGATTATGGCAAGTGCGCAACTCAATCATCTAATGAAATTATCACCGCAGAAGAGCACAAAAGAAAACTAATAATTCGAAATGAACATGGAAAAATCATTAGAAAAATTAAAGTCGATGGTTGTTTAATTGCAAAGACTGATCCAAGTTTGCGCTGTGATTATATGTTTGAAATTGATGAGTCTGAAACAACCGTTATTGCCAAGGTAATCTATCTGGAATTAAAAGGCGAAGGTGTAAAACATGCTTATGACCAATTAGTTGCCACCATGGAAAGATTTTTAAACGAGCATCGTGGCTGTAAAAAAGAATGCTACATCGTTTCTTCAAAGGTCCCTCGATTAACAACAAGTGTACAGCAATTAACGGCTAAGATGAAAAACAATAAAAAAGTAAGCGCAAAACTCACCGTAAAAAATAATCAGGCTGAAATACACATTTAATCCAATTAATTTCATTGTTCGATAATTTTAGGAACGAAATATCGAACATTTTTATCGAAACTCGTTACAAAAAACTTAAAGCTCAGGAAACCTAATGTCAGACATAGAAATAGCCCAACAAGCCAACATGAAACCGATCATCGGCTTGGTTAAAGAACAATACGGCATCGACGCCGAACACCTGGACCCTTACGGTCATTACAAAGCCAAGATGTCGCTGGAATACGTCAACAGCCTGTCCGATAAAGAAGACGGCAAACTGATTCTGGTCACCGCGATCAGCCCTACCCCGGCTGGCGAAGGCAAAACCACTACCACCGTGGGCTTGGGCGATGCGATGAACCGCATCGGCAAACTTACCATGATGTGCCTGCGCGAACCGTCATTAGGGCCGTGCTTCGGCGTTAAAGGCGGCGCGGCGGGCGGCGGCTACTCGCAGGTTGTGCCGATGGAAGACATCAACCTGCATTTTACCGGCGATTTTCACGCGATCGGCGTCGCGCATAACCTGCTGTCGGCCTTGATCGACAACCACATCAATCATGGCAACGCGCTGGACATCGACCCACGGCGCATCCAATGGAAACGCGTTGTCGATATGAACGACCGCGCGTTGCGCAACATCGTGGTCGGCATGGGCGGCCCGGCCAACGGCTATTTGCGTGAAGACGGTTACGACATCGTGGTCGCTTCCGAAGTCATGGCGATTTTATGCTTGGCGACCAGCCGCGCGGATCTTAAAGAACGCCTGGGCCGCATCGTGATCGGCTATAAATCCGACCGGGTCACGCCGGTTTACGCCCGCGACCTGAATGCGCAAGGCTCGATGGCGGCCTTATTGAAAGATGCGATAAAACCCAACCTGGTGCAAACGTTGGAAAACAATATCGCGATTATCCACGGCGGGCCGTTCGCCAATATCGCCCACGGCTGCAACACCGTAAGCGCGACCAAAACCGCGCTGAAACTGGCCGATTATGTGGTGACCGAAGCGGGTTTCGGGGCCGATTTGGGCGCTGAGAAATTTATCGACATTAAATGCCGCATGGCCGGACTCAAGCCCTCCGCCGTAGTGTTGGTCGCTACGGTCAGGGCGCTTAAATTCCACGGCGGCGTGGTTAAGGAAGAATTAAACCAGGAAAACCTGGCCGCGCTGGAACAAGGTTTTGAAAACCTTGAGCGCCACTTGCATAACATCACCCACCATTACGGCCTGCCTTGCGTGGTGTGCATCAATCATTTCACGTTCGACACCGATGCGGAAATCGCATTGCTGAAGCAAAAATGCGAAGCCTTGGGCGCCCAATGCGTGGTTTCCACGCATTGGGCGAACGGCGGCGCGGGCGCTGAGGAATTGGCCCATGCGGTCAGCGACATCGTTGACAACCGCGAACCCGAGTTTAATTACGTCTACGACGAAAACCTGAGCCTCTGGGAAAAGATCGAAGCCATTGCAACCAAGCTGTACGGGGCCGGCAGCGTCACCGCAAACGCCAAAGTGAAAGCACAGCTGGCCGCATGGAATGCGGATTACGGCAAGTTCCCGATCTGCATGGCGAAAACCCAAATGTCGTTTACAACCGACCCGAACGCCAAGGGCGCGCCTTCCGGCCATGTCGTTGAAATCAGCGATGTCCGGCTGGCGAACGGCGCGGGGTTTATTGTCGCGATTGCGGGCGATATGATGACAATGCCCGGCCTGCCTAAAGTTCCTGCGGCCGAACGTATCGATATTGACGATAACGGTAAAATCACCGGATTGTTTTAACCTTCAAGCCGGGGTTCAAACTCTTGAGCCCCGGCGTCCCCCCTTTCATCTAAAGCATAAAAACTTCAACCCGTTGGCATTCGTTCCTACGCCGTTCGGCTGTAATAGCAAAATCAACACACACCAGCCCAACCTCATTCTGCTGTATAATATTTAGCCAATCCTTTAAGAACTCCCCGCGTTTATGTATAGATATGAAGGCCGCGTTATCCACGAAAGCCACGATGATGACGGCATTTTAGAAGTTGTCGAGCGTGACGGCGTAAGGTCGCTGCACTTCGGCTCGTTTCCCCGGCAGAGCAGTATATTGCTGGCTGACCCGGATAAACTGTATCTGAATTATGTGCGCTGCATGACCAGCTGGATGTTATTTAAGCCCACGCTTGATGACGAAGCTTTAATTATCGGTTTGGGCGGCGGCTCATTAACCAAGTACCTGCTGCATCATTTCCCGGAATGCCGATTGAGAGCCGTCGAATACAGGGCGAGCGTGGTCAAAATAGCGCGCAGCCATTTCGGCCTGCCGCTGGACCCGCGCCTGAAGGTTATCATCGATGACGGCGCGAAATATGTCCGCCAGCGAACCGACAGCCAAAGCGGGCAATACAGCCTGATGTTTGTTGACGCGTTCGACCATGAAGGCATGGCGCCGTCAATCAGTAATCATGCGTTTTTCGATGCCTGCAAAATGCTGTTAAAAACAGACGGCATGCTGGTCATCAATCTTTGGGGCGGCCTTAAAAACCCCTTATTCCAGCAAGCGGCGCTGTGGCTGGGACAGACTTTTGACTGGCGGATTTTATTTCTGCCGGTTAAAGACCGGGGCAATATTATCGGCCTGGCTTTCAACGAAGGGGCTCCGCTCTATTCCCTGAAAGACCTGCGGACCCGGGCCATCATTCTTGAGCAGCTTTACCAGATCGAATTTGTCTCTTATTTAAGGGACATCATCAAGCACAATTCCAGCGTCATCAATAACTCGATAAGAAAATAATGTCTACCGCCTTGCAAACCGAACCCAATCTTTTTAGCTACCGCCTGTACTGGGCGCAGCGCTTCGGCATTGCCCCGGTTCTGCCGATGAGCAAAGCTGAAATGGACGAACTCGGCTGGGACGCCTGCGACATAATCCTGGTGACCGGCGACGCCTATATCGATCACCCCAGCTTTGGCATGGCGCTGATCGGCAGACTGCTTGAAGCGCAGGGATTCAGGGTCGGCATCATTTCCCAACCCGACTGGACCAACGCCAAGGATTTCATGAAACTCGGCCGCCCGAACCTGTTTTTCGGCGTGACCGGCGGCAACATGGACTCGATGGTCAACCGCTATACCTCGGACAAAAAAATCCGCTCGAACGATGCCTACACCCCCGACGGCGTAGCGGGCAAGCGCCCTGACCGCGCGGTTAACGTCTACTCGCACCGCTGCCGCGAGGCTTACAAGGACGTACCGATTATCATCGGCGGCATCGAAGCCAGCTTGAGACGCATTGCGCATTACGATTACTGGTCGGATAAGGTCAGGAAATCGGTGCTGCTGGATTCCAAAGCCGACCTGCTGGTTTACGGCAATGCCGAACGCCAGATCGTCGAAATCGCCCATCGTCTGGCTAACGGCGAAACCATATCGGAACTGAAAGGCATACGCGGCACCGTGCATTTCGTCAAACAAATACCGGAAGGCTTTGCGATTAAGGACTCCACCGACATCGATCATCCGGGAGCGGTCATGCCGCCGCAAAATCCTTATCAGGAAGAGCCCGCTTGCGATAAGAAATCCGATGCGGCTACCGATGAAAAAGTGATCTCGTTCCCAAGCTCCAGCGTGGGAACGCACAGACAGCAGATCAAGGATCAACGAGCGAAAACCGTCATCCGCCTGCCCAGTTATGAAGCGGTAAAAGACGACCCGATACTGTACGCCCACGCCTCAAGGGTCATGCACGGCGAAACCAACCCCGGCAATGCACGCCCGTTGATTCAGCTGCACGGCGCCCGGCAAATATGGATTAACCCGCCGCCGATTCCGCTGACCACCAAGGAAATGGACGGCGTGTTCGACCTGCCCTACTCCCGCGTGCCGCACAAAGCCTACGGCAGCGCCAACGTACCCGCCTTTGAAATGATCCAGCATTCGGTCAACATCATGCGCGGCTGCTTCGGCGGCTGCACCTTCTGCTCGATCACCGAGCATGAGGGGCGCATCATCCAAAGCCGATCGGAAGATTCGATCATTAGGGAAATAGAAGCCATCCGCGACACTTCGCCCGCGTTTACCGGCCATATTTCCGACCTGGGCGGGCCTACCGCCAACATGTACCGGCTGGCCTGCAAGGATCCGAAAATCGAGGCCGCCTGCCGCAAGCCGTCCTGCGTTTATCCCGGCATTTGCCCCAACCTGAATACCGATCATACCCCGCTGATTAAACTCTACCGCAGGGCTCGCGCCTTGCCCGGCATCAAGAAAATCTTTATCGCCTCCGGTTTGCGTTACGACTTGGCCGTGGAGTCGCCTGAATACGTCAAGGAACTGGTTACCCATCATGTCGGCGGCTACCTTAAAATCGCCCCGGAACATACCGAGCAAAGCGTGCTGTCCAAAATGATGAAGCCGGGCATGGGCACTTACGACCGCTTCAAGGACATGTTCGACAGATTTTCCAAGGAAGCAGGAAAAGAACAATATTTAATCCCCTACTTTATCGCCGCCCATCCCGGCACCACCGATAAAGACATGCTCAATCTGGCGTTATGGCTAAAGCGTAACGGCTTCAGGGCCGACCAAGTGCAGGCCTTCTTGCCTTCGCCGATGTCCATCGCCACCGCGATGTATCACTCCGGCAAAGACACGCTGCATAAAGTCAGCCGAACCGTCGCCGATATACCGATCCCCAAAAGCGTCAAGCAGCGTCGCCTGCACAAAGCCTTCCTGCGTTATCACGACCCCAAGAACTGGCCGTTATTACGCGAAGCCTTAAAAGACATGGGCCGCAGCGATTTGATCGGCAACGGCAAACAGCATCTGGTTCCCAGTTTCCAACCCAAAGGTACGGTTGAAACGCCCGAAAAAATCCAGCGCTTTAAGACCAAATATACCGGACTGGACAACACCCGTTCAGGAAAAAGCAAGCCGCAGCCTGTCAACAAAAACAAGGCAAAAAGAAAGCCAAAAAAGTACTAGCCAAGAAAAAAATGTTGTGTATAATACGCGCTTCTTCGCTGGTGTAGCTCAGTCGGTAGAGCAGCTGATTTGTAATCAGCCGGTCGCGGGTTCGATTCCCATCGCCAGCTCCAAGAGTTCCAAAGGCTTAGGTGTTTTTCACCTAGGCCTTTTTTATTTTGAGTCACCATTTAAAATAGAAACTGATAGTAATCAGTAGTAATATTTTAAGATTCCCCCTGTTGATCCTGGCAATCATTGCCAACAATTCAGACTCAAAAAAGCCGGCGTTACCCGGCCTCTCACTTTTGAAATAGGTCATGCAGTTTTTCTCTGGCATCTACTTATTGTTAGTAAATAACTGCAAGTAATCCGCAAATAGATACATTTTTCCACGCTTGCCGCCGGTGATTTCTTTCAATATGCCAAACCGTTCCAAATCGGCAATCAGCTTGTAGGCCGATGCGGGTGATATATCAGCCACATCACCTACTTTGGCCGCATCAATCATCGGTCGCTGGTACAAATAATTAATTACTTTCTGCGCATTGGTGGTTCTGCTGCCTAAGGTTTGTATCTGACTATCCACCTGTTTTTGCAGCTTCAAAATATTATCGAACGTGGTAATGCTGCTTTGTGCGGTTTCAATAACACCAACCAGGAAAAACTTTAACCATTGCTGCAAATCGTTTTTTTCCCGCACCCGCATCAGATTGTCGTAATAAAGGGAACGATTGCGCTCGAAAAAATCAGACAAATACAATACCGGTTGTTTCAATATCCCTTTACTAACCAGATACAGCGTAATCAACAAACGCCCCACACGACCATTGCCATCGAGGAAGGGGTGGATGGTTTCAAACTGGTAATGCACCAAAGCAATTTTCAGTAACTCTGGAAAATAGTTGTCATCATTATGCACAAACCGTTCAATATCACTAATCAGCTCGCCAATAGAAGTATGTACGGGCGGCACAAATACCGCATCGTTAAGCGTTGCCCCACCTATCCAATTCTGACTAAGTCGGAACTCACCCGGCTGCTTATGCTTGCCGCGCACACTTTGCATCAAAATCCTGTGCGTCTCACGGATCAAACGCGACGAAAAAGGCAGTGTCTGTAAATTTGCAATCGCATGATTCATAGCCGCCACATAGTTCTGCACCTCTTCCCAGTCATCCCGTTTATCCAGCGCAACATCTTCCTGATCCAGTAGCGCTTCTTCCATATTCGTCTGCGTACCTTCAATCTTGCTCGATTGTGTGGACTCCTTTAGCACGTGCATACTGATAAACAGATCGATATTAGGGATGTAGTCCGAATACATATCCAGCCGCCCCAATTCACGATCTGCCTGCCCCAGCAACTGAATCAACGCCATGTCATCAAGCACCCAGCCTCGATTGATCGGGTTAGGCTGAAAACTCTTATAATGGGTTTGCTGATCGATCCGACCTGCCTGAAAATCTTTCATTGCCGTGGCTTTTCCTACGAATTAAAACAGTCTTGTTTGATAATTTAGATTATATAGAAAAACTAAAATAACACAGGCTGCTATTTTAGTTCTCAATGCTACTTTGTTATATCGCTCTTGTTTATTACATTATCACATTGACTTTTCCGCTTATGGGGTTTATTTTGATAGCCTTGATTTGCGGAAATTTCTCTATGCGGATCTATGAGACAAAACAGGCTTAACCCTGTATCACATCAGCGTTTGAGTGTGCCAAAATGCGAACCGGGAAAGCAAAAAATCACACCCTAGCCCCTATCTTGTCTGTGTTTAAGTGCATTAATTACTGCTACGCGGTTATCTGTACGAAAACAATACACAAAAAACCGACAACCCTTTAAGGCAATCGGCTGTCTGCTTGCTCTCCGGCCTGCTCAGCGCCGCAATAAGCGGTCATAATGTCCATGATTTCATGAATCGCTGCGTTTATAGCGCGCCAAACGCAAGCTCGTCAGAAATACGGCCTCCACGCGCGTTTTCGAACTGAATGACTATCGAGTAGTCCAATGTTCTTTCGTCCATAGGGCCAACAGTATCGTTTAAGTCAGCTTTATCGGCTATTTTGGCTACCGAAAGGCGGTGTGATAAATCTGCGGTGTTTGATTTAGTGTTCATGGTTTAATTTCCGGCTATTTATTTGGCTTTTTGGAGCAACCAAGCGATCTCTATTGTGTCAACTTTCCCCTTCAATCCGCCCTCAACATTCTTGCGTTCAACAGGCTTCAATTGGTAAGTAGAGCCATAATGTTGCTTTACTTCGTGCTCGTTAACTGAAAACGGTGGACCAGCCATCAGCAGTTGATTGTATTCATAAGAGATCAGCAGCTGCGGCGCTGCGCCGGTTATGTTCATCAGGTGTAACGCATATTGCTCTCGTATGCCGGCAGGCAGGGCAACCAAAGCCGCGCGATCGTATATCGCGCTTAGGGGGCCAAGATATTCAGCAGACACGTCAAAAATATCACCCACTAATATGTCGATACCTTTAGCGCTGTAGCGGGCCAATTCCCCAATTTTGGAGATTTCCGGCTCCAAGCCAAGTTCTTTAAATAACTCGTTAACGGCGAGTTCGCTCAATTCTGCGCCAACAACTCGATAACCGCAGGCAAGCAACCAGGCAATATCACGTGTCTTGCCACACAACGGCAGGAATACACGACTACCCTTTGCCGGATTTAATTTTTCAAAATGTTCTATTAGTAACGGGTTTACCTCAGTTTCATGAAAACCAATATCACCCCGTTCCCATTTTTGATGCCAAAAACTTGCTTCCATATCGACTCCTTAAATTCTTCAAGAATAAATAACATGCCACCAACTTAATGGCTTAAGGGTTTGGTTAAAAATAACGTCCCGAAATCACTGTCTTCTATCGTCAAGCCTTTCGTACTGCCCTTTCGGCTACGTTCAGCACGAAAGGCCTTGTCGAAGGGCTCAGGGCGAACGGAAAAATTTTACCCGATCCATATTAGGAAGTTATTAACGACCGTACCCTAAATGTTGTGCTAAGTTGTGTTCAGAGCTAGGATAAAAGCTCAAGTCAACTTGAAGTCAAGCATTAATTACGACAGGTGAAATAATGGATATAGCGGAAGTTGCAAAGGCATCTGGATTACCAGCCTCAACATTACGATTTTATGAAGAAAAAGGACTGATCCAGTCAAACGGCCGCTTTGGCTTGCGCCGTCTATTCAGCGCCAATGTTATAGAGCGTCTGGCTTTAATATCTTTGGGACGTAGCGCCGGTTTCTCGCTTGATGAAATTGGGGAAATGTTTACCCCTGAAGGGCCTGACATTAATAGAACGTTGCTTTTAGCCAAGGCGGATGAGCTGGACAGCAAAATTAAAGCACTGACCTCCATGCGTGATGGGCTCCGTCACTCAGCGGCCTGCAATGCGCCAAACCATTTTGAATGTCCAAAATTTCTTCGCCTCCTCCGTGTTGCCGGTAAAAATCGGTTTAGGCAAGCAAATATCAAACTTAAGCGAAAAGTGCGAACCTATTTGCCCTAACGCCATGCAATATCAGACCTTATCCAGCATCCTCCACTGCTGAGCTTTACTGTAAAAATGGCTGATGTCTGTAATCAATTCGCAGCCTTGTGATGGCGGCACCGAATGCCGGCTCCAATGTTCCGCGCCATTCCCCCCTATCCATACCGCCGAATCAGCGGTTTCTTTTGCCTCGACGACAATTTGCAGCTGTTCAATGGTTGCAGGTTCAGGCGGCGTTTTCGTCATACCGATAACGACAATATCGGGTTTTAAATGCCGGACAGCTTCGACAATATCCTTGCCGGGCAGATTAGCGCCCAAATAATAGCAGCGGTACTGTTGGGCGGCCGCCAGCAGGCAGCTTAGCAAAATACCGAATTCATGCGGTTCGTCGCTCGGCGTGGCAAACAGCATGGCCGGGCCGCTGCTTGACGTGTTGTACAAGCTGTGGGCCATGCTCAACACGATACGTTTCACGCAACTGGAAAACATGTGCTCCTGGGCTATGCTCAGTTTCTCTTGATGCCAAAGATCGCCTACTTTTTCCAGGGCCGGCAACAAAATGTTGCGGGCGTAATCCAGCGGCTCGCTGGCCAGCAAGGCACGCTTCAATAACAGCTCGCAACGGTCGATCCGATAGTCCAGAACGGCTTCAACAATCTGATCCAGCAACGGAGACGGCGAGTCTTTCTGCACGCCTTGCGCCCGCTGTTGCAGGTCGCGCAAGGCCTCGCAATTCAAACCGGCGATTTTGCTGATGGTATGGCCGTTGCGCGTCAGCTGGGCAAGCAATGTGAGCTTTTCCAGATCCTGTTGTGAATACAGGCGGCGGCCATTATCGCTACGCGTCGGGGTGATGCCCGCATAACGGCGCTCCCAAGCACGCAGGGTTTCGGCGCTCAGTCCGGTCAAAGTGGTGACTGCTTTTATTGAATACATTGTTTATGTTTTGTATATAACTTTATTTGACAAATATTGTACATTGCAGTAATTTTAGTTCCAAGCTAAAAACATAACAACAGGCCAAGCCATGACAGAAGCCGTACTCAATGCAGCGAATTCAACCACGTTGGTTAGCGAAACCGAACCGCTTTCGCTTGCGATAAACATGGAGCAGGCCAGGCAGCATCTGCTGTCGCTGTTGTTGGCCGATGATGAAACGTTGACGTTCTTGATCAAGCACTGCCTGTCTCATTTGGACAATGACCTGGATATTTGCCAAATAATCAGCGACAAAACAGTTGACGCGATTATTGTACAAGGATCCGATTTTGTACAGCCTAATCTTGTTCAAGATTTCCGCTATTTACTGAAAAACTCCACCGACTGGTCTTCGTTGCGCAGCCTGCATTTTTTACCGGGTTTTTTAATCGAAGCCTCCGGTTTGTTCTTGTCCACGGTTAGTCATCGTCCGGCTATTAAAGGTTACCGGCTGGAGCTTGCCCAAGCCGCCCAATCATTGCAACGGCTTAGACAGCAAATGATTGCCGGCAATATCGGCTTGGTCGCATTTGTCGCGCATAAAAACAAAACCACAGTACTGAGTTTCGACGACTTGCTTCAGGAAGGCGTGATCGGATTGATCAAGGCGGTCGATCGTTTCGATCCTTATCGCGGCTTCCAGTTTTCCACCTATGCGATGCCCTGGATAAAACAGGCCATCTCCCGGCTGATCGTTAAACAGGAAAAAATCGTTCGCCTGCCGGTATCGTTGGCGGAAAGAGCCGGCGCGGTATTTGAAGCGATGCGCATCACTTATCTGCAAACCGAGCGCTGGCCCAGTATCGAACAATTAAAAAAGCTCTGCGACTTAAGCGAAGACGAGATCAAATCTATCAGGAGCTATTACCAAGCCAACCATTCGCTGGATGCGGGAACCGAGGAAGATGAAGGTCTGGCGTTGATGGCCGGCATGAAGCAACAGCAATTTGCGCTGCCGCTCGATGAGCTGATTGACAGCAATTTGAGCCAATATATCGATCAGGTGGTCGCCACGTTGCCGGACAAAGAAGCGGCGATCCTTACTATGCGCTTCGGGTTAAAAAATCACACGGAAATGACCTTGCAGGCCATTGCGGATCAACTACAGGTAAGCCGGGAGAGAGTCAGGCAGATACAAAACGAAGCGTTAAAAAAACTTAAAAACCAGTTTGGTTACGACCTGATGCTGTTCCTTGAACCCAATGACAGCTACTAAAACCAGATCGCGCCACAGCAACATTGAGGAGGGGTTATGTCATCAGAAAAGCACAATACAACCAAACCAACCCAGCAACCGGACTGGAAGTTTGAGTTTGAAAAACACTGGAAAACATGCTACCGAAAGTCGGTCGGCTATTTTACCAGCCATAAAAATCAATTCTCGCTGCCGAAAATCGCTGGCGTTGCCTGCGGCGGCTTGTCGCTGATTTGGCTGGCGAGCGGCGTTTACATTGTTGATGAGGGTAATCGCGGCGTGATCACCCGCTTTGGCGCTTACAGCGAAACCACCCAACCGGGTCCGCATTGGCATCTGCCGATGCCGATCGAGAAAGTCGCGATTGTCAATGTCGAGCAGCAACGTTTTATCGAAGTGGGCTACCGGGACAGCGGCCGAGGCAGCAAGGCGGCTAGCATTGCTCAAGAATCGTTGATGCTGACGACCGATGAAAACATCGTTAATGTGCATCTCGCCGTGCAATACCAGATTAATAACGCCCGTGATTATCTGTTTAACGTCAAGAACAACGAAGCAACGCTGAAGCAGCTGACCGAGAGCGTCGAGCGCGCGGTGATCGGCGCCAGCAACATGGACTATGTGCTGACCGAAGGGCGTAGCGAAATTGTCGCCCGGATCAAAAACGACATTCAGGCGGCAATGGATGACTACAAGGCCGGCATCATTATTGCTAGCGTCAATTTGCAGGACGCCCAGCCGCCGGAAGAAGTGCAAGGCGCTTTCGAAGACGCGATCCGCGCTCGGGAAGACAAACAGCGCTTGATCAATGAAGCCGAAGCCTACAGCAACGAGATTATCCCCAAAGCGCGCGGCGCGGCGTCCCGTTTGCTGCTCGAAGCGGAAGCTTACGAAGCGGAAAAAATAGCCAAAGCCAAAGGCGAAACCGAGCGCTTCGACCAACTGCTGGTCGAATATGAAAAAGCCCCGGCCATTACCCGTAAGCGCTTGTACCTGGAAGCCAGGGAAAAGCTGCTCAGCGGCACCAACAAGATCATTGTCGATGCCGGTCAAAGCGCACCGCAGCTGTACATGCCTTTGCAAAATCCGGTTTCGCATCCGGCGGCGGAGAGCAAAGCACCGCAAGCGGAAGCAACTGCCGAAGCCGCCGCAATTGACAAGAACCACGGCCCAAAAACGGCCGCCAACAGCTTACGTCCAAGCCGGAGTAAACCATGAGCAGAACACACATTTTGTTACCCGCCAGTTTCATCCTGTTAATACTGGCCTATCTATCGGTTTTTTATGTCCTGGAACATCAAAAAGCCATCTTGTTTCGTCTTGGCGAAATGGTCTCGTCAGACTTTAAGCCCGGACTCCATGTTAAGACCCCCATCATCAATAAAGTCAGTACATTTGATGCGCGTGTGCTGACCTTGGACGCCAAGTCCGAGCGTTTTCTTACCTCTGAAAAGAAGAATGTAATTGTTGACTCGTTTGCCATGTGGCAAATCGGTGATGTGGGTCTTTTTTACACCACGGTCGGCGGCGATGAATATCAGGCCAATTTGCGCCTCGATCAAATCATGAAGGATGCGATGCGCAGCGAGTTCGGCATCCGCACGATCAAACAGCTGATCTCCGAAGACCGCAGCGAACTGCGCCGCACCTTGCTGGACAAACTATCGCCGGTGGCGGCCAAGTTCGGCATCGAACTGATCGATATTCGTATCAAGCGTATCGATTTGCCGCAGGAAGTCAGCAATTCGGTTTATCAACGGATGCGCGCCGAACGGGAACGGGTGGCCCGGGAGTTCCGCTCGCAAGGCGCTGAAACCGCCGAGCAAATCAGCGCCGAGGCCGACAAGCAGAAACAGGTGATCCTGGCCAATGCCCGGCGCAACGGTGAAAACATTCGCGGCCGCGGCGATGCCGGGTCAGCGGATATTTATGCGAAAAGCTTCGGCAAGAACGCCGAATTTTACGCCTTCTACCGCAGTCTGGAGGCTTATCAGACGGCGTTTGAAAAAACCCAGGATACGCTGGTGCTAAAACCCGATTCCGATTTTTTCAAATACTTTTCCAAAGAAAATTAACGACTCAGCGGAGAGGCGAAAGTCATGAAAATATATATTTTTCGCATCCTGGGCATTTGCGTGATCGGCGCCGTGTTATACAGCATCGTCAACCGCACCTCCCCGGATTATGAGGAAAGCTATGCCGTGCCTTATTCGGATTTTATCGAAAGCGTGCGCAGTCGCAGCATCTCGGAAGTGGTGATCAGCGGCGCTGATATAGAAGGCCGCCGCAGCAACGGCGAGCGTTTTAACACTTACAACCCCAACGATCCGCGCCTGATAGACGAGTTGCTGGAATACGACGTCAAAATCAAGGTGGAAAAGCCTCAGGTCCCTTCGACTTTTACCCAGATCCTGATTTCCTGGGCGCCGATGCTGTTTCTGATCGCCTTAACGGTTTACTTTCTGCGCAAACAAACCGGAGGGGCGGGCGGACAAATGGGCTTCGGCAAAAGCCGCGCCAAGCTGATGGCCGAAGATCAGGTCAAAGTCCGTTTTTCCGATGTCGCCGGTGTCGAAGAAGCCAAGCAGGACGTGGTGGAAATGGTCGATTTTCTTAAGGATCCCGGCAAGTACGAAGTGCTGGGCGGCAAAATACCGCGCGGGGTGTTGATGGTCGGGCCGCCGGGCACCGGTAAAACGCTGCTGGCCAGAGCAATCGCCGGTGAAGCCGGGGTGCCGTTCTTCTCGATCTCGGGTTCCGATTTTGTCGAAATGTTTGTCGGCGTCGGCGCATCGAGGGTGCGGGACATGTTCGTGGAAGCCAAAAAGCGCGCGCCGTGCATTATCTTTATCGACGAAATCGATGCGGTGGGTCGGCATCGCGGCAACGGCGGCATGGGCGGCGGCAATGACGAACGCGAACAAACCCTGAACCAGCTGCTGGTCGAAATGGACGGTTTTGACGGCAACGAAGGCATTATCGTGATCGCCGCGACCAACCGCGCCGATGTGCTCGACAAAGCCTTGCTGAGGCCGGGCCGCTTCGACCGCCAGGTGCAGGTCGGCCTGCCCGACATCAAGGGCCGCGAGCAAATCCTCAAAGTCCATGCCGACAAGGTGCCGCTGGCCGATAACGTGAACATCAACGACCTGGCGCGCGGCACTCCGGGTTTTTCGGGAGCCGAGCTCGCCAACCTGATTAACGAGGGTGCTTTGTTTGCAGCCCGCGGCAATCAGCGCGTGGTCACGATGAACGACCTCGACAAGGCCCGCGACAAGATGATCATGGGTGCTGAAAAACGCACGATGGTGATGAGTCGGGACGACCTGTTGATGACCGCTTATCACGAGGCCGGTCATGCGATAGTCGGGCGGATCGTACCCGACCACGACCCGGTTTACAAAGTCAGCATCATGCCTCGCGGCGGCGCATTGGGCATCACTATGTTCCTGCCGGAACGCGACCAATACAGCGCCGGCAAGGACAAGCTGGAAGGCCAAATCTCCAGCCTGTTTGGCGGCAGGGTTGCGGAAGCGTTGATTTACGGCAAAAACAAAGTCACCACCGGCGCGTCCAACGACATTGAACGCGCCACGCAATTGGCGCGCAACATGGTCACCAAATGGGGCTTGTCGGATCGCCTCGGCCCTATGGATTACGGCGATAGCGAGGGCGGCTACATGGGGCCGCAAGCCAAGCCGATGTCCGAGAAGATGGCGCAAGTCATCGACGAGGAAATCCGTCATGTTATCGATACCAACTATCAACGCGCCGAGCAAATCCTGAAAGACCATATCGATATTCTGCACAACATGGCGCATGCGCTGCTGGATTGGGAGACGCTGGACAAGTACCAGATCGACGAGTTGATGCAATGGCGGATGATTGCTCCACCCGAGCCGGTTGAAGATGCCGTTGAACCCTTGGTCAGCGAGATTGCGCTGGGTAACGGCGGCAATACAAGCTCTGAAGACTCGCGGCTTCCTGAATCAAACCGAATCAGGCCGGGCTCGTCCCCGGCTTACCTATCCTCCTCTATATGCCCTTCAAACTCTGTATTTGTGGAGGGCATCTTTTTTTCCCTGGAGATGATTATGATCGCCAAATTTTTTAATCCAAAAAAACTGCAAGTACTGAGCACGGTGCTGGCCGTTAATTTTAATGTCGCCGTTATTTTTCTGCTGGTTGCCAGCCTTGTTTCCGCCGCCGGCAGTTCATTGTTTTTCGACAACAACAGCGAACTTTACGGGTCATTGGCCGGCAACCTGCGTTTAATGCTGATTTATTTAACGCTCAGCCAATTTGGCGCATACTGCTTTTGCAGCTTCAGCCGGAGCTACCGCGCCTTAGTCCCGGTAGGCGTGTTTTGGTTGCTGCTTACGGGGTCAATTGAATTCTACGGCCAAGTCAACCAGATCCCCATAGATGAAGATTACGGCTGGCTCTTCTTGTATTTGGGCCTGTCTAATTTGGGTTACGGCGGCATTATGGCTATCAACATGTCTGAATACCGGGATGTTGATTCAGGCACATAGACCGGCTTGGCGGACAATTTCCTGAGCTACGAAAAAATTCCAGGCCGATTATTTCAATCCTTAGCAGGATAAGTTCTTGGCAAAACATGGAGTGGCAGTATAGTATCACTTTATGAAAATAGAACTTGTCACCACACTAAAGCGCCAGGCAACTAAGATTCTTGCTGAGCTGCATGAATCTAAGGAGCCTGTCTTAATAACTGAGCACGGTCAACCGTCAGCCTACCTTGTCGATGTCGATGATTATGAACTTATGCAAAATCGCATACGCATCCTTGAAGGTATCGCAAGGGGCGAAACAGCCGTTTTTGAAAACCGAACTTACAGTCAGTCGGAAGCAAAAGAAAAAATGAGCAAATGGCTCAAATAATCTGGACTGAACCGGCTTTATCCGACCTTAATGAAATTGCTGAATACATAGCGCTTGATAAACTTGATGCGGCACGCCGCTTGGTCAAACAGGTATTTTCCAGTGCCGATCGTCTTGAGCAGTTTCCCGAATCAGGCCGCATCCCTCCTGAATTAGAAAACTCAAAGTACCGAGAAATCATCGTTGGCCCGTGCCGGATTTTTTATCGTGTTGATCAAGGTAAAGTCTATATACTTTATGTGATGCGCGGAGAAAGGCAGCTCCGAAAGTATTTACTCGATGAACTGGCGCAGGCGACCCGCCAACCGATAAATATTTAGCCCGCCCAAAAAACTTTATGTCTTTCCCTGGAATGGTTTTGATCAGGTTAATTTGACGTTAAATCCGCTATTTTTATTTCACTGACTCCTTGGGCGCGTTAACAGCGCTTTTAGTTCCTTGATTTTCAGCCGTTTAGCTATACTATGTCCCCTTAATTTAGACGCAGTTTTATTTTCTGATTGGGACTTCACAATGAAATGGTTTGTACGCGCTGATATTGACGGTTTTTTTGGCTTGGCTCTGGATAATCTGGTGCAATTGCTGGTTATCGTGGGCTTATGCCGACATGTCCTTGGGTTCTCGGACAACCTGATTTACCAACACATTCTGCCCGGCGCCGCCGTTTCGTTGCTAGTCGGTAATTTGTATTACGCTTATCAGGCCAAAAAACTGGCCGAGTCTTCCGGGCGCAACGACATTTGCGCCTTGCCTTACGGCATTAATACCGTTTCTTTGTTTGCCTATATTTTTCTGGTCATGCTGCCTGCCAAAATGCTGGCGGAAGCCGCGGGCGCTGAAAACCCGGAACAGACAGCATGGCAAGCGGGCTTGTTGGCCTGTTTCGGTTCCGGCCTGATTGAATTGAGCGGCGCATTCGTGGTCGAAAGATTAAGAAAAGCGACGCCGCGCGCCGCCTTGCTATCCACGTTATCGGGCATCGCCTTAACGTTTATTTCCCTGGGCTTCTTGTTTCGCACCTATGCCCATCCTGTCGTCGGCCTGGTTACGCTGGGGGTGATTTTATTGGTCTACTTCGGAAAACTCCGTTTTCGCGGCAATATTCCGGGCGGACTGGTGGCCGTCGCATTAGGCTCCTTGCTATCCTGGTTAATGGGTTTGGCCCCTGTCGGCGCTATGCCGGATAATCAGTTAAGTTTGTATTTGCCGGTACCGGTGCTCGGCGATTTATTCGAGGTGCTGGCTTCGGAACACAACTTAAGCTATCTGTCGGTCATCATTCCGATGGGCTTATTTAATCTGATCGGTTCCCTGCAAAATATCGAATCCGCCGAGGCCGCCGGGGACAGTTATCCAACGAAGCCTTCGTTAGCGGTTAACGGCATAGGGACATTGGCGGCCAGCCTGTTCGGCTCCTGCTTTCCAACGACGATTTATATCGGCCATCCGGGCTGGAAAGCAATGGGCGCACGCGCCGGTTATTCGATTTTAAACGGCGCGTTTATCACGCTGATTTGTTTAACCGGCAGCTTGTCTTATATCGCATGGGCGGTTCCGGTCGATGCCGGCATGGCGATAGTCTTATGGATCGGCATTGTGATTGCGGCGCAGGCTTTCCAGGAAACGCCAAAAAGCCACGCTCCGGCGGTCGTCATGGGGCTGCTTCCCGGCATTGCCGCTTGGGGCGCTTTCATGGCGAAAAACGGTGTGCGGGCTGCCGACTACGGCAGTGGATCAATGCCTGCGTTTTCCGACGCCATGCTGATGCGTTTTCAACAATCGGATATCTGGATACACGGCGCTTTCGCGCTGGAGCAGGGCTTTATTTTTACCGCGATGATCCTGTCCGCATTGACGGTCGCAATCATTGAGCGTCAATTTGTCAAAGCCGCGATATGGAGCGGCGCAGCCAGTTTATTATCCGCATCCGGCCTGATCCATTCCTACCGCTGGACGGTAAGCGACACGGCCTTGTCATTAACGCCTGCGTGGGAATGGTCGATTGCCTACGCATTGATGGGATTGATATTTTTAAGCGCGAAGTGGATCTGCGTTAAGGATTAAATGAGACTTGCCGGACGATAATCCTAACCGGCCTGAGGTTTGCATTTTCTTTTTGCCGGAAGCAGTCGATAATAGCCCTATCGTTAACTTAACCATGAATGAGAAAAAATGAGCAACGTATTTAGTTTTACCGGCACAGTGGGCCGCGATGCGGAAGTCAGGTATTTGCCGTCTGGTCAGGCGGTATTAAACGTTACCGTAGCCAACAATATCGGCTTCGGCGACAAGCAGCAAACGCTATGGATCCGGTGTGCGGTGTGGGGCAAACGCGCCGAAGGCCAGCTGCAAAATTACCTGAAAAAAGGCCAGCAGGTATTTGTCTCGGGCGAACTGAGTCAAAGCGAATACCGGGCGCAAGACGGCTCGACCAAAACCAGCCTGGAGCTTAACGCCAATATTATCGATTTGGTCGGCAGAAGAAACGAGTCCGGCCAGGCGCCGCAACAAAACTATCAGCCTTCAGGCGCGCAAGGCCAACCGTCCGCCCAGCAAGCGCCTAGCCACGATAATTTCGACGCGCCGTATGATGACGACATCCCGTTCTAGTTGATGGAAAAAATACCGGATAAGCCTGGAGCAGACCGGCGGAAAGTGAGCGTTTCCGAATGCAGCCTGCTGGTGGCTCCCGGACAAAGTAAAAAACTGGCGGAAATACGCAAAAGGCTTCAACCGGATGTGCCGGTTGAAGCCGTACAACGCAACAGCGCGCCTGGCCTCCCGCTGTTAACCGGCTTGAAGCCGGAAGTCGCTACGGAACTGAACAAGGCCAGGGCGCTTATTGATGGCCGCATTAATGAAATCATGCGCAGTTTTCCCGAGGGCAGGAAAAACAGGCTGTTTGGTTTCAGATTCGGTTCGGTTGACGCCATCAAAGCCATGAATATAAAAACCGCGTTTAAAACATTAGGCATCACCGGGCATTCGGTAAAAATACAGCTGATTGCTGAACTGGACTTTCACGGCAACGAGGTTAAACGGAGCTGACTTCCCCTGTTTTTTAAAGCTGCAAGGCAGGAGGGAATGTGAATAAGTTATATGCGTTACTCGATTCTATCGCCGACCAGCCTTTCCTGGCTATACAGCAGCTGTACGGTACTTACAGCTTCCCCCGGTTTGAACTCAACTTTATCAAAATGCAGGGCAGCCCCGGCGCCAACCCTGCGTCGATTGCCTCGGTAAAAATACCGCTGCAACACAGCAAAATTCCCGAAGACTTTTTGCAGGCCGCCGAATGCAGACTGGCGGCAGCGGATTTCTTGATCCGGCGCTTTCGTCAGGGGATAACACGGTTTGCGCTGCAAAACCGGGGTAAAGACGGCAGCGGTTCGTTTGACACGATTGCGCTGAGCCAAAAGATGCTGAGCAGGGACAGCGTTTTGTTTGGCGACGATGCCGTTTGTTTGCGCTTTATCATCAGCCTGCCGGCTAAAGGGCAAGGTGGCGTTTTTGATGCGGAGCAGGCGTGGATCATGTTGCATCAGGAACTGGTTGCGATTGTCGATGACTGTTTTTTTTATCAACACTACGACCGGCAAACCCGGCTACAGCTTGAGCGGTTTGTTGATCTGCAAAAAAACCGCCGTCAAATCATCCAATTTATGCGGCAGCATGGCCTGGTCGCTTTTATCGCCAACGACGCAAAGCTGCCGAGGCATAGCGGCGTCGATGACCTGCCTGCTCTGTGCGAGTCTGTCAAAACCTTTCAATCCCCCGTATCGCTGCAAATAACGATTCCCTTATCCGACGGCCGCAGCATAACCGGCATGGGCATTAAAGAAGGCATCACCTGCATTACCGGCGGCGGCTATCACGGCAAATCGACCTTGATGCAGGCGATTTTGTCCGGGGTTTATGCGCATATTCCGGGCGACGGCCGGGAATATGTGGTAACCCGGGAGGATGCTTTTTTTATCCGGGCTGAAGAGGGCCGCAGCATTCGGGATGTCGACATCAGCCCTTTTATCGGCGATTTGCCGAACGGCGTTAAAACCGATTGCTTTTCATCCGACAACGCCAGCGGCAGCACCTCGCAGGCGGCCAATATTGTCGAGGCTATCGAAAGCGGCAGCCGGTTGCTGTTGTTCGATGAGGACACCTGCGCCACCAATTTCCTGGTGCGTGATGAGTTGATCAAAAAAATCCTGGATGCCAAGCAGGAACCGATCAAGCCGCTCTATTCCACGGTACGGTCATTGTGGAAGAAACAGCATGTCTCGATGATTTTTGTAGTCGGGGGCTTAGGCTATTTTTTGCAGAAAGCCGATACCTGTCTGCTGATGGATAACTACCGTTGCGCTGATATTAGCGCCAAGGTGCGGGACAGACTTGGCGCGATAGAAGAAGATCAGGCTATCCCGGATTTTGCCGGATCGCGCCGTCTGGCGGCCGATAATTTCGACCCCGCTTATATCAATCAACGCCTGGACAAAAGGATGCCCAAGCGCATAAAAGCTTTACGCAACGCGCCCAGGCAACTTGAATACGGCATGGATTTGGTCAATCTGGATGCGGTGGCGCAAATTGCGGAAGCGCCGCAGCTTCTAGCCATCGGCTATTGCCTGTATACGCTGCGGACTAAACTAAAACAGTCGGGCGACGAGCCTGAGACGATTCGTTTCTGGATAGACTGGCTGGAAGGCGAAATCAGCAAGCACGGCTTGGCTGTGTTGGAGCCCGATTACCCTGGCACCCTTTCGATGCCGCGCAAGTATGAGCTGGCTGCGGCTATTAACAGAATCAGGTCGCTAAGAATTGCTCGGAACGACGGACAAAACCATGAAGCGTCACGGAAGGCCTTTAAGAGGGATAATGAAAAACAAGCTCCAAGCCCGTCTTGTCGCTCGGCGGATTAACAATAGATGCCGTTTAGGAACATGCATGAAATAACTTGAGCAAGTTTTATTTTTCATTTTTTAACCATGAAGGACATGAAGCGGCATGAAAGGTTTAAGTCTTCATGTCCTTCATGCTCTTCATGGTAATTGCCTAAATTAATTTATGCACGATCCTTAGGTATTTCATACGCTGAAGTTAATTTGCTGGATAGTCCCGGTTTTACCGTCTTCAGTTAAATAAACGCCGGTATCGGTCACTTCGCCCAGCGACCGGTTATCGGCGGTGCGTAATTGAAACGGCGTGGTGGCGTGTCCCAGATAGATAGCGCCGATGTTTTTATCACCCAGCGCAATAAGCTGCTGGCTGCCGTCCTCATGCCGCTGCCAGATTCTTAGACTGTTATAGATCGGGTCGGCTTCGTCAATAAAGCCATTGCTGTCGCTGTCATACTTGGCCAGTTCCGAAAATCCGTTGCCGGAATTCGGGCCGAACAGTTCGGAACCATTATTGATAACGCCGTCCTGATTTTTATCCAGCGCCAGAAAACCGCTGCCCGGCCTTAATGTGGCGATTTGTTCGGTCGTGCCGTTGGCGTCAATATCGAATTCGAAACGTGTTTGCGACAGTTCCGCCGCATTGCCGTCAAAATTGATCACCAGCGGATCGACTTTCTGTTCGGGCTCGCCGAGCCTGATCGAACGGCTGGTTTCCAAACGGAATTCGCGGCTCATATTCAATTTAACCGAAAAATCGATACTTTTGCCGTCCTGTGTTTGGATCGAACCAACGGCGGAAAAGCCGGCGCTTTCAGATTCCTGGTAAACGGTGCGATGCTCGTAAACAAGGCCGGCGCCGGTGGAAGGCGGCGTTGTTGTTATCTCAATACTGCCGGTGTCGGCAGTCAGTTCACTCGGCGAAAACAGCTTAAAATCCTGGCCGGTTATGGCTTTAACCATGTGTTTTACAATCAGCAGTTTAACGCTCTGGTTGGCGTCAAGGTTTTCACTAAGATCCACCGATTGCGTATCGATGTGCAGAGTTTTAGCGGAACTGCTTAGGCTTAGCGTATCCGCCAGCTGTTCTTTTTGGCTAGGCCTCGTCTGCCGTTCGGTTTTCCAGGACCGCAAAGACTCGGATTCTTGAAAACTTTTTAAAGACTGATGCCTGCTGCCCAATTGGATGGCGGAACTTTTTATGATCATTAGCTTTGGCCCGAGAAAGTTTATTTTCCAGGCTATCGGCTAACATCCGAATTAGTTTAGACGATATGCGAAAATAGCCGCCGCTGACCACGGCTACAGGACAGGACGCTTGGTGTATAATGAAATTTTTATGTTAGATTTAGGATCAACAATGGACGCTTACCCTGAGAAAACCTGTTCGATAGACCGTCTGGTCACTCATGCGAAATTGGTAGAAGCAACAAAAGCCGGAATAAAAACGCAGCAGCGTCGTGACGGCGTATATGGCTGGCCCGGCGAAACTTTCGACCTGGACGGGATGACTTTTGTTGTTACCGATCTGCAACGCCAGCGTTTAGGCGATATGACCGATGCCGACGCCAGGGCGGAAGGCTACCCCAGCCTGGATATGTACCGAGACATTATCTTGAAAATGCATGCTGGAATGACCTGGAATGAAGACGCCCTGGTATGGGTGCATAGTTTTACGGTCAAGACGGATTAGTTAACGCTGATGGACAAAAAACCCTCGGCTATTCAACGCGAGGGTTTAATATTGATGTCTGACTAAGCGCCGGCTAAATAATACAAGCCGCTGCTTAAGCACACTAATGAGAACAGGTAGTTGATGCGCTTGCCTGTGCTCAGTCCCAATACGCAGCCGCCCAGACAAATAGCCAAGCTCATCAGCATTAACGCCGAAAAATACAGCGCGGCGCTGGACTCGGCAGGAATTTCCGCCGCATGGGCATAGCCGTGGAATACGGCAAAAAACGATACCCCCAGAAAAAATATTTTAGCGCGTTGCTTCTGGCCGATAGTAACCAACAGGCCGAACGCGATTAACGATAAAGCGATTAATGATTCGACAAACGGTATCTGAACCGCATAAACATTAAGCACCGCGCCTGCCGCCATCAATGCAACAAAAACAGCCGGAAATGCAAACAAGGCTTTTCCGCCCTGCTTAGCCGCAATCAAGCCAACCGCCATTAATACCAGCAAATGGTCGATGCCGGTTAAAGGGTGCAGCAAACCGCTGATCAAACTGTGGTCAATGTGGCCTCCGGTGTGTGCATAAAGTGAGGGTGATACAAAACACAAGGCGGCGATCAGCCAGTTTTTAATACGCATAAGTGGAGTCCTCTTAAAATTATTAACCGGTAAACGATGACCAGCCGGCTCGCCGTCTATCGTTACTATAAAAAAGTTCCAGTCTATTAACTGGCCTGGGGTCTGTCAACGCTTTATCGACGCCTTGTCGATTAAAGAGCCTTAAGCGCATCCGCGAGCAGGGCGTCGAGTTGGATACAGGAGCTCGGATGGTCGATGCTGTCGGTGCTCCAGACGGTTTTGACGCCGGCATTAAGAATATGGATGTAAGCATCGCCGCAAAACAGGGCGTGGGTGACGATAGCATAAATATCCCGGCTGCCTGCCGCTTGCAGCAGACCGGCTGCTTTGGCGAGCGTCCTGCCGGTGCTGGCCATGTCGTCTACGATAACCACCGGATTGTTGCGATAATCTTTATCGGGCAAAGCCATTTCAACCTGTCTGTCGCCGAGCCGGTTTTTAGTCGCAATCGCATAATCAAAGCCGATCTTGCCCGCGATAGCTCCGACCCATTGTTTCGATTCGCTGTCCGGGCCCAACAGTATCGCATGCTTGAATTGTTGTTTTAAAAAAGCGCCCATTTCATCGGCGGCGGTCAGGCTGATCGCGTTTTTTATCGGAATCGCCTGGGTTAATGACGAAATACGGTGCAAATGCGGATCCACGGTAAGCACGTCATCAAACAAATCCGCAAGCAGCCTGCCGATAATGCGCTGACTGACCGCCTCGCCGGGCCGGTTGGCGATGTCCTGGCGCATATAGCTCAAATAAGGCGCAACCAGGGTCAATCGTTTAGCGCCTAATTCCCGCGCCGTGGTCGCGCACAGCATTAATTCGATCAGTTTGTCGTTGGGCTGGTTAAGGCTGCGGCAAATAATAAGGTGTTCCGGCAGCAAGGTCGGCAGGCGGACCAAGCTTTCGCCGTCGGGAAAATGATGCACGGCGGCCTCGATCAGCGGCACATCAAGCCGAACAGCCAAGCGCTGCGCCTGGCTTAAGTAATCGGGGAAGGCGAGTATCATCATAAGCTGGAATTGTTCCGGGTTAAAAAGCAATCAGCGATTTGATGATTTGTTCATCGCTGCCTAGAGTGTAGCCGTTGTTGCTGTTCGCTAAATCCTGGGCGAATTTAAAATCGGCAGGGAATTCGGCATAGATGCGGTATAAGACGTCGCCTTTTTTTACCGGGTCCCCCATTTTTTTTAATAAATCGACGCCTGCTTTTTTCATCATCGGCGCTCCGGCAAGCCGGGCGATGGTCGCCATTTGAAAGTTGTCGATACTGATGACTACGCCGTCGCAATCGGCAACAACCTCATGACAAAGATTGCCGGGGTGCAGATCGATTACTTTAGCCCCTTGCGCCCGGATAAGCGCATCCATTTTGGCCAAGGCCCGGCCTGAGTCGAGTATATCGCGGGCAATGGCATAGCCCTGCCCACCGCGAACATCGGGATCGAATTCAATGATCCTTCCGGCCAGCTGCAAGGATTTCTGGCGTAAATCGAACGGCGCATCGGGATCGTTTTTCAGCACCTGCATAATGTCTCTCGCTTCCAGTACCGGGCCTATGCCCCGCCCTATCGGCTGGCGGCCGTCAGTAATCATCACTTCCAGATGAATGTTGAGCCGGTCGCCGACAAATTCAAAAAGCTTCCGCAAGGCCAGCGCCTGATTCATGTGCCGCACTTTAGCCGTCGGACCGACCGGAATATCGATAAGCAAATGAGTCGAACCGGCGGCCAGTTTTTTGGACAGAATCGACGCCACCATTTGTCCCTGAGAATCGATGCCCAGCGGGCGTTCGACAGAAATCAGCATGTCATCGACCGGTGCGAGCTTGGCCGTGCCGCCCCAGGCCAGACAGCCGCGTTCCTTGCCCACGATCTCGTGCAGTTGCTCCGGCGTCAGGTTGACCTCGGCCAGCAATTCCATGGTATCGGCCGTGCCGGCCGGCGAGGTGATTGCGCGGCTGGAGGTCTTCGGTATCAACATGCCGTGCGCGGCGACAATAGGCACGACCAGCATCGAGGTGCGATTGCCTGGGATGCCGCCGATGCAATGCTTGTCGGCTACCAGCGCTTCATGCCAGTTCATCCTGTCGCCGGATTGCAGCATCGCGCGGGTCAGAAAAAACAGTTCGTCTCGGTCAAGATTGTTTTGCCCGGTCGCGACCAGGAATGCCGCCATTTCCATTTTCGAGTAGCGGGTTTCAACAATGTCGTTAGTTATATTGTTAAAATCATCCTGATCGAGGCGTTCGCCGTTGATTTTGCGGCGCACCGCATCCATCGACTTTGGCGGCTCCGCATGGTTGACGGTGACCAGACTGCCCTCGGCCACACTGAGCCGGCTGAATGCCTGCTCTGACAGGCCCAGTTCCCCCGGCTGAACGATAGAGCTGTCGTCAACCACGTTAAGAACGGCGAGCACCTTGGAGCCGTTGGTGCTGATCAAGACTTTAGACAGCGCCTGAAAACCTTCGGCCCGGTAGACGCCGCACTCGCGGTTCAGATAAGCGACGTTTTCATGATAGGTGTCAATGCCGATACGGCGAACTTGCAGGGTGTCATTACTCATGGTTTAAAATAGTCGGCGGATAAGTGGATTGATGATGCGGTTTGAACCGGATCTTGTCAATAACTGGAGGATGCGCGGAACCGAGTGAAACGCATCATTCGTAAAATTAAGGAACACCAATGAAAAAATGCACATGGGCGCTGTCCAGCCCGTCTGAACAGCAATATCACGATCTTGAATGGGGCGTTCCGGTGCATGACGACCGGCTGCTGTTCGAGTTCCTGATCCTTGAAGGCGCTCAGGCGGGATTAAGCTGGTCAACCATTTTGAACAAGCGCGACGGCTACAGATCAGCCTTCGACAATTTTGATGCTGAAAGAGTCGCGGGCTACGATGAGGAAAAAATCAACGCACTACTGGCTAACCCCGAGATAGTCAGAAACAGACTGAAGGTCAATGCGGCCGTCACCAACGCCCAGGCTTTTTTGAAGATCCGCCAGGATTTCGGCAGCTTCGATGCGTACATCTGGCAATTCGTCGATGGCAGACCGCTGCACAATGCCTGGAAAACCGCCGCCGATCTTCCGGCTTCCACGCCGACCTCAGAACTGATGAGCAAGGATCTTAAAAAACGCGGCTTCAAATTTGTCGGCAGCACCATTTGTTATGCCTTTATGCAGGCGACCGGCATGGTCAACGATCACACTATCGATTGTTACCGGCATACCGAAATTAAAACCCACTCTTCATAAGGAGCAACACGATGCGCTATCTGCATACCATGGTCCGGGTTCGTGACCTGGACGAATCCCTCGACTTTTATTGCAACAAGCTCGGTCTGGTCGAGTCCCACCGGATGGACAGCGAAGCCGGACGTTTTACGCTGGTCTATCTGCATGCGCCGCAGGATGCCGACCAAGCTGCAAAAATGCACGCGCCGTTGCTGGAACTGACTTATAACTGGGATACCGAGGATTATCAGGGCGGTCGCAACTTCGGGCATTTGGCGTTTGAAGTCGATGATATTTACCAAACCTGCAAAAAACTGATGGATGCGGGCGTGGTCATCAACCGCCCGCCGCGTGACGGACATATGGCGTTTGTACGCTCGCCGGATAAGATTTCCATCGAGCTTCTGCAAAAAGGCGCATCGCTGCCGCCTGAGGAACCGTGGCTTTCTATGGAGAATACCGGGAGTTGGTAAAAGCATATGGTTAAATGTCCTCGTGAAAATATCACTGCCGCTTCCCATAAGATGCGCCTTAGCACGTTGACTACCATTACCCCTAATCGTCTGTTAAGATTGCGCCTCACTTTGGATTCTATTTCTTAAGCATTGAAAACAGACACCTTTTGTTAACTTTTTGAGAAAAATCATGGCTTCATACGATGTATTTATAAGAGGTATCCGCCCGGAAAGCATGGACGATGCGGAACAAATTAAACAAAAAGCCTGCCAGATTTTTAAAATCAAAGAGGAACAACTTGAAAGCGCATGGGGTACAGGCTCGGGTCTGTGCATCCGCCGCAATGTTGACAGCGAAGAGGCCAAAAAAATCCAGGGAACTCTTTATAAAGCGGGCCTTATTTGCGTTTATAAACCGGGAGCTGGAGGCCCCGAGCTTTCTCTGACGCAAGGCAGGGAGGATGTTACCACCCGCATTTTTACCTGCCCGCATTGTAAGTTCAAACACACCTTGGATAAGGATGCCCCGGATCCGGTAAAATGCAGCAAGTGTTTTGTCAATATCAATGACTACCTGGATAAGCTTAAACAGCAAGAGGAAAAAGAAGCGCTGAAAAGGCGGCTATTAGCCTCCCAGACCAAGGAACAACAGGACATAGCGGAACAACTGAAAAAAGAAGCCGAACAAAGACGCAAGCAGCAAATAGAAGACGAGGTTCGGCAGGAGCTTTTCGGCGACCCAAAACAGAAGAACATGAAAAAAATGCTGCTTATCGGCGGTAGCGTGGCGGCTGTCCTTATTGCAGTGGAGGCAGGGTATTATCTTTTCGGCATTAAAAAAGAGAATCCTCAGCCAGTCGTAGTCGATGCCGGCGCCAGCAGCGTTGGAGAGGGCGGCGCCATCGTTGCAGCTGCCCCTGCCGACGGCCAGGTATCAGTGCAAAATACTCCTGACACAGCCAATAGCGATGTCGGCGTCAGTAGCGTTGGCGAAGGAGGCGCTCTCATCCCTGCTGCCGGAGCAACCGGACAGACCGACGGACAGATGTCGCTGCAAGACACCCATGATAAAGCCAATAAAGTGCTTAACGCCTTTGGTATGGATGCGGATAAACTCGCCAATAATATGAACAAAAACGCTGCGCCCGGAGCGGGAAAACCGGCCTCCGCCGCGTCAAATAGCGGTATCGCTCCAAATACCGTAACCCCTACAAACACCGGCACTGCCGCCGCCACGAATACGGCTGATAAAATCAGTCCTGTTACCGTTTCTCTGCTGTCCGACGGGGTTAACAACCAGGAGTGGGATTTATTTCTCGATCGGCGTGTAAAGAGCCTAATAAGCCGTAATTCCTTCAATGACGCCTATCTGTTAGGGCAACACGTTGTCGATACCGAAAGCTACATCAATACCGCAGCGCTAGTGTTGGATGCAGCTCAAAAAGCAGGCCAGGACAAACTGGTGACAGATATTACCGCCGCCATCGAAGCCAGGATTAATGCGCTCCCAGCCAATCAGGCCGACTATCTGGCCCAGGCCGGGTTTTATCAAGCCCGCATAAGCAAAAAGAACGACCTGCTGACGCGCGCCGATACCGTCTTGAAACAAATACCGGATGCAACTACACAATTAAAATCGGCGTTAAAGCTCGCCGTATATAACTTTAAAGCCGGTAACGTTGAAGCCTCTAACAGTTATTTCTCTCAGGCTGATAACTTACTGGCGAAACTGGAATCCCCGGATCAGCAAGTCAGCGCCCGCGCTGCCTTGGGACGGGCTTATCATGACATTAATGACGGAGCCGGCGCCGCCAAATGGCTGACAAGCACCGAAAACCTTCTCGGCAAGATAAAAACCGAAACCCTAATAGAGCTGATCGAAGCTTATGCCTATATCGATCAGCTGCAACCGACAATGCAGCAAAACATTCCAAAAGAACAACAAGGTGCGGCACTCTATCGAGTCATTCAAATATTGCTAAAAAACAACGCCATTAACCGCGCCTTAGCCGTCAACAAAGACATACAGGATGCGGCCTATAAAGCCATGTCCTTTGACTTGATTGCCGGCTACGACCCCAGCATTGCCGGTTATTCCTTGGAGTTGGCGGAAGGCCAGCTTCCCACTATGGCCTTGGCTGCCGACAAAGCCATTATTGCAAGCCGTATAGCCGGACACTACGCCAGAACGGATAATTCAACCAAAGCCTCCGAGTTAATCGCACTGGCGGAAAAAGAACTCAGCAGCCTGCCTGCATCGAGCGCCAAAGATGATGTGCTCGCCGTTATTGCCAAAAATTCCGCACAAGCTTTGCAATTTGATGTTGCCAATAAGTTTGCGGACGGCATTCAGGCGGAGGCCGTTAAAACTTCGAGTAAAAACGAGATCAATCAACTGGCGGCTCTAGGCGGCCTGCTGACTGGTAAATAGCCGACCGGGGCCGGGGCGGCGGCATTGCGCCCGTCCCCCGCCCCGATCAATTTACCTACAAAAGACTTAAATCGCCTTCTTAATCCGCTCCAACGCATTTTGCAGATTCGCCATGCTGGTGGCTATCGAAATCCTGATATGCCCCGGCGTGCCGAACGCGGAACCCGGCACCAACGCGACACCGGCTTGTTCGATCAAATATTCGGAAAAACCCAAATCGTCATCGATGTTATCCAGTCTGGCAATCAGCTTTTCCACGTTAGGGAACACGTAAAAAGTACCGTCGGTTTCAAGGCATTCAACGCCGTCGATACTGTTCAGTTCGCTGACGACATAATCGTGGCGCTTTTTAAACTCAACGCACATATCGTCGATAAAACTTTGATCCCCGGTTAACGCGGCTTCGGCGGCATGTTGCGAAATCGACGTCGGGTTGGAGGTGCTTTGCGACTGGATAGTGGTCATCGCCTCGATCAAATCCGCAGGGCCTGCGGCATAACCGATACGCCAGCCGGTCATCGAATAGGCTTTGGATACGCCGTTCATGACCACGGTGCGGTCATACAGTTCGGGATGCGCGTTTAAAATATTAACAAACGTGCCTTTCTTCCAAAGGATGTGCTCGTACATATCATCGGTTGCGATGATAATGTTCGGGAAATCTTTCAGCACGTCACCTAAGGCTTTCAGCTCTTCCAGGTTATACGCAACGCCGGACGGATTGGACGGGCTGTTGATAAAGATTAACCGGGTTTTATCGGTGATGGCGGCGCGCAACTGTTCAGGCGTTATTTTAAAGTGCTGTGCCTGGGTGGTTTCGATAATCACCGGCACGCCGTCGGCCAACAACACCATGTCAGGATAGGAAACCCAGAACGGCGCGGGAATGATGACTTCATCCCCCGCGTTAAGCAGGGCCTGGGTCAGGTTGAATGAGCTTTGTTTGCCGCCGCAGGAAACCAGGACCTGGTTAGGCTGGTAATCGAGGCCGTTATCGTTCTTGTACTTGGCGATAATGGCTTTTTTCAGGCTGGCTATGCCGTCGACTGCGGTGTATTTGGTCTGGCCGTTTTCAATAGCCTTAACCGCCGCTGCCTTGATATGATCCGGGGTGTCGAAATCCGGCTCACCGGCGCCAAGGCCGATTATGTCTTTGCCTGCGGCACGCATTTGCGCGGCTCTGGCGGTAATCGCCAAAGTAGGTGATGGTTTAACTGCCTGGACTCTGTTAGAAAGTTTGATGCTCATGTTTCCCCGTGTAAAATCAATGCCAAAGATGGAGAGGATTATACATTATGTATAATGGCTTACTAACAACAAGGTGTTAAAAATACATGTTTATTGAGAAGTTGATCGTGACTTAAGCCGTTCGTGCTGAGCTTGTCGAAGCATGAACGGCTTAAGTCAACGCGAACCGGATTTTACCATTCACCCTTCGACAAGCTCAGGGCGAACGGTAAAATCCTTAAATCATGGCAGTGATGCCGAAACATGGGAACGATAAAGCAGTTATATTCATTGAGAAATCCAAGTGAAAAAGAAGTTCAAACTCCACAGCCGTTTCCAGCCAGCCGGTGACCAGCCTACCGCGATACAAGCCCTGGTCGAGGGCTTGAATGACGGAGAAGTGCATCAGACTTTGCTCGGCGTGACCGGTTCCGGCAAAACCTTCACGATAGCCAATGTGATTAACCAAGTGCAGCGCCCGGCGATGATTATGGCGCCCAATAAAACCCTGGCCGCGCAACTCTACGGCGAGATGAAGGAGTTTTTCCCGGAAAACAGCGTCGAGTATTTCGTCTCGTATTACGACTATTACCAGCCGGAAGCGTATGTCCCGGCCTCCGACACCTTCATAGACAAAGATGCGGCGATCAACGAGCATATCGAACAAATGCGCTTGTCGGCGACCAAGGCACTAATCGAACGGGACGATACCATCGTCGTCGCCACGGTTTCGGCCATTTACGGTTTGGGCGAGCCGGAATCGTACTTCAAGATGGTGCTGCACTTGGTCAAGGGCGACATGATTAACCAGCGCGACATCCTGCGGCGGCTGGCGGAAATGCAATATACCCGCAACGACATCGACCTGCGCCGGGCGACCTACCGGGTGCGCGGCGAGGTCATCGACGTGTTCCCGGCCGAGTCGGACAGCGAAGCGTTACGGATAGAGCTGTTCGATGACGAGGTGGAACGCTTGTCGTTATTCGACCCGCTGACCGGCGAAATCATCCGGCGGCTGGCGCGCTATACGATTTACCCGAAAAGCCATTATGTCACGCCGCGCGAGCAGCTGTTGGAAGCCGTCGAAGCCATCAAGGTGGAACTCAAGGAACGCCTGGAGCAATTGCGCTCGCTGGATAAACTGGTCGAAGCGCAACGGCTGGAGCAACGGACGCTGTTCGATATTGAGATGATACTGGAAGTCGGCTATTGCTCAGGCATCGAAAACTATTCCCGCTACCTGTCCGGTCGAAGCTCGGGCGAGTCGCCGCCGACCATGTTCGATTACTTGCGCGACAATGCGCTGGTGATTATTGATGAAAGCCATGTCGCCGTGCCGCAGATCGGCGCGATGTACAAGGGCGACAGGTCGCGCAAGGAAACGCTGGTCGAATACGGCTTCAGGCTGCCGTCCGCGCTGGACAATCGCCCGCTGATGTTCGATGAGTTTGAGTTGAGAGCACCGCAGCGGATTTACGTGTCGGCAACGCCGGGCCCCTACGAACGGGAGCATTCCGGCGTTTTTGCCGAGCAGGTGGTCAGGCCGACCGGCTTGCTTGATCCGGTCGTGGAAGTGCGCCCGGCCACCACCCAAGTCGATGATTTGCTGTCGGAAATCAACAAGCGCGTTGTCGTAAAAGAACGGGTGCTGGTAACCACGCTGACCAAGCGGATGTCCGAAGACTTGACCGAATACCTGATGGAACACGGAGTTCGGGTGCGTTATTTACATTCCGACATCGATACCGTGGAACGGGTCGAGATCATCCGCGATTTGCGGCTGGGGCAGTTCGACGTGCTGGTCGGCATCAACCTGTTGCGCGAAGGGCTGGACATACCGGAAGTGTCATTGGTTGCGATACTGGACGCCGACAAGGAAGGCTTCCTGCGTTCGGTCGTGTCGCTGGTGCAAACCATCGGCCGGGCGGCGCGGAATGCCAACGGCAAAGCGATCTTGTACGGCGATAAAATCACCAAATCGATGCAGCAGGCGATCGATGAAACCGAGCGCCGCCGCGAAAAGCAGCACCAGTTCAATATCGAGCATCATATCGAGCCGAAGACCATTTTCAAGTCGGTCACCGATATTATGCAAGTATCGATACCCGGCGCAGGCATGACCCCCGCCAACAAGCTGCTGGACAAGGTAGCTGAATTTCCTGCCGACTATAAAGCGGCCATGACGCCCAAGCAGGCTAGCAAGAAACTGAAGCAACTGGAAGACGCCATGTACCAGCATGCGAAAAATCTTGAATTCGAGCAGGCGGCTAAGATCAGGGATGAGATTAAGGTTTTGCAGGAGTTGATGTTGGTGTAGTTAGCGTTAAAGCTTGGTGGAACAACGCAAAAAACCGCTCCGATATTAGTCAATCACATCGACCTTGACACACATACAGCTAGGCTGAACAATGGACGGCAGAGCCTGCATACCTGCCTTTTATAACTAACCAAAATGAGCAAAACATGCGTTTAGACGAAATAATACAACAGCATACCGAGAAATTATCGCCGCAACTACAAGCGGAAGTTTTTGATTTTGTCCTATTTTTAGAGCAAAAACAGGCCAACGCCCGATTAACAACCGATCCGCAGCAACGCAAAAAGCGACTGGAAAAAGCCTTGGATAATGCCGTTGAGCTGGGCGTTTTTACAGGTGTTGATGGCGTACAGTGGCAAAATGAGCAACGCCAAGACTGTGACATCGGATATAGCGTAGGGCTGAAAAAATGATTGTTGTTAGAGGCGGTACTGATAAGCCAATCAGCAGCCAAAGATTAGCTGATTACTTTGAAACAAGAACCGATATAGAAGGCTACCTGTATTTAGGTTACCCAATTATTGGTACGATTGAAGGCGGCTATCAAATTGATGCATTATTACTTTCCGATAGACACGGTGCTGTTATTTTTCACCTTATCGAGGGTGCTTATAACGAAGGAATAGAAATCGCTGATATACAAGATGAAAACTACACGAAATTAGAATCTAAATTAAAGCAGCATAAGGATTTAACTAAGGGGAGAAATTTAGCCGTTCAATTAAATGTTGCTACCTTTGCGTCTGCGTGGACAGGGCGCACAGATATACATTCTGAACACCCCATTTTGGTTTGTGAGAACGATTTGGCTGATTTCCTGGAATCTAAGACTTGGGAAGATAATCAGGCTTATCAAAAACTGGTTTCTGTCATCCAATCTATTACAACCATAAGAAATAGAAATAAACGTGGCTATGTTAAAAAGCTTGATTCCAAAGGCGCCAAACTAAAAAAATTAGAAGAGTCCATTGCTAATTTAGACCGCCAACAGAGTACTGCGGTTATTGAAACAGTTGATGGTGTTCAGCGTATTAGAGGACTGGCGGGATCAGGAAAGACAATTGTTTTAGCTCTTAAAGTTGCTTATTTACATTCAAAAAATCCAGATTGGCGTATAGCTGTCACTTTTAATAGCCGTTCACTTAAAAATCAATTTAAACATTTCATTACCTTATTTACCCTAGAACATAAAAACGAAGAACCAGATTGGGATAAAATTGACATTATTCACGCGTGGGGTAGCCCTTCAATACGTGGTATCTATTATGAAATCTGTCTGAAGCATAATATTGAGTATTTTGATTTCAAGACTGCCGAATTAATGGCAAAAAGTTATGGTAAGGGATTTGATGTTGCTTGCGAAAAAGCTCACAGCGAAATCAAAGCATTTCAGCAATATTACGATGTTGTTTTGGTTGATGAGGCTCAAGATTTTTCACCCTATTTTTTACGTTTATGTTACGGGATATTAAAGCAGCCAAAACGCTTGGTATATGCCTATGATGAATTGCAAAATATCAGCAATAAACAAATGCCATCACCCGAAGAATTATTTGGTTTAGATACTTCTGATAAACCATTTGTTTCTTTACAAAACACGCAAGGAAAGCCTAAGCAAGATATAGTTTTAGATGTTTGCTATCGTAATTCCAGGCCCATTTTAGCCACAGCTCATGCTTTAGGATTTGGTATTTACAGAAAAAAAGGACTCATACAGATGTTTGATCAACATCAACTCTGGCAAGATGTAGGTTATAAAGTTAAAGATGGAAAATTAGCGGATGGTGAACCAGTCACTTTAACCAGAGATGAAAAATCCAGCCCCGAATTTTTAGAAAAACACTCACCTATTGATGATTTGATTATATTTAAATCGTTTAATAATGATGCGGAACAAATTGCTTATTTAATCGCTGATATTGAAAAAAATATTAAGGAAGATGAATTAAAGTTAGACGACATCATGGTTATTCATCCTGAGCCTTACACTGCAAAACGGGCTGTAGGTGTAATAAGGGAAGCGCTATTTAAAAAAGGGATCAATTCTAATCTGGCTGGCGTAACTACAACCCCCGATGAATTTTTTAAAGATAATGCCGTTGTATTTACGCAAATATACCGCGCCAAAGGCAATGAAGCGTCTATGGTCTATATCATTAACGCCCAGGAATGTTTTGACGCTTTTAATATAGCCCAAAAGCGAAATATGTTATTTACTGCATTAACGCGAAGCAAAGCATGGGTGCGTGTATTGGGTTATGGACAGAATATGCAGGCATTGAAACAAGAATTTGAAGAAGTAAAACATAATAAGTTTGAGCTTAAATTTACTTATCCAACAGCAGAAGAGCGTAAAAAACTCAATATAGTTAATAGGGATATGACAGAACAAGAACGTAAAAAATTACAAAAAAAATCTGCATCAGCAAATGACTTACTTCAAAGTCTAATGATTGGCGAAATACACAAAGAAGATTTATCAGAAGAATTAAGAACAAGATTAAAGGAATTGCTCTAAATATGCCAGATTCTGTCATTATTCTTAGGCAAATTGAGAAAATAACTGCGAAGCTGATTGAAATAGGACTATCGGCAGAACAAAACTTTCCTTCAAGTCAATTTGGACGTATTGCTTATTCGGGTATGCAGGATGTATCTATTGCCATGAAAAATATAGCTTATGAAGAAATATACAGAAAATTGGAAGAAACCAAAAACTACAATATCAAAATGCTTGATGGTGCCTTAATTCAAATGCTTTATAGCTTTGAGGATAGCAAGCTGATTTCTCATCGGTTAGCTTTTTTTCCAGCGCCCACCTTAGAAAGTTTTCAAAATGAACCTGACCTTTATGAAAATGATGAAATTTATGCTGATATTTTAGGAAGAAATATTGTTACTTTTCCTATTCGTTTTGATTATGATCCTGACAATTTTGAAGACATAAAACATCCAAAAACTCATGCTACTTTAGGGCAATATAAAAATTGCAGGATTCCAGTTTCTGAACCACTAACACCTGAAATATTTATTACCTTTCTATTACGAAATTTTTATAACCCTGCTTTTCAAAAACATACACAGAAATTTATTATCAGCAGTCAACGTTTCACGAAAACCATCACGGATCAAGAAAAATCCTTACTTCACCTTGGCATTTATTAACAAATAGAGCTGTAGGACGGATTCGCCATGAGGCACCAGCCATAAACGGAGTATAAACCTGACCCCGCGTGGAAAAATCCAAGCGGGGGTTTTTATGTCTGATTATTTTTGAGCTGTGTTTTGATTGGCGGTTTACTGTCTCGAAACCGCCTACGAGCTACTCATCCTACATAGCGCACGCCTTAACCCTTCAAAAACCGCAACGTCTCATGCTCAACATCGACTTTGATGGTATCCCCCGCGACAAAGTTTCCGGCCAATATCTGCTGCGCCAACGGATTTTCAAGCTGTTGCTGAATCGCCCGTTTCATCGGCCTTGCGCCGTAAACCGGATCGAATCCCGCCTCGCCCAATAAATCCAGCGCTTCTTCTGAAATTTCAAAGCCGATTTCACGATCCTGCAAACGTTTACGCAAGTAGTCGATTTGGATTTTGGAAATAGCCCTAATCTGTCCGCGCCCCAAGGAATGAAACACAACCGCCTCATCGATCCGGTTGATGAATTCTGGCCGGAACTTGGTGCCGACGATGTCCATGACCGCCGTTTTCATGACCGAATACAGCGCTTCGCCGGACAGCGATTGAATCACATCCGAGCCCAGGTTAGAAGTCATCACGACGATCGTGTTCCTGAAATCGACGGTTCTGCCCTGCCCGTCGGTCAAGCGGCCGTCGTCCAGCACCTGCAACAGGATGTTAAACACATCGGGATGGGCTTTTTCAATTTCATCCATCAGGATGACTGAATACGGTTTGCGCCGGACCAGTTCGGTCAGGTAACCGCCTTCTTCATAACCGACATAACCCGGAGGCGCACCGATCAGGCGCGCCACCGAATGCTTTTCCATAAACTCGGACATGTCGATGCGCACCATCGCATCGGATGTGTCGAACATGAACTCGGCCAGCGCCTTGCACAGCTCGGTCTTGCCGACGCCGGTCGGCCCCAGGAACAGGAACGAACCGTTCGGACGGTTCGGGTCTGATAGCCCGGCTCTGGAACGGCGGATCGCGTTGCTGACCGCTTTCAGCGCCTCTTCCTGGCCGACCACCCGCTTGCTGAGCTGTTCTTCCATATGCAACAGCTTGTCGCGCTCGCCCTCCATCATTTTCGACACCGGAATGCCGGTCCATTTCGACACCACCTCGGCGATTTCCTCTTCGGTAACCTTGTTGCGCAACAGAGTCATTTTATGTTCTTCCGCCGGGGTGTCCGAATGCAGCTGCTTTTCCAACGCCGGGATAATGCCGTACTGCAACTCGGACATCTTCGCCAGATCGCCAGCTCGGCTGGCCGCTTCCAGCTCGGTTTTAGCTTGCTCCAGCTTTTCCTTGATCGATGCCGAACCCTGCAACGAGGCCTTTTCGGCTTTCCAGATTTCTTCCAGGTCGGAATATTCTTTTTCCAGATCGGCGATTTCTTCTTCGAGAATTTCCAGGCGTTTTTTGGACGCGGCGTCGGATTCTTTTTTAAGCGCGACCTGCTCGATTTTTAACTGAATCAAGCGCCGGTACAGTTTGTCCATTTCCTCGGGCTTGGAGTCGATTTCCATCCGTATGCGGCTGGCCGCCTCGTCGATCAGGTCGATGGCCTTGTCCGGCAGCTGCCGGTCCGCGATATAACGGTAGGACAGGTTTGCCGCCGCGATGATCGCCGGGTCGGTAATATCGACGCCGTGATGCACCTCGTATTTTTCCTTCAGGCCGCGCAAGATCGCGACGGTATCCTCAACGGACGGCTCGTCAACCAATACCTTTTGGAAACGGCGCTCCAAAGCCGCGTCTTTTTCGACATATTTGCGGTATTCATCGAGCGTCGTAGCGCCGACGCAATGCAATTCTCCGCGCGCCAGCGCCGGTTTCAGCATATTGCCTGCATCCATTGCGCCTTCGGCCTTGCCCGCGCCGACCATGGTGTGCAGCTCGTCGATGAACAAAATCACCTGCCCTTCCTGCTTGGCAAGATCGTTTAATACCGCTTTCAGGCGCTCCTCGAATTCGCCGCGGAACTTGGCCCCGGCAATCAATGCCGCCATATCCAAAGCCAAAACCTGCTTGCCCTTGATGCCTTCCGGCACCTCGCCATTGACGATGCGCTGCGCCAGGCCTTCGACAATCGCGGTCTTGCCGACGCCCGGTTCGCCGATCAGCACCGGGTTGTTCTTGGTGCGCCGCTGCAAAACCTGGATCGTCCGACGTATCTCGTCGTCACGCCCGATCACCGGGTCCAGCTTGCCTTGTTCCGCCCGCTCGGTCAGGTTGATCGTATATTTTTGCAAAGCCTGACGCTGCTCTTCGGCATTGGGATCGTCCACCGCCTGACCGCCGCGCATCGCGTCGATGGCTCTTTCGACCGCCTGCTTGGTGACTCCGGCTTTTTTAAGCATATCCTGAAGCAGGCTTTTTTCTTCAAAAACAGCCAATAGGAACAGCTCGCTGGAGATGAACTTATCATTGCGCTTTTGCGCCAGTTTGTCGGTCAAGTTCAGCAAGCGCGATAATTCGTTGGAAATCTGCACGTCGCCGCCGGAACCGCTGACCGTCGCCAGCCTATCCAATTCCCTAAGCAGATCGGTACGCAGCAACTGCGTGTTGATGCCCATATGGGTCAGCAGCGGCCTGATGCTGCCGCCGTGTTGATCCAGCAACGCCAGCATCACATGGATCGGCTCGATGAATTGATGGTCTTTGCCCAAGGCCATACTCTGTGCATCGGCCAATACCGATTGAAACATGCTGGTCAATTTGTCCATTCGCATAATATTTGCCTCATTAAGGAGTTTTTAAGTTGCCTCTAGCATGGGGGATAATCCGATTGTTTTCAAGCGGGCTGCTGAGGTAAAGCGGATAACGGCTCAAAACCGAGAGCGATTGATTTTTTTGCCCGGCAGCAACGAACTTAATAAAGCTTTTCTTCCTACGCGCTATGGTTACAGCTATTAAATTCGTACTATTCAGCAGCCAAAAACAAAACGCTGGTGAAGCCGAGTGTATGATGGATAAGATTTTTCTTGTTTGAAAAAACTTTGCGCTTAAACTCTGGCTGCAATAATTTTCTTAGTCATCGCCTATACTGAAGCCGGCCTGGAGATCACCGATTGAACCTGGACTACGCCACCCTTGACCTGTTGCGCCAAAACCATCCGGCTTGGCGCCTGCTGAATTCGCCGCATGCGCCGCTGGTAGCGAGCTTTCTGCAACGCGTATTTATCGTGCCCAACGTGCGGGTAATGGCGCAAGCGGATTTAGCTGAAACACTGGAAGACGAACTGTTCGCCCTGCGCGAACGATTGGGAGCGGAGGCATTCCCGAAACCGGCGCTGGACTACCTCAACGATTGGGCGGGCGCCGACAAGGGCTGGCTGCGTAAATTCTATGTTCAGGGATCGGACGAGCCGCATTTCGACCTGACCCCGTCCACCGAGAAGGCCATTGCCTGGCTCGGGACGCTGGCCGAGCGCAGTTTCGTGGGTACCGAGTCGCGCCTGCTCACGCTGTTCGAGCTGCTCAAGCAGATGAGCGAAGGCAGCGAGACCGACCCGGAGGCGCGTATTGCCGACTTGCACAAGCGCCGCGATGAAATCGATGCCGAGATTAGGCGTATTCTGGCTGGAGATATTCCGTTGCTGGACGACACGGCGCTGAAAGACCGCTTTCAACAGTTCATTCAGCTGGCGCGCGAGTTGCTGACCGATTTCCGGGAGGTGGAACACAACTTTCGCGGCTTGGATCGGCGCGTGCGGGAACGCATCGCGTTGTGGGAGGGCTCCAAAGGCGCACTGCTGGAAAAAATCATGGGCGAGCGCGACGCCATTGCCGACTCCGACCAGGGCCGCAGTTTCCGCGCTTTTTGGGATTTCCTGATGTCCAGCAGCCGCCAGGAAGAACTCTCAAGTTTGCTTGAACGCGTATTGGCCCTGCCCCCGATTGCCGAACTAGGGCCCGACGCCCGCACCCGGCGCGTACATTACGACTGGCTGGAAGCCGGCGAACACACGCAGCGCACGGTGGCCCAGCTTTCGCAACAGTTGCGCCGCTTTCTGGACGATCAGGCCTGGCTGGAGAACCGCCGTATCATGGACATCCTGCACGGCATTGAGGCCAAGGCGCTGGCGCTACGGGAATCACAGCCGCCGGGAATAATAACGGATATTGCCGATACCGCCGCCGACATCGAGTTGCCGATGGAACGGCCGCTGCACACTCCGACCGTCAAGCCGTTAATCGCCGATATAGAACTGGAATCGGGCGATGCCGACATGGATGCGACGGCGCTGTATTCGCAAATCGTAATCGACACGGCGCAATTGAGCAGGCACATCCGCCACGCATTGCAGGACCGCTCGCAAGTGACCCTGCATGAGCTGTGCAAGATGCAGCCGCTACAACATGGCTTGGCGGAGCTGGTGGCGTACCTGCAACTCGCCGGTGATAATTTCAAGACGGTGGTGGATGAAGAGACAATCGACATCATCGCCTGGATACGCACAGGGAACGATGGCCTGGAATATACGAAACAGGCGCATTTGCCGCGCGTGATCTTTATGAGGTAAAAATGACGGAACAAGAACCTGAAAACTCCGCAGCAACGCATGACTTGTCGTCACAGGTCATACTTCTGCTCAAAGGCGTAATTTATCAGGAAGCGGACGCAGGCCTCTGGAATGCGTTGCTCAACCTGCAAGCCCGGGTGCGCGACTATGTGGCGGTACTGGGCCTGGAACTGGTGCTTGACGAAGCTGAGGGCTATGCCTTCCTGCGCTCGCGCCAGGAAACCGGCGATGACGCAACGCCAAAGCTTCCGCGCCTGATTGCCCGGCGTCCGCTATCGTTTCCGGTAAGCCTGCTGCTGGCATTGTTGCGCAAGAAGCTGGCCGAGTTCGACGCAAGCGGCGGCGACACACGGCTGGTGCTATCCAGGGATGAGATCGTCGAATTGGTTCGGGTATTCCTGCCCGACAGCAGCAACGAGGCCAAACTGATCGACCAGATCGAGACCCACCTGAACAAGATCGTCGAACTGGGCTTCCTGCGCAAACTTAAACCGGCCGCCGGACAAACTACCGCATTCGAGTTGAGGCGCATCCTCAAGGCCTTTGTCGACGCGCAGTGGCTGGCGGATTTCGATACGCGGCTGGCGGGGTATCAGGCACAACTCAGTACGGCTGCCGCCGAAGAAGACCCGAACAGCAATGTACAAGGAGGTGTGTTATGACAAATCAGCAGGACAGCCGATTTGCACCACGAAGTGGCCCGAAGGGTGCCGCACAAGGAGGTGCGGCATGAATGATCAGCAATTGAGCCTGGATTTCATGAGCGACGATGCGCTATCGGGCTTCCGCCTGCACCGCCTGGAAGTCTTCAACTGGGGTACCTTCGACGGCCGGGTGTGGGCGCTCAATCCCGACGGGAAGAACGCCCTGCTGACCGGCGATATTGGCTCGGGCAAATCGACGCTGGTCGACGCCGTCACAACGCTGCTGGTGCCGGCGCACCGGATCGCCTACAACAAGGCCGCCGGGGCCGACAGCAAGGAGCGGTCGCTACGCTCCTATGTGCTGGGTCATTACAAGTCCGAGCGCAACGAGGTAAGCGGAACCGCCAAACCCGTGGCGCTACGCGACCACAATACCTATTCGGTGATACTGGGCGTTTTTCATAACGCGGGCTACGACCAAACGGTAACGCTGGCTCAGGTTTTCTGGATGAAAGATGCGCAAGGCCAACCGGCGCGCTTTTTTGTCGGTGCGGAACGCGCATTGTCGATTAAAACGGATTTTACCCAGTTCGGCGCCGACATCGGCGGACTGCGCAAGAAGCTGCGAGGCTTAAACGCCGAGCTGTTCGACAGCTTCCCGCCTTATGGCGCCTGGTTCCGCCGCCGTTTCGGCATCGATAACGAACAGGCGCTGGAACTGTTCCATCAAACGGTATCGATGAAATCGGTCGGCAACCTGACTGACTTCGTGCGCAGCCATATGCTCGAACCTTTTGATGTTGCGCCGCGCATCGCAGCCTTGATCGGCCACTTCGACGACCTGAACCGGGCCCATGAGGCAGTGTTAAAAGCCAAACGGCAAGTAGAATTGCTTACGCCGCTGGTTGCCGACTGCGGACACCATGCGTCCCTCACGGCGCAAGTCGAAGAACTCCGCGCCTGCCGCGAGGCGCTGAGATCCTACTTCGCGAAGCTGAAATTGGGCTTTCTGGACAAACGTATCGCCGGTCTTGCCGATGAATGGAGAAAACAGGACGCCCAAGTCAAACGGCTCGAACAGTTCCGTGACGCGCAACGAATCGAGGCGGACGAACTTAAACGCAGCATTGCCGATAACGGCGGCGACCGTCTGGAGCGCTTGACTGTCGAGATTCGCAACAAGGATCAGGAACGCCAGGCCCGCGAACGTAAAGCGCAACGTTACGCCGAATTGGTGCGCACTGTCGGCGAAAGCGAGCCTGGAGATGAGTCCGGTTTTCTTGCCCAGCAACAGCGTTTTCTGGCGTTGGCCGAAGCGGCCAGAGAACAAGATGACCATCTGCAAAACAATCTGACCGAGCATAGCGTGAGTTTGCGCCAAGGCATGCAGGAACACGAAGGCCTGACCGCCGAAATCAACAGCCTGAAAACCCGGCGCAGCAACATTCCTGATGAACAGGTAAAAATGCGTGGCGCGTTATGCTCGGCCCTTAATTTGTCCGAAGAAGAGATGCCGTTTGCCGGCGAACTGCTGCAAGTGCATGACGACGAGCGCGATTGGGAAGGAGCGGCCGAACGGCTGTTGCGAAACTTCGGCCTATCGCTGCTGGTGCCTGACCAGCATTACGCGGAAGTCGCCGAATGGGTCGATAGGACACACCTTAAGGGACGCCTGGTTTATTTTCGGATACGCCAAGGCGCTCGCGGCGAATTGCCCAACCTTCACCGGGATTCCCTGGCGCGCAAACTGGCCATCAAACCCGACTCGCCTTTTTACGATTGGCTGGAACGCGAGCTGGCGCACCGTTTCGACGTGGCCTGCTGCGCGACGCACGAGCAATTCCGCCGTGAGACGCGCGCCATCACGCGAGCGGGCCAAATCAAAGCGCCCGGCGAACGCCACGAAAAAGACGACCGCCACCGGCTGGATGACCGCAGCCGTTACGTGCTGGGCTGGACCAACGCGGAAAAGATTGCCGCGCTCGAAGCCAAAGCAAGGCAGTTGGAGGCAAGTCTGGCTGAACTGGGCAGCCGCATCGGCAAAATTCAGGCGGACAGGGACGCGCTCAAGGAACGCCTTGAAGCGCTGTCGAAACTCGACGAATACGCCGATTTTCGCGAACTCGACTGGCAGCCCCTTGCCGTGGAAGTGGCTAAATTAACGGACGAAAAACAGAAGCTGGAATCCGCTTCCGACGTGCTCAAGCAACTGACCGAACGGCTGAATGAGATTATTGCCGCATTGAACAGCACGGACGCCCGGCTGGAGGATCGCAAGGACAACCGTTCCAAGGCCGAGCAGAAGAAATCCGATGCGGAAACCCTGTATGCCCAAACGCAGGCGGTTATCGATGAACCGGCCTATGCAAGCCACTCCACCTATTTCGAAAGGCTTGAAAACATAAGGGCTGACGCGTTAGGAGAGCATCAACTCACCGTCGAAGCCTGCGATAACCGCGAACGCGACATGCGCGACTGGCTGCAAAAGCAAATCGATAGCGAAACCAGGAAACTCAGTCATTTGGGAGAGCGGATCGTTAAGGCGATGACCTCATACAAAGAGGCGTTCAAGCTGGAGACGGCGGAGGTCGATGCCGCCATTGACGCGGGTTTCGAATACCGCAGCATGCTCGACAAACTACAAGCCGACGACTTGCCGCGCTTCGAAGCGCGCTTCAAGGAGCTGCTGAACGAGAATACCATCCGCGAGGTGGCGAACTTTCATTCTCAGCTGAACCGGGAAAGAGAAACCATCAAGGAGCGCATTACGCGCATCAACGAGTCGCTGAACCAGATCGACTACAACCCCGGCCGCTATATCGTATTGGAAGCCCAGCCGACGCCGGATGCCGACATCCGCGATTTCCAGACCGATCTGCGTACCTGTACCGAAGGCGCGTTGACCGGTTCCGACGACAGCCAATATTCCGAGGCCAAGTTCCTGCAAGTCAAACGAATCATCGAACGCTTTCGCGGACGTGAAGGACAGTCCGAACCGGACCGCCGCTGGACCGCCAAGGTCACCGATGTGCGCAGTTGGTTTATATTTGCCGCCAGCGAGCGCTGGCGCGAGGACGACAGCGAGCACGAGCACTATTCCGACTCGGGCGGCAAATCGGGCGGTCAAAAAGAGAAGCTGGCCTACACTATCCTGGCCGCGAGTCTGGCCTACCAGTTCGGCCTTGAATGGGGAGCGATACGTTCCCGCTCTTTCCGTTTCGTGGTGATCGACGAGGCGTTCGGGCGCGGTTCGGACGAATCCGCGCAATACGGCCTGCAACTGTTTAAACAACTCAACCTGCAACTTTTGATCGTCACTCCCTTGCAGAAAATCCACATCATCGAACCTTTCGTCTCCAGCGTGGGATTTGTCCACAACGAGGAAGGCCGCGCATCCAAGTTGCGCAATCTGTCGATTGAGGAGTACCGCGCCGAGAAAGCGAGGATGTCCTGATGACGCGCGGCAACTGGACCACGCCGGCCGATTTGCGCGCCCAGGCGCTCAAGCTGTGGGATCGAGGCGAATTGCCGGCCAGTCTTGTGACCGGCGCACCGCTATTCCCGAAGCGTTTGACGCTTAAATGCCCTACGTCGGCCGAGATGGCCTCCCGCTTTGACGAGGTACGCAGCTGGATCGGCGAGCTTCGGATGATGTCTCACTGCCGTGTGGAGATGCGCGAGTTTAAGCATCGGGTATTCGGCGCAAACGCAGTACCTCACGAGGCATGGATAGATACCTTGGAAGACGCCTTGGCGCTGATCGGTAAACGGCGAGACGCCGCCCGCTTCACTGCATTGATTGATTTAACATGCGAGAAACAGCCGCTCGCCCTGGCGTGGCTGGCTAAACGGCCAATGCGCGCACTGGAGCTTGGCGACGACTGGAGTCTGCTATTGGAAATCGTGGCTTGGCGGCTGGCTCATCCATGTCCTGGCGTGTACTTAAGACAGATAGACATCCCGTGCGTACACAGCAAGTTTATCGAAGCCCATCGCGGCGTGCTTTCGGAATTACTGGACATCGTCTTGCCGCTTGAGGCAATTGACCAAACGGCATCCGGCGCAAGCCAATTCGCCAAGCGTTACGGGTTTCGCGACAAACCGATGCGTATCCGCTTTCGCGTTCTCGATCCAGAGCATAGCCTGTTAGCGGAGCCCCTTTTACAGGATATTACCCTTGATGCGGAGAGCTTTGCCCGGCTCGATACCGATGTCACACATGTGTTCATCACCGAGAATGAGATCAACTTCTTGGCCTTTCCGCAGGTTAAGAATAGCCTGGTCATCTTCGGAGCCGGATACGGGTTTGAAATGTTAAGCAAAGCAAAATGGCTTTCGCGCTGCCGCATTCATTATTGGGGCGATATTGACACCCACGGCTTCGCTATTCTTGATCAGCTTCGCAGCCGGTTCGATCATGTCCGGTCATTCCTGATGGATCGCGCCACTTTGCTGGCGTTCGAATCGCAATGGGGCGAGGAAGAGAAACAGACGCTACGCGACTTGCCCAGGCTGAACCCTGATGAGATGGCGCTTTATGATGATTTACGCGACAACCGGATAGGCGAAAATCTGCGTCTTGAGCAGGAAAGGATAGGCTTCGGTTGGGTCGAGTCCGCGTTATCGGCGCTGGTATAGGTTTATTTTCTTGGTGTTACGCGTAGAAAACGGCGAGAGTGCTGGTTCAGTACACTGTCTATAACTTGCTTTTATTGCCGTGAAGGAAAGAGAATTTTCATAAAAACGTTGTTCCTTCGCGCTACCTCCTGAAATCCTATAATTTCAGTAGAACCCATACTGCGGTTTTGCAGGATGTGCAATCCGTGACCGAATAGTTAGATTTATCTTCAAGTCCTTCATGGTAAAAACAAATAACATTCTTGGAGTCGGCCCCATCAGTTACAAACCCGCTTAAGCGGAAAATGACAACTGAAACAACTGCCCTTGCCCAATTCGCTGACTATGCTTAACTTGGCGTCATGCCGCATCAATACATGTTTGACGATAGCCAAGCCCAGACCGGTACCGCCGACTTTCTTGGCGCGCTTGACTTCAGACCGGTAAAACCGTTCGGTAACGCGCGGAATATCGACCGCAGCAATGCCTTCGCCCTGATCCTCCACGTCCAGCACGATGCTGTCTTTAGATCGATGCCAGCGCACTTTAACCACGGAATCTTCCGCTGAATATTTAAGCGCATTACCCAACAGATTGGTAAAGGCGCTGCGCAACTCCTGCTCTTCGCCAACGATGTGCGCATCGGTTTCCAGGCTTAATTGAATCCGGGCGGAAGGGCAGCCGCCTACAGGCTGAAGACGAGGGGCGGAAGCGTTGCCCTTCATGGTCTCCGCTTCCTTGCAAATCTGGTTTAATAAAGCCGGAACATTAACGCACTCGGTTTTCTTCTGCTGGGTTTCCAGGCGTGTCAGCAACAGCAAATCGTCAACCAGATGCTGCATCCGCTCAGTCTGTCCCTGCATTTGCTGAAACGAGGTGGTCAATAACGGCGACTCGCCGTCATCCATATCCTGCAAGGTTTCCAGGTAACCTTTCAGCACGGTCAACGGCGTCCTGAGTTCATGCGATACGTTAGCGACAAAATCCTTGCGCATCCTTTCCATTTTTTTCAGCTCCGTAACGTCCTGGGCCAATAGCAGGCGCAAACCTGCGCCATAAGTGATAATCCGCACGGCCAACGTGATACGGTTGTTTATCGGCGAAGGCAGTATGACGGCCTCGTTATAATTGCCGGATTTAAGGTAACGGATAAATTCAGGGAAACGGATAAGATTCGGAATGCGTTGACCTTTATCCGACTGCTGTAAACCGAAAACTTCCCTGGCCGCTTTATTCGCCCACTCAATCTCGTCATTGGCGCCCAGAACGACGGCGGCATCCGGCAATGCTTCTGTCGACTGGCGAAACTGATCGACCATTTTGCTCAGTTTCTTTTTGCGTTTTCTTTCGTTTTTTTTGATCCGGTAAACATGGTAATAAATTTCTTCCCAAACGCCGTAAGTCTTGGGATATTTCGCCCTGCCGCCTGCCCGTATCCATTTCTCGAAACGGTTAATCTGGAACAGCTGGCGCATTAATATGACCACCGTCAATAACAGCGCCAAGGGCATAAAAAGACCGGTCATGCCGCCCACGACCAACAAGGCTAGAAACAGCAGCAATCCGGTAATAAGTTCTCTTTGCCAAACCCCCATATAGGTTACGACGCCATGACGGTAGGAGCGGTTGACGAATCCCCCACTGAAAACCGGTAGCCGAAACCGCGCACGGTTTGAACCAAATCCTCGCGGCCGTGTTCGCCCAGAATTTTACGCAACCTGCGTATATGCACGTCAACGGTACGTTCTTCAATGTATACGCTACGCCCCCAGACTTGATCCAGCAATTGAGTACGGTTGAATACCTTGTCGGGATGGGTCATAAAGAACTGCATTAAGCGAAACTCGGTCGGACTCACATCCAATTGTTTGTCGCCGATACTGAGCCGGTGCTGCTCGGTATCCAGGGTCAGATCGCCCAAGGTGATTTGCGCCAGGTCGTTTATTTTTCCGCTTCTGCGTAAAACGGCGCGGATACGCGCCACCAGCTCCTTCGGTGAAAAGGGTTTGGTCATATAATCGTCTGCACCGATTTCCAAGCCCCTCACCTTGTCCTCTTCCTCGCCTCGCGCCGTCAACAAAATAATAGGCAGATCCCGGTACATGGGATCCTTTTTTAAACGCCTGGCCCATTCGACACCGCTGACCCCGGGCAACATCCAGTCCAACAGAATCAAGTCCGGCAAAGCTTCATCAAGGAATTTTTGCGCTTCTTCCGCGTCCGCTGCCGCGATCGACCTAAAACCGGCCTGCTCAAGCACCATCATCAACATCTCTCTGATGGCGTCTTCATCTTCAACAACGAGAATATTTAAATTAGACATAATCAAATTAAGATAAGAATAAACGGGGTATTTTACCGAATGACATATTACCCTTTTATGACAAAAAAAATTGCTTATTGTCACGGCCAAATGAATGCGCGTTCGCCAAAAGAATTCCAAAACCCAGCTATTACGGGTATCATTCCAGCCAGCCTTGATACGTGTTAAGATCTTTTACAGCTTACCGTAGCCTCGACCTCAGCCGCAGAACTTCATCTTGTTAATGATTGAAATTTTACGCCGATATGGCCTCATAATACTGCTGCTCCCTAACTTGACCGTTTATGCAGACGCCCCTACATGGGAAAACCCAAGCCAAGCCAGCCGAACATCGATAAATAATGCCGAACACCAAGAAACCGCCACCCCAAAAGGGTGGAATTTATTACTGGATTTAGCGTTTTTTGCTGGCTGGAACCAGAAAGCCGACGACATTTATGAACCCAGTTTCAGGCCGCAAAGCCCATTTAAACGGACTAAATATGTAATCGGCATCCATCCCCTGCATAACCCCAAGCGCTTATTTGAGGTTTACGCCCCCATTGTCGATTTCCTTAACGCCAACATACCCGAAGCCGATTTCATCCTGGAAGCGTCGCGCGACTATGATGAATTTGACAGAAAGCTTTACAGCGGACACTTTGATTTTGCGATGCCGAATCCTTATCAGACTGTCAACTCGCTTAAGCATGGCTATCGCGTGTTTGGCAAGATGGCCGATGACGATGATTTTCGCGGCATCATTCTGGTGCGCCGCGACAGCGGCATTAATACCGTTGCAGACCTCAAGGGCAAGGCCGTCTCCTACCCGGCGCCGACTGCGCTGGCGGCTACGATGATGCCCCAGCATTATCTGCATACCCACGGCCTTGATATTAACCGCGACATCGAAAACCGCTATGTCGGTTCGCAGGAGTCTTCGATCATTAACGTGTTGCTCGGCCATGTCGCAGCTGGAGCAACCTGGCCGGCGCCCTGGAAAACATTCTGCAAGGAAAACCCCCAGTTAGCCGACCAGCTCGAAGTCAAATGGCAAACCGAATCCCTGCAAAATAACGGCTGGGTGATGCGTAAAGGCCTGCCGGCAGAGCTGACCGACAAATTCGCCAAACTGCTGTTTAGCCTAGACCGTCATCCGCAAGGCCGGGAAATGCTGGCGCGTATTCCGGTTACCCGTTTTGAACCGGCCAATGACGACAGTTATGGACCGGTTCAGACTTTTATTGAGACCTTTATCAAAACAGTGCGGCCTTTAGATAAGGCCGACTAATCGTAACCGGGACATAATGCGCTACACTTTTTTCAGTGGTTCAATTCGGCATCAGTTAGCCTGGTCATTCGGCGGTGTTGCGCTAATCTTGATGATAGGGCTTGCCGGCATGCTATTCGAGCGGCAACGCAATTTTCTTTATAGCGCCGCCATCCAGCAAAGCAACTCCTTGGCCGTATCGCTGGCCGGCAGCAGCACATCATGGGTGCTCGCCAACGATATTGCGGGATTAAAGGAAGTGCTACAAGGCTTTGCCGGATTGCCCGATCTCGAACGGGCCTATATTTTATCGTTGCGCGGCGAAGTGCTGAGTTCTACGCGGCCAAGCGAGGCAGGACTGTTCGTTACCGACGCCTTGCATCAAAAACTGTTAAGTTCCCCGCCAAAAACCCAAGTGTTGCTCGCCAATACGCGTCAAATTGAAATTGCCGCCCCCGTAATGGCCGGGCAGCGTCACGTCGGCTGGGCGCGGGTAAGCATGACGATGAACGGGGTCAATGCCAACCTTCACTCCGTTGTGATCGTGGGCGTAAATTTTATAGCACTTGCAGCCCTGGCGATATTGATTGCCGCAATACTGTTGGCGCGAAGACTAACAAGAAGATTGCATCACCTGATGCGGGTAGCCGCAGAGGTCGAACGGGGACGCCTTAATGTCCGGGCGCATATTTCCGGTGACGATGAGGTTGGCGTACTCGCGCACGGTTTTAACCAAATGCTGGATGCGCTGTCCAATTCCGAACTGCAGCGGGAGCGGGTAAACCATCTGTACGCCGCATGGACCCAGAGCGCCGATATCATTGTGCGTGAATCGGACGAAATTAAACTGCTGACCGAGGTATGCCGGATCATCGTCAGTCATGTTGCGTTTAAACTGGTCTGGGTGGGCATAACCGAAACGGACGGCTGGGTGCGCCCGGTAGCCGTCAGCCACCCCAATTCCAGCTATCTCAGGAACATCCAGGTCTCTGTCGACGAGTCATTGCCGGAAGGACGAGGACCTATGGCGGAGGCAATCCGGCAAGGTGCACCGAAAATTCTTAATAACTTCCTTGATGAAGCCAAGACTTTACCCTGGCGCCCGATGGCGATTGCAGAACACATCAACTCGTCGGCGGCATTCCCGCTAATGCGTGGCGGTCGCTGCATCGGCGCTATTGCCGTCTACGCCGAGGAACGAGACTACTTTACCCCGGACCTGATTGACTTGATGCGCGGACTGACCGATGATCTTTCCTATGCGCTGGACAATTTCGACCGTGAAAAGCTACGGCTCAAGGCCGAACATGAGCTACGCATTGCGGCGGCGGCGTTTGAGTCTCAGGAGGGCATATTTGTCACCGACGCCGATAATAATATTTTACGCGTTAACAAATCGTTTACCGAGCTAACCGGCTACAGTGCCGACGAGGTTATCGGTAAATCCGCGGACATGCTCAATGCCGATCGGCAGGACAATGAATTCTATGCCGCCATGTGGAAGAACATCAATCGCGATAAATACTGGCAAGGCGAAATCTGGAATAAAAGAAAAAATGGCGAGGTCTACCCCGTATGGCTATGCATAACCGCTATCACCAATCCTGAAGGCTTGGTTATCAACTATGTAGACACCTTCACCGACATTAGCCAACGCAAGGCCGATGAAGAGCACATCAAAAATCTGGCTTACTACGACTCCCTGACCAAGCTCCCCAACCGCACGTTGCTGTTCGACCGGCTCAATCTGGCGCTGAACACCAGCCATCGTAGCAAGACTCACGGCGCGTTAATGTTCCTCGATCTTGATAATTTCAAAACGCTTAACGATACGCTGGGCCATGACCGGGGCGATCAACTGCTGATTGAGGTGGGACGGCGATTGCAAAGCTGTGTGCGGGATGTCGATACTGTGGCCCGCCTTGGCGGCGATGAATTTGTGATTATGCTGGAATTTCTCGATGAACAGGAGATGGCGGCCGCCATCCAAGCCCACACAATTGCCGAGAAAATTCGTAATAATCTGGCTGAATTCTACATATTGAAGACCAACCTCGACCGCGCCGGCTCCCTACCCGCTGCGACACTCCCGCCATCCCTGGCGGTCGACCGCGCCGGTTCCCTACCCGCTGCGGCACTCCCGCCATCCCTGGCGGTCGAAACTAAACCGGAGTCTTTTATTGAACACTATTCTACCGGCAGCATTGGCTTTGTACTGTTTCTTGGCCACGAAACCAGCAGCGAAGAACTGCTTAAACGCGCCGATCTGGCCATGTATCAGGCTAAGCAAGCCGGACGAAATGTGATACGCGCTTTTATTCCCGAAATGCAGGAAACTTTAAACTTTCGCGCATCGTTAGAATCCGATTTGCGCAATGCGCTGGAGCGGAATGAATTGATCCTGCACTATCAGGTGCAAGTCGATGCATCAGGGCAACCGGTCGGAGCGGAGGCGCTGATACGTTGGAATCAGGCTGAACGCGGCATGATTCCTCCCGCCGAATTTATTCCGCTCGCAGAAGAAACGGGCCTAATTCTGCCTATTGGCCACTGGGTATTGAAACAAGGCTGTAAAACGTTGGTTGACTGGGCAAAACACCCTGAAACCCGCATGCTGAGGTTGGCGGTAAATATCAGCAGCCGACAACTCAGTCAGGCTGATTTTGTGGCGCAAGTGAGTACATTATTAGCAGAAACCGGGGTCAACCCCGCCCGGCTCAAATTGGAGATTACGGAGTCCGTCATCCTCGATAATGTCGAAGACACGATTGCTAAAATGCATGCCGTCAGGGACCTAGGAGTCAATTTTTCGATGGATGATTTCGGTACCGGTTATTCCTCTCTGTCTTATTTGCAAAAACTCCCCCTGGAACAGCTGAAAATAGACCAATCATTCGTCAGAAATATGGCTTTTAACAAACATGACTCGGCTATTATCCGAACTATTCTGGCTCTAGGAAAAAACCTGACCCTTAACGTTATTGCCGAGGGCGTTGAAACCGAAATTCAACGCGAATATCTGGCAAGTTTCGGGTGCCAGGTATTCCAAGGCTACTTGTTCGGCAAACCGGTTTCCGCCGATGAATTTAAACAGAGTTTACTGAAAAAATCGCCATTGTAATTTTGCTTTGCCTGCGCAATCAAATCCTGCTAAGGCCGCCGCCAAGACAATTTAAGCCATTGATATAAAATAAACACATAACTGATGTTACGCACATAAAAAACCGCATTGCGCGCCATTCCTCACTAACAACATTTTTATTCCAACAGGACTTTAATTTCACCTACAATGGATTTTCAACCAACCCAATAAAGGTGATTCCAATGAAACATTTATATAAATCAATCGCTGTTTTGTTACTGTTGCTTCCGTTAAGCATGGCAAGTTCCGCTGCGGAACCGCAAAAAGCCGCCGAACCGGCAAAAGAAATGGGAACGCATCAGGGCATGGGGATGGGCATGACTGAAGAACAAAAAAATGCGCATATGCGCGCCATGCAGGACCACATGTTGCAGATGCATGACCTCTCGAATCAGATTTTGTCAGAGAAAGATCCCGCCAAAAAAGAAACGTTAAAAAACCAGCAATTGGATCTGATGAAGGCGCACCACGCTCAAATGATGGAACACCGCCAGCAACATAAAAAATAAAACGAATACAGGGAGTTTTAATCAGGAACCGTCTTATTCTCGCTTGTCCTCCAGGCTTACCGCCTGGAGGCGCAAACAAAGCGCAGGCCGCGAACTCAACCAATCATTTAAGGTGATCGATATGGGAATGTTGCAGGAGTTTAAAGAATTTGCCATCAAGGGCAACGCGATTGACATGGCCGTAGGCATCATCGTCGGCACCGCCTTCGGCAAGATTATTTCATCTTTAGTCGCCGACGTATTCATGCCGCCGATTGGCGTATTAATTGGCGGGGTAGACTTTACCAAACTGGCATTTACGATCAAGGAAGCTGCCGGGGATGCGCCTGCCGTAACGCTTAATTACGGTAACTTTATTCAGTCCCTGGTTGATTTCACGATTATTGCCTTTGTTATTTTCATCGCAATAAAGTTCATCAACAGCCTGAATAAAAAAGAACCCGTAGCGCCAGCAGCACTGCCGGAATCTTCCAGGGAAGAACTGTTATTAACCGAAATCCGGGATTTACTGAAGGAAAGAAAATAATACGAGCTGCATGCAAATCACGCGGGGCGCGCCTGTTTCCGCCAAAAAACAGGATCCGGATTGCTTAATAAACGTTCAGCAAACCGGCAGGCTTCGGCTAAATTATTTTCAGCATTTGCGCTTAACCCGTCGCCCAGTTCAAATTTATCGGCTTTGATGCTCAGCAAAAAACACGGCGGCGGTGTTTGCTTTTTTATCGATTGGTACACGTCTAAAACCGCCGCCGGGCTCATCGCGTGAGTCGTATAGCTTTTGTCCCTGACCGGCTCCAACACGGTAAAATCAAACGCATTGACGCAAGCTACCGACGCGTCGACAAACAACACCAAGCGCCTGTTTTCCAAATCCAATGCATGTTCGATTTGCAGCTGGAAGTCGGTCAGTATTTCAACGTCATCCAGATCGCAATGCCTTTCTGCATACGCCAGCAGCAACGGCCCCAGCGCATCGTCGCCGCGACTGAGGTTGCCGTAACCGAACAGCAAAACCGGTTTAGCCATGTTCCCGCTCGATTTGTCCGTCACTGTGTTTGACCAACTTGTCGATCAACTTACCTTCGGCATCGACCAACTCAAGTTGCAGAGGCATTTTTCCTACCGCATGGGTCGCGCAGGACAAACAAGGATCGTAAGCGCGTATCGCTACTTCCAGGTTATTCAATAACGGCTCGGTCAGTTCGCGGCCTGACAAGTATTCCGCCGCCACTTGCCGTACCGACTCATTCATCGCCATGTTGTTGCTGGTGGTCGATACGATCAGGTTGGCTTTGGTGACGATGTCGTTTTCATCGACTTGATAGTGGTGGAACAAGGTGCCGCGCGGCGCTTCAATCACGCCCACGCCTTCATAACGCTTTTCGCCTTGCGCGACCAGATCAGAGCCCATGATGTCCGGGTCATTGAGCAGCACCTTAATGCTTTCCGCGCAATGCAGGACTTCAATCAGGCGCGCCCAGTGAAACGCCAGAGTGCTGTGCACCATCGCTTCGCCGCTGTGCGCTTTAAATTCGACGCGGGCGGCTTCCGCCAACGGGGTATCGATATACTCGCAGTTATTGACCCGCGCCAACGGCCCGACCCGATACCAACCTTTTTCCTGCCCCAACGACAGCAGGTAAGGGAACTTCATGTAGGTCCAGGAGCGGACTTCTTCATGGATATAATCGTTATATTTGCAATAATCGATGTGATCCATAATGGTTTCGCCGTGCTCATTCTTGGCGCGGATGCCGCCGTGATAAAGCTCCAGAGCGCCGTCCGGCTTGGTCAAGCCCAGGTAATTGGTGCGCAGGGTCGCGAATTCATCGTAATAAGGCAGATTGGAGCAATGCACTTTCTTGATCAGCGCAACGGAACCCGCGGCCCAATCTATCATCTGGTCTATATCTTCCAGAAGATAATCGCGCTCGGCTTTAGTCAGCGATTTATTCATGCCGCCGGCAATCGCGCCGGTGCCGTGAACACGTTTGCCTGACACCATGCGGATGACTTCCTGGCCGTACTTGCGCAGTTTTACGCCCTGTACGCCGATGTCGGGATACTCGCCCAACACCGCAACAATCGAACGCTTGCTGATGTCGCTTTCGAAGCCGAACAATAAATCCGGGCTGGATAGGTGAAAGAAATGCAGGGCATGGGATTGCATCACTTGCCCGAAATGCAGCAAACGTCTTAATTTGTCCGCTGAAACGGGCAGGTAAGCAGGATCGATGCCGACCAATTGGTCTATGGCTTTGGCGGCGGCCAAATGATGGCTGACCGGGCAGATGCCGCATAAACGCTGCACCAAAACCGGCAGCTCCCAATACGGCCTGCCTTGAATGAATCGTTCGAAGCCTCGAAACTCAACGATATGCAATCGGGCTTGCTGGACTTTATTATCCTCGTCCAGCAATAAAGTGACTTTGCCGTGCCCTTCAACGCGCGAGACAGGATCGACGACGACACGTTTTAAACTGTCCCGGTTTTCAGCTGTTTCTAAATGTTCGTACATAATAATTCCCGTATTTGTTATCAGATGCCGGCTATATTTAATGGAGCACGGATGACACAGATAAGACGGATTTGAACGAATTTTTTATCGGTGTAGATCAGTTAAATCCGTGTCATCCGTGTGCTATTTTCTAAATCACCACATTACCATTGTTCAATCGTAATGAACCAACTCATAAGGCAACGAAGGTTCACGCCCTTCAATCAAATCGGTCAGGAATTTCCAGAATACGTCCGCAGACGGTGGGCAGCCGGGCAGGTAATAATCGATTTTGACGATTTCATGAATCGGATGCACTTGGTTCAACAGCAACGGCAATTCTATATCGCTGGGGATCTTCGGATTTTCCACGCCGATGCCGTCCAAATAAGCCTCGTTCAGGCATTCTTCGAGCGGGATATGATTGCGCATTGCGGGCAGTCCGCCGTTAATCGCGCAGGCGCCGACCGCAACCAGAATTTTGCAGTTATTACGAAACTCGCGCAATACGTGTACGTTTTCGGAATTGCACACGCCGCCCTCAATCAGGCCTATATCGCAGTTGGTGCAGTGTTCTATGTCGGTAATCGGCGAACGGTCGAACTCGACAACTTCAGCCAGTTGCAGCATCCGCTCGTCTATATCTAAAAACGACATGTGACAGCCGAAGCAGCCTGCCAGCGATGTTGTTGCTACTCTAATTTTATTCGCCATGTTTAGGATGCTCCGTGGACAAACTCACTTGATCGATTTGTTTGTGATCGTAAATACGCTCGCCAATCGGCACCTGATAACCGGTGCGTTTAATCAGAATCGCGCCGGTAGGGCAAATGTGCGCTGCTTGATCTGTCGCGTCTATATCAGTATCTTTCAACAACCCGCTTTCAGCATTAACGATTAAATGCTTGTGGATGCCGCGCCCGCTGATCGCAAACACGTCTTTACTATCTTTTTGCTGGCTGGCCCGAACGCACAATGTGCAAAAAATACAGCGGTTATGATCAATCATCACCTCGGCATGCGAAGCGTCTACTTCCCGATCAGGGTAAAACAGCGGGAAATGGTTGTCGAGCATGTTCAAGTGATAGGCAACAGCTTGCAGCTGGCAGTTGCCGGTTTTTTCGCAAGACGGACAAAAATGATTGCCTTCCACAAACAGCATCTGGGTGATTTTCTTCCGGTCGTCGATCAGCTCTTCAGTCTCATTCAGCACGTCCTGACCTTCCATCGCCGGATAGGTGCAGGCGGAACAGTTGCGCCCGTTTACTTTGACCGTACACAGCTTGCAGCTGCCGTGCGGCGTAAATTCCGGCTGATGGCATAAATGCGGTATATAGACGCCGGCGGCCATTGCCGCATCCATGATGGTCTGCCCCTCTTCAAAAGGGATGGTTTTTCCGTCGATAGTAATCGTTTTACTCATGTTCGCTCTCCATCTGAGTCTGAGCCAAATGCGCACCGGCATCGTCCCGATTCGCCATGCGCCGCGCCGTTTCCAGCGCGCCATCCAAATCGAATCCCGGTTCATAACTGATTTCTTTTAACCGGCTTTGGTACAAATCGGGATAGCGTTGCAGCGTCGTTAATATCGGGTTCGCGGCGGTTTGCCCCAGGCCGCAATGGCTATAGTTCTTAACCAGCTGACAGAGTTCTTCGAGCGCAACAACATCCCCCGCCGAACCGTGACCTTCGACAATCTTATCAACCTGCTTTTGCAGTAACGAAGTACCTACCCGGCATGGCGTACAAAATCCGCAGCTTTCATGAGCGAAAAAATGCGTGAAGTTATGGACCATGTCGAGAATGTTTCGACTGGCGTTGAAAATAATGAATGATCCGCCGGTGGCCAAATCCTCAAAAGCCAGCTTGCGGTCGAATTCCTGATTGGAAATAAAAGTTCCCGATGGTCCGCCTATCTGTACTCCCAGTACGTCGTCAGCTCCGCAATCGTTAAGAATGGTCTGGACGGTTACACCAAACGGATATTCATAGATGCCGGGACGCGTACAATCGCCGCTGATGCTGAGTATTTTTGTACCCTTTGATTTTTCAGTGCCGATATTTGCAAACCAATCTCCGCCGTTGACCGCGATGCCCGCCGCGGCCAAAAACGTTTCCACGTTATTGACGACGGTAGGTTTGCCCAGATAGCCTTGGGTGACCGGATAGGGAGGACGGTTGCGCGGGATACCGGCTTTGCCTTCCAGCGATTCGATCAGCGCGGATTCTTCACCGCAAATATAAGCGCCGGCGCCGAGGCAAATTTCAATATCGAAATCAACTCCTGCATCCTGAATATTATTGCCCAGCACCCCGTTTCGACGGCGCTGCTCCAAAATGTCTTGCAGCTTGTCGTAAAGATGCAAATACTCACCGCGCAAATACAAAAAGCCCTGCTTGGCTCCGATAATCGCTGCACACACGGTCATGCCTTCAAAAACCTGATCCGCGTATGAATTTAACAGCACCCTGTCCTTAAACGTTCCGGGCTCGCCTTCGTCGGCATTGCACACCACATAACGCTCGGTCTGTTGTTCTTCCGAACAGAATTGCCATTTCATCGCCGTTTTAAATCCGGCGCCGCCCCGGCCTCGTAAGCCCGATTTATCAATTTCCGCCAGTGTTTCCTTGACGCCCCGCTTTAAAGCCGATTTAAGCGCCGCGCCTTGTTCAAACTGTTGATCCAGCAATAAACCGGATTTGAGGATATTGTCATCGACCTGGAATAGCTCGCTCGGCCACTCTTCCAGTGGTTTCTGCTGATTAATCAGCTCTGCGATTTTATCAATTTTGGAACGATCCAGCCGGGTTAATGCGTAGCCGTTGACCAGACCGGCAGGGCCTTGATCGCACATGCCGGTACATGAAGTATTATCCAGGCTGACCACGCCGTCTTCCCTGACTTGGCCGACCGCAACAGCCAATTTATCGGCCAGATATCCGAGCAGGTTTTTCTTGCCCAACATATGATCCGTTATGGAATCGCTGATCAATAGCTCATATTGCCCTCTGGGGGACAGATGAAAAAAACTGTAGAATTCAACGACGCTGATGATTTGCGTCCGGGGAATGTTCAACAAGCCGGCCAGCTGTTCTATCGCTGCTTCCGGGATATAATGATAGCGGGATTGGATTTGTCTTAGCATCTGCAACAAACGCGTTGCCTGATAATGATTGTTTTCTGCGATACCCTGAATAAATTGTCTCACGTTATCTCCCTGGCCCTATCTTTCTTGATGTTTATGGATATGATACTAGCGGATTATTACATTAAAGCTACTTATTCCCTTACAGAATCTAACTATATCCCACTATCCTGGATAAACCAATAATCCGGTGAAGACTTTTCGACACGGAATTGACAGGCAATTACATATGGCGACAAAACCAACTCCTTTTAAAGCGGCGCTGTCATTTCCAAACCGCACTATTGCGTATTTTTATAGCCAGATTGAGCAACAAAAACAGGTACTACAGCGTGTTCATGACGTGCTGCCGGCGACGATAGCCCATCATGTAATACACTGCGTTGTTAACGGCAAGAAGCTGTTGGTTTATACCGATACGGCTGCCTGGGCCTCGCAGCTGCGCTTTTATAACGGCGCGATTCTCGCGGCTATCGCCCCGGTAACCAGGGAATCAGTTTCGATTATGCAGATTAAAGTCAGGGTAGAGACGCTACAGACAACATCGCGACAAGGCAGGACACCGATCATTCCTTCGGCGGAAAAAATAGAGCTGATCCGAAACCACAGTCTGTCTGTTTCGGATCAGCAATTGAAACTGGCGCTGCTGAGATTAAGCGCAACGCTGGCAAAACTGTCGGAACGCCAAGCTACCGCCTGATAAACCAGGCAGTGGCCGGCGCGACAATTTTATGCGGCGGGTCTCGGCGATTCCGCAGAACGCATGAAGGAAATCGGGGCGTTTTCCTCATCGTCAAAGGTCACCATTTCCCAGGCATCTTTGTCATTTAATAAAGCGCGGAGCAATTTATTGTTCAAGCCGTGACCCGATTTATAACCGGTAAACGCGCCAATCAAACTATGCCCCAGCAGGTACAAATCGCCTATCGCATCAAGGATTTTATGCTTAACAAATTCATCCGCATAGCGCAGGCCGTCTTCGTTCATCACTTTATCGTCATCGACCACGATGGCATTATCAAGACTTCCGCCCAGCGCCAGGTTATTTTCCCGCAACATTTCAATATCTTTCATGAAGCCGAAAGTCCTGGCCCGGCTCACTTCCTTGACAAAAGTAGTTGATGAAAAATCCATCGTGGCGGTTTTTACATGTTCTTCAAAAGCAGGGTGTTCAAAGTCAATCGTAAAAGTAACCTTGAATCCTTCAAACGGCTCAAAAGCAGCCCATTTGTCGCCATCCTCAACCCTGATGCTGCGCTTAATGCGGATGTACTGCTTCGGAGTATCCTGTTCTTCAACCCCCGCAGACTGGAGCAAAAAGACAAAAGGCCCGGCGCTGCCATCCATAATCGGAACCTCAGCGGCACTGACATCGATTATTGCGTTGTCGATGCCTAATCCGGCAAAAGCCGAAAGCAGATGTTCTATGGTTGATATTTTCACATCGCCGGCAACCAGCGTAGTCGACAACATGGTTTCGCCGACATTTTCCGGCGTTGCGTTAATGGTCACCGGCGTATCCAAATCGACTCTGCGAAATCTAATGCCGGTATTCGCCTCAGCCGGGCGCAAAGTCAAATAAACTTTATCGCCCGTATGTAGCCCTACACCTGTTGCCCTGATTGTGTTTTTTAAGGTTCGCTGTTTAATCATAAAATAAATAACGCTAAGTAAAGAGGGCAAAAAACGCAAATTTTATCACAATCGGCCCCAAAAACAGAGACTGAATCCATTTCGCCTACAGGGATATAGGCGCTTAGCCTGAGCAGGATCTACTCTCCAAGCGCCTATTTTCAAACTCATTAGTCCGCTTGACGCCTTAGAAAAGCCGGAATATCCAGATAATCTAAATCCATGTCTTTTTTAGGTTGAGCCCCAAAACGCGTTTCTCTGCCTTCGGTTTTGTTACGCATCACCGTAGGTTTGTCCAAGCCCTCGTAATTGACTTCGCCGGCCACATTCTGGTTAACGTAGCCAACTGTCGCTTTGGGCGCAAGTTTAACCACGCGGGACGGCAAACCCATTCCTGTAGCGACCACAGTCACTTTAATATCATCGCCTAACTCAGGATTAATCGACATGCCGATTTTGATAACCGCATCTTCCGAAGCGAATTCGTGAACAATATTGCCCACCTCATCGAACTCTGCAATGCCCATATCAGCAGCGGAAATATTAACCAAAATACCGCGCGCGCCCTGTAAGTTAATATCTTCCAATAGTGGGCAGGCGATGGCTTTCTCGGCCGCTTCCCGAGCCCGATATTCGCCTTTTGCCGAACCTGTACCCATAATCGCCGCGCCCATGCCGGACATGACGGTTCTTACGTCGGCAAAATCGACGTTAATCATGCCGGGATGAACGATTAACTCGGTAATGCCCTGCACCGCATCCAACAGCACATCGTTAGCCGCTTTAAACGCATTCACTAAAGACACGTCGTTGCCCAATACCGGCAATAATTTTTGATTTGGAATGATGATCAATGAATCAACAAACTTTTCAAGTTCCGCAATACCTTGCTCCGCAGTCGCCAGCTTCTTTTTGCCTTCAAAGGCAAACGGCTTGGTTACCACGGCAACGGTCAGAATACCCATGCTCCTGGCGATTTCGGCAATGACAGGAATCGCACCGGTACCGGTGCCGCCGCCCATGCCTGCCGTCAGGAATACCATATCGGCCCCCTCTAATACTTCCCTGATGCGATCTTTGTTTTCGTCTGCCGCCAATCTGCCGACTTCAGGATTGGTGCCTGCGCCCAACCCTTTGGTCAATTCGACGCCTAACTGGATGATCGTATCGATATTCAACTTTCTTAATGCCTGCGCATCGGTATTCGCACAGATAAACTCAACCCCTTCGACGAGACTGCCAACCATGTGATTGACCGCATTACCGCCGCCGCCGCCAACACCGATCACTTTAATGACCGCATGCTCATTACTCATATCCATTAATTCGTATTTCATAGCCATTACCGCTGCCCCTTAAATTATTACAAAAACTATCAAAAATTACCCTGAAACCAATTCTTCATGCGTGAAAACACGCCGGGGCCGTCAGAATCAATGCCTCTGCCGACACCCTGATGATCTTTTCCATACATTAACAACCCGACACCCGTAGAGTGAATGGGATTTTTTACCACCTCTGTTAAGCCTGTCACATTTTGCGGCCCTCCCATACGCACCGGCATATGGAAAATCTCTTCCGCCAAATCGATCAATCCCATGACTTTTGAACTGCCTCCGGTTAATACAATCCCGGCGGCAATCAATTCTTCAAATCCGCTGCGCCTTAATTCCGATTGAACCAGCAGCATGAGCTCTTCATAGCGCGGTTCGATAATCTCGGCCAGGTTTTGCGTTGAAATCTTGCGCGGCGCCCTATCGCCGATACTGGGCACCTCAATAACCTCATCGACATTCGCCAGCTGCGTTAACGCGCAGGCGTATTTCCGCTTAATATCCTCGGCATTCAGCGTCGGAGTGCGTAGCGCAACCGCAATGTCATTGGTCACCTGGTCTCCCGCGATGGGGATCACTGCGGTATGTTTTATCGCGCCCTCAACGAAAATCGCAATATCCGTAGTGCCGCCGCCAATATCGATCAGGCAGACACCCAATTCTTTCTCGTCATCGGTCAGCACCGAATTGCAGGACGCCAATTGCTCCAGCACAATGTCGTCGACTTCCAGGCCGCAGCGCCGGATGCACTTGACGATATTCTGCGAGGCGCTGACGCTACCGGTGACCATATGCACCTTGGCCTCCAGACGAATACCCGACATCCCGATAGGCTCCTTGATGCCTTCCTGAAGATCGATCACAAACTCCTGGGGCAAAATATGCAGTATTTTCTGATCCGCAGGGATCGCCACCGCGCGGGCGGAATCGATTACCCGGTCTATATCATACTGAGTCACTTCCTTGTCTTTAATGGCCACAATGCCGTGAGAGTTAAGGCTTCTGATGTGGCTGCCGGCGATGCCCGCATAAACCGACCTGATCTGGCATCCGGCCATTAATTCGGCCTCTTCAATAGCCCGCTGTATCGATTGCACGGTCGATTCCAGATTGACCACAACGCCTTTTTTCAGACCGCGCGATGGTGTTGATCCAATGCCTATGATTTCAATATTGCCATCACTGCTGAGTTCACCAACTATAGCCGCGACTTTCGAAGTCCCGATGTCCAGCCCGACTATTAAATTACGTTCTGTTTTTTTCGCCATTTTGTTTGCTCTGTATCATTTTTATATGATTAACCATCTATTTCATGTTGAGGATTGGCCGTTTTCTTCCAGTCGATTTCTTCGGTTCCCGGTTTCCATGAAACCGCATATCCATTGGGGTACCTCAAATCGACTATCGCCATCCGCTCAACCTGTTCTTGTCCTAGTACATCCAGCGTCTTCAAGAACCGCTGTAATTTCTTTAATTGTTCATTTCGTCCCAACAGTATTTCCAAGCCCGTTGTTAACTTAATCTTCCATGCCCACCGATCGTTAATCGTGAACTCCGCCATTTTCATGGACTGGTCGGCTAATGCGGTGTTAACGCCCTTCATTATTTCCAGCGTCTTCACTTGTTGCTGTTCAGGCCCTTGCAATATAGGCAAGGTCTTAAACTGGTCTATATTTTTCGGTGTAATGATCTCGCCCCGTGCGCTGATCAGGCGCTGTTCCCCCCACCGTACATAGGGCTTTTTTTCGCGTATCTTTATGTCAATCGCATGGGGCCAAACACGCTTGACTGTAACCGTGTCCACCCAAGTCAACTCCGAAACCGCCTGATGAATGGCCTGCATATCGGCATCGAAAAAACCGGTCGTCACCAAGGGCTGCAAAGCGGTCTTTATCTCGTCCTTACTGAGGTATTGGAAAACCCCTTCGGTGCGCACATATTTGATCGGTATGCGCTTAACACCGTAGCCTGCCAGCCAGACCAGACCGATCAACAGCGATACGGTCATCATCGTTTTCACAACTGTTCTCACAAATCTGCCTGAAACCGGTTTGCACCTACCCGTATCGGTGCATCGCAGAGGTAACTATGCATAACTCACTGCCCGCAACTGGTTTCCAGAATGCGCAAAACCAATTCGTCAAAGTCCATGCCCGCCTGTCTGGCCGCCATCGGCACCAAGCTGTGGTCGGTCATGCCGGGGACGGTGTTAACCTCAATCAACTGGTACTGGCCCAAATCATCGATAAATACATCAACCCTGCCCCAGCCTTTAACACCGACCACCTTACAGGCCGTTACCGCCAAGTCACGTATAAACTGCTCCTGTTCCTGGCTCAGACCGCAAGGACAATGGTATTGCGTCGTCGTCGCCTGGTATTTGGCTTCGTAATCGTAAAATACATTGGGGGTTTCCAGACGGATAACCGGCAACGCCTCTCCATCCAAGACCGCAACGGTATATTCCTTACCGGTAACCCAGGCCTCCGCATAAACGTCGCAACGGTATTTCGCCGCCACGGTTAAGGCCGCCGACAATTCATCCCGATTGTTTGCCTTGCTCATGCCGATGCTGGAACCTTCCTGCGCCGGTTTGACGATAACCGGGAAACCCAGCTTTTCAATGCAGTTATCAATATCGGTTTCATCCGCCAATAAACACCAAAGCGGCGTGACCAGCCCATAACCCTGCCAGCACAGCTTGGTCCGCAGCTTATCCATGCTCAAAGCAGACGCCATGACGCCGCTACCGGTATAGGGAATCCCCAGCACTTCCAGAACCCCTTGCAACACGCCATCTTCGCCGCCGCGTCCGTGGATAATGTTAAAGACCCGGTCGATCTTCAACCCCGCCAACGCTTCGATCGGACTGCCCGTCACATCAATGGCAATTGCATCCACGCCTTTATTTTTTAAAGCCTCATAAACGGCCGCCCCGCTTCTTAACGAAACCTCCCTTTCCGCCGCCGACCCGCCCATCATTACCGCGACCCGGCCGAATTGCTCAGGCTTATTTAACGCCAATGTTTTCATATTGCTTCACCTACCATACAAACCTCAGTCTGCAAGATTACCCCCTGCTGCTGTTCCACTTTATCCTGTACATAACGAATGAGGGCTTCGATGTCCGCTGCCGTTGCGTTGCCGGTATTGACAATAAAATTCGCATGTTTTTCCGACACGCAGGCCCCGCCAATCGCATAGCCTTTTAAACCGCTTTGCTCGATCAACCGCGCCGCATAACCGCCTTCCGGATTTTTAAAGACCGATCCGCAACTGGGCTGATTGGTCGGCTGCGTCGCCCCCCGCTTTTCCAATAATCCTTTTATTTTCTGCTGGCTAGCGGCCGTATCGCCTGGCTGCAACGTCAACAAACAGGCCAAAAACCATTCGTTTTCAAAACCCTTGACAGACCGGTAACTCACCTTGAAATCCTGCGGCTTTCTATGACTGATCTCCCCCGACCTGTTCAGCATCTCCACACTGTTAACGATAGCCCAGGTTTCGCCGCCGAAAGCGCCTGCATTCATTTTTAAAGCGCCGCCCATGGTTCCGGGTATGCCCGCTAAAAACTCCGCTCCGATCAAACCCCGTTCCCCGCAAAAACGCGCCACATGCGCGCAGGGGACGCCCGCTTCAACATAAACCAAACCGTCAGCGGTCAAACTCATCTCTTTTAACCGTCCCTTGGTATTAATCACCGTGCCACGTATGCCGCCATCCCTGACCAGTAAATTACTGCCCAACCCCATCCAGAACACCGGCTCGGATTCAGGCAGGGTCTTTATAAACTCGATCAGGTCCTGCCGGTCTTGCGGTATATACAGCCGATCCGCAGGGCCGCCAACGCGCCAACTGGTGTACTTCGCCAGTTTTTCATGCTTGAGCAAACGGCCCCCCGTTTTAATTGTCATGCTTTGCAGAGGCCTTGCCCTGCAACGTCTCTACCAGCAACTGCGGCAACTGTGCGGCGATCTGACCGACATTGCCCGCGCCCATCGTCAATATCACATCCCCGGCTAAGACGATGCCCGCCAATATCTGCGGCAATTCTTCCCAGTTTTCGACAAAGACCGGATCAACCTGTCCCCGTATGCGGATCGCCCGGCTTAACGCCCGGCCGTCCGCACCCGGAATCGCCGTTTCACCCGCCGCATAAACATCCATCAGGATCAACACGTCAACGGTTGACAGCACTTGCACGAAGTCTTCAAATAAATCCCGGGTTCGCGTATATCGATGCGGCTGGAAAATAACGATCGACCGCCGATCCGGCCAAGCCTGGCGCAAGGCTTCAAGCGTCGCTGCAATCTCGCGCGGATGATGCCCGTAATCGTCAACCAGTGTCAGCTTGCCCTCGCCCATCGGCAAATCGCCGTTGATTTGAAACCGCCTGCCCACGCCTTTAAACGCCCCCAAACTCCTGATGATGGCTTCATCATCGACCGCCAGCTTGGTTGCGACGCTGATCGCCGCCAACGCGTTGAGCATGTTGTGCCAGCCGGGCATATTCAAGGTAACCTGTAACGGCGGATGGTCGCCTCTTCGAATCACGTCAAACGTGGTGTGCATACCCTGCTGTTTAATATTGATCGCCCGGACATCGGCATCTTCATGGACGCCGTAAGTCGTTACCGGCTTCGATATTTCCGGCAGGATCGCCCTGACGCCTTCATCATCCAGGCACATCACCGCCAGTCCGTAAAAAGGCAGATGATGCAAAAACTCTTTAAACGTGTCTTTTAAGCGCTGATAGCTGCCTTCATAGGTCGCCATGTGATCCTGGTCGATATTGGTCACTATCGCCATCATCGGCTGCAAATATAAAAACGACGCGTCGCTTTCATCGGCTTCGGCGACCAGATAATGGCCTAGGCCCAATTTGGCATTGCTGCCTGCGCTGTTTAAGCGTCCGCCAATCACAAAAGTAGGATCGAGCCCGCCCTCTGCGAGAATACTTGCGGTCAAGCTGGTCGTTGTGGTCTTGCCGTGGGTTCCGGCAACGGCGATACCAAACCTGAAGCGCATCAATTCAGCCAGCATCTCCGCGCGCGGAATGACCGGTATCCTTTGAATATAGGCCTCGTCAATTTCTTCATTACTGCGGTCGATCGCGCTGGAAGCCACCACCACATCGACCTTGGCTATATTTTCCCGCTTATGCCCGATATTGATGGTCACGCCCAGGCCGGCCAGTCTTTCTGTGACCGCGCTTTCCTTAATGTCCGAACCTGAGACTTGATAACCAAGGTTCGATAACACCTCGGCAATACCGCTCATACCGGTTCCGCCTATGCCGACAAAATGTATCCGATTGACACCGCCCAAGGCGCGAGCCTGCATCTGACTATTGGGAACGTTCATAACCCCGCCTCGGCCATGCAAACACCTGCAACAATTTCCGTCGCATCCAAGCGTGCGTATTCTTTTACCGTTTTACTCATTACATCCAATTGCTTAGCTACCTTTGTGATATGTTCTGCCAGCGTTGTTTCATTCAAGTCTTTTTGCAGCAATAACAGTCCTGCACCGGCATCGGTCAGATACCGGGCATTGGCTGTTTGATGATCGTCAATCGCGTTCGGCAACGGTATAAAAATAGCTGGAACGCCTGCTGCCGCGACTTCGCTGACGGTCATTGCGCCGGATCTGCAAATCACCAGATCCGCCCAGTGATAGGCCGACACCATATCTTCAATAAAAGCATTCACTTCCGCGTTCACGCCTAATTCTTTATACCGGCTCTCGACCAGCTCCTGCATCGCCGTACCGGTTTGATGCCTTACCTGCACATTGAAATCCAAGCCTGCAACTGCGCCCGGCACAACCTGGTTTAATATCTGGGCTCCCTGGCTGCCGCCGACGACCAATATGTTAATGCCTTGATGCGCTGCTCTGCGCTCTACACATTCTTTAAACTGTTTTCTTAACGGATTTCCGGTAAATTTTGCTTTTATCTTTTTATTAAAGCTGCCCGGAAATGCTTCCAATACCTGATTGGCCAAGCGCGCCAGCAATCGGTTAGTGGTGCCGGGCACCCGGTTCTGCTCATGGATAATCAGGGGTATGCCTAATACTTTCGCCATCAGCCCGCCGGGGCCCGCCACAAAACCGCCCATGCCCAACACCACATCCGGTTTGCGCTTACGCAATATTTTCAATGCCTGAATACAGGCCTTCACCAACAACAATGCCGCCGTTATTTTCGACAACCATCCCTTGCCCCGTACTCCGGCGACCGACAGCCAGTCGATCTCTATCCCCTGTTCTGGAATCACCCGGCCTTCCAGGCCTTTTTGCGTTCCCAACCAACTGACTTGCCAGCCTTTTTCAATCAGCTGATGAGCCACAGCCAGAGCAGGAAACACATGCCCGCCGGTTCCTCCGGCCATAATAACAATGCGCTTATCCATGTCGGCCTCTCTTTGGCTTACCGGCATTTATTTCAGCGACTTCGCTTTGCACCCTAAACAACAACGCAACCGCACAGCACATGATCATCATGCTGCCGCCGCCATAACTCATCAACGGCAAGGTCAAACCCTTGGTCGGCAAAATACCCATATTGACGCCCATGTTGACGAATGACTGAAAACCAAACCAAATCCCCAAACCATAGGCGATAAATGCGGAAAACCGTTGACCTGCCTGTTCGGCGGCCGCGGCTATTGCAAAAGTGCGCCAGACCAATAGCGAAAACAAGCCGATCACCGTGACCACGCCCATCAATCCCAATTCTTCCGCTATCACTGAGAACAAAAAATCCGTATGGGCTTCAGGCAAGTAAAATAATTTTTGCACACCGCTACCCAAGCCCACACCGAACCATTCACCGCGTCCGAACGAAATAAGCGCCTGGACTAATTGAAACCCGGTTTTCAACGGGTCAGCCCAAGGATCCATAAAACTGGTGACCCGAACCAGACGGTAAGGCGAAAAATAAACCAGCATCATTGCCAGTACGCCAATTACCAGCAACAGCACGATGAATTGCGATAATCTGGCTCCGGCCAAAAACATGATGCCCATCGCTATCATGATAATAACGACGGCCGAACCAAAATCCGGCTCCATCAACAACAGCAGGCTGGCCACCGAAAACAGCCCCAGCGGTTTAACCAAGCCAAAAGCCGCATTCTGCACCGACTCCTGGTAGCGAGTTACATACCCGGCCATATAAATGACGGAAAAAAACTTGACCACTTCCGATACTTGTATCCTCATTCCGCCTAGCGACAGCCAACGTACACTACCGTTAACCTTTACGCCGAGGCCGGGAATCAGCACAATGACCAACAAAAACAATCCCGCTAAAAACAGCTTGGGACCATTCTCTTCCCAAACCCGCATTGGAACTGCCGCCACGCCGCCACCGAAAACCACGCCCAACCCTATATGCACTAACTGTCTGACAGGATAATATGAACCGTCACCGGTCATTTTTATGCCCAGATGCAATGACGCGGACGCCACCATCGCGTAACCGATCAACAATAAAGCGGCGCTGACGAAAAGCAGCACCGGATCAAAATGAAATCGGCCCCCTCGCGCCCGTAGCGCTTTCATTGACGACCTCCAGGGATGGAGGAAGCGCCATTCTCAGGAAGCCGCCGCCGCTCGCTCATATGGCCGCCATCGAAGATGGAAAAGTCACAAGGTCGCCCGAGCGATCCACCAACGCCAATACCGCTTTGGTAAATTTTTCTCCCCTATCCTGATAATTTTTATATTGATCGAGACTGGCGCACGCAGGCGACAGCAAGACGCTGTCGCCTGCATCGGCAAGACCTGCGGCAATCTGCACGGCTTGCGCCATATTGTCGGCCGAGTAAACCGGGACGCAATCGTTCAGCGCCTGCTTGATCAGGGCCGCATCCTTACCCATCAACACCACGCTTTTGGCTTTTTCTTTGATAGCCGGCGCCAATTCGTTCATGTCGGCGCCTTTAGCGTCGCCGCCGGCAATCAGAATCACCTTACGGGCATAACCCTGCAAAGCGGCGACACAAGCGCCGATGTTGGTCGCTTTCGAATCATTAACCCAAGTAACGCCGCGTATTTCGGCGACACGCTGCATCCTGTGGCTGAGCCCTTTAAATTTTCGCAAGGCCTCGCACATGACCTGCTCATCCAAGCCCACGGCCACGCCCAAGGCTAATGCGGCCAGTGCGTTAGCCGCGTTATGTCGGCCTTCAAGCGGTAATTGGGCCAGCGGCATCAGGCACGATTCATTGTGCATCAGATATTCCGTGTCGCCCTGATAGGCAAGATGGAAATCCGCTTTCTTATTAATCGAGAAGGTCAATGCCTTTCTACCATCATCTCTCATGGCAGAAACCACCGGATCATCGGCGTTGAGGATCATGGCGCCGTCGCCCCTGAAAATTCTTTGTTTTTCCCGTGCGTATTCGGCTAAATCGGCATGTCTGTCCAGATGATCGGCGCTGACATTGAGCACCGTCGCTGCCGCCGCATTCAAGGCTGAAGTTCGCTCCAGTTGAAAACTGGATAGTTCCAGCACATACAGTTGCGCGTCTAACGCCAGTAAATCCAAAGCCGGGGTTCCAAGATTTCCGCCTACGCCAACTCGTAATCCGGCCGCTTTCGCCATTTCGCCCAACATGGTGGTCACCGTGCTTTTACCGTTGGAACCGCTGATTGCAACGATCGGCACATCGACAGAACAGGCAAACAGGTCTATATCGCTGACTATTTTCGAGCCATTCGCTATGGCTTTGATGATCGCCTGTTCATTCAACGATACGCCGGGACTGACTACCAAATGCGTCGCGACCTTAAACGCGGCCTCGTCAAAACCTCCGGTAAACACCGGGGTATCGGGCATTTGTTGAAAAAACTCCTCCATCATCGGCGGCTTGGCGCGACTGTCGATAATGGCGAATTTAAAATCCAAGCCTTGCAAATAATGCGCAACCGAGATCCCCGTGTTGCCAAGCCCCACGACCAAAACCTTGGACGTTTGCGGGTCCAAGGCGAAATTCTTTTTCAACAATGCTGTAATCGCTGCATTATCCATTTCTTATCTCAGTTTCAAGGTCGCCAAGCCAATCAGCACCAGGATCACGGTAATAATCCAGAATCGCACGATAACGCGAGGCTCCGGCCAGCCTTTCAATTCGAAATGATGATGTATCGGCGCCATGCGGAAAACGCGTTTGCCGGTCATTTTGAACGAGGCTACCTGAATAATGACCGATACGGTTTCCATGACAAAAACACCGCCCATAATCATCAACACGATTTCCTGCCTGACCAGCACCGCCAAAACGCCTAAAGCCCCGCCCAGCGCCAGTGCGCCGACATCGCCCATGAACACCATCGCGGGATAGGCGTTAAACCATAAAAAGCCCAAACCGGCTCCGACCAAAGCGGCGCAAAATACGATCAATTCCCCGGCATTCGGCAAATAAGGAATCGCCAGATATTGCGAGAAAGTCACATGGCCGGATAAATAGGCAAAAATACCCAAACCGGTCGCGACCATCACGGTCGGCATGATCGCCAGCCCGTCCAAGCCATCGGTCAAATTGACTGCATTGCTGGTTCCGACAATCACAAAGTAGGTCAGCACTATATAAAGCCAGCCCATATCCAGCATGACGTCTTTAAAGAACGGGACTATCAATTGGGTTTCTGCCGGCAGAATTGCGCTTTTGTATAGAAAAACAGCCGCCATTAAACCGATGACCGATTGCCATGAATATTTGGCTTTAGCCGACAAACCGTCGCTGTTGCCTTTGACGACTTTTCTATAATCGTCGATAAAACCGATCACACCGTAACCCAAGGTCACCAGTAAAATAACCCAGATATAGCGGTTGCTCAGATCCGCCCACAACAGCGTGCTGAACGCAATGGCGACCAGTATCAGGGTTCCTCCCATCGTGGGCGTGCCTTTTTTCTCATAATGGGATTGCGGACCCAACTCGCGGATACTCTGGCCGATCTTGTTGCGGCTTAACTTCCTGATCATGACCGGCCCGATAATGAAAGAAATGGTCAGCGAGGTTAAGGCGCCAAGAATCGCACGAAAGGTCAGGTAATGAAATACCCTGAAACCGCCGTCAAAGGTCATTAAATAATCTGCAAAATAAAGTAACATTATTTATATCCTGAAATTCTCAACCAATGCGGCCACTACATTCTCCATGCGTTGCGCCCTTGACCCTTTGACCAAAATCGCTTCATCCCCTTTGAGCTCTTGCTTTAACGCTTCAATCAAATCGTTTTGGCTATCAAAAAAAGTGGCTCCTTTGCCAAAAACATTCACCGTATTCCGGGCATCAGAACCTATAGCGAGGAGACGCACGACACCACTTGATTTGATTAACTCACCTATTTGTTCATGTATTCTCTGACTCTCGGGTCCCAATTCACCAAAAGCGCCTAAAATCAGCCAGTGCTTCCCTTCACAGTTAGCCAACACATCCAGTCCCGCTTTCAGTGATGCCGAATTGGCGTTATAGGTATCATCGATGACGATATTGCCTAAACGGCTTACCAGCGGCTGCAATCGTCCGGTTACCGGTTTTACGCTTTCCAGCCCCTGTTTAATTTGTTGCAGGTCGATACCCAGCGCCAGACAAGCCGCGGTTGCCGCCAATGCGTTGACGACATTATGCCGACCCGCCAGCTTTAGTTTTACCGTCAACGCCCCGGCTGCGCTCACTAATTCAAAAGTCGTAGCAAACGCATGATCAACAATTTCCGTTTTAACCGAATGCGCCGTCACACCGGCCCGGTCATCCAGACCAAACGACACAACTTTTCTTGTTCCGGCCACTGATTGCCAATAATCGAAGTAGGCGTCATCGCGGTTAAGAACCGCAACACCGTCCTGCTTAAGCGTCTGAATTATTTCTCCTTTCGCTTTAGCAACACCGTCAACACTGCCGAAACCCTCTATATGCGCGGCCCCCACATTGGTAATGATCGCAACGTCGGCCTGTGCATATTGACTGGTATATTCGATTTCGCCCGGATGGTTTGCCCCCATCTCGACAACCGCATACCGGTGTTGTTCGTCCAAACGCAACAAGGTTAAAGGCACGCCGATGTCATTATTCAGATTGCCTTGGGTAAACAGCGTCTTCCCATTGACACTTAATATTGCAGCCACCATTTCCTTGACGGTGGTTTTGCCGTTACTGCCGGTAATACCGACGACGGACACTGCCGCTTTTTTCCGCCAGGCTCCGGCCAATTCGGCCAAGGCCAGCCTGGTATCATCAACAACGATGTGCGGCACCGTCGGCCGCATCAGTTCCGTACTGATTGCGACACTTCCACCCTCCCTGGCGGTCGCCGCAACGCCCTGATGCACGATCGCTGCCACGGCTCCGGCTTGTTCGGCCTGCGCTACAAACTCATTGCCGTCGAAGTTATGGCCTTTAATCGCCACATAAAGCTGTCCCGGCTTTATCGCTCTTGTATCGATACTGACCGAGGAGATCACAACATCTTCCCCGACCAACTTGCCCTGTACGCAGGCCGCAATCTCACTCAGCATCATATTCATCTGTTTCGCCTGTTCAATGCCTCGATCACGACTTGCCTGTCGCTGAAAGGTACGCACACGCCGTTGCTTTCCTGATATTGCTCGTGGCCTTTGCCCGCAATCACGATGCAATCATTTTTAGCCGCACTCGCCACCACTTTTTGTATCGCCTGTTCTCTGTTTTGAATAACTTCAGCCTTAGCCGTACTGCAACCGGCCAGAATAGCGTTAACTATATCCAGCCCGTTTTCGTAACGCGGGTTGTCATCGGTAATCACCACATGATCCGCCCATTGTTCAGCAATTTTTCCCATTTGCGGCCGTTTACCTGCATCCCTGTTTCCGCCGCAACCGAAAACCACCCATAAATCCTGTTTGCAATGCTTGCGCAAACTGGATAAAACCTTGTCCAATGCGTCGGGAGTATGAGCATAATCGACAAAAATCAATGGATCAGTCTCTGCACCGAAACGCTCCATCCGGCCATCAACCGGCTTTATACCGGCAAGTTTTTCAGCCGCATCATGCAACGAAACACCCATCGCCAGCATGACGGTCAACACGGCCAGAACGTTCTCTACATTAAAGTCGCCGTAAAGCGGCACCTTGACCCGCTGAAGCTGATCCCGCCAGCGCAGATCAAATTCGATGCCATCGGTTTTATGCAGTATGTTTTCCGCATTGACACACTCGCCTGAATCCGCTGTTTTTCCGTTGGCGCTAAAATGCCATAACTGCACCGACTCAGGCACGGCGGCGATAATCTGCCCGCTGTACATATCATCCAGATTCACCACCGCAAAAACTAAGCCCGGCTTTTTTAATAGCGCCAGCTTGGCCAGCACATAAGCTTCCATGGTGCCGTGATAATCCAGATGATCTCGACTGATATTGGTAAATACCGCGCCTTTGAACCTTACCCCGTTGACCCGGCCTTGCTCCAGACCGTGCGAGGACACTTCCATCGCCACGACTCGCTTTTTATCCTTTAGTAATTCCGCCAGTATTTTCTGGATTGCCAGGGCATCGGGCGTGGTATTCAGCGTCTTGTTAAGCTTGCCCCATTCGCCCCAGCCTAGCGTCCCTATGATTCCGCAGTCATCCAGCATTTGGCTCAAAAACTGGCTGCAAGAGGTTTTTCCGTTAGTACCGGTAATGCCGATAACCGTCATAAACCGGGATGGGTCTCCATAAAAACGCGCAGCCAATTCGCCCAACTTTAAGCCCAGGTTTTCCACTGCAATCATCGGCACAAGAGCAGATGCATTGCACCGTAAGGCCTCTGCCAGCTGATGACCGTTGCCGGCCGGATCAAAAATGACCGCACAGGCCCCATTATTAACAGCCTGTTCAACATGCGCCAAGCCATGCTGTTTGGCGCCCGCTAAAGCAACGAATACATCGCCGCCACGCACATTCCGACTATCCAAAGCCAAACCGGTAATCGAAATATCGCCCTGATCTGAAAGCGAGGTCAGTCCATTTAATAAATCTTTCAGCTCCTGCATACCCCGCCCTCCTATGTCTATGTAGTGATCATGTTATGAACCTTGCCGTGTCAACAAAATGGGCATATTGTCCTGTTGATCGGGAGCAACCTCCAACACCCTCAAGGCCCCCGCCATTACCTTGGAAAACACCGGCGCTGAGACTATCCCTCCGTAGTATTGCCCCGCTGAAGGCTCATCAATCATGACTACGGTAATTAGTCTCGGATTTTTTGCCGGCGCCATGCCTGCAAAAACAGAAAAATAACTTTTCTCGACATATCCGCCCGCACCGGCTTTCTTTACCGTCCCGGTCTTACCGGCGGCGCTGTAGCCATCGACTCTGCCCTCGTAAGCGGTGCCGTCCTTCATAAGTACAGTTTCCATCATGGCCCTGACCCTTTTGGCGGTCTTGGCCGAAAACACCCGTTGCTGATCAACATCCTCATCCCGCCTTAACAAACTGACCGAATGCAAAATGCCGTCATCGGCCAGGGCCGTATAGGCTCTGGCCAGCTGCAATGCCGAGGTGCTCACACCGTAACCAAATGACAAGGTCGCCCTGTCAAATTCGTGCCAGCTTTGATAATCAAGCAAACTGCCGTTGGCTTCCCCCGGAAAGCCTGAACCTGCGGCCACACCGAGCCCCAACTTATGGTAAATTCCCCAAAAATATTCCGGCGGCATTCTCAATGCCATCTGGCTTACTGCGACATTGCTGGACTTCTTCAGCACTCCGGTCAAATCCAGAGTTCCGTAATTATGCACATCCTTAACCAGATGATTTCCGACCTGTAAAAATCCGTGGGTTTCAAAAACCTCATCCGGCTTGACATACCTTCCGTCCAACGCGGCTGCGACAACAAACGGCTTGACCGTTGATCCCGGCTCAAATACATCGGTTATCGCCCTATTTCTGTACAGACTTTCCTTTAAACCTTTTCGGGTGTTCGGGTTAAATGACGGCTGATTAACCGCCGCCAGAATTTCCCCGCTCTTTGCATCCAGCACCACCAGCGCCGCCGATTTTGCCTTGTGCTGATTGACCGCCAACTGCAATTCCCGGTACGCCAGATACTGGATACGCTGATCAATACTTAAATCCAGATTCCTGCCCGCAACCGGTTCCTTGATATTTTCTACGTCTTCGATAATCCGCCGCTGTCCGTCCCTGATAACCCGCTTGCTGCCCGGAATCCCTTTTAATGATTTTTCGTATCCGAATTCAAGTCCCGCCTGACCCACATCGTCAATGTCGGTAAAACCGATCAAGTGCGAGGAAACTTCTCCAGCCGGATAAAAACGCTTGAATTCCCGCTCGAAATAAATGCCCGCAAGCTTCAATGCCTTCACTTGATCCGCAACCACCGGATTAATCTGGCGAGCGATATACGCAAATTGTCTGTGCGCATCGCCTTTAATCAGCTCATCAATCTTTCCCTTAGGCAAATTTAACAACATTTCCATTTGTCTGATTTCGCTTTCTTTCCCCGGTTCAATCTGTTGCGGATTCATCCAGATCGACTCGACAGGCGTACTGATCGCCAACGGGGCGCCATTCCTGTCTTTTATCATGCCCCTGTATGCTGAAACCGACACATCGCTGACATGGCGCATATCGCCCTGCTCTTTAAGAAACTGATTATTCAGTACTTGTAAATCAAAAGCCCTACCCACCAGCGCCGCCATACAAGTCATTATAAAAACGACTACGACTTTCCTCCGGCCGCTATAGATGGCGGAAGTGTCACTATCGGCAACGAATCGGTGCGGCCGGCCCGAAAAATCACCAAACGGCTTACTTGCCTTATTTTTGCCTTGAAAATGTATCATTTACGGTTTTATATAAACGATTTTTTCCCGTAACGGCATAACCAGCTTCAATTGCTCCCGCGCCACTTGTTCCACCCGATTCTGTTCCGCCAAGGTTGTCAGCTCCAATTGCAGCTGCCCCCATTCGACTTCATATTGATCCAACTCTCTTTCCTGCTTTTGGATCTCAATAAAAATTAATCGTGAATGGTATTTGCTGTAAATTACGGCCAAAGCTGATATCAACAACACCAATATCAGGGTACCCACCCCTATATAGCGAATTGCCGCCACTTAAACTCTCTCAGCTACCCGCATGATTGCGCTTCGCGCCCTTGGATTCTGGACAATCTCCTGCGGCCCGGCTTTTAGGGCTTTACCCGCTTTTTTCAAGATACCCTTGGTTATATCCATTTCTTTAATCGGTAATTTACCCGGATTATATTTGGCCCCTGACTCAGACCTGATAAAACGTTTGACGATCCGGTCTTCCAATGAATGGAAAGAAATAACCACTAAACGCCCGCCCGGTTTCAGAAGCCGCACAGACTGCTGTAAAACAGCTTTCAATTCGTCCAACTCACTATTAATTTCGATACGGATCGCCTGAAAACTACGGGTTGCCGGGTGCTTATGTTTCTCTTTTACCGGCACTGCGTCTTCAATAAGCTTTGCCAATTCCCTGGTTGTTGTAAGGGGCGATTCGGCTCTTTTTTCAACAATGGCGTGAGCTATGCGCCGAGCAAACCGCTCTTCCCCATATTCGAACAAAACCTTAACCAATTCCTTTTCGTCAACGCCGGTCAACCACTGTTCCGCCGTAATGCCCGCATTGCCATCCATCCGCATATCCAACGGCCCATCGCGCAAAAAGCTAAAACCTCTTTCGGGATTGTCCAGCTGAGGCGACGAAACGCCCAAGTCCATCAAAATACCGTCGATTTTTCCTGCCAAACCTTCACTTATGACTATATTTTCCAACTCAGAAAAATGCGTGTGTATAAGCTTAAAACGCTTATCTTCAAGCATGGCTTGCGCATAATCGGAGTTAATCGCCTCCAAGTCCCTGTCAAAAGCCAACAATCGCCCGGATGGCCCCAGCAGGCTCAAAATACCCTGACTATGCCCTCCGCGACCAAAGGTACAATCCAGATAAACCCCATCTTCTTTAATAGCCAACTGTTGCAAAGCTTCTGCAAACATAACGGGCAAATGTTCCACTAACAGTTCTCCCGCATTAAAAAGACAAAGAGCCTAAATCTTCCAATCCTTCATTATCGCCGCCATCCAGCCATTCGCTTTCCTTTGCCCCCCAGGCTTCTTCATTCCAGAGTTCAAATTTATTGAGCTGACCAACCAGGACAATCTTCTTGTCTATATTTGCAAATGTTCTCAACTTTTCCGGCAATAACAAACGGCCCTGACCGTCCATTTCACATTCGGATGCATTGCCGATCACAAACCGCCTCAACTTGCCGGCCATTTTATTTAAGGTAGGCAATTTGCTAATCGTTTGCTCAAGCTTTTCCCACTCCGGCATCGGGTACAACCACAAACAACCCTTCTCTCCGACACAGCGTTCATCGACAGCAACCGTCACAACCATCTGGCATTCACAGCAATCCTGCAATTCCTCCCGATAACGGGTAGGAATTGCAAGACGTCCTTTGCCGTCTAAATTGATTGAACTAATGCCCCGAAACAAAACTCACCCCAGATTCCCCCAAAAAACCCTTTTTTCCCACTTTTCTCCACTTATGACCACTATAGTTTTCAAATAACCCCTAGTCAAGGATGATTTCATTTAGATTCTTTCTTTTTCGACAATGACTTAGGACACAATCAGAATGGGATATATCCATACGAAAAATGGACAGTCATTTTTCATTTTTTATCAGTAAAATATGTGATTTTGGTAACAAAGCACTTTAAGTACAAACTCACCGAAAAGTTTCAGCTTTGTTTGCAGAAAGTGAGAACTGAATCAAAGATACTGCCGCAATAATTACTGGACAGTTTTTACGCTTTTTACAGCGCGCGGAACCGGGCGGAACATACCCGGAAATAAAGAAGAAAGAGTCGGCCTGTAAGCCGGGTTCTGTCGAGAACAGTCATTCATCTAGGCTGCAAGTCACCCTGCAGCTCAAGCAATCTACCCAGGAACCGCGCGGGCCACGCGTCTGTTCCTCTATTTGATCTTGCTCCGGGTGGGGTTTACCATGCCACTCCTGTTACCAGTTGCGCGGTGCGCTCTTACCGCACCTTTTCACCCTTACCGGTCACAAGTGACAGGCGGTATATTTTCTGCGGCACTTTCCGTAGGCTCACGCCTCCCAGGCGTTACCTGGCACCCTGCCCAATGGAGCCCGGACTTTCCTCCGTCTTATCTTGCGATAAAACAGCGACTGCTCAGCCGACTCTTTCAATGCTCAGTGTATCACACATCCACATCAAAACGCTATGTAAGCCGACTTTTTCATAAGCAAAAACCAGACCAGAAAACGCCCCGTATCGCATTAACGGAAAAACTAAGCGCCTTTGCAGCATACTCCATATTCAACGCGGATTTGCAAATAGCGGAGGCTGACCATAGCCACATCATAAGGCTGCGCCATAATGACTTATATCGGCGAACCTCAGCATGATAATATTTACTCAAATTGCGTAAACACTACTATACAGGCTTTCCAATTAAGGAGGGGAGCACGAAGACTTAACCTTAAGCCGTCCTAAATTGAAAACCAAATGCGCTGCCGGCCACATTAAGCCTCTTTCACTTTATCCAGCTCCAACGCGGCTTGATACAACAGCTTCTTCCTGACACCGGTAATTTCCACTGCCATTGCAACTGCGGTCTTGATAGAGCATTCGCCCAATAACACACGCAGTATTTTTTCCTGCTCGGGCGTAATGATTTGCTCCTTTTTGTCGACAATTGCACCATCGACAATCACCACAAACTCCCCTTTTCTCATGTTGGCATCTTGCTCAACCAACTTAAGCGCTTCACCCAAACTGGTTTTCACGATGGTTTCGTGCAACTTGGTCAGCTCTCTGGCGATAACGACCTGCCGATCCGGCGGCAAAACTTCGGCCATATCCTGTAATGACGCCAGAATCCGGTGACTGGACTCATAAAACACCCAGGTTGTCGGACACATTAATCGCTCGCTAAAAAATGCTTTTCGCGCCGACGACGTTCGCGGCGAAAAGCCTTCAAATGTAAATCGAGTAACCGGCAATCCCGAAGCGGACAATGCCGCAATCAACGCACAAGCACCCGGTACCGGCACAACATCAACGCCTGCCTCCTTGACCATTTTTACCAGCGGCATGCCGGGGTCGCTCAACAGCGGTGTTCCCGCATCAGAAACCAACGCAATCGATAAGCCCTCGCGCAACTTTTCCAACAACCCGGACGAAGCCTTGTCTTCATTATGCTGATGCAGCGAAATCAGCTTATTGCTAATCCCGTAGTGCTGCAGCAGCATTTTTACATGCCGGGTATCTTCGGCTGCAATCAAGTCGACCTGTTTTAATATTTCAACCGCCCTGAAACTAATATCTGCTAAATTACCTATCGGCGTAGCAACAACGTATAATTTGCCGCATTCACTTGACATTCGATACACTCACTTGAAAAGCCTTCATTTAAAGATGCGACCCAACTATACGCCGCCATTATTATGCGCGCTGCTTCCCGGCCTATTGTTCTTTTCCGGTTGCGCACCCACGCCTGCAAGCAGCGCCTTGCCTGAGCAGGAAGCGCTGGTGACGCAGCCTCTGATAACAAACGATCAGCCGGGAAAAATGACTGAATTATACCAGTATCCGGCAACCCCAACGCTGATAGAACAGAATCAGCAACGTCTGCAGAATGTCGAATCCTTAATCCAGTCCGGCGACGGATATAACGCAAAGCAGGCTGCCGATACGATCAATCCCGCCGATCTGCCGCCCGAACAGCGCGCTCAACTCAGTCTTCTTTATGCCCAGATCCTGCTCAGCTTTGGCGAGGCTGAACAGGCCATTGAGAGTCTGGCGCTGATTCAACCGCAACAGCTCAGCCCTGACAACCAAATCAAATACTTTCAATCACAGGCCTTTGCCTACTCGTTAACAGACAATCTGCTTGAAGGCGCCAAATCCAGAATTGAACTGCACCCGTTAATAACATCCCCTGCGGAACGCGAAAAAAACCAGGCCGCCATCCTTGAAGCATTGCGTCTGCTGCCTGACACCGCCTTGCAAACCAGCCGAACAGATACTTTGGCCGGCTGGATGTCTTTAGCCAATATTTTGAAATATATAAACCAACCCGATTTTAATAGCCAAATAAGCCAATGGCGCGCAAACTTTCCCGCACACCCAGCCGACTTAAGTTTCTTGGATCGCCCCCAAAACGCAGCCGAAAATGCGTACTCACAAACCCAAATAATCGCACTGTTGTTGCCCGAATCAGGCGCCTTTGTCAAAGCCGCCGAAGCCATCCGCACCGGCTTTATGGCCGCCTACGACCGGGCGAACAGCCAGTCAAAACAACCCGCCATCCGCTTTTACGACACCGAACAATCGACACCGCAAGCCTTATATCATCAAGCTGTCGCGGAAGGCGCCCAGTTAGTCATCGGTCCGCTGGCTAAAGAGCAGCTTCAAAGCCTTGCCGATACCGTTGCATTGACCATACCCGTGCTGGCATTAAATCATATTCCCGATCTGCAAAAAAACCAGCTCTACCAATTTAGCCTAAGCCCGTTGGACGACACCGACCAAATCACCCGTAAAGCCTGGGAGGACGGACACCGGAAAGCACTGCTGCTGGCCCCTGAAAACGCACAGGGGAAACGTATCGCCAATTATTTAACGGAAGACTGGCAGGCTCAGGGCGGAACCATCCTGGAAACCCAGAGCTTTAACCCGAAAGAAACCGACTTTTCAGCACCGATTCAAAAACTGCTCAACCTGGATGAAAGCGAACAGCGTTACCGTAAAATCCTTACGTTGATACCCTCCGTAAAATACACGCCGAGAAAACGGCAGGACGCCGACGCTATATTATTAAGCGCCTATAGCGCTGAGGCTCGTTCCATCAATCCCCAGCTACAGTTTTATCAGGCCGGCGACCTCCCGGTTTATGCGATGCCCACCGTTTACACGGGACAGGCCAACGCATCGCTGGATACCGACCTTAATAAAATAACTTTTTGCGACATCCCCTGGTTATTCAATAAAGCCTACCCCGGAGAACTCGGCATGGATGCGCTAAAAGAAACCTGGAAGCAATTTCCCAGCACGTATTTACGCCTGATTGCGATGGGTATTGATGCATACAACCTGACCACACGCGTGAATAACCTGAACGGCAATCCCTATCCCGGCGCAACCGGCAACCTGTCACTGACCGCCGACCAACGCATCAAGCGCGCACTGGTATGCGCCAGATTTGTGGACGGTCGGCCTGAAATAAGCGGTTTTCCCACTCATGCCGAACCGGCAGCAAATAAAGCGCAAAAGCCTCACCCGGAAAACTTGACCGACCATGCTGCTTACTAAGCTCAAGACCAAAGCCGCACATCTGATTCGCGGTGAAAGCGCCGAGGAACAAGCCCACAACTTCTTGATTAATCAGGGACTCAAACCGGTTAACCGGAATTTCCGCTGCAAACAGGGCGAGCTCGATTTAATCATGACCGATAAACAAACGCTGGTTATCATCGAAGTCCGCTTCCGCAAAACCGACAAATACGGCAGCGCAGCCGAAAGCATCACTCCCGCCAAACAATCCCGCATCATCGCAGCAACGCATGTTTACCTTTCCACCCAAAAAACCGACCGCCCTATCCGTTTTGATGTAGTCGCCATTTCCGGCAATGGCGGCATCAACTGGATACAAAATGCATTTCCGGCATAACTGAATTTGAAAAGTGTCGCGGGCTAAGTTGATAGCCTTTATAATCTTTTGCTATGAGCCTACAAAATCGCATAATTAATCATTTTTCAGATAGCATCCAAATCCAGCAAGATACACTGACCGGACTCGGCGAACTGATCGAGTTTGCCTCGCAACGGTTAGTCGCAACCTTGCTGAATGATAAGAAAATAATCACTTGCGGCAATGGCCGTTCGGCGACCGTCGCCCAATTGCTGTCATCGGCGATGCTTAACCAATACGAACGCGATCGGCCATCGTTGCCCGCCATCGCGTTGACCACCGACGCAACCACCATCACCGCGATAGCCAACGACTATCATTTCGACGATGTTTTCGCCAAACAGCTCAGAGCCTTGGGACAAAGCGGCGATATATTGGTCGTTTACACCGACGGCAATAATTCGGCGAACATCGCCAAAGCGGTCACCACGGCCCACGATAAAGACATCAGCATCGTCGCCCTGACCGGCAATAATGGCGGCATGATAGCGCCCTTGCTCAATGAAACCGATATAGAAATCCGCGTGCCGTCAGACTCCGGCGCACACATTCAGGAAGCACATACATTGATTACCCATTGCCTGTGCGACTTGATCGACCATCAATTATTTGGCGGTTAACGACTGTATGGACACAGGAGGTAGAGCAATGCCGAGAGCAATTGCCGAGACATGAAAAAACTTTTATTACTGTTGGCAATACATACCCTGTTTATTTCGGGATGTTCGGCGATTAAGGCGGGCGGCGCCGAAATAACCGGCTTATCACTGCTAAATGACCGTCGCACCCGCGACGCTATTTTGACCGACGAGACTATTGAAGCGAATGCGAGCGCCAAACTGAATACCTATTACAACTTGCGCGAAAAATGCCACTTCAATATAACCTCGTACAACGGCGCGGTACTGGTCACCGGCGAAGCGCCCAAAGAGGAATGGAGCGATCTGATTATCGACAACGTTCGCGTCATTCCCAACGTAAAACGAGTGCATAACAAGCTGGTTATCGCCAATCCCAGCCCGCTTAATTTCCGCGCCAATGACGCGCTGATCACCGGCAGGGTAAAAACTGCGTTGACGCAAATACCCGGCTTCGACTCATCCTGGGTAAAAGTCATTACCGAAAAACGCACGGTTTACCTGATGGGACTGGTGCATAGAAATGAAGGCGCCGCGGCCATCGAAGCGGCCAGACATCAATCCGATGTAAAACAAATCATTACGGTCTTTGAATACCTTGACTAATATTGCCCCTTTACCTGCCGACTTCCTATCTTTACTGGCCGAGTCTTTTGCCGCCGAAGATATTTTAACTGCGCCTGAAGACTGCTGGACATACGGCTACGACAACAGCCGCCGCCATGTCTTGCCTCAAGCCGTGGTTTTCCCCACCACGCATGAACAAGTCGTCAGCGCCGTTAACGCCTGCAACCGGTTCAAGGTTGCTCTGACCGCCCGAGGCCGCGGCACCGGCACCACCGGCGCGACCACGCCGCTTAAAAGCGGGCTGATCGTATCGCTGGAACGGATGAACAAGCTGGTCGAATTTTCCCCCGATAACCGCTACATGATCGTGGAACCGGGCATGACCAACCAGCAGGTGCAGGACATCGCCAAAGAGCGGGGCTTTTTCTGGCCGCCCGATCCGACCAGCGCGGCGTTCTGTAGCGTCGGCGGCAATCTGGCCTATAACTCCGCAGGACCCAGGGCGGTAAAATACGGCACCCCCAGGGAAAACACCTTGGGGCTGCGCGCCGTGACCGGCGCCGGCAAGGAAATCCGCGTCGGCGTTCATACCAGCAAAGGCGTGGTCGGCTATGACCTGACCCGGCTGATACTCGGCTCGGAAGGCACACTGGCGATTATTACCCAGGCGACGTTAAAACTGACGCCGCTGCCGGAAGCCACCAAGACGCTCAGGGCCATCTACAATTCCGTTTTCGATGCGGCCAAAGCCGTTTCCGCGATCATGTCGCAGCCGGTCATCCCCTGTGCGCTGGAATTCATCGACGGCAATGCGATCAACATGATCCGGCAGTATTCGGAATCCGACCTGCCCGAGCATGCAGGGGCGATGCTGATGATCGAAGTCGACGGGCAATTGGAAGGCCTGGATACGGCGGCCGAAAAAGTGGCCGCCGCCGCCAAAAACGACGGCCTTTTGGACATCCGTCTGGCTAAAACCGACGCCGAAGTCAAAGCGCTGTGGCAAACCCGGAAAGCGCTGTCCCCGGCGTTACGCAAGGTCGCGCCGAAGAAAATCAATGAAGATGTGGTGGTACCGGTTACCGAAATGCCTGCACTGATAGCCGGACTGGGCGAGCTGTCAAAAAAATACGACCTGCCCATTATCAACTTCGGCCACGCGGGCAACGGCAACATCCATGTCAATTTATTGCTCGATCCCGATGAGCCGGAGCAAGGCAAAAAAGCCCACGCCTGCCTGGACGAGATCTTTTCGTTGGTATTGGCTCTAAACGGCACACTGTCCGGCGAGCATGGCGTAGGCCTGGAAAAACGGGATTTTGTCGACCGGGAACTGGATGCGAATTCTTTGGAACTGATGCGGGCCATCAAGCGCCAATTCGATCCGAACGGCATACTCAACCCCGATAAAATGTTTCCGCTGGTGTAACTGGGATTAATGGAACACGGATTTAACCGATATTCACAGATAAAAATAGTTTCCCATTTAGACGGTTAATCCATTCATGGTTCGACAAGCTCACCACGAACGGATTAACCTCAGATCGGCCCAGCTTCAGGGGAGCCAACAAATTAAACCCGTTTAGTTCCGTCTAATCGGTGTCATCCGTGTTCTATTTTTTAACCGGCGATTAATATAGTTCGCTGCTGCCGTCCATGTCGCCGGTCTGGCTGTACAACAATGGCCGCCCCTGATTAAGCGTTGCCGCAGCGACCACTTTGCAAACGGCGATTTTATGATCGCCGGCATCGGCATAATGGCTGACTCGACAGTCAAAATAAGCCAAACTTTCGGATAAAACCGGCGCGCCGGTTTCGGCTTGCCGCCATTGAAATCCTGCCATCTTGTCCGGTGCGGACCGGCCGAAATGCTCCGCGATTGCATACTGATCCTGCCCCAAAACATTAACCGTACAAACGCCGCTTTCCTGCATCAATTGATAAGAATAATGCTCGGGATTAATGCTGATCGCCAGCAATAACGGATCGAAAGACACCTGCATCACCCAGGCCGCAGTAAAGGCATTTTGGCGCTCGCCAACCCCGACACCGATCACATAAACGCCGTGACTGATCCGTTTGACCAATGACTCGATATTTTCAATCATCTCAATGCACCAGCTTGATGCGCATCGACAAATCGACCGCCCGGACATGCTTGGTTAAGGCGCCGATCGAAATATAATCGACGCCGGTTTCGGCAATCACCCTGATATTGTCCAGGCCGATATTGCCGGAAGCCTCAAGCTCTATGGCCCCGGCGTTTAGTTTGACCGCCGCCGCCATATCCTCAAGACTGAAGTTGTCCAGCATGATCCGGTCCGGCTTTGCCGCGACGGCTTCGATAAATTCCTGCATCGATTCAACCTCCACTTCGACAGGAGCCGAAGTCAGCTCGCGCGCGGCCCGGATCGCCAAGCCTATCGAGCCTGCCGCTATGATGTGATTTTCCTTGATCAACACCCCGTCGTATAAGCCGATCCGATGGTTATAACAACCGCCGCAGGCTACCGCATATTTTTGCGCATTTCTAAGGCCAGGAATGGTTTTTCGGGTATCCAACACTTTGCAACCCGTGCCGGAAACCGCATCGGCGTATTGCCTGGCGACCGTTGCCGTCGCCGACAAGGTTTGCAACAAATTGAGCGCGGTGCGTTCGCCGCTCAGCAAAGCTCTGGCCGGGCCGTCGAGTTTGCATAGCAGCGTGTTTTTACCGACCGCCTCGCCTTCAGCAGCCAGCCAGTTGATATTGACGTTTGCATCCAGCGATTTAAATACCGCATCGAACCACGCCTGACCGCAGAGCACCATGTCTTCGCGCGTAACGACTTCGGCTTCAGCCGTCATCGATTCAGGGATGATTGCAGCGGTTATATCGCCGGAACCGATGTCTTCTTCGAGGAAAGATTTTATTTCTATCATTTTTATGTGTTCCGTCATAAGCCCATCAATTCTGAGAGCCCTCGCTCGGTGAGCGTTTTCTCGTTAATCTTAACAATAGCGGCTTGTCCTCGCCGCAGTTCTTCCGCCAATTGGCTCGCTTGAATCTCAGTTATTTTCACGCCGTTTTTTCCTTTTTGTCGATTAGGATAATGTATCCGTACAGCAAGATCCTTAAAAAAACGCGGCTGCGCCGGTTTATCGCAGGCAATCTGTTTCAAGCCCTTTCTTAATTCTGCAATCAAGCCCGGCAAAAGTTTTAATACCTGCTTTCTTGCATTGCCGTCTGCCGGATGCATCGCGCTGACAATCAGCTCGTCCACGGCAATATATCCGGTTTCGTTTAAAAATAAATGAGTCATAGCCTAGTCCCCGAGTGGGGTTTCGGCTAATAATAGGCGCTGTTTTCTTTCCGTTTTATACTCCCTTGCTTACCCCATGAAAATAGACCGACACTGGCTAGCCGGCATTCCCCGAACCCCGTCACCCAACTTTGATGACCGACCTGATCCTGCGGATATTTCATTGCTAGTTATTCACTGCATCAGTCTTCCGCCCGGCGAGTTCGGCAACGATTATATAGACCGGCTGTTTTGCAATCAGCTTAATCCTGACGACCATCCCTATTTTAAAGAGATTTATCAGCTCGAAGTGTCCGCACATTTACTGATTAAGCGCGATGGGAGTTGTGTTCAGTATGTGCCGTTCGACAAACGCGCCTGGCATGCGGGGAAGTCCGAATATGAAGGCCGGGAACGGTGCAATGATTTTTCTATCGGTATCGAGCTGGAAGGCACCGAATTTGCCGCCTATACCGACCAGCAATATGTACAGCTCGCCAAGGTGATCCGCGCCTTGCTTGAAGCTTATCCCAAACTATCGGCACAGCGCCTTGCGGGACATAGCGACATTGCGCCCGGACGAAAAACCGATCCGGGCGCATCTTTTGACTGGCAAAGGCTTTTAGGGCTGTTGAAATAGCCTTACCCATAGACGACTTTTTATGCACCACGAACGACTGCATGGATGCAGGAGGTAGAGCAAAGCAGGAGCAATTGCCGAGACACGAAGTTTATTTTTTCATGTCTTCGTGGTGTTAATTCTTTAAGCTTATTAAACCGGTTCTTTCGAATGTCCCAAGCCGAACGACTCCGCCAGCATTAACATCACGCCCAAGGTAATGGCAGAGTCGGCGATATTGAATGCGGGCCAGTGCCAGGACTCGTAATAAACATCCAAAAAGTCGATCACATAGCCGTAAGCCAGCCGGTCGATCAAATTGCCGACAGCGCCGCCCAGAACCAGCGCCAAAGCCACCGCGAGCAAGGTCTCGTGTTTTTTCAAACGGGCCAGCCAAACCGCGATAACCGCACTGATCGCCACAGCCAATCCGGCGAAGAACCAACGCTGCCAACCGCCCGCTTCGCTGAGAAAACTGAAGGCCGCGCCGGTATTGTGCACATAGGTCAACCTAAAAAACGGCATGATCTCGATGGATTCAAAAAGCTGCATCGAACCCGCTACGGCAAGCTTGCTGGCCTGATCCAGAATAACCGCCAGCAGTGACAGCCACAGCCATTTCAACATAACCTTATCACGCATATTGCCGATGCTCGCCATCGCCCGCTACGTTTTCCACGCAACGGCCGCACAGTTCGGGGTGTTCCGCTGTTTTGCCCACATCAGGCCGTTGATGCCAGCAGCGCACGCATTTTTCATGTTCGGAAACGACGACTTTTAATTTAACGCCGTCAATTTCAGTCTGAATAGCGTCTTCAGGGGCATCCTGCTCAGCCATGACCGAGGCATTGGATGTAATGAAGATAAAACGCAGTTCGTCCGACAAGTGGCTTAAGGCATCGAAAAACTCGGCATTGCAGTACAGTTCGATTTCCGCATTCAGCGAGGAACCGATATCGCCTTTGGCCCTGCTTTTTTCCAGCTCTTTGCCGACAGCGGCCCTGACCGCCATGATTTTTTGCCAAAACTCGCGGTTCAAAACTGAATCGTCATCCAGCTTGGTCAAGCCTTGATACCAAGTTTCCAAAAACACCGACTCGCTACGCTCGCCCGGCAGGTATTGCCAGATTTCATCGGCGGTATAGCTGATGATCGGCGCCAGCCAACGCGTCAGCGCTTCAAGCACATGATACATGGCTGTTTGCGCCGAGCGCCGCGCCAAACCGTCGGCTTTTGCGGTGTATTGGCGATCCTTGATGATGTCCAGGTAAAACCCGCCGAGATCGATCACGCAAAAATGGTGGACTTTCTGATAGATATGCTGGAACTGGTAGGTTTCGTAAGCGGCTTTGACTTCCTCCTGCAAGGTGTACGCCCTGTCCACCACCCAACGATCCAACGCCAGCAGATCTTTATCCGCAACCGCATGTTGCGCCGGATCGAAATCGTTCAGGTTGGACAACAAAAAACGCGCGGTATTTCTAAGGCGTCTGTAGCCGTCCGAGGTGCGGTTAAGGATTTCATCCGACACGCTCATCTCGCCGCGATAATCGGTCGCTGCGACCCATAAACGCAACACATCCGCGCCCAGGTTCTTCATGACCGATTGCGGCGCGACCACGTTGCCCTTGGATTTGGACATTTTCTTGCCCTCGGCATCGACGGTAAACCCGTGCGTCAATACGGCTTTGTAGGGCGCAACCTCTTTCATCGCGACCGAAGCCAGCAATGACGACTGGAACCAACCGCGATGCTGATCGGAGCCTTCCAGATACAAATCGGCCGGAAAATGCAGTTGTTCTCGCTTGTCCAACACGCAGGCATGGGTCACGCCGGAGTCGAACCAGACATCCAAGGTATCGGTCATTTTTTCATAATGCTCGGCTTCATCGCCCAGCAATTCGGCCGCTCCCAGTTCGAACCAGGCTTCTATACCTTGCTGTTCGATGCGCTGCGCCACCTGCTCAACCAATTCGGCCGTGCGCGGATGCAATTCGCCGGTTTCCTTATGGACGAAAAACGCGATCGGCACGCCCCAAGTGCGCTGACGGGAAACGCACCAGTCCGGCCTGCCTTCCATCATGCTTTCAATGCGCGCCTGGCCCCATTCGGGAATCCAGGCGACGCGTTTGACTTCGCTCAGCGCCTGCTCGCGCAGCTTGTTTTTATCCATCGAGATGAACCACTGCGGCGTGGCTCTAAAAATAATCGGGGTTTTATGCCGCCAGCAATGCGGATAGCTGTGCAGTATCGCGACATGATGCAGCAGCTTGCCTTTTTGCTCCAGCACTTCCAACACATGGGCATTGGCGTTGAACACATGTTCACCGGCAAAGATTTCCGTGTTCGGCAGAAAAACGCCGTCGTTGCCGACCGGGTTATCGACCGGCAAGCCGTATTTCAAGCCGACCACATAATCGTCCTGGCCGTGCCCAGGCGCTGTATGCACCGCTCCGGTACCGGCCTCGGTGGTGACATGATCGCCCAGAATGATCGGGACTTGCCGGTCGTAAAAAGGATGTTGCAATAATTGATGCTCCAGCTCGGAGCCTTTGCAGTAAGCAATCACATGGTAATTTTCGATGTCATAACGCAGCATCGCGTCCTTTAGCAATGCTTCTGCAACGACTAGACGCTCTTTGTTGCCGTCTTTTTCGCATTGCACGACTGAATATTCCAGCTCGGGATTTAACGCAACGCCCTGGTTTGCCGGCAACGTCCACGGCGTGGTGGTCCAGATGACGACCGATAACGGCCCGGAACCGTCATGCTCAGGCGCATGATGACACCGGCTCAAAAATCCGGCTTCATCGACGACCTGGAAACGCACATCGACCGCAGGCGAATGTTTGTCTTCGTACTCGACTTCCGCTTCAGCCAGCGCCGAACCGCAATCGGTACACCAATGCACGGGCTTGGCGCCTTTTGTTATGTGGCCGTTTTGGCTGATTCTGCCCAACGAGCGCACGATGTCGGCTTCAAAGGCGAAATCCATCGTTAAGTACGGATGCTCCCAATCGCCTAAAATACCCAACCGGATAAAAGCCTCTTTTTGTATGTTGACCTGCTTGCCGGCATATTCGCGACAGGCTTTGCGGAAAACCGCAGGGGAGACTTTAACGCCGGCTTTGCCGATTTTTTTCTCTACCTGCAACTCAATCGGCAAGCCGTGACAATCCCAGCCCGGCACATAAGGCACATCGAAACCGCTTAACGATTTCGATTTAACGATGATGTCTTTCAACACCTTGTTGACCGCATGGCCGATATGAATTTCGCCATTAGCATAAGGAGGACCGTCATGCAGGATAAACTTGGGGCGTCCTGCAAATTCCTGCCTGATTTTGTTATACAGGTCGGCTTGGTTCCATTTTTTCAACTGTTCCGGCTCGCGCTGAGCCAGATTGCCTTTCATAGGGAACGCGGTGTTGGGTAAATTCAGTGTTTTTTTATAATCCATCGTCATAACAATTAATCTCAGCAAAAATCTGTATCACCAGGGATGGCGTGTATGCTGGAAGCGTGCGGGGAGCAAAGCGCAGCCTTAGCTTCAGCCGCATCTTTTACAATTTGGGCTTTAAGCTCATCCAGTGACTGAAAGCGCATTTCATCCCTAATCTTTTGCTTGAAATGCACTTCCACATAACGTCCGTAAATTTCTCTATCAAAATCGAACAAATGCGCTTCCAGTATAACCTTTGAACCACCATCAACCGTGGGCCGGGTGCCTACATTCGCAACACCGTCAAACTCGCGTCCATCAATACCGGTCATGGTCACGGCAAACACGCCGTTAACGGGGGTGTTTTTTCTAAACATTTGTATATTGGCGGTGGGATAGCCGATGGTTCGTCCGCGTTTGTCGCCATGCTCCACGCGTCCGCAAACAGAATAACAGCAACCGAGCAATTTTTCAGCCAAAGCCAAATTACCCTCGCCCAACGCGTCCCTGATCAGGGTACTGCTGACTCGAAGCCCGGTTACTTGATAAGAGCCGGTATCTTCGACATCAAAACCGGATAGCTTGCCCTTATCCTTGAGCATCGCGAAATTCCCGCGCCTGGCCTTGCCGAAGTGAAAATCATCCCCGACCACCAGATGCTTTATATTCAATCTTTTTACTAAAACATCCTCAATAAACTGCTCGGCATCGCAATCGGCAAATTGTTGATTAAATCGTAATATCAATAAATCATCAACGGGCAATTTAGAAAACCGGATCACTTTCTCCCGCAAGCGCATCAACCGTGACGGTGCGTTCTCTCCGAGAAAATACTCCAACGGCTGCGGTTCAAAGGTCATAACAACGACAGGCAAACCCAATGCCTCGCCTCGTTCGGCCAGTTTTTTTATCACGGCCCTATGCCCCAAATGCAGGCCGTCAAAATTTCCAATCGTCAGTACACAGCCGTTTTCCAACGGCGCTAAACGAGATAATCCTCTAATCAGACGCATGAATGTGATGAATTAAAAAAGGTTTTATTCTACCACGGGTAAACAGTGCTTGGACTCAATTCATCACAACTGAATCGTCCGCTCAAAAAAAAAGCCCGGTGGAATCCCACCGGGCTTTTTATTTTTCAAATCAGCGATGATTTATTTCATCATTGATTTTTTGAACATGCTGTCCAGTTTGCTGTTTGTGTCTTGAGCATACTGAGCTGCACGGTTAGCAGCAGCTTCAGCAGAAGCAGCTTGAGCAGAAGCAGAATCAGCAGCGCTTTTTGCGCTAGCTGCATCAGCAGATGCTTGTGCAACAGAAGTTTTCAATCCATCAATTTGTGATTGTAAGTTTTCAACGTCTGAAGTGCTTGCGCAACCAACAACCAAGCTAGCAACCAGAGCAACCATTGACAATTTCATTACTTTTTTCATCTTATTTTCCTTTTCTAAAGTTATTACTACAAAAAAAACCTTACCAAATTTAATTCTGCACTGTTTTTAAATTATTTTCCAGTTTTATTTTATTTTTACCAGCATTCCTTTGTCCAGCCATTGACTCAAATGATCAATCTGGCCGTTAGTCAACGCAATACAACCATGCGTCCAATTCATTGATTTATGAATTTTTTCGTCCGCTCGCCCCAAGCCGTGAATGCCGATTCGTCCACCTAAAGGCGTATTTTGCGGCGGCACTTGATGGAACCGATGAGCCGTCACAATGCTGTTATAAGCCCCCCGATTAATGACCCCCTGCTCCAAGGCCTTTTGAGCATCTTCTGCGGACGGATAAGTCAAGCCGAAAAACTTCCTGAAATTACTTTTTTCACCAACCCAGCCTATCCGGTAACTGCCGAAAGGCGTGACGTTATCGCCCTGATGACGTTTAAATCCGGCGCCTCCTCGGCCAATGGCGATACCATTTATGGTTTCAAGCGTCTGCTCACCTTTTTTTACATCGATAGTGAGGGCTTTCGTATCCACTAAAAGCCAGACATCATCGTCCGCAACCGCAGCAACAGAAAAAAATCCACAACACAGCAATAAATAAATTCGCAACATAATTGATCTACACTAGATAAGAATTTTGGTGTACTTTAGTCCACCAGGTTAATTGTCGAATTAAGGATCCAACATGCAAATAGAAACCATCACCACGCATCCATACAACGACCAAAACCCAGGGACGTCGGGGCTCAGAAAAAAAGTTAGAGTATTTCAGCAACCCGGTTACCTGGAAAATTTTGTCCAGTCAATTTTCGATTCTTTGCATGATTTTACCGGAAAGACGCTGGTATTGGGCGGAGACGGGCGGTATTTTAACAGACCGGCCATACAAATCATCATCAAGATAGCCGCAGCCAACGGTTTCGGTAAACTTATTATAGGTCAAGGCGGGCTGCTGTCTACCCCCGCGGCATCGCATATCATCAGAAAATATAACGCATTCGGCGGCCTGATTCTTTCCGCCAGCCACAATCCCGGCGGCCCTGACGAAGATTTCGGCATTAAATATAATGTCGGTAACGGCGGCCCTGCCCCGGAAAAAGACACCAACGCTTTTTATCAGCGCAGCTTAAGCTTAGACAGCTATAAAACAGCCCATATCGACGATATAGACCTGGATCGCATCGACACCTGCCAAATAGACGACCTGAGCGTCACCGTCATCGATCCGGTGGCTGATTACGCCGAACTGATGCAATCCATTTTCGACTTCAATTTGCTTAAACAAAGCATCGGCTCAGGCTATATCACGCTGCTTTTCGACGCGATGCATGCTATTACCGGCCCTTATGCAAAAAGAATACTCGTCGACATGCTCGGCGCGACGCCGGACTCAGTCATTAATGCCGAACCGCTGGAAGATTTCGGCGGCCATCATCCCGATCCCAATTTGGCGCACGCCCAGGAACTTGCCGAACGCATGTTCAGCCCGGCTGCGCCTGTTTTCGGCGCCGCATCCGACGGCGACGGCGACCGCAACATGATTACCGGCAGCAACATTTTCGTAACACCCAGCGACAGCTTGGCCATTATGGCCGCCAACGCGCATTTAATCCCGGCTTATGCCCAAGGCTTGCGCGGCGTGGCCCGCTCCATGCCCACCAGCCAGGCGGTTGACCGCGTCGCCGCCTACTACAACATCCCCTGCTACGAAACGCCGACCGGCTGGAAATTTTTCGGCAACCTGCTGGACGCCGGGAAAATCACCCTGTGCGGCGAAGAAAGTTTCGGCACCGGCTCGGATCATGTCCGCGAAAAAGACGGCTTATGGGCCGTGCTGTTCTGGCTGAACTTAATCGCCAGGAAACGCCAGTCCGTTGCCGACATCGTGCATGAGCACTGGCAAAAATTCGGCCGGGATATTTATTGCAGGCACGACTATGAAGCCGTGGACATGGATAGTGCCAATGGCATCGTCGAGCACTTGCGATCCCAGCTACCTGCATTGCCGGGGCAAACATTCGGCGAATACACGGTCAAATACGCCGACGAGTTCAGTTACGAGGACTCGGTAGACGGCAGCGTCAGCAGCAAGCAAGGCATTCGCATCGGCTTTGAAAACGGCTCCCGCATTATCTTCCGTTTATCGGGAACCGGAACCGTCGGCGCAACCTTAAGAATCTACCTGGAGCGATTTGAACCGGATGCGTCCAAACATAATCAGGATGCGCAAGTGGCCTTGGCGGAGTTGATCGGCCTTGCCGAGCAGTTTTGTGAAGTTAAAAAACGTACCGGCAGAACTGAGCCGGACGTGGTGACTTGACGGCAGTGTTTTTTAACATAACCGCAAATTGTTTGCGTACTTGTATCTAGGCAGATATGTTTAACTTATGAGACCCTCCATTGCGCTTGACTTGAAACGAAATGCAGTGCGCGAGGCGGCGAACCGCTTCCACACGGCAAACCCTCGCGTGTTCGGTTCTGTGCTGCATGGAGACGACCGGGACGGCAGCGACCTTGATTTGCTGGTGGATGCATTACCCGGCACCACCTTATTCGACCTTGGCGGCCTGCAAATTGAACTGGAAGAACTGCTTGGCGTTACGGTCGATTTGCGGACGCCCGGCGATCTGCCGCCGAAGTTCCGCGATCAGGTGCTTGCCGAAGCCCGCTTGATATGAATGAAAACCGTCTTCCCGACTATTTAGAGCATATGCTCGAAGCCGCACAGCAGGCATGCGAGTATACAGAAGGGCTGGATAAGAATGACTTCCTTGCCGATAAGCGGACTCAACAAGCGGTGATTTTAAATCTCGTCATCATTGGCGAGGCTGCCACCAAATTGCTCAAGGACTACGAGCAATTCCTCGACCTGCATCCCGACATACCTTGGCGAAGCATGAAGGGCATGCGTAACCGCATCGCGCATGGCTATTTCGAAATTAACCTTGAAGTAGTTTGGGATACGGTGCAGACGGCATTGCCGCAACTACTGGAAAGATTGCCCGATATTCTTAAAAATGCCGGTGATGAAAGAAATGATGTCCACGGCACTGATAAGTCCGAGTAATGTGGGTACGCAGCCTACAATCGGGCAACGAGAAGAAGCTGCTCGATCTACCTATCATGCAAATCCAATACCTTTTAGGTTGTTTATTTAGTGAAAAGCAAATCTATATTAGACCTGAGCGCAAAAGAAGCTAGATCATTTTTTTTGAAAAATGACAGTTATTGCAATATTGACTTGCCAAATTACATTAATTTCCAAATTTTAATTAATTCACTATCAAAAAAAATTGCGAACAAGGCATTTGATAGTATTTATCAAAGTAAGAAAAACAAGCCTTCAAATCATGAAAATATCAATCACACTTTGCTATCGAATAAAGATGGGCGCTTCTCATGGCGACCATTGAAGCTTATTCATCCAGCATTGTATGTATCGCTTGCCCATCAAACAACCAATCCTAATAACTGGACATTAATCAAAAATAGATTAAATGCTATATCTAAAAAAGTTAATAGCCGTATCGAGTGCAAAAGCTTACCAAGGGTATCTCTTTCAAGTGAGTCTGATAAAGCTACTCAGGTAAATACTTGGTGGCAGGAAATTGAGCAAGTATCATTAAAAATGTCTATAGATTTTTCCTGCATTATTCATGCCGATATTGCTGACTGTTATGGCTCAATTTATACCCATTCAATTCCATGGGCTGTACATGGCAAAAAAAGAGCAAAGAACGAGAAAGGTAATTGTCTGATTGGCAATAAAGTTGACACCATTTTGCGAGATATGTCTTTTGGACAAACGAATGGCATCCCACAAGGCAGTGTTCTAATGGATTTTTTAGCTGAAATCGTACTTAGTTATATAGATTTAAATTGTTACATTAAGCTACATAGCTTAGATTACAAAGTTATTAGATATAGAGATGATTACCGGATATTTACTCAAAACGAATCCGACAGCTTGAGAGTATTAAAAGTTCTATCAGAGGTTCTCGCTAGCTTAGGAATGAAACTTAATGCAGACAAAACTGTGATTTCCGATAATTTAATTAAAGAATCAATTAAGCCCGACAAATGGTTTATTTTAAATAATTCTATGCGACACAGAGGATTGCAAAAACAACTTATGTTTATCCATAAGCTTTCGGGGCTGCACCCTAATTCTGGTAGTGTTAAAAAAGAACTATTACTTTTTTATAAACGACTACATAAGAAAAAAAATATTAAAGAGGATATTGCCGTTTTAATATCTATCGCTTCTGACATTGCGTATAAAAATCCATCAACCTATCAAAATGTTGCTGCAATTTTAAGCAAACTAATATCACATTTGGATGAGAACAATAAAACTACTATTTTTAACAAAGTAAAAAAACGATTTGATACTATACCAAATACGGGATTAATTGATATTTGGTTACAAAGAATTTCAATAGCTAGTAATGTGTTTAACGAAACTCAGTTCAAAGAACCTTTATGTGAAATTGTTTCCCAACCTAACTCAGTTAAAAATGATATTTTATGGGAGTCGGATTGGTTAATTGAAGAGCTAAAAGGCATTGTTTGCAATACTGCAATAATCGATGCCGATAGGTTAAATAAAATTAAACCTATTATTGAAATCGATGAGATTTCTTTATTTGAAGAAAAATACCCTTAACCCAAATGCCTTATGTGTCGATGTTCTTTGGTATTATAATCAGGATGTTCTATAACGAACATAACCCTCCACATTTTCATGCTGAATATCAAGGGCAAAGAGGCTTGTTCGACTTCGACGGAAACATGCTAAAGGACAACATGAAATCGAACGCTGTAAGGTGGATTCGCCGCAGGCAATCCACCACAACTATGCAAAACTGACATTGGCATTGTGCAATGATTGGCGGTTTACTCGGCAACTGCTCCTGCGTTGCTCTACCTCCTGCATCCATGCACTCGTGCCGCGAAACAACCGCCCTACAAGCTCCATGCCTTTCGCCCTAAACTTCCATATTATGCGCAATGCCATGCAACGAACAAATCAACAACACCCCCATCGCAATCAAGGCAATCTGCTGCAACGATGTTTTCATGTCGGTCTTTTTATGCAATGACGGTATCAAATCGGCTACTGCGATATAAATAAAACTTGAGGCCGCCAGCGCCAGGAAATACGGTAGGCTGTCATGCAAATCTTCCAAGCCGAAATACGCCAACACGCCGCCCAAAACCGTGGTTAAGCTGGCGAACATATTGTAAAAAAGCGCCTTGCTTTTGGAATAGCCGCTGTGCAGCAAAATTGCAAAATCGCCCACTTCCTGCGGAATTTCATGCGCCGCAACGGCCAGACTGGTGACTATGCCTAATTGCACATCGGTCAAGAACGCTGCCGCGATTAAAACCCCATCGACAAAATTGTGGATGCTGTCGCCGAGAATAATCAATGCACCGGCCGACTTAGCCGAACTATGACTGTGGCTATGCCCGTGATCATGATCGTGTTCCTCCTCATCGCCGTGGGCCTCGCAACTGCCGGAATGGCAATGCCGCCAGATCAGCAACTTTTCCAACACAAAAAAACCGAGCACGCCTGCCAGAATTGTCCCTGACAACGATTGAAACCGCTCCGGCTTGATTTCTGAAAATGCCTCGGGAATCAGTCCCCAAAAAGCGACCGCCAGTAATGCGCCTATCGCAAAACTGATGCCGTGCGGCAACACCGCATTCCTGCGATGATCCGGTAACAACAGAAAAATTGCAGCCGCCATAACGCTTAACACGCCGCCAACCGCCGTAAAGATGATAATTAATATCAGTAAATCCACTACTTTATTCTCTCCAAATCAGCGTAGCCATACGCCCTGTTTGTTTATCCCGGCGATAGGAATAAAACCGTTCCTGTTCGGTAACGGTGCAAAAACCGCCGCCGTAAACTTTTATATTCAGCCCCATCATAGCCAGATCAATACGGGCCAGTTGGTAGATGTCAGCCAGCCACTTGCCGTTGTTTTGCGGCTTAAAAGCAGTGCTGAATGCGGCCGATTTCTGCAAAAAAGCATCCCGTACCTCGCCGCCGACTTCAAAACAGTCCGGGCCGATTGCAGGCCCCAGCCAAACCAGCAGATCGCTATTTTGCATTGCACTAACCGTATTGCCGATCACCCCGGCCAACAAGCCCCGCCACCCGGCATGAATCGCGGCCACCCAGCTGCCGTCAGCCGCGCAGACCAGCAACGGCAAACAGTCCGCGGTCAACACCGCGCAAACAACCCCGGACTCCGCAGTATAACTGGCATCGGCTTGTTGCAAAGATTCGGTTGTTACCGCAGGCACCGCCCGATTGCTGTGGATTTGCTCCAGCCAAACCGGATCGCCAGGCAAGCCCAGCCATTCTTTAATGGTCTGCCGGTTTTGCTTAACCACGCCGACGTCATCGCCCACATGCATGGCAGGATTAAGGCTGGTGTAAGCGCCGCAACTGACCCCGCCGTTACGCAATGTGGTCGCCGCATGAACATTGGCCGGTGCAGGCCAGTCCGGTGTCAGCCAGTGCTTAATCCCGTTCATTTTCCGCCAGCGCTTCCAGCAACCGGGTCATATCCTCCGGCAGCGGTTGCTCCCACTCAAGATATTCATCGGTAACCGGATGCCGCAAACCCAATTTTGCCGCATGCAGGGCCTGACGCTTGAAACTGCGTAATTCTTTTTCCAACCGTTCGCTGCAATCCGGCGGCATTTGAAAACGTCCGCCATAGACTTGATCGCCCAGCAGCGGAAAACGGATGTGCGCCATATGCACCCTGATCTGATGGGTGCGACCGGTTTCCAGCTTAACCTGAACCAGGGTATGACGGGTAAAACGCCGACCAACCCGGTAATGGGTCACCGCATGCTTGCCGTTCTCCCTGACCGCATAGCGTTTGCGGTCGGTAGGATGCCTGCCGATCGGTTCATCGACGGTGCCGCCTGCGGTCATGCGGCCTCGGGTAATCGCCAGATATTCTCGGGTAATATCCCTATCCTGTAGTTGCTCGGTCAGGCTGTTATGGGCTTGCAAGGTTTTTGCAATCATCAGCAGGCCGCTGGTTTCCTTATCGATCCTATGCACAATGCCCGCCCTGGGCAAGGTTTCCAGATTGGGATCGTGATTCAGCAGGGCGTTCAGCAGCGTACCGTTCCAGTTCCCTACCGCCGGATGCACAACCAAGCCTGCCGGTTTGTTCACAATCAAGATGCTTTCATCTTCATAAATAATATCCAACGGGATTTCTTCGGCTTCGGATGTCACTACGACTTCCGGCTCGGCATCCAGCGTTATCACTTCACCGCCGTCCAGCTTATCTTTGGGTTTGAGCGCCAAGCCGTTGACCTGCACCCTGCCGGCTTTAACCCAAGTCTGCAATTTGCTGCGTGAATAATCCGTAAACAGTTCCGCCAGCACCTGATCTAATCGCATGCCGGCCATTTCAAATGGCACTTCCGCCGTTAATCTTGTCATAACAAGTTCTTCTGATTAACCCATTGTTAAGTTATACTCGCGGGATTCTCAAGCCATCTCAAGTATCGCAGTTAAATCCAGCGAGAAAAACCCCTTATATTACAGCGTGTCGTTAGCACTATGCGATTAATTTTAATTAAATTTTTATTTATCTGTTGTTTAGGCCTGTCTCTTCAAGGCTGTGAGACGCTTAAGAGCCTCGGCTCCAGCGAATCGGACACCGAAGACGAGTATGCCGACTGGAATGCGGAAAAGTTTCGCAGCCAGGCTAAAACGGCGCTGGATAGCGGCAATTACGAAAAAGCCATCAAGATCTACGAAGCGCTTGAATCCCGCTACCCTTTCGGCGAAGAATCCGCCCAGGCCCAGCTCGATGTTGCTTATGCCTATTATAAAAACAGCGATCCTGAAGCCGCAATCGCCGCCGCAGACCGTTTTATCAAAGTCAACCCGCGCAGCTCCAGCGTCGATTATGCTTATTATTTAAAAGGCTTGGTCAATTACAATCGCGGCATAGGCTTTATCGATCGCTTCCTGCCCACCGATACGTCGCAGCGCGATCCCGGCACCGCACGCGATGCCTATGACAATTTTTCCGAACTTCTGCGTCGATTCCCAAACAGCAAATATGTCGCCGACGCCCAGCAACGCATGATTGCGCTTAAAAACAATCTGGCGATGTATGAAGTCCACGTCGCCCGTTTTTACATGAAACGCAAGGCTTATGTTGCGGCCATCAACAGGGCGTCTACCGTCGTTGACAAGTACCAGCGCACGCCTGCGGTTCCCTATGCGTTGCAAATCATGCAGGAAGCCTACAACAAGCTTGAACTGCCGGATCTTGCCAAAGATACCGCCCGGGTCTACGAGCTAAACTACCCAAACGGCCCGCCGGTTCCCGAACATAAAGATTCAACCTTTTCGCATCAGGTTTGGGATTTTATCGGCTTGGAAAAATAGGACGGGCTAAAGGCTAAAGGCTAAAGGCTAAAGGCTAAAGGCTAAAGGCTAAAGGCTAAAGGCTAAAGGCTAAAGGCTAAAGGCTAAAGGCTAAAGGCTAAA
>NZ_PTIY01000003.1 GCF_002934365.1 Methylobacter tundripaludum | reverse complement strand
TTCGGACGTTTGTGTTTATTTTGATTACTCATATTCACCTCTGATGACATTATAAATCTGTCTTTAGAAGTGTCCTGTTTAATTAGACCATTTCAGTGGAGCAATGGCTGGAAGAGTTGGTTATGACTTACACGATGGAAGAGCAGCTGGCGGCGCATGATGGCGCGAAGAAAACGATCACGACCAGCCAGTCCAATATTACATTTTTCTGAGGAATTGACATGGCAAAAACAATACTGTTTGTGGACGACTCAGCTTCGGTCAGGCAGGTGATGAACAGCACCCTGACCCGCGAGGGATACGACGTGATTTTGGCTTGCGACGGTCAGGACGCACTGACCAAACTGAACGGCAGCAAAATACACCTGATTATCAGTGACGTGAATATGCCCAATATGGACGGTCTCACCTTTGTTAAGACGGCCAAACAACTGCCGAGTTACAAATTCACCCCGATCATCATGCTGACCACCGAAACGCAAGCCGAGAAAATGAATGAAGGCAAAGCCGCCGGCGTAAAAGCCTGGATAGTCAAACCTTTTCAGCCGCCGCAACTACTGGCTGCGGTTTCTCAGCTTATCCAGGCATAAACAACGGGAGCAATTTATGGCGAACAGAAACACTAAAAATCAGCCAAGCAGCCGCATTGTGATAGTGGGTGAATTGACCATTTATACCGTTTTGGAATTGAAAGATAACTTGTTGGCGGGCCTGTCGACGAATGACGAATTGGAGCTGGACCTGTCCAAGGTTAATGAATTCGACGGCGCCGGACTGCAACTGCTGGTGATGATAAAAAAAGAAGCAGCGATGTTAGGTAAGGTTTTGAGCTTTACCGGCCACAGCCCGGCGGTGATGGAGCTTTTGGACTTGTCAGGATTAGCCGGTTTTTTCGGCGATCCGCTGCTGATCGTCCGTAAACCTACCCAAGAAGGTAAATCGATATGATTCCAGACGAATATCTACAAACCTTTGTTGTCGAGTGCCGGGAACTGCTCGAACAAATGGAAGAAGCCTTGTTAATCGTAGAACAGGCCGCGGAAGATCCTGAAATTATCAACGCCATCTTCCGGGCTGCGCACACCATCAAAGGCTCGGCGGGCATGTTCGGCATTGACGCTATCGTGGAGTTCACCCATGCCGCAGAAAGCGTGCTGGATCGGGTGCGTAGCGGCGACATAACGATGAGTTCCGTGTTGGCGGCATTGTTTATCGAGGTGCATGACCATTTGCGCGAATTGATCAACCATGTTGCCGAAGGCACGCAAGCCGGCGAGGAAACCGACCACCGCGGCAACAATTTAATAGCGCAACTGGAAGCTCATTTGGGCGGGACAAAAGAGGACCGGCCCGGCAATCCGGGCGAAATGCCCGTAGTCCAGGAAGCCAAGCTGGAGCGGGAGCAAAGCGGCGCGGTCGGAACCGACCATTGGCATCTATCCTTACGCTTTGGGCCGGAGGTATTCAGGAACGGCATGGATCCGTTTTCCTTCGTGCGCTGCCTGTGCTCTTTAGGCAGTATCGTGCAACTGGTGACCTTAATCGACGCCATTCCCGACGCCGAACACATGGATTCGGAAACATGCTATTTAGGTTTTGAAATCAGCTTTAGCAGCGAAGCCGACAAACTCGCCATAGAAAGCATTTTCAACTTCGTCCGTAGCGACTGCCTAATCCGTATTTTGCCGCCGCACAGTAAAGCTTCCGAATACCAGCGCCTGATTCAGGCGCTGCCGGAACAGGAAATGCGCCTGGGCGAAATTCTGGTCAAGTGCGGGACCTTAACTCCGGAAGAATTGGACAGCATCCTGCGCCTGCAATCGGAACACGGCGACGATCCGCAACGGCCGATCGGTGAAGTCCTGGTCGAACAGCAGATGGTCAGTCCGCCGGTCGTGGAAGCCGCCCTGGAAAAACAAAAACAGGTCAAGGAAAACAAAAAAAACGAAGCCAACTTGATTCGCGTCGATGCCGAAAAACTCGACGAACTGATCAATTTGGTCGGAGAGCTGATCATTGCCGGAGCCGGTACCAACCTGATCGCCCGACGCGCCGGCATGGCGGATCTTATGGAGTCCACCGCCACCTTGTCGCGGCTGGTCGAAGAAGTCCGCGATTCCGCCTTGGCGTTGCGCATGGTGCAAATCGGCGCCACCTTCAACCGCTTCCAGCGCGTCGTGCGCGACGTCAGCAAAGAACTGGGCAAAGATGTCGACCTGGTTATCAGTGGGGCAGAGACGGAACTCGACAAAACCGTCGTTGAAAAAATCGGCGACCCGCTGACTCATCTGGTGCGCAACTCGATGGATCACGGCATAGAACCTGCCGAGCTGCGTATGGTCCGCGGCAAACCGGCCAAAGGTACGCTGATGCTCAACGCCTATCACGATGCAGGCAGCATCGTTATCGAAGTCAGCGACGACGGCGGCGGCTTGAACAAAGAAAAAATCCTCGCCAAAGCCATCGAACGCGGACTGGTCAGCGAAGGCGCAATGCTGACCGACAAGGAAATCTACAACCTGATTTTCGAAGCCGGATTTTCCACCGCCGATGCGGTCAGCAACCTGTCCGGCCGCGGCGTCGGCATGGACGTGGTGCGGCGCAACATCCAGGCCTTACGCGGCACCGTCGATCTGGACAGCGTAGAAGGCCAAGGCAGCACCGTCCGCATCCGGCTGCCGCTGACCCTGGCCATCATCGACGGCTTCATGGTGGGCGTCGGTAACGCCGCCTACGTCATCCCGCTGGACATGGTGGTTGAATGTATCGAATTAAGAGCGTGGGCCGGCGACGAAGGCGATGGGCAATATCTCAACCTGCGCGGCGAAGTGCTGCCGTATCGGCGGCTGCGCGATCACTTCGACATGCAAGGCGAGCAGGTGCAACGCGAGAACGTCGTGGTAGTGGGTTACGGCGATCACAAAGCCGGATTGGTCGTGGACAAACTGATGGGTGAGTTCCAGACCGTGATTAAACCGCTGGGCAAGCTGTTTAAAGGCGAAAAAAGCATCGGCGGATTTACCATTTTGGGCAGCGGCGAGGTTGCCCTGATAGTCGATGTACCGGGACTGATGGGGCAGATTGAACATGAAAGAGAGGCATCTGAGGTAGCACTCGCCGCCGCATCAAAATAGTCAATGATGGAACGGCTTTGGGCGAGTTAAAGACCCGGCGCCTATTGAAACATGTCAATGTCGGGCATAAGCAGCATGCCCGGCCAACAGGGCTGACGACTGGGTGCGGTCGTGATTTGGGATAGTGCATGGCTGGTCAGGACGCACCCGCAGCCTGAGGATTAAATTAACGTTTAAAGGCCCTCTCTGGCGCGTGCGCCGTTCCCTACACCCATTCAGGCAGGGCGCGCGCCGCGCACTTTTTTAGGGTTTAAACGAAAACGAATGGTAAGACCAAGCAGTTGTTATTTTTTTCATGTATTCGGGAGTAAGTGCAATGAATATGACCATCGCTAGGAAGATAAGTTCACTCGTATTTTTAGCGATTCCGGGGCAGGCGAAAATCGAAACGGTTAAGCCTTTCAAGCGTGCGGCTAAAAAACGCAGCAAAAAATCGGGAGTTTAACGACTTCGAATTCGTGACGATTCAGGAGATTGACATGAACGCTATCACACCAGCGACACACGGGAAGCCTAAGGTATCCGACAGTCAGGCGCTTGAGGAACAACAGCAATATCTCACCTTTATGCTGAGCGGTGAGACTTACGCCATCAGCATACTTCGGATCAAGGAGATCATTCAATACGGCCAATTGACCGAAGTGCCAAGGATGCCGAGTTTCATCCGCGGCGTTATTAACTTAAGGGGAGCCGTGGTGCCGGTCATTGATTTGAGCGCACGTTTCGGCAAACCGCCCACGGAGGTGGGGCGGCGCAACTGCATCATTATTATCGAAGTTGCGATAGAAGAGGAAACGCATAGTGTCGGGGTCATGGTGGATGCGGTGAACGCAGTGCTGGAGATTTCAGATAGCGATATTGAACCGGCGCCTACGTTCGGCACCCACATCCACGCCGAGTTTATTGCCGGAATGGGCAAGATCAACGGCAAGTTTGTGATCATCCTGAATATTCAGCAGGTGCTTTCGATGGAGGACATGGCGACACTGGCTACGGTGGGTTCTGCTTCGGCGGCCGAATTGATGCAGTAGGGCTGCGGAATCAGATTGAACAAAGAGGGAATGTAAGCGCGTCTTAAGCGTGTTATTGCAAGACTAAATAGCTGTAGTTTTTAATTTTTCGGAGAAAAGCAATGAATAATATGACTGTCACAAAGAAGATGACTTTGCTGATAGGGGCCGCCATTTTGGGCCTGATCAGTCTGGCTTGGCTTGGACAGAACAGAATAGATGTGGTGTATGAAAAAACCAATTTCGCCAACATTAACAGTGTTCCGTCTATTGTTAAATTGGAAAAGGCCATTGAATCGCTAGGCCGACTGCGTGTCCGTGTGTACCGTCATGTGCTGACTCCTGACGCCAGCAAAAAGCCGGAAATAGAAGTCAAGATCAAGGAATCGCTGGATAAAATCACAAGCACGCTGAAGACTTATGAAAGCACGATTACGGATAACAAGGATAAGCAGATGTTGGTCGAGGACCAAGCGGCTTTAAACGAATATCTTAAAGGGACGGAAATAGCGTTGGATCTTTCTCGCCAGAACAAGACCGATCAGGCCCGCGAGGTACTGACGCAATATGCCGCGCAGTCTGAGAGAGTGAATGCCGCGTTCAACGGCCACATGGACTACAAAGTCGACCTGGCGAAGAAGGCGGCGGACGAAGCCGCGGCAGCGAAGGCCGATGCGATGCTGGTATCTATTATCATTACGGCTTTTGAGCTGTTACTGACGGCGCTGCTGGGTTGGTTTATCACCAGAAACCTGGTGCGGCAACTAGGCGCCGAGCCGGATGTTGTTGCTCAGTTGGCCAACAAGATCGCCGAGGGCGATTTGAGCTCCAAGATCGAACTCAAGGCAGGCGACACCGCAAGCCTGATGTTTACGGTGAAGAACATCAGCGACACCCTCAAAGCGCTGCTGGCGGATATTGATTATATGAGCAGCGAGCACAACAAAGGCGACATCGATGTCGTCGTTGACAGCAAAAAATTCCAAGGCGGCTTTCAAGTCATGGCGCAAGGCGTCAACGACATGGTCGGCGGTCATATCGCTGTCAAGAAAAAAGCCATGGCGGTATTTAAAGCCTTCGGCGAAGGTAACTTCGAGGCGCCGATGGAACAGCTTCCAGGTAAAAAAGTCTTCATTAACAATACCATTGAATTGGTACGCGGCAATCTTAAGGCGGTAATGGCTGACACCGATAACTTGGTCAAAGCCGCTGCTGACGGTCAGCTCAACACCCGCGCCGATGCGACCAAACATCAAGGCGATTTCCGCAAACTGATACAAGGCGTGAACGACACTATCACCAATATCGTCAATCCGCTGAACGTTGCGGCCGACTACGTCGACAAAATTGCCAAGGGTAATATCCCCGCCAAGATCACCGACACCTACAACGGCGATTTCAATGTCCTGAAAAACAATCTCAATACCTGTATCGACGCGGTGAACGCCCTGGTGGACGACGCCAACACGCTGGCGGTTGCAGCGGTCGAAGGCCGGTTACAAACGCGCGCCGATGCGAGCAAACACCAAGGCGATTTCCGCAAGATTGTCGAGGGTGTGAACAACACGTTGGATGCGGTGATTGGGCCTTTGAACGTAGCGGCGGATTATGTCGATAACATTGCCAAAGGCGCCATTCCCGCCAAAATCACCGATACCTACAACGGCGATTTCAATGCCCTGAAAAACAATCTCAATACCTGTATCGACGCGGTGAACGCCCTGGTGGCCGACGCCAACACGCTGGCGGTTGCAGCGGTCGAAGGCCGGTTACAAACGCGCGCCGATGCGAGCAAACACCAAGGCGATTTCCGCAAGATTGTCGAGGGTGTGAACAACACGTTGGATGCGGTGATTGGGCCTTTGAATGTAGCGGCGGATTATGTCGATAACATTTCCAAAGGCGCCATTCCTGCGAAGATCACCGATACCTACAACGGCGATTTCAATGTCCTGAAAAACAACCTCAACACCTGTATCGATGCGGTGAACGCTCTGGTAGCAGACGCCAACACGCTTGCGGTTGCAGCGGTTGAAGGTCGTTTGCAAACGCGCGCCGATGCGAGCAAACACCAAGGCGACTTCCGCAAGATCGTCGAAGGCGTCAATGACACGCTGGACGGTGTCATTCTTCCTGTGAACGAAGCGGTATCGGTTCTCGTCGATATGGAACAGGGCGACCTTACCCGAACCGTCAATGGCGATTACAAAGGGCAGCTTAAAGACTTCAAGGATACGGTCAATAACACCATCGCCAAACTGTCGCAAGTCATTAGTGACGTTAACGATGCCGCTTCCAATATTGCGTCGGCCAGTGAGGAGGTTTCCGCCACGGCGCAGAGCATGAGCCAGGCAACCAGTGAGCAGGCGGCCAGTGTCGAGGAAACCAGCGCTTCGGTCGAGCAGATGTCGGCATCGATCAACCAGAACACTGAAAACGCCAAAGTTACCGACGGCATGGCTACCCAGGCCAGCAGCGAGGCGGTGCAAGGCGGTGAAGCGGTTAAAGAGACGGTCAGCGCGATGAAGAGCATCGCCGGAAAAATCGGCATCATCGACGACATTGCTTACCAAACCAACTTGCTGGCTTTGAATGCTGCGATTGAAGCCGCCCGAGCCGGGGAACACGGCAGGGGCTTTGCGGTGGTCGCCGCCGAAGTGCGCAAATTGGCGGAACGCAGCCAGATCGCCGCACAGGAAATCGGCGAACTCGCCACCAGCAGTGTCGATATGGCTGAGAGCGCCGGCAAGTTGCTGGATACCATCGTGCCTTCCATCAAGAAAACCTCCGACCTGGTGCAGGAAATCGCGGCGGCCTCTGAAGAGCAATCGTCAGGTGTCGGTCAAATCAATACCGCTATGGATCAGCTGAATAAGATCACTCAGCAGAATGCCAGTTCGTCGGAAGAATTAGCCGCCACTTCGGAAGAAATGAGCGGACAGGCAGCGCAACTACAGGATCTTATCGGATTCTTTACGGTGGACACGAGTAAAGGTACGGGAGTGACTCCTTTGGCTAAAGCCAAACTTTCCAAACCGCCGGTTAAAAAAGTGGCGGGGGTAAAACGGGCGGCCAACGAAGTTGAATTTGTGAACTTTTAGGAGGTGAGTATGAATGCAATCGCATCAGCGTCATCGGCGGCGGCAACGCTATCCGCCATAGCGCACAGTCAGGCGTTTGAGGAACAGCAGCAATATCTCACCTTTATGTTAAGCGGCGAAACTTATGCCATCAGCATACTTCGGATCAAGGAGATCATTCAATACGGCCAATTGACCGAAGTGCCAAGGATGCCGAGTTTCATTCGCGGCGTTATTAACTTAAGGGGAGCCGTGGTGCCGGTCATTGATTTGAGCGCACGTTTCGGCAAACCGCCCACGGAGGTGGGGCGGCGCAACTGCATCATTATTATCGAAGTTGCGATAGAAGAGGAAACGCATAGTGTCGGGGTCATGGTGGATGCGGTGAACGCAGTGCTGGAGATTTCAGATAGCGATATTGAACCGGCGCCTACGTTCGGCACCCACATCCACGCCGAGTTTATTGCCGGAATGGGCAAGATCAACGGCAAGTTTGTGATCATTCTGAATATTCAGCAGGTGCTGTCGATGGAGGACATGGCGGCTTTGGCTGCGGTGGGAACCGCGTCGGCTGCCGATGTTACGCAGGTGAGTTCACATAAGACTGCACTGTGTGGCAGTGCATAAACTGCGGATGTTCGGCAAGAAGAGGGAAGGCCTATTCGGGAGGGTTTGCCTAAAGGCGGCCGCTCCCGTGTAGTGGGTAACATGGACTTTATCACCCAAGCGAGGACTCATGTTTTCTTGGGTGATATGGGCTCAACGACGGTCTAGGAAGATATGAATGATTTATTCGTTAAAGATTTGGATGCCAACATTCGCGATGCCAAAGGTTCTTACCTACACAAGATAGCGTCCCCGGAGCTCAAGCGCCCAAGGTGTCAGCGCGTAGCGGCGATAGACATCTATATGCTTTGTCCTCAACACGACTTTCTTTTTCAAGGTTCGGATGTAGAACGTTTTATCAATTGGGTTTCAGAGCTGCACGTAGATACGCAACGCACGAGACGGACGGAATACAAACATTGCTCCGGTTATATAGAGCATGATTTTGTATCCAGCGCCTCAGTGAATTTTATATAGCGTTAATTCGTGGAATAAGAAAATGACAGCACAAGCAGTTTATAAACCTAACTTTAATGCCGTGGTGTTACAAGAGAAGGAATTCGCACAGTTTCGCGACCTGATCTACCGTATCGCCGGCATCAATATGTCGCCCGCCAAGAAGCCGCTGGTGACCAGCCGTTTGGCGAAGCGGCTTCAACACTACGGACTGGCAAGCTACGGCGAGTATTTTCAAATGATTACCGCCGCCAATGGACAAACGGAACTGCAAACGGCGGTGGATTTGCTGACCACCAACGAAACGCACTTTTTTCGGGAACCCAAACATTTCGATTTTTTGCGCCAACGCATTTTACCGGCGCGGAGGCCCGGTAAACCTTTTCGCATCTGGAGTGCAGCCTGTTCCAGCGGTGAAGAGCCCTACAGTATTGAGATGATGCTGGATGACGTATTGGGTCATGCGCCGTGGGAAATCGTCGCTTCCGATCTTAGCGTGCGGGTGCTGGAACAAGCGCGTGCAGGCCTTTACCCGGTAGCGCGTGTGATGGAAATTCCCAGCCGCTATTTGTCCAACTACTGCCTTAAAGGCACAGGCAGCCAGGAAGGGACATTGCTGATCGAGCGCAAACTGCGCGAACGGGTGCAGTTCATGCACCATAACCTCACCGAAGCGCCGCCGAAACTGGGCGAGTTTGATGTGATATTTCTGCGTAACGTCATGATTTATTTCGATCAGCAAACCAAACGCCAGGTTGTTAAACGCCTGTTGTCGCTACTGCGCCCCGGCGGACATTTTTTGGTCGGCCATTCCGAGACGCTGAACGGCATAAACGAAGACCTGCGACTGGTGCAACCGGCCGTTTACCTGAAACCCTAAGAGGCCCTGAAATGATAACGCCTTTACATCCTTTAGAGATATTTCTTCAGCCCGGCGATTATTACTTCGGCGGCCGGGACACGCGTATCCGCACCGTGCTGGGGTCATGTGTCTCGATGGCCTTTTGGCACCCTCAGCTGCTGATAGGGGGGATGTGCCACTACATGCTGCCGAAGCGTGGCAGCGAGCGGAGGGTAGGCGACCGGCCTGTGCCGGACGGGCGGTATGCTGATGAGGCGATTGCCCTGCTGATGAAGAAAATTGATGCTGTCGGCGCTCCCTATAAGGAATATCAGGTCAAGCTATTTGGTGGAGGCAATATGTTTCCTGAAAGGCATAAAAACAGGATGCCTGAGATCGGTATCCAGAATGTGCAAGCCGCGCGGCGACTTGCAAAACAACATGGATTTGCTTGCGTGTCAGAGCACTTGGGCGACATCGGATATCGCAACGTGATTTTTGAAGTGTGGAGCGGTGATGTCTGGGTTAAGCACAGTAATGTGATGTCCAACATCGAGCATGACCCCATAAACAGGAGTTGAAGGTGATTCAGATTAATGTACTGATAGTGGACGATTCCGCCGTAGTGCGGCAGGTATTGACGACAAATCTGTCGCAAGATTCAGGTATTAACGTGATCGGCGCCGCTTCCGACCCGGTGTTTGCAATGGCTAAGATGCAGACGCAATGGCCCGATGTGATTGTGTTGGACGTGGAAATGCCGCGCATGGACGGTATCACGTTTTTAAAAAAGCTGATGTCCGAACGGCCCACGCCGGTAGTCATCTGCTCCTCGCTGACCGAGAAAGGTGCGGAAACCACTATGCAGGCGTTGGCGGCCGGGGCGGTCAGCATCGTCACCAAGCCTAAGGCAGGCGTCAAACAATTCCTGCAGGATGACTCGGAAAGTCTGATTGTTGCAGTCAAAGCCGCCGCCCGCGCCAACCTGCGCCGACTGGGTACAGCGACTGCCGCCGTGCCGGTACAGGCCAAATTAACGGCGGACGCGATCCTTCCGGCCGCCTTCAGCGCCATGGCCGAAACCACTGATCGGGTTATCGCCATCGGCACCTCCACCGGCGGTACGCAGGCTCTGGAAGTCGTACTGACCGCCCTGCCGCGCGTCTGTCCCGGCATCGTTATCGTGCAGCATATGCCGGAAAAATTTACCGGCGCATTCGCTGCCCGCCTGAACAGTCTGAGCCAGATTGAAGTGCGCGAAGCCGTCAACGGCGACCGGGTGTTGCCGGGACGCGCGCTGATTGCGCAAGGAGGGCGGCACATGCTGCTCAAGCGCAGCGGGGCGCAGTACCATGTTGAGATCGTGGACGGACCGCCCGTTACCCGGCATCGCCCATCGATAGATGTGTTGTTCCGCTCGGTAGCCAAGTGCGCGGGTAAAAACGCATTGGGCATCATCATGACCGGCATGGGCGATGACGGCGCCAAAGGGCTGAAAGAAATGTACGACGTGGGCGCCCGTACCCTGGGACAGGATGAAGGCAGCTGTGTGGTCTATGGGATGCCGAAAGAGGCGGCAAAACTGGGCGTAGTGAACAAGGAGTTGCCGCTGGGCCGGATTGCTTACGAGATTGCGGCTTATGGTAGTGGGCGGTAGTGAAACGGTTAAAAGATAACGCCGTTAGGCGCATGTTGACAGTATAAATTTTAGTGAATAGACGTTCTTTTAAATCCAGGGTGCTTAATATGAAACGAAACAAAATAATTGAGGCTTTGCGGTCAAGATAAATTATTAGAGCATAAGCAGCGTGTTGCTTTCCATGAAGCGGGACATGCTGCGGGCATTCATTTATATAACAAGGCAAGAAGTTTGCCGCCGGTTTTAACATCCTTCTTAATGATATGGACGGAATGAGCGGTATTGCGGCATGGCTTATCAATCGGCCTATGACGGATGTATTGCACGAGTGGAAGGAGAGCGGTTAATCGAATTGTTGCCGCCTTCTATTGACAGCCTGATGAACGGGTTAACAGAACGCAGAGATGGAAGGGTGCAATTGGTCGATGACTATAGGATAGCTTTTGAGGCGGACATTATTAATCTGCTGATCGGGCCGCTGGCTGAAGCTAAGCATGTTGCCGAAACGGATGATGAGCCGTTTAATCACAAGCTGGTCAATCTGGACGCGTTAAAAAATTATGGCGGCAGCTCCGATCTTGCCTTGGTCAATGAATATTTACAATTTTTCCCCGCAGATAAACAACAAAAGGATGAAAAATTGGATGAGTTATTTACCGTGGCATTTAACTTTATAAGCAATGCTGCAAACTGGTCTGCGGTCGCCAAGCTGGCTGATCATATTCTTCGCAGCAAGTAATAAAAATATTACTTGCTGCGAAGAGATCGTTTCAATTCTTGACCAGTCGCTAGACCATTTTCACCATCGCAGAATCAAGGCGAGGTATCGACATGGATAATTTACGGAAAAATCCCAACGTACCGATATTGCCGGGAAATGTTTTGATGGCCGGTTTAATTTATCCGCTCAAACAGGTGTTTAGAGAGTCCATCGATTTTTTAGCAACGCTGGAAAATATCCAGAGCTTAGATGGACGTATGCCGCGGGCGTCAGGAACCGGAAGGATCCTGCCGGCATGCACGGTTTCCGGGGAAGTGCCGGTGCTGTTCTTTAACATCAGCGGGGCTGAGTTTTTTGAACGCTATGTTGGCGCGGGCATTGCCGGAGTACGGCGGTTTTTGGAGCGGACACGGAATAAATTGCCGGGGAGTTGCTCGTAACAAATGACATAGCGGAATCGGAATACGGGTAACACGGGGGAGATAAAGCGCAATTTAATAAGAATCAATGCTGCGTAAGTTAACCAGTAAGTAAAACAGGGAGCTGACCATGAAAATTAATAAGCAAGTGACCGATGTCGAACATATTCTTAGCGACAGTGATTCTATTGTTTCCAATACCGATCTAATCGGTACCTTTTATGATATTACTGACAGCAATGGTGTGGAAGAGCGTATCCGCATCCTGGCCTTTTATGATCCCCTCACTAAGCTGCCTAACCGTCGTTTGCTTCAAGATCGCATAGACCAGGCCATCGCTGCCAGCGCGCGTTCCCGGCAGCACGGCGCACTGTTATTTTTGGATCTGGATCGATTCAAAATACTCAATGGCACCTATGGCCATAATATGGGCGATCAACTGCTGCTGGAAGTTACGCGAAGATTGCAATTCTGTGTGCGTGAAGGCGACACTATCGCCCGGTTGGGCGGTGATGAGTTTGTGATGATACTTGATGCATTGGATCAGTACGCCATTAAAGCAAACGCCCAGGCCAAAAAACTGGCCGAAGTGATTTGCGAGGCTTTGGCAAAGCCTTATCATTTGTTGGTTCCATTTAATCAACCCCAAGCCACTATTACCTATCACTCCAGCGCCAGTATTGGCGTTGTGCTGTTTTTGGGCCATGAGAGCAGTACGGAAGAACTGATGAAATACGCCGACCTGGCCATGTACGAGGCCAAACATGCCGGGCGCGATACGGTCTGTGTTTTCGATCCGGGTATGCAGACGGATATTATGGCGCGCGCCAGCTTGGAGGAGGATTTGCACCGGGGGTTGCAGGAAAAGCAATTTATTCTCCACTATCAACCTCAAGTGGATATTCATGGGCGCATAATAGGGGCCGAAGCGTTGGTGCGCTGGCAGCATCCCCAGCGCGGTATGGTGCCGCCGGCCGATTTCATTCCGTTGGCTGAGGAAAGCGGGTTGATTCTGCCTTTGGGTTTATGGGTACTGGAAACCGCCTGCGCTCAATTGGCTGCTTGGGCCGTCCGGCCAGAAACTGCGTATCTTACGCTGGCTGTGAATGTCAGCGTCCACCAGTTTCGCCAGGCCGACTTTGCCGATCAGGTACTGGCTGTGCTCGATCACACCGGTGCTGATCCTTGCAGGCTCAAGCTGGAGTTGACCGAAAGTTTGCTGGTGTCGAATGTGGAGGACATTATCACCAAAATGACTGTGCTGAAAGCGAAGGGGGTGTCTTTCTCGCTGGATGATTTCGGTACCGGGTATTCATCGCTCACTTATCTGAAGCGACTGCCGCTGGATCAACTGAAAATCGACCAAGGATTTGTCAGAGACGTGCTGATCGACCTTAACGACGCCGCTATTGCCAAGATGATCATCGCCCTAGCCGAAAGTATGGGGTTGGCGGTCATCGCTGAAGGGGTGGAAAGCGAGGCGCAGAGGGGATTTCTCGCACACCATGGCTGTCATGCCTATCAGGGGTATTTGTTTAGCAAGCCGATACCGTTGGAACAGTTCGATGAGTTTGTTTCAATCTCAAACTGGAAGTTACCGAAAATTTGCTGGTGTCCCATGTAGAGTGTAAAACGGCGTCCGCGCGAGAGGATGCGACGTCTGCGCTAATAGGCCTGACGGCGTTTAATCAGATGTTAAGGCGAAAGGGTAAGCGTGGTTTCTCCGCCGTTCGAGATATTGTGTGCAGCCGTTTGTCTTGCCTGGAGAAATTTACGCAGCTCGTTTTGTTAAAAAACGGGTAGAATCAAAAAGAAGAGGCTATAATCGAATGGTGCCGAGGAGAGGACTTGAACCTCCACGGGGTTGCCCCCACCAGCACCTGAAGCTGGCGTGTCTACCAATTTCACCACCTCGGCAGAGGTTAGCTGTAAAAGCTAAAGTGAGCGCGCACTATACCTAGCCTCTTTTGATTTGTCAATTAAGTGCGAAGTTTTTCCCGAACTTAATTGATTTCGAGCGGGACGTTAGCTCAAGCCAATGGGGAATAGTCTTTTGACTAAGGGTCAAAAACTTTTCTCTTTTAACCCTAATCGATATACTAAGCCACTATTTAAGATATATTTATTGTATCCACTCTCTTTATTATTATTTAAATGACATTGAAGTCTAAAAAAGACGTTGATTTTAACTCAACAAAAGACCCATATGCCCAGCGCGAAGCTGAGAAATATGAAAACCCCATTCCCAGCCGCGAATTAATTCTCCAATTTATCGAGCACGCTGGCAAGCCGTTGCGCCGTGAAGAAATCGCGGAAGCGTTTTCCCTAGAATCCGAAGACCAGTTAGAAGCGCTACGCCGCCGTTTACGCGCAATGGAAAGGGACGGGCAATTATTATTCAACCGCGGCAAAAAGTATTGCCTGGTTAACAATGAGGATTTAATTGCCGGGCGCATTATCGGGCATGCGGACGGCTTCGGGTTTATCAAGCCGGATGACGGTTCGGACGACCTATTCTTATCGCCGCGGGAAATGAATTCCCTGCTGCACAATGACCGGGCGCTGGTGCGTGTTGCCGGAGTCGATAAAAAAGGTCGCAGGGAAGGTGCGGTCGTTGAAATTTTGCAGAGGAATACTCATCAGGTTGTAGGCCGGCTCTATAAGGAAGACGGTTTTACCTATGTGGTGCCCGACAATAAGAATATCGCGCAAACCATCCTGGTTCAAAAAGGCGGTGCGGGAAAAGCTAAGCAAGGCCAGATTGTCGTTGCGGAAATTCTCGAGCAACCGACCAAGCTTCGGCAGCCCATTGGCCGGATTATCGAGGTCATGGGCGAGCACATGGCGCCGGGAATGGAAATCGACATGGCGATCCGTTCTTATGAGCTGCCTAATCAATGGCCCGATGAGCTGCTGGAAGAAATCAAGCCGCTTAAAAAAGAGGTGCCTGAGTCGGCAAAAGAGAACCGGGTCGATTTGCGGAACACTCCTTTAGTCACCATCGATGGTGAAGATGCCCGCGATTTTGACGATGCCGTTTATTGCCAGAAAACGCCGAAAGGTTGGAAACTGCTGGTTGCGATTGCCGACGTTTCGCATTATGTGCAGATTAATTCGGAATTAGATAAAGAAGCGCAAAAACGCAGCACCTCGGTCTATTTTCCTGAACGCGTCATACCGATGTTGCCGGAGATTTTATCGAACGGCTTATGTTCGCTTAATCCCCAGGTAGACCGGCTGTGTATGGTTTGCGAGCTGCTTATTAATGACCAAGGCCAGGTTACCCGGTCGCGCTTTTTCGACGCGGTGATGAGTTCTCATGCCAGGCTGACCTACACCGAAGTGGCAAAAATGCTGGTTGAAGGCGATAAAGTTTTAGCAAAAAAACATAAAGCCTTGATGCCGCATTTGCAGGAGCTGTACGCACTTTACAAAGTGATGCGGGTGAGTCGCGAACAACGCGGCGCGATGGATTTCGACACCCAGGAAACCCGGATTATTTTCGGTGCCGAGCGTAAAATCGAAAAAATAGTGCCGGTAGTGCGCAACGATGCGCACAAGTTGATTGAAGAGTTCATGATTACCGCGAACATGGCGGCGGCGCGTTTTTTAAACAATAAAAAAATGCCCAAGCTGTTGCGGATACATGACGGCCCAAGTGCCGACAAGTTGCTCAACCTGAAAACCTTTCTTGGCGAACTGGGTTTGAGTTTGGGCGGCGGCGCAAAACCGACGCCGCTGGATTATATGCATTTGATGGAGTCGATTAAAGACCGGCCTGATGCGCATTTGATCCAGACCGTATTGTTGCGTTCGATGTCGCAGGCCGTTTATAGTCCCGAATTAAAAGGTCATTTCGGCTTGGCGCTGGAGGCTTACGCGCATTTTACTTCGCCTATCCGCCGTTATCCCGATTTGTTGGTGCATCGCGCGATCAGGCATTGTTTGCAAGGCAAACCGGTGGAAAGCTTTTTCTACGGCGTACCCGATATGGTGGTGTTGGGCGAGCAATGCTCAGCCAATGAGCGCCGCGCCGATGACGCCACCCGCGACGTGGTGAGCTGGCTCAAATGCGAATATATGATGGATAAGGTCGGCGAGGAATTCCCCGGCATTATTTCCGCGGTCACCTCGTTCGGCTTTTTTGTCGAACTGGCTGAAATCTATGTTGAAGGTTTGGTCCATATCAGCAATCTGGCGCAGGATTATTTTCATTTCGATGCAACCAGTCACCAGTTAAGAGGCGAGCGCACCGGCATTAATTACCGTCTGGGCGACAGCGTCAAGGTCAGGGTTGCCCGTGTCGATCTGGATGAAAAGAAGATTGACTTTGAGCTGGCGCAAAAGCAAGTTGCAATCGCTACCAAGCCTAAGAAAAGACGTCGTAAGAAATAACGTTGCTATAGCTGTGAAATTATAAAGAGATTTGTATGAAAATTGACGTAAAAGTCAAAAATCTGGGAAAGCTAAAGGAGGCGGAGTTTAAAATTCGCCCGATGACGGTAATTACCGGCCCGAATGGAACAGGTAAAAGTTTTTTTACCAAGTCGTTGTATTCTATTTTAAATGTCATTAACAAGAATGTTTATCATGAGTCTGTAAACAAGACGATTCGACAAATTCAACTTCAATTGCAAACTTTTGCGAACGGTATTAGCTATGTGGGTCAAAATGATTTATGGGCTACAAAAAGAATTGAGCTCACTCTTGATAAGTTGCAAAAAGAGTTTGAAGAAGCCAGTAGCTGGAAGATTGATGATTATCTGGCTTTTGCAACCTCAAAAGTAGGTGATGTTGAAAAAATACATACTTACTATGAAACATATTTAAATGAACTTAAACCTACCAAGAGGAGCTCCATTAAAAGCATCTCTGAGGCCATTAATAAAAACTTTGATGATTTTCTGCGGCAACTTATAAATCCTCAAAAGTATTACGCTGACTTTTTTGCTATTCATATTGAAAATGAACTAAAAGATAATTTTCAAATTTCTACACTTAGCGAGTTAATCAGCTTTGACGAAGAAAAGATAATAATTGCAGTTGATGACCTTTTAGTGATCGAATTAAGTGGCAATAAAAGGAGTTTTAGTTTAGGTGCTGATTTTATTGATGAAGTATCAGGCTTATCCAGTGTGGTTTTTTTTGAATCACCCGCTTATTGGAAAGTGAGAGACGCATTAAAATCGGCCAAAAATAATCAAATTCGCCCAAGATTACTCGGAAAGAAAAATAGTGATGTTTTAACAGGTGTGCCAAAATATTTTTATGATTTGGATGATGCGTTAAATACCAAAACTAAAACATCAGGTGCTTTTGCAGCAGCTACCGATTTGTTAGAAGATGCTTTAGGTGGCGAGTTTATCTTTAAAGGCGATAATTTAAGCTTTAAAGATAATAAATCCGGCCAAGAAATATCTAAAAATCTTGTTTCTTTTGGCATGACTAACTTGGGTATGGTTCAAGCCTTATTAAAACATAACGTAATTACAGAAGGTTCTTTCGTTTTCATTGATGAGCCGGAAACCAATTTACACCCTGATTGGCAAGTTAAGTTAATGGAGGTACTGTTAGTCTTAGCGCAGGCTGGTGTTAATATCGTTATCACCACACACAGCACAGATCTATTAAAAGCCTTGGAAGTTAATCTGAAAAAGCAGAAAATTGATGTAGAAGATTTCCTATCGGTACATTTCGTGGATTTAGATGGTAAGTTGTTTGAATTTGAGTCCAAGAATTCTGATCAGCAACTGATTGAAGCACGAGAATTGCTGAATTCAGCTTATGAGCAACTGTACTTTAGCGATTTGTAAAAGACCATGTTCGATAAAAGTGAGTATTTGCAAACCATTGTACATGCCGACTGCGCTGATGGAATAATTGAATCATCCACGTCACGAGCATTTAAAATTGATGACGGAGACGGCATTGCTAAAGCAATTGGCTTTCATGCAGGCATTGTCAATAAAGTCGATTATTTTGTAGTAAAGAATAATGATGTTCAGCTAATAGAATTGAGCGATTTAGAAGAGCAGATACATAATTGTCATGTCTCGATTGCAGAAGAACTTCAACAGCTACGAGAAGTTACAGGTGGCGACATAACCAAACGAGAAGAAAACAAAATAATAAAAACGGCATGGAAAGAGATTAAGATCGAATTTTGCAAAAAATGGTGTGGTTCCATTGCTGTTATTGAAAGGTTATATCGAAAAACAAATGAATTAGGGGATGCTGATCCGAATTATAAACTACTGATTGTTTGTAAGAACCATACGGATATTAGGATGCTTGATGGGTTAAAAGCGCAGCTATCAGGGATGATGGGTAATGTTGTAGTTTGTAAAACAGAAACACTCAATAATGTTCTTATCGGGCCAGAACTATGAAGCTAACAAAACTCTACGGCCTGCACTCGGTACAAGCCGCACTCGATTACTCGCCGAAAAGAATCAGCAAAGCCTGGGTAGACGTACAACGGCAGGATAAACGCTTGATGCAGGCGATTGATAGCTTGCTCGATCTAGGCATAGAGCCCGAAAAAATCGACAGGAAAAAACTGGACCGCTTTGCCGAAGGCAACAACCATCAAGGCATCGTTATCGAAGTCGAAATGCCCGGCGAGTTATCGGAAAGCGACCTGAAGGATGCTGTATTAACATTGCAGGGAACGCCTTTATTCCTGGTGCTGGATAATGTGCAGGACCCGCATAATTTCGGTGCTTGTCTTAGAACCGCCGACGCTACCGGCGTGCATGGCGTGATTATCACTAAAGACAATGCCACCGGGATTACCCCGACGGTCTGTAAAGTGGCAAGCGGCGCGGCGGAAACGGTGCCGGTTTACCAAGTGACCAATTTGTCCAGAACTTTGCGCTGGCTCAAAGACCAAGGCATTTGGGTCATGGGCGCGGCGGGCGAAACAACGCAGACCGCTTATCAAACCGATTTCACCGTGCCTATGGCTTTGGTCGTGGGCGCCGAGGGCAAAGGTTTAAGACGTTTGACCAAGGAGCAATGCGATATATTGGTCAAGTTGCCTATGCTGGGCCGGGTGGAAAGCCTTAACGTATCGGTTGCAACCGGTGTGCTGCTTTATGAAACTATGCGGCAGCGATTACTCGCCAGTTAAGGTTATAAATATTCACCACGAAGACACGAACGACTGCATGGAGGCAGAGGTAGAGCAATGCAGGAGTAATTGCCGAGAACACGAAGAAAAAGCAGTAACTTCATACCACCCTCGACAATTGCTGTATATCATTAAGAAAACGCTTTGCTCTTTTAACCTTCATGCTCTTCGTGTCTTCGTGGTAAATTAGTCCGCCGTATCGCGCAATACCCAATTTAGTAATGCAAACACAATCAACATACTCTCTTGAAGGCACGGGCTTAAGCTGCATCCGCGATGACCGGGTGCTGTTTGAACAGCTGGCTTTCGAGTTGGCTTCCGGGCAGGTTTTATTGCTGGAAGGCAAAAACGGCAGCGGCAAGACCTCGCTGTTGCGCATTTTATGCGGATTCCGGGAGCCGGATGCGGGCGAGATTCGCTGGTGCGGCGACGCGGTAAAAGACAGCCAGTTTTATGCACAGATGGCTTATGTCGGCCATTTGGACGGCATTAAAAAAGAGCTGACGGTCCTGGAAAACTTAAAAATGTCCTTGGCCTTAAGCAACGTAGGGACATATTCCATCGACCAGGCTTTAGCCAAAGTTCATTTGACTGGCTATGACGACATTCTCGTTCAGGCATTGTCCGCTGGACAGAAAAGACGGCTGTCTTTGGCAAGATTGCTGATTACCGAAAATGTGTTGTGGATACTCGACGAGCCGTTCACTTCATTGGACAAGCAGGGCATTGCCCTTATCGAAACCTTAATGATCGAACATTGCGCCAACGGCGGAATGATTGTTCTCACCTCACATCATGACATCGCTTTGCATGATGTCGATGTCCAGCGTATTAATCTATCCTGATGTCTTTATCCCGCGCATTTTTTGCCGTTATTCGGCGCGATCTGGTTTTGGCTTTACGGCGGAGGTCGGAAATAGCCAATCCGTTGCTGTTTTTTATCCTGGTCATCACGCTGTTCCCGTTGGGTATCGGCGCGCAGCCGCATTTATTGCAAGCCATCGCGCCGGGTATCATCTGGGTTTCCGCGTTACTGGCGGCGATGCTGTCGCTGGACAGCTTGTTTCGTTCGGATTTTGACGACGGTTCGCTGGAGCAGATGCTATTAAGCCCGCATCCGACCTCGGTGCTGGTGTTGGCTAAAATCGTCGCGCACTGGTTGGTGACCGGCTTGCCGCTATTGATCGTCGCGCCGCTGTTGGCGGTTTTTTTAGGCCTGCCCAATCATTCGCTGGGCATCCTGTTGCTGACCTTGCTGCTGGGTACGCCGGTATTAAGCCTGATAGGGGCTATCGGCGTGGCGCTAACCGTCGGGCTGCGCCGGGGAGGCATGATTTTGTCGCTGCTGGTTTTGCCGTTGTATGTCCCGGTGTTGATTTTTGCCGGTAATGCGGTGCAGATGGCAAGTGGAGGCCTGCCGGTCGATGCGCAAATTAATATTCTGATTTCCATTCTATTGATGGCCTTGGTTTTAGCGCCTTTGCCGACCGCAGCAGCATTAAAAATGAGTATTAGTTGATAATATCTCGTAGAATAGTGGGCCAAATTATTAACCGGATATAAGTAATGCCGGGGTTGCCGTTCATTGCGGTTGAGTTGCCTCACAAGCTTATAAACAGATCATCCTTGCACCTTTTACCTTTTACCTTGAACCTGATGCTTCATGTTTTTAATCCCTGATCCCGTAGTCCGCTTCTTCCACCGGATGGCCTCCCCGCCGCATTTTTACGCGTTTACCCAGCGTTTGATGCCGTGGCTGACGGTTATTTTCCTGCTGCTGACAGCCGTAGGTCTTTACGGCGGCTTGTATCTTGCGCCTGCGGATTACCAGCAGGGCGATAGCTACCGTATTATCTATATTCATGTGCCCAGCGCCTGGATGTCGCTGTTCATTTATGTGGTGATGGCCGTTGCCGGTGCAATAGGCCTGGTCTGGCGGATCAAACTGGCCGAGATTGTGGCGATCAGCAGCGCGCCGATTGGCGCCAGCTTTACCTTTATCGCGCTGGTGACCGGTTCCTTGTGGGGCAAGCCGATGTGGGGAACCTGGTGGGTTTGGGATGCGCGGTTAACGTCGGAATTGATATTGCTGTTTTTGTATCTCGGCGTCATCGGGCTTTACGGCGCGATAGACGACAAGCGCACCGCGTCCAGGGCTGTGGCTATTTTGGCCCTGGTCGGCGTGGTCAATATCCCGATTATTCATTACTCCGTCGAGTGGTGGAATACGCTGCATCAAGGCCCGACGGTAACGAAAATGGATAAGCCGTCGATTCATGTCAGCATGTTGATACCGCTGTTGTTGATGGCGGTAGCGTTCAAGTTTTATTACCTGATTGCGATGTTGCAACGGGCGCGCACCGAATTGTTGCTGCGCGAACGCAATGCGCAGTGGGTTAAGAACATGATCTCGGAGTCCAAATAATGACGATGCAGGAATTTTTCGCAATGGGCGGCTACGCCTTTTATGTCTGGACTTCTTACGGTCTGACTTTCATCGTGTTGCTTGCCAATATTATTATCCCGGTTGTGCAACGCAGACAGTTTTTACGCGCCCTGGCGCTTAAGCAAAAACGGCAATAAATCATGAAACCAGCCAGAAAACAGCGTTTAATGTTAATCGGCCTGATGGTTATTGGAGCGGGGCTTGCGACGGGGTTCGCGCTCAAGTCTTTCAATGAAAATTTGATGTACTTTTTTTCGACCACCGATGTCGTCGAAGGCAAAGCGCCAAAAGACACCTTGTTTCGTTTGGGCGGCATGGTTATTAAAGGCTCTGTGGAAAGACCGAATGACGGGTTGATGGTGCGCTTTAAACTGACCGATTTCAGCAAGGATGTGACCGTCGAATACACGGGCATCCTGCCGGACCTGTTCCGGGAAGGCCAGGGCATTGTTGCGAACGGCAGGCTAAATGCGCAGGGCGTGTTTATCGCCGAAGAAGTGTTGGCCAAGCATGACGAAAACTACATGCCGCCGGAAGTAAAAGGCAGTTTGAAAAACCAGCCAGCACCGGTTGCAGGGCAATAATCATGATTGCAGAACTGGGACATTTTTCGCTGATTCTGGCCTTATGCATGGCCGTTGTTTTAGGAATGCTGCCGATCATCGGCGCTTCCAGGTCCATATCCGGCTGGATTAGCGTCGCAAGGCCCGCCGCATTCGGCCAGCTGTTGTTCATGGTCGTTTCTTACGGCTGTCTGACCTATGGCTTCCTGACCCATGATTTTTCGATCAAATACATTGCGACTAATTCCAATACCGCCTTGCCGGTTTTGTATCTGGTTTCCGGCGTCTGGGGCGCGCATGAAGGTTCGTTATTGCTTTGGGCGCTGGTGCTGTCCTGCTGGACGGGCTTGGTTGCGTTGTTCAGTCGCGCGATTCCCGATGTTACCGTCGCCCGCGTTTTAGGCGTAATGGGGCTGGTCTCTATCGGTTTTATCCTGTTTTTATTGCTGACTTCGAATCCGTTCGAGCGGCTGTTCCCTGCTCCTATCGAAGGGCGCGACTTGAACCCCTTGCTTCAGGATCCGGGTTTGGCTATCCATCCGCCGATGCTTTATATGGGCTATGTCGGCTTTTCGGTGGCGTTCGCTTTTGCGATTGCGGCCTTGCTGGAAGGCCGTTTGGATGCGGCCTGGGCGCGCTGGTCGAGACCTTGGACCAACATCGCCTGGATGTTTTTAACCATAGGCATTGCATTAGGCAGCTGGTGGGCTTATTACGAACTGGGCTGGGGCGGCTGGTGGTTCTGGGATCCGGTCGAAAACGCCTCATTCATGCCCTGGCTGGTCGGCACCGCGCTAATTCACTCTTTGGCCGCCACCGAAAAACGCGGCGTGTTCAAGACCTGGACCGTATTGCTGGCGATTTTTGCGTTTTCGTTAAGCCTGCTCGGTACCTTCCTGGTGCGTTCCGGCGTGTTAACCTCGGTACATGCGTTTGCCAGCGATCCGGCCAGAGGTTTGTTCATACTGATATTTCTGGCTATCGTGGTAGGCGGGTCGTTATTGCTGTACGCGATAAGAGCGCCCTACGTCAAAAGCAGCGCGACCTTCGAGCTGGTGTCCAAAGAGTCGGCGATATTGCTAAACAACGTGTTGCTGGTGGTAACCGCTTCCAGCATCTTGCTGGGCACGTTGTATCCCTTGGTCATTGACGCGTTGGGATTGGGCAAGATTTCGGTCGGCCCCCCGTACTTTAACGCCGTGTTCATTCCGCTAATGGCGCCGCTGGCGATAGCCGTGGGCTTGGGCATGTTATTGCGCTGGAAAAGAGACAATATCAACGTGATTGCCCTGCGGGTGCGCTGGATTGTTTTAGCCTGCGTCGCCGTCGGTTTGCTGATTCCGTTGGTCATGCCTTTTTACTCCTGGGGTGCGGTATTGGGCTTAACGTTGGCGTTGTGGACAATTGCGATGACCGTAATGTCTTTTGTCGACCGGATGGGGCCGCAGGGTGTTTCCTGGCAGCGCCTGAAAACCGTACCGGCCGGTTTTTACGGCATGACCGTGGCGCATTTAGGTATAGCCGTATTCGTGATCGGCATTACCCTGACCTCGGTTTACAGCGTCGAAAAAGATGTGCGCATGGCCCCCGACGACAAGCTGGATATGTCCGGTTATATCTTTGAATTCCACGGCGTCAAACAAACCCAAGGGCCTAATTATGTTGCCGAACAGGCTAAGGTGACCGTCAGTTATGATGGCAAAGAAGTCGCCAGACTGGAGCCGCAAAAACGGGTTTACCGGGTGCAAAAAATGCCGATGACCGAGGCGGCTATCGACGCCGGATTGTTTCGGGATCTGTTCGTTGCGATAGGCGAACCGCTCGGCGACAAGGGCGCTTGGAGTCTACGAATTTATTACAAGTCGTTCATCCGCTGGATTTGGCTGGGCGCGCTGTTCATGGCGGCGGGCGGCTTAATCGCCGCTTGCGACAGGCGCTATAAAATAACGTCTGCGAAGGTGCCGGTTAATGCTTAAGTACATCCTCCCGTTAATATTATTCATCGTGATGGCGGTGTTTCTGGCGCTGGGTTTGAACCTTCATCCCAGCGAGATTCCTTCGCCGTTGATCGACAAACCGGCCCCGGCGTTTTCCGCGCCCAAGCTTCAAGCGCCTGCGGAGAAATTATCTCCAACCGATTTAAAAGGCAAGGTCTGGCTGTTTAATGTGTGGGCGTCGTGGTGCGCCTCGTGCCGTTCCGAACATCCGGTACTAAACCAATTGGCCCAGCAAAAAGCCGCTGTTATCGTCGGCCTGAATTACAAGGACGAGCCGGAAGCCGCCTTAGGCTGGCTGGCGCAATTGGGCAACCCTTATGATGTCAGCATCATGGATCAGGATGGCCGCATCGGCCTCGACTGGGGCGTTTACGGGGTGCCGGAAACCTTCGTCATCGATAAGCAGGGTGTGATCCGCTACAAGCATACCGGACCGGTTACGCCTGAAGATGTGCAGCAAACTTTCCTGCCTTTGATCGCCAAATTACAAGCCGAAAACTAATGAAACATTTATCTGTCATTTTTCTGTTGGCGCTGGCTGGCATGGCCTGCGCCGGCGTCGAATACCGGCAGTTTGCCAATCCTGAGCAACAAGCCGCCTACGAAAACCTGACCTCGGAATTGCGTTGTCTGGTCTGCCAAAACCAGACCATCGCCGATTCCAATGCGGAACTGGCCGCGGATTTGCGCAGGCAGGTGTACGAAATGCTGCAACAAGGCAAATCAAAGCAGGATATAGCCCAATTTATGACCGACCGGTACGGCGATTTCGTTTTATACAATCCGCCGTTCAAGCTCAAAACCGGTCTGTTGTGGATAGGACCGGCTGTGTTCCTGCTGATCGGTTTAATTGCAGTGTTTTTATTCGCCCGGCGCAAAAAAAACGTAGCAAATGTTGAAATCAACGCTGAAAAGCAGCAAAAAATCCGCAGCTTATTGGAAGAGAGTGACCAGTCTTGAATATGTTATTTTTGCTGATCGTCAGCGTAATGGTATTAATCGCTTTTCTGTTTGTGCTGCCTCCGTTATGGAGAAAGCATCCAGTTGCAGAGGCGGACCAGGATCAGCGTAATATCGCTATCGCCCGGCAGCGGTTGGCCGAGCTTAAAGAGCAGTTGCAGGCTGGTGCATTAACTCAAGAACTATATGATGAGCAACGGGTCGAGCTTGAACAGGCCTTGAGCGATGATCTCGATATAGACAGTCATGCAAAAATATCACCCTCCCAGGGGCGTTGGATGGCGTCCGTGCTGATTGTTGCAATACCTTTACTCGCGGGTTCGCTTTATTGGACATTAGGCAGCTATCGGTCATTAGGCCAGGCCGAGCAAACTGCGGCAACGCCCGAGCAGGAACAAATCAGCAAGATGGTTGCAGGATTAGCCGAGCGTCTGGAAAAACAGCCGGATGATGCGCTGGGCTGGACTATGCTGGGCCGGTCTTACAAATATTTGCAGCAATATCCTAAAGCCGTTGCCGCCTTTGAACGTGCTTATAAATTGCTAGGCGATCAACCGGAAATCATGCTGCTTTATGCCGACGCGCTGGCTTTTGCCAACAACGAACAATTAGGCGGAAAACCTTCGGAACTGATATTTAAAGCCTTGGCGATGGAGCCCAATAACGTAACCGGCCTGTGGCTGGGCGGCATGGCGAAAGGGCAAACAGGCGATTTCGCCGCGGCAATGGACTTGTGGAAAAAACTGGAAGCGCAGTTGCCGCCGGGTTCGGAAGCCCGGCAGGAAATACAAGGCCTGCTGGCCAAGCTTGCAACCCAGATGCAGGAAGGCGCTGCCGCGCCAGCGGAATCGAAACCCGCGCAACCTGTTGAAACGGCGACCATTGACGTTCAGGTGAGCTTGGCGGCCGAGTTGCAAAAATCGACCAATCCAAACGACACCGTTTTCATTTACGCCCAGGCCTTATCAGGCCCCAAAATGCCGCTGGCTATCGTGCGCAAACAGGTTTCCGACTTGCCGTTAACCGTCAGCTTGACCGATGCGATGGCGATGATGCCAAACATGAAGCTGTCGAATTTCGAGCAAGTCAAGCTGCTGGCGCGCATTTCCAAATCCGGCGGAGCGACACAACAGCCCGGCGACTTGATCGGCGTTATCGAGCAGGTCACGTTGGCGGATAAAAGCTCCCATAAAATCGTCATCAACAGCCAAGTAAAATGATGGATCAATCTATACAATTCGATTTGGGCCTGATTAACCGCTACGATAAGGCCGGTCCGCGTTATACCTCGTACCCGACCGCCCTGGAATTGCACGAAGGCTTCGGCGACCGGGAATACCGCCGGCACATCGCAAAGTCCAATGCCGCAGGCGGGCCGCTGTCGCTGTATTTTCATATCCCGTTTTGCGATACCGTCTGCTTTTACTGCGCCTGTAATAAAATCGTCACCAAAAACCGCAAACATGCGGAACCGTACCTGGCCAATCTGTGCAAGGAAATTGCGATGCAGGGCGATTTGTTCGACTCCAGCCGGGTGGTCAACCAATTGCACTGGGGCGGGGGCACGCCGACATTCTTAAGTTACGAGCAGATGCTTACCCTGATGGATGTCACCCGCGAACATTTCCACTTAAGGAATGACGACAAGGGCGAATATTCCATAGAAGTCGATCCCCGTGAAACCAACGGCCAGACCATGAAGCAGCTGCGCGAGCTGGGCTTTAACCGGGTCAGTTTGGGGCTACAGGATTTCGATCCGGCCGTGCAAAAAGCCGTCAACCGCCTGCAAAGCGAAGAGCAGACCTTCAGCGTGTTAGCCGCCGCCCGCGCCGAGGGTTTTCGCTCGACCAATATCGATTTGATCTATGGTTTGCCGCTGCAAACGGTGGAGACTTTCGCCAAGACGCTGGATAAAATTTTGGCGGTAGCGCCGGATCGGTTCTCGATCTTCAACTACGCGCACATGCCCGCACGGTTTAAAACCCAGCGCCAGATCAACGACGCCGATATGCCGACGCCCGACGTCAAGCTGGCTATCTTGCAGATGGTCGGGCAACGGCTGACCGAAGCCGGTTACGTCTATATCGGCATGGATCATTTCGCCAAACCCGATGACGAGCTGGCCGTTGCGCAGCGCGAGGGGCATTTGTACCGCAACTTCCAGGGCTATTCCACGCATTCGGACTGCGATCTGGTGGGTTTGGGCATTACCTCGATCGGCCGGGTGGGCGACGCCTATATCCAGAATGTCAAAGAGCTGGACGAGTACGACCAGCTGATCAGCCAAGGCAAATTGCCGGTATTTAAAGGCGTCGAGCTGGATGATGACGACAAGCTGCGCCGCGCCGTGATCACCCAGCTGATCTGCCATTTCGATCTGAGCTTTGCCGCTGTCGAACAACAGTTCGGCATTAGCTTTGCTTCTTACTTTGCCAAGGAACTTGAGGCATTAGCGCCGATGCAGGCCGACGGTTTGTTGATGCTATCGGCAGAAGGCGTCAAGGTGTTGTCCGCAGGCCGTTTGTTGATCCGCAACATTTGCATGGTGTTCGACAAATATCTGGCGCAAAAACAACAACAGTTTTCAAAAGTGATTTAAGCCGCCTTATGAACGATGAACGCATAATCGAATTGGAAATAAAAGCGGCTTACCAGGAAGATTTGCTGCAAGCCTTAAACAAGATAGTCGCCGGACAACAGCAACAGATAGACCGCCTGGAAGCGACTTGCACAATGCTCAACGAGCGTATTAAAAGCCTGTCTGCCGAAGGTGCGGGCGGCGAAAATGCCGAAGAAGTACCGCCGCATTATTAGCTATTGTTGGACCAATAAGTTTTTGTATTGCTTCCCACTATAGCTCAAATCAGTATACAGACCCGCATCAAAAGCCAGACATAACAATGAAACAAAGCATTCTCGCAAGCCGGCCTGGCGATTTAACGGTTGCCTGGGCTCAGCAGGTTGTCGACAGACATGATGCCGACACCGCCGTTAGCAACGTGGATGTTGTTGCTGTTGACGTCGGTACGACTACGCGGGTTTGCGTCGCCGTCGAGCATGACGGCCCGGACAGCCTGCCGAGCCGGTGGTTTGTAAAACTACCGTCATTGGCGTGGCGGGCGAAGACGATTACCGCTTTGCCGCAGCTGCTGCATACCGAAGTGCGTTTTTATAATGAATTGGCGCAGAGCGTGCCTCTTAACAAGCCTATTTGTTTGGCGGCGCAAAGCCGGTTTGGCTGGGGGGCGACGCTGGTGCTTGCCGATGTTGCGGAGTTTGACGGTATCGCCAGCGCCGCCAGCGATACCTTGACATTTGAGCAAGCGGTTTTGGTTGTCGAACAGCTTGCCCACTGTCATGCGCGGTTTTGGAACAGCGTGAATAATGACCCAAATTATCGCTGGTTGGCGGGGCCGGTTCGGGTTTTGGAAGATTTCCTGGGTACGGTTCTGGCGGTACCGTTGATGAAACGCGGTTTAAGGCAGGCAGGGACGCTTATACCTCCTGTTCTGCATGCGTCCGCCGTTCAGTATGCCCGGCATCGCCGTTCGGCGATGCGCTTTCTTTCCGATGCGCCGCAAACGCTGGTTCATCACGACTGTCATCCCGGTAATTTATTCTGGAACAAGGACAGATCAAAGGTTGGTTTTCTTGACTGGCAACTGGTCCGTGTCGGCGAAGGCGTCAGCGATGTGGCTTATTTTCTGTCGACTGCGCTTAGTCCTGAAATGCGCAGGCTTCACGAAGCGGAGTTGCTTGCCAAGTATGCTCAAGCGCTGGCGGATAATGGGGTGGCCGGCGTTGATAATGACCTGCTGATGCAACGATACCGCGTCCATCTTGTTTATGCTTTCGAGGCGATGATCGTCACGCTCGCTGTGGGCGGCATGATGAATTTGGATTGCAACCTGGAACTGATACGCCGAACGGCGGCGGCTGTAGAGGATCTTGACGCTTTTTCGGCCGTGCGGATAAAAGCCCTTGGTGGGAGGAGTTTTTAGCCCCCAGATATTTAATAGCGTGTAGGATGACGGGACAAGCAGCCGGTTTTGTTGGTTGCTTGTCCCGTCAGGATTACCCTGTCTCACCAGTGCTTCGGACCAATGTTCTTCTTATTCGTATGCGAAGCTAACGGTAAAGCATATTTTTTCACGGGTCCCGAATTTTGCCTGTGACGCGTTGTAGGTAACCGGAGAATTGCCTTATTATCCCGTATTATTTGCCCCACTATCCGGTGGTGTTGGTGTAGCCGGTCGCGGATTTGTTGGTGGCTTGGGCGCCTCTGTAGCGGAATCTGGGTTGCTAGGGCTTGATATAGTTAACGGCTTGGGTTCGGCTTTTATTTTGTCCTTGGCGTAGGTAATGAGGCGGTCAAAGATGGAGAAAGCCAGTTCGACGTTATATCCCAACAAAAAGGCGAACAGCAGCAGGTTCATTCCGATCTCGTCGATCTTGTCTGAAGAGTACAGCAATGGGCCCATTACACCGAGCAAACCTCCCAATAGGACGCGCATACTGTAGCGTCCGGGCCATGATGGTATGTAACTGTTGCTGGTAATCTGGTTTATTGTATTTCGAGCCAGGTAAGCGATAGCCCCCAGAAAACCCAGGAGTAGGGGGAGCAGGAGAACGTTGAGTAATGCGGCGACAGCTTTTACGGTTTCTATAATGACTTTGGGCTGTAATTGGGCGCTATCGGATGCATTATTTTCGGCATCCTGTTTTGGTGAGCATGTGGATATAAAATCAATTAATTCACACGCCTTACGTGCCGACAACAATGTTTGGTCTTCATTCATTTTCTTTTTCGCAAGAATGGAGAGCAGCGGCTCGGATTTCTCGTCAGCGTCGTTTTTTGCGGTTCTCGCCGTGGATTCAGATTCTTTTAGGCTGATGTATTCTTTGTCCAGTGTATCGATATTAGTGATGGTTTTTTCCAGAACGAGGGAATAGCCCTGAGCCAACACGAAAAGAACAACAAAAAACACCAAAAAACCAAGCAATCCTTGCAGTTCTCCCTTAACGCCTCTTATCCTGTTTTTTCGATCTTTATTCAAGTCCTCCGCTACCTCCAGGCTTTCGGGTGTAACCGGATAGAGTAATATTGATAATTCATTGTAAGTCGACCATAAGTCTATTCGTTCTTGGGGCGACAGATCTTTTATGTTTTTGTGTAACAGCGGGATTGTTCTGCCTATGAATTCGTCTTTTAAGTCGAGGTCGGGTTTTTGCACTGCAAAGTGAAGCAAGTGTCCCAAATGTGTTTGCGCTTCTTCCAGGAGCTCTTGGTGGATTATATCGGTATCGGCCGTCATTGTTGTTTCCTCTCTTGATGCTGAGGCGAAGGAATGGGGAACGGAGTAGCCTGGCATTGAAGGCCACTGCCTGATGTTATTTCTTCTGGTATGGCGAAAAGTGAGCGGTTAATGCCCCCCTTTCAGCAACAAAGGATCAATCAAAGGCGTCCCCTCAACCTCAATCCAGTTTTGACCGTAAATGCCGGGAAAGTACCAAGAGTGCGTGGTAACCACGCCGTCAAGTAAAGCGACGGCTCCGGGTACGCTTTCGATAGCCTTATCCATCGCTTCCTTGGCGCTTGGAAATCCGGTAGGGAAGATGACGAAGATATGCTTTCTATCCTCACCCTTAACCCGAGCCGGAGACCGCTTGAAATCCGCTCCTTTCGACAGATCAATGTTTTTTGACGATATAGCGGTGAAGTCGATGACTCTTTGCGAGCATCCAGATAAGAGCAAGACGCTTATAATTAAAAGTATTCTGTTCATGTTATTTTACCCATTGAGCTTAAAAATGAGACTCGAGTATAGTCTATTCCTAGCTCTTGTCCAGAGTCGACAAAAGGCGGCAATCCATGCCAAATGGCTTTACGCATCATATTTTTCCGACAGCTGGAGTAACACAAAAACCGCTCCTGTTCCGCCGTCTTTCGGTGGTGCGGAGCAAAAGGCCTGAACGTCTTTGTGTTGTCTCAGCCATAAGTTGAGATTGTTTTTTAATACGGGGTGGTTGTCCATCGAGCGATAGCCCTTGCCGTGGATGATATGCACGCAGCGGCAGCCGTCTTCTACGCAGTCATGCAGAAAATGCAGCAATTGCCGTTTTGCTTTATTGCTGTTCAGGCCATGCAGGTCGATTTCGGCGTCCAGTCCAAACTGGCCTTTGCGCAGTTTTTTCAGGACGCTATGCTGCAACCCTGGCGCCGCAAAACTCAGCGAGTCTTCAATACCTACGTTTTCAACATTAAAATCGGCCGCGCCGTTTAGGTGTTCCGCTACATTAACGGTCTGTGATTTAGGGTAGGGTTTGGGCTTGTTACCTTCTGTTAATAGCACTTTATCGCTTTTTACAGTCTGTACTTTACCGATAGTTTGACGAAATAAATCGCTGTCTTCTGGAGTAAGTTTTTTTTTTGCCACGAGAGCTGATTTTGTTGTGTATTGTTGCTAATATGATTGATTTTATAGCTTAATTAGCTTCAGGGCGATTGATAATGCATATTTTATTGAGTAATGACGACGGCTACCTGGCCGAAGGTCTTATTGCATTAGCCAATGCATTGCGCGGGCATGCCGAAATTTCGGTGGTGGCTCCCGATAGGAACCGCAGTGCAGCGAGTAATTCTTTGACGCTGGAAATGCCGTTGCGCGCCCATGCCGCGGATAACGGCTTTACTAAAGTTGACGGGACTCCTACCGATTGCGTGCATTTGGCAATAACCGGCTTGCTTGAAAATGAGCCGGACATGGTCTTTGCCGGGATTAATCATGGCTCAAATTTAGGCGACGATGTGCTTTATTCGGGTACGGTTGCGGCCGCAACCGAGGGGCGTTTTTTAGGCCTGCCTGCCGTTGCCATTTCGTTGGTCGGGAGCAACCCTCGGCATTTTGATACCGCCGCACATGTTGCGGTAACGCTGTTACGGCAATTGATTGCTAATCCCTTGCCGCGAGACACTATTCTTAATGTCAATGTGCCGGATGTCGTTATTAACGATTTAAAGGGTTATCAGGCAACCCGGTTGGGACAGCGGCATAAGTCGGAACCGGTCGTCAAAAGCGAAGATCCTCGCGGCCGGATGATCTATTGGGTAGGGCCGCCAGGGGGGGAGCAGGATGCAGGTCCCGGAACTGATTTTTACGCCATTAATGCGGGCTTCGTATCGGTTACGCCGTTACAGGTGGACTTGACGCGGTATGAGCGGATCAATGATTTAAAAGTGTGGCTGCCCAAGGAGCATGATTTATGATTCAAAGCCTGCAAGGAATAGGTATGACCTCTTTGCGCACCCGTGAGCGTATGATCAACCGGTTAATCGAGCAAGGTATCAGCAGCAATAAAGTTCTGGAGGTAATGCGCAATACGCCCAGGCATATTTTTATGGATGAGGCTTTAGCCAGCCGGGCTTATGAAGATACCGCGCTGCCGATCGGTTACAACCAGACGATTTCCCAACCTTATATCGTCGCAAAAATGACCGAACTGCTGTTGGCGTCGTCAGGCCGGTTAACCAGAGTATTGGAAATAGGGACCGGCTGTGGCTACCAAACGGCAATTCTGGCGCAGCTGGTCGATCATGTTTATTCCGTTGAAAGAATCGCCCCGTTACAGAAAAAAGCCAAAGACCGTCTATGGGATTTGAAGCTCAAGAATGTCAGTTTTCTGCACAGTGATGGCGGGTGGGGGTGGCCGGACCATGCGCCGTATGATGGTATTTTAGTGGCCGCTGCGCCACCTGAAATACCGGAAATGCTGTTGCAGCAAATGGCTGTCGACAGTGTGATGGTTATCCCGATTGGTAAGGGAGGCAGTCAACGATTACAGCGAGTAACGCGGACGGAAAACGGTTATGAAGTTGAGAAGCTGGAGCCGGTTGTCTTTGTGCCTTTCTTATCAGGAAGAAAATAAATGTGTTTGTAAGCCGACTGACAAAATCTTGCGATTAGCCCAAATATCGGCATATCGCTAAGCATTCGAGTGCGATAAGTTTAGCGGAATCCTTGGTTTTCCCGATGTCGTCAGATGTCAGGTCGGCGGCTATAGATTATTCCGGTTCGATAAAGCCTTTCGTTTTGTGCTGTTGGCCGCGATAACGTCGGTTTTTCAGCGTGAGCTATCAAAAGTAGCCGCCCCACTTATTGTCTAGGCTAGGCGAAGCCCAGATTCCTGGTCTCGTCCTGAGATGTACTCTTTAACTGTCAAAATCTTTAATTACAGCAGTGACATAAAAGGCTGCGTAAATATGTGCTACGGTTTGTATTTTTAATCTTTTGAAGTTATTGATGACGGTTTTCGCGTTATTTTTGCGATGAAGTCGGCAATTATAAGATTTTCCATATGCCAATTTAAGGTTAATATCGGTTTTTATGAAATTTGACTCAAAAAAGATTCTGGTGGTCGAAGATCAGGCGATCATACGGGAAACCATTAAGCACATACTGTATTCGTTGGGGGCGCGGCATATCGTTGAAGCGGGAACCGGCATTAACGGAATCGTTGAAATGAGGCGCAGCCAATTCGATATTGTCCTCTGCGATTATAATCTTGGCGACGGGAAAAATGGTCAACAGGTTCTCGAAGAAGCCAAGCATTTTAAGTTGTTGCCGTTTAATGCCATTTTCATAATGATTACCGTTGAACACAGCAAGAGCATGGTGCTTAGCGCTCTCGACTGCAAGCCCGATGATTATCTGATAAAGCCTTTTAACCGGTTGCAATTGTCAACCCGGATCGAACGATGTATTACCCGCAAGGAATATCTTGTCAGTATCGAACGCGAAATAGACATGGGCAATATTTACCAGGCGATACAAAACTGTGAAAAACTACTTCAGCAAAGCAATAAAAAAACGCACTTACATGTATTAAAAATACGTGCTGAACTAGCGCTTTTAATTAGGGATTTTAAGTCGGCCAAAAGAGTTTACCAGGAAATACTGCAAGAAAGAGACTTGCCCTGGGCTAAGTTGGGTTTGATTATTATCATTTTCTTGGATGGTAATTATACGCAGGCTGTAGAGTCTCTTAAGCAGTTCATTCAGGAATATCCTATGATGTTGGAAGCTTATGACTGGCTGGCGAAGGCGTATGAAGCTTTGGGAGATGATCAGGAAGCATTGGCCGCGCTTAACCGGGCGATTGATATTTCACCTCAAACTATCTTAAGGCAGCAGCGGCTGGCCTCCTTAGCCGATAAGATTGAAAATATCGAAGTTGCAAAAAAAGCCTATAAAGCCGCTGTTAATTTAGGTAAGCATTCTGTTTATGGCTCATCCAATGATTTTTCGGGTTTGGCTAAAGCTCATTTAAAGTCCAACTCAGCCGGTGATGCGCTAAAAATATTGAATGAGATGAACAAGAGTTTTTTTAATGATCCCGACTCAAGGCTTAGGGCGGCCATATTGGAAATCGAGATCCAAAAAGCAAAGAATAACGGCGTAGTGGCGCAGAAGCCTTATGAAAAAGCATTTAAATTACATGAGCAATTCGGTAAACAAATATCCAGAGAATTGCGTTTGGAAATGGCGCAAATCAGTCATCTGAGCGGGGCCGGTGAAATTGCGGATGAAATTCTTGAAGATTTAATTAAAACTAACATTGATGATAAGCCTTTTATTGCAGACATCGACAAAATGTGCAGTACAGTTATCGGCGATAATTATGGGGGAAAATTGGTCGCCCGGATAAAGCAGGAATTAGTTGATATTAATAATCAGGGCGTCAAATTATTTAAGGAAGGTAAGATTAAAGAGGCTCTTGCTATTTTTGAAGATGCTATCGAAAAAATGCCTAATAACCAGACAATCACGTTAAATATGCTGAAAGTCATTATTCATGATTTGAAAACATCCAAACCTGATCCTAAAAAATCCATGCAGGCCCAGTCCTACATTAATAAAGCCATTCAGATAGGCATTGCCCATGACCAAATTGGCAGTATCCAACTGGAGCTGGATAATCTGCAGTACACTCCATCAAGCTAAAAAACAAGGTTAGCGACAAAGAGCCGGAGCAAGCTTTGCAGTTCGAAAGACATTCGTAGAATGAATGGCAAATTCATCTTAATGCTTTAATTTTATAAGAAATTACAGTGCGCATCGATCTTTCGGATAACTCGGCGGCGGGGGTATATTTTGCCTGTATTGGCTGTGAATGCGGCAAATACAATGTTGGGGGGATTGCGGAGTGAACGGGTCCGATGGGGAGGGCGTAACCGGGCGGACAAGCCGCCCGGCGTAGCTTTCAACTTATTTCTTTTTATTGCGTTCGTTTACTTCTTTGATAACTTCGTCCGCCACGTTTTTCGGGCACGGTAAATAGTGCGAGAATTCCATAGAGAATTGGCCGCGGCCAGAAGTCATAGTGCGTAAGTCGCCGATGTAGCCGAACATTTCGCTCAGAGGTACATCTGACTTAATACGAACACCGGTTGCGCCTGCATCCTGAGACTTGATCATACCGCGGCGACGGTTAAGGTCACCGATAACATCGCCCACATGATCAGCTGGCGTAAAAGTATCAACTTTCATGATTGGCTCGATCAATTGCGGACCCGCTTTGGGGATCGATTGACGGAAAGCCGCTTTCGCCGCAATTTCAAACGCAATCGCAGATGAGTCAACCGCGTGGAAAGCTCCGTCGGTTAAGATAACTTTAAAGTCCAAGCAAGGGAATCCGGCCAGAACGCCTTTATCCAGCATGCTTTTAAAGCCTTTTTCAACGGCAGGCCAGTATTCGCGCGGCACGTTACCGCCGGTAACCGCTGATTCAAACACAAAACCGCTGCCTGGCTCGCCTGGCTCGATGATGTAGTTGATCTTGCCGTATTGACCTGAACCACCTGATTGTTTTTTGTGGGTGTATTCGTCTTCAACCGGCTTGGTGATGGTTTCGCGGTAAGCCACTTGAGGCTTACCGACGATAACGTCAACGCCGTGAGTACGTTTCAAGATATCAACTTTAATATCAAGATGCAGTTCACCCATACCTTTAAGAATGGTCTCGCCGCTGTCTTCATCGGTTTCAACGTGGAAAGACGGATCTTCCTGAATCATTTTGCCCAGCGCGATACCCATTTTTTCGGAAGCCGCTTTGTCTTTCGGTGAAATCGCCAGTGAGATAACGGGATCAGGGAAGACCATCGGTTCCAATGTTGCGGGGAACTTAGGATCGCACAGCGTATGACCGGTTTGCACGTTTTTCATGCCCAATACCGCAACAATGTCGCCCGCTTGAGCCGAATCAAGTTCATTACGGGTATCGGCATGCATTTCCACAATACGGCCGATACGCTCGGTTTTGCCGGTAAAGGTATTCAGTACGGAAGTGCCTTTTTCCAGTTTGCCGGAGTAGATACGCAAGAAAGTTAAGGCGCCAAAGCGGTCGTCCATAATCTTAAATGCCAGCGCGCGCAGCGGTTTGTCCGCATCAACGATAGCAAAGGTGCCTGTTGGGTTGCCTTCCAGATCGACTTCCGGCTGGGGTTTAACTTCTGTCGGGCAAGGCAGGTAATCGATAACCGCATCAAGCACCAACTGTACGCCTTTGTTTTTGAAAGACGAGCCGCAGTAAGTTGGGAAGAAATCCAGGTTAATCGTACCTTTGCGGATACAACGCTTAATGGTGTCAATATCAGGTTCTTCGCCTTCAAGATATTTTTCCATGACGTCGTCATATTGATCGGCAACTTGGTCAATCATTTTTTCGCGCCATTTTTCGGCATCCGCCACCATGTCGGCAGGGATGTCTTTGATTTCGTAGTTCATTGGGTCGCCGGAATCATCCCATATCCAGGCTTTACGGGTCAGCAGGTCGACGACGCCGGAGAATTGGTCTTCAGTGCCGATAGGCAGAGTCATAACCAACGGCACGGCGCCGAGTACGTCTTCAACTTGCTTAACCACGCGATAGAAGTCGGCGCCGATGCGATCCAGTTTATTGATGTAAATAACTCGCGATACTTCAGAATCGTTAGCATAACGCCAGTTGGTTTCCGATTGGGGTTCTACGCCGCCTGAACCGCAGAAAACGCCGATACCGCCGTCAAGAACTTTCAGTGAGCGATATACTTCGATAGTAAAGTCAACGTGTCCAGGGGTGTCGATGATATTGAAACGATGGTCTTTCCAGAAACAAGTTGTCGCAGCGGACTGAATGGTGATGCCGCGCTCCTGCTCCTGTTCCATGAAGTCTGTGGTTGCCGCGCCATCGTGTACTTCACCGATTTTGTGGATTTTACCGGTAAGCTTTAAAATCCGCTCGGTAGTCGTTGTTTTACCGGCATCGACGTGAGCGAAGATGCCGATATTTCTGTAATGCGCTAAATCTGTCATGTTTTTACTCTAAAGTTGGGCATAAAAAACTTTTTTGGTGACCGCTCTCGGTAAACGTTCAAATAATGAGTGTTCACTGAGGACTCGTACCGGGGCAGTGGGCTACATACCATAACCGCAGTCACACAACCTAAGACCGCGGTGGCGGTAGCCATCGGAATGGATGAAATGCGTCGGATACATGCAGGTAGCTCAAAGCCGAGTGAGGTGCATTTATTGGGGTCACCATCGCTGCTCACTCGTCCAGCTTCGAAAGTCGGCTATTTTAACCTAAAAAACTTTGTAAAAACATAGAAAACCCATGTGTTGTATTGTTGTAATACCAAAATGGCCGTATCTGTTTGCTTATTTAATGTCAATATACTGAAAAAGGGCAAGCCCGAAAGCTTGGCGGCACAGTCCCCAATGTTTTTATATGCGTGAGGACAGCTTGTCCGATGTCTGTATATTATGTGGCAATAGTTCTGGCATTGTTGAACATCAAGGGTAGGTATAGGATATTATTTGACGTTTGAACTAAAGTCATCAGGGTATCGAGCTAATGTTTAACAACGCTTTGGCGCGATGTTGCATAAAACCGGGGCAAATTTTATCTGTCTTGCATCTATCGCTAATCCGCCGTCAAAACGGCGCATATTGATACGAAGTTGTTGGAGATCAAAGAAATTGTGATCATGTCTATTTCCGCCATCACCAGAAAAGATTTTTTGAAGGCGCCAGCAACCAACTCGTTATGAAGCATAATTCGCGTCACAATTTGAATTATCATGATAATTCAAATTGTATCTTTGCCGGCAGGGGTAGATGTCGCCCATCTTGGCAGGGCTTAAAAGTATTACAGGTGAACAAATGACATCAAAGAACGACCTTCTAAGTCTCGAAAAAATGGAAATGGCCTTGGAAGTGGTTCCTCCCAAAATCATATCGGAACCTCTTACTCTTAATGAGTGGACGCATGTGCTGTGTACGGAAGAAATGCCGATATTTTCCAATACGGCGCTCAGCATCCATGATATTTTGAGCGATGATAGAAAAGGCGCTATGGAGCTGGCCTCTGTTATTTTGCAGGACCCGAATCTGACGGTTAAATTACTAAAAATCAGCAACACCCCCCATTACAATCCAACGCGTCAGAAAATGGTTACCGTGTCACGAGCCATTATTATGATCGGTTCCGAGGTGATTCGCGAACTAACGCTGGTTTGCTCCTTTTTGGAATCCATTCTGTCCGCGACTAACAGGCGCCAGGCTAATGAAGAAATCGCCCAAGCTATTCATGCTGCGGTACACGCAAAGTCTATAGCGCTTGCGACCAACGATTCATCGCCGGAAGAAGTTTTTATTGCCACGTTGCTTAACCATATTGGCAGGATCTCTTTTTGGTGCTTTTGCGGAGAACAGGGAGAGCGCATTCAAGCTTTGATAAATAAAGGAAATTGCAGCCATGAAGCAGCGGAAAAGAAGGTGCTCGGGTTTACATTGGCAGAGCTGGGCGTTTCTTTAAGCAAGGCCTGGAAATTAGGCGGTTTGATTGAAGAAGCGATTAAGCCGGGCGTTTTGTCCAAGAAACCCAGGGTTGAATTAGTCGAATTAGGATATGAAATCACCGAGGCATTGAAAGAGGGTGCCGGTTCAAGAAAATATCAGACTTGTGTCAGGAAAATTGAGACGCTTACCCATCAATCCAAAAAAGTTATCAATGAAAAGCTGCAAAACAACACCAGTGTTGCGGCTGATATAGCCTGTCAATTTGGGGCTACTGACGCTTCTATGCTCATTCAAAGCCGCCTCAATCAATTTGTTGGCTTGGACGAATTGTCGCCGGTTATTGATAAAAAACAGCTGCAACTTCAGATCTCGCAGGACATTACCTCAATAATAAGCGATCGGATTGACATTAATCTGTTACTGGAAACGGCGCTTGAGGGGATCCACCGGGGTATCGGCATGGATCGGACTATTTTTTCTTTGTTGGTTGCCGACAAGCAGTCTCTTAGAGAAAGGCTGTCTTTGGGCTGGCGTAAAGAAACCTATGAGCACAAGGTCGTTTTCAATATTTCAGAAACGCCGCCCAATCTCTTTTTTCATGCGCTGTCCGGTACCCAGGCTTTTTGGGCTAAACCTTCGGTTAATTCCAAGTTATACACACTCAGGGATATTAATGTGATTGGAAAAAACGAATGTTTCATTATGCCGATTTTTTCCAACAAAATGCCGATCGGCTTAATTTATGCCGATCGCGGGATTAATGAGCAGCCGTTAACTGAAGAAGATTTTAATGCCTTTAGATATTTTGCCCAGCAGGCGAACATAGGTCTGACCATCTATCGGATACAACGCAGTTAACCGGGACAAGAGCCGGGGCGGCGGCCATCTAACCTTTGCCAGGCAGACGGCGCGGCCGGAGCGTCGCAGTATCGATCGAGTAAGACGGTAAAATAATCCCGGTCAATCTCCTCGGCGCCGAAACTTTCCAGGTGCCTTGTATGCACTTGGCAGTCTATCAATTGGTAGCCCCAGGACACAAGCTGTTTAACCAAGGTGGCGAAGGCCGCCTTGGAAGCGTCGGTTCTGGTGTGAAACATGGATTCGCCAAAGAAAACCCGGCCCAGTGCAATGCCGTATAACCCGCCAACCAGTTCATCGTCAAGCCAGGTTTCAACCGAATGGGCAAATCCGGTTTGGTGCAGTTGCCTATAAGCCGCTTTGATTTCCGGCGTTATCCAAGTGCCGGCAGCATCTTTGCGGGGATCTGCGCAAGCCGCAATAACGTCATTAAAAGCCTGGTCGATGGTTACGGTAAAAATATTTTTACGCAGGGTTTTGCTTAAACTGCGGGAAATAACCAGTTTATTCGGAAACAAAACCAAGCGGGGATCGGGCGACCACCACAAGATCGGTTCGCCGGGGTTGTACCAGGGAAATATGCCGTGCCGATAGGCGTTCAACAGCCGGCTTTGGGACAGGCAGCCGCCGACGGCAAGCAAGCCGTCCGGTTCGCGGAGGGCTCTATTTGTCGAGGGAAAATCTTGTTCGGGGTTATTCGGATCGAGAACAGTCAGTTGCATTTTTGAAAGGCGAAAGGCGAAAGGCGAAAGGCGCAGGGCGAAAAAAGACAGCTCTGCGTTGGAGCGCGGTTTATTCGCCTTTAGCCCTTTGTCTTTCGCCTAATTTAATTCATCAAGAAATTTTTCCGCATCCAGCGCCGCCATACAGCCTGCGCCCGCCGAAGTAATGGCCTGTTTGTAAACGGAATCCATCACATCGCCCGCAGCAAATACGCCTTCAACGCTGGTTGCAGTCGCGTTTCCGTGGATGCCGCTTTTGACTTTAACGTAGCCGTGCTCCATCTCCAGTTGCCCTTCAAAAATACCGGTGTTGGGCGTGTGACCGATAGCGATAAACACGCCATGCACATCCAGTTCCTTGGTCGAACCGTCCTGGGTGTTTTTGATTCTGAGGCCGGTAACGCCCATGTCGTCGCCCAGTACTTCATCCAGTTGGTGATTCCATTCGATCGCGACATTGCCGTTTTGCGATTTTTCGATCAGCTTGTCGGCGAGGATTTTCTCGGAACGGAACCTGTCGCGGCGATGCACGACAATGACCTTCGAGGCGATATTGGATAAATAAAGCGCCTCTTCAACAGCCGTATTGCCGCCGCCGATGACCGCAACGGGTTTGTTCCGGTAGAAAAAGCCGTCGCAGGTGGCGCAAGCCGAAACGCCCTTGCCTTTGAAAGCTTCCTCGGATTCCAGCCCCAAATAACGTGCCGAAGCGCCGGTTGCAATAATCAGCGCGTCACAGGTATAAGTGCCTGAATCGCCGGTTAACGTAAATGGGCGAGCCGACAAGTCAGCCGAGTGTATGTGATCGAAAATGATCTCGGTCTTGAAGCGTTCGGCGTGTTTAAGCATTCTTTCCATCAGGGCAGGCCCTTGCAGGCCTTCAACATCGCCGGGCCAGTTATCCACTTCGGTCGTCGTCGTCAGCTGACCGCCTTGTTGCATGCCGGTAATGATAACCGGATTCAGGTTGGCTCGTGCGGCATAGATTGCGGCAGTATAGCCGGCGGGGCCGGAACCGAGAATCAAAAGGCGGCAATGTCTGGAATCACTCATTAAAAAATCCTTTGCAGGGGCAAGACAAAGAATTAATTATGAAGACGAAAGCGGGTTTCGTAAACTGTTTTATCGGCATAGACCGAGGTTAATTATAGAAATGCGAGCTGAGGTTTATTGCGGATATTATTAATGCTATACCTATCATTATTGATCTATAATCATGTTTTGTTAGTAATTTATGTGACGAGTTGTTGAATATGGCTGCTGTGATGGAAGAAAAACCCTTTCGCGGTTTGCGAGAAGTTGCTTTATTAGGCTTCATCGCAGGCGCATTATTTTTTTTAATTTCGCTGATCACGTTTAGTAACGAGGATGCGGGTTGGACGCATAGCGGATCAGTACAGACAGTCTCTAATGCTTGCGGTGTTTTTGGTGCATGGATCGCTGATTTTATGCTCAGCTGTTTCGGCTTGGCCGCTTATCTGTTTCCGGTCATTATTTTCTGGCAAGGTTATTTGATCTACACTCAAGGCAGACAAGGTCGGGAAAAAATGGTTGTCGTGCTGCAATGGATAGGTTCTATAGCGACCATTGTTTCAGGTGCTGCGTTATTGAATTTGTATCTGTTGAGAATTGGTATTGAACTGCCCAGCAACACCGGAGGTATTTTAGGTCAGGAAACCGGTAATGCATTGCTGGTAGTCCTCGGCAATTCGGGGGCGACTTTATTTTTATTGGTGGTTTTGTTGGCCGGAGTCACCTTGGTTACCGGAGTGTCATGGATCGCGTTAATCGATGCTATCGGCAAATATACGGTATGTATATGCCGTTTTTTTTGCAGCAGCGTTCTGGGCTTATTGCAGGATCGTTCAGCCAAGCGCGCTCAGATGCCGGTCAATAATCCTGTAAAATCGGAACCTAAGAGAAAGGTCAGCGCCAAAGCTATATCAATTATCGAAAAACCGGTAGAGAAACTGGCAAAAAACAATCCATCGCCCAAAAAACAGCCAGCCGTTAAATATGACGCCAGCCAGGGGGTTTTGCCTTCCTTGGAGTTATTGGATCATCGCGACACCCGTGTTATCGGTTATTCGCAAGCCGATTTGGAAGAAATGTCGCGCTTGGTGGAAGATATTCTGGCCGATTTTAACGTCGTCGTCTCCGTGGTCGGCTTTCATCCCGGCCCTGTTATCACCCGTTTTGAATTACAGCCTGCGGCAGGGGTTAAAGTCAGTCGAATCAGTACGCTGTCTAAAGATTTGGCCAGAGCTCTATCGGTGACCAGCGTGCGTATCGTTGAAATCATCCCCGGTAAATCCGTAGTCGGTCTTGAAATTCCCAATCGTGAGCGGGAAATGGTGACCTTGCGCGAGTTATTGGTGTCGGCACCGTTTGAAAAGTCCAAATCCCTGCTGACGCTGGCGATGGGCAAGGATATTTCCGGTACGCCGATGGTTGCCGATCTCGGCAAAATGCCCCATGCATTGGTCGCAGGCACCACGGGTTCCGGTAAATCGGTCGCCATCAATACGATGATTCTGAGCCTGCTTTATAAAGCGACGCCGGAACAGGTGCGCTTGATCATGATAGACCCGAAGATGCTGGAATTATCGGTATATGAAGGTATTCCGCATTTGTTGACGCCCGTCGTGACCGACATGAAGGAAGCCAGCAATGCGTTACGCTGGGCGGTTGCCGAAATGGAAAGGCGCTATAAATTGATGTCCAAAATGGGCGTCAGGAACCTTGCCGGATTTAATCAACTGGTAGAAGACGCGACGGCACGAGGCGAGACTATCAGGGATCCGATGTTTCAAATGATCAACCCGTTGGAAGAAGGCGAAGAATATCCGACCTTAAGCACCCTGCCCAGCATCGTCATCGTCATCGACGAGCTGGCCGACATGATGATGATTGTCGGCAAAAAAGTTGAAGAGCTGATCGCCCGCCTAGCGCAAAAAGCCCGTGCGGCGGGTATCCATTTGATTTTGGCCACGCAGCGCCCGTCGGTCGACGTATTGACCGGACTGATCAAAGCCAACGTGCCGACCCGGATTTCATTCCAGGTGTCGTCACGCATCGACTCGCGCACCATTCTCGATCAAGGCGGCGCGGAAACCCTGCTGGGCAACGGCGACATGCTGTTCTTACCTTCAGGCACCAGCATTCCGATCCGTGCTCACGGCGCTTTTGTCGATGACCATGAAGTGCATCGCGTGGTTGAGTTCTTAAAACAAACCGCGCCGCCTAATTATCTGGAAGACATCACCCGGGAACCTTCCGATTCCAGTGATGGCTATAGCATGGGTGGCGGTAATGGCGATGCCGAAAGCGACGCCTTGTATGACGAAGCCGTGCAGTTTGTCACGGAAAGCCGTAAAGCTTCCATATCGAGTGTGCAACGGCGGTTCAAAGTTGGCTATAACCGCGCGGCAACCATGATTGAAGCTATGGAGGCGGCCGGCGTAGTAAGTCCTGCGGAAAGCAATGGCTCGAGAGTTGTACTGGCGCCGCCGCCAGTACGAGATTAACAATAAATTTTGCGTGTGGGGAGTTGATATGGTGCTTATGATGGCGGATTCTCCCCAGCGTCATCGTCAGTGCGTTCTCCTTGGCAATCAATGCCCGTCAGGTCGGCGTTTCTTTGGGCACGGGTATTTTTGCAACGGATTGCATTGGACTAAGGTGTAAAACCGGTGTAATCATGCTGGGTATTAGATGAAACGGTATTATACGGCAGGTCGGATGCGTTGCGGCTTTCTGGTTTTATGTTAGGCATTAATGTTTATGGATAGACCAATATCATTATTAATGAATAGACATATCACGACAGTAGATATGAGCGAGACTATTGATATGGTTGAAAAAAAGATGGATGCAAACAAGTTATCGTGTTGTGCGCTCGTTGTTGATTCGAAGCAACGTTGCTTTGGTGTTATCACTTATCCGGATATTGTGCATTTTTATGAAAAGGGGAAAAATCCCAAAGCTGAACATGCTTGGGAATTGTGCACGCATAAAGTCATCGCTGTAAATCCTGATACATCCGCCAGAGAAACCGCCACATTAATGTTAGAACACAAAATTCATCACATTGTCATACTGGAAAACCAGCTCATAAAAGGCGTCGTTTCATCAATGGATTTTGTAAGAGAGTATTTGAAGCAAAACACTTAGCCTGTCGTTTTACAATGTTTTGGTTGGGTAAAAATAAAATCGGCGGGAAAGATGAGCGGATGGTTTTGATATGACGCGACTGGCATATCAAGGAAATATAAACATTAACCGGTTTTTAGGTTTATTGACAATAGGTTGATGAGCTGATAATTTGCCTCGCTGGCACTCGTGTTAATGGAGTGCTAAATATGGTCGCAGAGGTAAGTGTGGGTAATACGCAAGTTTTAAATGAGCGGTCGCTACAGCTTTTAAAAACGCTGGTCGAGCGTTACATCAGTGATGGTCAGCCTGTCGGTTCGCGGGCTTTGGCAAAAGATTCGGATTTAAATTTAAGTCCGGCAACGATTCGCAATGTGATGGCCGACCTGGAAGATCTGGGGCTGGTGCATTCACCGCATACTTCGGCAGGGCGGGTGCCCACGGTTAGCGGCTACCGTTTGTTTGTCGATACCTTGTTGACGGTTAAGCCGCTGGAATCGAAAGATTTAACTCGGTTGCATCAGGGCTTGTCGGTAAGCGATGACAGCAATGATATGATCGGCGTCGCATCGAGACTGCTGTCGGAATTAACGCAGATGGCCGGGGTGGTGACCTTGCCTAAAAGAGAGCTGGTGTGCTTGCGGCATATCGAGTTCCTGCCTTTATCTCATACCCGCGTGTTGGTTATTTTCGTTACCAACGAGCAGGAAGTTCACAATAAAATCATCCATACCTCCAAAGTATTCAGTTCCGCCGAATTACAGCAAGCGGCCAATTATTTAAACTCGATTTATTCCGGCCGTAGTCTGAATGCGGTGCGCAAAGCCGTTTTAAAGGACTTGCAAGACGATCAGGAGCGCATGAACCAGGGCATGTTGGATGCGGTAAAAATGGCGCAATTGGCGTTCGATCGGGACAATAAAAAAGACGATTATGTGCTGACCGGCGAAACCAATTTAATGGGGTTTTCCGAATTGTCGGATATGGAACGGCTAAAAGGGCTGTTTGAAGCATTCAGCCAAAAGCAGGGCGTTATTCATTTGTTGGATCAGTGCATGAAAGCCGAGGGTGTACAGATTTTTATCGGCGAAGAATCCGGTTATCGGGCTTTCGATCATTGCAGTCTGGTGACCTCGTCGTATTCGGTCAGCGATGAAGTGGTCGGTGTTCTGGGCGTGATCGGGCCGACGCGCATGGCCTACGAGAAAATCATTCCTTTTGTCGATGTGACGGCGAAATTGTTGGGGGCCGCCTTGAATCCGAAATCAACGACCCCACTATAAATAATATCCATTTTCTTGTGCCGTCCGGCATGGGTATTAATTTTAAATATTAAGGAGCTATGAATAATGAGTACTGATCAGGAAGCGCCTGGATCTCAGGTTAAAACTGAAAGCGAAACGGTTGCAGAACCGCATACCGAATTAGCCGAGCACGAGCCTGCGATTGAAGAGTTACAGCAGGCATTGGCCCAGGCTGAGCAAAAAGCGCAGGAGAACTGGGACAAAGCGGTTCGCGCGCAGGCGGAGATGGAGAACCTGAAAAGAAGAACGCAAAAGGATTTGGAAGACGCACATAAATTCGCTCTAACGGGTTTTGCCAAGGAATTATTGCCCGTATTAGACAGTCTGGTGTTGGGATTACAGGCGGCAACAGGCGATAGCGAGGAAGTGAAAAAATTCCGCGAAGGCAGCGAATTAACGATTAAACAGTTCGAATCAGTATTTGCAAAATTCAAAATTGAAACGATAGATCCGATCGGCCAGCCTTTTAACGCCGAGTTGCATCAGGCCATGGCCATGCAGGCGGTGGAAGGCGCCGAGCCGAATACGGTGGTTAACGTTTTTCAAAAAGGCTATACGTTGAACGGACGTTTGCTCCGTCCCGCGATGGTCTTGGTTGCCAAAGCAGCCGAAAAAAAGCCGGCGGATATTCCCAGCATCGATGAACAGGCTTGAAATCAAATAAAGCAGCCTTATATCTGTAACAACTTTTACTTTTTTAAATAAATTCAAGTCTGGAGAACTCAATGGCTAAAATAATCGGCATAGATCTAGGAACAACAAACTCGTGCGTTGCGGTGTTGGAAAACGGCGTCGCAAGAGTGATTGAAAACAGCGAAGGAGCGCGTACTACGCCTTCCATTATCGCTTTTACCAGTGACGATGAAGTATTGGTAGGGCAGTCGGCAAAACGTCAGGCGGTTACCAACCCGAAAAATACCGTATTTGCGATCAAACGTTTGATCGGCCGTCGTTTTAAAGACGATGTGGTGCAAAAAGACATCAAAATGGTGCCTTATAAAATCGTCGAAGCCGAAAACGGCGATGCCTGGGTTGAAGTGCATGGCAAAAAAATGGCGGCTCCCGAAGTTTCGGCGCGCGTCTTGATGAAACTGAAAAAAGATGCCGAAGCCTATTTGGGCGAAGAAGTCACCGAAGCGGTTATTACCGTACCGGCTTATTTTAACGACTCGCAACGTCAGGCGACTAAAGACGCCGGCCGTATCGCCGGACTTGAAGTTAAACGTATCATCAATGAGCCGACCGCATCCGCATTGGCTTTCGGTATGGACAAACCTAAAGGCGACACCAAAATCGCGGTCTATGACTTAGGCGGCGGTACGTTCGATATTTCGATCATTGAAATCGCCGAAATAGATGGCGAGCACCAATTCGAAGTGTTATCGACCAACGGCGATACCTTTCTGGGCGGTGAAGATTTCGATTCAAGAGTCATTGAATTTCTTGCGTCGGAATTCAAAAAGGAAAGCGGTGTAGACCTGCATAACGATCCATTGGCCTTACAGCGTTTAAAAGAAGCGGCGGAAAAAGCCAAGATCGAATTGTCTTCAAGCCAGCAAACCGATGTGAACTTGCCTTACATTACTGCGGACGCATCAGGTCCTAAACATTTGAACGTTAAGTTGACACGCGCCAAGCTGGAGTCGCTGGTTGAAGAGCTGATTAATCGCACTAAAGGCCCATGCGAAATGGCCTTGAAAGACGCGAAGTTATCCGCATCGGATATTAACGACGTGATTTTGGTCGGCGGTCAAACCCGTATGCCGAAAGTTCAGGAAATGGTTAAAGCCATTTTCGGCAAAGAGCCGCGCAAAGACGTTAACCCCGATGAGGCGGTGGCTTTGGGCGCGGCGATTCAGGCGGGCGTTCTGGGTGGTGAAGTTAAAGACGTGTTGCTGTTGGACGTTATCCCTTTATCGCTGGGTATCGAAACAATGGGCGGCGTAATGACCAAGCTGATCGAGAAAAACACCACGATCCCAACCAATGCATCGCAGGTTTTCTCTACCGCGGACGACAATCAAACGGCAGTAACCGTTCACGTACTGCAAGGCGAGCGTGAAGTCGCATCGGCGAATAAATCGTTGGGTCGTTTTGACCTGTCCGATATTCCGCCCGCACCGCGCGGCGTGCCGCAAATTGAAGTCGCATTCGACATCGATGCCAACGGTATTTTGAACGTGTCGGCCAAAGACAAGGCGACCGGCAAAAAACAATCGATTGTGATCAAAGCGTCCAGCGGTTTATCGGATGAAGAAGTTGAACGCATGATTAAAGATGCCGAAGCGCATGCTGACGAAGACCGCAAGTTGACGCAATTGGTGGCGGCGCGCAACCACGCCGACGGAATGATTCATGCGACTGAAAAATCATTGAAAGAACTGGGCGATCAAGTCGGCGCCGATGAAAAAACCGGCATCGAACATGCGATTGAAGCACTGAAAACTGCGGTTAAAGGTGACGATAAAGCGGAAATTGAAGCCAAAACTCATGATTTAACCGAGTTGTCAGGCAAACTGGCTGAACGTGTTTACGCACAAAAATCGGCGTCGGAAGGTGAAGCGTCAAGCTCGCATGCTTCTTCGGAGCATGCTGCGGACGACGGCGTTGTCGATGCCGAGTTTGAAGAAGTCAAAGACGACGATAAGAAGTAAAATGCAGGTATGGGGTAAGATATATCCCCCTATGTATTAACTTAATGCATAAAACCACAAAGGACACGAAGTTCACGAAGAAAAAGCTTTGTGTTCTTCGTGTCCTTTTTCTGGTTTATTAATCATGGATTATTGATCAAGTAAACGGACTTTTAAGTCGATGCGCAGGGCGCATTACCCCAGTGACATTGCCGTAAAGCAACATAACCGTCTTTTATCCTCTTCACGGGGTATCCGGGGCAATATCAGACAATGATAATCACCAAAATTTAACAAAAGAATATTGAACCATGGCAAAAGAAGATTTTTACAAGCTTCTCGGTGTAGACAGAAACGCCAGTGATGCAGAGATTAAGAAAAGCTATCGCAGCAAGGCGATGAAGTATCACCCGGACAGGAATAAAGACAACCAGGTAGAAGCTGAGGCCAAGTTTAAGCAGATTAAAGAAGCTTACGAAGTTTTATCGGACCCTAAAAAACGTTCCGCTTACGACCAGTTCGGCCATGCCGGAGTCGATGCATCGATGGGTGGCGGACGTGGCGCCGGCGGATTCGGCGGATTCGGAGCCGGTGAAAGTTTCAGCGATATATTCGGCGATATTTTCGGCGGAGGCAGGCAGCGGAGCAGCGTCCAGCGCGGCTCGGACCTGCGGTACAACCTGGAATTAACGCTTGAAGAAGCCGTATTCGGCACCGATGCCAAAATCCGAGTGCCGGTGCTGGTTACCTGTGGCGAGTGTAGCGGTTCAGGCGCTAAAAAAGGTTCCAGCCCTATTATCTGTTCAACCTGTCACGGCCACGGCCAAGTCAGGATGCAGCAGGGCTTCTTCTCGGTACAGCAAACCTGTCCGACCTGCCGTGGTTCCGGCAAACAGATCAAAGATCCTTGCGGCGTGTGTTACGGTCAGGGCCGGGTTCAGGAAAATAAAACCCTGTCCGCAAAAATCCCGGCAGGCGTCGATACCGGCGATCGCATACGCTTGGCCGGCGAAGGCGAAGCCGGAGAGCACGGCGGGCCGGCAGGCGATCTATACGTTCAGGTTCAGGTAAAAGACCATGAGATTTTTACTCGAGATGGCGCGAATTTATATTGCGAAGTGCCGATCAGTTTCCCCACCGCCTGTTTGGGCGGAGAGCTGGAAGTGCCGACCTTGAACGGCAAAGTGCTGTTGAAAATCCCCGCCGAAACGCAAACCGGAAAGCTGTTCAGGCTACGCGGCAAAGGCGTGAAGCCGGTCAGAGGCGGAGCCGTCGGCGATTTGTTATGTAAGGTGCAGGTTGAAACGCCGGTACATCTGACCAAAGAACAAAAAGCATTGGTTGAGCAACTCAGCGAATCCCTGTCCGGCAGCGGCAAACACCATAGCCCTCAAGAATCCTCATGGACCGATGGCGTAAAAAGCTTTTTCGACAAATTAACAGGATAAGTCATGATGCGTATTGCTGTAGTAGGTGCGTCCGGTCGCATGGGTCTTTGCTTGATCAAGGCGGCGGCGTTGGCTAAAAATGCCGAATTGGCCGTTGCGGTCTCCCGTCCCGAGAGTCTTGCGATAGGCAGGGACGCAGGCGAGCTGGCAGGCATCAGCGTCGTCGGCGTTAAAGTCGTCGATAACTTGGCGTCCGTGGTCGATCAATTCGACGTGCTGATCGATTTTACCCGCCCCGATGCGTCAATGGCTTTTATCGAGACTTGCCGCGAGGCCGGAAAAAAGATCGTCATCGGCACCACCGGCTACAGCGACGCGCAAAAAGCCCGAATCAGCGAAGCGGCTAAAGACGTGGCGATAGTAATGGCGCCCAACATGAGCGTCGGCGTCAACCTGTCACTTAAATTGCTCGAAATGACCGCCAAAGTCATGGGCGATTACACCGATATTGAAGTGATCGAAGCCCATCACCGGCATAAAGTCGATGCGCCGTCCGGCACCGCATTACGCATGGGCGAAGTGATAGCCGACGCGTTAGGCCGGGATTTGAAAGAGTGCGCGATTTACGGTAGGGAAGGCAATACCGGCGAGCGCGACCGGCTTACCATCGGCTTTTCAACCATACGCGCCGGGGACATCGTCGGCGAACACACCGTGATGTTTGCCGACGACGGCGAGCGGGTGGAAATCACCCACAAAGCCACCAGCCGGATGACCTTTGCCAACGGCGCGGTCAGGGCGGCGGTTTGGCTGGCCGACAAGGGCAGTGGTTTGTACGATATGCAGGATGTTTTGGGGCTTTCTTGAGCCTGAAAAACATTTTGTCCACGAAAAACACAAAAAGCACGAAAATTTTCAAATAGATGAATGTCGGTCGGGTTAGCGTAGCGTAACCCGACATATCGAAGCGACAAATGTCGGGCTAAACAGCATGCCTAAAGTTATTGACGCGGAAACACGGCGGCGGGTAGCATGAAAACTCACCCAGCAAATAAACAGTCGGTTAAACCGTGCATAGTCAACGCTTCAATAAAATTATTCACGTAACGGAACATGCTCAAAAACGCATGATTGAACGTGATATTTCGAAGGAATTGTTAAGTGACCTTATCGAAACAGGGCGGTTAAGCTATAAAGACGACAAGCATGCATGGATAGCAAAGTGCTATCAACATCGAACCGATAACTTACTTTGTGCCGCAGTGGTCATGGATCAAGCGATTATTGTTAAAACAGTGATGTATCACTTTAGTTTCGAGAATGAATTATGAAAACAATCTACTATCCTGAAGACGATATTTTGGAACTTCATTTTAGCGACAACCCTATCGTTAGAGAAACAACGCAGGATTGGAATGTTGTTTTGTCTTACGATGCTAATAATCATCTTGTGCAGATGGTGGTGTTAGAAGCCAGTGTTTCCGGGCTGTTGCCTTTGCAAGAACAGAGAGCGGCATAGTTTCTTTATCGATGGAATTTAAAAAAGATAGTTTTTACTAAAAAATAATGAAGTACAAGATAATTGATCTATTTTCAGGTGCCGGCGGATTGACGCTTGGTTTTACCGATCCAAGATTTTGCGGAGGATTTGAATGTATATACAGTATTGATAATGACTCTGCCGCTGTAAAAACCCATAACGCCAATTTTGGTGAGCACAGCCTTTGTACAAACATCGAAGATTGGTTAGCCAAAAAACCCGTTATACCGGAAACCGATCTTGTTATTGGCGGCCCGCCATGTCAAGGTTTTAGCCTGCTTAATAAGAAGCGACACGGCGATGAAAGACGCGTTCTTTGGGAACCGTTTATGGATGTTGTCGAGCAATCTAAAGCTAAAATATTCGTAATTGAAAATGTAGATGGTTTATTGAAATCTGCGGAATTCGACAAAATACAAAAACGAGCCCAAAAAAACGGCTTCACTGTGCAAGCGGGAATACTTAATTCCGCAAATTACGGAGCTCCGCAAACCCGTCGCCGAACTATTATTGTTGGCTGGAAGTCGAACAGCATTTTGCACCCCATATCTTTCCCTCCCCAACAAACACACTCCGCACCTGATACAAGCGATAATTTACCCGATTGGTTAACGGTTCATAGAGCTATTGGTGATTTACCGGAACCTGTTGGCACGGAAATTCGCAAATGCAATCCACCCCTTGATTTGCACTTCGGAAGAAATCCAACACCCATGAGCTTGGAGAGATACAAAACAATACCACCCGGTGGAAACCGATTTGATTTGCAAAAAAACGCGCCTCATATCACTCCGCAGTGTTGGATTAGGAAAAAAAGCGGCGGAACCGACCTTTTCGGTAGACTTTGGTGGAACAGGCCTTCTGTAACAATAAGAACCGAATTTTTTAAACCGGAAAAAGGGCGTTATTTACATCCCGAAAAACATCGTCCCATAACACATAGGGAAGCGGCTCGTTTAATGGGATTTCCAGATGATTTTATTTTTTACGGATCAAAAACGGAAATAGCTCGCCAAATTGGAAATGCCGTTCCCCCGCCTTTGGCTGGTGCTATTGCCCGGGAAATAAAAGCAGTTTTGGATGCATCCCAAATAGCTGTGGCTTAACTAAAGGAAATTAAAAATATGGCGAGGCGGTCAAAACCGGCAAACCCTGAAACTCTCAGACAAGAGCTTCTGGAACTCATTACCAATTTTGAAAAAAAACTTTTGGAAAATGATCTTCGCTCAAAAGTCATTGCTCTTGTTCCGGCTTATCGTGTCCTACGTGACCTTGGCAGTTCTCTAATACCCGCTGAAGAAGCCAAAAGCGCAAGGGATAGAATCTTAGCTTATTTTCGGCATTATCCGGGGGCTGTTATTTCCGGGGAAGAATTATCGGTAGTTGCCGGCATCAATGATTGGCCAAGACGTGTCCGGGAGCTTCGAGTTGAATACGGTTGGGCGATAGTAAGCGGGGTTACTATCAATGAAATTTTAAAAGAGGCTAACGAAGCCGGTCAGACGGAAGAAATAAAGGCACTCGAACAAATGTCGCCTGATGATTATATTCTTCTTGAAGATAGGCAGGATCGTGATGCGGCTTATCGTTGGAAGCTCGCCAATGATATTCGTAAACAAAAAATAAGCGCACGAGACAAAATACTTCTTTTTTTACGTGAAAATGTTGGCGTTTCCGTTAGCGGAGAAGAAATAAGTTATGTTGCCAATATTACAGATTGGCCGAGACGTGTCAGGGAACTTCGCACAGAATATGGGTGGCCCGTGGTAACTAAACAAACCGGACGCCCTGATTTGCCTGTCGGGGTTTATTTGCTTGAGATGGATCGTCAAGCGCCGGTACATGACCGGTTGATTCCTGACCCTGTTCGATTTGCAGTATTAAGAAGAGATTCCTATCAATGTTTACATTGCAGTTGGCATATTAATGAGTGGAACAAAGCCGACCCTCGTATTTTGGAATTACACCATAAAAAACACCACGCAAAGGGCGGGGACAATACGGCAGAAAACCTAATAACACTTTGTAATATCTGTCACGACGAAGTTCATAGGAAAGAACGCGGCTCTTAATAGACGATGACCGATACACTTACATCCGAACAACGCCGGCGTTGTATGTCGAGTGTTCGCAATAAAAACACCGGTATTGAAATGAAATTAAGACGGGCCTTATGGAAAGCCGGCTTGCGCTATAGAATTAATTTCAAACTACCGGGTAAACCGGACATCGTTTTCCCCAAAAGAAAGGTAGCCATTTTTATTGATGGTTGTTTTTGGCACGGTTGCCCTATTCATGGCACAAAACCGGAAACCAATGCAGAATTTTGGAAAACAAAAATTAAGGTAAATATTGAAAGGGATCTTCGGGTTACATCGCAACTTACAGATATGGGGTGGCTGGTCATTCGAGTTTGGGGCCATGAGATTAAAGAATGTCTTGATGTGGTCATTAAAAATATAACCGAGTTTGTGCACAGTCGCGATTTAAATTAAAACCACTCAAAGAAATCATTTTGGGTAGAACTGTAGTTAGGACTATAGGCTGCAAGCAAGAGGTTATATCGTCATCCCCCTTTAAAACAGGAAACGAATGTTAAGAATATTCCACACCGCAGACTGGCATCTCGGCCACCATCTACACGGCGTATCCAGGCAACTGGAACACCAGCAGTTTCTGGATTGGCTATTGGATGAAATGCACAACAAGCAGGCCGATGCGTTGATTGTTGCCGGTGATATTTTCGATTCGGCAAATCCATCTTCTGCCGCGCAGTCGCAGCTTTACGACTTCCTGGTCAAAGCCCGAACCCGGCTGCCGAATCTGGATATTATTTTAGTCGGCGGCAATCACGATTCCGCATCCCGGCTGGATGCGCCATCCCCGATACTCAATGCGCTGGGCGTCACCGTGGTCGGAGGGTTGTCGCGGGGCGACCAAGGCAATATCGATTGGGAGCGCCTGCTGGTGCCGCTGACCAATGCGGAGAGTGAGATCAAAGCCTGGTGCGGGGCGATGCCGTTTTTGCGCAATGCCGACTTGCCAACGGGCGAACAAGACAGCGATCCGTTAATCTCCGGCATGAAAACACTGTATGCAGAATTATTTGAAAAGCTGCAACAAAAAGCGGGCAATGCCGAGAGCCTGATCCTGACCGGCCATTGTTATATGGTCAACGGCGCGGTGTCCGAATTAAGCGAGCGCAAAATACTGGGCGGCAACCAGCATGCGCTGCCGGTTGAATTGTTTCCCGATGACATCGCTTATGTGGCCTTAGGCCATTTGCATTTGGCGCAACGGGTCGGCGCAAACGAGCATATCCGTTACAGCGGTTCGCCGATCCCGCTGTCGTTTGATGAAACCGATTATTCGCATCAGGTCGTTCAGGTCGATATTCGGGCGGGCCAGCCGGTTGAAACCATCGCCGTTAAAATCCCCCGCAGTGTTCAATTATTAAGAATTCCCAACGGTAAGGATTTTGCCGTATTGTCCGATGTGATCGGGCAGTTGGAAAACCTGACGCTGGACGATCTGCCGATCGAGCAACGGCCGCTGCTTGAATTGCGCATCAGGCTGGAAAAACCGGAACCCGGATTGCGCCAGCAGATTGAAGAAGTCATCGCCAAACTGCCGGTGCGCCTGTTGAAAGTCTCCACCGCTTACAGCGGCAGCGAAAAAAATCTGGCCGACCTGAAAATCGAAGAACGCCTCGAAGAACTGCAACCGTTGGATGTTTTCCAGCGCTGTTATCAAAACAAATATGACAAGGAAGCGCCCGATGCCATGAATGCGCTATTTAACGAATTGGTTGAAAGCCTGCAAGGAACCGAATAATGCGCATTTTAGCGATACGCGGAAAAAACCTGGCAAGCCTAGCCGAACCGTTTGAGATTTTGCTGAATGCAGGGCCGCTGGAACAGGCCGGGTTATTTGCGATTACCGGCCAAACCGGCGCAGGGAAAAGCACGATCCTGGATGCCTTATGTCTGGCGTTATACGACAAAATCCCGCGCCTGCCGGACGGCCACGGTTTTGCGGTAGGCCATAAAGATGAAGATGAAAATCTGCGCGTGACCAGTAACGACGTGCGCTCGATACTGCGCCGGGGTACCGGCAACGCGTATGCCGAAGTGGATTTCATCGGCAAGGACAAACATCACTACCGGGCGCGTTGGGAAGTCAGCAAAGCCCGCGGCAAAGCGGATGGCCGCTTGCAAGCGCAAGAAGTCACATTAAGTAAAATAGACGACGGCCAGCGCATCGGACAGGGCAAGAAAAACACCCTGGAAATAATTAGCGAATTGATCGATCTTAACTTCGACCAGTTCCGCCGCTCGGTGTTACTGGCTCAGGGCGACTTTGCCGCATTTTTAAAAGCCAAAAAAGACGAGCGTTCCAGTTTGCTGGAGCGTATCACCGGCACCGAACTTTATTCCGAGCTGTCGATGGCCGCATTCGAGCGGGCCAGACAGGAAAAAGACGCGCTAAGCCAAATTGCAAACAGGATGCAGGATCAAATCCCGCTGGATGCAGAAGCCCGTCAACTACTGGAACAGCAACGGGATCAATTCATCAGCCAGTTGGACGAGCTGGATCAGCAAATCGCAGCCAACCAAAAAATCATCGGTTGGCATGCCGAACTGAAAAAACTGCGACAAGCCGAACAGGATGCGCGTGACAATCTTGCCGGTAGTCAACAGGCGTGGGATGCGGCCGAAGCCGATCGTCAGCTGATACGGCAAGTCGAAGCCGCGCAGCCGTTAAGACCGCTGTTAAGCCATTACCAAACCGCAAACATCGAACACCGCGATGCCGAACAGAAACTTAAAGACAGCGGCAATCAGCAAATAACCGCTGAAATAAAACTGCAAAGCGCAAAGGAACAGTTAGCCGCACAGGCAGAAGCATTAGCTGAAGCCGAACAGCGGCAACAGCAGGCGCAACCACTATTAATTAAAGCGCGGGCTTTGGATACCCGCATCGATGTGATCCGGCAGGCTGTCGGTGCTTTGGCTGCTGAAGAAAGCCAATTGCTTAAAGCGTTGGACAGCGCCGAAAAAGACCATCAATCCTTATTAATTCAACAAGCCGAACAAGCTACCGCACTGCAACAGCTTGCTATCTGGCTGGAACAAAATCAGGCGATCAAACCCATTGCAACAGAATGGAGCCGATGGGATGCCGAGCTGGAACGCTACCAGACAGTGAATACTCGAAAAGCAGATGCCGAACATAATTCTGAACAGCTGCGGCTGGCGGTTACCAAGGATGAGCTTAGTTTGGCGGAATTAAAACAGGCGATTGATGACGCTCACAAAAAACTGGAACTGCATCAACAGGCACTGGCGCAACTGAAAACACAGGACAGCCAAAAATCTCTTGAAGACCTGCATCGGTCTAAAGACGAGCTTGAAATCAAGCGCGAGCAGGCCAACCTGGCATTGAGTCTGGCAAATAATGCACAGGCTTTGCAACAGGGTATCAAACAGGACACGGATAAGTTGGCCGCTACCGAGCAAGCGATTAATGATAATACGCGGCAACTGCAAATCTTAAGTCAGCAACAGATGGCTAATGGTGTCGCTCTAACTGAAGCCAAAAAAGCCTTGGAACTGATACAAGCGGCAACGCATAAAAACGCCGAGCAATTCCGTGCTTTGTTACAAGATGGTCAGCCGTGCCCGGTTTGCGGAGCGCTTGAACATCCGTGGAAAGAACATGCCGGCATCGGCAATGAACATGCCGCAGCGCAGGCAGCACGAGTCGCCGAACTGGAAAATCAAAATGAAACGCTGATTAAAACTGTCGCCGAACTGACCAAAAGCGCCAGCCAAGGCAAGGAGCAACAAACAGCGCTGGCAGACAAGCTGGCGGAGGCGCAGACAACATTGATTCAATGCGGCAACGATTGGGCCGCTTTGACTATGGACGATAAGGTCGATTTTGCTGTCACCGATGTTCAGCTTTTGCCTGTACTTAAAAACCACGGCGAACAGATCAATTCCGCATTGGCGTTAATCAAGCAGCAGGAAAAATCGGCTCTGGAATTACAAAAGCAGCTTAAAGCGGCACAGGATTTATTCGATGCGGCCAAGCTGAACAAAGATAGCTTAGCTGACCAACACGTCGTGCTGGATAAGCAGTACGCCAAAAATAAAGCCGAGCTGGAACATGTCTCAGCCGGAATTCTGGAGTTGGAAAAGCAACTGAAAGCGATTGTCGAGTTACTGGCGATACCCTTCCAACATTTGGAAAATTGGCAATTTCGCTTGCAGGCTTCTACAGTAGAGTTCAGGCAGGATTGCGCGGCAATAGCGCAACAATTCCAGCGCACCGAAGGTCAGATTGACGCCGCCGAAAAATCCCTGGAAAAAATCAACAATGATGAAAAGCTTGCCGGGCAATCGCTAAAACAATGCCTGCACCAACACGGAATTAAACAGGCCGAGTTAAAGGCCCGGACGGATGAACAGCAAAAATTATCGGTCGAGCGCGAGGCGGTATTGCCCAATGCGACTGCCGACATTTATCAGCAAACTATTAACCAAAACGTACAGACCGCAAGAGCTGGCCACCTGCTGGCCGTTAATACAGTTAACCAAGCGGAAACGGAGTTGGCAGCCCATAAGCAAAATCAGCAGCATTGGCAAGCCGAGACCGGCAGGCGCTACAGCAACCTGGAAAAAGCTCTAACTGAGTTGAACCTGTCGCTGGAAAAGCAGGCCATCGATCTTGACCAACTAAGCCGACTACTGGAAAAAGACGAGCACTGGCTATCTGAACGGAAAAACCAAATGGCAGTGCTGGAGCGCGCTTTGCAAGAGTCTGCGGCCTTATTAAAAGTTAAAATCGACGATTGCGTTAAGCACAAAAGCCACGCTGTCGAAATAGTTGAAGAAGACGCCAATAAACTCTTGGCCGAATTGCAACAGCAAAGACAGATCGCGCATAGCCAAAAAGAAGAGCAAGTCATATTGCTGCGGGAAGACGATAAAAAAATCGAAACCGGGCATGTTTTAAAAGCGGAACTGGACAGCCAACAAAACCGCTGGGAGCAATGGGAGAGCCTGAATGACTTAATCGGCTCGAAAAACGGCGCCAAGTTCCGTACCTTTGCCCAAAGCCTGACCCTGGAAGCGTTGCTGGCGCACAGCAACCAGCATCTTGAAGACTTCGCCAAACGCTACGCCCTGCAACGCGTACCGGGCAGCGACCTGGAGCTGCAAATCATCGACCGCGACATGGCCGACGACGTGCGCAGCGTACACAGCCTGTCCGGCGGCGAAAGCTTTCTGGTGTCGCTGGCGCTTGCCTTGGGCTTGGCGTCGCTGTCATCGAATAAAACCCAGGTCGAATCGCTGTTTATCGACGAAGGTTTCGGCAGCCTGGACCCGGAAACGCTGGACATCGCTATTGCCAGCCTGGACACCCTGCAAGCCTTGGGCAGGAAAGTCGGTGTTATCTCGCATGTGCCGATTTTGGTGGAGCGGATTGGGGCGAAGGTGGTGGTTGAAAAGCAGGGCGGGGGGCGGAGTAGTGTTTTTATTGTTGGGGGGTATTGAAATGCACACTCGCAAGTGGTGTGATGGATTGAGTTAATCCTAACAAAATCAGTTGGAACAAGTGAAATCCGTTCGTGCTGAGCCCTTCGGCTACACTCAGGAGAGCCTTGTCGAAGCATGAGCGGATTTCACGCTCCACCCATTTGGTGAGCATTCCAAACCCCGCTCACCCTTCGACTGGGCTCAGGGCGAACGGGGTTTGGAATGCTCAACTGATTTTTCTAGGTTAATTCATACATAGGCGGAGAAGATAACGGTCATCGCCGCGACTGAAGTCGCGGCTCCAAATGTCCTGAATGAAATTGCGATTTTTGTTGGTTTTTGCATGATTACCGATACTTTGTTAGTATCCGTAGCAGACAAAGGAGCAGATATGAACGAAATTTTCTTTATTGTAGAAGATGCCCCGGAAGGCGGTTATACGGCCAAGGCGCTCGGCGAATCGATTTATACAGACGCGGACAATCTTGAAGAACTCCATGCCAATGTCCAAGATGCGGTTCGCTGCCATTTTGATGAAGACAAAAAACCCAAGATGATCCGCCTGCATTTCGTTCGCGAAGAAGTCATCGCAGTTTGAAACTCCCCCGCGACATTAATGGAATCCAGCTTGCAAAAGCGCTTGCCGGACTCGGATACCAAATCACCCGCCAGACCGGAAGCCACATTCGCCTGACAACTTTTGAGAACGGCGAGCATCACCTAACTATTCCGGTTCATAATCCTTTAAAAATCGGTACATTGGCTTCGATTTTTAGCGGTATCGAATCGCACTTCAAGCTTACGCGAGATGAATTGTTGAAACGGCTCTTTTCTTGATTATTTATACGGCAGTTCCTACTGGCTAGAATGTGTCCGATTGGCCGTATTCATCTTTTTGCCAGTATGTTCGTTTGGGTATATTGCCCGTGGATTGGGCAGGGATTGGCAATTGTGAGTTCGGATCTGATTTGAAGTTGATGGGTTTCGCTACCGCTCTCGGCAACTGCTCCTGCGTTGCTCTACCTCCTGCATCCATCCAGTCGTACCCATCCTACGCGCTGGACGAAGAGACGCAGGTGCAGGATAAAGCGGTCGCCGCAGCCAATCAGGCGCTGGCGCTGATGATTAATCAGTATAAGGCGGGAGCCGTCAGTTACCTGAATGTGATGACAGCGCAGACGACGGCCTTGTCCAATCGGCAGACCGCCGTGCAGCTGCACAGCAACCGGATGTCAGCCTCGGTGCAGCTGGTCAAAGCCTTGGGCGGCTGGAATGTGGCAATGCTGCCCAGCCCCGACCAAGCGGGCGGCGAAGTTAAGTGGACGGATTATTTGATATTTCCGGTGGATTGATTTGTCTCGTTCCCACGCGTTGCCCTCATCGTTATGCACAAGTATTTTAAAGCACGTCATCCCGGCAGGGATTGCCGGGATCCACGACTGCAAGGATGCAGGAGGTAGAGCAATGCACGGAGCAATTACCGAGAAGCCATGGATGGCGATACCGAAACAGACGGCAAGTATCACCACAGGAGATTGCTCAGTTTGGGTGGTGTTTGCCGGAAACGCCTGTTCTCGCTATCGCTCGAACCGGCTTATTTCGGCCTACAGAGCTAATCACTTAAACGCAATTATCTAAAATTATATATAATTAAAACACAGATTCTTAGCCACTACCGGACATTGATCATGGCATTAAAATTTTATGACAGCCCGTTTCACGTTAATCACGATGCGGAAACGGCAAGCAAAATGGTCATGAAAATGGATTTATCTATCATGCTCAGCCGTTTAATCGAGAGCAAACAATGGACGCAGGCGCAGGCGGCTGAACAGCTTGGCGTCAAGCAATCGCGCATATCCGATTTGGTAAACGCCAAAATTGAAAAATTCACCATCGATGCTTTATTCGATATGCTCGATAAGCTCGGCTTTCAGGTAAGCTGGTCTATGCCATCATTGCAACAAGCCACTATGGTTATAAAAGCTAAAACGACTCAGTGAATTTTCTTTAGCTCTGCCAGCAACTCTTTTAATCGTTGCTCGGCCACGTTCATGGCTTGCCGATCAACGCCGTTCGTGGTTTTGGCAAAAGCATGTAGCACAACAACCGCATCCTGATACTTTGCCACATAGATACAACGAAAAGCCGGGCTACCGTTTTTTCTCAATTCAATAACGCCAGCTCCAATACTATCCAAATGGGTGATTGGTAATTTTGGCTCTTCGTCAAATTGAATCCGTCTTAAATCTTTACCAAACTCATCCTGAATTTTATCGGGTAGATCTTTATATTCTCTTTCGGCCGCATCGTTTACAAAGGCGAATTTCTTCGACTTTTTCATCGGTTAATTCCATTCGTAATAATCAGATTGATAATCCACCTCGCAAGGATAACCGCAAATATACTAATAATGACGAAAAATACCTGTGCCGATATACCGGCGTTTACGAACTGAATACCTCCGTATATTAGCAGCGCAGGAATAACCAGAGCAAAGATAAGAGGATCTTTCGCTAAATAAGAAATTATTGCGGTAATATTTTTATCAATCACGATTTTTTATCCAGTTGTTTATAATATTTCCGGCGAGTATAGTAGAGGCAGTGCTGTTGCAGCAAGCTTAATTATAAAAATTTATAACAAATTTAATTTTATTATATAAATCAATTTGTTGTATTTATTGAAAAAGGCGTTTTCAATGTATTTTTATCTATATATGCATCTATATATTGTCTATTTGTGATGACTGTCTAATATACATTCTACTTATAGAGAATAATCTAATGTATCTTTTTTTCCTGTATAAATATTACTCATTAATATACTAACTATGAAAGATTGTTTGCTTAAGCACTATCTACAGAAATATTGTTTACTTAAGTGCTATCTATAGAAAGATCGTTTACTTAAATTCTATCTATAGAAAGATTGTTTACTTAAATACTATCTATAGAAAGATTGTTTGCTTAAATACTAACTACAGAAAGATTGTTTACTTAAATGCTATTTATAGAAAGATTGTTTACTTAAATACTAACTACAGAAAGATTATCTTATTCAGAATGTTTCATGTACAATTCCATAGGAGTGCACCAGAAATGATACACAAACAACTAGCTGAAGCAATCAAGAGCAGCCCAAAACTTTCGGTTAAGTTTTTCCAGCAAGAAGCTTCCAGGTCTGAGCCTGTTCGTGATTGGCTTAAGTCTTTACCGGAAGATGAAAGAAAAGCTATAGGTGAAGACATTAAAGCTGCTCAATATGGTTGGCCGTTGGGTTTGCCCTTGGTAGGTCATATTGATGGCGACATTTGGGAAGTTCGCACAAAACTGGCAAACCGAATTGCTCGTGTATTGTTTGTGGTCGAGGGTGAATCGCTGGTGCTTCTGCATGGGTTTATCAAGAAAACCCAAAAAACACCGAAGCAGGAACTAGAGCTTGCCAAGGGTAGATTAAAAATATTGAGGGGTACGAAATGAACCAACATATTGGCTCTGACTTTAATGATTTTCTTCAGGAACAAGGTATTTTTGAAGAGGTGGAAGCAGCGGCAATAAAAAAAGTGATTGCCTGCATGATTGCGCAGGCGATGGCTGAAACGCATATCAGCAAAAGTGAAATGGCTAAACGCATGAAAACCAGCCGCGCTCAATTGGATAGATTACTCGATCCTAATTGCCATTCCGTTACCTTGGCAACGCTGACCAAAGCCGCCGCCGCTATCGGTAAAAAAATTTATATCAGCTTTGAAGATAGCGACACGCAAACGGTTTGATATTCTCGGAACTAACGCTGTAAGACTGATTAACTCTGTAGGGATGATTCGCCGATAGGCAATTCACCGCAACTTCGGTACGCTGTGCGTGTGCGATGATTGCTAATTTCCGCCTCGCTTGAAAAACTGTCGTTGTTCATATTCCATACAATTCGCTGGTTCACACTCTCTCCAGCTTGGGAGCTAGTACCGCGCTTGCCGGAGATTACCAATGAGCGAAATAAGCAAACAAGAGCTTGAAGACATTACCCAACGTTATCAGGAGCTGATGGCGTCGCAGCAAACGCTATTACTCTCGACGGCGTCAGCAAACGGCGTTCCAGACATCAGTTACGCGCCTTTTGTGCGGGACGATGAAGGAGTCTTTTATATCTATGTCAGCGAGATGGCTTGCCACACGGTTAATCTGCTGAATAACCCGCAGGCATCGATATTGTTTATCCGCCCGGAATCCGAATCGCCTAACCTTTTTGCCCGAGAACGGGCGGTGTTAAGTTGCAGTGTCTCGGAAATAAGCCGGGATGATGTAATTTACGCAGACCGGATACAGGCCTTGCAGGATAAGTTTGGCGAGGTTGTTAGTGTGCTGGGCTCGTTACCGGATTTTCATTTGTTTGCATTGCGACCGGAAAATGGGCGATACATTATTGGTTTCGGTCGCGCCTTCAGTATTAATATGAACGATGGTTCCTTGCGTCATATTTAGCTGAATACACAAGAAAGCTGAGAACGTGAGTATCTTGGCATATTAAACAATTGTTTTTGCTTATTAGCCGATGAGCCGGATTTAGGTGTGGCTTGTGATGAAATCCGAAAATGTTGCCGTAAGTTTGGTATTGAACGGTGGTAACTTAGGACGGGGTAAATTGGAGTACAGGCTTCGCCTGTTTCGCAAGCAAAGCTTGCACTCCTAGTGACGCAGGTAGGCCATAATGCCCCGTTTAAAATGCCCGATTTTCGAACACATTCTGGCTAAACCAACCATTTGATGCAAAAATTGTTTCACCCGCTCATAGCCAGAAGATTTTCCCTAATTAACCAATGCCCGATATTTCCCAATACGGCCACAGCACCAACTTAATCGGTTTGGCGACGGCTTGCATGGCCAGTCATGCCTTTAACGAAAATCCCATACCGTTGCATATTGCAGGCACCCGCGAATCGGCTTCAGGTTTGTTTGAGCAATTGCTCAGGCAGCCGACACGCGATGATTGCGGCCGGATATTTCAAGACTATATGTGCATCGTTTTCGGCTTTGAAACCGAGCAACGATTAGGCAACGATCATTCGGGAAGGCGGCGTTACCGTAACAGTTATCTCCGGTTAATCCAGGATTGGGGGCTGGATTCAAACAATGCTCAGGGCGCGGTTTTTAAAGGCTGGGTCGAAAGCCGCTTCGGACTGTTTCCCACTTATCATAAACAGCGCATAGCCAGTTTCATCAGCAAGGACTGGGTCATGTATATCGAAGAAAAGATGAACAGCCGTTATCACAACAACTGCATTTACATGCAGCTGGATCTTCTTTACGAATATTGCCAGTGGGTTATTGAACGTTTTCAGTTTCCGGCGGCGACGCATAAAACCCTTTATCGCGGCGTCAATTCACTGGATGATGATTGGCTGGTTCTGGATGAAGATAAAACCCATAAAATCGTGCGATTCAATAATATTGTTTCCTTTACCGACCGCCGCAGCATTGCCAGTGAATTCGGTGCTTATATTCTGGAGGTTGAAGTGCCGATGGTTAAACTGGTTTTTTTCAGTGAACTGCTGCCGCACCATGCCTTGCATGGCGAAGCCGAATATCTGGTGATCGGCGGCGATTACCGGGTTAAAGTGCGGCGTTAGGGGGAAGTATGTCTACAGAGAAGATATTAAACAAGGCCTTGGGCGCTTATTTGGGTTTTGCCTGCGGCGATGCGCTCGGGGCGACGGTCGAGTTTATGTCGCCGAAACAAATCCAAAAACGCTACGGCGTGCATCGGGATATGATCGGCGGCGGCTGGCTGGGCCTGGAAGCGGGCCAAGTTACCGACGACACGCAAATGTCGCTTGCACTAGGACAGGCCATTATCGAGCATCAGGGCTGGAACATTCGGGCTGTCGCCGATAATTTTGTCGCCTGGTTGGAAAGCGGTCCGCCGGATATAGGCGATACCTGCCAGCGCGGTATCATCCGTTATCGGGATAGCGGCGAACTGTTCGGTTTGCCTCGCGATGGCGATGCGGGAAACGGCGCGTGTATGCGTAACCTGCCGGTGGTGCTGGCGACCTTAAACCGGCCTGACTGTTTTAGCGAATGGAGTTTGCAACAAAGCCATATTACCCATAACCATCCGTTGTCCAATGCGGCCACGTTAACGCTGGGACGGATCGTCAATTGTTTAATCAACGGGCAGGAGATGGATGCTTGCAAACAGGAAGCCGAGCGGTTGATCGGTCAATACGGCGAATTTGCCTATAGTCCTTATCCGGGCAAAGCCTCGGGCTATATTGTCGATACCGTGCAGACGGTTTTGCATTATTTTTTCAGCACCGACAGTTTCGAATCTTGTCTGATTGCAACCGTTAATCAGGGCGGGGATGCCGACACCACAGGTGCGTTGGCCGGCATGCTGGCAGGCGCTAAATACGGCATTGGGCAGATTCCAGGGCGTTGGTTGCAGCAGATGGATCAACAGGTTGTCGCCCAAATACGTCAACAAACGACAGAACTTATACGGCTTGCGGGAGCGCTGTGAAACCTATTCTGTTTGATCGGCATTGCGCCGTTTAATCGCAATTAGCTTGACGGGCCTTTTGGAATCCGGGGCTGTTAAAGATTAATAAAACGGATTTTCTTAAGTTAACGTAAACGGCAATCATAAATTTGCCTGCCGGCGCTCTCGGGTATAATGAAACACCGGAATAACAACAATAATAATGAAGGAGGAGTTCAATGCCGGTCGATATTTTACTGACGGTTGTCGCCACGTCTGTCATTCAGTCTGTTTTTGGGGTAGGCGTATTATTATTCGGCACGCCCCTGCTGCTTTTACTCGGTTACGGCTTTGTCGATACGCTGGGCGTGTTGCTGCCGGTTTCTATCGCGATAAGCGCTTTGCAAGTGCTAAGGCACTATCAAGATATTGATATCGGGTTTTATAAAAATGTGCTGGTCTACAGCATTCCTTTGGTGGTGCTGTTTTTACTGGCGGTTACCACGGTCAAAATCAATCTTAGTCTGGTGATCGGCGGATTGCTGATTTTGGTGGCGTTGAAAAGTTCCTCGACGGCTATTGAAAGAGCGCTACAGTCCATAGTCAAGTACGAAAAGATTTATCTGATGGCGATGGGCCTGGTTCACGGTGTCAGCAATTTAGGCGGTTCGATGTTAACCTCGATCATTTTCAGCAAGCATTACCCAAAAAACAAAACACGCGTAACTGCTGCGGCGAGCTATGCGACGCTGGCCCTGTGCCAGTTGGCGACGTTATTGATGATCGGCAGTGAGTTTGCAGTATCGTTTGCAGATAGAATAAGTTTTATTCAGGTGGCTGTGGTGATGTTTCTATTGACGGAAGAAATGCTTTATAAAGGAATCGATAATGAAAAATACGGCAAGTTGTTTGCCTTGTTCCTGTTGGCCTCAGGTATCCTTTTAATAACAAAATCCTTATAAAAATTGGAGAGAACAATGAAAGAGTTGATTAAAAAGCTGTTGAATTATTTCCTGATCGGTGTTTTTGCGGTTATTCCTATTGTTATTATTTTGCAAATTATGATTTTTGTAAAAGACCGGGTTTCCGATCTGTTTCAATTGGTTTACGGCTATTCGGATAATTATCTCTATACGCTTCTGTTTTTTGCGCTCAGTTTTAGCATTCTGATCTATATCGGCCACAAATTAGTCCAGGAAGGCCGCTCCTGGGTTATTGCCGCGTTCGACCATGTTATCGACCGGATTCCATTAATCAATACGCTGTACCGGGTGCTTAAAAAGGTTATCAATATGTTTTCAAGCCATGACCGGACTATTGCGAAGGAAGTGGTTTATGTCGAGTATCCCAAAGACGACATGTGGATGACGGCTTATGTGACCAACCGGCACGAAGATAAATACGTGCTGTTTATTCCTACATCACCTAACCCGACTTCCGGTTTTACGGTGATCGTCGATAAATCGAAAGTCATTAAATCAACGATGAATATCGAAGAAGCCAGTAGCTTTATCATCAGTGTCGGGGTTGATTACGGCAAGGTTTCGGAAATGACTAAATTACCCTGAGTTTGATCTAGGGTGGCGCTGAACAAATCGCTTCCGCTCATGGTTCGACAAGCTCACCACGAACGGAAGCGGCAATTCACTACGAACGGAATCGACAATTCACCGCGAAAGAAATCAATAACTTACCATTCATCCTGAACTTGTCGAAGGATTTAATCAGCGTTTTCTAGGGCAAGCGGTTCGGATGCCGTTCAAGCAACAGCATTAAAAAATAGAGGACGGCGCCCAATAATTTTCATCCCACCCATACCAATCTCCTTTTCGTTGTTCCGGCACGGATTCGCTTCGTGATCTAACCGGAACCAAGAAGCCAAGGATGGCTTGCCGATACACAAGGCTGTCTTCCCATCTAAAAATTTTTAGTTGATCGGGAAATTATAGTTTGCCGGTCAATGCCGATGTCAGATGTAAACAAAATCCGGTATACAAGCGGTCGCAAGCAATTTGATTGGGTTTTGTTGACTTTAAGGAGCTTGTTTGTTATCAATGCTTTTGCCTATCGGCAAAAATAATAATAAATATAAACAATTACATGAGAGAGGAGGACGGGTATGGGATCTGATAATGGCGCTAAAACCGGCAGGTTAGCTAAATTAACCCAGTTGGAAAAAGAGGTGGCTAAGCTTTCCGAGCAGCTGAAAGAGAATAAGAAAACGATCAGTATGCTGAAAAAATCGTTAGCTGAGCGGGATTTAAGAATTCACGAATTGGAATCGAAACTGATATACGCTCAACAATCGCTGTTGAAAAAAACGATATTTACAATTCACCAGTGCAGGGATCAAATCAAGAACGGAATTGACGAAAAAATAATCAATCCGGCTTTAACGCAAATCCAGCAGCAGATTGAAGTCATTCAGGGCATCGTCTATGAGGCCAAGGATCTGATCAGCAAAAAGAAAGTATTGATTCACGAAAACATCCAAACGACTTCGAACATCGTTCACCAATGTCCCGATCACGCGATAAGGTATTTTGAAAAATGGGTCGTTGAGCCGTCCAGACGAATTGTTGAGTTGGCTGATGGCAATGTAAAAAACAGCCAGGCGCTGGTCGAGCAAAAAATCATTTATCCGGGCAAGCTGTGGTACGACAAAGCTGTTGCAACGGCATCGTCGCTGCCGACGGAGGGTCAGGTTATTTTTCAGGTTTGGGTGGCGGAACCGGCCATGCACAAACTGGAGGCTTTATTGGGCATAAGAAAGGAGCTTCGGGCCAATGCGGACGCATTGCTGAAGGGCTTGATCGGGCGGTTGAAATCCAGGGCTGAACAGGGTTTGGAAAATGCCGTCGAAGCCGTAAAAAAATCGCAGTTTTGGGACGGGAAGGGCAAGATGGAAGCTGCGCAATAGGCGGCAAAATTGCGTTTAAAAACGACGAGGCGACCGGGGCGGTCGCCTGTCTTTATCATTGCCTTACTTCACCAAGCTCAACAAAATCCCCGCCGCAACCGCGGAACCAATCACCCCGGCCACATTAGGCCCCATCGCATGCATCAGCAGGAAGTTATGCGGGTTGCTTTCCAGCCCCAGTTTATTGGCTACCCGCGCGGCCATCGGCACTGCGGAGACGCCGGCTGCGCCGATCAGCGGATTGATAGGCGTGCTGCTGAATTTATTCATGATTTTCGCCATGATGACGCCGGCCGCCGTGCCGATGCTGAACGCAATCGCTCCCAAACCCAGGATGCCCAGTGTTTTGACTTGCAAAAAGGCTTCGGCGCTGAGCTTGGAACCTACCGCTAACCCTAAGAAAATAGTAACAATATTGATCAGTTCGTTTTGTGCGGTTTGACTCAGGCGCTCAACGACGCCGCAGGCGTTCATCAGATTGCCCAGCGCGAACATGCCGATTAAAGGCGCAGCCGAGGGCAGCAGCAAGGCGCAAATAACCAGCAGCATTAACGGGAAGACGATTTTTTCGGTTTTGCCGACTACGCGCAGCTGCTGCATTTCAATTCTGCGTTCATCTTCGGTGGTTAAGGCGCGCATGATCGGCGGCTGTATCAGCGGCACTAAAGCCATGTAGGAGTAGGCGGCGACTGCGATGGCCCCCAACAGGTCGGGCGCCAGTTTCGAGGCTACATAAATCGCGGTCGGGCCGTCGGCGCCGCCGATAATGCCGATCGCGGCGGCGTCTTTTAAGCTGAATTCAAGACCCGGTATGACGTTCAGCGCCAGCGCTCCCAGCAGTGAGGCAAAGATGCCGAACTGCGCCGCAGCGCCCAGTAACAAGGTCTTGGGATTAGCCAGCATCGGCCCGAAATCGGTCATTGCACCTACGCCCATAAAGATCAGCAGGGGAAATATGCCGAGCTTAATGCCGTAATACAGGTAATACAAAATGCCGCCTTCTTCGGCGATACCGGCAACCGGGATATTGCTGAGTATAGCGCCAAAACCTATCGGCAATAACAGCAAGGGCTCAAAGCCTTTTTTGATCGCCAGGAACAGCAGCAAAAAGCCGATCAGCATCATGAAGGCCTGGCCGCCGGAAAAGTTGTAAATACCGGTGCTTTGCCAGAGTGAAATGAGATTTTCCATGAGAGGTCTCTTTATTAAATCATGTAGGGGCGGCCGGATGGCCGCCCTTGTGCAGATTTACGAAGTGTAAGGCGATCGGAACCGGGCGCCTTACGGTTATTCGTGTTCTCTGTAGTTGTCCTTTTATAAAGAAATCAATACATCGCCGCCGGCAACCGCACTACCTTCTTTGACATAGACGGCGCTGACGATACCGGTCGTTTTGGAGCGTACTTCGGTTTCCATTTTCATTGCTTCCATAATCACCACGACATCGCCTTCGGCAACGATGCTACCCACATCGACCAGGATTTTCAAGATATTACCGGCCATCGGCGATTCAATCGGAACGCCGCTGCTGGCTATCAGTGCGGTATGGGGAGCTGTGATTGCAGGCTCGATCATCATGGCTGAGGCGTTGGCGCCGACGATGACGCTGAAGTTCCTGCCATCGACGTTAACCGTGTAAGCTTCCGTCGGCGGTTGGGCGGCTGCATTGCCGACATTGGCTACGGCTACTGGAGCCGCATTGGCGGCGGCAAAGGCTTGCGCATCCGGCGCCGCTTCAAAGGCGGCCGGATTGCCCCGGTTAGCCAGGAACTTCCAGCCGACCTGCGCAAACAGGCCGTTGATCAACGCATCTTCTTCGATGTTGGCGGCCAGGGTTACGCCTTCGGCTTGAGCTTTCTCCTGTACTTCGGCAACCAGCTTATCCATCTCCGGCGCAATCAGGTCGGCCGGACGGCAGGTAATCGCTTGCTCGCCGTTCAACACCTTGTCTTGCAGCGCTTTGTTGACCGGCGCGGGCGTGGCGCCGTATTCGCCTTTTAAAACCCCGGCGGTTTCCTTGGTGATGTTTTTGTAGCGTTCGCCGTTCATCACGTTGATGACGGCTTGGGTGCCGACGATTTGCGAAGTCGGCGTGACCAGCGGAATAAAGCCCAGGTCTTCACGGACGCGGGGAATTTCCAGCATAACCTCGTCGAACTTGTCGGCGGCGCCTTGCTCTTTCAGCTGGCTTTCCATATTGGTCAGCATGCCGCCCGGCACTTGGGAAATCAGGATGCGGCTATCGACGCCTTTCAAACTGCCTTCGAATTGCGCATATTTTTTGCGTATATCTCGGAAATAGGTCGCGATATGTTCCAGTTTGACCAGATCCAGGCCGGTATCGCGCCCGGTGCCTTCCAGGCTGGAGACGATGGTTTCGGTGGGGCTGTGGCCGTAAGTCATGCTCATCGATGAAATCGCGGTATCGACATTGTCCACGCCCGCTTCGGCAGCCTTGATCAATGTGGCGACACTCAGGCCGGTGGTTGCATGGCAATGTAAATGAATCGGAATTTTGGTGCTTTTTTTCAGGCGCTTGACCAGTTCAAAGGCATCGTAAGGTTTCAGCAGTCCGGCCATGTCTTTGATGCAAATGGAATGCGCGCCCATGTCTTCGATCTGTTTGCCCAGGTCCACCCATAAATCCAGGGTGTGCACGGGGCTGGTAGTGTAGGATATGGTGCCTTGCGCATGAGCGTCGGTGCGGAGTACGGCTTTGACCGCATGCTCGATGTTGCGCATGTCATTCATCGCATCAAAAATGCGGAACACGTCGATACCGTTGACCACGCAACGCTCAACAAACTTGTCAACCACGTCGTCAGCATAATGGCGGTAGCCCAGGATATTCTGGCCGCGGAACAGCATTTGCTGCGGGGTTTTGGGCATCGCGGCTTTCAGCAGGCGCAGTCTTTCCCAGGGGTCTTCGCCCAGATAACGGATACAGGCGTCAAAGGTAGCGCCGCCCCAGGACTCAATAGACCAGTAACCGACTTGGTCCAGTTGCTCACAAATCGGCAGCAAGTCTTCAATGCGCAAGCGGGTTGCCAAAATAGATTGATGAGCATCACGCAGAACGACTTCGGTGATACCTAAGGGCTGCTTTTTAACGGTGGCCATGCTTGTTGTTTCTCCTGAAACCTTGGTAAATTGTTTAATCGTTGACCTTTGTTGGAGGCCGTTAGTTATGCTTTTTCCGATACTGATGCACGGCGGCGGTGATCGCGGCAACAACGCTTTTATCAATGTCGACGGTAATGCCGGGAACCGCTTTTGATGCGGGCGTTTCCGGGAAATAGCGTTGCACCAGCGCCGACATGATGTTGATAGCGACTACCAGCATGGCTAAAAACAGGAACACGATGCCCATCCCGACAAACATTAATTCGATTCCGCTAGTCATTTGTTCTGTCATGGTTGATCACTTATTTAAATTCAATAACTATTGCATTGTAGCATAGGCAAAATTCAGAGCTAATCGATGTTTTTCATATCGGCGCGACCGGCTGTCCTTTTGGCTATGCCGTCTTGAACGCGTACAATAAGCATCATTATAAATGGTTGTTACGGGTGTAAAAATATGACGGATAAAGAACACGACGAAAACGGGCAGTGGCAACAAAAGTTAACGCCCGAGCAATTTAATATTTGCCGCCTGAAGGCTACCGAGCCGCCTTTTACCGGCAAATACGCCGATTGCAAAAAAGACGGCGTTTATCATTGCATTTGCTGCGGCAATCCGTTGTTCGATTCGACGACTAAATACGATTCAGGCTCCGGCTGGCCGAGTTTTTGGGATGTGTCGTCCGAGCACAGCGTGGCGGCGCATGCCGACTCCAGTCACGGCATGCGCCGGGTTGAAGTGGTTTGCAAATCCTGCGATGCGCATTTAGGCCATGTCTTTGAGGACGGCCCGCAACCGACAGGGCTGCGTTACTGCATCAATTCCGCGGCATTAGACCTGAAAGAAAGATCATGAGCGCCAAGCGGCAGGTTCAAAACTTACTCGATTTTATCGACGCCAGCCCCAGCCCCTGGCATGTGGTTAAAACCGTCGAGGCCCAGCTTGCGGCGCAAACGCCGCCGTGGCAGCGCCTCGACGAAACGGCCAAATGGACATTGCAGCCGGGCGGGCGTTATTACGTGGTGCGCGACGATTCGTCCATCATCCTGTTTGTGCAGGGCCAAAAACCGCTGACTGAAACCGGGTTTAAAATTGTCGGCGCACATACCGACTCCCCCGGATTGAGAATAAAGCCGAATGCGGCCAGCAGCGCGGACGGCTTGGTAAGGCTGGGCGTCGAGGTTTATGGAGGCCCGATACTGGCGACCTTTGCCGACAGGGATTTGAGCCTTGCCGGACGTATCGCTTATAAAGACGATCAAGGCCGGATAACCGGTAAGCTGGTCAAGTTCGATCAGCCGCTGCTGCGCTTGCCCAATCTGGCAATACACATGAACAGGACGGTTAATGAAGAAGGCCTAAAGCTGCAAAAACAGACCGAATTGCCGTTGATCCTGTCGGTATTGACCGAGGAACAACTGCCGAAAGCTTATTTTTCTGCGCTGCTGCAACAGCAATCAGGCATAGCCGCAGAGCGTATCTTGTCCTGGGATTTGGCCGTGTACGACACGCAAAAAGGCGTGTTCTGGGGTAAGGACAGCGAGTTTTATGCCAACAGCCAATTGGATAATCTGGCTTCCTGCCATGCCGCGTTACAGGCGCTGCTTGATCCGGCCGCTATACAGTCGGATGCCACGCGGGTATGCGCGCTGTTCGACCATGAAGAAATCGGCAGCCAAAGCAACAAAGGCGCGGACGGCAGTTTTCTGCCCGATGTGCTCGGGCGCATCGCTTTGGCGAACGCAACCGGCAGCGAGGATTATGCCAGGGCATTGGCGAAGAGCTTCATGATCAGCGCGGACATGGCGCATGCGTATCAGCCCAATTTTCCCAATGCCTACGATCCCGGACATAAAGTTGCCGTCAACAAAGGCCCGGTGATTAAAGTAAACGCCAACCACAATTACAGCTCGGAAAGCGTCTCGGCGGCGATGTTCGCCGACTGGTGCGAACAGGCCGGAGCGCCGTACCAGAAATATTCGCACCGCTGCGATATGCCTTGCGGCAGCACCATCGGGCCGATTACGTCGGCAAAACTGGGCATACGCTCAATCGATGTCGGCAGCCCGATGTGGGCGATGCACAGCATCAGGGAAAGCGCCGGGGTGCTGGATCATGATTACATGATCAGAGTATTGAAACGGTTTTTTGCCGCGCGGTAAATGGCTCCCAATCTGGTCCCTTTTGACGGCGAGCTTTATTTAATTAAGCAGTTTTACAGCTTGCCGGAGTCCGACCGGCTGTTTGAGCAACTCAAATCTGATCTGGCCTGGCAGGAAGAGGCTATTTTCATCTACGGTCGCTGGGTTAAGGTGCCCCGCCTGATGTGCTGGTACGGCGATAGCGATGCCTGGTACCGTTACTCGGGCGTTAACCATCAGCCGATGCCGTGGACGCCGGTGTTGCAGGCAATCAGGGAGAAAGTGGAACAACAATGCCAATGCAGCTTTAACAGCGTACTGGCCAATTTGTACCGTGACAGTAACGACTCGATGGGCTGCCATGCCGACGATGAAAAAGAATTGGGGCCAAACCCGGTGATTGCGTCATTGAGCCTGGGCGATGAGCGCTTATTCAGGCTGCATCATAAAAAGACCAACGACAAACTGGATATAGTGCTAGGCCACGGCGATTTGTTGGTGATGGCCGGAACCTTGCAATACCACTGGATGCATTCAGTGCCGAAAACCAAAAAATTGAAAACGTCGCGGATCAATCTGACGTTCCGGGCAATCAGGGCGGCTTGATTAAAATCGCAATTGGCTCGTGTGGAATCGGCCAATATGATATTAAACCTTCCACCTTAGACCTATAGGGGAAACCGGTCATGAACGACGATAGACGATCGCACGAAGCCTCTACTCTTAGGGCATTTTTCGACGACCAATTACAGCATCTGCACCAGCTCGTCAGCAATCTGACTAGCCACATTCACGACACGGAGTTACAGGCGAGAGAAGACAGGCAGATCGTCGAAAGTTTCGTCGATGCCTCAAACAGCAAGATGCGGGCCGTAAGCGATTATTCCGACAAGCTAAGGGTGCATGTACGGGCGCTGTACAGGCATGTACTCCAAGTCGCCGATCAGATTCCTCCACCCGTCAACTTGAACCTGGATGCCTTTGAGATGGATCCACTCGTCAACGCTCTGTTCGTCAACAGCAAAGACATCGATAAGCTGTTTACGACCGATCACGATGTGACTGTCTATTTACGATCCCATTGTAAAACTGAAGTTCCGGTGCTGTATGCACTGTTAACGGCCGACAAGAGCGAAAAACGGACGCTGGGCATGGGTGTACAGGGAGGCATGCTGATTCGCGAAGTGCCTCAGGAAGTGGTCAATTTTTCTTCGCACAAAATCCATACGCCTTGCGCCGAGAGTGCAGAGCTAAGCACCGCACTCAAAGAGTATCTGTTCGGCCGCGTGGTGGAAGATATTAAACGTGAGATGATGTCTCAGATGACAATCGACAACCCTTTCAAGCCCGGCGGCGAATCTTACGAGGCGAGAGTAAAGAGCTTGGCCAACCCGGATGTTTACCTGGATACGTTGCTAGGGCATCTCGAAGTTCCCGCCAAGCTGTTAAGTATCGATAAAAGTCATTTTAAGCTCAGCAAACTGGGCGTTAAATTAGAGGGCGGCGACGACAGCCAGCGTGCAAACGAGTTCGACATTCATGAGCTGAGCTGGAGCGATAACACCCGAAACGTGGTATTGCAAGTTGCTTATGCCCGTTAAGCCAAATGCTTTTTGTTTTTTCGTTGGTGGGGGGGCAGAAAGGATGGGCTCTACTACGTTTAACGCATCCTAAAGTCGGCTTGTTTTTTAAAAATGGCTATAATGGCTGCCACGTAATTCTTATCCATTGGAACTATGAACATGAAAACCATCTCGGCTAAAGAAGCAAAAAATGCATTCGGCAGTTTTTTGGATTCGGCACAAAGAGAGCCGGTAATGATTACTGAAAAAGACCGCCCTATCGGGATCTTTTTTTCAATGCATGATGTTGAAGCGTTGATTCAAGTAAGCGAGGCCTTTAAAAAAGACATCCATGCTGGAATTCTTTCAGGAATCGCCGATGCCGAAGCGGGACGTGTAACTGAATGCAACCAAGACCATATAAACGAGTTGAAGACAAAATTAAGAGCTAGATTAGCCGCTAGTTAATTTTGAATGAAAGCCCATAAAGTCGTATTCACTGCAACCGCTAATGAAGGCTTGCTTAACATCGCCGAATATATAGCCTTGGATAACCCGGCGAGAGCGGAAACATTTATCGAGGAAGTTGTAGTCATGTAGGCCGGAATAAGACCACCCAAGCGTTAGCGCGAGGTGGCGTTTCCGGCAGATTCTCGCGGTGAGTGCCGGAAACACCTGTTTTTACTATCGTTCAAACAGGCTTATTCCGGCCTACAGGGCTGACAACCTTTGAAAACGGCGAGCATCACATAACCATTCCTGCTCACAATCCTTTGAAAATTGGTACATTGGCAGCGACATCGAGTCGCATTTTAAGCTTACGCGTGGCGAATTGCTGAAACAACTCTTTCCTTAATTTTTCTCCGTTTATGACGGTTTGCTAGCGCGAAACCGTCTTACGGGTTCGGTGGTGCGCCGGAAACGTCAGTTCTTGCTGTCGCTCGAACCGGCTTATTTCGGTCTACAGGCCTCGCGTTTTATAACTATATTTTAGGCATGAACAAAATGACGACAACTTTAACTACCAGAAAATCACAGTTCGCACTTCATTTGACCAACAAAGTTGGTGAGCTGAGTTATTTTCTGGAGCAGATCTCGAATATATGCGAACAGTCTAGACAGCGGTTTGAGTCAAAGGAGGGGCAAATTGATGGACAAGGACAACTGTTGAACTACCAGTTTTCCGCTTTCACAGCCCTAGCTCAGACACTCAAAGATATTCTTCCAGTATTGACAGACAACTCAGTAAGTTGGGGAGGTTTGGCGCATATTAGGCACATCGATTTCATCAAGCAGGCTCGAAACGCAATTACCCATGATGGAAATTCAATTATCACACTTTGGTCTGACGGTCGCTATTACGTTCCCTGCGACATATATAGAATAGATGACAAGGGTAATGCTCAGATTGTACGCGCACCCACTTTGGATATCGGCTTGATCTGTTCCGAATTTACATTCGATCTATCGGTAGAACTACTGAGAATCATAGAGCCATTGATTGATCAGTCGGAATTCTCAATTCCACCATTTGGTTTTGAATTTTTTGATCAGGCCATAATGCATCCGGCCGTTTCGGCTGAGGTGCGCCAGATTTATCTCTCATCCATAGCACCAAACCGACAAATACCGACTTCAAGCAGTATCAGTAATACGTGCGACGCGCTAGAAAAACTGAAAGTCGAAAGCACAACGCGAATAGCGAATCAAACGGCACATTGATGCCTGACCCGCTAATCAACCGAATTTTGCTCGGCAAGCCGGTCAAAGCCGGTTATCAGCAACGCTACCAAAATAAATTTTGCATCAGAACACCATCCGCTGTGGGCCGATTACGGGCAGTCATGTAGGGTGCGCTGTGCGTACCCTACGAGGATTTTATAGCCTTAAAGCCAATATCGGTGCGGTAATAGACATTATCCCAGTGGATGCTGTTAGCCAACGCGTAGGCTTTGCTTTGGGCTTCCTTAATATCACGCCCTAAAGCGCAAGCGCATAATACCCTGCCGCCAGCCGTAACCAAGTCGTTGCCGACTTGTTTGGTGGCTGCATGAAACACTTTGCGGTCTTCGTGTTCATCGGTAGGCAAGCCGGAAATGACATCGCCGCTTCGGGAGGCGTCGGGATAGCCGCCCGCTGCCAAAACCACGCCTAATGCGGCGCGTTCGTCCCAGTCGCTGTCGGTTTTGTCGAGATTTCCGGCCAGCGCGGCTTCGCAAAGCTCTACCAGATCGCTTTTCAGGCGCATCATGATCGGCTGGGTTTCAGGGTCGCCGAAGCGGCAGTTGTATTCCAATACTTTAACGGAGCCGTCGGCGCTGATCATCAAGCCTGCGTACAGAAAGCCGGTGTAAGGCAGTCCGTCTTCGGCCATGCCTTTTAAGGTCGGCTCGATGACTTCGCGCATGACCCGCTGGTGTATTTCAGGGGTGACGACCGGTGCGGGGGAATACGCGCCCATGCCGCCGGTGTTGGGGCCTTTGTCGCCGTTGTCGCGGGCCTTGTGATCCTGGGACGTCGCCATAGGCAACGCGTGCTTGCCGTCGGCAATCACGATAAAGCTGGCTTCTTCGCCGGTCAGGAATTCTTCGACGACGACGCGGTTGCCCGCTTCGCCGAACACATTGCCGGATAGCATGTCCTCAACGGCTGCGATGGCTTCCTGTTCGGTTTGGGCGACGATAACGCCTTTGCCTGCCGCCAAGCCGTCGGCTTTGACCACAATCGGCGCGCCTTGTTGCTTTATGTAAGCGATGGCTTGCTGCTGGTCGGTAAAGGATTTGAAAGCGGCGGTCGGAATGTTGTGGCGGATCATGAAGTCTTTGCAGAAAGTCTTCGAGCCTTCCAGTTGCGCGGCTTTCGCGGTCGGGCCAAAGCATTTGAGACCCGCTTGCTGGAAACGGTCAACGATGCCCAAAACCAGCGGCACTTCGGGGCCGATGATGGTCAGGCCGATCGCTTCTTTCTGTGCGAAGGCCAGCAGTGCGTCAATGTCGCTGACGGCGATGTCCACGTTTTCAATAGACGGTTCCAGCGCGGTACCGGCATTGCCGGGCGCGACAAACACTTTTTCGACTTTGGTTGAGTGCTTGGCTTTCCAGGCGAGGGCGTGTTCACGGCCGCCGCTGCCGACGATGAGGATTTTCATAATTAAAAGGCTAAGGGCTAAGGGCTAAGGGCTAAGGGCTAAGGGCTAAGGGCTAAGGGCTAAGGGGGAGGCTTTTTTGCCTTTCGCCCTTTGCCCTTCGTCTAAAATTAATGCCGGAAATGACGCATGCCGGTAAAGACCATCGCGATATTATGCTCGTCGGCTGCGGCGATGACTTCATTGTCCCGCATCGAGCCGCCGGGCTGGATGACTGCGGTGATGCCCGCTTCGGCGGCGGAATCGATGCCGTCCCTGAACGGGAAAAACGCGTCTGAAGCCATTGCCGAACCCGGAACATCCAAGCCCGCATCGGCGGCTTTGATACCGGCGATTTTGGCCGAATAGACCCGGCTCATCTGTCCTGCGCCGACACCGATAGTTTGGCCGTTCTTGCAGTATACAATCGCGTTGGATTTAACGAATTTGGCGACTTTCCAGGCAAACAGCAAATCGTCCATTTCCTGTTCGGTCGGAACGCGTTTGCTGACTACTTTTAGGCCTGCCCTGAGCTTGTCGAAGTGGTCGGCGGCGCTGATTTTGCCGATGTCCTTGTCCTGAACCAGCAGACCGCCGGCAACGCGTTTGAAATCGAGAGCAGCCTGGTTGTCGCTGCTCCAGCCACCGCATTCCAGTACGCGGACATTTTGTTTTTCAGCCAAAACGGTTTGTGCGGCTGCGCTGATCGACGGCGCAATAATCACTTCGACAAACTGGCGCTTGACGATTTCAGCGGCGGTTGCTTCGTCCAGTTCCCGGTTAAACGCGATAATGCCCCCGAATGCCGAAGTCGGGTCGGTTGCATAGGCCTTGTCGTAAGCGTCGAGAAGGTTGCCTGCCTGGGCTACGCCGCAAGGGTTTGCATGCTTGACGATGACGCAGGTGGGTTGGTCGTCAAACGATTTGACGCATTCCAGCGCCGCGTCGGCGTCGGCGATATTGTTGTAGGACAGTTCCTTGCCTTGCAGTTGTTTGGCCGCGGCAATCGTGCCGTTAGCCGGCGTTTTCTCACGGTAGAACGCGGCGTTTTGGTGCGGGTTTTCGCCGTAACGCATGGTCTGGTTGCGGTAAAACTGCAAGTTCAGCGTTTCGGGGAACTGGACGCCGTTAATATTGCCCAGGTAAGCCGAAATCGCGGTGTCGTAACGCGCCGTGTGTTCGAAGCTTTTTAGCGCCAGATTGAAGCGGGTTTGATGCGAAAGCCCGTTGCTGCTTTTCAGTTCGGCAATAACCGATGCGTAATCGGCCGGATCGACGATCACCGCGACATCGGCATGATTCTTGGCGGCGGCGCGGATCATGGTCGGGCCGCCGATGTCGATGTTTTCAATGGCCGTGTCCAAGTCGCAGTCGGGGTTGGCGATGGTTTGCTCGAAGGGGTACAGGTTGACCACGACCATATCGATCGCATTAATGCCGTTTGCGGCCATTACGGCATCGTCGATGCCCCGGCGCGCCAAAATGCCGCCGTGGACTTTGGGATGCAGGGTTTTAACCCGGCCGTCCATCATTTCCGGGAAACCGGTGTAATCGGAAACCTCGGTCGCAGGGATGTCATGTTCAGCCAGCGTTTTGGCGGTGCCGCCGGTAGACAGGATTTCGATGCCCAGTTGGTTCAGTTCCCGGCAAAAATCCACGATACCGGATTTATCGGATACGCTGACCAGCGCGCGAGTGACTTTTTTGTTCATGCAGATCTCGGAATGAAAGAGGTGGTTTGAGAAGAAGGTTGCGGGTGCATGGTTGCAGGCCCAGCGTAGCGGCGCGCCGAAAACCAACCTTGGTTGGGCATTAGGACAGGCCGTAATACTCCAGTTTTTTGCGTAAGGTGCTGCGGCTCAGGCCCAGCGCCTTGGCTGCTTTGGTTTGGTTATAGCCCGAATGTTCCAGCGTCGCCTGCAATAATGGTTTTTCGACTTCGCCGATGACCATTGCATGCAGGTCCACCGCATCATGTCCGTTCAGGTGCAAAAAATATTGCTCCACGGTTTGTTTGACATGCGCGGATAAGGGAATGGCCGGGTTTTTTTTGCTGTCTATGTTAATGACTTCAGCACTTTTTTGGGATGCGTTCATATTATGCAGCACGGTCGGTGGTTAAAAGATTAAAGGCCGAATTAATCAGCGCTATTTGGTGCGACGGACATTGCGCCTGATTGATATTGCTTTGCGCATCCTGCGCTACGGAGCCAAGATGTTTAAAATACCAAGCGATATGTTTTCGGGCTATTCTAACACCGCTTGCATTGCCGTAGAAGCCATATAGTTTGTCCAGATGGCTCATCAGTGTGCCGTGTATGTCTGTAACTGTAGGTTTTTCAATATGTTTACCGTGGTTGATAAAGTGACTTATTTGGCTAAACAGCCACGGATTTCCCTGAGCGGCCCGGCCGATCATAATCGCGTCGGCGCCGGTCGAATCAAGCACGAATCGGGCCTGTTCGGGGCTATCAATATCGCCGTTGGCGATAACCGGGATGCTGACGGATTGTTTCACTTTTTTAACGGTTTCATGTTCGGCCCGGCCTTCAAATTTGCAGGCGCGCGTCCGGCCGTGAACTGTCAACGCGGCAATGCCCGCATTTTCGGCTATTTGGGCTATTTCAACCGCATTACGGCTGCGCATATCCCAGCCGGTGCGGATTTTTAAGGTGACCGGAATATCGACCGCGTTAACGACGGCATCCAATATCCGCTTGACCAGCGCTTCATCCCGCAACAGCGCAGAACCTGCGGCGACCGAGCACACTTTTTTGGCCGGGCAACCCATATTAATATCGATGATCTGAGCGCCCCGTTGGGCGTTGAGTTTTGCCGCATCGGCCATAAGCCGAGGGTCGGTGCCCAGAATCTGTACCGAGCGTATGCCGGTGTCGCCGTTATGATCTGTCTTTAGCAGCGTTGTTTTATGCCGGGTTAAAGCGGGATTGGACGCGACCATTTCAGACACGGCCAAACCTGCGCCGAACTGTACGCACAATTCCCTGAACGGGCGGTCGGTGATACCGGCCATCGGCGCCAGAATCAGGTTGTTTTTAAGTTGGTAAGAACCGATTTGCATGAGAGATCAAAAGGCGAAAGACAAAAGGCGAAGGGCTAAAGGCGCAGCGGAGAGTTTTTTTCGCCCTTCGCCTTTCGCCCTTCGTCTGACTCACTTATCCCCGTCTTCATTCCAGATCGGGTTGTCGCGGTCTTCAGGTTCCAGTTTGACAATGTCTTCAGGATAGATATGCCAGAAAGACTTGTCGATCTTGGCGTTGTCGTAGCCTTCTTTTTTGTCGTGGCCGAACGGACACCACCAGTTCTCAACGATCTTGACCATATAAGCGTGCCATTCGAACAGGGCGACGCTGTAAGGGCAGTACCAGGTGCAGTTCAGGATCCAGAACAGTTTCGACTGGGATGTGCTGGCTTTGAACGAGCCTTTCATCGTGATCTGGTTTTTTAAGGTATAGCGATGGCTGGCCCGGTCAGGCAGGAAATCCGAGTAAGTCTTGAGATTTTTGGCGCCAATCATCAGCAAATGCCAGTAAGTCATATAGGCGCTGGCGAACACAAACGGAAGAGTCGCTATGGGCAGGTAAACCAAGACCATGCCGATGGCCCTTTGCACTACCGGTACTTTTTGATGGTTTTTGCCGATGTCAACGCGGCCGGAACAGGAATCGCAAGCTTTCATTGTTTATATACCCTCATTTTTTAGTTGTTATAGGTGTTATGGTTGGTTTTGTATCGTCTTGATAGAGAAGTTGGTAAATACTCAGGCAGCCGGCACAGCAAAATTTCTGCATGCCGTCATTGGTAGTCAGAGAAAATCCGCTAATTTCAACTGGTTGTCCGCAAAGAACGCAGGGTTCCTTATCTTTTCCATTGAGCATAAAAAGACCTTACATTTTACAAGCTTGAAGCGACAGAACAAAAAAAAGTTTTCAAATATTCGGTCTCGGGAGCGGCCGGGTCGATCGGGTGGTCGGGGCCTTGTCCTCCGCCCGCAAAGAACACCAGATGACGGTCGATGTGCCGTCCTGACGAACGTAAAATCTCATGCAGGTTTTCGCGGCTCAGGTGATGCGAGCAGGATGCCGAGACCAGTATGCCGTTCTTGGACAGGACCTGTAGAGCCAGATGATTCAGACGGCGATAAGCTTCATAGCCTTGTTTGAAGTCTTTTTTGCGTTTAATTAAAGCCGGTGGATCCAGTACGATAATATCATAGAGCCGGTTGTCCAGGCGGGCTTGCTTCAGGAATTCGAACACATCGTTACGCACAAAGTGCATTTTATCCTGAACCTGATTGAGCTTGGCGTTTTCTAAAGCCAGCGTCAACGCGCCTTCCGATGCGTCAACACAAGTGACCTCGGAGGCTCCGCCTATGGCGGCAGGGATGCCCCATGCCCCGGTATAGGAAAATAAATCGAGCACTCGCTGGTTTTTTGCAATACCCGCTAGCCGGGCTCGGCTGTTGCGGTGATCGTAAAACCAGCCGGTTTTTTGTCCTTCCAGGATGTCGATTTTAAATTTTGCGCCGTTTTCTTCAATGATCAGCGGGTCGGGGAGCTTGCCGTAAGCCAGTTCGGATTCCAGGCTTAGGCCTTCCAGTTGTCGTTGGCCGTTATCGTTTTTCAGGATAATGGCCTCGGGACTCAGCAATTCGTGAAGGGCGGCAAACAGGGATTCCTTGAGTTGTTCTATGCCTGCGGTGGTTATCTGCACCGACAACACCGGGCCGAAACGGTCGATAACCAAGCCCGGCAAACCGTCGCTTTCGCCGAAAACCAGGCGGTAGTAAGGTTTGTCGAACAGTTTTTCCCGTAGCGCCAGCGCGGTCGTCAGGCGTTCTTTAAAGAAGTTGGCGCCGCATTTCAGGTTGGGTTTTCTGGACAGAAGCCTGGCGCAGATCAGGGCTTGCGGGTTGATGTAGGCGGTGCCCAGCGCCTTGCCGTCGTCGCTTTTCACTTGCACCAGATCGCCCGCGTTGAACTGTTCAAGCGGCGAGCGCTTGGTGTCGACTTCGTTGCTGAAAACCCATAGATGGCCTTTGCGCAGACGTTTGTCTTCGTTCTTTTTTAAATAAATTTCTGGATGAGCCATGTTAATCAATGAGTTTAAATGTGTAACCGCCGACTTGGTTTGTAGGTTGGGTTAGCGATAGCGTAACCCGACATTCTCGGTTAAACGCGGAATAAGCGAAAGGCCTTTAATTCACCACGAAGACACGAAGATCACGAAGAAAAAAACTTCGTGATCTTCGTGGTGATGCTTTTTTATGGTTAAATCAACACCTGATGCCGTCAAGCCTGATCCAGTCTTCCTGTTGTACCGGCGCGTTGAGCATTATGTATTGCCGGTAAGCGTTCATCACCGATTCGGCCTGTTCATGCAAGATGCCGGATAAAACCAGTTGTCCGCCCGGAGCAACCAGATTGCAAATCTGCTCGGACATGTCGATCAATGGCTTCGCCAGTATATTGGCCAGCACGATGTCGGCCTGAAACGGTGTAAACTGTTCGGGCAGATAGCAGGCGATTTTGTTCTGCACCTTGTTCTTTAGCGCGTTGCTTTGTGTTGCGGTGATTGCCTGCGGGTCAATGTCCACCGCGTGAGCTTCCTTAGCGCCTAACAAAATCGCCGCAACGGCCAGTATGCCCGAACCGCAGCCGTAATCGATGACGGTTTTACCGGTCAAGTCGTGGCTTGCCAGCCATTCCAGACACAAAGCGGTGGTCGGATGAGTGCCGGTGCCGAAAGCGAGCCCCGGATCGAGAGTCAGGCAAACCGTGCCGGGTTCATATTGTTCCTGGTCGGTCGGGCAGACCCAGAGCTTATCGGCGAATTTCATCGGCTGGTAGTATTCCATCCAGGCGCGTTCCCACTCCTGATCGGCAATTTCTTCATGCAGCCAGTTGTGCAGCTGGTCCGGCTTAAACTGGGCGTAAACCATCGTCTTGATCAGCTCGGGTTCGGCGTCCAGTTCATAAAGCGCAATGACTTCGGTATTGCTCCATATTTTGGTTTCGCCGATAGCCGGTTCGTACACCGGCTCGTCTTCGGCGTCCATATAGGTGACCGACACGGCGCCCAGCTTGTCGAAAAAGTCGGCAAGGCGCGGCGCAAGGTCTTCATCGGTGATAACGGAAATTTGGTGCCAGGCCATAGTAGAAGACTTTGCAAAAGGATAAAGAGAAACCGGCCACGGATGACTGGGATTTAAACGGTAGATAGCATGTAAACTCGTTTAAACCCGCGTCATCCGTGGCCTGATTTTTGCCGGTTTAATAAATCCCCAGCTTTTTTTCCAGGTAATGGATGTTTTGTCCACCGGCTGCAAAGGCGCTGTCCATCATGATGTCGTGCTGTAGTGGGATATTGGTCTTAATGCCGTCGATGATGATTTCGCTTAACGCGGTGTTCATCCGGGCGATCGCGCTCTTGCGGTCTTCTCCGTGGGCAATCAGTTTGCCGATCATCGAGTCGTAATAAGGCGGAACTTTATAGCCGTTGTAGATGTGGGTCTCGCAACGGATGCCGGGGCCGCCGGGCATATGGAACTGGTCTATCGTGCCGGGACAGGGCATGAAGGTCTTAGGATCTTCGGCATTTAACCGGCACTCAATCGCATGGCCCTGGATTTTGACCTGATCCTGGGTAATAGACAGCCGCTCGCCCGCAGCAATGCGCAGTTGTTCCTTGACGATGTCAAAGCCGGTCACCATTTCGGTGACAGGATGTTCAACCTGCACGCGGGTGTTCATTTCAATGAAATAGAACTCGCCTTTTTCATACAAAAACTCGAACGTGCCTGCGCCTAGGTAGCCGATATCGACACAGGCTTTGGCGCAACGCTCGCCTATCATTTTGCGTTGCGCTTCGGTGATGCCGGGCGCCGGCGCTTCTTCAACCACTTTTTGATGGCGGCGTTGCATCGAGCAGTCGCGCTCGCCCAAATGGATCGCGTTGCCGTGCGAGTCGGCCATGACCTGGAATTCGATGTGCCTTGGATCTTCCAGGAATTTTTCCATGTACACCGTGGGATTGCCGAACGCAGTGCCCGCCTCGGCTTTGGTCATTGCGATAGCATTGAGTAACGCCGCTTCGGTATGCACGGTGCGCATGCCCCGGCCGCCGCCGCCGCCGGCAGCCTTGATGATAACCGGATAGCCGATTTCCTGAGCCAGCTTCAGGTTCTTTTTGTTGTCGTCCGACAGCGGGTCGTTGTTGCCGGGAACGCAGGGAATCCCGGCTGCCAGCATCGCATTCTTGGCGGAAATCTTGTCGCCCATCATGCGGATGGTTTCTGCATTCGGGCCGATAAACACAAAGCCGCTTTGCTTTACCTTTTCGGAAAAATCGGCGTTTTCAGACAAAAATCCGTAGCCGGGATGAATGGCTTCGGCATCGGTCACTTCAGCGGCGCTGATAATAGCCGGAATATTCAAATAGCTGTCAGCCGATGCGGCAGGGCCGATGCAAACAGATTCATCGGCCAAGCGGACATGTTTCAGGTCCCGATCCGCCTCGGAATGCACGGCGACAACCTTGACGCCCAGTTCCCGGCAGGCGCGCAAAATACGCAGTGCTATTTCGCCGCGATTGGCGATAACGATTTTATCGAACATGAGTTTTCCGTCCCTGGTGTTATTCAATGATGAATAATGGTTGGCCATATTCGACAGGTTCGGCGTTTTCAACCAGGACTTTAGTAATGGTGCCGCTCTTATCCGCCTCAATCTGATTAAGGATCTTCATCGCCTCAATGATGCACAAGGTATCGCCGATCTGGACGGATTGGCCGACTTCGACGAAAACCTTGGTGCCCGGCGAAGCGGAGCGGTAAAAGGTGCCGACCATCGGCGATTTAACGACATGGCCGGTAATTTTTTCTTCCGCCGGCGCGGCGGCAACGGGTGCGGCTACGGCTGCCGCGGGAGCAGGTGCGGGCGTATAAGCGACAGTAGCGGGAGCGGCCGAATAACGGTTAATGCGAATGGATTCTTCGCCTTCTTTGATTTCCAGTTCGGCAATGTCGGATTCTTCGATAATTTCGATGAGTTTTTTTATTTTTCTAATATCCATGGTTTTTAGTGTCTCTCGGCTAATATCTGATGAGCGGCCAGTAAGGCCAGTTCGTATCCTGTTGCGCCTAATCCGCAGATAACGCCTTTGGCTATATCCGAGAAATAGGAGTGTTGTCTAAAAGATTCACGTGCGTGAACGTTTGATAAATGAACCTCTATAAATGGGATCTTGGTTGCCAGCAGCGCATCGCGAATGGCGACGCTGGTATGGGTGAATGCTGCCGGGTTAATAATGATGAAATCGACATGGGCATGGTAAGCCTCATGTATCAGTTCTACAATCTGGTGCTCTGCGTTGTTTTGATGGAAGTTAAGCTGATGATTGAGTTCGCCGGCTTTTTGTTCGAGTCTATGCTTAATGTCGGCGAGAGTTTGATTTCCGTAAAGACCGGGTTCGCGTATGCCCAACAGGTTTAAATTCGGCCCATTTAAAACGGTAATAGTCGCCATCAATTTGCAAGTCAGTCAGGGTTAAAAAGCATTGTTAACGGCTAATTTTGCCCAATTTATGGGGTTTTGTCCAGATATTCTCTTTTTAGCAAAAGATAGCAGCAGGATTCGAACTATTTGAAGTCATTGTCATAAATCGGCTAATTTTGAAAGCTGTTTATGGGCTGGTTTCGGCCGGCGTTCGGGAAAGCATTATTCATCCATTTGTCAGCCGAGAACTACGCATTGACACGGTTTTTTACCGGCCTATAAAATCAGGCATCCGTAGCATGCCGTTACGGGCTAACCTAAAGAGAAAATATATGAAGATTCACAAATTTGCCGCTACGTCGATGGTCATGTTGTTGTCCGCGGGAGCAATTCTTAATAATGCGGCTGCCGCGGAATCGGAGTATTCGTTTAAAGTGACCAACAAGACCAAGGTCAAGATTACCAAGCTGCTGGTGTCCGAGGATAAGAAAGAGTGGGGTTATTTCGATATTGGAAAGGGTATCGCAGCGGGCGAGAACATGACGCTGGTTTGGGATTCAAGCACCAATAACGAGGGATGCGATCAGTATGTCAAAGCGGCTTATGCCGACGGCTCGGAATCCGAAGAGGCCAAGTTTAATTTTTGCGAAGCTAATCTGGAACTGGAGTTTTAAGGACGCTTGCCGGTAACTGTTTGTCCTTAAGCCGGTGCTGCTAATTCAGTATCGGCGTAACCACTTCCATTATTTGCTGTTTGGATAGTTCGCCCGGATGCCGGAATATGATTTGCCCCTGCGGGTCAACAATAAGGGTGTAGGGAACGGCTCCGACAGCGTTGCCCAGTTGCTGGGACAAGGCGATGCCGTTGTCGCCGCCCAATAAAATCGGATAATTGATTTGAGTTGCGGCAGTGTATTCGGCTACCGGCTCCCTATCTTCCAGCGCAATACCGATAAATTGCAGGCCTTTGTCCGCATATTGCGCCTGCAAGGCGACAAAATCGGGGATTTCCTTGAGGCAGGGCGGACACCAGGTCGCCCAGAAATTGATCACCAATGCCTTGCCCCGCCATTCGGAAATGTTGTGCTGACGGCCGGACAGATCGGGCAGGTTGAATTCGGGTAAAACGCTAATGCCGGTTTTTTCTGCGGACGGAAAAAAATACCGGGCGGAGATGCCAAGACCCAGCGCAATAATGGCGGCGACAATAATCAGGCTTGTTTGTTTCATGATTTAACGCGTTGCAGTGATTTAATAAAAGTTTCGGCATCCTGATAACCAATGACCCGGTTTGCGGTTTTTTCTTGGGCGTCCAGGCCGAAAAACAAAATGGCCGGCGGGCCGATCAGGTCGAATTTTGCCAGAAGGGCTTTATCGTCATCGGTATTGTTCGTCACATCGACTTGCAGCAGTACATAGCCTTTGAGCGTCTGTTTAACGCGCGGGTCGGCAAAGGTATACGCTTCCATTTCCTTGCACGAGATGCACCAATCGGCGTAAAAATCGACCATGACCGCTTGATGATTGGCGGCGGCCTGATTGATCCGGGCTTCCAGCGCCGCTGATGCGACACGTTCAAAAACAATGCCCGGTTCCGCGGCTTGCGTTGTGTTCACGCCGAGTCCTTGCAGCGGTTTTAGCGGATTGCTGTTGCCCAGGCTAAAGCCGATCAACAATAGCAGGCCGTAAGCCAGCATCGTCAGGCCCAAGCCTTTCCACAATTTGCGCCAGCCGGAACTGTTTTCAGGCAGCGGATCGACGGCGCTGAGATAAACGGCCGGAAATATCAGCAGCATCGCCCACAACAGCATAATCACGTTGCCGGGCAAAATGCGGCTGAGCATCCACACCGCGACCGCCAGCATGATCACGCCGAACACCGCCTTGGTGGAATTCAGCCAGTTTCCGGCTTTAGGCAACAGTTTTCCGGCGGATGCGCCGAGCAACAGTAACGGTACGCCCATGCCCAGACCTAAAGCAAACAACGCGCTGCCGCCTAACACCGCATCGCCGGTCTGGCCGATAAAAATCAATGCCCCAGCCAGTGGGGCCGCGACGCAAGGGCCGACGATCAGCGAGGACAGCGCGCCCATGATCGCAGCACCCAACAGCGAGCCGTCGCGGTGTATTTCGCTGGAATTATGCAGTTTGACCTGAAATGATTTGGGTAGCTCCAGATTATAAAAGCCGAACATGGACAGGGACAGCGCCACAAAAACGCCACTGAACAGGCCGATAATCCAAGGTTGTTGAAAAGCGCTTTGCAGGTTGCCGCCGAATAATGCGGCGAGTATGCCGAACACCGTGTAAGTCAGCGCCGAGGCGACCACGTAACTTAAGGACAGCAAAAAGGCCCTGCCTGTGGTAATCCGGTGGCCGTGGCCGACGATAATGCCCGATAAAATCGGGATCATCGGGAAAATGCACGGGGTCAGCGATAACAGCAAGCCGAAGCCGAAGAAACTGAGCAAGGTTACCGCGAAGCTGTCCTTGTGCAGGGATTGTACGATTTGATCCTGTTCGGAAAGTTGTTCCGGTGCGGAGGCAAGTTGCTGTGCGACGGGCAGGGCCAAGTCGATTTTTTTGCTCATCGGCGGATAGCACACGCCGCGGTCGGCGCAGCCCTGATATTTCGCCTGTAGGGTAACGGTTTGCGCCGACTGGGTGGAACGGCTTATCGGCAGGTCGAAGCCGAGTTCGTTGTGGAAGGTTTCAACCTGGCCGAAGGCTTCATCCTGCTTGGGGATGCCTCTGGGGATGTCATAAGTCCCCAGCGTTACGCCGTCGGCGTTAACCAGCTCAAGTTGGACTTTTTCCCGGTAAAGGTAATAGCCCTCTGCGATATTCCAGTTAACATGCAGGGTGTGATCGTCTTTGACCGAGGCGAAAAACTCGAAAGCCTGGTCCGGCGGCAGCAACTCGTCTTCAAACAGATTGAGCTTTAAGCTTTGAGTTCCTTTCAGCAGTTGCTTAACCGGGTCGGCTGTGGCGGCAGGCGCGGGCAGCTTCAGGTCGAAAGTGGTTTTTTGCGGCGGATAGCAAATGCCGCGGTCGGCGCAGCCCTGGTATTGCACCAGCAATTGCAGTGAGGACGCGCCGTTTTCTACGCTTAAAGTAACCGGGACGTTCAGGGTGTTGCGGTAAATGACCACATCGCCGAAGTTTTCATCATGGTGGGTTTCCCCGGCCGGAAAAACAGGCTCGCCTAAGCGTATTTGTCCGGTCTTGGACTCAAAGCGCATTTTATTGCGGTAAAGATAATAGCCTTCCGCGATGTCCCAGGAAATTTCAATCCGGTCGGCGGCCAGTGCTTTAGCTGAAACTTTAAAGGCTTGGTCGGGCGGCAGAACTTCGCCAGCGCCCAGGGCAAAGGCCGATTGGCCGAGAATCGACAGGAAACAGAGAAAAATTACTTTGAAGAATGGCATGAATCTATCCAATGCAGGTATTCAGGTAAGCCCCGTTCAATGGGGACGGCGATTATTTCAGGCAGTTCGTAAGGGTGATTGTCGCGCAGGGCCGTCTCGATAGCCTGATAGCGATCTTTATGGGCCTTAATCAGCAGCAGATGCTCCTGGGCGGATTCAATCCGCCCTTCCCATGAGTAAACAGACGTGATGCCGGGCAAAATGTTCACGCAGGCTGCCTTATTGTCTGCGACCAATAACCGGGCTATTTTTTCAGCGGTGTCTTTATCGGGGCAAGTGCAGAAAATTATTTGATGGTTGGCAGGCATGTTACGCGTCATAAAAACTGGATCGCGGATATTATCCTAGAAATTAACCGGAATTGCCCTTATATTGTAACGACGGTGATTACAACAAGAGTGCTTTAGATGAAAATTTTTCAAATACTATTTCTGGTCGTGCTGATTATCCCTTTTGCAGAAATTTATTTGCTGATACAGGTGGGCGGAATCATTGGCGCGTTTCCGACCATTTTGCTGGTGGTGTTTACCGCGGTGCTGGGCGCTTGGTTGTTGAGACAGCAAGGTTTCTCAACGTTTCAGCGGTTCCAGGAAAGTTTGGCGCAAGGCGTGATCCCCGCTTATGAAATGATTGAAGGCCCCATTATCCTGGTAGGGGGAGCATTATTGCTAACGCCGGGTTTTATTACCGATATAATCGGTTTTGCCTGCTTGATCCCGTCATTACGCAGAAAAATCGCCCAATATGTGATTGAAAATTATCTTATTCAGGGTGGCGCGCATTTTCAGCAAGCTAAAGCGGCTGAAAATAACGTGCTGGAAGGTGAGTTTAGTAAAGAAGAGTAAAGAAAAGGTAGGCACAAGGCTAAATCCTGGTTTTTGTCTCGTGCCTTTCTTGATGGCTTAGCCTTCTGAAGAGTCGCCCTCGCCAGCGCCGCTTTCAGTTTCGCAGGTATTCTTGTTAAGCCCTGAATAGACCGGGCACCAGCCTGAATAGCCGGTTGCAACAAGAACCAGTCCCACTAATAATAAAAGAACTTCTCCGCCTGGGACGAAAAGTGAAATAACCAGAAGGGCCGCGCCCGCGTATAAACGGTATTTCTTTTCCTTCTCGCCAACATTGTGTTCAAATTTAAGCATACGTTTAAAATCAAAATTCATCTTAAAATCCTCTGTGTGTCGTTATTATTATTAACAAAGCAACGGTTCGGTCTGTCATTATCGAACCCAAGCAATATACACAGCTTCGAAAAATGTGCAAGCGAAAAAACCAATGGATGTAACTTCAATAATAGACCCCTTAAATGATGCCCAGCGTCAGGCAGTTACCGCGCCGTCCCAAGCCATGCTGGTTTTGGCCGGCGCCGGCAGCGGCAAAACCCGTGTTTTAGTGCATCGCATCGCCTGGCAGATCCAGGTCGAGGGCGTGTCTGCGCACAGTATTCTGGCGGTCACTTTTACCAATAAAGCGGCCAAGGAAATGCGCGGCAGGATCGAGGATTTGCTTCAGATGTCCGCGCAATCGATGTGGATAGGGACTTTTCACGGCGTGGCGCACCGCTTGTTAAGACGTCACGCCAAGCAGGCCAAATTGCCGGAAACGTTTCAGGTGATGGATTCCGCCGACCAGTTGCGGCTTATCAAGCGCCTGCTGGCTACGCTGAATCTCGATGCCGACAAGTGGCCGCCGCGCCAGGCGCAATGGTTTATCAATGCGCAAAAAGACGAGGGCAAGCGGGCCCGGCATATGCTGGAGACCGGCGACCTCTATCAGCGCCAAATGGTGATCATCTATAAAGCCTACGAAGAGCTGTGCGACCGCTCCGGTCTGGTGGATTTTGCCGAATTGCTGCTGCGTGCGCATGAATTGCTGCGCGACAACCCCGATGTGTTGGAACATTATCAGCAGCGCTTCCGGCAGGTGCATGTCGACGAGTTTCAGGATACCAACACCATACAATACGCCTGGTTGCGGCTGTTGACCGACGGCAGGGACAATATTTTCGTCGTCGGCGACGACGATCAGTCCATTTACGGCTGGCGCGGCGCGAAAATCGAGAATATCTATAACTTCCAAAAGCATTACCCGAATCATCAGGTCATCAAGCTGGAGCAAAACTACCGCTCGACCGGCAATATCCTGAAAGCCGCGAACAAGGTCATCAGCGTCAATGACGGCCGAATGGGCAAGGAGCTGTGGACCGATGCCGGCGACGGCGATTTGATTTCCCTGTACGCGGCCTTCAACGAACAGGATGAAGCCCATTTCGTGGTCGAGCGGATCAGGGCTTGGGTCAACGAGGGTGGCCTGCGCAAGGATGTCGCGATACTGTACCGGTCCAACGCCCAATCTCGCCAGTTTGAAGAACGCTTGATGACCACCAACACGCCGTACCGGGTTTACGGCGGCTTGCGCTTTTTCGAGCGGGCGGAAATCAAGAACGCGCTGGCTTATTTGCGGCTGATGTCCAACCGCAATGACGACGCTTCGTTCGAGCGGGTGATCAATACCCCGACGCGCGGCATCGGCGCCAAAACCATCGACGATATTCGCGGCATTGCCAGGGATCAAGACCTTTCGTTATGGGCGGCGGCGAGCGCGCTGATTAACCAGCGCACCCCTTCGACAAACTCAGGACAGGCTCTGTCGGCAAGGGCGACCAATGCGCTGATCGGCTTTTTGGAATTGATCAAGCGGTTTGAAGCAGAGGCCGAAGGCCTTGAGCTTTATGAGAAGGTCAAACTGGTCGTCGAAAAAAGCGGCTTGATCGAACTCTATCAAAAGGACAAGGCCGACAAAGGCGAAGAAAAAGTAGAAAACCTGGAGGAGCTGGTTAACGCGGCGCGGCTGTTCGATCCCGATACGATTGGCGACCAGGAAAGCGAAGAAAACCTCGGCGAGCTGGATATGTTCCTGGCCCATGCGGCATTGGAAGCCGGCGAGATGCAAGGCGACGAGTTCGACGATTGCGTGCAGTTGATGACCCTGCACTCGGCCAAAGGCCTGGAGTTCAAGCAGGTGTTCCTGGTCGGTATGGAAGAAGGCCTGTTCCCGTCGCAGCAGTCCGTCGATGACGTCGGGCGGCTGGAAGAAGAGCGCAGGCTTTGCTATGTCGGCATTACCCGCGCGATGCGGCAATTGTATCTGACCTATGCCGAGTCCCGGCGCTTATACGGTCGGGAAAGCTACCCCAGGCCGTCGCGTTTTCTGCGAGAGATTCCGCCGGAACACTTGCAGGAAGTCAGGATGCGGGCCGCCGTGAGCCGTCCGGTGACCGCCGTCAAACCCAAAGCGCAGTCTTTGCAAACCGAAGGAAAATACAAGCTGGGGCAACGCGTCAGTCATGCCAAATTCGGCGAAGGCGTGGTGTTGCAGATGGAAGGCGAGGGCGCACAGGAGCGGGTGCAGATCAATTTCAAGCAAGTCGGCCTCAAGTGGCTGATATTGGCTTATGCACAATTGGATGTGTTGTAGCAGGCGCTTCGCCTAAAGCGCTCACTTTGGGTAGCTTGAATGATGCGAGACACAAATCTACCCAAGATTTGGTTTCGTATATTCGCCGCTACAAGCATTTTACGGAATATCGTTGTTTCGGCAGTCTCATTTTCTTGGCATTAGGCGGTAAACATGCTGGTATACAGACCTTCCAGGTTTTAAAAACCTGGAAGGTCTAGCTCGCTTGCTCTACCTCCTGCATCCGTGCAAGTCGTCCAGCAGGAGAGGGAGCTCGATATAATCATGCCCACAAACCGAGGGCATTGCATGGGGCGACAGGCCGATCGTCCTTTGACGGTTCACCCACTTACCGGCGGCACAGCAACCATGCAGCATATCGACAAAATATTTAAGCTCCACAACATTTTTCGCGACCGCAGAACGCCGATTACCGGTAAAGCAATACAAGAACAGCTGGAATGTTCAAGAGCCACCCGTGACCGCATCATCAACTACATGCGGGAGAGGTTGTACGCGCCGATTGTTTATGACAAAAACCGGAACGGCTTCTACTACGATCATGACCACGCGCAACATCCTTACGAACTGCCGGGGCTTTGGTTTAACGCCCAAGAGCTGCAAGCCTTGCTGGCTTGCCAGCACCTGCTCGCCAATGTTAGCGCCGGCATCCTGCAAGACGACATAGCCCAGCTGCAAAGCCGACTGGAAAAACTATTGAGACTTACCCCCGGCGTTGCTAAGCCGGACGTGAATAAAATTAAAATCCTCAACCAAGCCAATCGCCGCAGCAACGACCGTATTTTTCTCAACGTCGCCACCGCATTGTTCAACGGTAAACGCCTGCAAATCAGCTACCATGCCCGTAGCGACAACCGACACAGCCGGCGCGATATTTCTCCGCAAACCCTGGTGCGTTACCGCGACAACTGGTATCTGGACGCCTGGTGCCACTTACGCCAACAGCTGCGCAGTTTTGCGGTTGACCGGATAGCCTCGGTCGCGCAGTTAGAGCAAAACGCCGACATCATTCCGGTGGATCGATTGCAACAGCACTTCGCCGCCTCCTACGGCATCTTCAGCGGCAGCGCCAAGCACTTGGCCGTGCTCAACTTCAGCGCTGACCGCGCCCGTTGGGTTGCCGACGAACACTGGCATCCAGAGCAGCAAAGCCAATGGTTAAACGACGGCCGCTACCAACTCAGCATCCCTTTCAACGATCACCGGGAGTTGTTGATGGACATTCTTAAGCACGGCGGCGAAGTGGAGGTGGTTAGCCCGGCGTTTTTGATTGAGGCGGTTAAAGAGCAGATTGTCGCCATGCAAAAAATTTACCCAGGCGGATGATTTTTTTACCAGAGCCTCATGGTTTGAGGCAGGGGGTGTGTTAGATTGAAAAAAACTAACCGCAGAGCGTAAAAACTTTGTAAACATCAACATCAACAGCAATGCAAGGAAAATAGTTATGAGTCAAGAGCTAAACAAAATCGATATTGATACTTTAACCTCTGCGGTAAACTCAGGTTATTCGGCGATTAGACTACTCGCTAAATTACAACCGGCGGCTGGGCCTGGAAGCAAGGTATTTCCGCCTAGCCATTCGGAAGGTAAATATGCGTGGGAAGCTCGTCGAGTAGAAGGCGGCGAAGTGGTGAGAACCGTATTGCTGGATTCCGTGCAATCGCAGGCCAACCGTATGGAACAAGCGTTGAAGGAAGCTTACATAAGCCAACGTATTAATTTTCCTTTATTAGCTGTGGATTTCGGTTCCCACTTCGCGGACATCGGAGAAATCACCACGCTGGACGCGCCTCACCGCATCGCCGACGCCATTTTTCGCGACAGTCTTTTGGGCGATCAAAAATTTCCCGACACCAATATTGCCAAAGCTTACAGCGCCGCCAACCAGCGTAACGCTACGGCGCTGTATCAATATTGCCCTCATGCCTTGATCTTCGGGATTTGGGATTCGACGGGGTCGGCGGGTGGCTTGGGCAACAAATTTCAGCGAGCCGTCGTTTCCGAAATTGTCGGGATCAAGGCCGAGGCAGGCGTTTTAACCAGTTCTCGTCTTGATCCATTAGGAATCAAGACTGTAGACATCTACGCAATGCCGGATGGTGGATGGACTACCGATAAAACTTTAGCGGAAACTGATAAGAAAGGTGAACCCGTTAAAATCAGGCCATCTGAAGTCAACCACTCCAATATCCCGCCAACTATCAAAAAAAGCGACAAAGGCGATGAGTTTATACTTGGCGGAGTCACCATCGACTATGCCCGACAAACGACCGTTCTTTCCTTGCCTGCGCTACGCCGACTGCATTTTCCCGTCAACGGCGAAGTGTCGGCGCAAATCAATACCGCCGCCCGTACTGTTTTAGCTGCATTGGGGCTTGCGGCTATCGTCCATCAACTGGAAAACGGCTACGACTTACGTTCGCGTTGTCTATTGATCCCCGAAGGCAAGTTCAATTTCGAATTGGTGGATAACTATGGCGAAAGCAAAACATTTAGCTTGAGTGCGAGCGAAGCGGACGCCTTGTTTACTGCCGCCGTTACTAAAGCTTCCGGTCTAGGGTTAAGCTGGAACGAGGAAAAAATCCAGCTACAACCGACGCCGGACCTGTTCGAATTAGTGCGCATGAGCAGAGACACCACTGCCTTGACTGAGGAATAAACCATGCTGGCCTTGGAAGTGGAATATCTGATGGGGAGAGTCATTGCTTCCTGTCATGATGACAGAAAAATGGTGGAATGGCCGCCTCATCCAGCCAGATTGTTTGCGGCGTTGGTGGCGGCTTTTAAAGAATGCGCTCTTGGCGATACCGTGCGAGATGCGTTGGAATGGCTGGAAGCCCTGCCCGAACCCGGTATATACGCAAATCCGCCGGAACACGGCGGCTGGGTGCGGGATGTTTGCGACGTTTTTGTACCGGTGAATGACCCCAAGAAAAAAACCAAAAGCGTATTGCCAGACAAGCGTTTGCGCCAACAGCGCTGGTTTCCTGCTTATACTCCCAACGATAAAACCGTCTATTTCATCTGGAACGATGCTGCGCTAGACGAGCAAAAAGCCACGGCGTTGCAAGAAGTAGCCGAAAACGTTACCTATTTAGGCCATTCCATGTCGCCGGTTCGGGTATCGGTGCGTAAGGATTTACCTGAAAACCACGCGCCGACCTTAACGCCCCATCCTCAAGGCACCCTGTTATTAAGAACCACCGGTCAAGGCCGATTGGACTATCTGGAAACTTTGCATTTGCAACGTAGCGAAAACGCCAGCCTGCAACCCCGGCTCGGGCGAGTCAGCGAATATCGAATAGAAGGAACAAATACTACCCCGTCCCCGCGCAGCCTTTTCCAGCGCATTTATATCCTTCGTAAGGAACAGGGATGTCTATTGCCTTTGGAATCGGCTTACAGCTTGTGTTCTTTGGTGCGCAAAGCATTGCTGGAACGTTGTGCCGATCCGTTGCCGGAAAGTATTAGCGGACATTTGACCAACGGGGAACCCAGCAATCAACCGCATATGGCGGTTATGCCATTGGCTAACGTCGGTCATCGTCATGCGGACGGCCATATCATGGGTTTTGCCGTGTTGTTCCCGGAATATGCCGATACTCACGAACGCAAGCAACTGGAACAGGGCTTGCAAAAATTGCAGCGCATTACGCTAGGATTTTTGGGCGAATGGCAGGTCGGTTTATTGGATGCCGAGTCTCTGGAAACGGCAGCAAAAACATTGCAACCTGAAACCTACACAACAGCACACGAGCATTGGGCAACGGTTACACCTGTGGTGTTCGGGCATTATCCTAAAAACAAGCCCGGCAAGGATGCTTTGGCGATTATCGGCCAAGCCTGCCGGGATATTGGTCTGCCGCAGCCGGCTGCTGTGAATATTGTACCCGGCAGTTGTTTCAATGGCGTACCGCAAGCCAAAGACTTCAAGCGTAGCACCGATTTTCAACGGGTCGGCCACCTGAAAGAAAAAATGCTTGCTCACATTACCTTGAGTTTCGATCAAGCCGTGCAAGGCCCACTTCTTATTGGCGCAGGACGATTCCTCGGTTTGGGTATTTGCCGGCCCGTCATACGAAAGGAGAAAAACCATGCAGGCAAATGATTTCGATGCTTTCTTTCAGGCCTTGCATGACCGTTCGCCGTTTCCTTGGCAATCGCGTCTGGCTAAGCAACTTTGCGAACAAGGCCGCTGGCCTGATGCGTTGAACTTACCTACCTCGTCCGGAAAAACAGCAGCGCTGGATGTTGCTTTGTTCCATTTGATCTATGAAGCGACCAAACCTAGCGACCAGCGCTTCGCGCCGCGCCGGATTTATTTTGTGGTGGACAGGCGTTTGATAGTCGATGAGGCCTACGAGCGCTCCGAGCAAGTCGCAAAACACTTGAAAGACAATATGGGCAAGGACGGTATTTTGGGCGTAGCCGCTTCGCGTTTGCTTGAATTGGCAGGTACACAGCAGGCAGAAGATAAAGACAAAGAGCCTTTGCAGGTCATCAGGTTGCGCGGCGGCATGCCGCTTGAACGAACGTTCATAAGTAATCCGTTGCAACCCGCGATTATTCTTACCACGGTTGATCAATTGGGTTCGCGGCTGTTATTCAGAGGCTATGGCGTAAGCGCTAATATGCGGCCCATCCATGCGGCGCTGACGGCTATGGATAGTTTGATTCTGCTGGATGAGGCCCATTTATCCCAGCCGTTTTTGGAAACCTTGGCCGCCATTGATCGTTACCGGGCGGAGCAATGGTGCGAAAAACCAATTAAGCTGCCCAATGCCGTCGTGCAAATGACCGCCACGCCGAACGAACAGCAGCATACTTTTAGTTTACAAGAAGACGATTATCAGCACTCGTTATTGAATCAAAGGCTGGTTTGCTCTAAGCCTGCTGAGCTAGTGGAAATCAAGGCAACGGAAGATACCAATATTTTAGCCAACACGTTGGCAAAAAAGGCGCTGGATACGCTGGAAATTTTTAACAATTTGCCGTCAACCGGTGAATATCCTGTGATTGGCATCGTTGTCAATCGGGTGGCGACCGCCCGCAGCATATTCGAGTTATTGCGCAAAAAAACCGACACGATTTTGCTGACCGGCAGAATCCGGGCGACGGATCGCGATAATTTGTTGGTGCACCATTTACCGCGTATGAAGTCAGGCCGCAAGCCTCAAGATAATAGCGAACCGTTGTTTGTCGTTGCCACCCAAACCATTGAAGTCGGCGCAGATCTGGATTTCGATGCCTTGCTCACCGAAGCCGCTTCATTGGATGCCTTACGGCAACGTTTTGGCCGCCTTAACCGTTTGGGTCAAAGGCCGCATTGCCGGGCGGCAGTGTTCTACGCTAAAGCAAACAAAGACGATCCCATTTATGGCGAAGCACTACCGAAAACTTGGAAGTGGCTTAATGAGAACAGTACCAAAATTAAAGGTGAAAAAAACAAACAACTCGATTTTGGCATACAAGCCCTCAACACGTTGTTGGCGTCGGTTGATTTAAAGCCTTTTAATATGCAGCAAGCTCATGCGCCGGTATTGCTGCCTGCGCATCTTGATGCTTTGGTTCAGACTTCGCCCTGCCCATCGTTATCGCCCGATTCGGCCTTACTGCTGCATGGCCCAAACAGCCAAGAGGAAGATGTGCAACTGGTTTGGCGAGCCGACTTGCCGGAAGAAATCAGCCGGGATAACCTTTCGGCGCTAAATGCCACGCTACAAGCCATGGCGCCTGCCGCGCACGAAACCTTATCGATTCCCTTATATGCGCTGAAAGCATTTTTGCGTCATGAAGTGGATGCCGATGTCATCGATCTCGAGGGTAGTGCGGATAAGGAAGAGCGGGGGCGGGAAAACCAAAAAGGGAAGCCTGTTTATATCTGGAAAGGCAAAGACGGCGGCGCGGTTGCCGATGCCGGCGGCATCAAGCCCGGCAATATTGTGGTCTTGCCGACGAGTTACAACGGCACGGATGACTTCGGTTGGTTTCCGGCCTGCACGACTGCGGTAACAGATGTCGCCGAAGACCGATGCCAGGAACGGCGCGGCAAACATTATCTGCGGCTGCATCCTAATCTGGTAGAGGATTGGTTCGACAGTGAACAGCCGGATTTAATCGCCGAAATACAAAAGCGGATAAAGCAATGGCAGAGTCGTCTCGAAGAAGGCGAAGCGCCGTCATGCTTATACGATGAAGTTTTACAGCTTGCGCTGAACAACGAAATGCTACGCCTGACTGTTCGGGAAGCGATGACCGCATTATTGACCGGCAAGCGTAGCGAAACGCCTTACCCATCACTCGATGCGATCCGGGGCGTGGTATTAACCGAAAAGAAAAACGTAGCGCAAACCCTGGTGGATGACGACGATTCCACATCCATGAGCCGGGAAATATCGCTGGAAAGCCATTGTCGGGGAGTGGCAAAAACGGCGCGTTATTTTGCCGACGGCATCGGCCTTACGCCCACGCTGTCAACAATCATTGAACAAGCGGCATTGTTTCATGACTTGGGTAAAGCCGACCCTCGTTTTCAAGCGCTATTGCAGGGCGGCAGTTGCAAACACGAACGTCTTTTAGCCAAAAGCGCGATGAACGCTACTGACCGGCGCGCCCGGCAAACTGCGCAGAAGCAGGCAGAATATCCTCAAGGCCAACGCCACGAATGTTACAGCGTCGCTTTATTACGCCAATATCCGCAATTGCTTGCCGAGTTACATGACCCGGAATTGGCGCAATATTTGGCAGGAAGCCATCACGGACGGGGTCGGCCTTATATGCCTGCTGTCGAAGATGATGGAACCGAAATAAATTTCGTATTCAACGGCCAAAACTTTCAGTTGATCGGCGGGCATGGTCTGGAAAAACTTGATTCCGGCTGGATAGAACTGTTCTGGCGAATGGTCAGGCGTTACGGTTATTGGGGCTTGGCTTTTCTGGAAACCATTGTGCGCTTGGCCGATCAGCAACGTTCGGAATGGGAGAGTAAAAATGAGCGGAACGACTGAAATAGAACTGACCGGGCTTACCGGCAGCAGTCCAATCGGTGCATTGGCAGCCTTTGGTTTATTGCGCTTGTGCGCGGAAATCGAGGCTTTAGCCCTGGCCAAATTGGCTTGGCGGCGGCGTGACGATTGGTTTGCGGTGTTGACTGTGCCTGAAGATATAAACAAGGAAACATTGGTTGCTTTGCTGGGTGAACATCTTGGTAAACAGTCTACGGATGTTTTTGCCTGGAGCGGGGATGTGCGTATTGCTAGGGAACAGTACCAAGAAACATTACAAAAGAGTGTCGATGATGCAAGCGTTGGAGACAGACGTTTTTGCGACTATTTGGCCGCTTTCGCATCTGAAATGGCGGTAGATAACGCCAAAGGTTTAGTTAAACCCACGGCGTTTTATATGACATCCGGGCAGCAAAAGTTTTTGACTAGCGCCTTGGAGTTGGTCGAAACCTATCGCAAGGATCAGACTGAAAAGCTCAATGAAGCCTTGTTCGGGCCTTGGCTTTATCGCGATAAACAACATGCATTAGGCTGGGATCCAGCAGCAGAAAGGATGTATGCGTTGCGCCACAAAAAACCTGGAGACGAGACGCCGACAAGCGTCAGTGCCGCCATTCGTCTGGCGCTGGAAGCTCTCCCGTTATTTCCGGTATTTCCCGACAAAAACGGCCGTCTGAGCACCAGCGGATTCGTCCGCATCAAACGCGAAAACGTTTTCCAATGGCCGCTATGGCAAGTTCCAATCAGTCTGGATGTTTTAAAAACGCTGTTGACCTCGGAATTGAGTGACGATACAAACCTGTGTCAGCGCGGCGTTAATGCGTTATACAAATCAATACGTTCGGAATTTGGGCAAGGTTATGGGATTTTCCGGCCTGCTCAGCTCGTTTGGCAGAAGCATTAAGGCATGGGGAATAAACTGGTCTGTAATTCAAATGCATCAAGCTACCGATACATTACCATCGGGCGACAGCTATCGGCTCAATTGCCTTCACAACATCCCCATCACCCCCAGCAAACTCTTCTCCACCGCCGCCATTTCCTCGGCGGTCAGGGTTGCCAGCGGGCCTTCGCCGAAGCGGTTTCGATCCAGTGCTCGGGGTTGGTCGGTGACGATTTGGCAGGGTTTCAGCAGACGGCCTCGGGCATTAATGGTCACTCGCCAACGCTTAAATGCGGGATATATCTGAGTGGACAGCGGCAAAATCACCAGCATCGGCGTAATGTCTTCGCCCAACTCGTCGGACTGGATGATCAAAACCGGGCGGATTTTTCCGATTTCTCGGCCTCGCGATGGATTAAGGTTGCCGACCCAGATTTCGCCGCGTTTCATCACCGCCACCACTTTTCATCAGGGTCGATACCGGCGGCGCGTTCGCCGGCAATGATGGCATCCAGGCCGTCGTCAACCAAGTCCTCGGCTATTTCCAGTGCTTCGCGGCGAATTTCCGGGTTGGAGTAGGCTGTGCGCATTTCTGCAACCAGCTCCGCCATAAACCGCTCTTTCTCGCGGCGGGCCAGGTATTCCGTGATCGCCAGCCGGGCAATTTCGGATTGGGTTTTGCCTTCCAGTCGGGCTTCGGCTTTGAGATTGGCTTCAATGTCATTGGGTAGGCGCAGGCTGATTGCGGACATTTTAATCTCCTAATGTTTATGACTATTCAGTGCAAAGCGCAACATTCCTCGCCAGCGGGGGAGGGTAGGGCAATGCCGTTAAGTTAAGACTTGTTCCGTTCGCCCTGAGCGTGTCGAAGGGTGAGCGGAACAAGTCGTTAAGCCGCTCATGGTTCGACACGCTCACCACGAACGGCTTAACTTAACGCCATTGGAGGGTAGGGTGAGGGGGAATAAAAAGAAACGAACTGATTATATCTCCTCACCCCGGCCCTCTCGGCAACTGCTCCTGCGTTGCTCTACTGCCTACATCCATGTAGGCATCCATCAGGAGAGGGAGTAAGTTTCCAGCGATTGGCCTGATTTCCGATTCGCTGCATGGTTAGTAATGTTTCAATAAGACGGATTGTATTACAAAATGACTGACAATCAACCCTACATTCAACTCGAACTGCCGATGCCGTTCCCGGAACTCAGCGGCGATATGCCGTTACTGCCGGCGCGGATGATCAACGAATACCAATATTGCCCGCGTCTGGCCTATCTGGAATGGGTGCAGGGCGAATGGGAGGCGTCGGCGGATACCGTGGAAGGCGACCACGCCCATCGCCGCGTCGACCGGCCGGCTAAGGATTTTCCGGTCGCCGACGAACTTGAGCAGGAAAAACTTCACGGCCGCTCCATTACCTTGTCGTCCAACCGCTTGGGGCTGATCGCCAAACTGGATTTGATCGAAGCGGAGGAGGGCGAAGTCACGCCGGTCGATTACAAACGCGGCAAGCGGCCGCATGTGGCGCGCGGCGCTTACGATCCCGAACGCGTGCAATTATGCGTGCAGGGCCTGGTGTTACAAGAGCACGGCTATGTTTGCGAAGAGGGCGTGTTGTATTTTGTGCAAAGCCGCGAGCGGGTGCGGGTGGCGTTCGATGACGAACTGCGCCAACTGACCTTTAACGCCATCAACGGTTTGCGTTTGATTGCGACCGGCGGCCATATCCCGCCGCCGTTGCAGGACAGCCCGAAATGCCCCGCCTGTTCGCTGGTCGGCATTTGTCTGCCGGACGAGGTCAATTATCTGCATAATGCCGCCATCGAACCCAGGCCGCTGGCGGTGATGCGCGACGAGGCCATGCCGGTCTACGTGCAGGCCTATAAAGCCAAAGTCGCCAAAAAAGCCGAGGAGCTGGAAATCAGTATCGACGACGAAAAAGTGCAGACCGTGCGCTTGCTGGATACCTCGCAAGTCGTGGTTATGGGCAACGTTTACATCACCACGCCGTGTTTGCAGGACTTGATGAAACGCGACATTCCGGTCAGTTGGCACAGCTTCGGCGGCTGGTTTTTCGGCCACACCGTCGGCACCGGCCATAAAAACGTCGAACTGCGCACCGCCCAGTACCGCGCCAGTTTCGACGACAAATTCTGTCTGGCGGTTGCCCGCAACCTGGTGCGCGCCAAAATCCAGAATTGCCGGACGCTGCTGCGCCGCAACTGGCGGCTGGACGACAAACCGGACGAACTGCTGGATCAGCTGAAAGTCCTGGCCGATAAAACGCAACGGGCGGCGGATTTGCAGCAATTGTTAGGTTTTGAAGGTTCGGCGGCGGCCTTGTATTTCGGCGCTTTCGACCGGCTGATTAAAAAGCCGGACGACAGCCGCCAGATGAGTTTCGACTTTACCACCCGCAACCGCAGGCCGCCGACCGATCCGGTCAATGCCTTGCTGTCGTTTGCGTACTCGCTGCTGGTGCGCACCTGGACGGTCAATTTAACCGCCGTCGGCCTGGACGCCTATCGCGGCTTTTACCACCAGCCGCGTTACGGCCGTCCGGCATTGGCGCTGGATATCATGGAACCGTTCCGGCCGATAATCGCCGATTCGGTGGTGTTGCAAGCCATCAACAACGGCGAAGTGCGGCCCAGCGATTTTATCAGCGCGGCCGGCAGCGTCGCCCTGACCGATGCCGGGCGCAAGCGTTTTATCGCGGCGTTCGAACGGCGCTTGAGCCAGGAAATCACTCATCCGGTGTTCGGGTACAAGGTTAATTACCGGCGCTTGTTCGAGATTCAGGCGCGGCTGTTCGGGCGCTATCTGCTCGGCGAATTGCAGGAGTACCCTAATTTCACCACCCGCTAATTCCAGACAAATCAGTCGAAGCGTGGAAACCGTCCGTGCTAAGCCTGTCGAAGTATGAGCGGTTTCCACACGCCTACCCACGGTTTCCAGACTAATGGCTAATTACGAACATCTTTACATCGTCACTTACGACATTCACGACGCTAAACGCTGGCGGCGGGTGTTTCGGCTGATGAAAGGCTACGGCGACTGGCTGCAACTGTCGGTGTTTCAATGCCGGTTAAGCCGCAAACGCCATGCCGAACTGATCGCCTTGCTGGACGGCATCATTCATCACAGCGAAGATCATATTTTGATCATGAATATCGGTCCTGCGGAAACCGTCAAGCCGTCGGTGGTGAGTTTAGGCAAGTCGTTTGAAGTGCAGGAACGCCAGCCGGTGATCGTCTGATGCGGATTGTCTGCCGCCGGTTGACGAGCGCTGTAGTGGCGCGCAAAATGGCGTCAGCGTTCGCAGACGGATGGCTCTTTAAAAATCAGTATGTTATGAAAAACGGCTATTCGGCAGGCGGTTTTTTGTGTACAGTTGCAAGGCGCTGTAAAGCAGCTCTCGCAAACAGCCCGCGCAGGCCAGGCAAATCAAGGCCTCCAGAGCGGGCTGCATTCTCCGGCATATAGCCGGAGCCTCATTGAAGCTATGCGCGGCTCCCACTTATCCAGCGCCTCAGCGGGCATTCTCCGGCATATAGCCGGAGCCTCATTGAAGCACTGTCACTCGCTAACTTAACAAGCGATAGCACTTGGCATTCTCCGGCATATAGCCGGAGCCTCATTGAAGCCAGTTAAAACATCCATTTGGCTATCACAGAACCAAGGCATTCTCCGGCATATAGCCGGAGCCTCATTGAAGCAACAATCGATGACCTAATTAAGTTCTCTGCTCGTGGGGCATTCTCCGGCATATAGCCGGAGCCTCATTGAAGCAATACGGATCAGCCGTAATGCAGCCGCGCGTGCGGCGCATTCTCCGGCATATAGCCGGAGCCTCATTGAAGCACTTAAAGAGCTTTTCCCCTTTCAAATCTGGCACTTGCATTCTCCGGCATATAGCCGGAGCCTCATTGAAGCCGACATTTAAAAACATTAACTATATCTTTAGTTTTGGCATTCTCCGGCATATAGCCGGAGCCTCATTGAAGCGGCACCGCCTCCGACTTTCATACCGATAGCGTGTAGCATTCTCCGGCATATAGCCGGAGCCTCATTGAAGCGACATTAACGCGTTTATATCCACATGCGCCAGGGAGCATTCTCCGGCATATAGCCGGAGCCTCATTGAAGCAGTCAACCTGGGAAACTTTTGTGAAAATGGCGGTGCTGCATTCTCCGGCATATAGCCGGAGCCTCATTGAAGCAATACGGGTGTGGTTGGCCGGTCGTCTGCTGTGTCGCATTCTCCGGCATATAGCCGGAGCCTCATTGAAGCCCGGGATGAAAAAATCGGCGCCGAACAATCGACCAAGCATTCTCCGGCATATAGCCGGAGCCTCATTGAAGCATCGGAGAATGGATTTTAAAAATTAAAAACGTGTGAGCATTCTCCGGCATATAGCCGGAGCCTCATTGAAGCTCTTGCATGTCCTGGAACAGCTCGGCTTGAGCGACCGCATTCTCCGGCATATAGCCGGAGCCTCATTGAAGCTTTTCTGAAATTCAGGCTGAATTTTTGCGTCAACAATCGCATTCTCCGGCATATAGCCGGAGCCTCATTGAAGCACGTCATCTAGCAAGAAGAACTGCCTATTAAGCAGGGCATTCTCCGGCATATAGCCGGAGCCTCATTGAAGCTTGACCGCCATCATTCGCTTGCTCAGCTCGGCTGCGGCATTCTCCGGCATATAGCCGGAGCCTCATTGAAGCTCCTAAGCATCGCGTTGTGCGTGGATGGGACGGTGCAGCATTCTCCGGCATATAGCCGGAGCCTCATTGAAGCAACTCGTAGCCTAGTGGTATCGGGTCGCCGACCGTGCCGCATTCTCCGGCATATAGCCGGAGCCTCATTGAAGCTTTTGTCGCGCGGAAAACGCAACGCCAAGCGTTCCCGCATTCTCCGGCATATAGCCGGAGCCTCATTGAAGCGCCAAGCGTTTGTAGAGTTCGAGGTAGTCGGTCAGCATTCTCCGGCATATAGCCGGAGCCTCATTGAAGCAAGCTGGCCATGATCCCAATCCCAGGCTAACACGCTCGCATTCTCCGGCATATAGCCGGAGCCTCATTGAAGCCGAGCGACTAAAAGAAACTCGCAAAAACATGGGTTGCATTCTCCGGCATATAGCCGGAGCCTCATTGAAGCTTATTGCTTTGTTGTTGTCCCCGTCATAATCCGTGTGCATTCTCCGGCATATAGCCGGAGCCTCATTGAAGCAGAGCCGGTACGCGCTGCGAAGCACTCATGAGAGGGCATTCTCCGGCATATAGCCGGGCCTCATTGAAGCAAATTTCTTAAGCGCTGCAATAACAGATTCAACTCCTGCATTCTCCGGCATATAACTGGAGCCCCATTGACGCCACGGCCTGGATCACCTGGTTGGCAAGAGTAGCCTATTACATGAACACACTTTATAATACGCGGCTGGCAGCATTGGGCGGCGGATATTTTCCGCAACCGCAATGGCTCTCGGCTTGATCACCCTCAACGTAACAGATTGAAACAGGAACCCTTAATGTCTCAGAAAATTTCAGATGTAGTAAAACCCGGTGTTGTCACTGGCGATGACGTGCAAAAAATCTTTGCGATATGCAAAGAAAACCACTTTGCATTGCCGGCGGTAAATGTCATTAACACTGATTCGATTAATGCAGCGTTGGAAGCGGCCGCGAAAGTAAAATCGGCTATCGTTGTCCAGTTTTCCAATGGCGGCGCGGCGTTCGTAGCCGGTAAAGGCTTGAAAGCGGAAGGCCAGCAAGCGGCTATCCTGGGTGCTATCTCGGGCGCCAAACACGTACACAACGTGGCTGAAGCTTACGGCGTACCGGTCATTCTGCACACCGACCACGCGGCTAAAAAACTGCTGCCTTGGATTGACGGATTGCTGGATGCCGGCGAAAAACATTTCGCCGAAACCGGCAAGCCTTTATTCAGCTCGCACATGCTGGATTTGTCTGAAGAAAGCCTGCAAGAAAACATCGAGATTTGCGGCCAGTATTTGACTCGCATGTCTAAAATGGGCATGACGCTGGAAATCGAATTAGGCTGCACCGGTGGCGAAGAAGACGGCGTCGACAACAGCGATATGGATCATTCCATGCTGTACACTCAGCCTGAAGATGTGGCTTACGCTTATGAAGAGTTAAGCAAAATCAGCCCGCGTTTTACGATTGCGGCTTCATTCGGTAACGTTCACGGCGTTTATAAGCCAGGCAACGTTAAATTGACGCCTAGCATTTTGGCTAACTCACAAAAACACGTTTCCGAAAAATTCGGCGTTCCTGCAAACACGCTGAACTTTGTATTCCACGGCGGTTCAGGTTCCAGCGCCGAAGAAATCAAGGAATCGATCAGCTACGGCGTAGTTAAGATGAACATCGATACCGATACCCAATGGGCGACTTGGGAAGGCATCATGAACTACTACAAGCAAAACGAAGGTTATTTGCAAGGCCAAATCGGCAACCCGGACGGTGACGACAAGCCCAACAAAAAATACTACGATCCACGCGTTTGGCAACGTGCCGGTGAAGTCGGCATGGTGACTCGTTTGGAACAAGCTTTCCAGGAATTGAACGCGGTTAATTCCCTGTAAGCTGACAAGCTGAAAAAAAGGCCGGTGCAGTTGCCCGGCCTTTTTTTTGCCCGGCAGTCGGCGGCAGGATTGACGCCAAAAATCAAGGGATGAATGATCTGCTGTTATGATGGATAATGACCTTATTATTCAAGCGGTATACAAGACGTCTTGTGACAGAACAACACATGACGAATAACCTAGTAATATAGTAAACTATATCAACCTTAAATTATGGTCGGCACGATGACAGCAACAGATAATGTACACCCGCACGAAATCCATAAGTTTGGCTCGATGGCGGAACGCTGGTGGGATACTCAGGGCGAATTCAAAACCCTGCACGATATTAATCCGCTGCGTATCGAGTTTATCAAGCGTTATGCCGATATTGACGGCAAACGCATCGTCGATGTCGGCTGCGGCGGCGGCATTTTAACCGAAGGTTTGGCTAAACAGGGCGCGGATGCGTTGGGCATCGACTTGAGTGAAGACCTGATTGACATTGCCGATCTGCACGGGCTTGAATCCGGCGTCAGTGCGCATTATCAAAAAATCAGCGCGGAAGATTTGGCCGAACAACAGCCGGAAAGCTTCGATCATGTGACCTGTATGGAAATGCTCGAACATGTGCCCGATCCGGGCTCGATTATCTTCGCCTGCGCCAGAATGGTTAAACCCGGCGGCATGGTGTTTTTCTCGACGCTGAACCGCAAACCCAAGGCTTATTTGCTGGCTATTTTTGCCGCCGAATACGTCCTGCAAATGTTGCCCAAAGGCACGCATGATTTTAAAACCTTTATCAAGCCTTCGGAGCTGTGCCAGACAGCGCGGGCGGCCGGCCTTGAATTGCAGGGCATGGTGGGCATTGAATACAATCCGTTCACCAAGCATTTCAGGCTGGGCAAAGACATAGATGTCAATTACATCGCTGCTTTTAAGCGCCCCGCGTAAGACATGACGGCTGATTTCAAATTATCCTGCGTATTATTCGACCTCGACGGCACCCTGGTCGATACCGCGCCGGACTTGATTTCATGCCTGAACCGGGCGCTAAACGTCCACGGTTTTGATGCCGTGGCGGCTGAAATCATCAAACCGTTTATTTCGTTCGGCGCTGCGGCCATGATTAACGCCGGCCGGCCTGAACTTGACGATATGTTAAAGGCGGATATTCTGGAAACCATGCTCACGCATTACCAGAACAATATTGCCGAACACACGGTTTTTTTCTCCGGCATGGCTGACACACTGGCTGCGATTGAAGCGCAAGGATTGAAATGGGGCGTGGTCACCAACAAGCGCGAACGCTTCACCAACCCGCTGATGGACGCTTTAAAGTTGACCGGGCGCGCCGCCTGCATCGTCAGCGGCGATACCACGGCCAACCCCAAGCCGCACCCGGAACCGATGCTGCTCGCTTGCAAACAGGCGGACGTCGATCCGCAGGAATGCGTCTATATCGGCGACGCGCTGCACGACATTGCCGCCGGGAAAAATGTCCGAATGAAAACACTGGCCGCAGTATACGGCTACATTAAACCCGGCGATAACCCGGAAACCTGGGGCGCGGATGCGTTAATCGAGTCGCCCGAGCAAATATCAACCTGGATAGCATCACTACCATGCCGCTAACAAATCAAGTCATCTTAATTACCGGCGCCGGCGGCGGGCTCGGCAGTACAGCCGCCCTGGCGTTGGCTAAACACGGCGCGCATATTATTTTGCTGGATAAAAACATCGCCAAACTGGAAGCGGTTTACGATGCGATTGTGACCGTCAAGGCGCCCGAACCGATTATTTATCCGTTCGATCTGGCCGGCGCCAATGAAAACGAGTATCAGGAATTGGCCGACAAAATTGATGAAAAATACGGCTCCCTGCAAGGCATTCTGCATTCGGCGGTAGAGTTCAGCGCATTTTCTCCGGTCGCAACGCACAAGACCAAAGACTGGGGGCATACCTTAAACGTCAATTTGAACGCGCCTTTTTTGCTGTGCCGGGTTTTGCTGCCGGTGCTGCAAAAGAGCGAGCATGCATCCATTGTCTTTACGTCGGATTCTTCCGCCAGAAAAGCCCCGGCCTACGCAGGCGCCTACGGCGTTTCCAAAATAGCCTTGGAAGGCTTCGCCAACATACTGGCCGAAGAACATGAAGCATCTGGCAAAATCAGGGTCAATACCCTGATACCGGGACCGATAGACTCCCCGTTAAGAAAACGGGCCTATCCGGCGGAAGATAAAAGCAAGTTGCCGTCCATGAAATCATTGGCTCCGATTTATCTGTATTTATTCGGCTCAGAAAGCATCGGCATAACCGGCCAGGCTATCGACGCCCGAACCTTCTATCTATAACTGAACCATTATGGCTGAAAGAGAAGACGTTGTTTTAACCCGAGATGTCAACATTGTTACTATCCCCGACGGCAACACCGGGACTTTAACCAAGGGCCAGATAGTCACCATCCATCAGGCGCTGGGCGATAACTATACTGTGGTTAGCGAACACGGCCACATGGTGCGGATTGCCGGAGTGGATGCCGATGCGCTGGGCAAGGAGCCTCATCAATTACACACCTTGGTATCCGAGACCGACGCGGCAGCGGTTGAAAGAAACTGCTGGGAAGTGATGAAAACGGTCTATGACCCGGAAATACCGGTCAACATTGTCGATCTTGGCCTGGTCTACCAATGTAAAGTAACGCCGACAGATAACGGGCTGAATGACGTTCATATCATGATGACGCTGACCGCGCCGGGCTGCGGCATGGGGCCGGTTATCCAGGGCGATGTGGAAAAATGCATACGCGCATTGCCCGGCGTCGCCAGTGTTAATGTCGAAGTGGTGCTTGATCCGCCCTGGTCGCGAGACATGATGTCGGAAGTGGCTCAGTTGCAGTTGGGCTTGTATTAATCACTGATGTTACGCATAGCGCCACTGCAAGGCCAGCCTTGCACTCCAGCCGCTGGAAATACGCTGCAATTAACTTAATGGCAGTGACGTAGCGCGTGGGAACGAGAAAAAATAAACCCGCGTAACATCAGTTAATCAATTCGGCGTATAAAGGCATTTGAAACAAAGCCTTCAATAGATTTAGTCAGGCGATATAAATTTAATTCCAATGCTGCCGTGTCGTTTTTGAGTAACGCGGCTATCCCATCAAATCCACTTAAACCTTGATCCCGGCATCCCAACATGTTTTGGATGCTGCTGATCGCGCGGAATTTCGTTTTCTCATTTTAGCCCTTGCAGCTGAATCAATTGAGCCTACAGTTTTGGCAGCGGTTTTTCCCTTCTGTCCGGTTGTCATTATTCCCGATCTTTTTTGTAGGGTAATGACTATATCAATGTCAGCAATTGCCGACACTATCAAAATATTTTATCTGTTTTTTTTCAGGCCGTTTGATCTTTTTACGATTTATTAATTTTAAATATATTAATGATTTTAATGTATTAGGACTTATTGGTAAGGGTTTAGGACATTAGTCACAAAACAATGCATTAGATTATATTAATATAATAAATCAGAATGATTGACTGAAACCGGTACGGGCAATAGAATTTTTTTAAATTCTCGATCGGGTTGCAATCATCTTGACTGCTTATGAATAACCCTTGGCAAACCTGTGTCGGCCGAAGAGTAGCTTTTTTGATCTAGCCAATTGATTTAAAAACATTGGTTTTTCATGCCTTCCACTAAATTTAATTGGAAAATTCAAGTTGGCGAAGGGATTGAGGAATAACGCGTATTATAATTCGGATGAAAACAGGATGACCGCTTTTAAAGATATTAACCTGCAAGTCGGCGCACGCTTACAAATAACGCTGCAACATAGCAGCAAGCAAGCAATTTATTATACCGAGCTCATCGGTTATGTGGATGGGGAGTACCTGATAATAAAGACGCCCATGGAGAACGGGCTTTCCGTTCAAATGCAGGTAGATGATCCGCTTATCCTGCGGATATTATCAGGCGTGGATGTTGTCACGATGGCTTGCAGGGTGAAAACTATCTTTCGGGGGCCGCATTACTATATGCATCTTACTTTTCCCACCGATATTAAATCCATCGCACTACGCGGCGCCATCAGGGCCAAGGTGAATTTGCCGGTACAAGTCAATGGCGTGGACGGTGCAGGAGTTATCACCGATATCAGCGTCACCGGAGCCGGAATAGTGGCCAATCAAGCACTGGGGGAACCTAATCAGGAAGTCTCAATCTCTTTCGAGTTTCCAATAAAGCCCACCAAACAGAATGCGCATATAGACACCGGGGTGACTATTCGCAGCATTCAACAGATGCCAAGCAAGAAAAAAGATGCGCCGCCAAGGTTTGCGCACGGAATTTCCTTTCATGATATAGACCTTACCACCCAGGTGATGCTGTTAAATCTTGTTTATGAATCCATGAACAGGCTTAATTAGCGTTATTCCCCGATAATTTGAGCCGCTAAAGCGATTAACAGGCGGCTATTACTCAGGCAATCTTGTTTTTCTGCTGATAATTTAACGGTGGGAGCGGCTAAAGCCGCCCCCACATAGCCATCTCATTCGACATTATAAATTTGACTGAGCGCCGGGTTTGCCAGTCCTATTTTGTATCGGATCGATTAATATTGTATTGATTCGATACTATGGTTTAGAATCTCCCGCCCGCACTACAGATCATAGTGCGATTTAAGTGAAAAATGTTCAAGCAACGGTGTTGTATTAAGCGGCGCAGTTGATGTTGACGTTTACGGCTTACTCAAAAGTAAAAATTGACGCATACGTCTGCGCGAAACCGGCAAAGCTAACTTTACTGAGTCATATTGCGGTCATACTTGATTGTAAAGGTTCTTTTGAACCGCAACACTTATCGGAATCGGCTGTTTTGCACCATAGGCGAGGTGGTTGTGCACTGAAAAACACGCTCGGAGCGGGTGTGAGGCCATATCGTTTTGTGGCATGTGAATTGCTGTTAATTCCCGTGTTAAGCGAGGATATTGTAATCGGCGTCATGAACGATGTATTTCACGTAAGTGGATTTGCTCGGATAACGATGTTTTAAGTTTTGCCAACGCCAAGACATGGATTGTATAGAGTGAAAAAAATCTACGATAAATTACCCTCTCAAATGCAATTTCATTCAATGAAGAGTAGGCTTTTACAGCTTTATTCTATATTTATCAGTGAATCAATAGCTATAACTGTCATGCATTATTCCTCTTTCGTACTTATTTCCGTTCTTTTGTGTACCGCCTGTTCGGAGTCCGCAACTGAAAACCAAGCCGGTGAACCCTCCTCAGTTGTTAATCAACAATCTGCTTCAAAAGCAGCCGGACATGACATCGGTAAGCCCAAAGCGATTTCGATACCCGAGGCTTCCCGTTCTTACATCACCGTAGCGGAAATCAGGCCGCAAAGCTTTGCCGCGACCGTGCAAGCCCCATCGCGCGTGGAGTTCCGCGCTAAAGCGCTGTCAACCGCGGGCGCGGTTGTTTCAGGCCGCGTCGGCAAAATCAACGTACAGGTGGGCGATACGGTTAAAGCAGGTACGCCATTGGCGGTGTTGGAAAGCTCGGAGGCTGCGCAAATGCGCTCCGATGTGTCACGCACCCGCGCGGAATTGCAGCGCTCGCAAGACAGGGCTAAACGCCAGGAGAATATGCTGAAAAGCGGCGTCGGTCTTGAGATTGAACGTAGCGAAGCCAATTTTCAACTGGAAGAGGACAAAGCGGATTATGAGCGTAGCTTGCAGGCGGCGCGGTTGCTGGGTGAGGGTACAGATCAAACGGTGGTGTTACGCGCACCGATAGAAGGTGTGGTGCTGCGAGTCGACACTTCAATCGGTACGGCAGTTCAGGCGGGAACCGTGCTGTTTGAATTGGGCGAACCCGGCGCACTGTGGATTGTGGCCGATATTTTCGAGAACGATTTGCCGCTGATAGAAAAGGGCGCCAAAGTCGAGCTGCACATTACAACCCTGCCAAAACCGGTCGCCGGACATGTTGCCGCGCTCAGCGCCGCTATGCAGGCGGATCTTAGGCGGGGTGCCGTTTATATTGATCTTGACGATCATAACTTACCGATAAAGCCGGGCATGTATGCCAAATCGATGATAGAGGCGGCGGGACCCAAGCGCATTGTTTTGCCGACGACTGCGGTATTAATCAAGGACAAAAAGCAATTTGTGGTTTATGTCGAAACACAAGACGGCTTATTCGAGCCGCGTAACGTAACGATTGGGCAAGCCCACGATGGTTTTGTCCCCGTACTGGAAGGTCTTGTTGGCGGCGAGCGAGTGGTTGTTTCCGGCGCCTTGCTGCTCGATTCCGAAGCTTCGATGCTGCTGTAGGAGATCTAAATGCTACGTGCGCTCATTGAGACCTGTGTACACAGGCGGCTGGCTGTCATCACGATTACGGTTATCCTCACGATTTTTGGCGTCCATGCTTTTATGGAAACGCCGATTGAGGCGTATCCCGATGTGACCAACACACAGGTCACCGTTATCAGTTTGATGCCCGGCTACGCGCCCGAGGAAGTCGAACGGCAGGTGACCGTTCCTTTAGAGCGTGTGCTGAACGGTACGCCGGACATGATTCAGATGCGCAGCCAAAGCTTGTTTGGCTTGTCATTAATCACCGTCACCTTTGAAGACCATATCGATAGTTTTCATTCGCGCACCGAGATTTCCCAGCGCATTTCCGGCGCGGAATTGCCGCCTGAGGTTACGCCTGTTCTAGCGCCCGACTACACGCCGCTCGGTGAAATTTATAAATTTATTGTCGTCAGCGATCGCCATACCTTGTTCGAGCGGCGCTCCGAACTGGAGTGGAGTATTTCGCGCACCCTGCGCCAGATTCCGGGTGTTGCCGATGTCTTGTCTTTTGGCGGCTACTATAAAGAAATTCATATTGAGATCGATCCCGCCCGAGTCGAATCGCTAGATCTTACGTTAGAAGAAGTTGCAACCGCGATTGAAAAATCCAACCGTAACGTTGGAGCCGGGTTTCTTCGTAACGGCGACCAAGAGATGGTCGTGCGCGGTGTCGGCAATTTAGTTTCGCCCGAGGACATCAAACAAATCGTGTTAAAAAACCGCGAAGGCACGCCGATTACGGTGGGCGATGTTGCGACATTAGTGCAGGCCTACACGCCAAGACGCGGTACGGTGGGGATGGATGACCGGAAAGAAGTCGTCGAAGGGATTGCGCTGCTGCGGCGCGGACAAAACCCTACGCGCGTTCTGGACGCCTTGCATGCCAAGGTAGAGGAATTAAATGCACGCATCCTGCCGGCAGGAATGCGCATTGTCCCGTTCCTGGATCGCTCGGACCTGGTCAGTAAAACGCTGCATACCGTGTTCGACAATCTGCTGCATGGTTTTTTTCTGGTCGTAGGGGTCGTTTGGCTGTTTTTGCGCAGCATTCGTGGGTCGTTGATTGTCGCAACGGTGATTCCGCTGTCGCTGCTGGTTGCTTTCTTGGGACTGTACCAATTAAACATGCCGGCCAATCTGATTTCCATGGGAGCGATTGATTTCGGCATTATCTTGGACGGCGCCGTGGTGCTAATGGAAAACGTCATTCATCAAGCCTCGCATCAAAAGCCACGGACGCGAAAGGAGATGCTGCGTCTGATCGGCAACGCCGCCTTCGATGTGTCCAAGCCCGCTTTTTTCGCGATGTTGATCATTATTGCCGCGTTAATACCGGTGTTTACGCTGGAGCGCGTTGAAGGACGGATTTTCCGCCCGCTGGCGATGACATACAGTTTTGCCTTGGCCGGTGGACTGGCCTTTGCGTTGTTTTTAATTCCGGCCCTTTGCGCGTCATTCATTCAGCCCAAACATGCGCTGATCGCAGAGCCGCGTTTTTTGGAAAAATTGCGCCGGGTTTATGCAAAGTTGCTTGATCATACATTACGCCGCCGGTTCCCTGCACTGATGGCCGCGGGTGTTTTGCTGATTGCCGGTATCGTGGCCGGCGCCAGACTGGGTACCGAATTTTTGCCAGAACTGGATGAAGGCGATATTCATGTGTTTGTCGAAATGCCCTCCAGCGTTTCTCTGGATAAAGGGCAAGAGATTCTGCTGGATGTACGCAAACGGCTGTTGCAATATCCCGAAGTCAAAGGCGTTTTGAGCCAACAGGGCCGCTCCGAAGACGGCACGGACAATGAAGGCGTGAACATGAGCGAAACCTTCGTGCATCTTAAGCCGCGCGATGAATGGCGCGAAGGCCTGCATAAAAACCATCTGGTCGATGCGATGCGCGTGTCGCTGGAGCAAATACCGGGAGTGCGCTTTAACTTTTCACAACCGATTAAAGATAATGTCGAGGAAGCCGTCAGCGGCGTGCGCGGTAAAGTGGTGCTGAAAATTTACGGGCCTGACCTTGAAAAAATGCGGGAAACGCTGGAAGAAATAAAAACAGCATTAGCCAATGTGCCGGGAGTGATTGACCTGGATATTTACCGCGAATCGCAGGTGCCGCAGCTGCGCGTGAACCTGGACCGGTCGGCGCTGGCGCGTAACGGTTTAAATGTCGATACCGTGCAGGATACCGTCGAAATAGCGATGGCTGGACGCGTGGTGTCGCAATTGTGGCAGGGCGAACGGCCTGTGCCCGTTCGCTTGAGATTCCCGGAAAAGGATCGTAACGATCAGGAAAAGATCGGCGATTTAAGTATCGTTACGCCGGCCGAAACCCGCATTCCGTTACGCGATCTCGCCAACATGGAAATTGCACGCGGACGGACGTCTATTGAGCGAGAAGCCAACAGCCGTTACATGGCGATTAAATTCAATGTCGAAGGCCGCGATTTGGGATCGGTTGTTCATGAGGCGATTGCTTTGGTCGATGCCAAAGTGAAGATTCCCGAAGGGCATTTTATCGCCTGGGGCGGCGAGTTTGAAAATCAGCAACGGGCGATGGCGCGCCTAGGCATTGTCGTGCCGATTGCGATACTGATCGTTTTAGGCTTGCTGTACACGGCGCTGCAATCCGGGCGTAGCGCGGCGGCGATTCTGATTGCAACGCCGTTTGCGATGACCGGCGGGGTATTCGCGCTTTTTCTTACCGGCATCCCTTTATCGGTGAGCGCCGCTATCGGCTTTATCGCCTTGTTGGGACAAGTCTGTTTGATGGGGCTGTTGGTATTAAGCGCGACCGAGGAAATGCGCCGCAACAGCGTTGAATTATTTGAAGCCGTGCGCGAAGGCGCAACCCTGAGGTTGCGTGCGGTGCTGATGGCCTCGTTGCTGGCGTTGCTCGGCTTAATGCCGATGGCGTTGTCGACCGGCATCGGCAGCGAGACGCAGCGGCCCTTTGCCGTGGTGATTGTCGGCGGAATGCTGACCACCTTTTTTGTCGCCATGTTTGTATTGCCTGTCATTTACAGCCTGGTGACTTCGAGATATTTATTAACACCCGAACAAGAGGATGAACTCGCAGAGGATGCAAAACTATGAACCATGAGTCTTTGAAAATTAATCGTCGTAGTGCGCTGGCAATAGCAGGATTAATGACCTGGCTGATGATGCGGCAGAATGCTTTTGCCGCCGAACCCGAGCAGGCAAACGCTCTGCCTAAGGCCGTCACCATTCAACAGCTGTTGCAAATTGTCCGGGAAAAAAGTCCAAGGTATGCAGTAGCGCGCAGCCAAATTGAAGCGGCTGAAGCGGAGGTCGTCGCGGCCAGTGTGTTGCCTAATCCGAAAGTAAGCTACGGCCGCTACGACCAAGCCGGAGGGCGGGTGGGAACGCAGTTCGACGGCATGTCGCAGCAAAATGTTACGGTGGAGTTGCCGGTACTGTTGGCGGGACAGCGGGGCGCGCGTCAAGAAGCGGCCGAGCGTAAAGTTGATGTCAGCGAAACCGATGTTCAAGTCGAATACAACCAGCTGGTTCGCGATACCTGGGGTTTGTTTGTGCAACTGTTGGCAGGGCAGCAACGGGTCGTCGTGCTGAAAGAAGCGCAACAGGAACTGGAACGCTTAAAAACCATTATCAGCGGCAAAGAAAGCGCCGGCACCGCCAGCCGTTACGATGTGTTGCGCATCACCCAAGAGATGCAAAACTTACAGGCGCGCCTGGAAAATGCGCAAACCGACATAGCCGGCACGGTTGGAAAAATCGGCGTTTTGCTGGGATTTGCCGATTGGCAATTGCAGGCGTCCGGCACCCTGGCGCCGATAGGCGCTCCTGCCGATGCGAATACCCTTTGGCAACAAGTTGAAAATAATAACCCCGCGCTTGAAAGTGCGCGCCGGGAAACCGTTGCCGCCGATGCCGGACTTGAACGCGCCCGGCGTGAACGATTTCCTGTTCCCTCTTTGTTTGCGGGCACCGCGTTTACCGACAATCCTTACGGCAACGCGATTTTTTCAGGAGTTTCAGTAGATTTGCCGCTGTTCGACCGCAATCAAGGCGGCATGGCGAAAGCCGCGGCGGAAAAGAATGCCGCGTTACTGAAGCACGATCTACTGCTGGCGTCAACAAAACAGGAGTTGGAGCGTAGTTTGGATGTGCTGGCGCGCCGCCGCGACACCCTCGTAAAGTTTGAGCATGATGTACTCCAGCCTTTACCGGCATTAAAGCAAATGGCTGAAGACGCTTACCGCTTGGGTAAATCCGGGCTGCTGGAATTGCTGGATTCCTCGCGTTCCCGAATCGAAATCAAGCTGAACCATTTGGATTTATTAACCGGCGAAATTGAAGCGGAACTGGATGCGATGATGGTTTCCGGCCTGCTGGTAGCCACCTTGGAGCAGCCGAAACATATACAGCAGCAAGATTAATAATATGATGCTAAAAGACAACATAAAGTTCAAAATATGTAGGCTACCAATGTAAGCGCTAAGCCGTCCGTAGTGAGCTTGTCGAACCATGAACGGCTTAACCGTCTTAAATTTATAGTCAATATCCGCAACAAAAACGCTTAAAAATAAATCCCGTTACCGATTATGCAGGAGGAAGAATAATGCAAGGAGCACAAACCGAAAAAGTCCCGCGCGAATACGGTCTGCCTTGGCCCGATTATGAGCTGCTTGATGCGGGCGACGGCAAAAAGCTGGAGCGGTGGGGAGCGGTCATTACCATCCGCCCGGAAATCCAGGCCGATTTCAAACCGGGCTGGCCCTACGACCAATGGCTGGAAATGGCGCATTGGGAATTTGAAGAACAATCCACATTGCAGGGCAGCTGGAAAAGCATCAAAGCGCATGCTCCTGAGCAATGGCTTATTTCCTACGGAAACCTGAACTTCGGCTTGAAGCTGACTAAATTCAAGCATATAGGCCTGTTTCCCGAGCAGCAGGCAAACTGGCGTTTTATTAAAGAACGGGTTAGAGCCGGTCAAAAAGTTTTGAACCTATTTGCCTACACCGGCGCGGCATCGCTGGTTGCCCGTGACAACGGAGCGGAAGTCACGCATGTGGATTCGGTCAAACAGCTGATCACTTGGGCTAACGAAAACCAGGAACGCAGCCACCTTTCCGGCATCAAATGGGTGCATGAGGATGCGTTAAAATTCGCTCAGCGCGAATTGAAGCGGGGCAAACAATACGACGGCATCATCATGGACCCGCCCGCCTGGGGCTTAGGCGCAAAAGGCGAAAAATGGAAGCTGGAAAACCACCTGTCCGGCTTGATAGAAACAGCGTATGGATTGATGAATCCGGGTGCGTTTTTAATCCTTAACACCTACTCGCCCAAAATAGAGCGGGCCGATTTGGCGGCGTCCGCCGGGCGGTATTTTTCCGCAAAGCAACTGGAAATAAAACAGCTGTGGCTACCGGCAAAGACCGGCAAGGAGCTGTATTGCGGGAATCTGTTGCGGGCGATTAAGTAATGCGGTTTTTGGGGGGGGCTCGCCAAATGGGCGGGAATGTGGAAGCCTCTGGCATCTGGAGTGCAGGCTTCGCCTGCAAGCACAAGCGAAGCTTGCACTCCTGTTGCAATGAATTGTCTTCAATACTTAACGATGACATGAATGCACAAAAAAGCTCCATTTTATCAGTCAAATTCGTGTGGGCTGCTTTGGGTGCCTGTGTGGTATTTTTTAACTGCTGAATAGTTACAATCAAAACCGGCACAGCCCCTGAATTATTAGCAATAAAATATCAATAAAAACAATATATTGGCATGCTTCTACGATCGGCGGAAAAGCCGGCAAAATTCAAAATAAACAGTATGCTTAGCCTTATAAAAACAATGCCTTATATACAGGCGCTCTGCAAACAGACTTCAGTATCCCTGATGGAGTTCCTGGACGGTTTCGCAGCAGTCCGCACAGCCATTGATGCGAGCTATCTGTGGAGGCCCAATTTAAAGGACGAAGCAGACAATCATTTGGTAGAACTGGCAATTGCCGCTCGTGCCGCCTATATCATCATTATCGAATAGCAGAATGTCGGGCAACGATAAAGTTGTTGTCCGACCATACATTATGGAACTACATCTTGAGTTAAGGGCGGCAATGTCCCGTAGCGATAAAGTTCCGCTCACCGATAAACCACTACGATGCCCGATTTTTCATAACGATCAAAGTGAGTTTACCATGATCAGCTTCAATCACGATGCGCCAATCGCCCAGGCGCTTTTTCCAGAGGCCTGCCATGATTGCTTTGTAGGGAATGAGTAGCTTGAAAGGGTCTGCTTCAGTTTCAAGTTTTTGTAGAAAGGTGTAAATCCGCTTTTGAGTGGGTTTGTCCAGGCTGGTTATTTGTTTAGCAGTGTGGGCGGATATTTCAACTTTCCAGGCCAAGCGCTTTGCCTAATTCATTCAGGGAGACGGTTTCCCCGCCTTGCTTTTTGATTTCTACAACATCCAGACAATCCTCAAGCTCTTCCAGGTAGAGGTCTAGTGCGGTTTGGGTGATGGCGTCGGGTGATTTGCCGGTTCTAGCTGAGAGCTCGACAAGACGTGTTTCAATTCTTTCAGGTAGGTTGACGTTTAGCATGGTTTTCTCCGGGGCTGACAGCTGAATCATACGCCGCTAAAGGGTGACTGTCTAAAGCGAATTAAAAAGAAATGTCCTGGTTGGGCGCGCTACGTCCGACAGTGTCATCTTTTAACAGAGCGACTATTTTTGATTTTTCCTCCGCATCATAAAGAGATAGGCATTACCCCTTTAGCCTGAAGATCAGCATGGTATGAAGACCTAACCATTGGCGCGCTGGCGACTTGTTTAAATCCCAAAGCTTTGGCAAATTCGCCATATTCTGCGAATTGTTCAGGCGTGATGTAGCTTTGCACCGGCAAATGGGCTTTGCTGGGTTGCAGGTATTGGCCTATGGTCAGCATTGAGCAGCCGTGGGCTAATAAGTCTTTCATGACTTGATGCACTTCTTCCGGCTGTTCGCCTACGCCGAGCATCAGGCCGGATTTGGTGGGTACTTGCGGCTGGGCTTGATGGAATTGGTGCAGTAAGTCTAGCGAGCCTTGGTAGTCGGAACCGGGGCGCACTTGTTTGTATAGCCGGGGGACGGTTTCCAGGTTGTGGTTGAATACGTCGCAGGGTTGTTCGGCTAATAGGGCTACGGCTTTTTCGATGCGTCCGCGAAAGTCGGGTACCAGGATTTCTATTTTGGTCGCGGGCGTTTGCAGGCGGATTTTTTCGATGCACTCGGCAAAATGGCCTGCACCACCGTCTCTTAAGTCGTCACGGTCTACCGAGGTGATGACGACGTATTTCAAGGCCATGGCTTGTATCGCATCGGCCAGGTGCTGGGGTTCGTCTTTGTCCAGCGCCAGCGGTTTGCCGTGTGCGACATCGCAAAAAGGGCAGCGGCGGGTGCATAGGTCGCCCATGATCATGAAGGTGGCGGTGCCGTGCTGGAAACATTCGCCCAGATTGGGGCAGGCGGCCTCTTCGCAAACGGTATGCAGGTTGTTTTCGCGCAGCAGCTGCTTGATACGGGTGACTTCGTCGCTGGCCGATATTTTGATGCGTATCCATTCCGGTTTGCGCAACGTGGTTTCGGCAGGCTCCACCTTGATCGGGATTTTCGCCAGTTTTTCGGTGCTGCGCTGGTGGGAGTCGGGTGTGGATCGGGAGGGCGCTTGATAAGTCATTTTGCTAATGCCGTGAGATTTTGTGTTTACAGATCAAAACTCGGTTTTTTAAAACTCCTCTCCCTAACCCTCTCCAACAGGAGAGGGGATAAAGGCGCCGAATTTTGCAGAGCGGTAATTATAGCCTGGGTAACAAGGGTGGCGAGTTCAGCGTTGCTGACGGTTACGCCCAGGTCGGCCAGTTGGGTCACTTCAAGGCCCGAATAGCCGCAGGTGTTGATATGATCGAAAGGATGCAAATCCATCCGGTTGTTGATGCTCAGGCCGTGATAGCTGCAATTTCTTTTGATGCGCAGGCCGATGGAACCGATTTTCTTGTCGTTGACATAAACGCCGGGGGCGTCGGCTCGGGCGACCGCGATAATGCCGTATTGCGCCAAGGCGGAGATCATGGCTTGTTCCAGCGTTGTGACCAGCGAGCGGACGCCGAGATTCAGCCGTTTAATATCGATCAGGGTGTAAATAACCAGCTGGCCGGGGCCGTGATAGGTGACCTGTCCGCCCCGGTCGGAATTGATGACCGGGATGTCGCCGGTATCCAGCAGATGTTCAGGCTTGCCGTTTAGGCCCAGTGTATAAACGGGCGGGTGTTCGGTGATCCAGATTTCATCGGGGGTTTCGGCGTCGCGATTTTGGGTGAACCGCTGCATGTCTTGCCAGACGGATTCATAATCCTGCAAGCTTAAGTTGCGTATCGTTACCATTAAGATGACTTATGTTTGTGCAGAGTTGGTAACTTCTCAAGTAGGAGCTTGTGAAAGCCGTTCACTCATTTTGCCGCTCATTCTAAAATTCCGCTCACCCTTCGACAGGCTCAGGGCGAACGGGATTTTAGAATGAGCAGCTGTTTTTTAACCTTAACTATCAAAAAGACACGAAGAAATAACTTCGTGTCCTTTGTGTCTTCATGGTGATCTATCAATAAAAGCGTTGCAGATGTTGTGCGGCTCCGTTTATATCCTACAACGCCATCAAAACATGCGGATGATCGGTCAAATCCTGGTAAATAGCATCCAGTTGTTGCTTGCTGGTTGCTTCTACAATAACGGTTACGGCCATGTAATTGCCGTCTTTGCTGGGCCGTGTGCTTACCGCGCCTTCGTTAATGTCGACAACATGGCGGCGCACGATTTCAACAACCAGCAGGTCGAGCTCGATATTGGTTTTGCCCATTGCCTTGATCGGAAACTGGCAGGGAAATTCTAAAAGGGTTTCTTCACTCATTGGGATCGTTTGTAAGCCTGGAATAATTGATTCATTGCTTCCCATATGGGGCCGGGTTTGCCGTTTGCAATGGGTTCATTATCAAGTTGCACAACCGGTACGATTTCCCGTGTCGAGCTGGTTAGCCAGATTTCGCTGGCTGTTTGCAAGGCATCCAATGAAATGATCTCTTCGCTGTAGGGGATGCCGTTTTGCCGGGCAATGTCCAGAATGACATTGCGGGTAATGCCGGGCAATATTTCGGTGCCTTGCGGCGGCGTAATCAAGATGCCGTCGATGACGGCAAATATATTGCTGGCGGCGCCCTCGGTCACATAACCGTCTTTGACCAGGACGGCTTCGGCGCAACCTTTTTCTACGGCTTGTTGCCTGAGCAAGATATTGGCCAGCAGCGTGGTGGCTTTAATATTGCACAGTTCCCAGCGGCTGTCGTCGATGCTGATGGCTTTGACACCGGATTCCAAATTTGCCAAAGGCACGATGTCTGAGCACATCGCGAATACGGTCGGAGTGACTTTTTCCGGGAAAGCGTGATCCCTTTTGTCGGAGACGCCACGGGTGATTTGCAGGTAAACGGATTGATCCCGGCCTGCATCCAGCAAAGGCGTCAGAATCTCCAGCCATTGCGCCCGTTCATGCGGGTTAACCAAGCGAATGGAGGACAGGCTGTTTTCCAGCCGCTCCATATGGTCTTCAAAGTGGAACAATTTGCCCGAGTAAGCCGGGATAACCTCATAGATCCCGTCGCCGAACAGGAAGCCGCGATCCAGAACCGATACTTTGGCTTCGGTTAGAGGTAAGTACTGACCGTTTAAATAGACGGTCTTATTGTCCATCGGATTTCTCCAGCAGCATCATTGCGCTGTCATAGATGCGCTGAAGAATGTTGCCTTGCTCTACCGATTTCAGGGCGATCAAGTCTTTGTTGGCGACAACTTCATCTTTAAGGGTGACGTTGACGGTGCCCAGTTTTGTGCCTTCCTTAACGGGGGCGGTAATTTTTTTGTCGATGTTAATGACGGCTTTAAGGTCGTTGTAATGGCGACGGGGAATAGAAACATAAAGATCTTCGGCCAAGCCAAGTTGCACATTTTTAGTGTCGCCCTTCCAGATTCTCGCCTCGGCCAGGGAGGTTTTTCCTGAATACAGTTTATGCGCTTCAAAAAAGCGAAAGCCGTAGTTGAGCAGGTTCTGGTTTTCGTTGGCTCTGGCGTTAGGGCTGCTTGCGCCCATCACGACGGAAATCAGGCGCATGTTGTTTCTTAACGCGGAGGCGACTAGGCAATAGCCCGCTGCATCGGTAAATCCGGTTTTAACGCCGTCCACGGTTTCATCGCGCGACAGCAACTGGTTGCGGTTGTGCTGAACGATGTTGTTGAAAGTGAATTCTTTTTGTGAAAACCAGCGGTAATAGTCGGGAAATTCTTTGATTAAAGCCCGGGTCAGTATGGCCAGATCGCGTGCGGTGGTGTAATGGTTGTCGATCGGCAGCCCGTTGCTATCCTGGAAGTGGCTGTTTTTCATGCCCAGACGTTCGGCATGTTGATTCATCATGTCGGCAAAAGTGCTTTCGTCGCCGGCGATATGTTCGGCCAAAGCAACGCTGGCGTCGTTGCCGGATTGAATGATGACGCCTTTTAACAAGTCTTCAACCTTAACCTGATTGCCGACTTCGACAAACATGCGCGAGCCGGGCGTTTCCCAGGCTTTTTGGCTGATGGTGACCAGATCGTCTAAATGCAAGTGGCCGTTGCTGATTTCCCGAAACACCACATAAACAGACATGATTTTGGTCAGACTGGCGGGGGCGAGCTTAACGTCGGCGTTGTTTTCCGCCAGTACCTTGCCGGAATCGTAGTTCATTAAGATGTAGGCGCTGGCAGCAATAGTCGGTGCTGCCGGGGTGCTGAGTTCGGCGTCTTCTGCGTTTGCCGCGTTTGCGGCAATTAATAAACTAAAAAATAAAAAAACGGGGAATTTTTTAAAAGGGATCATTGCTCTCTAAACGGTAGACTCAGTAAAACATGAGTTTATTGTATCATGGAGATTTGCTTTTGATCGGTTTCACTAACAAATTGAGTCGCGGTTATGCCCAGCTTTGCCAGTTGTATATTCAGCTTGTGGGCGTTTTCCGGTGATTTAATGGGGCCCATTTGAACCTTGTACAGAGTGGAGCCTTTGTGCGTTGACGGTAGTATTTCCGGCTGTGGCAAATGATGAGCGACAATCTTGTTTTTCAGGTTCATGGCCTTCTTTTTGTTGCCGAATGTACCTACTTGAAGATAGACGTTTTTCTCTTGCGTTTTTGCAGCGTTTTGCATTTGCGCTAAAGCCTGTTCAGGCGCTATCGCCTTGATTTCAACAGCCGCTGATCCGGCCTGGTGCAAATCGAGTTTTTTGGCGGCCGCGTATGACAGGTCCATCAAGCGGTTGCCTTGAAAGGGGCCTCGGTCATTGATGCGGACAATAACGCTGCGCTGATTTTCCAGATTGGTGACGCGCGCGTAAGATGAAATCGGCAGGGTTTTGTGCGCGGCCGTCATCGCGTACATGTCGTATATTTCGCCGGATGCGGTTTTTTTGCCGTGAAACTTGGGGCCGTACCATGAAGCTATACCTTGTTTCAGGTAGCGGGTAAGGCGGGGTAATAGATTTTCTTCGTCGGCGTTCGCAGTATCGGCGTTGCTGTGGGGCGCTTTTGATGAGTGGGGGCTTAATGTTTGGCTTGAAAGGTCGTTAGTTTTCATTTGTTGGCTGCTGCAACTGCATAAAACAAACATTAAAAGTAACGGGATGATCTTATTCATGGGAATGAGCCTTTTTTATTTAAAATAGATAGGCTTAACTGATAAACGGCCATGGCGTATAAAGGACTGTGGTTGTAGCGGGTAATGACATAAAAATTGTCTAGTGCCGCCCAGAGTTCTTTGCCTTGTCCTTGCTGTTCAAAGCTAAGCAGTTTCACTTTACTGTCTAAAGGTAATTGCCTCGAAATAATTAAGTTGAGCGATTCTAACTCGGCAACCCTTAAATCAGGCTTAAGGTCATTATTGAGAGCTGGTTCATAGTTTTTATACTTGGCTGTAACCGGAACGGCGATAGTTTGTCCTTTTTGCCAGTGATGTTTGGCGAAATAATTGGCGACGCTGGCTATGACATCGTTATTGTTGCGCCAGATGTCGCGGCGGTTGTCATTATCGAAATCGACGGCATAGTTTCTGAAGCTGCTGGGCATAAATTGCGGCATACCCATGGCGCCGGCGTAGGAGCCTAGTGGATCGGCGGGATTGATGTGTTCATCGCGGCACAGCAGCAGGAAGTTTTCCAGTTCGCTAAGAAAGAATTTACTGCGCGGCGGATAGGCAAAGGCCAGGGTAGACAATGCATCGATGACGCGGTGGTTGCCGGTGTTTTTCCCAAATAGTGTTTCAACGCCGATAATGGCGACAATAATCTCGGGCGGGACGCCGTATTGTTGTTCGGCGGCGGCCAGGGCAGGCGCATTGTCTTTCCAGAATTGCACGCCGGCGTCGATACGGGCTTCGGTCAGGAATATTTTGCGATATTTATACCAAGGCAAGGCTTCCGAGGGGGAGGCAATTCTTTTGAGTATGTCTTGCTTGATCTCGACCGTTTCAAACAAATCCTCAAGTTCGGATTCGTCAAACTGGTGCTTGGCAGACATTTGTTCGATAAAGCTATGGACCGATTCGGTGTCTTTTATGTTGCCGGTGCAGGAGATGAGCAAAAGGCAAAAGGCGAAGGGCGAAAGGCGAAGAGCGCAAGGGATGCTTCTGAGCCGGGATATAAGGTTGTATTTGAGCATCTTTTTAGCCTTGTGTTAGAGCTTGTTTGAGATTTATAAGTGAGGCGGAAATTTTAAGGTATCAATCGAAGATTTAAAGGTCCACAATTTTTAGCCTTTAGCCTTTAGCCTTTAGCCTTTAGCCTTTAGCCTTTAGCCTTTAGCCTTTAGCCTCACGAGTGCGGCAGGAATTTTTTATGCGTATGAATCGACATAAGAATGCCGAATCCGGCCAGCAAGGTTACGATGGAGGTGCCGCCGTAACTGATTAATGGCAATGGAACGCCGACAACAGGAAGTACGCCGATGACCATGCCGATGTTAACAAAAACATAAACAAAAAAGGTGAAGGCCAAGCTGCCCGCCAATAAACGGCTGTAAGTATCCTGGGCTTGCGAGGCGATATACAGGCAGCGGCTGATGATAAGCAGGTACAAGGTCAGCAGACTTACGCAGCCGAACAGTCCGAATTCTTCGGCAAAGACTGCGAAAATAAAGTCGGTGGAGCTTTCCGGTAAAAAGTCCAGTTCCGACTGGGTGCTGCCCAGCCAGCCTTTGCCGTAGATGCCGCCGGAGCCGATTGCGATTTTCGATTGGATAATATGATAGCCCCTGCCTAGAGGATCGGCTTCAGGATTCAAGAAGGTGAGCACCCGGTCGCGTTGATAGGGACGCATAAAATGCCAGAGTATCGGTGTCAGTCCCGCCAGTATGGTGCAGATTGCCAGCATGAACCGCCAGGACAGGCCGGCAAAAAACAGTACCGCAGCGCCGGAGCTGGCGACCAGTAATGCGGTGCCCAGATCAGGTTGTTTGGCGATCAACAAGGTTGGAATAATGATCAGTATGCCGGCGATCAGCAATTGCTTTGGTTTTGGCGGCAAAGCGTGTTCGGCCAAATACCAAGCGATCATCATCGGTGTGGTGATTTTGATCATTTCCGATGGCTGGAAGCGAAAAACGCCAAGGTCCAGCCAGCGTTGCGCGCCTTTACCGAATTGCCCCAGAATCAGCACCGCAATCAACAATAAGATGCCAAAGCTAAACAGCAGCGCTGAATAGCGCTTAAATTGGTAAGGATCGACATGAGCCAGCGCCGTCATTAAAAGGAAAGCCAGTCCGACGCGCGCCGCCTGGCGCATCAGTACATCCATATCCTGGCTGCCCGCGCTGTAAAGGATCACAAAGCTCAACAGCGAGATCAGCAACAAGCCGATAAATAAAGGAATATCGATATGCAGTTTTCTGAGGACATTGCCGATCAGTGACGGCGGGTGAAATTGTTCGCTACGGGTTTCAGTTTTCATTGTTGCCCTCTAAATATTGCTTGATAACCTGCCCCGCCATGGGCGCTGCGACAGAGCCGCCGTGACCGCCGTTCTCAACGACGACCGCAACTGCAATTTTGGGATCGTCAGCCGGGGCGAAAGAAATAAATAAGGCGTGATCGCGCAATTTGAAGTCGATGTCGTTTTCGTTGTATTTTGCATCCTGCTTAATGTTGAAAACCTGCGCCGTTCCTGTTTTTCCGGCTATTTGATAGCTGATGTTTTTACCGATGCTTTTTGCTGTGCCGTGTGCGTCGTGAATAACATTGACCATAGCTGCGGTAATCGTATTGATATTTTCAGGGTTCAGTTCAAGGTTTTCTATAACCGGGGCGGTGGCGTCGGGATCCGGGGTATGCCTGACCAGAAAAGGGCTTACAACCTTGCCTTTATTCGCCAATGTCGCAGTGGCCCTCGCCAGCTGTATCGGTGTAACTTGAAGAAATCCCTGGCCTATCCCGGTGATCAGTGTTTCTCCCGGATACCAGGACTGATTGCGTTGATTGCGTTTCCACTCGCGTGACGGCAATAACCCTTGCTTCTCGCCGACCAGATCAATGCCGGATTTTTCACCAAAACCAAAGTGCTGTAAAAAACTGTGCATACGGTCTATGCCCAGCGTGGACGCCAGGCTGTAAAAATACACGTCGCAGGATTGGGTGATCGCTTCGGACATATTAACCGAGCCATGCCCGCCTTTTTTCCAATCCCGATAATGATGGCTGACATTGGGCAGCTGATAATAGCCGGGACAGAAAATCTTGTGTTCGGGGCTTATCGCATTGTATTCAAGCCCCGCCAATGCGACAAACGGCTTGGCGGTTGATCCCGGCGGATACAAGCCACGCAATGCGCGGTTATAGAGCGGCTGATTTTCGGAGGATTGCAGAGCTTGGTACGCGTCATTGGCGATGCCGATAACAAACGGGTTGGGGTCGAAGCCGGGACGGCTCGCGAAGACTAACACGCCGCCGGTTTTAACCTCAATGGCGACTATCGCGCCGTTGTAGTCGCCTAGGGTGTCATAAGCGGTTTTCTGCAAATCTATATCCAGCGTCAGATATAGATTTTCGCCCGGTACCGGCGGGACCGAGTTCACCGTGTTGATCGCGCGCGCCTGTACATTTGTTTCTATTTCCGCATAGCCGGTCTTGCCGTGCAGTTCTGTCTCGTAAGTGCTTTCTATACCTATCTTGCCGACATGAGTCGACCCCCGATATTCCGCGACGGGCAGGGATTTCATTTCCGTCTCGTTGATGCGGGCCACGTAACCGACAACATGGGAGGCTAATTCGGCGTAGGGGTAATGCCGGACCAGGCGCGTTTGAATGTCGACGCCGGGGAAATAAGGCCGGACTACGGCAAATTTGGCGATTTCTTCATCGGTCATACTTATTAATAAAGGCGTACTGACGAAGCGTTTTTGCCGTTTGCGTTGTTTCTGGTATTGGTCGATTTTTTCGTCTGAGATATTGAGCAGTTTTTGTAAACGCTGTAGCGTGTCATCAAGATCCTTGATTTGCTCCGGGATCAGCTCCAGGCTGAAAGACTGGGTGTTGTCGGCCAGGACTTTGCCGTGCCGGTCATAAATAATGCCCCGCGTCGGTACCAGCGGTTCGATCTTGATGCTGTTGTCTTTTGCCAGTGTTGCGTAATGTTCGTGCCCGACAATTTGCAGATAAACCAGACGGACAATCAAGCCGGATGTTAACAGCAGCATGACAACAAAGGCTGCAATAATGCGGTTGAGAAATAGACGGCTCTCTTCCAGCTTATTTTTAATCGTATAGATACGAGACATGGCGACTACAGGGGGGGTTATTTAGTGCGTCGTGACAAGCGGACGCGACGTAGTGCGGTATAGAGCAGTGGCCAGCAGAATGTGCCGGTAAAAACAGGCAGCCAGAAAGAAGCATGCAGTTGAGTGGGATGCTGAATATTCTTTAGCCAAAACAGCAGTATTTGGGAAAACAGCAGGCAAGAGAAAATAAATAGGCTCTGCTGGGGCAAGGGAAATTGGCGCAAACGTTTGTGCATTATCAGGCACAAATAAATGATCAACGAATAGGCCAGTGCGTATTGGCCGAATACTCTTCCGGTCAACACATCGGTCAGTAATCCGATGATCCAGGCATGAAAGATACCGACGCGCTCCGGTACGGCAATTGCCCAGTAGATAAGCGCCAGCAGCACCCAGTCAGGATTGATGCCGGACAGGAAGCCGGGCCAAGGTGTAATTCTTAGGCACATCGCCATGACAATCGTCAGGAAAATGCGGCCAAAACCTGCGTAGCTATTCATCATTGTCTGTATCTGCCTGTTCCGCTACGGGCGTTTTATGTGTCAATCCGCTCCCGGCGGATTTGTCGTCACGGTTTATTCCAGCTGGCGTGTTCCGCGCCGATCCACTTGCGGCGGGTAGGGAGTTACCGACTGTTCCGGTCCCAGCGGGTTGGTCATGGGGGGGAGATTCGGTGGGCTTTTCGCTCAATGGTGTGGTCAGCGAAACCGGGGACGAGTCGCTCCAGACGATCAGCAACTCCCTGTTCCGGTCCAGCATGGCTTTGGGAGTGGCGGTAATGTTGACGAAAGGTTTGTTAGACATCGGAGTAAAATCATCGACAATAGCAACCGGATAACCTGACGGAAAAGTGCCGCCTAAACCCGATGTGATCAGTAAGTCGCCGGGGCGAATATCCGCATTATTCGGCAGGAAGGGCAAATTAAGGCGGTTCAGTTGGCCGCTGCCTACCGCAATGGTCAGCAGGCCGTTACGATTGACCTGTACCGGTATGGCATGGTTCGGGTCGGTAATTAACATGATTTCGGAGCTGAACGGTAATGCGCGAAAAACCTGGCCGACAACGCCGTTCGCATCGAGCACCGGCTGTTGCGGGTGAACGCCGAAACGAGTGCCTTTGTTGACGACGACTATATTTTCGTAAGGCGCCGTATTGATCGACAGTAATTCTGCGATCAGCAGCTGTTCACCGAGTTTAAACGAGTTTTCCAATAACGCACGCAGACGAATGTTTTCTTTTTCCAACGACTCAAATTTAAGCAAGCGGGTTTTATCGATGAATTGTTCGTCGCGTAATTGGGCGTTTTCTTTTTTTAGAGTTGAGTATGAACGGACAGATTCGGTAGTTTGCTCGATCAGAACTGTCGGCAAATCGACCAGATATTTTAACGGGTCGACAAGAACGGATAACGTGGCTCGAAGCGAGTCCAATCGATGGCTACGGTGTTCAGTGATCAGTAAAGCGACTGAAGCAATTATTGCCACAAGCAGGCGGGTGTTGATGGAAGGACCGGTAGCAAATAAAAGTTTTATAGCGGGATGCCTCTCTATGTAGGTTGGATTAAGCGCGTTTCTTTGCTCCGCAACCCAGCGGGTACGGCGTTGGTTTGCGGGTTACACTACGCCCGGCAATTGCCTATGCATTGCTCTGCCGCCTGCATAAGTCACATGGATGTGATTATACAGGCATTGCAGGAGCGAATATCCGCGTAACCCGACAAACTGCACGCTGTCCAAATAAACGATTTAAAGGATGATTACGCTTGATTACTCCAGAGAAAAAGTCGAAACCCCTTTTTTATCCAGCATTTCCAGAACCATGCCTCCGCCTCTGGCGACACAGGTTAGCGGGTCTTCCGCTATGTAAACGGGCAGACCCGTTTCTTCGGCGATGAGCCGATCTATATCTTTCAATAATGCACCGCCGCCGGTCAAGAATATGCCGCGGGTTGCTACGTCCGAACCGAGTTCAGGCGGAGTTTGCTCCAAGGCTAATTTTACCGCGCCGACTATGCCTGATAGCGGTTCCTGCAAAGCTTCAAGGATTTCATTGCTGTTCAGGGAAAAGCTGCGCGGCACACCTTCCGCCAGATTGCGGCCTTTCACTTCGATTTCCCTGACTTCACTGCCGGGGTAAGCCGTGCCGATTTCTTGTTTGATTCTCTCCGCAGTGGCCTCGCCGATTAAGGTGCCGTAGTTTCTGCGGACATAATTGATGATGGCTTCATCAAAACGGTCGCCGCCGATACGGACAGACGAGGAATAAACGATGCCGTTAATTGAGATGACCGCCACTTCAGAGGTGCCGCCGCCGATGTCCAACACCATAGAGCCGCAGGCTTCTTCGACCGGCAAGCCTGCGCCGATAGCCGCAGACATGGGTTCTTCAATCAGATAAACTTCGCGCGCCCCGGCCATTGCCGCAGATTCGCGAATGGCGCGGCGTTCAACTTGCGTTGAACCGCAAGGAACGCAGATTAAAATGCGAGGACTGGGGCGCAGCATTTTGCTTTGATGGACTTTTTCGATAAAAAACCGCAGCATCCGTTCGGTGACCGCAAAATCGGCGATGACGCCGTCCTTTAACGGACGGATTGCAGTAATATTGCCCGGTGTGCGGCCCAACATCAGTTTTGCATCAAGACCGACAGCGGCAATTGTTTTAGCGCCGCGGATTCTGTCTTCTTTGATGGCGACAACCGAGGGTTCATTAAGCACAATTCCCTGTCCGGGAATGTAGATCAATGTATTGGCGGTTCCTAAGTCAATAGCGAGATCGTTGGAGAAAAGGCCGCGAATTCTTTTGAACATTTTTACCTGTATCCTTATGGGGAATAATTGTATGTTACTTTATCAATCAAGCGAGTATTTGAGCAAGATATAACGTATTATAAACATAATAGTAATAGAGTCTCTGAAAATTTTTATTGGGAGTTAATTGTGTCTTTAACGGCGGATGATGTGAAGAAAATAGCGCATTTGGCGCGTCTGGGGATCGAGGAACAAGATGTTGCCTCGTATGCAAAGGATTTATCAGGAATGCTGGATTTGATGACGCGGATGAGCGATCTTGACACCGATGGCGTCGAGCCTATGGCCCACCCGATGGACCAGGCGCAACGCTTGCGAGCCGATCGGGTAACCGAACAGGACAATCGCGAAAAATTCCAGGCTATCGCGCCGCAAGTAGAAGCGGGACTTTATCTAGTACCCAAAGTGATTGAGTAAAAGGGAAGAGTAACAACTATGCATAACAAAACAATTGCAGAATTAGCCAAGGGCCTGCGTTCCGGTGAGTTTTCCAGCGTGGAATTGACCTCTGCTTTTTTGGACAGGATCAAACAATATAGCTCGCTTAACGCTTATATTACCGTCACTGAAGATCCGGCCTTGCAGCAAGCCAAGGCAGCCGACGCCAGGCTGGCGAAGGGCGATGCGGAACTGCTGACCGGCATTCCGGTTGCGCAAAAAGACATTTTTTGCACCGAGGGCGTTAAAACCAGCTGCGGCTCAAAAATGCTGGATAATTTTATTGCGCCCTACAATGCGACGGTGGTGGATAAATTCAATAACGCCGGTGCGGTGATGCTGGGCAAACTGAACATGGACGAGTTTGCGATGGGTTCATCCAACGAAACCAGTTATTACGGCGCGGTCAAAAACCCCTGGGACACTAATACAGTCCCAGGCGGTTCATCAGGCGGCTCGGCTGCGGCTGTGGCGGCGCGTCTTGCGGTTTGTGTGACAGGCACCGATACCGGAGGTTCGATACGCCAACCTGCCGCTCTTTGCGGCATTACCGGATTAAAACCCACCTACGGACGGGTCTCCCGTTACGGCATGATTGCTTATGCCTCCAGTTTGGATCAGGGCGGGCCGATGACCCGTAGCGCCGAGGATGCGGCGATCATGCTGCAAACCATGGCCGGTTTCGATGAAAAAGATTCAACCAGCGTCGATGTGTCCGTACCCGATTATATGGCCGGGTTAAACAACAGGCTCGAAGGGTTGAAAATCGGTCTGCCCAAAGAATTTTTCGGCGAAGGCTTAAACAGCGATGTGGCGGCGGCGATTGAAGCCGCGGTTAACGAATACAAAAAATTGGGCGCGACAGTAACGGAAGTATCGATGCCCACTCTGGAGCTAGCCATTCCCGCTTATTATGTGATTGCGCCCGCCGAATGCTCCGCCAACCTGTCGCGTTTTGACGGCGTGCGTTTCGGCCATCGCTGCGAAAATCCGCTGGATCTAACCGATCTTTACACCCGCTCGCGCGGTGAAGGCTTCGGCAAAGAAGTCAAACGCCGCATTTTGATGGGGACTTATGCGCTGTCGGCAGGTTATTACGACGCTTATTATATTAAGGCGCAAAAAATCCGCCGCCTGATCAGCGAGGACTTCAAAAGAGCGCTGTCGGAAGTCGACGTGATTATGGGGCCGGTCACGCCATCCACCGCGTTCGGCATCGGCGAGAAAATCGGCAACCCGATTGAAATGTATTTATCCGATATTTACACGATTGCGATTAATCTTGCCGGCTTGCCGGCTATGTCGGTTCCCGCCGGGTTTGCCGGGGGCAAACCCGTGGGTTTGCAGATCATCGGCAATTATTTTGCCGAAGACCGGCTGTTGAATATTGCCCATCAGTATCAGCAAGTCACCGATTGGCATCAACAAACGCCAAAAGGTTTTGAATAAGGAGAAGCAGACATGACTAAAATCACAGAGCTCTCGCAATTGGATTTAAACGCCACCTACAGTTATGCCGATTATTTGACTTGGCAGCTGGAGGAAACCGTTGAACTGATCAAGGGCAAGATCATGGCGATGTCGCCAGCGCCTAGTCTGAAACATCAGAGCGTTATTACCAACCTGGGCGGCAGTCTTTATCAGTATTTCCACAAAAAAACCTGCAAACTTTTTTACGCGCCATTCGACATCAAGCTCTATAACAGTAAAAAATCCAGGCTGACCGATCAGCAAGTTTTCAGCGTCGTCCAGCCCGATTTATGCGTTATCTGCGACAAAGACAAGCTCACTGAACAAGGCTGCAACGGCGCGCCGGACTGGATTATCGAAGTGCTCTCGCCCGGTAACACCAAGAAAGAAATGCGCCTTAAATACGATATTTATCAGGAAAACGGCGTCATCGAGTACTGGTTGGTTTATCCCTACGAACAAGCGGTCTATCAGTTTGTGCTGGATCAAGACACTGAAAAATACCAACTTTTCGCCATGTATGCCGGCGACGATTTGGCAAAACCTTATCTTTTTCCTGAGCTGCACATTGATCTAGCTGACGTTTTTGCCGAATAAAAGGAACTATCAAAATGAATTCACAATGGGAAACAGTAATCGGCTTGGAAATTCACGCCCAACTCGCTACTCAATCAAAAATCTTTTCCGGCGCTTCAACCGCTTACGGCGCCGAACCCAACACCCAAGCCTGCGCAGTCGATTTAGGCTTTCCGGGCGTATTGCCGGTATTGAATGAAGAGGCCGTGCGCATGGCTGTCGTCTTCGGTATGGCGATAGAGGCGCATATTGCGCCGTACTCCGTGTTCGCCAGGAAAAACTATTTTTACCCGGACTTGCCCAAAGGCTACCAAATCAGCCAGATGGATCTGCCTATCGTCGGTAACGGGCATTTGGATATCGACGTTGACGGCGTAACTAAACGTATCGGCGTCACCCGCGCACATTTGGAGGAAGACGCCGGCAAATCGCTGCATGCAAATTTTCACGGCTTGACCGGAATCGATTTAAACCGCGCCGGTACGCCGTTGCTGGAAATCGTTTCCGAGCCGGAAATGAGTTCGGCCAAGGAAGCCGTGGCTTACATGAGAAAAATGCACGAACTGGTGCGCTATCTGGGTATTTGCGACGGCAATATGCAGGAAGGTTCGTTCCGTTGCGATGCCAACGTATCGGTACGTCCAAAAGGCCAACAAGAATTCGGCACGCGGACAGAGCTTAAAAACATCAATTCATTTAAGTTTGTCGAAAAAGCCATCAACCACGAAGTCGAGCGGCAAATAGAGCTGATAGAAAGCGGCGGCGTCGTGGTTCAGGAAACCCGGTTGTATGATTCCGACAAGGATGAAACCCGTTCGATGCGCAGCAAGGAAGAGGCCAACGATTACCGGTATTTTCCCGATCCCGACCTGTTGCCGGTGCTGATTGATGAGGACTTTAAGGCGCAGATAAAAGCCCAGTTGCCGGAATTGCCTCAGGCAAAAAAGCAGCGCTTTAAAGCTGATTACAGCTTGGATGAAGAAAGCGCAACCATTCTGACTTCTTCGCGTCAGCTGGCCGATTATTTCGAAGCCGTGGTTAAAGAATCGGGCTGCGAAGCGAGAATTTGCGCCAACTGGGTGACCGGCGATCTGCTGGCCGCGTTGAACAAAGCCGGTCTGGAAATTACCGATTCGCCGGTCAGTCACGAACGTCTGGCAGGATTGTTAAAGCGCATCAGCGACGACACCATTTCCGGCAAGATCGGCAAGCAGGTGTTCGAAGAACTGTGGCAGGGTACCGCGACAGCCGACGAAATCATCGAAGCCAAAGGCCTGAAGCAAATCACCGACACCGGCGCGATAGAAGCCATTATCGACAAAATTATCGCCGACAACCAGGATCAGGTTGAGCAATACCGTAGCGGTAAGGATAAAGTCTTCGGATTTTTTGTCGGGCAGGTGATGAAAGAAATGCAGGGCAAGGCAAATCCCGGCGAAGTGAATAAAATGCTTAAGGCCAAGTTGCAGTAAGCCGGTAAAAAGTCTTTTACCAAACAACCGTCTATTTTAGTCGACGGTTGTTTGGTATTCACACGTCTCAGAATCCCTGAAATAGAAAATCCAGTGCCGCAGTAATTTCAAACTGCCTGGATGCAAGCGATGCGATTGGCGTTTTAATCGCTCCTAATCGTAAAGTACCTGAATTGGCTTGTCTGGCGGGCTTTTAAGTCAGGCGCATCGATTGAATTTGCGTAAGCGCAATCGAATGACCCAGTGAAGCCGCTTTGGCAATCCACATAATGGCAAGGCTGTCGTCTTTAGGTAAGCCGTTACCCTCCAAATAGCAACGCCCCAGCAAGTGCATGGCGTCGGTAAAATTTTGCTTTGCCGACAATTCCAGCCAGTACACAGCGCTTTTTAATTTGTTTTTTTCTAAAAAAAGCAATGCCAAGTCATTTTGTGCTTTTGCATCGCCGGAGTCGGCGGTTTTGAGAAGTTCAATATCGTCGGCTTCAAGCGCAATGCAAATATCCTGTTTGATCGAATCGAAGCAGATCATGGTTTTGTAATTGGCTCCGTTATCGGAGCACTTTACACTGCCGTCGGCGATGCGGCGTCTTATGGTGCGTTCGCTCCATTCGGTTAATGTAGAGGCTGCTTGAAGGCTGATGTGCTGCATGTTACATCCCCGATTTCAAATGAGTGTAATGTGTTGGCAAGGCTTTTGGGTCGGCATTGTTGTCGTGGCAGGGTTTTTTGACCGGCATTTTATCATGGCAGCGTTTTTTGTCGGGCATTTCTATTTTGACGGGTCTTTTCGGCTTGCACTATTGGCGGGTTCTTAACAGAGCCTGTGATTGCTTGAGTAAGACTATTTGCCTGTTTTATAAAGAATATAGGTCTGTGGTAGAAAATTGAACGCGAGTTCTTAGAAAGCTTGGCATAACTTATGCATATGCTTTAAGTGTTGTTTATTTTTAACTTTAAGAGGATTAACTGATGAATTCATTATCAATGAAAAAAGCACAACAAGGTTTCACCCTGATCGAATTAATGATCGTGGTTGCGATCATCGGTATTTTAGCGGCTGTTGCGATTCCTGCTTATCAGGATTACACAATTAAAGCCAAAATCGGGAATGCTCTTACTTCAGTGGACGCATTAAAGACCGCTGTCGGTGTTTGCGCGCAGGAAGCAGGTGGTATATTGACTAACTGTAGTACCGGTAGTAACGGTGTTCCTGTCTTTACTGCAACTAAAGAAATGGCTTCAGCCACTGTTGCCGCCGGCGTAATAACAGCTACTTTAGCTACAGGTATAGGCACTGGCGTAGACGGTCTAGCGATCACCTTTACACCAACCGTTGGTACCAGCGCCATAACATGGGCAAACACTACGACTGTAACTCACCCTGCTGCTCTGGCTGCAATTACAAAGAATAACTAATTTATCCAGTTAGCAAGTAAAGCCACGGCTATCTTGCAGGATAATTAGAATACAACCCAAGGGCATCTCCGGATGCCCTTTTTTGTTACTCATTTGAATCAACTAAATCAAACGCTTATTGTGGGTGGTGTGTTGCATATCATTGTTGATTCCACAGAAAGCTGCGATGGTGATAATACGCGAGTGGCTTGCTGAATTGATCGCGAGCCTAGACGCTTACTGGTGGACTACCACGATCACCTTGTTTTGGGCAGTCAAAATTTCGAACTACTCCAGGAAATACCGATTATGAGTCAATCTACCCCCCCTCGTTTCCCTTGCAGAACTTTTTTATCATCACTGGTTTTATGCTTGCCGGTTGCTTTGCTTTACAGCCAGTTTCTCTGGAATCCTGTGGTTTTCGATGATGAATATTTTTTCGATGGTACGATTCATAATCAATACTTGGATAAAGTATTCAGTTTTGATTTACGCTGGTTGCCATACGCTACCCTTGAATGGACTCGTTCACTATTCGGTTTGGACCTGATCTGGTTTCGCGTCGGTAACCTAGCGCTGCATCTTGCAACGACTGTTGCACTATTTATATTTTTGCGCCGATTGTTTGAACGGATTATTCCCGATAATGACGAAAGTAAAGAGACTCTGTCGCCACATTGGTTGGCTTTTTTTGGGGCATTGATCTTCGCTTTGCATCCTGTCTCCGTTTATGCGGCAGCCTATTTAGTTCAGCGTTCCACTCTGATGGCGACGTTGTTCGCCTTATTAACCTGGCGTTTGTTTCTTGAGGGGCTAATCAGAGACAACTACCGCTGGCTGCTGGCTTCCGTCGTCACTTATTTTCTGGCTGTACTCTCGAAAGAGCATGCGATTATGGTGCCTGCGGTAACGATAGTTCTATTCCTGTTGATCAACAATCAACCTATCCGCCAACGATTGATGCTGGTTTGGCCGACCTTTGTGCTCTATGGTTTGATAGGCGGATTTGTCGTTTTCCAGATCAAGGCAAGGCATATATTGGGACAGGCTTATGAACCAATAGCCGCAAATCTAATGTCTTCGCTGGGTTCGGGTTTCGATGAGCGATTAGCTTATCCTTTGTCGATGCTGACGCAGTCTTTCTTGTTTTTTAAATATCTATGGGTATGGATTGCCCCAAGCCCTGCGTGGATGTCAGTTGATATTTACCAGACCTTCGCTTTGCGACTATGGTCGTGGCCGGAAATTGCCGGTTTAATTGGTTTTGTGTTTTACCCTATCATAGCAGCTCGCCTGTTGGGGCAGAGAGGAATAAATGGCTTGCTGGGATTTTCTTTACTTTGTCCTTGGTTATTATTTGCTACTGAGCTTTCAACCATAAGGATTCAAGAATCTTTTGTTCTTTATCGCAGTTACCTGTGGATGGCAGGTGCCATGGCTGCCTTACCTTTTTTGTGTCAAAAATTAAACGCCAAGCAAGCGATATATGCGCTCTTGTTTGTCGTATTGTTTATGATGCCTTTATCCTGGCTCCGGCTGAGAACCTTTTCGCATCCTTTATTATTGTGGGATGACGCTGCACGACTGGTCGAGCATAATGAAGAATACTATCCAGGTATGGAAAGAATTTTTTATAATCGCGGAAATGCTTTCAATCATCAAAAACAGTATTTTGAAGCTATTGAAGACTATACTAAAGCAATCAGATTGGGGAGGGATTCAGGTTACCTTGCTCCCTATGCCTATAATAATAGAGGTTCAGCCTATTTGGAAAGTCACCAGTATTTGCAAGCGTTAGGTGATTTTAATAAAACTATCGAACTCGAACCAAAACATACAACTGCTTATCTCGGTAAAGCGCGGGCGTTAGAAGCGCTTAATCAATATGTGGCAGCGGCACAAGCCTATCAACAAGCTTGTTCAATGGGAGCTTCATCGGCCTGTCAAAAAACCGGGCAGCCTGCGGTTCCGGGCAAGACGTTAAGCGAGTACCTTTTACAGCCATAGGCAAAAGGCACTTTTTGGGGAATGGAATGTGTTTTCCTAAAGCTGTAAATAAAGTTTTTACATCAGCGGAAGTATCTGGTTAAAAATCTTCCCGTTGGTTGCCAGGATATTTTTCGGAAAGAGTCCTTTATTACCTTGAAAGTCGGTAATCGTAGCGCCTGCTTCCTCTGCAATCAATGCGCCGGCGGCAACGTCATACAGGTTTAGTTCCTGCTCCCAAAACGCATCAACTTGACCATCCGCAACCAGGCACAGGTCGATTGCCGCAGAACCGAAACGGCGCTGCCCGGTTGTTATCTCGGCGATCCGGCAGAAGCGCTGAAGATTGTTTTCTTTTAAGTAAGAGCGCAAGCAGGCGAACCCGGTCGCGATCATTGCGTCGGCAAGGTTGTTTTCGTTGGATACGGTAATGGGCCGGCCGTTTTTCCAGGCTCCTTTGCCTTTTTCGGCGGCATAGTAATCATCCAGTGCGGGCGCATAGACGGCCCCGAAAACTAGCTCCTGATCGATTTCCAGTGCGACGCTGATGCCCCAAAAATACTGGCCTCTCGAGAATGAATGCGTTCCATCAATCGGGTCGACGATCCAGCGGCTGGTTTGATTGGCGCTTTGACCGCTTTCTTCGCCCCAGAAACCGAATTGCGGGTAATGCTTGGCCAGGGCTTCTTGTAAAAAAGCTTCAACAGCGACGTCGGCAGCGGTGACCAGGTCGCGGGGACTTTTTTTAGTCACTTCTAAATTCTTCAGGTCTTTAAAATGAGTCATGGCGATCGATCCGGCTTCACGGATCACGTTTTCAACAACGGCAAGCGAAATGGGCATTTATAGTAACCTTGCAGGTAAGGGGGAGGGTGGCGTTTGATAGGAGCAGGGTATAACCGGCTCAACGCTGTGAATGGTTTTGTGCGCCAGAAAGTCGGTCATCTAAATCAGGTATGTTCTGGATAAGGCAATTAAATGGAGCGCACTGTTATTTCCGCGCGAACCATATCTTTTGTCGATGATTTTTTCAAGGCATATTAGCCAAACGGATGAATAAAAGCGGTAATGCAACAGGCTGCTTGGTAGTTGTCTGTTGTAAAAGCCGAGGTTAATAGCTCTGCGCCATTAAGTTAAGGTTCCGGCAGGGAATACCGGAATTTACGGCCTTATAAATCGCAGCCGTGGCTGGATGCCGGTGCAAATTTACCTCTGGCAGATTTGCATTAACCCGGTGGGCTTCAGCCGGGATAATTCGAGGTGGCCTGTCAGAACACCCGGCATGGCAAACTCAACTTAATGGGGCTGAGTTTGGTTGCCATGCCGGGGGAATGCTGTTTCATAGCAGCGATTGGTTTATTCAGGGTTCTTATATACGAACAAGAAAGATAATAATGACCACAAACAACAGGGTCGTTGCAAATTCCTCGATTCGTTCAGCGAACGGCGGTTTGCCGTCCCCCATAATCAGTTCAACTCGATTGGTCACTTGGTCGCGCATGTGTATTCGTTGTTGCAACATGGTATTTCTCCTAATGATTTTTAGTATAGCTGCGCATTTGGCCTACTAATACGCCTTGAATTTCAACTTGCTCGGGGTTGTAGTGCATCGCTTCCATCGCTGAGTTAGCGGGGATAAGTAATGTTTCGTGGGGGTATTGCTCAATAAATTTCAGCGTGGCCTCGGCTTTGTTGATCAAGGCCACCACAATTTCACCATTACGGGCATAGCTGCGTTGTTCAATGATCACCCAGTCGCCATCATAGATGCCTTGCTCAATCATTGAGTCGCCCTTCACTTTAAGGATATAGCAGGGCTTTTGCGTTTTCAGCTGCTCAGGAATAGCCATATAAGTGATATTTTCGACGGCTTCGATCGGTTTTCCGGCGGCAATAATGCCGACAAACGGCAGCGAGCTTTGATCGTCGGAATGATTGATCATTTCTTTTGCGTAGTTCGTCAGGCGAATACCGCGCTGTTTGCGTTCGGGAGCTTCGATCAGGTTTTCGTTAATCAAGGCCTTAATATGGTTATGCAAGGAGCCGCGAGACTTTAAGCCCATGCACGCACAAAGCTCTTCCAGCGTTGGCGGATGGGGAAACTTATCCTGATTTTGCAATAAGAAATCGAAGACTTCTTGTTGCTTTCTAGTGAGTGATTTAATCATAGTCTGTTCTTTGTTTGTTTTTAAAAAATATAGCACGAGAACAAATAAAGAACAAGGAAGAATTGAAGCTATCTTTTTAGCTTAACTAACTGATGGTGTGCAGCTTGGGGTATGATTGGCGCTAAGGGGGATTAAAGATTACCCAGATTACTTTTTTTGAATTGGAGGATGCCATGCAATTTGTTCCTGCACTATTACCCCGCCTGATTCAGGCAATTGATAATGTAATCGAAGCAAACGCCGAAGAAGTGACTGCGTTGGATCAGGCTATCGGCGATGGCGATCATGTGACTAATCTACAGCGCGGAATCAAGGCGCTGACAGCTCAAAGCGATGAATTGGCGGCTCAGCTTGATTGGGCGGCGACCTGGCAGAAAATCGGTATGACTATGATGACGGCGGTGGGCGGTGCATCAGGTTCTTTATACGGTACGCTGTTTGTTGCGATGAGCAAGGCGGCTCGCGAACGGCCTGTCGTGAGCGGAGTCGAACGGGCTTTGGATTTGCAAACTTTTGCAGAGATATTCAGTAGCGGTGTGGATGCGGTAAAGCTGCGAGGCAAGGCGGATGCAGGCGAGAAAACAATGTTGGATGTGTTGATTCCTGTGGCGGCAAGTTTGCGGCAGGCTGCAACCGATTCTGTGGCGTTATCTGACGTTCTGAAAAATGTTGTGCAGGCGGCGATAACAGGAATGGAGTCTACCCGGGACATGGTGGCCACCAAAGGCCGCGCTTCTTTTCTGGAGGAGCGCAGCCGAGGGCATATCGATGCGGGCGCTAAAACCAGTCAGTTAATGATTTGCGCGCTGGTCGGTGTGTTGACAGAAAATTTAACAACCCCATCGTAAGGTTGCAGTATGGACGGGGGCGTCCCACAGGCGGAGCAGTTCATCATCAAGCAAGCTCAGGGTGATAGAGCAGCCCGCCATATCGAGTGAAGTGGTGTAGTTGCCGACCAGGGAGCGGCAGATGTTAACGCCGCGTTTTTCCCAGAACCGGGATGCCAATTCATAAATCAGGTGCAATTCCATCAAAGGCGTCGCACCGAAACCGTTTATATGCAACAACGCCGATTGGCCCTTTTGCGGTTTCAGATCGTCATCAATACTGCCTGCCAGGTAGTCGACAATTTCGGTAGCGCTGCTCATGGCTCTGCGCTCGCGTCCGCGCTCGCCGTGAATGCCTACGCCCATTTCTATTTCGTTGTCGCCGATGTCGAAAGTGGGCTTGCCCAGTGCGGGGACGGTGCAGCTGCTTAATGCCACACCCATTGATGCTGTGACAAGGTTGACCCTATCGCCTAATGCCTTGCAGGTAGCTAAGTCCGCCCCCGATTCCGCCGCCGCGCCGACGATTTTTTCAACAATCAGGGTGCCTGCAACGCCGCGCCGTCCTGTGCTATGGGTTTTGGGGAAGGAGACGTCGTCGCTGACCAATAGGGTTTCGTGCGGACAATCCAGCATTTCAGCCGCGATTTCGAAATTCATCACATCGCCTGCATAGTTTTTGACGATGAATAAAACGCCGCCGCCGTTTTCTACGGCTTGTGCAGCCGCCAGCATTTGATCGGGAGTGGGGGAGGTGAATATTTGACCAGGGCAGGCGGCGTCGAGCATACCCGAACCGACAAAGCCTGTATGCAAAGGCTCATGGCCTGAGCCGCCGCCGGAAATCAGTGCAACTTTGCCGGGTGCTGTGGGTTTTATGCGCTTGACGAAATGAGGTTGGGCGTTGAATTGAATTATATCTGCATGGGCTTTGGCAAAACCTGAAAGGCTCTCGTCAAGCAGGGTATCAATGTTATTGATGAGTTTTTTCATTAAAGCGGCTCCGGGTTGTTTTCATAATGGCGACAGTGAGTCTGATTGCGTAGTAAAGGCAATATGGCCGTCAAGGCATATATTTATAGTGGTGTTTATGCCTATTGCCTGCATCCATGTAGGCAAGAATAGTTAGTTTTGCAAGGCTTGTGTCACGGCGCGGATGTCCGGCATAACCCAGGTGGGGCGGTAATCCGATGTCTTAAAATCTTCTTCGGTGGATACGCCCGATAAAACCATAAGGCTGCGTATGCCGGTGCGAACGGCGCCAAGAATGTCAGTTTCCAGCCGGTCACCGATAGCGACTGTTTGAGCAGGGTCAACGCCCAGCAACGCGAGGGCTTGCTGATAGATGATGGGCTCGGGTTTGCCGATGATGGTTGGCGTTACGCCGGTGGCGGCCGTTAATGCGGCCAGAATTGCGCCGTTGCCGTGGGTGAGGCCGCGTTCTGTGGGTAACGTGGTATCGGCATTGGTGCCAATGAATTTGGCGCCGGCGCGAATATTCAGCGTAGCGGTTGCCAGTTTGTCCCATGACAAGTTTTTATCCATGCCGCAGACAACAATATCAGCCCCCATGTCGGGATTGTCTTTGTCGTCATTCAATTCATAGAGATCGGTCAGGGTAAAGCCGCGTTCAATAAGCGGTTGCCTGGCGCCATCTTCGCCGATTACAAATACGCGGCTTTCTGCGGGATTGTTATGTTCGCTCAGGTACAGTGCTGTCGCCATGCTGGAGGTCAGGATTTCATTGTGGGTAACTTCCACGCCCATCTGCGCCAGTTTGATTACATACTGTTCTTGAGTCAGCCGGGCGTTGTTGGTCGCCAAAATAAAGCGGATTTGTTGATTGCGCAGGGTTTGAAAAAAGTCAGTCAGTCCGGGCATTGGTTGATCGCCATGCCATAAAACGCCATCCATATCGATAATGAGTGCGCGAATATTGGTAAAAGGTTCCATCAGGTTGTTTCTCTCTAATAATTGGTTTTTGTTTGAAGCTTGACATAAAGCGCTTGATTTTGTCCAGGCTCACGTCGTAACGGCTGGAAATCGGATCAGTAGTGCGAGTTATGCGATATTTATAGATGATGTTAGCTGTAGGCTGATTGCTGGCCTGTCGAAATACTTGCAATTAATCATGCTCTTATCTACGGTTCTGCGGTGGTATGGGTGGGTTTCGGGGTAAAGAATCTCTCATATTGATGAGTCCGGGTTTAAGGGGCATTCTACCGGGCTGAATGAGATAATTATGAAGGGCAAGTTGACTTGATCTCAGGCATATAAATTTAAAGCCCATAACATTCCGTTTGTATCTTTCGTTCATCCGGCTGTTATTCATGCGCCAACGTAGAACATTGGGCATTGGGCATTGACATCGATCCCCTTTCTACTTTAAAGTTACGTTCGCATAAAGAGTAAGTAACTAAAATTATAACTATTACTATAACCCATCGGAGCACGCATCATGGCAAAACCATTAATACAAATGGCATTAGATTCATTAGATTTCGATCAAACAGTAGGCCTTGCTACCTTAGTAGCTCCTTACGTTGATATCTTTGAAATCGGAACTCCATGCATTAAATATAACGGCCTTAACCTGGTTAAAGAATTAAGAGCAAGATTCCCAGAGAAACTGCTTTTGGTTGACCTTAAAACTATGGACGCAGGCGAATACGAAGCAACACCTTTCTATGCAGCAGGTGCTGATATTTGTACAGTTCTAGGCGTATCCGGCCTTGCAACTTGTGCAGGCGTTATCAAAGCAGCAAATGCATACGGTGCAGAAGCCCAAATCGATTTAATTAATGTTGAAGATAAAGTGGCGTGTGCACGCGCAACTGCTGAAATGGGTGCTCATATCATGGGTATTCACACAGGTCTGGACGCGCAAGCAGCAGGTCATACGCCTTTCGCTGATTTGAACGACATCGCAAGATTAGGCTTAAACGTCAGAATTTCTGTTGCCGGTGGTATTAAACCGTCAACTGTACAAGATGTAGTTCGCGCAGGCGCAAACATCATCGTTGTTGGCGCTGCAATCTATGGCGCGGCTTCACCTGCTGATGCAGCGCGTGAAATTCGCGAATTGGTTGACGCGGTATAATTATGCATCAGCAACTTATCATAGAAAAGATTTCAGGTGTTCTTGAAGCTACAGATGATACCTATGATGTAAAGTTGACCCAATTGCTCGATAGCGCCAAGCGCATATTTATCGCAGGTGCTGGGCGTTCCAAGCTTGTTGGAAATTTCTTTGCAATGAGACTGGTTCATGGCGGTTACGATGTCAGCGTCGTCGGTGAAATTGTCACGCCTAGCATTAAAAACGGTGACTTGTTGATCATTATTTCCGGTTCTGGAGAGACTGAGCAACTAATAGCATTCACTAAAAGTGCAAAAAAAATAGGTGCTAAGATAGTCTTAATATCTGCAAAAAACAGTTCGACCATTGGCGACTTGGCAGATGCGGTATTTCAAATCGGTAACGCGGAGCAGTATGGTAAGGTGTTAGGAATGCCTATGGGGACTGTGTTTGAACTATCTACCTTGTTTTTCTTGGAAGCAACCATTTCTCATATTATCCATGAAAAGGGAATTCCAGAAGAAATCATGAGAGAAAGGCACGCTAATTTAGAATAGCTGCACAGGAACGAGTGGTTATGACCACTCGTTCTAATCCTTGTGGGTAACCGCCGAAAGAACATTTCGTGGCAGAGTCGAATAGACTGAAAAGTCACCATTTAGTAATCTAATAATAGTAAGGAGAAGAATATGACTTCGCGTCGAGAATTAGCGAACGCCATACGCGCTTTGAGCATGGATGCCGTGCAGAAAGCAAACTCTGGACATCCAGGCGCACCTATGGGCATGGCGGACATTGCCGAGGTTTTATGGAATGATCACCTGCGCCATAATCCGTCCAACCCAAAGTGGTCAGATCGTGACCGTTTTGTACTTTCCAACGGTCACGGATCAATGCTGATTTATTCGTTATTGCATCTGAGTGGCTATGATTTGCCCATGAGTGAATTAGCCACTTTCCGTCAACTACATTCAAAATGTGCGGGACACCCTGAATACGGTTATGCGCCAGGTGTTGAAACAACGACTGGTCCGTTAGGACAGGGCATTGCCAATGGTGTTGGTTTTGCGATGGCTGAAAAACTGCTTGCAGACCAATTCAATCGACCAGGTCATAAAATTGTTGATCACCATACCTATGTGTTCATGGGTGATGGCTGTTTGATGGAAGGTATTTCTCATGAGGCCTGTTCATTAGCAGGTACTTGGGGTTTAGGCAATCTAATCGCTTTCTGGGATGACAACGGTATTTCTATTGATGGTCATATTGAAGGCTGGTATACGGACGATACGGCAAAACGTTTTGAGGCGTATGGCTGGCATGTTCAGTCAGTAGATGGGCATAATCCAGAAGAGATTAATAAGGCAATTGCCACGGCTAAAGCGGTAACTGATATGCCTTCATTGATCTGCTGCAAAACAACTATTGGTTTTGGTTCGCCAAACAAAGCAGGTACCCATGAATGTCATGGTGCGGCTTTAGGCGAAGCAGAGGTCAATCTGACTAAAGCTGCTCTAGGTTGGGATCATGGTCCGTTTGAGATTCCTGCCGATGTCTATGCTGGATGGGATGCTAAAGCAAAAGGTGCGAAAGCTGAGGAAGCGTGGGATGCTAAATTCTCTGCCTACGCGGCGGAGTATCCAGAATTAGCAGAAGAATTCAAACGTCGTATGGCTGGTGAGTTGCCTGCTAATTGGAAGACTGCGACTGATGCATTGATTGCTGAGACCAACGCAAAAGCAGAAAACCTGGCTTCGCGTCAATCTTCACAAAAAGTGATCGGCGGATTAGCCCCTACATTACCTGAATTTTTAGGTGGTTCTGCGGATTTGACAGGCTCTAACTTAACCAGTTGCAGCAGCTTTAAACATGTCAGCGGTAAAGAGCCAGGTAATTACATATCCTACGGTGTGCGTGAGTTCGGTATGTACACTATTATGAACGGTATGGCGTTACATGGTGGCTTATTACCTTACGGCGGAACATTCCACATGTTCTCCGATTATGCAAAAAGTGCTTTGCGTATGTCAGCGTTAATGAAAATTCGCACCATTGCTGTTTTAACCCATGATTCTATTGGGCAAGGCGAAGACGGTCCAACACATCAGCCGATTGAGAACACTTCTGCTATGCGTTACATTCCAAATATGGATGTCTGGCGGCCTGCCGATACCACGGAAACGGCCGTTTCTTGGGTCATGGCGGTTGAACGTATGACAGGACCTACAAGCTTGGTGTTAAGTCGACAAGGATTACCTTTCATAGCGCGTACTGATGATCAAATCGCAGCTATCCGCAAAGGGGCTTATGTCATTTCTGAAGCGGCGGGTAAAGCCCAGGTTATCCTGATTGCAACCGGTTCAGAAGTCGACTTAGCGATAAAATCGCAAGCAGCCTTAGCAGAAAAAGGAATTCAAGCGCGTGTTGTTTCGATGCCTTCAACAAATGTATTTGACCGTCAAGATCAAGCTTATAAAGACAGCATATTAACACCGGGGGTGAAACGTGTTGCGATTGAAGCAGGTATTACTGATTTTTGGCGTAAATATGTTGGCTTAGATGGCGCAGTTGTCGGTATTGATACTTTCGGCGAATCTGCACCGGGCGGCGTATTGATGAAGCACTTCGGCTTTACTGTTGAAAACGTTGTTAAAAACGTAGAAGCGGTACTTTAATTTTAAAAGCCATATCTGTGTTGGTTGTTACTCATTGAGTAGACTTAGAAATGATTGAATTGAGTGCTAATTCATCGATAAGTCAAAGGTACAACGCAGATATGGCTATTCCAAAAACAATGCAGAGAGGGGGATACACGCGTGAAAATAAATAATTTGACGAATGGTTTAGTTGCTACGCTGTTATTAGCCAGTCCTATCGTAGGAGCGGAAACGGAATATCCGGCAGCAGATTTCAAACCAAAAGTGATTTACCAAGATCCGGCATACAGCCAAACCAAGTCTACGCCTGCGCCTGCGGCGGCAGTTAAGGAAGAAACATCGGCTGAGTCCGATTCAAAATATCCGGCGGCGGACTTTGAACCCAAAGTCTTATATAAGGATGCTGGCTATAAGCCAAGTCAGCTTCCGGAAACATCGCCTATAACCGAACGCGCTACAGCAGCGGATTCAACAGCAGTAAGCGCGCCGTTAAAAGCCGAACAAGACTCCAAGATGAGTTACCTGTTGGGGTTGGTTGTTTTTGCAGTGGTTGGATATATCTTCCTAGGAAAACGCGAGAAAAAAGCTACAGTTAGCCATTCTCCAGTTTATTCTGGACATGTTAGCGGGCTTTCAGGGGTTGCTCGATACTTGAGAAAGCATAATATGATTGCCGCCACTGGCGTTGCAAGATATTTGGAAAGCCAAGTCGTGGTTGAAAAAGAAACAGCCGCTGCGGCTGTAAGTGGAGTTGAAAAGTATCTGGAGAAGCAGGCTACATCTGCAAAAGAAAAAGCAGAACAAGCGGGAACTGGAGTTGAAAAGTACATGCGCAACCGGGGGTGATAAGTGGATCAAAATTACTTGATCGATTTAGTGTCTGGGTTATTTGGGAACAAAAAGAAAAATGAGTCCCTGCCCAGTGCCCGCGTGTATATTAGTGATCCTAGTGGACTTACTGGGGTTGCTAGGTATTTGAAAAGCCAAGAAATTGTGCCGGTGTTAAGCGGAGTTGCTAGATATCTGAAAAACATGGAAGAGTTGTCACCAGCAAATGTAGTTGCTGGTGACTTAGATAGTCAGGAAATAGCACAGGGAGGTGTGTTGGAAGCAATAGCAAATGAAGTTGATCAGAATCTTGAAACACAGGAAGAAGTTGTATCCCCGAGCAGTGTTGCCAGATATTTGGCTAGACTGGAACAGTTTCCTGTAAGCACTGTGGCCAAGTACATGGCGAGACAGGCTATACTCGCAAAAAAAGCGCCGAAAATAAGCGGTGTTGCCAAGTATATGGCTAAACATACGGATGTTACCAACAAAACGCCCTTGACAAGCGGCGTTGCTAAGTATTTGGAAAATAAAGATAAAATGCCGGGTATGAGCGGTGTTTCTAAGTATTTAATTAAGCGATCTATATCTGCCAAAAGCACAGCCGCAACTGGTGTTGCTAAATACTTGGAAGACGAATCTATCGCGGCGAGAAAAGCTGCTGCTGCTGCAATAGTCGCCAGATACTTGGAAGAACAGCGCATAGTCGCTATAGAGCAAGAAAAAGAAAAAGAAAAACAGCGATTGTTAGCTATAGAAAAAGAGATGGAAAAAGCAAAGGAAAGGGAAGCTGCCGCTGCCGCAGCAACTGGTGTGGCTAGATATTTGGAAGAGCAAGCAATTTTGGCGAATAAAAAACCACCGGTAAGCGGTGTTTCAAAGTATGTGGCAAAACAAATTTTATCTAGAAAAGAAGTCCCTGTTTTAAGTAGCGTTGAAAAGTACATTGCAAACCAAGCAAGAAATGCAAAAGCGGTGCCGATTGTGAGTCGAGTTGCCAAGTATGTTGAAAGAGAAGCAATGGCGGCAAGAAAAATGCCTAAAGCAAGCGGGGTTGCAAAATATCTGGAAAGACAGTCTGTATTACCGATTGCAAGTGGTGTCTCTAAATATATGGTCAGACAAATAATTGCTGCAAGAGCAAATCAGGAAAAGGTGTAGTTGAGCGTTCTCGGTAAAGTGTTGGTGTCTTGGTCAAGCGTGACTCGGCAGGTTTGCAACTAAAATAGTCATTCAGGGTTGTGTTCAAGCGCTAGTTATAATTTATCTACCGGGTTCCGATAATGTTGTACGGATGGATTCGCTGGCGGCATCGATAATTAGCTCCAAAATGAGATGAATTCAATTTTGGAGCTCTGCGAAAATTACTCATTAAAAATAAAAGTTCACCTCAAATTGGGCATAGTATTGATGTTTCCATTTTGATGGTGAACTCTTGTCACTACGGTATAATCCCGCCCTGTAATTATATTGGATGACATGCGTCTATATTCTGAATGTATTGAATATGACGAGTGTATGTTCTGTTTTTTAATTTTAAAATAAAAGGAGCCCCTAATGGCCAAGACTTTACTCGAACAATTGAGAGAAATGACGGTGGTTGTAGCCGATACTGGTGATATTCAGGCTATTGAAACTTTCAAACCACGCGATGCGACAACTAATCCTTCGTTGATTACAGCGGCTGCTCAAATGCCGCAGTATCAAGGAATCGTCGACGACACATTGACAGGTGCAAGAGAGACTTTGGGTAAAGATGCATCTGCTGCGCAAGTAGCTACCCTCGCTTTTGAACGCCTAGCCGTTTCTTTTGGAAAGAAGATCCTTGAAGTCATTCCAGGGCGGGTTTCAACTGAGGTAGATGCTCGACTTTCATACGACACCGATGCCAGCGTCCGTGTTGGCCGTGAATTGATCGCTATGTACGAAGCCTTAGGAGTCTCGCGCGAACGCGTTCTAATCAAAATTGCTGCGACTTGGGAAGGTATACAGGCTGCTGCAGTTCTTGAAAAGGAAGGCATTCATACCAACCTGACTTTATTATTTGGCCTGCATCAAGCGATTGCTTGTGCGGAGAACGGAATTACCCTGATTTCACCCTTTGTTGGCCGTATCCTGGATTGGTACAAAAAAGATACCGGCCGGGATTCTTATGCGCCTGCTGAAGATCCAGGTGTCCTGTCAGTCACGGAAGTTTATAACTACTACAAAAAATTCGGCTATAAAACCGAAGTTATGGGAGCTAGCTTCCGTAATATTGGCGAGATTGTTGAGTTAGCGGGGTGTGATTTATTGACTATTGCCCCATCCCTATTGGCTGAACTTCAGTCTACCGAAGGCAATTTGGAGCGTAAGCTGGATCCTAAAGACGCGGCTAACGCTTCAATTGAAAAACTGACTATTGATAAGGCGACTTTCGATAGAATGCATGCTGAAAATCGTATGGCTTCTGAGAAACTTGCAGAAGGTATTGATGGATTTACCAAGGCGTTAGAGTCGTTAGAAGAATTTCTCGCAGCACGCTTGGCGAGTTTGGAAGGGTAAAACGCATTTTAAATGCGGAGATGATTGTCTGTATTTAAGTATCAGAGCAAGGCGGCATGCTAATCTTGTTACGACATGTTACATGCTGCTTTTTTCTAAAAGATTAAAAACTTGCCTATTCTATAGAGGTACAAACGCCGACAGTACCCCGTTATGCTGGAAATGGCTTTATATTTAACAAAATAAATGATGAATTGTTGGTAGACGTATAGGCCTAAGGTTTTATCAACGATGTTCATGCGTAGATGATTGATTATTCGATAGTCTTCCGGATTATCTGCAAACAAATTTCCCAAGTATCGGATAGGTACGATTCTCGAACATAATATTAAAACCGGTTTAGAACGTTTCCAGTTCTTTAGTGCGGTAACATCGTTCATTCTCGGCTGATATTCTTCAGCGTCAAGTAAAACAACTCCAGCGCTTCCTCATCGCTGGGAAACACTGCCTTTTCCGCTTCGGCTGCGTCATTAGACGATGGAGGAATTTCCATTCAGTTTGATTTTGGCTTCTTCAATCTTGTTAAGCTGCGGCTGTCTCCTGCTAAATATCGTTGAAACAAAATTTACACTTGCTTACTCCAAATTGGGCTACCTGAGCTCAATTAACCGCTGCTTGATATAGTTCGCAATGGATTCTTTCAAAGTGTTTTTACTGAGCGCTTGCTGATAGGCCTCGCGGGCAATTCTTGAATTGCCGAGTTTTTCTTGGGATAGAGCAAGGCCTAGCCAGTTTTCGGCTTTTTCCGGGTTGATCGTTATTAGTCTTTGATAAGTTTTAGCTGCGTTATTAAATGATTGCAGTTGCTGATAGGATGCCGCCAATAGGGATAAATAGGTTTCGTCATTAGAATCGCTTGTTAAATCAATGCGCTGAAGTGTTTTAAGTGCACTGCCTGGATTTTTTTGTTGAAGGAATAGCTGTGCGCGGGTGTTGATAAATTGCAGGTTGTCAGGAAATAAAATCAGACTTTGATCCAGGAAATCGGCTGTTTTATTAATTTGTCCCTGATTATGCAGTTTTTTAGCCAGTAATAATCGAGCCTTAAGGTGTCGCGGATCGAGCTTAAGGATTTCTTCCAGTTTGTTGATCGTTGAATAGTCATCAAAACTATTTTCTGCCTGGCGATAAAGTAAATCGGCCTGTTGTTTATCGGTTATTTGTTTGATCAGGGCCGGTTTAGGAGGAATGGGAGTATTTTTAATAGGTTGGGCAGGAATAGTTTCTGGCGCGGCTTGACTGGGTGCTGCTGGAGTCGGTTGAGCTGGCGGCGGAGGTTGCAGTGCTGGTGTGGGTTGGATTGTCGGAACCGGCTGAGTTGCCGCATTATTTTCCGGTAGTTTCGGTTCGATTTGGGGTACAGTGTCGGATACGGCGTTTGGTGTAGCCAGTACCTGTTCATAGGGAGCAATAGGTGTGGGATCTTTTTGATTGTTTTCCGCAATGATTACTGGGGGTGTTTTAGTCAGTGTATTGCTGTGTAGATAAGCCCAATAAGTGCCGCCTGTCGCAATAATAGCCAATAAAGTCCAGATCAAGAAAGGGCGTTTTGACGATGGAGCGTGTGTTACCTGAATATTATGTTGCAGAGTCGGGGGAGTATTATTAATTGTGTTGCGATTTTCAAGATCGCGTAACATTTGGTTGATCAGACTCATAATATAACTTTACTGGTCAACCACAGATAAAGGCTGGCAACAATTGCGAGTAACAGCAGTAGCAAGTAGCGTTTGCGGGCGTCCAAGAAACTAAGTTTGGTGTCAGCGTCCTCGGTATCCAGTGCGGCCAGATAAACCTGCTTTACGCCAATTGACGAGAGGCCTTTGCCATAAGCCGCGAGCATCGCTTTATTGGCTAATATATTAATCAGTCTGGGAATGCCGCGACTATAGCGATGCATGGCTTTAATGGCCAATCTGGAGAAGATGTTTAAACTGCCCATGCCGGCGATGCGTAGCCGGTGTTTAATGTAATCGGCAACATTTTGCTGCGTGAGCGGTTTAAGCATGTAACTAAAGGTAATGCGCTGCCTGAGTTGCCGGATAGCTTTGTCGCGCAGTTGCTCATCAAGTTCAGGCTGGCCAAATAACACAATTTGCAAAAGTTTTTGTTTTTCGGTTTCCAGATTGGTGATAAGTCGCAACGTTTCTAATGTTTCAATCGACATGGACTGGGCTTCATCGATAATCAATACCGGTTTTTTTCCGTTAGCGGCGCTATTGATTAGAAAATCGTTAATCAGATTCATCAGGCCGTTTTGTCCGGTATGACGGGGGTATTCAATACCCATTTCATTGGCAATTGCCATCAGCAGACCCACTGGCGGCAGGCGGGGGTTAGGAATATACGCCGTTTCGAAAGGTTCCGGTAATTCATTCAGCAATTTTCTGCACAGCATGGTTTTGCCGGTACCGACGTCACCGGTAATTTTGATAAATCCTTCCCCGTTGTGTAGAGCAATCAGTAATACGTTGAGTGCTTCTAAATGAGAGGGCAGGTCACAAAAAAACTGGGTGTCGGGTGTTAAACCGAATGGCTGAGCATTGAGACCAAAGTGTGTTTTATACATAAATAACTTCAAAAGTGTTTTTCATGATGATGTTGCTATTATCGCAACTACGCGCGTGCTTTTGTCGGCAATACAGATTTTGCGGTCGTAGCCGGACTTTTGCAAATTATTTCCAGCGGGGCTGGGAATCAAGTTTTTCGAAGCGTCGTTTACTGGAATTTATGTCATTTTGCCAGTCGGCATCGCTGCCGATAAATGTGGCTTTAAGCAATATAATCAATTCGGATTTTTTGGTTTCACCAGTGTTGATTCTAAATAGATTGCCGATATACGGAATTCCTGCCAACCCGGTAATACCTTGTTTGTTTTCAGTATCAGTCTCCTGCATCAGGCCGCCCAGAACAATTATTTGACCGTTTTTGGCCTTGACTATGCTGTCCGATTCCCTGACCGTGGTTAATGCCAGCGGTAAAGTTATGTCAAGACCGAAATCCTTGGTATCTTTTTTTACTTGGCTAATCGAAGGGTGGATATGCAGGGTAATATCATCATTGTCATCGATTTGGGGCGTAACAGCTAGCGATATGCCGGAAAAGAAAACATCGATAAGGATAGTCGGTCCGGTGGAGGCAGTGGTCGATGTGCCTGGCGTTCCACCGGTAAAACCGGTAGCGAAATATTCGTCCGCTCCAACTTTAATGATGGCTGTCTGGTTATTCAAAGTCGAAATCCTCGGGCTGGACAACACATTGGTTTTTCCTTGGCTTTCCATCAGTTCGACAAAGGCGCGAAAATCACCGGAGTTGGCCCCCAAGGTAAAAATAGAAGTAAATGTAGCTGGATTCATCGCACCAACGCCCGTTAACAGTGGCGCTTTGTTGATGCCTTCTTTGACGATGCTTTCCCAGTTGACGCCATCCTGGTGACTATCGTCAAGGTCGACTTCCAGTATTTTAGCCTCAAGGATGACCTGCCGGCTGATTTGGGACTGGGTATCAGATAGGAAGCTTTCTATTTCACGTAGCTGCATGGGTTTTGCGCGGACAATCACAATACCTGATTGCTGGTTAATATCGACTGTCGCTTGTGGATCGACGGCAATAATGTGGTTTAAAGTATCTTTCAGTTCTTGCCAGAAGTCTGTTTTTGTAATAGTGCGCACGGAACTGCTTGAAGAACCGGTGGCGGTTCCCTGCGGGTTGTTTCCCTGGGGATTGCTTCCTTGCTGGCCGCCACCGCTGCCGCCGCCACTCCCTCCCTGTGAGCCGCTTCCTTGCGAGCTGCCGCTTCCCTGTGGGTTGCCGCTTTGACCGCCTTGTCTGCCGGACGATACGCTGGTATTTGAGTTACCTATCCTGAGCAAATCCAGCCGGTCTATTTTAAAGGTTTTAGTCTGCAAGGTTGCAGGGTAGATGATGTAACCCATATCGTTTTTTTTGTAATCATAACCATAGAGTTTTTGCACGGCGTCAAGAACCTGGGGAATGGTTACGTTTTTTAGATCCAGCGAAATAGTGCCGGTTACCTCGGGATGGACCAGCATGTTTTCTTCGCTATCTACCACCAGCCCCATAAAAAATTCACGGGCATCAGCCTCATTAACCGAAATATTGAGACGTGCTTGCTGTGTCGTGCTTTGTGATGCGGACAGCGTTTGATTGAAATCAGGAACCAGGGCATCGGTAACGGCGGCCGGTGTTTGAGCATTGCTATGGGGTCGGGATGATGCATCGGAAAAGGTATCGGCAATATTCGATGACTTTTGGGGATGGAGGGTGGCGCAGGATACCAATAGCAATGTCAGTGTCATGGTAATGAAGGAATGGGGGGTATTCATTTTAGTGTGTATTGGGTATTTATTGTGTTTTGTATGGACGTTGCACCAATTGCAAGGTCCTACGTTCGCCGTTTTGCTCAATGATGACCGAATTTTTCTGAATGCTGATAACTTTAATAGTCATCGGACGTGTCAGAAGATGGGGGATTTTCGGCCGTTGATCGGTTTTCGTTTGTTCTGGGGCATTGGCGGTCGTGTTCATGGAACCTGATTCCAGAAGTTGGGTAATATTACTGCCCCCGGTTACTGCCGACATCAGGGGGGCTAATACGTTTCCCGGTGATAAGCGATTCGCTTCCGCGCTCGTAAATTCGGCTACTTTATTGAGCAGATCATTTGGGTTGACCCCGGCGCCGGCGGTAGTTGTCGGAACTGTCGGTTCAGGCGTTACCGGCGGAGCTTGTTTGATTTCGACGGTTTCGCCTTGTTTGACCGAGATGCCGTTAATCGTTGCCCGTTTGGATTTTGACGAAATTAAGATCGCCGATAAGACTAATTCCTTGTCGGTCGCCACAACATCGGCGGCCGTGGTCGGAACGGGATAGCCCGGCTGCGTCGGATCACGGAATTCCGCATGGCATGGCGTAGAAGCAAGCCAAATAAGCAATATTATTTTAAACACCCAGCCAGCTCTCCTTAAAACTGAGCGTGTACGCTTTAATTGTAGTCTCCGCGGTTGGATGTTCTACCACCCGGTAGTCGATGCTTTCCCAGATAAAGTGCCAAGGTAGTGACTCCAGTGCTGCTAAGTAATTGAGCGTGTCTAAATAACTGCCGAAAAAAGTGATTGCCAGCCCGTGTTTGTATATTGGAAGTCGTTGCGGCTGCTTGGATTCCAGCAAGGTGGTTACCGGCAACGTGTCCAGCTTTATCAAGGTTAGCTGATTATTCTTGGTGAGAATATCGCTTAATGCGGAGGCCATTAAATGCGGAGGGACAAAGCTTTTGCTGCCCTGTAGCATAAGTTCCTGCAAACGGTTGTATTCGGCCTTGAGTTCGGCCAGTTTGTTCCGGTTATTAAGGTTAGGGTCGATATGGGAGCCGCTTTCAAGTTTGATTATTGTCAGTTGCTGTTCGGTTATCTGTTGTTTTAGGCTGGTTAGTTCTTTGTCAAGTGTCTGTTGCTTTTTTTGGCTCGGTTGATAGAAAAAATTGTCCCATCCGACCCATATGCCGATTAATATAGCGGCGATAACAATGATTTTTTCCCGTTGGGTCAGGGCTTCAAATTTTTCTTGAAGATTATTGAGCATGGTCTTTTTTATTCGGGGCTTCCCAAGACGTGCTTAGCTTAAAATCCATTTGGCCTTCTACGGACTCTGATTTTTGCATACTCAGTTTGGCGAAAGTGTGTCCGTTAAATATAGGTTCTTTTTGCAGCTGTTGTAGAAAAAAAGGGATTTTTTCGGGGTTAAAGGTGCTGCCTTCAATGTTGATAATCTGCTTTTGCCCATCAAGATACAGCGAACTCAACCATACCTCAGGAATCGACTGATTGGCCAGCCCCTGAAAATAGCTTGAAAATCCGGGGGATTGATCCGCGTGCTTGTCTGTCAACAGTTGCATGGTTTGCGTGATTTCGTCGAGCATGGTTTGCCATTGCGCGACTTCCGCGCTAAGTTGTGTGTCGACTTCCTGCTTGGGGATATGGGCGGAGAGGAGATTGACCCGTGCTAGTTCCGCTTCCAGGTTTTGGTGGGATTGTCGTACTTGAGTCTCCATGTTTTTTAAATTCCAGATTGTATGTGCGCTGAAACCTATAAACAGCAAGGCTATACCCGACAGGCCAAGCCAATACGGGTTAATACCGGATTTGTTCTGTTCTTGTCTAAGGATGTCCTGATATAAATTGACTTGCTGTATCATGCTGCTTCTAATGAATAACGTAATGTTGCCCCGATAACTGGAGCGCAAAGCGATTGAGTTTGTGCATCGACTAAAATGTCGCAATCGATCATGGTGGACAGGTCTAACATGCGGGCTTCAATGCCAAGGTTGCGGCTCAGGCTGTCGAGCAAGTTATGCGTGTTTTCTGCCAAAGGAATGACCGCTAAAACTGAAATAGGCGGAATTCCGTAGTAACTTTCTACATAATCCAGCGACCGCTGGATTTCCAGAGCCAGATTGTTATGCACATTTGCGCTCGGGCTATCACTGGAAAATTGATCATCTAATTGCAGTTTTTTATAACCGATTTCAAATTTACGGGAGACATAAATAGTCGTTTCTTTTTGTATCAGCAGGGTTCCGGAAAATTCCAGCAGGTATAAAAGGGCAATGCCTCGTTGATTTTCCGGCAGCTGTACGGCTAAGTTACGCAGGGTTGTTTCCTGAATATCAATGACCTTGAGTTGCAGGCCGGCGTCGGCACATTTTTTGACCTGTTCCCTGATGATGTCAATAGGCCCGGCAATGACTTCCAGTATTTTACTGCTGTTAGCGCGAATGGGCGTGGGAGTCTGGTAGTAATCGATGACGGCTTTATCAACGGGAAAATCAATAAGTTCATTTATTTTCCAGCGTATGGCCTCGATGATTTCGCTTTCGTCGACTGTGGGGGCTTCAACGTTGACACGGCGGTAGTTATCACTGGTCAATACCAGATGGCAATCATATTCGGCAAGATTATATTGGCGCGCAAGTTCACCGAGCATGTGTTGTTGATCTATCGGTTTTCCAGTATCAATGCATTCGCAGTGTATAAGCGTTAGTTCATTGTTTTCTGTGAACTTCGATATAGCAACTGCAATGCTGTTCTGCAAAAAACTGACGCCAACAATGCCTTTGCAAACAGTTTTTTTTCTAAAGAGCTGTTTTAACAGTTGCACGATAGTGGATCCAAATCGATTTATGGGCAAAATGTTATTAACCTCACAGTTTACAGAAAATTAGCGGATATTTCTTATTTTATTTTTAAGTCGGCAGTCTTATTGTCAGTAAAAGACTACATATTCTCGGTCAAAGACAGTGTTAATTCCTGGGCCGATTTATGGTCTATCTTAAAACCGCGCATTTCTAAAACACCTTTGGTGTTTAGTGAAATAATCAGGTAAAGCGCTTCAGGGTAAGATGCCTGCTCTAAATCGGTAAGCGAGGGCGTAGCCGGTGCAGTCGGATGGGAATGATAGATCGCAAATAACTCTTCTCCCTGGTCACGCATTTTAGCCATAGCGGAAATTTGCTGGGCGGGATCAAGCTGGAATCGCTGTTGAGGATGTTCGGCGGTATTTTTGATCGGATAACAGCCGCTCGGCAGGCCGTTCTTGCTGCCGATAAGTCCGCATACTTCAAAATCCGGCGAGATTTGCGCAAGATGCAGCAGTTGATTGGTTATTTTGCGGGGAATTTGGATGTGTTCTTGGGGCATAATCTTAGGTCTCGGTTTGGTAAATCTGTGTGAGGCGGTGTTGTATTAACTCGATGGCTACGGAATGACCCTGCATTAATTCCATTGTCCATGGGTTACCCGCGGTTGCCCTGATAAATCTTTGTAGGTTTGTACATTATCATAATGCAAATCTTTAAACAGAGTCTGAGCTTGTTGTTGCTGATTGTAGCCATGTTCAATCAGCAAGTGGCCGCCGGGTTTCAGATAGTTGCGGGCAGCCCCGGCTATGGTTCTGATATCGGCAAGTCCTTGTTCCGGTGCGGATAACGCGGATTGCGGTTCGAACCGGACATCGCCTTGTTGCAGATGGACGTCATCTTCCGCGATATAAGGCGGATTGCTGATAATCAAGTCAAATTGGGTGTCGGGTACGTCGGCAAACCAGTTGCTATGGTAAAACTGGATGTTGTTGATACGGTGCTTCTCGGCATTGACTTGGGCGATGCGTAATGCGGCTAAACTAAAATCGGTGGCGCTGATGTGCGCATGCGGTCGTTCGGCGGCCAAGGTAATGGCAATAATGCCTGAACCGGTACCCAGATCGATGACCTTGACGGGTTCATCTGCCGGGATCAATTTTAAGCTGAGCTCGATCAGCAGTTCTGTGTCGGGTCTCGGAATCAATACGTCAGGGCTGACCTGGAAATCCCGCGACCAGAATTCCCGGTTGCCGGTGATATAGGCGATGGGTGTTCCTTGTCGGCGTTGTGCAAGCAACGCCTTAAAAGCCTTTATTTGCTCGGGTTGTAGTTGTTTGTCCGGCCATGCGCGAAGATGGGAGCGCGACTGATTAAGCGCTTGGCATAGCAAAATTTCTGCATCCAACAAGGCTGAGCCGGAGATTAAGGCTAACGAGTCGGCAGCGTCGCGGAGTACGGATTTAATGCTGTGCATTTAACTTAGTCTTCGCCCAATTGGGTCAACAATTCGGCCTGGTGTTCGCTGATCAGCGGCATAATGACCTGCTCCAGTCCGCCCTGCATGATGTCGTCCAGTTTATACAAGGTCAGGTTGATGCGGTGATCGGTTAAGCGTCCTTGCGGATAGTTGTAGGTGCGGATGCGCTCGGAACGGTCGCCGCTGCCGACTTGCAGTTTGCGGGTGGCCGATTGTTCCGCTTGGTGTTTTTCCTGTTCGGCGGATAACAGGCGTGATGCCAATAAGGACATGGCTCGGGCGCGGTTTTTGTGTTGCGAGCGCTCGTCCTGGCATTCGACGACAACGCCGGTCGGGATGTGGGTAATGCGTATCGCCGATTCCGTTTTGTTGATGTGTTGACCGCCCGCTCCCGATGAACGGAAGGTATCGACTTTAAGGTCGGCGGGGTTGATGTCGATCGCATCGACTTCTTCGACTTCCGGCATGATAGCGACGGTGCAGGCCGAGGTGTGGATACGGCCTTGCGACTCGGTTTCGGGCACGCGTTGCACACGGTGCGCGCCGGATTCGAACTTTAACTGGGAATAAACGTCCTTGCCGGTAACGCGGAGGATGACTTCTTTGTAACCGCCGTGGTCGCCGGGGCTTTCGCTGATCATTTCAGTTTGCCAGCCTTTGCGTTCGGCATAGCGCTGATACATGCGGGCAAGATCGCCGGAGAAAATAGCCGCTTCGTCGCCGCCTGTTCCGGCGCGGATTTCGATAAAGATGTTGCGATTATCGTTGGGGTCTTTGGGCAGTAACAACACTTGCAATTCATGCTCGATTGCGTCCAGCTGGATTTGGGCGTCACTGACTTCTTCTTTGGCCATTTCCCTTAATTCCGGGTCGCTGTCGTTGGCCATTTCTTTGGCTGAAGCCAGGTTTTCCAGGGTTTGTTGGTAACGCTTGTAGCAATCGACCAGCGGGTTGATCTGAGCGTATTCCTGGCTTAAAGAGCGGAATTTGTTTTGATTACCTTGCACCTCGGGTTCGGAAAGTAAGGCGGCAATTTCGTCATAGCGTTCGCACAGGTTTTCGAGTTTGTGTTGTATGGATTGTTTCATTGAGAGTTGGATAATTTAAAAATTTCGCGGGCGGCGGCAATCAAGTCGTGGCGTTCGTTTTCGGCGGCGGCCCTGATTTGGGTGCTGGGCGTATGGATGAGTTTGTTGGTCAGGCTGTGGGCTAGACGGTTAAGGGCTTGTTCGGCTGGAATGCCGCTTTTTAGCAGGCTTAAGGCTTTCTGCAGGGCTTCATCCCGGGTTTGTTCGGCCTGATGGCGATAATCCTGAATGGTCGATTGAGCGCCCTGAGCGCGCAGCCAGGCTAAGAAATAATCCACTTGCGTGTCGATTATTTCCTCGGCCTGTTCTGCGGCCAGGCGGCGGGAATTCATGTTTTGATCGATGGTGTTTTGCAGGTCGTCGATGGTGTAAAGATACACATCCCGGAGCTGCTCGACTTCCGCTTCAATATCGCGAGGCACCGCAAGGTCTACCATGAACATCGGTTTGTGTTTGCGTTTTTTGAGCGCGCTTTCGACACGGCCTTTGCCGAGTATCGGTAGTTGGCTGGCGGTAGACGAGATAACGATGTCGGCTTCGGCCAGATGCGCGGGCAATTCGGATAAGGCGATCGCATAGCCGTTAAACTGCATGGCCAGTGAGTGAGCTTTATCATAGGTGCGGTTGGCGATAATGATGCGGCCTATCCCTTGTTGCGACAAATGCCGGGCAGCCAGTTCTATGGTTTCGCCGGCGCCTATTAGAAGGGCGGTTTGTTCGCTGAGTTTGTCGAAGATTTGTTGCGCCAGTTGCACGGCGGCAAAGGCTACCGATACCGGGCTGGAGCCGATCGCGGTGTCGGTGCGTACTTTTTTGGCGGCAGTAAAGGTATGCTGAAACAGTTTGCCTAGGCGTTTGCCTAAAGTCCCCGCTTCATAGGCGGCCTGATAAGCCGTTTTCATTTGCCCTAGAATTTGCGGCTCGCCCAGGATCATCGAGTCCAGGCCGCAAGCTACACGGAACATGTGACGGATCAGCTCGCTATCGGTATGACAGTACAGATAAGGCGTAAAATCGGCGGCGCTTATTTGTTTGCTTTGCGCTACCCAGTCAATCAGGATTTGTTTGTTGGCCGTTGTTGAAGTGCAGTAAAACTCGGTGCGGTTGCAGGTCGACAGTATCGCGGCTTCGCTGATTTCTTTAATGCGCCACAACTCCTGCAACGAGGTTTCCAGGATTTCGGCAGGGAACGACAAGCGCTCGCGGATCGAAACCGGCGCGGTGTTGTAATTAATTCCAACTGCAAGAAGTGTCATGTATTTAAGTTCAGGGTGGAAGGTTCAAGGATCAATGTGTAAGGCCGGTTTTTTAAATTGCGAACCTTTTACCTTGAGCCTTAACGTCTGTATTATGTGAGTGTATTCTAAGAAATATAATGGCTTTATCCAAATCGAATAAATCAGCTGACTGACTCAACTGGTTTTTCTGCTAATCTATAGCAAAATATATGTAGGAAATAAATAGGACGATTGTGTGTTAATTTTTAGATTGATTTCAGTGGCAATCCTTGTTTTTCTTAATGGTTGCGCCAGTTCGCCCGAAAAACCGGGTGCGCAGGAGGAGGTAGTTGAGCCTGTAAAAATAGCAGAGCCCAAGGAAAAAGTGCGACAAAGCGAAGCGAAGACGGCGATAGATCCTGATGTGATGTATATGCTGATGGCGGCGGAGCTTGCGGGGCAAAGAGGGCAATATGCAATTGCTCTGGAAGGTTATATGGAAGCGGCCAAGCGTGTTAACGATCCCCGGTTTGCAGAAAGGGCTGCAAAGATCGCTATGTATATGAAAGATGGCGGTAAGACGGATGAGGCTGTTTCTTTATGGTTGAAGCAAGATCCCAATAATCTGATGGCAAGAAAAATTGCCGCATTGTCGGCATTGCGAACCGGTAATAAATCGGCGGCAGTTGATCATTTGAACGCGATGTTGAGAGTTGATCCTGCCGGATTTGAAAAAACGGCAATGGAATTAGCCAATGTTCTGCAAAGAGATGGTAAGTCGGATTTTTTTTATGATGCATTGGATGCGGTGGCAGTGAAAAATCCTAAGCAGGCAGCGGTCTATTTTGTGCAGGCATTGCTGGCAATGGAAATGAAAAATAATGCTATGGCTGAAAATAAAGTTCAGCAGGCTTTGGATATTCAACCGGACTGGGATAAGGCATTAATATTTCAGGCCCAGATAGCGGTATTTTCGGGAGATTTGAACAAAGCAAAAATTTTGTTAAGAAATGCGTCGGTTAAATATCCTGAAAATGACAAGCTTAAAAAGCTGCTGGCGCAGGTGTTAATAAAGTCGGCGGAATATGAGGCGGCGGGTGAGGTTTATCAAAGCATTGTTCTGGCTAATCCAAAAGACGGAGAGAGTCAGATTTCGCTGGCATTGGTGCATTTGCAGTTGGAACGCGACGGGAAGGCGGAGGACATCTTTAACCGACTGCTCGATCAACCCGAATGGCAAAATCAGGCCAGCTTTTATTTGGGGAAAATAGAGGAAAAACGTGGGCATGTGCAACAGGCCTTGGCGTGGTTTGATAAGGTGGCGGACGGGCCGTTTGTTTTTGAGTCGGCAATTTCAGCGGTTTCATTGCTGGTAAAAGACAAGAAATTTGATGAGGCCGATTCGCGGTTGGATCTGTTATCGGCTCGGTTTCCAAAACAAAGGCCGCGGATTGTTTTGATGCAGGCTGGGTTATATGGTCAACAAGGTCAATATGAGAAGGGCTTTAGGCTGTTGACTGATGCGTTGGCGGGTCAACCGGAACAGAGGGATTTGTTATATGCGCGAGCACTGATGGCGGAACGACTTAAGAAGTTGGATGTGCTGGAAGTTGATCTGAAAAAGATATTAGCCAAGTATCCTGATGACGCTGAGGCGTTGAACGCATTGGGCTATAGTCTGCTGGGTAACGCCAATCGTTATGCCGAGGCGGAAAAATATCTGCAACAGGCGCTCAAATTACAGCCGAACGAAGCGGTGATCATGGATAGTTTTGGCTGGCTACAATTTAAACAGGGAAAACTTGAACAAGCCTTAGGTTATCTTGAGAGGGCTTATGCAAAGCAACAAGAGAGTGAAATAGCCGCTCATCTTGCCGAGGTGTTGTGGAGCTTGGGTAGAAAGGAGGAAGCCAGAAAGATATTTAATGCGGCGATTAAAAAAGCGCCGGAAGACGAATATTTATTGGATTTTCAAAAGAGAATATTGAGCGGCGAAAAATAGCGTGTTACGTTTTAAAATAGGGTTGTTGATTGGAAGTGGGTTGATGTTTTTGCTGTCAGCTTGTTCGTCTGTTTCCGTTAAGCCGGATGGAAATTATTCGAGAGCTGCAATGCTTCGTCTTTACGAGGTAGGTCATTGGTCGTTTGAAGGCCGATTGGCATTAACCGGACAAAATGACTCCTGGTCAGCTAATATAAGTTGGGAACACAGTCCTGAGACAGAGAAAATAAAGTTGTCCGGTCCGATGGGGCAGGGTGCGGTTGTTATTTCGTTAACAGGAAATGTCGTGACCATAGACAGGGGTGGGGATGATGTTCGGTCATCGGCGCAACCGGAAGAGTTTATTAATCAACAATTGGGTATGTTTGTTCCTGTGCGGTCACTCCGGTATTGGGTGGTGGGTTTGCCGGAGCCGTCTCTCGCCTATAACGATACTGATGCCGGCTTTAATCAGGCAGGATGGTTGAATGAATACAAGCAAATGCAGATTGTTGGCGATGGGGCTATGCCGCATAAAATCACGGTTATGAATAATAAGGTCAAATTAAAGTTAATTATCGATCACTGGGTTTTAAATGATACAAAAACAAATTAATCGGTCTGCGTGGGCCGAAAGGTGGCCGGCGCCAGCAAAATTGAATTTAATGCTAAGGATTACAGGGCAAAGAAGTGATGGGTATCATTTACTGCAAACGGTATTTCAATTTATAGATTTATGTGACTGGATAACATTTCACCCTGTTGATGATGGGAGGGTTAGTTTGCTGAAACCTATGCCGGGGGTGCCTGAAGAGGATGATCTGACGATTAGGGCTGCAAAGCTGCTAAAGATGGAGGCAGGCTGTGAGCATGGGGTATGCATTGAGGTCGAAAAGAATCTGCCGATGGGAGGGGGGCTGGGTGGTGGCAGCTCTGATGCGGCAACGACACTGGTTGTGCTGAATCAGCTATGGAATTTGCGGCTGCCGATGGAAAAATTGATGGAATTAGGGCTGAGTTTGGGTGCGGATGTGCCGGTTTTTATCTATGGATATTCAGCCTGGGCGGAAGGCGTTGGTGAAAAACTGGAGAAAATAAATATCCCAGAGCAATGGATTGTAGTGATAAAGCCGGACTGTCATGTAGATACAAAAGAAATATTTTTAGCTAAAAATTTGACACGGGACAGCAAATCAATCACAATAGCCGACTTTATAGCTGGCCAGAACCAAAACGACTGTCTTGGGGTGGTTAGTGAGCGTTACCAGTTTGTTAAAGATGCTTTGGTTGATTTGTCGGAATTCTCTGAGGCTAGGCTGACTGGAACAGGGGCATGTGTGTTTGCGCAGTTCGATTCGGAAGAGGTTGCAGCCAGTGCGTATCGGTCACTTCAAGGAAAGTGGCGGGTTTATCTGGTCAGGGGTGTAAATGAATCGCCTTTGTTTTCAAAGCTAAGAAACGGTAGCTATATATCTTAATATTGGGTCGTCGCCAAGCGGTAAGGCACGGGGTTTTGATCTCCGCATACCAAGGTTCGAATCCTTGCGACCCAGCCATTTATCTCCGCTAAGTTGAATTCTATTCGGGAGTGCTTGATGAGTGACACCTCTATGATGGTGTTTTCTGGAAATGCTAACTTGGCTTTGTCAGAGGGTATAGTAAAGAAGCTCAATATGCGCCTTGGAATGGCGACCGTCGGCAGATTTAGCGATGGGGAGATTGCTGTAGAAATTGAAGAAAATGTCCGTGGTAAGGATGTTTTCGTCATTCAGCCGACTTGCTCGCCAACAAATGAGAATCTAATGGAGTTGCTGGTGATGATTGATGCTCTTCATCGGGCTTCGGCATCGCGAATAACTGCGGTAATGCCATATTATGGTTATGCAAGACAGGACAGGAGGTCGCGATCGGCGCGCGTGCCAATAAGTGCAAAGCTGGTTGCAAAAATGATTGAGCAGGCGGGTGCGGATCGGATTTTAACTGTTGACTTGCACGCTGACCAAATTCAAGGCTTTTTTGATATACCTGTTGATAATGTTTATTCGTCGCCAATTCTTCTTGGTGATGTGTGGCGGCAAAAGTATAAGGACTTGATTGTTGTTTCGCCGGATGTTGGTGGGGTTGTCAGGGCTAGGGCTCTCGCAAAACGCTTGGATGATGCTGATCTTGCAATTATAGATAAGCGGCGACCAAAAGCTAACGTTGCGGAGATTATGCATATAATTGGTGATGTTGATGGGCGCAGCTGTGTATTAATTGATGATTTGGTTGATACGGCGGGAACATTGTGTCATGCGGCGGAAGCATTAAAGAAGCATGGTGCTATCAAGGTTGTCGCATATTGTACGCATGCGGTGCTATCGGGCTCTGCTTTAAAAAATATCAGTAATTCGGCGCTTGATGAGCTAGTTGTTACGGATACTATTCCATTGAGCCATGAGGCTGCTGAGTTAGGTAGGATAAGGCAGTTAAGTGTTGCGGAAATGCTGGCCGAAACCATAAGGCGAATAGCGGTTGGTGAGTCAGTTAGTTCGCTCTATGTAGATTGACGACTGTAGATTGTAAAATTAAATTTGTTGTGCTTGATAGCACGGGGTTGAGAGGATAATGTCTAACGTATTTGAGTTTGTTGCCGAAAGTCGTGGGCAATCAGGTAAAAACGCCGCCAGAAGAGTGCGTCGTACAGGTAGCGTTCCTGCGGTAATATACGGTGGGCATGCTGAGCCTCAAATGCTTGTATTAAGTCATAATGAGGTTATTAAGCATCTTGCGCATGAAGCTGTTTATTCTCATGTTTTAGATATTAAAGTTGATGGGAAAACAGAGAAGGCAATTCTGAAGGGTGTTCAGCGTCATCCTGCTAAGTTTCAAATTTTGCACATGGATTTTCTTCGGGTAAATATGTCAGAACTTGTAAAGGTGCATGTTCCGTTGCATTTTATCAATGAGCAGGCGTCTGTTGGTGGGAAGAAGGGGGGTATTGTAACTCACGGAATGATTGATGTTGAGGTTTCATGTTTACCGACTGATTTGCCTGATTATATTGAAGTGGATTTAAGTGGTCTGGATGTTGGTGAGTCCGTTCATCTTTCCGATATTAAATTGCCGGCTAGAGTAGAAATTGTAGCTTTGGCACAGGGTTCAGAGCATGATCATCCTGTTGCGTCAATGATGGCTTCAAAAGCAAGTAAAGATGATGCGGCGGCCTAATATACCGTAAGATAGTATATGATTAAGCTTATAGTTGGCCTGGGAAATCCGGGGCGGCAGTACGAAGAGACCCGGCATAATGCCGGGTTTTTGTTTTTAGATGAGCTGGTATCTGGCTCGAGTAGTACGTGGGCTGGGGAGTCTAGATTTGAGGGGTTGCTGGCGGAGATTTCGGTTGCGGGCGGCAGGGTGATGCTGCTAAAGCCAAGTACCTTTATGAATCGATGTGGGCAGGCTGTCGGTAAGGTTGCTAGATACTATAAGTTGGCTCCTGAAGAGATTCTTGTTGTGCATGATGAGCTTGATTTTGATGCGGGTGTGGTGAGGCTAAAAAAAGATGGTGGTCATGCCGGGCATAATGGATTAAGGGATATTATTGTGCATCTAGGGTCAAAAGAGTTTTATCGGTTAAGGATTGGTGTTGGTCGGCCGTCGTCTGGAAAATCTGTTGCGGATTTTGTGTTGTCAGTCCCGTCTAAAGTTGAGCGGGAGTTGATGTTTTCAGCTTTTGATCTTGCTCGAGGGTGTGTGGGGCAGATAGTTGCTGGTGATGTATCGGTGGTGATGAATAAATTGAATTCAGGATGAATGATTGATTGACAATATCTTTTTTGTAAAAGATAATAGACTGGTTATCTGATAACGGAGGGGTTCCCGAGCGGCCAAAGGGATCAGACTGTAAATCTGCCGGCTCTGCCTTCGGAGGTTCGAATCCTCCCCCCTCCACCATCTAATTAAGAAAATCCGCGGGTGTAGTTCAATGGTAGAACTCCAGCCTTCCAAGCTGATCACGTGGGTTCGATTCCCATCACCCGCTCCATATTCAAAGTTAAGCTCATATAGCTCAGTAGGTAGAGCACTTCCTTGGTAAGGAAGAGGTCACCGGTTCAAATCCGGTTATGAGCTCCATGTGTTGATTTTAGAGGTGTATTTTAATGGCCAAAGAAAAATTCTCACGTAGCAAGCCACACGTAAACGTCGGCACAATCGGTCACGTCGATCATGGTAAAACTACTTTAACTGCTGCTTTAACAAAAGTAATGGCGGAGCTTCAAGGTGGAGAAGTTAAAGCCTTTGATCAGATTGATAATGCCCCTGAAGAGCGCGCTCGCGGTATTACCATCTCTACATCACACGTTGAGTATGAGTCGGCGACGCGTCATTATGCGCATGTTGACTGCCCGGGTCATGCTGATTACGTAAAAAACATGATTACCGGTGCTGCGCAAATGGACGGTGCTATTTTGGTCTGTTCAGCTGCGGATGGCCCGATGCCCCAAACTAGAGAGCACATTCTGTTGTCAAGGCAGGTTGGCGTGCCGTATGTCGTAGTGTTCTTGAATAAAGCGGATATGGTTGATGATCCGGAGCTGATCGAATTGGTTGAAATGGAAATTCGAGAGCTGCTGGATATGTATGAATTTCCAGGTGATGACACACCTATTATTATCGGTTCGGCGTTGAAAGCATTGGAGGGCGATACTAGCGAAATCGGTGTTCCTTCTGTGATCAGATTGGTTGATGCGCTGGATAGCTATATTCCTCTGCCGGAAAGAGCGGTAGATGGCGCATTCTTGATGCCAATCGAAGACGTATTTTCAATATCCGGTCGCGGCACGGTAGTGACTGGACGTATTGAGCGTGGCGTTATTAAGGTTGGACAGGAAATTGAAATTGTCGGTATTAGAGAGACAGTATCAACAACCTGTACTGGCGTAGAAATGTTCCGTAAATTGCTGGATCAGGGGCAAGCGGGCGACAATGTCGGCATCCTGTTAAGAGGAACCAAAAGAGATGACGTTGAGCGTGGTCAGGTATTGGCGCATAAAGGCACCATTAAACCGCATTCATATTTCAACTCAGAAATTTATATTTTGTCTAAAGATGAAGGTGGTCGTCATACCCCATTCTTTAATGGTTACCGTCCTCAGTTCTACTTTAGAACGACCGACGTAACAGGCGCTGTTGAGCTGCCGGAAGGCGTTGAAATGGTAATGCCTGGCGATAACATTTCAGTAAAAGTAAAGCTGATTTCACCGATCGCTATGGATGATGGTTTGCGTTTTGCAATCCGTGAAGGCGGTCGTACAGTAGGTGCCGGTGTAGTTGCATCAATACTTGAATAATAGTATTATTAGATATATAATGTTGGTTTGTATAAGGCTTGTCTGAATAGGTCAGTAGTTCAATTGGTAGAATAGCGGTCTCCAAAACCGCGGGTTGGGGGTTCGAGACCCTCCTGGCCTGCCATTCAGATTAAAGCATCTCAATTCTATTTTCATAGCAAAAAACACATGAGCACTCAGGTAGAAGCATCAACATCAGTCTTTGATGTTGTCAAGCAAGTATTTTCCGTAGTCTTTTTGGTCGCTGGTGTGGCTGCGTTTTATTATTTCTCCGATATTTCGCTTTTGTATCGGGTTCTTGGTTTAGTGGTCATGTCGCTGGTCGTTGTGGGGGTAATGCTTACTACGGGGCTTGGGCAAAATGTTTGGGGTTTTGTTTTAGAGTCTAAGCAAGAAGTTAGAAAAGTTGTTTGGCCAACTCGGGAAGAGACTTTTCGTACTACGCTGCTGGTTTTTGCAATGGTCTTTGTTGTGGGCTTGATTTTGTGGTTGTTGGATATGTTTCTTTTTTGGGGTGTGCGTATTTTGACTGGTCAGGGAGGGTAAGAGGATGGCCCTGCGTTGGTATGTTGTACACGCCTACTCGAATTTTGAGAATAAAGTTAAGCAAGCGTTAGAAGAAAGAATTAAACGAGAAGGTCTGGAAGAGCATTTCGGGAAAATCCTTGTTCCCACTGAAGAAGTGGTTGAGATGCGAATGGGTCAGCAAAGAAAAAGTGAGAGAAAGTTCTTTCCTGGGTATGTTCTGGTTCAGATGGATTTGACCGATGAAACTTGGCATTTAGTAAAAGATGTGCCTAAGGTGTTGGGTTTTATTGGTGGGACTTCTGATCGGCCTGCGCCAATATCCGAAAAAGAAGCGATGGCCATCCTAAATAGAGTGGAGGATGGGGTCAATAAGCCTAGGCCTAAAACCATGTTTGAGGCTGGAGAGGTTATTAGGGTTATTGACGGTCCGTTTAAGGATTTTAACGGAGTCGTTGAGGAAGTTAACTACGAAAAAAGCAAAATAAAGATATCAGTGCTTATTTTCGGTAGGTCAACATCAGTTGAGCTTGGCTTTGGGCAAGTTGAAAAAAGCTAATTAATTTTGGTGTTTAGTGTTTGAAAAGAATCACTGTCTGAATAAGGCAGTGATTTTTTGTGTCTAGGGGAGCTGAAAAGCGTTTGTACCCATTTTTGGAGTAAATAATGGCTAAAAAAATAACAGCGTATATAAAGTTGCAAGTTAAAGCGGGAGAAGCAAACCCAAGTCCACCTGTAGGTCCGGCATTGGGTCAGCGAGGTGTTAATATCATGGAGTTTTGCAAGGCTTTTAATGCTAAAACACAAGACACAGAAAAAGGTTTGCCTTTGCCCGTGGTGATCACGGTTTATAGTGACCGCAGCTTTACTTTTATTACAAAAACCCCGCCAGCTTCAATTCTTTTGAAAAAAGCCACGGGTATTAAAAGCGGAAGCAGTAATCCCAATACCAAGAAAGTAGGTACGGTAACTCGTGCTCAATTAGAAGAAATCGCCAAAACAAAGATGGAAGATTTGAACGCGGCCAATTTAGAAGCAGCAGTAAAGACAATTGCAGGCAGTGCGTACAGCATGGGTCTGAATGTGGAGGGATTATAATGGCTAAGTTGTCCAAAAAGGCGAAACTTATCAAAGCAAAAGTTGATAAAACAAAGCAATATTCAATCACTGAAGCGGTTCAGTTGTTGAAAGAGCTTGGCACCGCAAAGTTTAATGAAGCTATTGATGTTAGCGTTAATCTAGGTGTTGATCCTCGTAAGTCTGATCAAAATGTCCGAGGCGCAACAGTGTTGCCAAATGGTACCGGAAAAACAGTCAGGGTAGCGGTTTTTACACAAGGACCTAATGCTGATGCAGCAAGAGAAGCCGGGGCCGACATCGTGGGCATGGATGATTTGGGAGAGCTGGTAAAAAAAGGCGAAATGAATTTTGACGTCGTCATCGCTTCTCCAGATGCAATGAGAGTGGTTGGTCAGTTGGGTCAGATTTTAGGGCCTCGTGGTTTAATGCCTAATCCTAAGGTTGGAACCGTGACCGCAGATGTCGCTACTGCCGTAAAAAACGCTAAATCAGGTCAAGTGCGTTACCGAACCGACAAGTCAGGGATTATTCACTGTACGCTTGGTAAAGTTACATTTGATGCGGATGCTATTCAGGGTAACTTGGAAGCGTTGCTTGCGGATTTAAGAAAAATAAAGCCGACCGCTGCTAAAGGTATATACATTAAGAAAGTGACCCTGTCTTCGACTATGGGTCCTGGTTTATGGCTTGACCAAAGCACTATTTCTTAATTGTTGTAAAAGACTTTGGGTTGCCGACCCGTTCGGTAACCGTCAAAGACCGCAGGTGTTGTAAAACTTAATATTTCCTGCGTAGACGGGAGCTGGAACCTAAAAGCTGGGGAAAGGGACCGTAAGGGGTGTTCAAATGAATGCTTTTTATTAATTCTGGGGATAAATTCCGGAGGTAAGCTGTGGCACTAAATTTAGATGGCAAAAAAGCTGTCGTAGAAGAAGTCGCTGTATTCGCTGCTAAGGCTCATTCTGCAATTGCGGCAGAATATCGTGGGTTGACAGTTACGGAATTGACCGAGCTGCGCAAAACTGCGAGAGAGACAGGCGTTTATTTGCGTGTAATAAAAAACACACTGGCAAAACGAGCAGTCGCCGGTACTGAATTTGAATGTATGCAAAGTGGACTGGTAGGTCCGTTGTTAATCGCCTTTTCTATGGAAGATCCAGGGTCTGCGGCTAGGTTAGTCAGCGATTTTGCTAAAACTCACGACAAGCTAATTACCAAGATAGTTGCTATTGGCGGACAGGCATTTGGTGCTTCGGAGCTTGCTCGATTAGCCAGTCTGCCTACTCGCGATCAAGGTATTGGTATGTTGATGTCGGTAATGAAGGCGCCTACAGAGAAATTTGTACGTACTTTGGCAGCAATTAGAGACCAAAAAGAAGCGGCATAGCAGCATGAGACGTTGCATCGCAACGTTTCTACCACTCAACCAGTTTAAAACTTATTATTTTAGAGGAATACACAATGGCAATTTCGCAAGAAGATATCTTGGAAGCGGTCTCAAAGATGAGCGTTATGGAAATCGTTGACTTGATTTCAGCGATGGAAGAGAAATTCGGCGTATCTGCAGCTGTGGCTGTGGCTGCGGCTCCTGTAGCGGCGGCGGCGGCTGTTGAAGAGCAAACTGAATTTGATGTTGTTCTGACCGGTTTTGGCGAGAACAAAGTTGCAGTTATTAAGGCGGTACGCGGTATAACTGGCTTAGGTTTAAAAGAAGCTAAAGACGCGGTTGAGGGTGTGCCAACAACATTGAAAGAAGGGGCCCCTAAAGCCGAAGCCGAAGAAGCTAAAAAGCAGCTTGAAGAGGCTGGTGCTACTGTCGAAATCAAATAAATTTTGACCCAATTGCAGAGGCGTTGGAATATACGTCTCTACCAAGTATGGCTGGTGACAATCTTGTCGCCGGCCTTTTACTGTTTGCACTAACTGCACGGTAGAAAATTATCTATGACGAAAAGGTTTGGAAGCGATATGTCCTACTCTTTTACCGAAAAAAAGCGTATTCGAAATAACTTTGGGAAAGGTACTGAGGTACTTGATGTTCCCTATCTTCTGGCAACGCAGATTAATTCATATGCGAGCTTCTTGCAATCAGGCGTTACGGCTGAAAAGCGTGAAGACAGTGGATTGCATGCTGCATTTTCCAGCGTTTTCCCAATTGAAAGCCATTCCGGATATGCAGTACTGGAGTATGTGAAATACAGATTAGGGGAGCCTGTTTTTGATGTAAGAGAGTGCCAACAAAGAGGAGCAACTTATGCTGCCCCTCTAAGGGTATTAGTTCGTCTGGTCATCTATGATAAAGAAGCATCCGCGAACGCAAAAGTAGTTAAAGATATTCGCGAACAGGAAGTTTACATGGGTGAGTTGCCGTTAATGACGGACAATGGAACCTTTGTTATTAATGGAACTGAGCGGGTTATTGTTTCCCAGTTACATCGTTCACCGGGTGTGTTTTTTGATCATGACAAAGGTAAGACCCATTCGTCAGGAAAACTGCTATTTAATGCGCGGGTTATCCCTTATCGCGGATCGTGGCTAGATTTTGAATTCGATCATAAAGATTGCGTTTTTGTTCGGATTGACCGGAGAAGAAAAATCCCTGCAACTATCTTGCTGAGGGGGTTAGGCTACGATAACGAAGAAATGATCAAAATTTTCTTCGAAATGAATAAATTCACCGTAGACGCGCAAAAATGCATTTTTCATATCGTTCCTGAGCGTATGCGTGGCGAAATTGCAGCATTTGATATTAAGAGCAAGAAAGGCGAAGTATTGGTTGAAGAGGGGCGTCGGATTACGGCTAAGCATATCCGTGAAATGATTAAATCCGGATTAACCGAAGTAGAAGTACCAAAAGAATACTTAGTTGGAAAGATATTAGGGAATAACCTGATTGACCGATCTACAGGCGAGTTAGTTGCGAATGTGAACGATGAGCTTACTGTAGCGACGATCGATCGATGCATTGAAAGCGGTATTACTGAGCTTAATACCCTGTTTGTTAATGATTTGGACAAAGGTCCATACATATCTAATGCGATGAGGTTGGATACGACTACCAACACTCTCGAAGCATTGGTTGAAATATACCGGATGATGCGTCCAGGTGAGCCGCCGACTAAAGATTCGGCAGAAAATCTGTTCCAAAATCTGTTTTTTACCGATGAGCGGTATGACTTGTCTACAGTTGGACGGATGAAGTTTAATCGCCGATTGGGACGCCAAGAAACAACAGGCCCCGGTACTTTAACAAAAGACGACGTCATTGATGTACTTAAAGAATTAATAGACATTCGTAACGGCAACGGCAATGTTGACGATATTGACCATTTGGGCAACAGACGCGTTCGCTCGGTCGGTGAAATGATTGAGAACCAATTCCGGGTAGGTTTGGTTCGAGTTGAAAGAGCGGTTAAAGAGCGCTTAACGTTGGCGGACTCAGAAGGCTTGATGCCGCAGGAAATCATCAATGCGAAACCGGTTTCTGCCGCGGTAAAAGAGTTTTTCGGTTCCAGCCAGCTGTCACAGTTTATGGATCAAAATAATCCATTATCCCAAGTGACGCACAAGCGTCGTGTGTCGGCTTTAGGGCCTGGCGGTTTAGCAAGAGAACGTGCGGGTTTTGAGGTTCGCGACGTACATGCAACGCATTATGGCCGCGTATGTCCAATTGAAACGCCTGAAGGCCCAAACATCGGCTTGATAAACTCATTATCGGTTTATGCGCGTACCAATAATTATGGTTTCCTGGAAACGCCTTATAGAAAAGTAGTCGATGGCAAAGTAACCGACCATGTCGATTATTTGTCAGCTATTGAAGAAGGCGAGTTTGTTATTGCGCAGGCCAGTGTGGCCGTGGATGCAAACGGGAAGTTGGTTGAAGGTTTGGTATCATGCCGGCATAAAGATGAATTTACTTTGGCGATGTCTGACACCGTGCAATATATGGACGTGTCATCCAAGCAGATTGTATCGGTTGCGGCCTCCATTATTCCGTTCCTTGAGCATGATGACGCTAACCGTGCATTGATGGGGTCAAACATGCAGCGCCAAGCTGTTCCTACGCTAAGGGCTGAAAAGCCGTTGGTAGGTACCGGTATGGAAAGAACGGTTGCCAAAGACTCCGGCGTAACCGTGGTTGCGGCGCGTGGCGGTAAGATTGAAGCGGTTGACGCGGCCAGAATCGTGGTGCGCGTAAACGATACGGAGACTGAAACAGGTACGCCAGGTGTTGATATTTACAACCTGATTAAATATACCCGTTCAAACCAGAATACCTGTATCAACCAAAAGCCATTAGTAAAGCCAGGGGACATTGTTAAAGCCGGCGACATTATGGCAGACGGTCCATCGACAGATATGGGCGAATTGGCGTTAGGGCAAAACATGCTGGTTGCGTTTATGCCTTGGAATGGATACAACTTTGAGGACTCGATTCTGGTTTCAGAGCGAGTCGTTAAGGAAGACCGCTTCACGACGATTCATATCGAAGAGAAGACCTGCGTAGCACGCGATACCAAACATAGCCCGGAAGAAATCACTGCCGATATTCCTAACGTCAGCGAAGAAGCGTTGTCCAAGCTTGACGAGTCGGGAATTGTTTATGTTGGTGCCGAGGTTAAAGGCGGCGATATTCTGGTAGGTAAGGTAACGCCTAAAGGTGAAACACAGTTAACGCCGGAAGAAAAATTATTACGTGCGATTTTCGGTGAGAAAGCGGCCGATGTTAAGGATACTTCATTACGTGTACCAGGAAGCATCGAGGGTACGGTTATTGATGTTCAGGTATTTACCCGTGATGGCGTAAAGAAAGACAAGCGTGCTTTGGATATTGAACAGGAAGAAATCAAGCGTTACAGAAAAGACCTTGATGACCAGCTGAAAATTCTTGAAGAAGATATTTTTGCGCGTGTTGCCAAGCTGTTGATTGGCAAGGTTGCTCAATCCGGGCCAGGACAATTGAAAGCGGGTGCTGAAATAACGGAAGCTTATCTTAATGGCTTGAAGCATTCAGAGTGGCTAAAGATCCGCATGAAAGATGAAGATATCAATCTTCAGCTGGAAACCGTCGTTGCTCAAGTAGAACAGCAAAGAAAAGACTTTGATGAAAAATTTGAAGTCAAGCGTAAAAAAATCACCATGGGTGATGATTTGGCGCCAGGCGTTCTAAAAATGGTTAAGGTTTATCTGGCGGTTAAGAGACGCATTCAGCCAGGCGATAAAATGGCCGGACGTCATGGAAACAAGGGTGTTATTTCCATGATCAGACCGATTGAAGACATGCCTTATACCGCTGACGGAAATCCTGTCGATATTGTTCTGAATCCATTAGGCGTACCATCGCGAATGAACGTCGGGCAGGTGCTCGAGACGCATTTGGGTTGGGCGGCGAAAGGCTTAGGCATCAAGATCGGTAAAATGCTGGAAGCCCAGTACGATCAAGAAAAAGCCAAGGTTGCTGCGATCAGAGAATATCTGGATAAGATTTATAACAGTAGTGGGCGTAAGGAAGATCTGACTTCATTTTCGGACCAAGAAATCCTGGAAATGGCGAGCAATCTTGTCAGTGGCGTGCCTATGGCGACTCCGGTATTTGATGGCGCCAGCGAAGAAGAAATTCGTACCATGTTGAAGCTGGCGGATTTGCCCGAACATGGACAGGTCACGCTTTATGACGGCTTGACGGGCGAACCGTTTGAACGCGAAGTCACAGTTGGCTACATGTATATGTTGAAGTTGAACCATTTGGTCGATGACAAGATGCACGCGCGGTCAACAGGCCCATATAGTCTGGTTACTCAGCAGCCGTTAGGCGGTAAAGCTCAATTCGGCGGTCAGCGTTTTGGGGAAATGGAGGTTTGGGCGCTTGAAGCTTATGGTGCGGCATATACTCTACAGGAAATGTTGACAGTTAAATCTGACGACGTGACCGGTAGAACGCGTATGTACAAAAATATTGTCGATGGCGATCATAAAATGGAAGCCGGTATGCCGGAATCGTTTAATGTTTTAATTAAAGAAATCCGCTCATTGGCTGTCAATATAGAATTGCAGCGGGATTAGGTGTGTAGATCAGGTTTAGCGTAACCCGAGAAACCAACGAACCCGTTGGGTAACGGCGCAAAAACGCGCCTTACCCAGCCTACAGCCTGTAGTATTTAAAGAGGATAAGCTCTTGAAAGATTTAATGAATTTCTTAAAGCGTCAAGGTCGTGCCGATGATTTTGACGGAATTAGCATTGGTTTGGCGTCGCCGGATATGATTCGTTCTTGGTCGTATGGCGAAGTAAAGAAGCCGGAAACGATCAACTATCGTACTTTTAAGCCTGAGCGCGATGGTTTATTTTGCGCTAAGATTTTTGGTCCTGTCAGTGATTATGAGTGTCTCTGCGGTAAATATAAAAGACTGAAGCATCGCGGCGTTATTTGCGAAAAATGTGGCGTAGAAGTTACTTTGTCGAAAGTTCGTCGTGAAAGAATGGGGCATATTGATTTAGCCAGCCCTGTCGCACATATTTGGTTCTTAAAATCGCTGCCGTCCAGAATAGCGTTGCTATTGGATATGACGCTACGCGAAATTGAGCGCGTATTATATTTTGAATCTTTCGTCGTTTTAGATCCAGGCATGACGCCGTTGGAAAAAGGCCAGCTGCTTACCGATGACGATTATCTGGATGCGGTTGAGTTGCATGGGGATGATTTTGTCGCAAAAATGGGCGCAGAAGCGATTTATGACTTGCTTAAATCGATTGATTTAAAAGAGCAAGTTGAAATTTTGCGTGAAGAGATAAATTCGACTAATTCAGAAACCAAGATCAAGAAATACTCAAAGCGCTTGAAAGTAATGGATGCGTTATTGAGTTCAAAAAATCGTCCCGAATGGATGATCTTGAAAGTATTGCCGGTATTGCCGCCTGAATTGCGCCCGTTGGTGCCTTTGGATGGCGGTCGATTTGCGACTTCTGATTTGAATGATCTTTATCGTCGAGTCATCAACAGAAACAATCGTTTAAATCGCTTGCTGGATTTGAATGCGCCCGACATTATCGTTCGTAACGAAAAGCGCATGTTGCAGGAGTCTGTTGATGCGTTGCTGGATAACGGCCGTCGTGGTCGAGCGATTACCGGCACGAACAGAAGACCGCTTAAGTCGTTGGCGGATATGATCAAAGGCAAACAAGGGCGTTTCAGACAAAACTTGTTGGGTAAGCGTGTTGATTATTCAGGACGCTCGGTAATTGTTGTCGGTCCTACATTAAGACTGCATCAGTGCGGCCTTCCGAAAAAGATGGCATTGGAATTGTTCAAGCCGTTTATTTTTAGTAAGCTGCAATTTCGCGGATTAGCTACAACCATTAAAGCAGCGAAGAAAATGGTTGAAAGAGAAGGGGCTGAAGTCTGGGATATTCTCGAAGAAGTTATCCGTGAGCATCCGATTTTGTTGAACCGTGCGCCTACTCTGCATAGGCTGGGTATTCAAGCATTCGAACCTACTCTAATTGAAGGTAAGGCGATTCAGTTACATCCGCTGGTTTGTAGCGCATTCAACGCTGACTTTGACGGCGACCAAATGGCTGTACACATTCCGTTGTCTATTGAAGCGCAGCTGGAAGCCAGAACATTGATGATGGCGACAAATAATATCTTGTCTCCAGCAAACGGTGAGCCTGTTATCAATCCGTCTCAAGACGTGGTATTGGGGCTTTATTACATTAGCCGTGAAAAAATCAACGCAAAAGGCGATGGCAGCATATTTGTCAGTGTCGGCGAAATTCATAAGGCATTGCTAGCTAAAACAGTTGAATTGCAATCTAAAATTCAATTGCGCATCACCGAAAAAGTGGTGAATGAAAGCGGCGAAACTGAAGACAAAACGCATCGCGTAGAAACTACTGTGGGCCGTGCGTTAATTTGGGAAGTGGTTCCAGATCGCACACCATACGAGCTGGTTAACTGCGATATGACCAAGAAGAACATATCCCGGTTAATAAATTATAGTTATCGTTATTTAGGCAACAAAGATACTGTCATACTTGCTGATCAGTTGATGTATCTGGGCTTTAAGTATGCAACGATTTCCGGAATTTCATTCGGCATCGAAGATATGGTAATTCCGGCTAAAAAAGTCGATATTATTAAGGCTTCTGACGCCGAAGTTAACGAAATTCAAAGTCAATATGCTTCCGGCTTGGTAACTGATGGCGAGCGATATAATAAAGTTGTTGATATTTGGTCGCATGCCAACGATCAAATCGCCAAGGTCATGATGGACGGGCTTGGTGAAGAGTCGGTTGTTGATGCTAACGGCAATACGGTAAAACAAAAATCGTTTAACTCTATCTTTATGATGGCCGAGTCTGGTGCGCGGGGTTCTGCGGCGCAGATTCGACAGTTAGCCGGTATGCGTGGTCTGATGGCAAAACCTGACGGCTCCATTATTGAAACGCCTATTACGGCTAACTTTAGAGAAGGCTTGGACGTATTGCAGTACTTTATTTCTACGCATGGTGCTCGTAAAGGTTTGGCCGATACCGCGTTGAAAACTGCGAATTCCGGTTACTTGACTCGTCGTTTAGTGGACGTTGCTCAGGACTTGGTAATTAACGGTGATGATTGCGGTACGACTAACGGGTTGATTATGACTCCAATCATCGAGGGTGGTGATGTTGTTGAGCCTTTATCTGAGCGTGTATTAGGCCGTGTTGCTGTCAATGACATCATGGATCCGGCTGGCGATGTTTTAGTCGTACCTAAAGGCACATTACTGGATGAGCATTGGGTGTCTGTTCTTGAGGCTCATAGTATTGACCAGGTTTTAGTTCGTTCAATTATTACTTGTGAAAACAGGCATGGAGTATGTGCGGCCTGTTATGGACGTGACTTGGGGCGCGGGCACTTGGTGAATATAGGTGAGGCGGTCGGTGTTATTGCTGCGCAATCAATCGGTGAACCGGGCACGCAGTTGACTATGCGTACCTTCCATATCGGTGGGGCGGCATCCAGATCGGCTGCAATTAGTAATGTACAGGTTAAATCTGCCGGTACTGTAAGGCTTAATAACCTGAAATCGGTTGTTAACCGTGAAGGTAACCTGGTTGCTGTTTCAAGATCAGGCGAAGTTGGCGTGGTCGATGATTATGGTCGTGAGAAGGAGCGTTATAAAATTCCTTATGGCGCCGTACTTTCCGTACAGGAAGGTTCTCGAATTAATGCCGGTGACATAATTGTCGTTTGGGATCCTCACACTCACCCAGTTATCACTGAGGTTGATGGTGTTGTTGAGCTGATTGATTTTGTTGATGGTGTTACTGTACAAAAGCAATCCGATGAGGTTACTGGCTTGAGTTCGTTAGTCGTCACCGATCCGAAGCAAAGGGGAAGTGCAGGTAAAGAATTGCGGCCTATGGTAAAGCTTTTTGATAGCAACGGTCAGGCGATTTATTTGCCGGGAACTGAAATACCTGCCCAATATTTCCTGCCCGCAGGGGCTATTGCCGGAATCAAGGATGGCGGCGAAGTGAAGGTGGGGGATGTTCTAGCCAGGATTCCGCAAGAATCAAGTAAAACAAGGGATATTACGGGTGGTTTGCCGCGTGTTGCAGATTTATTTGAGGCGCGAAAAACAAAAGATCCGGCAATTCTTGCTGAGGCCAGTGGAACCATTTCTTTTGGTAAGGAAACCAAAGGTAAACAACGGGTCATTATTACCGATCCTGCGGGCGAGCAAAGTGAAACACTGATACCCAAATGGCGGCATATCACGGTTTTTGAAGGTGAGTATGTAGAAAAGGGGGAGACGATAGCAGAAGGTGAGTTAACGCCGCATGATATTCTTCGATTAAGGGGGATTGAAGAGTTGGCTAACTACTTGGTTAAAGAAATTCAGGATGTGTATCGTTTGCAAGGTGTAAAGATTAACGATAAGCACATTGAAGCTATTATTCGTCAAATGCTTAGAAAGGTTGAGATTACCGCTTCGGGTGATACAGTATTTTTGAAAGGCGATCAGGTTGAGCGCGCCGCACTGAGAGAGGAAAATGATAGGGTTGAGGCTGAAGGAAAAATCCCTGCAAGCTACAATTCCGTATTACTCGGTATTACCAAAGCGTCATTAGCTACCGAGTCATTTATTTCGGCAGCGTCATTTCAGGAAACAACTCGTGTGTTAACCGATGCCGCAGTGCGCGGGTTAAGCGATGGATTGCAAGGGCTAAAGGAAAACGTTATCGTTGGACGATTAATTCCAGCAGGAACGGGATTGGCTTATCATGAAAGCAGAAAGAATAGATTCTCTCGGCACGAATTAGTAGAAACTGAAGCACCTTTAGCTGTAGATGCGGGAGACGTGGAAGAAGCCCTTAAGCAGGCTTTAAATATTTAGGAGCTTAATAATGCTCATATTTAAATTGAGCTTGACCTGTTGAGTATTAACAAGTATCATGCTCTGCTCAAATGAGCTAACGTGCTTGAGTCGGGTCGAATTGCAATTAACCGTCGACGTTTAATTATGTGCGGCGGTTCTTTTATTATCTGACAATTTAATTGTATATCGGAGTAAACAAAGTTATGGCCACGATCAACCAATTGGTTCGTAAGCCTCGTGCTAAAAAAATAGAAAAAAGCAATGTTCCTGCGCTGGAGGCTTGTCCTCAGCGTAGGGGGGTATGTACTCGCGTTTATACGACAACGCCTAAAAAGCCAAATTCTGCGCTTCGAAAAGTGGCCAGGGTTAGATTGACTAATGGAGCTGAGGTTAGTAGCTATATTGGCGGTGAAGGGCATAATCTTCAGGAGCATTCCGTGGTTCTGATAAGGGGCGGTCGTGTCAAGGATTTGCCAGGTGTTAGGTATCATGTTGTTCGTGGTAGCTTGGATGCGTCAGGGGTAACTAACAGAAAATGTGGTCGCTCTAAGTACGGAACAAAACGCCCTAAAGGCTAAACGTTGGTTGGTGAGATAAATGTCTAGAAGAAGAGTTGCTACAAAAAGAGAAATTATTCCTGATCCAAGATTTGGCAGTGTTATGCTGACTAAATTTATGAATATGATCATGGAGAGCGGTAAAAAGTCTGTTGCTGAAGGGATTGTCTATGGCGCTTTGGATGTGATTGAGAGTAAAGGTCATAGTGAGCCTCTGGAAGTGTTGTCTAAGGCCTTGGAAAACGTTCAGCCTCGTGTTGAGGTTAAGTCTCGCCGGGTTGGTGGTGCTACTTATCAGGTTCCTGTCGAAGTGAGGCCTTCAAGGCGTATGGCTTTGGCTATGCGTTGGTTGATTGATGCTTCTCGCAAAAGAAATGAAAGGAATATGCCGGCCAAGCTGGCTGGTGAGTTGATGGATGCTTTTGAGAGCAGGGGTTCTGCTGCTAAAAAGCGTGAAGACACGCATAGAATGGCGGAAGCAAATAAAGCTTTCTCTCATTATCGCTGGTAATTAACGAATTACATTGAAAGTTGTATAGTTGTGGCACGTAAAACTCCAATAGGGTTTTATCGAAATATCGGTATCATGGCGCATATTGATGCAGGTAAAACCACAACAACAGAGCGTGTGCTCTACTATACAGGTGTGTCTCATAAAATAGGTGAGGTGCATGACGGTGCTGCAACAATGGATTGGATGGAGCAGGAGCAGGAACGAGGGATTACTATTACCTCGGCTGCAACGACCTGTTTTTGGAGTGGAATGGAGGGGCAATTTCCGCAGCATCGTATAAATATTATAGATACGCCGGGGCACGTTGATTTTACTATAGAGGTCGAGCGGTCTCTTCGTGTTTTAGATGGGGCGTGTGCGGTTTTTTGTGCTGTAGGTGGGGTTGAGCCTCAGTCTGAAACGGTTTGGCGGCAAGCTGATAAGTATCGTGTGCCGCGAATAGTTTTTGTGAATAAAATGGATCGCGCCGGGGCTGATTTTTTGCGCGTTATCGGGCAGATTGAGGCTCGATTAGGTGGAAAAGCTGTGCCAATGCAGATGCCGATTGGTGCGGAAGATGGTTTTGAAGGGGTTGTTGATCTAATTAAAATGAAAGCCATATATTGGGATGAGTCCAATATGGGCATGACCTTTAAGGAGAGGGAAATTCCGGCTGATATGTTAGAGCTCTGCAAAGAGTGGAGGGAGCATATGGTTGAGGCGGCTGCGGAGGGAGATGAGGGGTTATTAGAGAAATACCTTGAAGAAGGGGAATTGTCGGATCAAGAAATTAAGCGTGGTATTCGTTCTCGAACGATAGCCAATCAAATTGTCCCGGCATATTGTGGTTCAGCCTTTAAGAATAAAGGTGTTCAGGCAATGCTGGATGCGGTTATTGAGTATTTGCCTGCTCCTGTTGATGTTGAGGCCATAAAAGGCCATCTGGAAGATAATGAGGGTGAGGTGGTCCGCCCTGCTGATGATGAGGCTCCTTTCTCGGCGCTAGCATTTAAAATTGCTGCTGATCCTTTCGTAGGGACGTTAACATTCTTTAGGGTTTATTCGGGTGTGCTTAATTCTGGGGATAGTATTTATAACCCGATAAAAAAGAAAAAAGAGCGCATTGGTCGGATAGTGCAAATGCATGCCAATAGTCGCGAAGAAGTTAAAGAGGTGTGTGCTGGAGATATAGCGGCCGCAATAGGGCTCAAGGATGTGACGACAGGTGATACGCTCTGTGATCTGAAAGAAATTATAGTGCTTGAGCGTATGGACTTTCCTGATCCGGTTATTTCGATTGCGGTGGAGCCCAAAACGAAAGCTGACCAAGAAAAGATGGGGTTGGCATTAGCTAAGCTTGCTCAAGAGGATCCGTCTTTTAGAGTGCATACAGATGAAGAGTCTGGGCAGATAATTATCTCGGGGATGGGTGAGTTGCACCTTGAGATTATTGTTGATCGCATGAAAAGAGAGTTTAATGTTGAGGCCAATATTGGAGCTCCGCAGGTTGCATATAGAGAAACAATTCGAAAGACTGTAGAGCAGGAAAGTAAGTTTGTGCGGCAATCCGGTGGGCGTGGGCAATATGGGCATGTCTGGTTGCGTATTGAGCCGCAAGAAGCTGGTTCTGGTTATGAATTTATTAATGAGATTGTTGGCGGGGTTGTTCCAAAAGAATTTATACCTGCTGTAGATAAAGGTATCCAAGAGCAGCTGAAGAATGGTATCCTAGCTGGCTATCCTGTATTGGATGTAAGGGTGTCTCTGTTTGACGGTTCGTACCACGATGTAGATTCAAATGAAATGGCTTTCAAAATTGCCGGTTCTATGTGTTTTAGGGAAGGGGCAAGAAAGGCGGACCCTGTTTTGCTTGAGCCGATAATGAAAGTTGAAATCGCTACGCCTGAAGAATATATGGGGGATGTTGTGGGCGACATTAACAGGCGGCGTGGAATAATTCAGGGTATGGATGATACTCCATCAGGCAAAACACTTAGCTGCGAAGTGCCGTTGTCGGAAATGTTTGGCTATGCAACTGATTTGCGTTCAGCGACACAGGGGCGGGCTACATACAGTATGCAGTTTGAAAAATATAATGAAGCACCTGCAAATATTGCGGAAGCGGTTATTAAAAAATCTTCATAAAATTGAATATAATTTAAAGGTATTAACTCATGGCCAAAGAAAAATTCTCACGTAGCAAGCCACACGTAAACGTCGGCACAATCGGTCACGTCGATCATGGTAAAACTACTTTAACTGCTGCTTTAACAAAAGTAATGGCGGAGCTTCAAGGTGGAGAAGTTAAAGCCTTTGATCAGATTGATAATGCCCCTGAAGAGCGCGCTCGCGGTATTACCATCTCTACATCACACGTTGAGTATGAGTCGGCGACGCGTCATTATGCGCATGTTGACTGCCCGGGTCATGCTGATTACGTAAAAAACATGATTACCGGTGCTGCGCAAATGGACGGTGCTATTTTGGTCTGTTCAGCTGCGGATGGCCCGATGCCCCAAACTAGAGAGCACATTCTGTTGTCAAGGCAGGTTGGCGTGCCGTATGTCGTAGTGTTCTTGAATAAAGCGGATATGGTTGATGATCCGGAGCTGATCGAATTGGTTGAAATGGAAATTCGAGAGCTGCTGGATATGTATGAATTTCCAGGTGATGACACACCTATTATTATCGGTTCGGCGTTGAAAGCATTGGAGGGCGATACTAGCGAAATCGGTGTTCCTTCTGTGATCAGATTGGTTGATGCGCTGGATAGCTATATTCCTCTGCCGGAAAGAGCGGTAGATGGCGCATTCTTGATGCCAATCGAAGACGTATTTTCAATATCCGGTCGCGGCACGGTAGTGACTGGACGTATTGAGCGTGGCGTTATTAAGGTTGGACAGGAAATTGAAATTGTCGGTATTAGAGAGACAGTATCAACAACCTGTACTGGCGTAGAAATGTTCCGTAAATTGCTGGATCAGGGGCAAGCGGGCGACAATGTCGGCATCCTGTTAAGAGGAACCAAAAGAGATGACGTTGAGCGTGGTCAGGTATTGGCGCATAAAGGCACCATTAAACCGCATTCATATTTCAACTCAGAAATTTATATTTTGTCTAAAGATGAAGGTGGTCGTCATACCCCATTCTTTAATGGTTACCGTCCTCAGTTCTACTTTAGAACGACCGACGTAACAGGCGCTGTTGAGCTGCCGGAAGGCGTTGAAATGGTAATGCCTGGCGATAACATTTCAGTAAAAGTAAAGCTGATTTCACCGATCGCTATGGATGATGGTTTGCGTTTTGCAATCCGTGAAGGTGGTCGTACAGTAGGTGCGGGCGTAGTTGCATCAATAATCGAGTAATGTATATGTCTAATCAAACTATCAGAATCCGTTTGAAATCATTTGATCATAAATTAATTGATCAATCGGCTGGTGAGATAGTAGAAACAGCAAGAAGAACGGGAGCCCAAGTTAAAGGCCCCATTCCATTGCCTACTAAAAAAGAACGTTTTACGATTTTAATTTCTCCGCATGTAAACAAAGATGCTAGAGATCAGTATGAATTGAGAACGTATAAACGATTATTAGATATCGTTGAACCAACAGATAAAACCGTAGACGCATTGATGAAGTTGGATCTTGCGGCTGGTGTTGATGTTCAAATAAAATTGAATTAAGAAGCAGGGGAATTGGCAGATGTCAATAGGTCTTATAGGTCGTAAATGTGGTATGACCAGAGTTTTTTGTGAAGATGGTTCGTCAGTACCAGTTACTGTACTCCAGATTGACTCAAATAGAGTTACTCAGGTTAAAGGTATTGAGGTTGATGGCTATCGTTCGATTCAGGTAGCGGCGGGCGATAAAAAATCTTCTCGAGTCAATAAAGCGATGGCTGGTCATTACGCGGCGGCTAATGTGACAGCTGGACGCGGCCTATGGGAGTTTAGGCTTGAAGATGGTGAAGGTGAGAATTTATCTACCGGATCTCAATTATCTTTAGATATATTCTCAGTTGGTCAAGTTGTTGATGTTCAAGGTAAAAGTATAGGTAAAGGCTTTGCAGGTGGTATAAAACGCCATAATTTCAGCATGCAAGACGCTACTCATGGCAACTCGCGCTCACACAGGGTTTTGGGTTCTATTGGTATGTGTCAAACACCTGGTCGTGTATTTAAAGGGAAGAAAATGGAAGGTCATATGGGGGCTGAAAAAGTTACAGTTCAGAATCTAACTATCCATTCAATTGATACGGCAAGAAATTTAATTTTGGTGAAAGGTGCTGTGCCTGGTGCCAAGGGCGGTGATGTAATTATTACGCCCGCTATGAAAATGCGAAATAAAGGTTAAGCCATGAGTATGCAAATACCTGCTTTAAACGAACAAGACTCTTCAGGAAATGTTGGTGTGGCTGAGGCGATATTCGGTCAGCCTTTTAATGAGACATTGGTTCATCAGTTGGTTGTAAAGTATCTGGCTGGCGCTCGTGCTGGAACGAAAGCGCAGAAGACGCGGTCTGATGTCAGTGGCGGCGGATCAAAGCCATGGAGACAAAAAGGTACTGGACGTGCAAGATCTGGAACAACGCGTAGCCCAGTGTGGAGAACCGGTGGTGTCGCTTTTGCTGCTAGACCAAGGTCTTACGATCAAAAATTGAATAAAAAAATGTTTCGGGTCGGCGTCAGGTCAATATTGTCCGAATTGCTTAGGCAAGATCGCTTGGTGGTTAGTAATGATATTTTACCTTCCAGCCCTAAAACAAAAGAGTTGAATTCAAGGATAAAAAATATTGATGCGAAGCGAATTCTTATTGTTGTTGAGAATGTAGATGCAAATTTAGCGTTGGCGTCAAGAAACATACCTTATGTAGAAGTGATTGAGGCGATTAATTTAAGCCCTGTTTTATTGGTTTCAGCCGATAAAGTTATTGCTACACCTGGTGCGTTGAAGCAAATAGAGGAGCGCTTAGCATGAGTTTAAATCAATATCACTTGGCAGGCGTGCTGAAAGCTCCGATTATATCTGAGAAGAGCACTATTGCTGCGGAAAAAGACAATCGATTTGTTTTTAAAGTGCAAAAACAAGCCACTAAAAAACAAGTTAAAAGTGCCGTGGAGCTAATGTTTAGCGTTGAAGTTGATTCTGTTCAAGTTTTAAACGTTAAGGGCAAGCAAAAAAGATTTGGCGGCTCATTGGGGCAGCGATCTGATTGGAAAAAGGCTTATGTAAAACTTAAGCCCGGCCATGATATAGATTTCTCCGCTGCTTAATAATTTAAGTTTTAAAAGATCAATAGGAAACGGTAGAAAGCATGGCTATTGTAAAGTCTAAACCGACGTCACCGGGTTCACGGTTTGTAGTGCGCATCAAAAATGATGAGTTGCATAAAGGAAAACCGTATGCGCCTTTGTTGAGCAAGAATAGCAAAAGTGGCGGGCGTAATAATCAGGGGCGTATAACAACGCGCCATGTTGGTGGTGGGCATAAACAACACTACCGGATAATTGATTTTAGAAGAAATAAAATCGATATTCCTGCCGTTGTTGAGCGTCTGGAATACGATCCAAACAGAACTGCGAATATCGCTTTGATCCTATTTAAGGATGGAGAGCGTAGATATATCATTGCACCTAAAGGAATTGAAGTTGGGCAGGAGGTGGTCTCTTCGGAAACCACGGCTGTCAAGCCTGGTAACTGTATGCCGTTACGAAATATACCAATGGGTACGACGGTTCATTGCGTGGAGTTAAAGCCTGGCAAGGGGGCTCAAATTGCTCGTAGCGCCGGCACATCAGTCCAATTGGTGGCTAAAGACGGAGCTCATGCAACTATCAGATTGCGTTCTGGTGAAATGCGTAAGGTCATGGCTGATTGCCGCGCTGTGATTGGAGAGGTTTCCAATTCAGAACATAATTTAGTATCTCTCGGAAAGGCTGGTGCCTCAAGATGGCGTGGTGTTCGCCCGACTGTTCGAGGTGTTGTAATGAATCCAGTTGATCATCCGCATGGTGGTGGTGAAGGCCGTACATCTGGTGGTAGACATCCTGTATCTCCCTGGGGTATGCCAACTAAGGGCTATAAAACCAGAAATAATAAGCGTACTGATAATATGATTATCAGACGTCGTAAGCTCAAATAGAGAGGAATTAACGTGCCACGTTCAATTAAAAAAGGTCCTTTTATTGATCATCATCTGCTCAAAAAAGTTGAAGATGCGGTAAGTACTAATAATCGGAAACCGATTAAAACATGGTCAAGAAGATCAATGATTATTCCAGATATGTTAGGTTTGACTATCGCAATTCATAATGGACGATTGCATATACCTGTTCTGATTTCTGAGAATATGGTCGGGCATAAATTAGGTGAGTTTTCGCCAACTCGCACATATAAAGGCCACGTGGCTGATAAGAAATCTAGATAGGTTGTATTATGGAAGTTTCAGCAAAATTAAAAAATGCTCCACTATCTGCACAAAAAGCGCGGTTAGTAGGTGATCAGATTCGTGGTATGCCGGTTGAGAAGGCTTTGAATACATTGAAGTTTAGTTCAAAAAAAGCGGCTGCGATTATTAAAAAGATTCTTGAATCTGCTATCGCTAATGCGGAGCATAATGAAAGCGCAGATATTGACGAATTGAAAGTGTCAACCGTTTATGTGAATGAAGGGGCGACTATGAAAAGATTCAAGGCAAGAGCTAAAGGACGTGCAAATCATATCCTTAAAAGAACCTGCCATATTACAGTTAAAGTTGCAGAATACGAGTAGGGGCAGAAAATGGGGCAAAAAGTACATCCAACAGGCATACGTCTCGGTATTGTAAAAGATTGGAATTCGCGATGGTATGCGAATAGTCAGGATTATTCTGTTTTTCTGCACCAAGACTTGACGGTCAGGGACTATATTAAAAAGAAATTAGCTCATGCTTCTGTAAGTCGTATTCAGATTAATCGTCCGCCAAATAACGCGCATATTACGATACATACAGCAAGGCCTGGTATCGTCATCGGTAAAAAAGGCGAAGATATAGAAGCGTTGAGGCAGGGTGTGTCTAAAATAATGGGCATCCCTGTTCAGCTTAATGTTGAAGAGATCAGAAAGCCTGAATTAGACGCCCAGTTGGTTGCTGAGGGTATTGCGCAACAGCTTGAAAAAAGAATCATGTACCGTCGAGCTATGAAGCGTGCTGTAACTAATACAATGAGATTAGGTGCAGAAGGCATAAAGATTAATGTTGGTGGTCGATTAAACGGCGCCGAGATTGCTCGAAGTGAATGGTATAGAGAGGGACGAGTTCCTTTGCATACATTAAGGGCAGACATCGATTATGCAACAGCTGAAGCACATACTACCTATGGAATTATCGGCATTAAAGTGTGGATATTCAAAGGCGAAGTATTCGATATGGATGCGCATATAGCATCGATTAATTCAGAATCTAAAAAATAGTTGAAGGGATAGAGAACAATGCTTCAACCTAAAAGAACTAAATTCCGTAAGCAACATAAAGGCAGAAATAACGGTACTGCCGTGCGTGGCTCATCAGTAAGTTTTGGTGATTTTGGTCTTAAATCAGTAAGTCGCGGTAGACTTACTGCTCGCCAAATTGAGTCGGCTCGTAGAACTATTACTCGTCATGTTAAACGTGGCGGTAAACTTTGGATTAGAATATTCCCAGATAAGCCAATTACCAAAAAACCATTAGAAGTTCGTATGGGAAAAGGGAAAGGTAGTGTAGAATACTGGGTTGCTCAAGTTAAGCCAGGAACTATGTTGTACGAAATACAAGGTGTTTCTGAAGAGTTGGCTCGAGAAGCATTCGCTCTAGGTGCTGCAAAGTTACCTTTGAAAACACTTTTTACCGCTCGGACAATAATGTAATGAAAGCAAGTGAATTACGCCAAAAATCAAAAGACGAATTAGGGGCAATGTTGCTCGAATTGTCGCGTGAACAATTTAATCTTAAGATGCAAAAGGGAACGGGTCAGCTGTCTAAGCCAGATCAAGTAAAAAAGGTTAGACGTGATGTGGCACGTATCCATACCATATTAAACGAAATGGCGAGCGCATAAAATGAGCGAAAATGTAACTAAGTTGCGGACGATCACTGGTCGGGTTGTTAGTAATAAAATGGATAAAACCATTACGGTTTTAGTTGAGAGGGTTGTAAAACACCCTATCTATGGTAAATACATTAAGCGTTCAACTAAAATGATGGCTCATGATGAACAGAATATTTGCCATGAAGGCGACGTAGTATCCATTACATCATGCAGACCTATGTCCAAGAATAAAACCTTCAAATTGGTTCAAGTCTTGGAAAGTGCCAACAAATAGCATTGCGTAGCTATTTAATAAACAGATAATTAGGAATAAATCATGATTCAGATGCAAACTAACCTTGACGTCGCCGATAATAGCGGTGCAAAAAGGGTCATGTGTATCAAAGTATTAGGGGGGTCTCATAGGCGTTATGCCGGGATTGGTGATATCATCAAAGTAAGCATAAAAGATGCTATACCTCGCGGAAGAGTAAAAAAAGGCGAAGTCTATAACGCATTGGTTGTAAGAACTAGCAAAGGCGTTCGTAGGCCGGATGGGTCTGTTATCCGTTTTGATGGCAATGCTGCGGTTATTCTGAATAACAATCTACAGCCGCTTGGTACGCGTATTTTTGGCCCTGTAACACGTGAGCTAAGAGGTGAAAGATTTATGAAAATCATTTCGCTGGCTCCTGAAGTTTTATAAGGTAGGGTTTAAAATGCAAAGAATTAAGCAAGGCGATGAGGTTATTGTTCGTACCGGTAAGGATAAGGGCAAAAGCGGCAGAGTAAGTAAAGTTTTGAAGGATAATAAGGTTTTGGTTGAAGGGATTAATCAAGTTAAAAAGAACCAAAAACCAAATCCAAACGCTGGGGTTTCGGGCGGAATTGTTGTGAAAGATATGCCGATTAATATTTCTAATATCGGATTATATAATCCTGCAACCAAAAAAGCGGATCGTGTTGGCTTTAAGTTTCTAGAAGACGGGAAAAAAGTCAGGTATTTTAAGTCAACAAATGAAGTTGTTGATGTGTAAGGTGTAGATAAAGATCATGGCTAGACTAGAAACCGTATATAAAGAAAAAATTCTTCCAGCATTGGTTGAGCAGTTTGCTTATGCTTCTGTAATGCAGGCGCCTCGAATTACAAAGATAACCCTGAATATGGGGGTAGGTGGCGCTGTTGCTGATAAAAAAATATTGCAGTCCGCAGTTAGCGACATGGAAAAAATTTCCGGCCAAAAGCCGGTCATTACTTTGGCGAGAAAATCAATTGCGGGTTTTAAAATCCGTGACGACATGCCTATAGGTTGCAAGGTAACCCTGCGTAGCGATAGGATGTATGAGTTTTTAGATCGCTTAATAAGTATTTCTATACCTCGCATCCGCGATTTCAGAGGATTGAGCCCTAAAAGCTTTGATGGGCGTGGTAATTATTCTATGGGCGTTAAAGAACAAATCATTTTTCCTGAAATTGATTATGATAAAATAGATGCTTTGCGCGGCATGGACATAACTATCACAACAACAGCTAGAACGAACGAAGAAGGTTTAGCTTTGTTGAGGCTTTTTAATTTTCCATTTAAGAACTAAAGGGCTCATTAAAATGGCAAAAAAATCGATGATTGCGCGTGAAGATAAGCGTAAAAAATTAGTACAGAAATATGATGTTAAGCGTAAGTCTTTGAAAGAAATCATCAGAGACCCTAATGCTTCATTTGAAGATAAAGAATCTGCTCATTTACAACTTCAGAAATTGCCTAGAGACTCTAGCGGATCGAGAGTTCGTAATCGTTGTAACTTAACCGGACGTCCACACGGTTATTATCGTAAGTTTGGTCTTAGCCGCAATAAATTAAGAGAAGCAACGATGCGTGGCGATGTGCCAGGCTTGGTAAAGGCAAGTTGGTAAGATCTTTTAGATCAAGTTTGGAGAGATTATAAAATGAGTATGACAGACCCAGTCGCAGACATGCTGACCAGAATTAGAAACGGGCAATCTGCGGGTAAAAAGATCGTTAAACTGCCTTCATCAAAATTAAAAGTATCTATAGCGAAGGTATTAAAAGAGGAAGGCTTTATTGGGGGCTATTCTGTAGAAACAATTGGTAGTCATACAGAAATGACTATTGAATTGAAGTATTATAAAGGTGTCCCTGTAATTGAAAACATTAAAAGAATTAGTAAACCTGGTTTGCGTATTTATAAATCTAAGGATGAATTGCCGAAGGTTCTTGGCGGGTTGGGGATTGCTATTGTATCAACATCGAAAGGTGTTATGACCGATAGAGCTGCTCGTTCAAGTGGACATGGCGGTGAAGTCATTTGTACTGTTTGTTAAGGTGTAGGCCGGGTTATGTCAAGAATTGCAAAAGCTCCAGTAAATATTCCAAAGGGTGTGGATATAAAGCTCGAAGGTAATAATATGACTGTAAAAGGAAGTAATGGTCAGTTATCTTATAGTATTAATTCAGCTGTTAGCTTTGATATTACGGATAACGTAATTCAGGTTCAATGGGACAGTAATGATAAAAAAGCTACTGCTCAAGCCGGAACAGCAAGAGCTATAGTAAACAATATGGTAGTTGGAGTATCTTCAGGATTTGAAAGAAAACTGACCCTGATTGGTGTGGGTTATAGAGCTCAAGCTAAAGGTAATATCCTTAATCTTGCACTTGGATTTTCGCATCCAGTTGATTTTGAAGTTCCGGCTGGGGTTTTAGTTGAAACGCCAAGCCAAACTGAGATAGTTGTCAAGGGAAGTGATAAGCAGTTAGTAGGCGAAGTTGCTGCGAAAATCAGAGCTTATCGTCCACCTGAGCCTTATAAAGGTAAAGGTGTCAGATATGCTGACGAGCATGTTGCAAGAAAAGAAGCTAAGAAGAAGTAAGGTAGCGTAATGGATAAGAAACAATCTCGTATGAAGCGCGCATTAAAATTGCGTAGCAAAATTAAAAAATTAAGCACTGTTCGTTTGTCAATTCATAAGACTTCGCAACATATTTATGCGCAAGTAATAAGTGCTGATGGAACGAAGACTTTAGCTAGTGCATCAACTACTCAAGCTGAAATTAAATCGACGTTAAAAAATACTGGAAATATTAGCGCAGCAGCTGAAGTTGGAAAATTTATTGCGCAAAAAGCAATTGCTGCCGGAGTTTCTGAGGTGGCTTTTGATCGTTCAGGATTTAAATATCATGGTCGCGTTAAAGCATTGGCTGACGCTGCTCGTGAAGCCGGTTTGAAATTTTAGGGGAATAAGATGTCTACAGCACCTTCTCAGGTTAGTGCAGATGGGTTACAAGAAAAATTAGTTAATGTAAGACGTGTTGCAAAAGTTGTAAAAGGCGGTAGGGTTTTTGGTTTCACAGCATTAACAGTAGTTGGTGATGGTGAGGGCAGAGTCGGCTACGGTGTGAGTAAAGCTCGCGAGGTACCTATTGCCATACAAAAGTCTTTGGAGCAAGCGCGCAAAAATATGCGTAAGGTTTCTTTGAAAGGCGACACATTGCAATATCCTATTATGAATACTACTGGCGCGGCTAAAGTTTACATGCAGCCCGCTTCTGAAGGTACCGGTATCATTGCTGGTGGAGCAATGAGAGCAGTATTTGAAGTAGTTGGAGTGCATAACGTATTAGCTAAATGTATTGGAACTAGTAATCCTATTAATGTTGTTAGAGCAACTATTAATGGTCTTACAGGTATGCATAGCGCTAACCAAATAGCTGCAAAACGCGGCTTATCAGTTGAACAGATTATTGGGTAGTGGTTATGACTGGCAATAAAATAAGTGTTACGATGACAAAAAGTAGATTTGGGCGTTTACCGCGCCATCAAGCCTGTTTAAAAGGTTTGGGCTTGCGTAAAATCAACCAGACGGTTGTTGTGCTCAATACACCTGAAAACCGAGGTATGATAAATAAAGTATCGTACATGTTAAAATTCGAGGAAGTTTAATGTTTTTAAATACTATCCGTTCAAGTGAAGGGGCTCGAAAGAAATCAAAGAGAGTGGGCAGGGGTATTGGCTGTACGCTAGGTAAAACTTGTGGAAGAGGCCATAAAGGCCAGAAAGCTCGTAGTGGTGGCTTTCATAAAGTTGGCTTTGAAGGTGGGCAAATGCCTTTGCAGCGCCGACTGCCTAAGATTGGCTTTACTTCATTAATAAGCAAGTACTCAGCAGAAGTAAGGTTAAACGAATTGAATAATCTAGCTGCTGAAGTGATAGATCTTAAGGTTCTAGTTGCAGCAAATATAGTTCCAGTATTTACAAAAAAAGCTAAAATCATTAAATCTGGTGAGTTGACCAAACCTGTTGTTGTAAGAGGGATTAATGTAACAGGTGGAGCTAGAAAATCTATTGAAGCAGCTGGCGGAAAAGTAGAGGTTTAAGTGAGTACTTCAAGAGCTCAGGTGGCAGGCAAAGTTGGTGGTTTTTCGGAGCTTAAGGCTAGACTGCTTTTTGTTTTAGGAGCCTTTTTTGTATACAGAGTCGGTGCCCACATTCCTGTTCCTGGAATAGATCCTAAGGCCCTTGCTGTTATGTTTGAACAACAGAGCGGATCAATTCTGGATATGTTCAATATGTTTTCGGGTGGCGCTTTGATGCGTTTGAGCTTATTTGCTCTTGGTATAATGCCCTATATTTCGGCGTCAATTATTATGCAGTTGATGACGGTTGTTATACCAGCAATGGAGCAATTAAAAAAAGAAGGCGAGTCAGGTCGGCGTAAGATTTCGCAATACACTCGATTTGGAACTGTTATTTTGGCGACTTTTCAGGCTATTGGAATTTCTTTGGCGTTGCAGAACCAAACTGCTGGGGGTCTTTCGGTAGTTTTGAGTCCAGGTATTAGCTTTATTGTTATCACAACTGTTACTTTAGTTACCGGTACAGTTTTTTTGATGTGGTTAGGTGAGCAGGTTACTGAGCGTGGTATTGGTAACGGTATATCACTTATCATATTTGCCGGTATCGTTTCTGGTATACCCAAAGCGGTAGGTGGTACATTGGAACTGGCGAGAACAGGTGAAATGAATGGGGCATTTATCATTTTGCTGTTTCTTTTATCAATTTCCGTCACAGCGTTGGTTGTATTCGTAGAGAGAGGACAAAGAAGGATTTTGATTAATTACCCAAAGAGACAGCAAGGTCGTAAAATGTATGCCGGGCAAAGTAGTTTCTTGCCACTAAAACTTAATATGGCGGGTGTAATACCACCTATCTTCGCATCAAGTATAATTTTATTTCCAGCTACGATTGCAGGATGGTTTGGAAATAGTGATGGGTTTTCCTGGCTTCAGGATGTAGCTACAATGCTCTCTCCTGGGCAGCCTGTTTATGTTATTTTTTATGCAACAGCTATTATTTTCTTTTGTTTCTTTTACACGGCTTTAGTGTTTAATTCAAAAGAAACTGCTGATAATTTAAAAAAATCGGGTGCATTTTTGCCTGGAATAAGGCCTGGTCTTCAGACAAGTTCTTATATAGACAAGGTCATGACTCGATTAACATTAATTGGTGCATTTTATATTACACTTGTATGTTTATTGCCTGAGTTTTTGATTGTGTACTGGAATGTTCCGTTTTATTTTGGTGGAACATCTTTGTTGATTATTGTTGTGGTTGTAATGGATTTCATTTCTCAAATGCAAACACATGTTATGTCCCAGCAATATGATGGCTTGATGAAAAAAGCCAATCTAAAGAAATAAATTATTGCAAAAGAGCAATATCTAGGAGTTAGTGAGTGAAAGTTCGAGCCTCTGTAAAAAAAATATGTAGAAAATGTAAGGTTGTAAAAAGAAATGGCGTTGTCAGGGTTATCTGTGAAGACGGAAAACATAAACAACGGCAAGGATAATAATTGTTGCGCCGTTATTAATGTAATGCTATAATTTGGCGCTTAACTTTAGAGTACTACCAAGGGGAGTATCTAGATGGCACGTATTGCCGGGATAAATATACCAGATCATAAGCATGCAGTGATTGCATTGACCGCAATTTATGGCGTTGGACGTCAAACTGCAAGTGAGATTTGCGCTGAAGTGGGTATTGCGCCTTCGATAAAAATAAAAGAACTAACTGAAGAACAGTTGGAGTTAATTCGAAATGTCGTTTCGAAGATGACGGTAGAAGGCGATCTTCGTCGCGAAGTTTCTATGAATATCAAACGTTTGATGGATCTTGGTTGCTATCGCGGGATAAGGCATCGTAGAGGATTGCCTTTAAGAGGGCAGAGAACGAGAACAAATGCTCGTACTCGCAAAGGCCCACGTAAGGCAATTAGAAAATAAGATATTCCTTTAAAGAGGGTTGAGGTAAATGGCGAGTCAAAATCGTTCTAGAAAACGTATTAAAAAAGAAGTTGCTGATGGCATAGTGCATGTGCATGCATCTTTTAATAACACAATTATAACTATCACAGATAGAAAAGGTAATGCTCTTTCCTGGGCAACATCAGGAGGGTCTGGTTTTCGAGGCTCACGAAAAAGCACGCCATTTGCTGCGCAGGTTGCCGCTGAAAAGGCCGGGTCAGTCGCTTTAGAGTTTGGGATGAAGAATCTAGATGTAATGATTAAGGGGCCTGGACCTGGGCGTGAGTCCGCTGTCCGTTCTCTGAATAATTTGGGATTCAAAATAAACAATATTGTTGATGTGACGCCGATTCCACACAATGGTTGTCGGCCTCCAAAAAAACGCCGCGTATAAAAATCTGGAGTAGTTTGTTATGGCAAGATATCTTGGGCCTACCTGTAAATTAAGTCGAAGAGAAGGGACAGATCTGTTTTTGAAAAGCAGAGGAAAGTCTTTAGAAAATAAGTGCAAATTGGATCAGCGTCCTGGTCAGCATGGTACTAAGCGTACAAGAAGTTCTGATTATGCGCTTCAGTTAAGAGCTAAGCAACGCTTACGCAGAATATATGGCATTTTAGAAAAACAGTTCAGAAACTACTATAAGTCGGCGGACTTAAAGAAAGGGGCTACAGGTCAAAACTTGTTGAACCTGCTAGAGTCAAGATTAGACAATGTGGTGTATCGTATGGGCTTTGCTTCTACTCGCGCAGAAGCTCGTCAGTTAGTTAGCCATAAGTCTATCCAGGTAAATAATGTTTTAATCAATGTTCCTTCTTACCAGGTTTCTCCTGGCGATGTTCTTTCTATTAGAGAGAAAGCAAAGAAACAACAAAGAATTGTTGATGCATTGACTGTAACTGAGCAATATGGATTTCCATCTTGGGTTGAGGTTAATTCTAAGGCAATGTCAGGTACATTTAGCGCCTTGCCAGATCGTGTAGATTTGGGCAGTGACATTAACGAGCAATTAGTAGTTGAGCTTTACTCTAAATAATCGCAGTTTTGAGGGATATAAATGCAGAATTCTATTTCTGGCTTGCTGAAGCCCCGCTTAGTTGAGGTAATAAGCAAAACACCTAATCATTCTAAGATTGTTATTGAACCTCTTGAAAGGGGATTTGGTCATTCTATTGGTAATGCTCTGCGGCGAGTGCTGTTGTCTACAATTCCCGGTTGTGCAGTTACGGATGTTGAAATTGAAGGCGTTCTCCATGAATACACTACTATAGAGGGTGTTCAAGAAGATGTAATTGATATTTTGCTTAACCTTAAGAAGTTAGCAGTTGTGCTTCATTCCAAAGATGAGGCTGAGCTTACTCTTTCAAAGCATGGGGCAGGTTGTGTTACGGCTGCGGATATTATAGTTCCACATGATGTGGAAATTATTAACCCAGACTTGGTAATAGCTAACCTAACGCAGGTTGGTGTTTTAAACATGAAGATCAGAGTGCGCCGAGGAAGAGGTTATGAACCTGTCAGTGTTCGTAAGTCAAATTCGGAGCATAGTCTGGTAGTTGGAGCTCTTCAGCTGGATGCTTCATATAGTCCGATTATAAAAGTAGCTTATCAGGTTGAAAGTACGCGTGTTGAACAGCGTACTAATTTAGATAAATTAATAATCGAATTGGAAACAAACGGTACTGTTGATCCAGAAGAAACTATTAAGCTTGCTGCTACCATACTTCACGATCAGTTATCTGTATTCGTTGATTTTGAAAAAGTAAATGATCAACTTGCAGAAGAGGAGGTTGAAATTGAAGAGATATTTGACCCTGTTCTTCTTCGTCCTGTAGATGATCTTGAGTTAACTGTACGTTCAGCTAACTGCTTGAAAGCTGAGAATATATTTTATATTGGAGACTTAATTCAACGTACTGAAGTTGAGTTGTTGAAAACTCCAAATCTTGGCAAAAAGTCCTTAACAGAAATAAAAGACATTCTTGCTTTAAAGGGTTTATCTTTGGGTATGAGGTTGGAAAATTGGCCGCCTGAAAACTTAGCAGATCAAACTCACGCAATAACACACTAACATTAGGTCTTCTTACAATGAGACATCGTAAATCCGGTAGAAAATTCAATATAAATAGCAGTCACCGCAAGGCGCTATTTAGTAATATGGTTAGTTCATTATTTAAACATGAATTAATAAAGACAACTTTACCAAAAGCAAAAGAGTTAAGAAGCTACGCCGAGCCATTAATTACTTTGTCTAAAGAAGACAGTGTCGCTAAAAGACGTCTTGCTTTCGCTAGGTTGCGTGATCGCGATGTTGTGACTAAGCTTTTTAATGAACTAGGCCCCCGTTACAAAAATAGAGCTGGTGGCTATCTGCGTATTATGAAATGTGGATTTAGACCTGGTGATGATGCTCCTATGGCTTATGTCGAGCTGGTTGACAGACCTAGTTCTTCTATAGAAGATTAATGGTTTGTTAATTTAAAAAACAGTTTATAAAATTAAATCGGTCCTTGGAACTAATAATATATATTTTAGTTCCAAGGACTGACAGATAAAATTGAAGTCCATTTACAAAGTCTCATCGTAATTTCATCTAATGGTTCAAATCTAATCTGGCAGTACTAATTTTGATAAGTATCTGTCAAATTAAATTCTCTTTCTTTTCCTGTCATTTTGCTATCGTGTGTTGTCACCGGTGATGTCCCTTACAGCACTTGCCTCTTACAAGACTGATACTTCTATCTAGTCGGCAATTCTCCCTTATTTTTAAGATAAATCCAAACGAATATGCCGGAAGTCACACTTTGTGAGTTCTTTAGATGTTGGATTGGTATTGGCGCTTGCTTAACACTCTAGGTGTTTGGTTAGTTGCTTTACCGCCCTTGTGTATCCATCAATCAAGTCGATTAGATTAGTCCGCTACGGCAAGCTTTATACAATGATCGTCCCTTTCGGTTTTACCCGGCTTGCTCTCCACGATTCAATCACAGCTGATTTCCATCTGCGAAGTTTAGTTCACCGATTTTATATCCATATTCATCCCACATGATAAGTAATCCATCTCTCTTGCCATCTTTGTATTTGGTTTCGACATATCTTTTGCCATTTGAATGGTGCATTTCATGTCTGCCTGAGAAAGGTTTATCTTCATTAGGCAAATAAGCAAGCTCATTTCTAATGTCCAGATCTGCTGAAGTGACTATTTCTTTCGGTTTTGTATCTTTTAAAACAATTTCTTTAGGCTTGACAGTTTTTTTCGTCTTAACTGCTTTCTTCGGTTTCTTGTTTTGGGAAATATTCTGTTTAGCTCTTTGGTGTGCCTGCGCCCTTAATTGCTCTAAAACCCTAATGTCGGCGTTACAGTCAGAGATAAAAAAAATTGTCGTTAATAAAAAGATTATTTTTTTCATAAAATACCTTTAAAGCCTTGTGGGATAGGCTGTTTACGTCTGGCTTGCCGACTATTTCCGTTTAAATCCATGTAGCATCGCCCGGGCCAGATTTTCACGGTGTATATAGCTTTCAACGGCAACGCCTACGACATGCACAATTACCAGAATCAGCGTGAAGTTGGCGAAAAATTCATGTACTTCTTCCCACATTTTTTCGTTAGCGGGGCCGATAGCCGCCAGCGGTCCGGCGGCCTGATCGGCTCCGTACACCGCAAAGCCGGTGATGACCGTCGCTAATAAACTGATCAGCAATAATACGATCATCGCCGCCCCCGCCGGGTTGTGGCCGATGTAACGTTGGGTTTTTAATGCGATCAGGTCTTTAACATAAGCGATCGACTTGGCAGGACCGCATAAAAAATTCGAGAATCGGGCATAGTCGTTGCCGACAAATCCCCAAATCAATCTGAACACCAATAATCCGGTCACCAGATAACCGGCCCAGACGTGTACTGTTAATAAGTCGTCTTCAGTCAGGTAAGCGATAAAAAATCCGGCAACCAGCAGCCAGTGAAAAATTCTAAGCGGAAGATCCCATACTTTAACGAATGCTTGCGATTCCATTTTTGTACTCCTGTTGTATTGATAAGTTATTGGGGTAAAAGGAAAAATGCTCTTGAGCTGACCATTACTGTGAAACCTATTCTAGTTATCGGCAGGCGATCGATTAACATTACCCACAATAGTCTCGGTTTGCCAGCCGCCGCCTAATGATTTGTACAGGGCGACCAGGTTACTGGAAAGCTGGGACTCGCTGGCGACCAGCAAGCTCTGGGCTTGATAAAGCGCCGTTTGGCTGGTCAGTACGTCGATAAATGCGGTCAAGCCCTTTTGATAGCGCTCGTTGGCTAATTGAACCGCCAGTTGGTTTGCTGCAACGGCTTGCGCCAGGGCTTTGTGCCGCTCCTGCTCTTTGCTGTAGGCGATCAGCGCATCTTCCACTTCTTTAAATGCGGATAATACGGTGGATTGATAGCTCAGGAAGGCTTGCTCGAATTGCGCTTTTTTGCTGTTGATATTGGCGTTCAGTTTTCCCCAGTTGAAGATCGGCAGGGTTAATGTCGAGGCTGCCGACCATGATTTTCCGATCGGGGTGAAGTCGGTGACGGTTGTGTTTTGTAAACCGAGGAATGCGGCCAGATTGATTTTTGGATAAAGCTCCGCAGTCGCAACGCCGACCGATGCATTGGCGACGGCCAGTTGCCGTTCGGCGCGGCGAATATCCGGCCTGCGCTGTAATAATTCGGACGGGAGGTTGGCTATTACATTAGCGGCAACGGTTGGGATAACGCCTTGCTGGTCAAGCCGAACGGCCAGCGCACCGGGTTCTTTGCCCAGCAATACGCTGAGTGCATGTATCGATTGCTTGACTAATGCTTCATAGTTCGGCAATTGCGCCTCTGTCGTGGCAGCCAGGGCTTGCGCCTGAGTTTCTTCAAGCATGCTCGCAAGTCCCGCCTGTCGCCGGATTTGAGTCAGCTGTAGGGTTTCCTGTTGTGCATGCAAATTTTCACGGGTGATTGCGATCAGTCGTTGATTGGCGCGCAGCTCGATGTAATTGCGGGCGACATCGCCCAACAGGGTGATCAGGACATCCCGGCTGTTTTCAACTTCGACATCAATCGTTGCATCGGCGGCTTCTACCGCACGCCGGATGCCGCCGAAAAAATCCAGCTCCCATTGTGCGTCAAAACCCATTTGAAAAATATTGATGAACTGATTGCCGATGCCAAAACCGCCGCCCGCAGAGGATGTGCCGGTTTGGGAAGCCGGCGAGGAGGAGTTGTTGAACCGCCTGCTGACGCTGCTTTTGGCGTCCAGGCTGGGCAAGCCCGCTGCAATGGTCGCGGTGCGCAGGGCGCGGGCGTCTTTAACACGCTCCAGCGCAAGCTTTAAATCCAGGTTGGAAGCGATAGCGTCGCCGATCAGTTTGTCGAGTACGGGGTCGTTAAAGGTTTTCCACCATTTGTCCGGTTGGGCTTGTGTGCCGACAGCCGTTTCAGTCCATTGCTCAGGAACCGGGATTTTCGGGCGCTCATAGTCGGGGCCGACAGCGGAGCAGCCGGATAACAGCAGGACAGCAAAAAGCGCAAGCGGGCGACGGATCATAACGGCGAGCCGCCGTTGCCTGCATAATCCTTGGCTTCGATGAATACGTCCATTTGCTGGCCGACATAGACCGGCAGTTGGTTCCGGTCGAAACTGTACAGCGCCTGCAATACACGGGTATCAACCTGTTCGGTGCTGTCGCCGGTCAGCGATTTTTTAGGTACCACGTAGGGCTCCACATAAGCCGGAGTCAGATCGGTTTTAAAGTTTCGATTGCCGCGCAGGTATGCAACCGCCTTGCTGTTTTTGTCAAACCGCCAGGCATCATTTTCGTCGATGTCAACCCGCACATGCAGCCGGTCCATATTGCCCAGCACCAGCAGCGGTGTGTTCAGGGCTCCGGCCTGGGCGAATTCGCCGGGCCGGATATTGACTTGCAGTACCTCGCCGTCTATCGGAGCCTGAACGACGAGCCGGGCCAGCGTGGTTTGTGTCGTTGTCAGTGCGGCTTCGGCCTGCTGTACCAGGGCCTTGGCGCTGTCCAGTTTGGTTTTGCTGATAAGCTCGGCATTGCCCCGTCTAAGCAGCTCTTCGGAACTGATGGCGCGCCGGTCGGTCACCGCCTCGGCTAGATCGCTCAGTGATTTGGTGTCTTTGAGCGCAGCTTCCGCTTCGTTAACGTCCGTCCGGGCTTTTGCAAGATCGGCGAGTTTAACGGCCAAGTCGGCGCGGGTCTCGCGGTCGTCCAGATAAAACAGCGGCGTTCCGGCTTTGACTTTGTCGCCAACTTTGACGGCCAAGGTCTTGACGATGCCGGACAAGGGCGTTCCGATGGCGATATTCCGGCTTTCCGATTCGACAATACCCGCCCCGGCAATAAACGATTTAAACGGTGCGGAGGCGGGCGCGGCCACGGGCGGAGCAACCGGTGTCGGCTTGTTGCTGCTAACGACCGTATAAGACGCAAAAAGGAATCCGGCAACCGCCAGTATCGGTAATGTGTATTTGACTTGCATATCACCTCCTGTAGATAGTTTTAGGGTAACGTCCCATTAATAATCAGTAAATCAACTAAAAAATCATCACCACGAAGACACGAAGGACACGAAGTTTTATTTTTAAACGATGAAGAACATGAAGGATTTAAGTCTTTATGTCCTTCATGTTCTTAATGGTCATTGTCCACGAAAAGCACAAAAGGCTCGAAAGTTTTGCCGCATAATTTTTAGCCTTTAGCCTTTAGCCTTTAGCCTTTAGCCTTTAGCCTTTAGCCTTTAGCCTTTAGCCTTTAGCCTTTAGCCTTTAGCCTTTAGCCTTGTCCCTTGTTTCTTTAACCTTAACAATATGCCCGTCATCCATTTCGGCAATGCGGTCGGCAAAGTCGAAAATCCGGGCGTCATGGGTCACGATGACCAGCGCCCTGTCTTTGTGCAAAGCCACTTCCTTGAGCAAGGTCATCACATTGCGCCCGGTTTCATGATCCAGCGAACTGGTGGGTTCGTCGCAAACAATCAGTCTCGGGCTATGCACCAGCGCTCTGGCAATGGCGACGCGTTGCTGCTGTCCGCCGGAAAGCTCCGAAGATAAAGCCGTGACCCGCGCGCCCAAGCCCACTTGCTCCAGAACAGCAATGGCCTTGCGTTCGGCCTCGGCGCGCTTCATGCCGTTGATGATCAGCGGTACCGATACGTTTTCCGCCGCGCTGAGTGCCGGCAGCAAGTTAAAGGCCTGAAAAACAAAACCGATGTTGCGCGCCCTGAAATTCAGTTTGTGTTGATTGCTCATGTTCAGCAAATCCTCGCCGAATACTTCGCAATAACCGCTGTCCTGATCCAGAATGCCGGCGATGACTGAAATCAGCGTGGTCTTGCCGCAGCCTGAAGGGCCGACCAGCATCATCAGTTCGCCCAACGCAATATCCAGATTGACGCCGTTCAGCGCGGTCACTTTTTGGTCGCCGGTATCGTAAACTTTGACCACATTCTGGCAGCGTACCGCCAATGATGACGGATTCATGCCTTAGCCTTTAAACACGATAGCCGGTTCCAAACGGATCACTTTAATTATGCTGAGCAGCGCCGCAAAAATACAAATCAGGCTGACTCCGGCGCCGCTAAACAGCAGCAGTTGCCAGGGAAACTTGAACGCCAGTATCGTATGACGCATCGAATAGCCGAACAAAGCGGTCAAACCGACGCCCAGGCCGTAACCGATGACGCCGACTAAAACCGCCTGTAATAAAATCATGCGCAGCAATATCCAGTTGCTGGTTCCCATCGCTTTCAGCACGCCGAATTGACGCAGGTTCTCCAGCGTACTGTTGTAGAAGGTCTGGCCGGCAATGGCCGCGCCGACGATAAAGCCCAGCAGCACCGAAATGCCGAAATTTATCGGGATGCCGGTGTTGTGCATAAAATACTCATAAGTCAGTGTTGCAAATTCTTCTCGCGTATAAGCCGCCAAACCGGTTGTTGCACGGATACGGCGGGTCAGCTCGGCAAGGTCTTGTCCTTGTTTGGCTTTAACCAGAATGAAGGACAGCAGCTTGCGCTCTTTGGGTGCGTAGTTCTTGGCGCGGGAATAGGTGGTGTAAACCACGGGTTGGGACTGAAAGGTACGGGTGACCTTGGCGATGCCGACAACAATCGCGCGATGATCGTTTAACTCCAGACTGTCGCCGACTTTAAGCGGAATGGGCTTGCCGCCGGGTATCGGCGAAGGCTTGCCCAGTTTATCCTGGGCGCCGTCTATATCGACGATGACGCCGTCGCTGCGGCGTAAATCTTCAATCGTTCCTTCCAGCATGACCGGCGGTCCGCCGATTAATGTCGCGTCGTCCAGGCCGATAACATTGCAGGTTTGAAAGGTGCCGTCGAGCAGCCGCGCTTTTAGCAACCCCTTGTACATCGGCATGGCCCACTCCACGCCTGAAACGCCGCGTACCCGATAAAGCTCGGTGTCCTGCAAGGGCTTGATGTCATCGACGAACTGCACTTTAGCGTCCATGACCCATATATCGGGCAAGCCTACATCCGATATGAAACTGTAAGAGCGCGACATAATTCCCAAAAAAATGGCCGGTTGTTGGGTCATGATTAACGACGCAAAGGTCAGCCCCATGACGATACCGAGATATTTGCCCCGATCTCCCATCAGCATTTTTAAGGCAATGTGATTCATGAGTTTGAACTCGTTGTTGGTTAAGCTTAATTTTATCATGCAACGCAAATTGACAACGCACAACCGTATTCATAGAATAGAAACCATGAACCAATTACCTATGATTTCATCCCTAAAACAAAACACACGATGGCTGCGAAAAATTATTAGCTTTCGCCGCAGTGCTGTTTTTTTGGTTCATTAAGTCCATTTTAGCTAAGCAACTGCGGGTCTTGTCCCCAGTCACTTAGTTAGTCTTTCCGGCAAGATTCGCAGTTTTCCCAATTATAAGGAGAAGTTTGTGCATCAACCCGAATCCGCTATACCGCAAAACAATCGTCAGGTTATTATCGGTTGCCTGTTTGTTTTACTCGGCGCGTTAGGCTTTTCAGCCAAAGCGGTGCTGATCAAGTTGGCTTATGCTTACAGTCATCAATTGGATGCGATCACTTTGATGGTGCTGCGCATGGCGATTTCATTGCCTTTTTTTCTTGCGGTTGCGTTATGGTCGGCTAACGATTCGACACAAACGAACGATGCGCAACGTTTAAATAGGCTGGACTGGCTGATGATTTTCGGCCTAGGTATATTGGGCTATTACGTTGCCAGCTTGCTTGATTTTGCCGGACTGCAATATATCTCGGCAGGGCTTGAGCGCTTGATTTTATTTCTTTATCCGACTTTTGTCGTTTTGTTCACGGCGGCGATACAACGCCGCACGATTAACCGGCACCAGGCTGTTGCCTTAGGTTTGAGTTATGCAGGGATGATTTTGGTGTTTGTCGACAACATGACGGTAATGACATCATCGGGACTCTTGCTGGGGTCGTCATTGATTTTATGCAGCGCGATCGCGTTTGCCTTTTTCCTGATGGGCAGCGGCATGATGGTCAAGCGGATAGGATCGACGCGTTTTACCGCCTATTCGATGACCGTAGCGTGTCTTGCGACCGGCCTGCATTTCGTAATTCAGCATGGCGTTGAGCTGTTGAATTTGCCGGAGAGCGTTTATTGGTTGGCGTTGATCATGGCGATTTTTTCGACCGTGCTTCCGGCATTTTTAATGAATGCCGGGATCAGGCGCATCGGCGCCGGTTCGGCGTCGATCATCAGTTCTATCGGGCCGATAGGGACGTTGGCGCTGGCTTTTTTGTTGTTGGGCGAGACTTTGACGATAGCGCAGCTGGCCGGGACTGCTTTGGTGTTGGTCGGTGTTTATGTGGTTAGTCGGGCCAAGGTATAAAATCGGCTAACTATTAATATCAAACAACTGACTGCAAGCTTTGATAACTGCTTGCTGATCGCTATCAGCCAAAACACCGGCTTTTCTGATAATCAAGCGGTTATCAAGGGTAAATAATTTCATTCGGATAATGGAAGCAGAAGAAAGTCCGGTGCTGTTCAAATCGGAAATATTTACATCGTGCAACCAATTGGAATTTTTGGCGCTGGTAATCATCGCCAAAACTTAATGCCCCACTGAAGCATTAAATGAGGTGCTGGATAACACCAAAGCAGGTCGCCTTTTCGTCGTATCTTGATCTGTGCATGGAAAAGGCACGACCACAACAGAAAATGTTTCAAAGATCAGCATACGCTTCGTCATCCGCAGCAGAATTCCATTCGCTCAATGTGTCGTGCAGCGCTTCAGTAAAGGCTGAGTCGATGGACTTCGCTTTGCGAAGATGGACGCCGGCCTGATCAATTTCAAAGACAATCGCATCGCCTTCATGCAGATTCAGGGCTTCCAGAACAGGTTCAGGAAGGGTGGTCTGGTTGTGGTGTATTAATTGGCTGCTGGTTTGCATACATTAAATCCCAAGTTGAATTGATAAGTCACGTAGCCACATACGCATAACGCCGATGACAGTTTGCCTCATTTCGCCTTAAGTTTCTCTAATAATTGCAGCGTCAAAGCATCTCGCTCGCCGTTAAAATACTTGTCAAGGATTCGGGAAAACACGGAGCATGGAGCCGCCACATAGGCAAACAATGTCATGGACGATTTAAGCTTTAGATCATCAGGGTAACCAAATATTTCTGAAATTGATCGTCCTTCAATGGCAAAAACCGCTTCCGCGCATTCCGACAGTCTTTTTCCAAGAACAGGATGATCTAGGTATTGCCGGGCCTCTTCTATGCTCTTAATGGCATAGTGTTTTGATGTTGTACTGTGTCCCAATCCATCAAGTTGCGGGAATATGTACCTCATCCAGTGAGCCCGTTTCCGGCCGCTTTTTAACTCTTCGAGGACACTGTCATAGATGCTTGCTTGCGCAGTCGGGAAACGGCTTAAGTCTATGGCGTCGTTTGCATTTGTCATGCTTGGCTCCTTGTTGTTCTGCTCAACAGGTTATTATCCGGCACATGGGGCGCAATAGAAGCTTTGTCGCGAATGATAATCTTGCAAAGCTTGCGCTTTACCGTGTCATCCTATGTGCTATATAAAAACAAAGAATCCATGACCGGCTATGCAGCAACCACAAGGCAGTTTCGTCCATTTCGTTTAGCTTCATAAAGCGCTTCGTCGGCCAACTTAATTGTGCGGAGAAAGTCAGGGTGACCATCGTGCATAGCGACACCTACGCTGATAGTTACGGTTAAACTGGGTTCCTTTTCAATAACAAATTTCGTGCTCTCAACTTCTAAGCGAATTTTCTCGCCAATTCTTTTTAACACTACTTCATCTATATCACTTAGAACAATTAGAAACTCCTCGCCGCCTAAGCGAAATACAAAATCGCCCGCGCGCACCTGATGTGCCAAGATATTAGCAAGTTGCTCCAGTACTTTGTCGCCGCTGTCATGTCCATAGGTGTCATTAATTTTTTTGAAAAAATCAATATCCAGCGTAACGAGACCAAAAGTTAAATTATTTTTCAGGCTACATTCGGTTTCATGACGTAATACCGTGTCTAAATAGCGTCTATTAAACAATCGCGTCAGTGGGTCGCGTCCACTATCTTGGGCAATAATATCCTTAGCTATATTTTCTAATAGCCACATGGTTTTTGAAACATATTGATCCAATGAATTGAGTTTTTCTTTTCTTTTATCGAGTTGATCAAATTCGGCAGTTAAAGCACACATCGATTCATCCATGTTGTTTAATAACCGCAGTAACATTTCATATTCGGAGTCGGCTAAGAATAATTTGGCTTTGTGTGTAACCCACAGGCCGAAATTGGAATGCCGAATGTTGGGCAAGCTACTTATATTGATTCGTTCCTGCTGAATATTAAGTAATAACTCACGCATCCAATCCGATAGTGACGCGCGTAGCCGTTCACAATCAATGGCTAAATTATGTGTAGAAAACTGTAGTTTAAAAGACTGTACGTCTTTTTCATTGACGACTAAATCACCTTGATAACTTTCATTGATTAGGGCAAGCCCAAGATCCATGATTTGATTGGCCAATATCATCGCTGTTGCCAAGTCATCTCTATTAAATGAAGATTCTTCCAGCAATCGTATGACTTCATCTTTTATAATAAACATACCGTAAACAACAAAACTCATCGGTACGTCAACTCTTCCGTGTATATGGCCTATTGTTATTTGATAATCAATATATTCAGTAATTAGCTTACTGTTATACTTATAAGAAAATGCTAAGTCTATCCATGCCGACAAGCTCGCGCGTAACCGGTCTTTTACAATATCATGGTTAATGAAATATGCCGCTTTGGTATTGCCCAGCATCGTATTATAAAAATGTGTGGCTATCGCATCGCTGTGCGGTTTAATTATCTCTGAAATCTTTATTATTATGTCTTCATTCTTTTTGCAATGAATATTTTCAAATAAATGGTGGTAGTGTTGTTTAGATATTGCCATTTTTTCAATTTTTATTGGGGATTGTTTATATTCTGCTTCACGTTAGTTGCACTTGATAAAATCGATTTTTCTTGATTTTTATTAATGTGACAGCATTCAAAAATACATAAAAACGATTCAGAGCAACCAAACCATTGCCCCGCCAGCAACGAAAAATCAGCCCGTTAGTTCAACCGCGACCTGTTATATAAAGCCAGCACCGTCTTAACGTAATTGCGCGTTTCAGGGTAGGGCGGAATGGAGTTGTTGTACCGGATCACCGCATTTTCACCGGCGTTATAGGCGGCAACGGCCAGATTCAGATTTGAATTAAACATCCTGAGCAAATCTTTTAAATAACGAGTGCCTCCGTCGATATTCTGATCGGGGCTATTCCGGTCAATAACGCCGTAACGCTTTGCGGTATCGGGCATTAACTGCATTAAACCGACGGCTCCTGCGGAGGAAATTGCTTTTGCATCGTAAGCGGATTCCGCCTGAATAACGGCGTGCAGCAGCTTAACATCAACCTGATGCCGGTTGGCCGCCTCGGTAATAATATCGGCGAACTTCTTTTTGTTGACGCCCATATAGGGCAGGGCGGCGGAATAATTTATCGGCCTTGTGCGTATGATGCGTTTGTACAGGCTATGTTTAGGCTTGTCGGTATAGTAGATGCGGCCGTCAGTGTCGACAAATTTATAGATGTCGGCCAGCACCTCGTTCGAGATGAGTAAAGTAGTTAAAATAACGGCAACTCTCATCATTGATGTTTGCCTACCTGTCGGGTTTAATAACGATCATGCTTGCGGCTTTAACGGCTCTGCTTCTGGCTTCATCGACCGTTTCGGCGGTGGCTAACGCAACGCCCATGCGCCTTTTGGTAAAAGCCTCGGGTTTGCCGAACAACCTGACTTCGCTGGTCGGGACGGACAGCGCCTGGTCCAGTCCTTCGTAAATCACGCCTTCGGCATCTACGCCGCCTAATATGACCGCACTGGCTCCGATGCTTTGCATCGCGGTATCGACCGGTAAGCCTAAAATGGCTCTGGCGTGCAATTCGAATTCGTTTTGTTTCTGGGTGGCCATCGTCACCATGCCGGTATCATGCGGCCTGGGGCTGACTTCGCTAAACCAGACGGCATCGTCTTTGATAAATAACTCAACGCCGAACAGACCGAGTCCGGCGATCTCATTGGTTATTTTGAAAGCGATGTCCTGCGACGCTTTTATCGCGGCGGCACTCATGGCTTGCGGTTGCCAGCTTTCCCGGTAATCGCCGCTTTCCTGCACATGGCCTATCGGAGCGCAAAAGTGAGTCTCGACTTCGCCGTGCTGATTCAGCGCGCGCACCGTCAGCAGGGTGATTTCAAAATCGAAGTCTATTTTCGCTTCGACAATGACCTTGCCGGTATCGACCCGGCCGCTGGATTTGGCGTAATCCCAGGCCGCCTTAAGTTGGTCGGCGCTTTTAACCATCGACTGGCCTTTGCCGGATGAGGACATGGTCGGCTTGATAAAACACGGATAACCGATGCCGCCGTCAACCGCCGCCTGCAATTCGTCGAAACTTTGCGCAAACGCATAGTTCGAGGTGGGGATTTTAAGCTGTTCGGCGGCCAGGGTTCTGATGCCTTCCCGGTTCATCGTCAACTGAATCGCCCTGGCGTTGGGTACCACGGTACACCCGCCTTCAGCTTCAATGTCAATCAGCGCCTGGGTCGCAATCGCTTCGATTTCCGGGATGATAAAATCCGGCTGTTCCAGCGCGATCAGTTTTTTGACTGCCTCGGTGTCGGTCATATCGATCACATGGCTGCGATGCGCGACATGCTGCGCCGGTGCATTCGGATAGCGGTCAACGGCAATCACTTCGACGCCGTAGCGTTGCAGTGCAATAGTCAGTTCCTTGCCCAACTCGCCGCTGCCGAGCAGCAGGGCTTTGGTTGCGCCGTTTGATAATGCGGTGCCTATTTTCATTATGAATCCGCCAGATAGTTGTCGATGTCTTCTTTGGAAAAACCGATTTTTTTCGCCACGCGGTCGGCATGGCTGACCCGCGAAATGCCCGGAACCAGTTTGTAAGTCGGCGCGTCGTCGGCAAACTCGACCTGTCTCGGCAGGCCTATGCGCTGAGCGACAAAATGATCGACCAGTTGATGGTTGTGGGTGATTAAAATGGTGCTGTTGCCTTTCCGGTAAAAGCCGTTCAGCACATTCGACGACGATTCCATTTTTTCCTCGAAGGTCGTGCCTTCGGATAATTCGTCCAGCACCACCAGGCTTTTCGGGCTTGCGGCCAGGAAAATATCTTTGGTGCGTTTCAATTCGGTGCCGAAGCGGCCTTCGCCGTCATCCAGATGGCTGATGTCGGGGGCCTGATAAAAAATCCGGTCGGCGACGGTCAGCGTTGCCGATTTGGCCGGAACATAGCAGCCGATTTGCGCGAGCAGCTGGATTTGGGTGACGGTTTTGCAAAAAGCCGTCTTGCCCCCGCTGTTGGGGCCTGTGACCAGCACCAGTTTGTCGTCTTCCAGTACGAAGTCGTTGCCGACATAATCCGGGTTTTGTTTGCCCAAAACCGGGTTTCTGGCATCTTCAAGGTTTATCCGGTGATGCGGCGCATCGACCAGTTCCGGCAACACCTTGCTGCCGCCGAACGCATCGGCGAATTTGATAAACGACAGCAATTCGTCGAGCCGGCCCAGCGCATCCAAGGTTTCGCCAACAGCAGGGGAACTCTTGAACTCGTTTCTCAGCGGAATAATGCAGCTGTCGCGGTCGAAGCCGCCGACGATCGGGTAATAGACCAGCAAGAAAGGCACAAAGAAAATACTTGCGGTCGGGATCGCCTCAACCGAAACCTGGAACATGTCGGTCGGGAAAAAATGCGCCAGCGCCCAGACGGCTCCGAAAAACAGGCTGATCAGCAGCGGTTTGAACAGCCGGGGCTTGAAAATAACCGCAGGCGAAAACGAACCTTTCCGTTGTTCCTTGCATTGAATATCGTTTTCAGTGATGTAAACAGGTCCCTGCATCAGCGAATAGGGCCGCGACTCTGCGAAGGCTTTGATTTTGTCGAAAAGGCCTTTCAGGTAGTCGCTTTGCGGGGCTTCGGCAGATTGAACCTGATCGACCAGTTCCAGCATAAAACGGACACCCCGTTTATATTGCAGATAGCCGTAGCCCTCGATTTCATGCTCTTCCCTGGCGGTGCCGAACGTACCTAGGAATTCGCCGAACAACAGCAAATAGAAGTTTTTTTCATCGGGTACAGCGTATTGGATGATTTGTTCAAGCCGCTCTTTTAGCGCCGGATTATTGCGCAGTTCTTCAACGGCTTGCTGTTTGGCCTTGATCTGGTCCAACTCATTCATCGGCTGGGCTAAAGAACGGTATAACACCGCTTGCCCGGCAATCGTCGAGGCGTGATTGACGGCGTCGAACAGTTCATCAACTTCAATGGTGTTGAAGGTTCGCTGGTCGATAACGCCGTCACCGGTTTCCAGCGGTTTGCTGGATTTGATGGTCGGCCAGCTGCTGTCTTGCCAGCTTTGTAATAGTGTTTGTTTCATCTGATTAGCCTTTGTCCGCCGTTTGCAACACCAAAAGTGCGTATATTCAATCAATAAATGTCAACAGATTGATTCACCACGAAGACACGAAGGGCACGAAGAAAAAGCCAACATAAAAACTTCGTGTTCTTCGTGCCTTCGTGGTGCAATGTCTAAAATTAAAGCTTCTGTTCAAGCAGATTAACTATAGCATCAACATGAATTTCCGAATCATTCAATGCGGCTATATAGCGATATTCTTCACCGCCGGACTCCATAAAAATAGCCTTGTTCTCCATCGCTATTTCTTCCAGCGTTTCCAGGCAATCCACCGCAAACCCAGGACAAACGACATCCACCTTTTTAATGCCGCGGCCCGGAAGCTCCTTTAAGGTGTCCACGCAATAAGGTTTCAGCCATTCCGCCTTGCCGAAGCGCGATTGGAACACAATCATCCATTCTTTCTCACCAATACCCAATTTTTCGGCAATCAGGGCCGCGGTTTTATGGCATTGGTGAAAATAAGGGTCGCCCCATTTTGTCAGCTGCTCGGGCAAGCCGTGAAAGGACATCAATAACAGCTCGTTTTTGCCGTGTTCCCGCCAGCTCTGCTTGATCGATTCGGCGACTGCGGCGATATAGTGGCTGTGCTGGTGATAATCGCTGATGAAGTGAATGTGGGGCAGATGTTTCCAGGTATTCAGTTCCTTAACCATGTCGTCATAGATGGACGCGGTGGTGGTTGAGGAATACTGCGGATACAGCGGCAGGATGATTAAGTTATCGACGCCCGCCGTTTTGAAGGCTTTTAACTGCGTCGCTATCGAAGGTTCGCCGTAGCGCATTACATGCCGGGTAGTGACGCCTCTGGCATGCAACCTATCCGCAACCCGTTCGGTCAATTGCAGGGTCAGGAAAATTAACGGAGAGCCTTTCTCATGCCAGATATTGCGGTAGGCTGAGGCCGATTTGCGGGGGCGAAAGGGCAGCACAAAAAAATGCAGTATCACCCACCATAATGGCCGCGGCAGGTTGACGACGCGCGGGTCCCAAAGAAATTCCTTAAGAAACCGCCTGACCGCCGACGTTGTCGGTGCGGTAGGCGAACCCAGATTCGCCAGTAATACACCGGTCTTTTTCGTCGTCATCAGTTCGACCTCGTTCGCCACAGGTCAGACCTATCGGTTGATCAAATTTAAAAATTCCGAGCGGGTGCTGATTTCTTTGCGGAACACGCCGGTCATGACTGACGTGGTCATCACCGAATTTTGCTTTTCGACGCCGCGCATCATCATACACAAATGCTTGGCCTCGATAACCACGGCCACGCCTCGGGCGCCGGTTGCCAATTCAATCGCGTCCGCGATTTGCTTGGTCAGTTTTTCCTGGATTTGCAGGCGGCGTGCGTACATATCGATAACGCGAGCCACTTTGGACAGGCCCATCACTTTGCCTTTCGGCAAATAACCCACATGGCATTTGCCGATAAACGGCAGCAAATGGTGTTCGCATAAGGAATACAGCTCAATATCCTTCACAATAACCATGTCCTCGGTGTCGGCGCTAAAGATGGCGCCGTTAAGCACTTCTTCCAGCGTTTTTTCGTAGCCGTTGTTTAAAAATTTGAAAGCCTTGGCCGCACGTTTTGGCGTATCGAGCAGGCCCTCGCGATTTAAATCTTCACCGACCGCTTCGATAATCTTGGCAAAATGCTGTTCCATTGTTTCAATCTCAGTTATAAAAATAGTCGGTCAGTATACAGTATGGCGTTGTGAATTTTAAAGCTTCCGCTCCCTGCTCACGCTCCTTACCTACATCCCTGTAGGCAAAGCTCCCGCTCTTTACCTATATCCGAGCAGGTAGTGCTTCCAAAACCACATTGATGTCCGCGCCGGGTTTGCAGACATTTTCGCTAAGATGCCTGCGCCAGCCCCTGGCGCCCGGCTCGCCATGAAAAAGTCCTAAAATATGCCGGGTGATGCTGTTTAAGCGGACGCCGTCGTTAAGCTCAAGCTGCTGCCGAATATAAGGGATTAACAGCTCCATAATCATTTCCCGCGACCGCGGCTCTTGGGTCTCGCCATAAAAGCGCCGGTCCACATCGGCCAATATATAAGGGTTGTGATAGGCCTCCCTGCCGACCATGACGCCATCAACATGCTGCAAAACAGCTTCGGCCTGCTCCAAAGTCGTGATGCCGCCGTTCAGGATGATTTCCAGCTGCGGAAAGTCCTGTTTTATTTGGTAAACCATATCGTAGCGCAACGGCGGAACATCGCGGTTTTGTTTCGGCGAGAGGCCGCTCAGCCACGCCTTTCTGGCATGGATGATAAAGGTTTCGCAGCCGGCGACGGCAACCGTCGATACAAACTGCACCAGTTCTTCATAAGAATCGCGCTCATCGATGCCGATTCTCGACTTGACCGTGACCGGAATCGACACCGCCCGGCTCATTGCGGCAACGCATTCGGCGACCAGCTCCGGTTCCGCCATCAGGCAAGCGCCAAAACGGCCGTTCTGCACCCGGTCGCTGGGGCAGCCGACATTCAGGTTGACCTCGTCATAGCCGTAATCTTCTGCCATCTTGGCGCAAACGGCTAATTCCCGGGGATTGCTGCCGCCCAATTGGAACGCCACCGGATTCTCAGCGGCATTAAATTGCAAAAAACGGCGGTGGTCGCCGTGAATCAGCGCGCCGGTAGTCACCATTTCGGTATACAAAAACGCGTGTTGTGAAATCAGCCGATGAAAATAACGGCAGTGCCTGTCGGTCCAGTCGAGCATTGGGGCAATGCATAACCTCCGAGCAGGCGGAATACCTACTGATTGCCTACTTACGGCTGGTTTGTATGATGCTTTTATATTTTTATTGTCGGTCATTATATCTCTATTTTTTGCTATTTTTGCTCTGCCGGTGCTACGATAGTCCTACTCAATTTTGGTGTAGGACTATGGCGAGCATTACTAAGCGGAAGCGCAGCGACGGCACGATTGCCTACCGGGCCGACATACGCATTAAAAGAAAAGGTGTAATTGTACACCAAGAAAGCAGGACGTTTGACAGGCATGCACTTGCTAAAGCTTGGGGGGCAAAGCGCGAACTGGAATTGCAGGAGATTGAGGTTTATGGCGAACAAAAGTCGGTTTTGATTAAAGATCTTATCAGCCAGTATATCGAACGGTTTGTCGATAATTATGGGCGCAGCAAACAGGCTGACATCAAACGACTGACAAACTACGACATAGCAAATATCGACGCCTATAAACTGAAGGTATCACACCTAATGAATCACTGCATTGAGCGCAATAAAGTGGCGCAGCCGCAAACGGTGCAGAATGATGTGATTTGGCTACGCGTCATCATGCGCACTATGCGAGATGTTGACGGACACGACTACAGTATGGATGTGTTTGATGATGCCACAATCGCGCTAAAAAGGGAAAAGTTGATAGCAAAGTCAAACAGAAGAGAGCGCCGGCCAACTTCGCTTGAATTGTGGCGATTATCACGCTATTTTGCAAAACGAGAGGGGACTATACCCATGCTGCGCATAATGTGGTTTGCAATCTACTCAACTCGGCGGGCGAACGAGGCTTGCAGGCTGTTATGGTCTGACAATAATGATCAAAAGGCGACTGGCATGGTCAGAGATCTCAAGCATCCCAAAAAAAAGAAGGGGAACAATAAGCGGTTCAAATATACGCAATCAGCCTGGAAAATTGTTCAAAAGCAGCCTAAGGTAGACGAGCGGATTTTCCCATACAACTCAAAAACAATTTGCAGCTACTTTGCTGACGCCTGCGAGATGCTGGAAATACATGATCTGCATTTCCATGATTTGCGCCACGAGGGAGTTAGTCGTTTGTTTGAGTCGGGGCTACAAATTGAGCAGGTGCAATTGGTTAGCCTTCATCAGAGCTGGACAGAGCTAAAACGATATACTAATTTGCGTCCTGAAAATTTGATAGCTTAGCGCTGTGGCGGCTTGTCGCACTTGAACTAAGAGTTATACATTAATGCGAGCAATATTAACTTACGAAGATACGGGCAACAAAAGGACTTGCGGGTAAACAGTAGGTGCAACGGGGCGGGAGATTTTTGCATAATTTACTCTGGCGCAGAGGAGCAAATACATGCTGCGGCGAAAGAGTTATTGCAAAAACTAGAGCGAGACAGAAGGATTGGAAAATGGATTATGGTCTACGACCAAGAGCAGTACAACGGACAGGCAGTTAAGGAAATTTATGTATAACGCCATGTTCAGGCGACCGCCGCTAAAGGACGCCAACAAGCACGAATAACTTTGAAAAACACCAACCTGCGAACCGCGCTTAGGGCGGCGGTTCGCCTTGACCGATTAGTTAGGCTTTGATGATGACAGTATCTGTACTTTTTGCCAGATCAGACAGCAACTACAAAATGCTGGACGGTTGCGATGTGTGGGACGCGGAGCGCGATGCACTACGATGGCCAGGCGGTAATCCAGTAATTGCACACCCTCCATGCCGGGCGTGGGGAAACTTTGCAATGTTTGCAAAACCACGCCCTGGCGAAAAAGAGCTTGCGATTTGGGCTATTGAGCAAATTAGAGCGTTTGGCGGAGTGCTTGAGCATCCGGCGGGGTCAAAGTTGTGGCCGACGCTGGGATTACCAGAGCCAGGTAAGCGCGACAATTTTGGCGGCTGGACGCTCCCGATAAACCAGCATTGGTGGGGACACCGTGCGGAGAAAAAAACGCGGCTTTATATTGTCGGCTGTGAACCAAAAAACATCCCGAACATGCCAATGCGCTTGGACTACCCAACGCATGTAATCGGCGATGTGGGAAGGGCAGGAAATGGGAAGCGGCCGGAAATAAGCAAGGCCGAGCGCGAGCACACACCGCCTGATCTTGCATCCTGGCTGGTAGCATTGGCCGAAATGTGTGTGCTTAACGCGCTGAAATAACCAGCGCCGCCCACGACACCTCAAACAAAACGAAGATTATTAACGGCGTCTGGTTAATTGACGGGTTAGGCCATACGCATAAAGTGTATACAAAAGTATAGACAAAGGGATAAAAAAGGAGGAGAATCTTTAGTCAATGGAGTAGATAACTGATCCAGGCGGATACCGGACGAAGCCGGTGATTATCGGAGATAAGACAATGAAAACACTATACACATCAAGCAGACCTGATTCAGACTTTGCCATCGTTGATGTTGATGGCGTTATTTATGCCGTTGACGAAGACCGAGTAATGGGCGGATTAGGTAAATACAAAATTGGGCGCACCAGTAAATTTCAAGCAGGATCAAATGAATTTATTGAAGTTTCGCCAGAAGGCGATGTAACTAAAATAGATGCCACTGCGGACGATTGCGTATTTTTTGGCGATTTCGACTTTGATGATGACGCCGAAACTTTTGAGGATTTATTTTGAGACCGTCAAGGAAATCGATTAGCAGTAACTAATCGATAAATACGAAGCTTCACTTCAATGAGGCCCTGACGATCTCGGGGCCACTCTAAGACTAAAAAAGGCCAAAGTCAATGACGCCAGAAGAATTTGATTTAGCAGCATCAAAAACAAGACTAAGACCACATACTACCGCCACTGCACGAGCCGTACTTGTTGATGGGATGGGATTGACGCAAGCCGGTAATGCTGCTACACCGCGAATGATGCGGCAACAAGTGGCCGATGCCGTAGCAAGGATTGAGCGAGAGTACCGTAAATTAATTGGCGCACCGCAAGGATGGGGATGCATCACATTAGTATTGCCGCGATTTAGCGAGGACTGGGACGAGGCCGAGGAATTGCAAAAACGAGCTTATGAGCGAGCCGGTCTTAAGCTGCCCGCAACAGCTAACGCGCCGTAGCGTAGCGGAGGTCGCCGTTGAGCGATGGGTTATAAATTTATTTTGGAGTATATATGAGCAATCAAGCACAAGAGACAAGAGAAATTTTGGAAGACGTTGTAGGCCGATGGTCGCCAGATACAGGCGAAGAACTTAACATCCGCATGATGCGGGCATTGCTGAATTTGGCGGCATTTGAAAAAGATATTGCGGCAAAAAGGGCCGGACAACAACCTATTAGGACTGATTACCCGATAGATTTATAACTACGGAATATTCGGTAAAAACGACGATTTTTTTAAAAAAAACCGCGCCGCCGAACGGCGGCGTCACCTTGAGTGCCGTGTTAGGAGAACAAATGACCGCTACACCCTACATCATTTGCAGAGATGACGAAGTTCTGATAATTGGAGAGCCTCATAACCTTGAAGCGCTTGGCCACGCTCTACTGCTCAAGGCAAAGATGCGCGGCAACTTAAGTTGCACCATCACCGACGGAATCAACAAACCAATCAGAATTATTTCAAGCGATGACATTGACGCCGCTGATGGCGCAAACAAATATCCTAATCTGCCTTTACTTTAGCGTTAATCTGAGTTGTAAACCCAGATTTACTAAACGAATGCTCGACCCGAATTGCTGTCCACTCGCCGGCGATGCCAGTCCTAAACCCGTTTAAAATCAACGGCGACTCTGCAAATAAATCTGGATCTCCGACCGATAAAGTAATGTCGACTGTCGCCGCACCCTGATCAAGCTCTGATTTTTTCGCCCGCGCCGCTTCGATCGCTTGTTGCTGGTCATCATAGGTGTGCCGCAGGGTATGCGCAGGTTTTTCGGCGCTGGTGCTGACCGCGATATTCTGCCCGGTCTGTTTGTCGTGATACATCGCGGTCACCGCCGCATATTTACCGCGATCTGCAATAGTGCATTGGTACCCAGATACCTGTGTTTTGTCGATAATAATCGGCGATAAGCTGGCGCCACCAACGCTTTTCGACTCGCCGGCTTTGGCGAGGATCAAATGATCGTGAGTAACTTTGGCGACAGCGCCGTATTTTTCAGCCAGCCTGGTGAGCAAATGCAGGTCTGATTCTTGCGTTTGATCCACATGCCCCAACTGGATAGCAGATAGATTGGCAGATGTTTTGCCGACAAGGCCGTTACTGCCGGCGATTGTTTTAACCAGATCGCCCAGAGTAATGTTATCGAAGTGCCGGGTTTGCTGAGATTTAAGCTCGCCGGCGGACATGTCAGCGGCTTTTCCGCTAATGCTCAGCGTTTCAGGAAATCCGGTTAACGAGATTTCATCGACCGTGTAAATGCCAACTTTGCTAATCCCGGTTTCTTCGTAGCCAAGGTAAATATCCAATTTTGCGCCTTTGCGCGGCAAGGCAAACAGCCCATCCCGATCGTCCAATTCAATAGTGCAGGTATCTGACCTAAAACCGGCCTCATCAGTTGTCTTGATGCTGATTAATCGATCGTTGATGAGCGCTGTAATGTCTGAGCCGCCGGCTAATACCTTAAACGCCGGTGTTACCTTATCTACTTTAAATGCCGACGCCATATTAATCCCACAATTTAATCGTTTTCACCGTTTCTGAGACGGGTATTTCCGGTAAATCAATCACTACGCCCGAAGGCAACACGGGCCCATGATCGGCCAAGTTTCGATTGACCTCATAGACCAGCTCAACCGCACCGGGACTACCGCCGTAGTAGCGGTGGCAAATCGCATCGATCATATCGCCGGTTTTGGTGCGGTATTGGGTCATGCATCTTCACCGTATCGGGTCATTTTTAAAGTAAAGGACATTTTGCGGGCCACGCCGTTGGATAAAAATGTATCTTTGCTCTCTTCGATTGACTGAATGCACCACTTACCCCAAACATAGCCGTTACCGTCGACCAATATCAACGGCTGACCCTTTCCGGCCTCGGTGCGCATATTGTCTATCTGATGCAGTCCACCAGCATAATCGGGGTAGATGTCGCCCGATAGTGTGATCGAATCATCGCCAGGGCCGGTGTATTGTTGCGCCGGCAGCTTTCCGTAACGCTCGACAGCCTGCCATCGGTAAGCGGTTGATCGGCTAAAGGCCTGATAAGCGGCGGTGTTGATGGAGAAATTAAACACCCCTAAGCGCATCATGATGTTAATCATGCAAAGCGCCTCTGGCGTCTGCGGCCTGTTGCCGCTTCAAATGCTTTGCTACCCGTTCGGCCAGGGCGTTTTGATCTTCCCCAGGCTGCTGGGTGATATGGATCGTCGCGGTATTGGTTTGATGAATAGCCGTCGCGGGGGCTGAACCAGCAGCAGGCGGCATCGCAGGCAACGGCGTAGCCAGCGCCGGCGCCGCAACCGTTGAGGCCATTGCCGCACCTAATACAGTGCCTTTGGCTTGCTGAGAGATATTACTAGCTGCCGATGATACCACCCCTCCAATCGAGCTACCTATCCCCTTAATCCACTCGACTGATTGACCAATCCATGCGAACTTTTCAGCCAGCCAGTTTATTACTGGCTCCCAAACTGCACGTACAGATGATGCGGCAGTAAAAAAAGCAGCCCCAATGGCGCTACCCACCGTAGTTACTACTCCGCCGATGGCCGTAAATACACCGCTAAACCACGTCGTTATCCCACCCCAATTGTTATATATATAATAGACGGCCGCACCCAGGGCAGCGACAGCGACAACGGCAACGGCAACCATTGCCCCGATAGGGTTTGCTATTATGGCCGCATTCCATAACCATTGAGCTGTAGTAACCACGCCGGTCCAGGTAGCCAGGGCTTTTTGCTGGATAGCCGCGCCGAGAACAGCGGCTTTTTGCGCGACCAATGCTCCGGTAGCTCTTAATGACGACAACTGGAAAAAATCCAAAATACCGGCAGCAACGGTAAATACATCCTTAACAACAGTCACGGCATAGCCAACGGCCAAAGTCGTTACTTTTAAGCCGATCAGACCCACTGTAGCACCTATTACCACTTTTGTGACCCCAGGGAATTCCGCCGACAAATCAGCCAAATCGGATGATAGACCCCCGGCAGCACCCAGCGCGGTATTAAATCCGGGCAATAACACGCTACCCAAATTGACCGCCAGCTCAGTCGCCCTGTTCTTTGTGATAGTCAATTGCGCAGCAGTTGTAGCCAATTGAGCTGAGAATTCTTTTGATATACTGCCCTTGGCCGCTTCGCTATTCGCCATTTTGATTTGCGATCGATACTCCTCAATACCGCCGACCAATTTTGCCATAGTATCGGAATGCTCCATGCCAACAAGATCCGCCATAATCCCTAACCGCTGACCTTTAGGCATGCTGCGTATCGCTTCAAGCACTTTCAGGAACGTACCCTCTCCGTCAATTTGCATGCCTTTTTGCACATCATAAAGGCTTAGGCCAATGCTACCCATCGCCTCTTTAAAGTCCTTTGTGCCGCCCTCGGCATTTGCTAGCTTTTGGAACATCGCATTAGTCGCTGTGCCTGCCGTATCGGTAGTCTCGCCGAGGGTTAAAAGCGTTGAACCCAAAGCAGCCATGCTCTTGTCGCCAATTTTTACCGATGCCGCAACACCGCCGACCCGCGACAGAAAGCTGATAATATCCCCGCCTTTGGCGATAGCATTATCATCAAGATAGTTTATGGTATCGGCGAGGCCTTCAATGTTTTTGATGGGGATATTGTAAAGCTTGGCGATTTTCCCCATGTTATCGGCCAACTCACCCTCCGGCAGCTCGAACGCCGTTGCCATCATCCCCGTAACTTTTGCGAAGCCTATTAAATTCTCTTTTTCGACACCCATTCGAGCGCCGGCCGTCACCATATCGGCAATACCGTTCGTGGCGACAGGCATTTCACGGCCCAGCATTTGGATTTGCTTTCGCATATCCGCGTAGACGCCGGTCAACTGACCGGATGGATCGCGCGCGCCGCTAACTTGCTTTGAGACGCCTACCATTGCTGTTTCGAATTTGACGGCCTCACTAATCGGAGCTGATGCCGCATAGGCCATGCCGATAGTCCCGACCATTTGCCCGCCCAGCTCGCTACGCCGGTCGCGGTTGGCTTTTAGCGCATTGGTACGCGCCAGCTGCCTCGACAGCGCTTGCTCTGACTGTATCAGCTTGCGGTTTTCGCCAACGATGCTGCCGACATCGATGCCGTATTTTCTGGCCTTTTCCGATGCTTTGCCCAACGCCAATTCAGTTCTTGCAATCTGCCCGACCAGGTTCGTATTGCTTGAGCCAAACTGGTGCTGCGCAGCTGTCAGATTAGCCAGTTTTGTCCGATACTGCATCACATCATCAGACGCAGCACGGCCCAGCCGAACGCTTTGCAGACTCTTACCGAGCCCGACGGCTTTGGCATCCAGCGTCTGGAACGTGCGCCCCACGGTGCCGGACAGCGCAGCGCCGATAATGATGCCTAACGATATGTTATTTGCCATGACAATGTCCGGTATTATTGATTATACTTAAGGCTCACACAGGAGGTTTTATGCCTAAATCCATCTTCGACCGCATTATGAGTTGGCCGTATCATCCGCAGGCGATCATGGCGCTCAGTTTTTCCGGTTGCTTTATTGTCATGATCCAAGGCGATAATCCGGCGTGGGCGGCGCTGGTTGTTGCGGCTATTGCCGCACCCCTTGCCGCTCTGCTGTTATTACTGCCGTATCTTTGCGCGGTCATCCTATTAGCCGCCGTTCTCTCGCTTCTTTCACTGACTCATACCATTCAAGCAAATCATCACAAGTCCAATCCTGCATCTCGCTAAGCCGCCAACCGGTACTAGCGGCTACGACGATGCAGGCGATTCTGATGTCTTTTTCCGACCAGACAAAAAACTTTTATACACCTTCTGAATCGCGCCGTAATCAGCCATATCCATGTTGTTTATGTCTTCGGGCGCTACTTCGCATAGATTAGCGAACATAGCGATTTCCACCTCAACATCGCCCCCCTCAACCTTACTTGCTGCGCGTATGTCCCGGACTTTCGGGCGGCGCATGGTCAATTTGCTAAGGCCGTTTTCCAGCGGGAACAGCAGTTCTATCGCCTCACTGCCCGGTAATGTTTGTGCCGTTTCTGCGCTCATTTACTTAACCTCTGTTTTGGGCTTTTCAGCCGGTTTTAATTCAATGTGACCAGACAACAACAGGTATTTAGCCTGCCTGCTGTTCAGCTTGATAGTGTCGCCTTCGGCATTGCCTTCAATCGCTTTTTTTACAATGTATTCGCTCATTTACATCCCCAGGTTTTTACGCGTGACTGCTAATTGATCTACGCCGTTGACGATGCGGATCATGTTCGGCACGTCGATTTCATGTACCACCTCGTTGCCGATCGTATGTTTGTAATAGCGCAGTGCCAACGATCCCTTCAGGCTCGCCTTATCACCCGGTTTCCAGCTGCCAGGGTCCATTTCTTTCAACATGCCTTGCATCTGGATAATGACCGGCTTTTCTATGCCGTCCTCGCTGCTGAGGGAGCCACGGAAAGTCAGCGGCTTGATGTTGCCGGGAGCCAGTCCAAATATCTTTAACACCTCGGCATCGTATTTAGTCAGAGAGAAGCTCGCCTCCAGTTTGTCCATGCCCATTTCAACTTCAACCGGCGCATCCATGCCGCCGTTTCGGAATTCTTCGGTTTTCATGGTCAGTTTGGGCGGCGACAATTCTTCGACGTTACCGGCATAGCCGCGACCATCAACAAACAGGTTTAAATTCTTTAAAATATCGTTCAGTGCCATTAGAATAATTCCTTAATGTAATCGTTGACCAAATGACTGCGGAAAGTGACATGCTCAGCAGGATAAGGAGGGGTAAAGTCGAAATCGAAATACACCTTGCCCTGGCTGATTTGATCCGGCGTATTCAAAGCTTCATCAGCCCAGCAAGAACCGCCCAAAATAGCGCCGACAGTAACCAGGTGCCGTAAATAGGCGTTCACACCCTCAACGACATCCTCAATGTAGGTTTTAGTGATGTTGCGATCTACTGCCCACATGTGAGCAACTAACAACGATTCCTCGATCATGTCGGCAGTTCTTACCACTGACAAAAACGCCCACTTTGGATCGGCTGAACAAGTGCGGTTGCCCCATAAACGGTAGCCGTCCTTTTGAATGATGGTAGCTACTTCATTTTCGTTGAGATAATTAGCTCGAGAGTTAACATCGCCTAAAGTGAAGTCGATTGCCCGGCCCGTTCCAATAATACCGTAGACCTCCCGATTGGATGGGCTCCACCAAAAACCACGCTCGTTGTCCGATTTGGCTATTATCCCGGCCACACGGCCCGAATTTGGCCGACTTACTTCAGAGTTAGAAATGGTATCCCAGACCTTGACAGGAGGATCGACAACATACACTCGCTTGCTGCCGAAATTCTCGCGAAAACTAATCGCGGCGGCGTCATCCGTTCCAGGTCCCTCGGTAGGGACAACCGCTTTCATCCTGTCAGCAATGCCCAGCAATTCGGAAACCACTGCAACATCGTTGGTAAATCCAGGCGCAATCAGGATGCGAGGCCGCACCTTGACGACAGACTCGGCATTTAAAAACACCTGCACACCTGCATTGATGCCGCCAATAATGTTGGATTTGGTCGCGGCGGCATCAATGCCTTCCGCAACCCTGACCACAACAACCATTGCGCCGACCTGATCGAAAATATCGTCCATCGCATCAGGCAATGTGCCCTGCTTGTCACCTACCGTATCAAGCCCTGCGGCCTCGTTGCGGCTACCAGTTACCAGCACCGGAGTGTTGAGCGGGAAAGCCTCGTTTACGCCGCCCGACAACGGCTGCGCCTTAACCGATGCCCCTACCGCACTAGCGCCTGTCGATGCGCCGGTGTTCGCTGAAGTAACTAATAAAGCAGCCGCTGCACTGGCGGTAACTGCGGCAATAACTTGCGCTGCGGTTGATGTAATTGCCCCGGTAACGCCGGTGGCAAGATTAACCGTAATCACCGTGCCGCTGACAGATACGCTGAGCGCCTGACTGTTGCCCTTCGGGTCTTTATGATGCACAGTGATGTCGTTACCCGCTTTGCCGGGCGTAACGGCTGTGTATGTGATGGCGTTATTGCTTGCGACTACGCCGGTCAACAGACTGGCCGTCGCTGCCGGAGCGCTGTTGGGGGCCGTCCCAATCAATCCGATAACAGATGCTTTGACGGTACTAATGGGGCGCTGTCCATCGTCTACCTCAACGATTTCGACGCCGTGTAAGAATTGTTCGGACATCTTTTTAAACTCCGGGTGATAAAATTAAGTTATTACAATTAACGATCTCCGTGTCATTACCAGACAACACAGTCAAAATCGGTGTAAGCAGGTGACGGCGAATTAACTATGACGTCGATCTCTGCCAATTTGGTTTCATAGTGGTCGAACTGAGCGGAGATATGCGCCTCAATGTCGTGCGCCAGCGCCAGCAGCTGAGCGTGCGTATGCAGCCTACGGGCTTTAATCCCATCAACATCGGTGCAGGTGAATTTGCCGCCGTTGCCCAGCGAGATCAAGTTATTTAAGTAATTCCTGTTTTCCGCCTGCGTCCCGTAAGCATGTGGTGATCCAAGCGCGGCACTTGTTAAGCCGCTCCCCACCGCAGCATCCCGCGCGTTCTTTATTTCAGCTATTTTCGCTATTATGTGATCGGCGAACGGAAATCGAATCTCATCCGCCTCAGCTTTGGAGCAAGGGATCAGACCCGGCAGGATGAAATCATCTTGTGATCCATCCGCATCGTAGGCGTATATTTCCGTTCCAGCGGGATCTTTGAAATATTTATGTGTCATAAAAGCGATCCTAATAAAGTTCTGACCAATTGATTAACGAGGCCGTCCCTATATTCGTGAGCCCCCTATACGTGTGAAACGGCGGCACTATCGCCGATACCGTGCATGCCTGGTCATAGCCCAGGTAAGAGCCGCTGCCTATAATTTCACATATTTCGCCGGTGTACGGGTTCGTGACGCGTATAATCGCATGCGCCTGCACCGAGTTAGTGATCGACATTGTCACAGCTATGGGTGAATATGAGCTGTTGGTATACGTCGTATTCATAGCGCGTTCTGCTGTTTTGTCTCTGTTTGTTTGACCGACGCCGATCGCCAGTGTTAATCCACCGATGTTCCAGTTCTGTGCATCATTACCGCTGACAAAACATGATTCGCCTACCGCTAATATCAGCGTATTCCCGGCCCCTCGTGGGGATATAATTGTTTCATTTTCCCATCCTTTAAGCATAACGGGCTGACCGGAAATATTGCAAAGCCATAATCCGGGGGACATCGTTGCATCCAATGTGCTGGACAATCCCGGTAACGTATATATTTGATTGGGCGTGTTCCCCCCCAGATTTATGAAACCTCCCAAATGTGTTACCGATAATTCGGTCGAAGCGTCTAAATAATAATACCCGGAAAAATTACCCAGCACTTTTTTAACGAACGCCGTGCTGGCGACAGATCCGCCATTATTAAATAGAGATGGAGTTGGCGTCGTCGGATCTCCGGCAAACGCCGGGCTTGAAATCGGCGCTTTTAGCGCCAGCGCGTTAGCTACGTTTGCGGCAAAACTGGCATCGTTACCCAGCGCGGCGGCTAATTCGGACAGAGTATCAAGCACCGCAGGCGCCGAATTAACGACGCTCGCAACGGCTACATTAATCGCCTGCCTGACGCGTAGCGCATTCCACGCTCTCACTATTGTAGCCGTTCCGGCCTCCGCTTCGGCTTGAGGAACGATAGTCTCCAAAGAATCCAGATGCTGCTTTAGATATGCAGTACGATTTGCTAAATTTCTGATTCCCGCGTTCGCTTTCCCGTCGGGACCGCCCATTGCAATATCGTTAGTTTCTTTTTGATAGACACCTACATCATATGTAGCCGTTTCCGGTAGATCAGCCATTACAGTACTCCGCCATTGTATTTTTTTGTCCCATCATAAGCCCACGTTCCGTCATAAAATAAGTTCGCAAATATCAAATTACGCAGCACCGATCTGGCGTTTTTATAACGCATAATGCGGTCGCGTATTTTTTGAATCATAGCCTCATCGGGAGTCGACCCGATATTTAACACGACATCGAACATCGGCCACGCACTGTCAGCTCCATACGTCCAGCTGCCGTCATAGGTATGCGCACCGTTGTAGTAATTGACAGTGCCTTCATTGATCGTAACATTGTCATAACCCAGCGCCGATAATGCTGTGTGGATCGCAAACGGCGTACCTTTATGGCTATGCACTTCGTAGCTGACGGCAATCGTGTTGCGTTTTTGCGTTTCGGTCCAGGTTTCGTCCCACTCATCAACTGACAACGCCCAAGCCAGCCAGGGAAGAAACGCCACGGGACAAGTTTGAGGGTTCCATAATTTAACGATGTCCACAGGAACGCTGCCCACGCGGGAAATCGCATCATCCAGCGCATGCTCTTGCTGATTAGCATTGGGCGGTAGCAGATTAGACACTTACGCCGCCATTGGTGATTGTTATTCCCGTGCAATATCCAACTTGGTGCTTACTGATCACTACATCGGAAACAGGACTCGCCAAAACGACGTTTTGCACGCCAGGCTGCTTAAGCGCCGCATAGATGCCCGCTAATGTGATGTCATCGCCCACTTTACGGGCTGAGGCTTTATAGGCATTAAGCGCATCATCAGCAGCCTGCAATGCAGTCGCACTGCTGGGGCCGTCATAAAAGTACAGGGTAGCGTCAATGACGTAATCGATGACTTCCACGGAGCGCACGGTTAGCCTATCCGTCAACGGCCGAACTTTATCCGCCCTCAAGGCAGTATCGACTAACGCTAGCAGCGGCGCATCGGCAGAACCATTGCCCAGCCTGGATAATACGGTAATTGCCACCATGCCAGGCTCCGGCGTGATCAAATTGGCGGCATAATCAATCACGACTAAACCTGTGCCATCTAAATGGAACTCCACGGCATCAACGGCAATGTCCTCGACATCGCCGCTGGCGCTCAGTCCGTGGAAAATGTAACTGCCGATACTGCCGGCCGTGGTTATGCCTTCGAATGCCAGTTGAATGCGTCGACGAAATGGCTCATCTTGCTCGTAGACTGCGGCGACCGGAGGGATAGCATTCGGATCAGCCGGGGTTATTAATAACCGCTGAACGTTGTAAATAGGATTAGCCCCGAACTGATCCAATTGCGGGCCTTTAGCCTTAGCCAGCATCACAGCCAGCGCCGCATCGTTGACGCGCTGGCGCAACAGCAGTTCACGGTACGCTGCAATCTCCAAAATTTTATAGGCTGGGTCTGACTCCAATAAGGCGCTAAATGCACTGTCGCGCACCTGCAAATCGGCGAGCATATCGGCGACTATCGCCTCGAAACTCAGTGTCTCGACTATATCGGGGGCCGGTATCAGCGATAAATCAATCTGAGTAAAATTCATAAAATAATCCCATCTAACCGAATCTGGTTGCCTTCAGGTCTATATTTTCCGTACAGTGTCAACTCCACGCTACCTGTATCGGTTACGCCATTCAGCTCGACCCGCTCCAATTTTATGCGCGGTTCCCACTTATCCAGCGCCTCAGCGGTGGCCGCGACAATATCGATAATCGTTGTTCCGTTCAGAGGAGCATCGATCAGCTCGAACAATCGCGATCCGTAATCGCGGCGCATGACTCGTGTGCCGATAGGCGTTGTCAAAATGTCGCGGATGGACTGCTTGAGGTGATCAATGCCACCCAACGCCGTTCCGGTTTGGTTGTTGATTCCGATCATGAGATCAAAAACCAATTGCGCCCGCTGGACGCATGACCGCACGAAGCAAGATGCCCTTGCCTACATACAGGAACGCCGCCCAGCGTCATCCATGCCGAGCCCTCAGCCATAACCGGCGCAGCATGTGCGCCTGTGCCATGCCCCTGAACTGGATCGCCCAAAAGAATGACTTTTTGGGACTCGACAAAAAACCAGGACTGCCCACCGTTTAATTGTTCGCCACCGGCAGAATCTGTCGTATTTACCGCTATACCGAAACTCATGATTGTAGCCCCTCGAATTTCGGCGTTGTCAGCGTCGTTGCTCCGTCTTTTAGCTCCAGAGTTGTCCTGCCGACAGTGATAACAACTGACCCGTCGGAAGGAATATTTATTTTGTAGGCATGAGCAACCCGATCATATTCGACTACTGCGCCATCTTTGTAAGTGGTGTTGTGCTTGTCGGGTGACGTGACCGGGTAAGGGTGCGCGGTCTGGAATATCCCAGCCAACGCGACGCCCTGATTCATCTCGCCGCTGGGCGAGAAAATCATAACCTGCTCGCCTACGTCGAGCGGGTCGCAACTTCTATCCTCGCCCGCGCTCAGTCCAAACCACGGCAGCCATTCCGTTAAAAATCCACGCTCTTTAGAGTCCTCGCCTATCCAAATTCTGGCCTTGGGCGGGCTAATGCCATAATTAACCTGATCCACTTTGCCGATGCGAATCAGGTTACTGATGCGGCGGTCTATTTCAGTTACATCAAAGCTCATGGCGCTACCTGTATGTACTGATCTTCATTGCCAGTGCCGATCAATGGCGACTGCCCTAAATATACGGTAGACGGCACAATGCCTGACGGCGCCCAAATGCTGTCGCCTAAATAAAATGTCTGGTCCCACGACACGAACCACGACTCGTAGCCGTTTTTTTCAGGGTCGAACTTGCCAGGCCCAGCAGTAAAACTACTAGGGAAACTTGCATCACGCGCAAGGCCCCATTTATTATTCCTGGCGTTTGATAGAAATTGCGCCGCAAAGTTGCTAGTCTGTATCTGCAAATCGGGGGTTGACCTTCCAAGGATACAATTCGCCGTAATTTGACAGTCCAACGGCGTTCTGCCGTCGCCAACATCGTCGCCTGGACTAAATGACTCCAACTCCAGAATAATGGCCGGCGTTTTTATCGGTTTTGGCTGTCCGCTTGCCTCATCACCCTGCTCGTACCATTCAACCGTATTGACGTTAGCGCCGAAATGCGCGGCAATGGTGGCTTTGATAGCTGCATGAAAACTGGGAACTGTAAGCGCGGTCATCGCGTCGCCCTCTCTAACTCAAATCCGATTAAGCGCTGGGTCCGGCTGGATAGCTGCTGCTCAGCTTGGGGGATTAGGCGGCGGACGACTTCATTGGCAAAACTGTCGATCCTGACGTTTTGGCGTCTGATAGGCAACCGGGCCTTTGATTTGCGTGCAAAAATTCCGGTATGCCCGGATTTTGTCACAGCCTTAAATCCGCCCTTAAAATAAAAACCGCCCGCCATATAACCGCTATCGATTGCGCCTTCGTCTTTTAACGCCATCGCATCAATTGGCTTTATCCCTAGCCAGACTTTGCCGGTAATAATGGCATTCAGATTTGCCGAAGCCATACCTTGCCTTACCCTGCCTAATAAATTCTTTCTCGGGAGACCTGTTGCAGAGGGTAGCTCTCGCAGCAACCGGCTTTTTATCCATGCCGTAGTTTCATTAATAGCCCGCGACTGGATGCGTTTTATTGCGGCGGGCGATAAAACGCTTAGCTCTAACCGATCAAGGTCGCTGGTATTTAGCTCAACATCGAGCCAGCCAAAATCTGAGCCACCGGTGATCGCCATCTTATTTCCACCCGTTGGCTGTGGCCGTGGTGTTGCCCGGCTGATTTAAAATAACGACCAACACGCCATCGCCTTTTGGCAGGGCTTCTGAAACGTCATAGATTTTACCAAAATACAGCGCTGACCAACCCTTACAGATCCCTGGCACATCATTGTCTAGCACCTCAACGATCACGCTGTAAACATCCACTTTAGCAATGATGTTATCCAGCCACGAATAGCCGTCCTGATTGTTTTTTCCGGGACGGGATGCTAGCACGCACTTAACCGGCAGAGCCGCGCCAACAGGCGGCGTCAGCACGATGTCGTCACCCAGCGCTGACATAATCACAGCATCGGCCGAAGCAAAGGCGGTTGCAAAACTCATGATCTGCCCCCACGAGGCTGATACTTATCGCGGCACGGCACGCAAGCGCCATCGACAAGCCGCCCAAACCACTCGCCGCAGAAATCGCAGTCGCCAGGTTTGCCCGCATCCAGCGTAAACGGAATACGGTTAGCTATAGCGATTTCGCGCTCTTTCTCGGCGTAATCGTTGGCTTGGTCGATGATGTCGGTCATAACTTTCCTGTTGTTGTGAATCGTGCAAACGCGCGATCTGCCGCCGTCTCAAATATAAATATCGCCCGGCTACCCATGTGCGCTGAAATGCCGATAAAAGCCGCAGACAGCGGACCTGGGAGCTGCGCGTACTCGCACAAGTAAAAGGTGATTACCCCGACAAATGCACTGATCAACAATTCTCCCAACAATTCATGGATACTAAACCGGCTGATAATTCCGGCCTTAACCTTACGCAAGTATCCAACACACCCGCCGAATAACGACAGAGCGAATACCCAGGCATAGGTCAACAGCGTGTATGAAAGCGGGTCTTTTTCTGGCATCATCTTGTCCATAGTCAAAAGAAGATTAACGGGCGACGCCTTTTGTTTTCTCAAAAGACCGCATCCCTGATAGTCCCAACAACCCCATCAGGATTTGCAACGTAATATTAGTGTCAATAACCGGGAAAATACCGGCGTAACCAAAGGCAACTACTGCGACAAATCGCGCGAATGGCTCAATCAACGCCGAGTACGCCAATGCTGCCCCACATATCCAGCCAATCGCGGGACGCCAACCCGACACAAACACCGAGCTACTACCCGCCTCGATTTTATTAATGTCGAGCTGGCCCATAACCAAATTAAACTGGTTCTGCATCTCTTGTGATAGCTCTGCCAGTTTAGCTTTTTCAATTTCTGTGGCATCCGGCCAAATACGCTTAATTGCGCTATCGGCCAGCGTGGTTACAGCTGTTATGGCGTCATCAATACCGAGCATGGCTTAAGCTGCAATAACTGAATTAATCAACACCCAGGCCGCGCCGGTAGACACGAACTGGCCTAAATCATTAGCCGCATCAAGCGTGGCAAACGTGGCACCGCCTGCAATTGTTTCGGACGCGGCTGGATCGAGCGTCACTGCAAAAGCATCGGCTGAGGTCTTTTTTACAATCAACTTGGCGCCGGGCGGAATAGTTGCTACGCTGGGGATGTTGACCGTCTGCGCAGCGGTATTAGTTGCCAGCAAGGTCAAATCGCCGCTGCCGAAGTCGCCTACATTCAGGGTTTGTGCACCGGTTGCCGCCAGGGTTAAAGTACGCGGGCCTTCTTCGCTGAATTCTTCCAGATCGACATGCACGGTTGCTGTTGCGGCCAGCTCTGCTTTGTCTGCATAGCCGATAAAGTAGGAGTTAAGCGCCGGGGCGTTAACGACCTCGTTGGCCGTTGCGTCCCACCAGAGTTTCTGACCTTGCACGACTGCATCGCTGGTGTTTTTAGCCAGGACAAAAACGCCTTCCTTTTTTACCGTACCGGTTGCGCCGATGGCGATATTAACCAAGGCAATGCCAATTTGCGCGTTACCGATAACGATTGGATCGCCACTTTTAATGATGGCACCGGTGCCATTGACGTAATCAATATTTTCACCGGAATGTTTAAAATTTATAGCCATGTTGTTGCCTACTATTCTGTTTCAACTGGTAAGTAAAATGTTAGGTTCAGCTAACGCCAAACCCAACCATATTAAGCGCCGGCGTTTTTGTATGCGCCACGGTAGTCGTTTAACCCCACACCATAATCAAGGCGCACTTTCCATTGCAGACCATCAACTTCAAAGCCTTGCTCGCTTTCTAAAAACGGTTCTTGCTCGCCATTCAGGAAGGCGACTTCGATAACGGGAGACTCGGCAGGATCGGCGAATACATACCATTCATTTCCAGAAATGCGCGGTGAGTCGATTACATCTCTAAACAATCCGCGCACCCTGTTAGGGCTTTGCAGCTTGTTTGCGGTATCAGGATCATATTGCGCTTCGTTGACAACACGGGCGCTGCCGCCTGCACCCATTCCGCCAAGCCATAACGCTGGGCGCAAATCCAGGAAGTCATTACCGCTTACGTCCATTTGTTTCGCCATTGCGACCCGCGCGGCCTCAATAGATGCAACAGAAACAACCGCCGCAGTGCCTGCAAGGTTGTCATGCGCTGCGTCGAATAAAGCAATGCCGTCAGACATAAGCGGGTTGCTGGCAAGCAGAGCATAGACATCAGCCTCTATAGTCCTGCGCGCGGCACGTCCCAGCATTTTCGATAGGCCGATAAAAGCGGACAAGTCGTCATTGATGATGGTTTGGCGACTGATATTGATCACGTTGCCTTTAGTGGTCGCAGTGATGGTTGATTTTTCTCCATCCGGGATCGATTTATTCTTGAACTCTGAGTTTTCGCCCAGCGCATCCAGATTGCCAAATGACCCTAAGCGGTAACGGTTGTGAGCGCGAAAATCTGTCACTGACCCGACGGAGCAAAAGCGGCTCCAGGTATCAGGCGCTGTTGCATAAGCTCCTTGCAAGGTCTTATGCATGGCGTTTTCAAGCAATACCGGGAAGTCGCTGGTGCTGGTGGTGAATGCACGTTTTACCATTTCCAGTTCACCCATACCTCTGGACGACACGCCTGCACGATCAAGGCACAACTTGGCGATTTCCGTCATACGCATGCCACGGAATTCGTTGCCAGCATCCATCTTATCGACACCGGCACGGCCACGGATGGCGTTAACGCCCGCTTCGATAAATTTGTCTTTTTCGTCGGTGGTTACTGATGCATCGCCGCGAGTTGCTTCTGAGTCAACTTTTTCAGACCATTTTTTAAGCATTTGCTCTTTTGCAACTTCAAAGCTATCGCCGCGCTCAATGAAACCATTAACAACAGCATCATCAGCACGGGACATCTGGGCAAATTTACGAATGTCCACCTGACGCTGACGCTCTTGCTTTGCTGCATCTGCACGGATAGCAGATTCATCGATTCTGGCTTCTGGTTTAACCGATACAGCCGGAGCGTTATCCGCCCGTGTTTCGGTCGTTTTTTCTTCGACTGTTTTAGGCATTGCCTTAACCTCTTTGTTAATAATTGTTACGGAACTTGTATTCCCTTCGCTGCGGATTTTTGCACCGCCTTCAATAGGGATTGGAACTATTGATATTTCTTTAGGCTCCCAGTCAGTTGCCAGATAAATGGGCAGTCCGCTTTGCGTTTCTGTTTGCGGCTGCTTTTCCATCTTGTATATCTTGTAGCCAACGCTGATATTTTTTAAAATTCCCGCTTTTACGTCCTTAAAAATGACTTCAACATCATCACGCTCGCTAAACCTGACCACGGCATGACCGACGCCATCTTTAATCCACGCCCTTTCAACTACACCAATCACGCCGCCAAGGCCATAATTGTTGTGATCTGCCAGCAGCGGCGCCGATCCAGAGTTAAGAAAATCCATGCGGACATCAGCCGGATTCATACTCAGCTCTTCTATCCAGTCGTCCCAGTCGTCAAATCTTCTGGATTGTGCTCCAGTTGACCAGGTAAGCTCTACCGTTCTCGCTGCTTCGTTTAGCGTTGCTGGGGCGAAATCTGCCCGCGTATGTAAATCAGGCAGCTGTCTTGTTTGTTTTGGCATCACTAGCCCCTATTGTTTGTATTTGTCCTAATCCGGCGACATTTCGTGGATCGCTGTCAAGAATCAGCCCCAACTGATCCAGATAATCGTTACTGAGTTTTATCTCCTCCATCGTGGCATGAAAATCGTAGCCCAATGACCTGATCGCCTCTGGCAACGGACAAAGCCCCGCCCTGACCATCGCAATAATCGGCGGAATCTCGCGGGCTGGATCGACCATCATTCTTGCTGGCGGAGTCCATTCTTGCGATAGGTCGGGAATGCCAGCATAATCAGAAAACCAGCGGGCAACACCGCCGCAGACGCGCGGAATAAACAACTGCCAGCGCCAGGCATCAATGCTGCGGCCAAATTCTTGCCAGCCCATGCGCGCGGATGAAAAATTAACCTCGGATAAATTTCCGGTTAATGACTCGAAAGTGATGCCAAGACCGGCAGCAACGCCGCGCTGCACCTCGACCGTATAAGGGCCGTAATCGTCAGCTTTTGGCGGGATGGTAAATTCTATGCGCCGGTTTGGCTTCATGGTGTACATGGAGCCGGGGGTTAATTCTGAAACGTCGCTGAACTCTTCTTCTGTCTCGGCGGGTTCGTCGGTATAGATGAATGCCGCGAACAGGTTGGCGAGTTTCTGGCGGTTTAAATAGGCATCCTCGTAAATGTCCAGCTCTCGCAAGCGGATCATTACCGGAGCAAGCCACGATACCCCGCGCTCTTGTCCTGGGCGGTCGCTGCGGAATAAATGGATGACTTCATAAGCCGGGACGCGGGAATAACCGAAGCTAAAAGTGCCGTAAAAACGGCCTGTTGCGCCGGGATGGGCTTTATACAACAGATAGGCAACACGCCGACCGATAGCATCGTATTCGATGCCGCGCTGGACATAGCCACCGTTTTGCAAAGGGCCGTCGGCGAACTCGTAAAGATAATCTGCTTCAAGCAGCTGCAATTGAAACGGTACAGCCAACCCGTCAGAGGCAAGGCGAGGTCGCAGCCGGATAAAGCATTCGCCGGACTCAACCATCGCCCGCATAGCTAACTGCTGGATGCCGTAGAAGTCGGTCAGCCCATAGGCGTCGCACTGGGTTGATTCGGCCCAAGCCTTCCACAAATCCTGAGCGCGTTTGGTGTTGGCCTTAGTTTTTGCTTTCCACTGCGCCAGGATGCCGTAGCCGACCACGTTGTTAGTGATGACGGACACGCCCTTATTCGCCCACGGGTTGTTGCGAACTAAATCGCGCGCCCGGTTGCGGATAATGGAGGGATTTGAAATTGCCGAATTGGCGTCTGTTGCTGGCGTTAGCCAGTTGCTGGTGCGCGTAGTTTTGCTGGCGGCATCGTAGCGGCGTTTAAAAGGGACGACGTTGGTCATAGCCCCTTCCCTGTCGGAATATTGATAATGCGCGCTCTTGCAGTGGCAGGTGTTGCCACGCCCAACTCTGAACGCATAGTATTACGCAACCGTTCCATCTCAGCGAGAGAATGATAGGTGATGCGCCGCTCGCCGAATTGCACGGACAAAGCGCCCTGTGCGATTGCGGTTTCTAATGCGTTGAGTTGAGTTTGTGTGTATGCCATGGTGCTATCATGGCTGATATGTTGTGACAAAAACTAGGCAGAAAATGTCACTTTTTAAAAAAGTCTATAGGGTTGATTACCTAGTTAAGACATTGGGCAACGAAAAGCTGCTGCCCAACCTGGGAACTTACTAATCAATATCTGGCGCTTTAATGATTTCACCGTCATCAAACGCAATTGCTTCCGGCTCAAAAATAGCTGTCATTGAACTAAGCTCTGTTCTTGCAATTTTCTCAACATCCCCAGCAAGGAACGGATTAATCTTCCATCCAATGCCGGTTGTAGTGTTTAGAGTTTTTCCAGCCGCTACCGGTTCGTTAATATCAACATATAATTCCCCTATCTGATCTCCTGTAGCGTCTTTAAATACAGCTATTCCTTTGATTTGCTGGATAGCCTTAGTTGATTTATTTTCGATTACATATCTTAATGAGAGCATCTCACCAAAACGCTTTACCGAAAAATCCTCTGGCAGCACTTTCTTTTCAATAATAGTAACAACGGCACTCGACGAAATTTTATCAGCAATAATCTGGCGCTCAGCGACTATCTTTGCCCTTAGCGCTTCAGCTTCAGCCTCTCTCTTTTTCGCCTCTACTTCTCGGGCTTGCATTTTTTCTTTCCAGGCTTGCGCATCCGCAAGGACTTCACCGATCGTCATGCCGGTAACAGCTTTTGCTTGTCCGCCAAATAAATTACCTATTGCGTTTGCCGTGAGATACGCAGCTAAAAGCGTCCTTTCTTCCTCGGGCAATTTCTTGATCTGCTCCCCTTGATCTGCAAGTTGCTTTAAAGGCTCAGGGCCTAAAACAATATCTTTAGGATCGCTACACCCGAACAGTAAAAGCAACACAGCCGCCATCATTATTTTATTTTTCATATCACACCTCATTAGTTGACCCCTTACAATACCGTATATGCGTCGGTATGAATATTGGGAAAAAGCTTACAAGGTTTAAACAATACTGAGCAACAAAAAGACGCGGCCAGACCTGTAACACTCGGCGCTAGAGGTTTAGGTTAAGAAACCCCCATTTGCGTAAGCGCCATTTCCATTTCAGCAACGCAACCACCCAGCCAGTTGGTGTAATCAACATCATCAGGCGCTTTTAAACCGTCAATCATGAGCAGCGCTCTTGGCGCAGAGCCGCGCGATATTCTGACTCGCTTGCTGTATAGATCAGGATGACGAGCTAAAGCCGGAATAATGTGATTATCGCCCATGCGCAACGGGATATTTTTTCCATCTGCCCAGGCATGAAACAAGCGCAAGGCTTGTGTGCTTAAGCAGTGCGCATAAGGCGCAGCGATCACCATGCCAACGCCTTTCCAATCTTCAACGAAACGCTCCACCAAAACATCAAGGCTATTTGATGTTTTTTCACCATAGATGGCTGAATGATGGCCTACCTGACCGATCTGTTGTTGAACATAATCCGGCGTGATGCCGCATTCCAATAAGTAAGCTTGCGCCAGCGATCTTGACGTTTTTCGCAATGTGTCGAATTTTGCGGTATTGAGGCGCTGGAATGGCAGGTTGCCGGTGACTTCGTCAAGACCTGGGTTAGCCAAATCAGGGCTTAGGTAATAACCATGCTTTCTAATAGAAGGCAAAACTTCATGCGTTACCCAGCGCTTGAAGGTTTTTGCCTCTGGCTTGCTGCTACGGATAACTAGAGAGTAAAGTCCAGACTCATTAACACAGATATAATTGTTTGATTTAACTGGGATATACATATTTTGTATATCCTCATCATCAACATTTGTACGAATATCGCGAGCTGGATTCTGATAACCAAGAAATTCAGCTAATGGACTGGCAATAAACCAAGGCTCGCCTTCACTTTCTATAATTTCCAATGTGAAGGTGTAAAATTGAAATTGTTGCAATGCATTCGACATGGTACTACCTCTAAATAAGATTATGCTCTGAAAATGAAAAAACGCTTTTCTTGCCCAGGATAAAGTGATCAAGCGCCCGTATATCCAGCAATCCCAATGATTCTTTTAGCAAGCGGGTTATTTTTTCGTCTGCCGGGCTAGGTTCTGTAGCGCCTGACGGGTGATTATGAGCAAAGATGACCGCCCCGGCATTCAGTTGCAAAGCCCGCTTGACCACCTCTCGTGGGTAAACGCTGGCCCCGTCAATCGTGCCGCGAAACAAAACCTCATGAGAAATAACGCGGTTCCGGGTATCCAGGAAAACACAAACGAATACCTCGTGCTCCATATCTTGATAATGAACTTGTAGCCAGGTCTTGGCGTCGCCAGGGTTAACCAGTAATGTGCCAGGGCTAAAGCTGTTATCTAAAATAGACTTAGCGGCCTTGATGATTTGCTTATCGGTGAGAGGCTTTGAGGCGCGGTACTTGCCGCGTTCGTCGCAGACAAAGTGGGGTATTTTGGTTGTTTTTGCTGGGCGGATTTCGCCTGTAACTTGAGTGTTCATGATGTAACTCCAGAGCAGTAGCTTTAAACCACCAACCGAAGCGACCAAACTTAGGGTGGTGGATGATGTATCGGGTTGGTCGACCGGGCTCTGGGTCCGGCAGGCTTCGCAGCCTCCCAATACACCACCCACCATAACTGTGAGGGCATAAAAAAAGCCACGAACCTGACGGCGCGAAGCTTCTGCGCCAGAACCATACGGGCGACCAAACCCGCCTGCCCAATAAGGGGCAGTACGAGCAAGGATAAGGCCGTTTTCGTTATGAGTCAATAGGTTCATGGCTGTGCGGGGCTTATCTTCTTAGTCCAAAATTCTATAGACGGTTCTTGGCGATAGCCGGTAACGCCTAGCCAGCTGCTCAACCGTAGCGCCGGAATCGTGCAGGTCTTTTATTTCCTGATTGCGCTTATCATAATCATTAGCCGGCATGGTTAAGCGTTCGCCGCCAAAGTTTGTGATCAGTGCATAAACCACGTCGCTGGCCTTTTGGTCATCACCCACCACGCTGGCAACCACGCGGCGCATCTCTTGAATTATTCCGGTCATAATAGTTGGCTATTCCGTTTAGGTTTTTTGGTTATGGGTGCTTTGGGCAATACCGGCAATAGCGGTTGCCGGGCGGCTTTTGCCGCCTGGTCTTGCAATCGCCTATATTCATCGCTCGACACCGTCGCCAGTTTTGTGCCCAATTCATCCCACTTAGCAGCGGTATGCAGGTGCAGCCGCAATTCATGGTGATGAGCGGCGGCGTAGGCGTAAACCAGCGTGTCCAGCGATTCGTTACGTGCGCCTCGCTTGGTCTCGAAGCGGTTGGTGCGTGGGTTAAAGGTTTCCGAGACAATGCCGGTGAAGTATTCGCGCGGCAAATCTTCGGAAAAATGCAGCAGCCGGGAGGCGTTGTCTTTATCGCCGTCGGTGCTCATGCGGCCGAACAGGACGTTTTTAACCGCTACGGTGCCGACGTGCTGGATCATGACACCGCGTTTGTTGTATTGGCCTTTCCAGTTGACATCTTGGGCTTTGGGCCGGGACAGTACCGGGGCGTTGTTGGGTACAGCGCCGAAGATGACCATCGGGCGGCGGATCATGCGGCGGCGCACGAAGTCTTTGACGGCTTCGGTGCGGTGTCCGCCTGCGTCAATGGCGGTGGCTTGGATCGGCAGGGCGTGGCCGTTGATGTGTTCGATTGGGCGGTTGAGCAGGTCGGTTAAAGCTATCCAAACGGCATCATCGGCGGGATCACCCATCAGTTCGATGTAGTCCAGCACCCAGCAAGCCATACCCTTGCCCCAGCCGACAATTTGCACAGCCAGGCGGTTGTCTTGGGTATCGACTCCGGCGGTAACGGCGCAAACGCCAAGCGGGGCGACACGCAGGCGGTAGGGTTCGGCGCGGTCGGCGATGACGTTGAGCTTGACCGAGCGCATGGAGGGATCTTCCCAGGCTTCGGCCAAGCGGCTATTGATGAAGGTTTTTAGTTTGGCCGGGTCGTTGATGCATTTTAAAAACATCTTTACCAGGGATTTCCAGCTTGGGCCCAGGCCTATCTGATAATACAGGCAGTTGATGGTATAGCCGCGCACTTTTGACTCGGGGTTTTGCGGTACCCAGCGACCCGCTTTGATCATATCGGTTTTTTGATACTCTTCAATCTCGCAGGCGCATTCCGGGCAGACGTAGCGGACACGGTCGCCGCCTTTATCCCAGTGCAGTCCGGACCATTCGAAAGTGATCATGTCGCCGCAATGCGGACAAGGCATGTGGTATTTACGCTGATCGGATTCTTGATACGCTTCGTCTGTCCGGCAAATGCCTTTTATCCCCGGCGAGGAGATATAGAGTTTTTTGTAGGTGGATGGGTACGATGAGCAGCGATCCTCCAACATTTGCATAGGATCATCAAGGCCGAGCTGATTAGCGACTGCCGTTAATTCGTCGACCGCGATAAAGCGGGTACTGACCATCTTCAGGTTTGACGGCGTTGCGGCATGGCCGAGCCGCAATGAGCCGCCGATGAAGGATTTGAATTCTTTGGTGTTGCGCGAGTTCCGGCTGGACTGTGTTTTGAATGCGCCGGCAACGGTGGGGTTGCATTCGATTAACGGGTCCAGTTTGTCGTCGCTGAAAATATCTAACAGTTTTTCGGTCGGGAAAACCACCAATAAGCCGCCGTAGCCGTTGACGATGATGTAGGAGAGCCAATTCAGCAAAACTGCTGTTTTGCCGAATTGTACGGGGAACATCATAACAACGTCTTGGATCGGCGAGCGAATGCTGAGGCAGTCCATCGGCTCCTGGAGCGGCGGATTTCTGCTGGTGCGCCAGCGCCCGGCCTCGTTGTTGTTTGCCGCCGAGAGTTGGATGTTTTGATCGGAAAACTCGGACACGGTTTGCTTTTTGCGCGGGGCATAGGCTCGGGCGCGGGCGGCGTTGATGATGAGGGCGGCGTCTGGGTATTTTGTTGCCAGCATAGCTGCCTCTAATTTTTAGCTGCGAATGAATCAGTTATTGGGTTTTCAGTCGTTCTTGAGGCGCATGGAATATCCCCACCTCCTTTGTAATAGGGCTTACGATCTACCGAACAACCTAAAGCGAACTCAAGCGCCTGATAGTCCAGATCACCCCACATTTCATCACCCGGCCATGTACCTGTGAACAATTTGGCTAACGCTATTGATACTTGTGTGCGCGTAATTTCGTTATTATTCGAGGTGTTCATAGCTGTTCTTTCTCCTTACCTAGATCATAAAAACTGCGCGACAAGTCGCCGAGCAGGGATTCTATGTGATCCATCAGCATGGACCGGATTCTTTGTTCGTCGGTTTCAGCGGCCAATTGCGGGGCCAGGATGTCGGGCAGTGATTCCAGCCGGTTGCGGATGATGGTGTCGCCGTCGGCTACGGCCAGTCTGACTTCGTCGGCTACCAGTAATTGACCACGACGGGTTTGTAGTTCGATTTCGGTTAGTTCGGCGTTGGCTTCTTCGCGGCGGGCTTTGGCTGATTGGAAGCGGCTGCCGGTGCCTGACACGGGTTGCGCCTTGTCTGTTTGGCCCTGCCCTTTTTGGCTGCGCTCTTGCTGATGACGCTTTGCTACGCCTTCTTTAGCCGGGTCTTTGGTGTCTTCTATGCGTTTAATGGAGGCTTCGACGTCGACTTTGCCATCTTCCATAACCAAGCGGTCGGCGTTTTTAAGCTGGGTTACGTGGCTGCGATTGACGCCGATGTGAGCGGCAAAAGCGGATTGGCTCATTAACATCCCGCCCCCTCAAATTGCTTACAGGCATTTGCATTAAATTTCGTAGTCCTTGGATAACCTGACGTTACGAAACAGTGACCGGATTTAGAGGCCGGATACATACGATGCCAGCTAACGCACTCTTCGCAAAAGTGGCCTTCATGGGGCAATGGCAGCTGATCTTCAATCGCCTCTACGTCGATAATTGAAAAATCCAGGGTAGCACCAGCCAGACCGCGTATTAAGCCGGCAGCGTGGAGCTGTTTGGCAAAGTCATGAAATTCAGGCGCTAAGGCTTTCATTTGCCGGTTAAACTCTCTTACGTTTTCTGTACCACAAACTATCTTTTTCATTTTTTTTAATAAAATAAAGGTTGTGCAGGGTGTGCAGGCGCGAGTGCAGGGTACGAAAAATCGCGAGGCGTTGGCGTTCGTGATCTGTGCAGGGTGTGCAGGGTGTGCAGGGTGCCTATATACGCGAGGGCGGTTTTATTTTTGGTGGTGGCGGTGGTTTGTTTCTCGCGTGTCACGTAAAGGGCGGTACTGCACACCCTGCACAGGCCACGCACGGCGCGGCTTTGACTCTGCACAATACCCTGCACAACTGCCTGCACACCCTGCACAATGTTAAGCATTACTCGCCTCCCTATAGCTATCGACTGATTTTTTGAAGTCGCTGATACAAAATCCCAGCCATCCTGTCTCTGAATTGCCGGGCGACATTTCTTCGGCGTTAGCGGGGATGATGATGGTTTTCGGGTTTTCGACCATTGATACTCCGATCATGAAACGCTTTCGTTCTTTTCTGACGCCGGGGCGCTTGGCTATGGCGTCGATGGCTTTGTTTTTGGGTGCGGCTCTGACGCCTTCTCGTCTGCACCAGTGGACGTATAGGGTGTAGACGTCTTCCGACAGCGCCGGAATAGGCGGGACGCCGCTGATTTCTTTGGTATTCCACTCGTCGTAAAAGCGAATAATGCTGTCTTTGCTCAGATCCTGAAGGTCTTGTTTAGCAGTGGTCATCAGCGGTTTGGTATGCGGGTTGAAGTCGCCCAGCGGTAGGTTGACCAGGTAATAATGCAGGGCTTCCGCACCGCCGTTGTCGATTTCCAGCGCTATTTCTTTGTAAAAGTCGGGGCCGAGCTTGGCGGGCGTCCAGATGACTTGGTGCCGCCGGTCGTCTTGGTCGAGGACGACCGGCATTCGCTCATTGGATAGGAAAACGAGGTTGACGTGGTTGGCTTCTTCGTAGGCGGCCATGTTTTTCGGATTGATGCGGATGCGGTCGCCGGTGATCAGTCCCTTGAGTTTGTTTTTGATGTGGTAAAGGTCGGATCGTGCCACCACTTCATCGGCAAGCATGAACAGTTTGCCGCCGAAACAGTCGTTGAATTTATCTTCAATGGCCGACTGGTCGATGATGCGGCCGTATTTGCCGTAGATGCCGAGGATGACGTCGAAAAATAGGTTTTTGCCGGTGCCTTGCGGGCCGTGAATGACGATGGTGGTTTTCATCTTTGCGCCGGGATGTTGCAGCGGGTAGGCCAGCCAGCGCAGTACCCAGTTGTAAACGGCGTCGCTGTGTTTTTCTTCGGCGCACATGTACATGAGCAGGTCTAGCAGGCGCTCGCAGTTACCCTCAATCGGCGTGGTCGGGAAGCCGTCCCAGACGTTACAGGTGATGTTTTTGTCTTTTCCGGTGGGATCGAAGCCGACTTCGTCGGGGCGGACAATGCGCCGCTGTTTGCTTTCTTGCCAGCGCTTGGGTATGTCTGAGTGAATGCAAGCCTGTTTGAAGTCGTTGAGGGCTATGCGCATATGCTCCTGTCCGTCGAATAGCATGCCGCCCATGCCGTAGACGAGTGAGAATCGCCCCAATGCATGGTCGTAGCAGTCGATGGGTTTTAGTGCGGCTTTCTTATCTTCCCCGCCCCCCTGTAGTTGCGCTTCCCGCGCTTTGACCGCGGCGGTGAATCCTGCTTGCTTAATGGCTTGCTCGATCTGAATCCTTACCAGGTGGAGCCCATCGGTCTGGTGTAGGTCGTTAAAGTCGGTCAGTTTGCCTTGGTTTCGGCAGTAGTGGTCGAACCGGGCGGCTTCGTCTTCAAATTTTGGCGATACTACACGACCATTGACGGCTAGTGCCGCCAGTTCTGCGTATTCTTTGCCGGCGTTTTTCTTGCCGTGTGGCTCGTTGCAGTGGGGACAGGTCGCTGATAGGTTGACTTGTACCGGTTTTTGGCAGTGTTTGCAGCGGGAAAAAGCATCGTCGTCGGCACAGATTAGGATCTGTGCTTCGCGGTAGTATTTTTTAAGCGCTTGGGCGACGGATGGCAGGTTCCCGGCATCGAAAGCGATCGCTACCGGGAAGCCGGTGGCTTCGTATAAGGTCGCACCGGTGGCGTAGCCTTCGGCAACCAGTATCAGGGTGGTTGGGCTGTCGATCAAGTGGTAGTGGGCTTTTTTGATTGCGCCCGCTGGCCAGTATTGTTTGTCTCGGCCATGTTTTTCGATCAGGTCTTTTTGCTTGACCTTGTCGAGGATGAATTGCAGGCCGTGGATGCGGCCCATTGTGTCCAGCATCGGCACGGCCAATGCGCCTTTTTCGGTGAATCTTACGCCGTGGGCGATGACGCCTTTGCGGTGCAGGTAGTCGCAGTCGCCGTCTGTTTCGAGTTTGCGCCAGGCGGCGCTGGCTTTGGCGGCGGATTGTTCGGCTTTGCGTTTTTGCTCTGCATCCGCCCGCTTTTTATCATCGGCGATACGCTGCTTGATGGCGGCTTTTTGGTCGGCGCTGAGGTCGTTTCGGGTGATTTCTATCTTTTGTGCGTTGTTGTCCGCACCCTGCCAGATGCCATACGAGCCGATAAAGACGATGTCGCCGCCTGATAGGGTAATTTCATGCAGGATATACCAGCCGCGTTTCTCTCGATCGCCCTCAACCCGGCAGCGGATCATGCGCCCGGTCGTCAGTCGGTCTACTTGGAGACCGAACCCAATCAGCTGCAATCTTACATCATCGTAATTAGACGCCATTGTTTAGTAACTCACAACGCCACTACCTACACCAAAAACGAGGCCATTCATACCCGCAGGGGAGGATGCTAGGAAGTACCTTTTACCTGGCTGCTGACTGTTAATCGCTAACTTAACAAGTGATAGCACTTGCTTTAAAAACGCTTTACCCACTAAGGGGGAGCGGGGGCAAGCTATATGGCTCGGCTTGAGTAAGGGTGATACTTTCATCAGTCAACCGCCCTAAGATCAACACCAACGACGGGCGGCTGTCCAACGGCCCTAGATACATGAGCCTTCATCGCAAACAAAACAGCAATCGCCTCATCGACCTGAAGCATAAACTCGGGGGCCTTGTCCTTATCCCTACTATCGATCACCCCATCCTCCAGCAGAGTAGCACCTGCAATCAGCACATCACCAACCTCCTTGGCTACACTACCCAAAAACACACCATCATCAGACGGATAACCACTCGGCATGGGGAAGGTAACCATCCCCTGCCACGCAGCCAGCTCAATTTGCAAACGAAAACGAAGATCAGGCGGGAAAGCAGCGATGACCGATCCCAACAGATCAATAGACAAAGGCTTTAAAATATTATCTCCCAGCCATCGGTTTAACTGCGCCGCGTCACGCGTCATACGCGCATAAGCATCTGGCGCTTGGCTCCACTCAATAGCCCTTGATTGCGGCAAATGCGTACGCTCGTAATGCTCGCGCACTGTTGTGGCAAACGTCCCGTCAGTCACGCCCGTCTCCCGCTTATAAGTGTCGATGTACTTATTCAACAACTGCGTCGCCGAACAATGTTGCTGTTGCGTTTCGTTACGCATGCTATATCCCCTCAACCTCATTAAAATTTAACCGACTGCTATGATTAAGCATTTAACCAACCCTTAAACAAAGCCCATGACCGAGCCCGAAACCACAACACCGCTAACCATCGAAGACAGACTCCTAATCCAGGAATTCCTAATGCGCGCCGTAATCTGGGGGCCATATCTGGATGACCCTGCACACCGCCGCAATATTGCCGCCTGCTTAAATACAGAGATCGAAGCCGTTGAGCGGCATCAATCTCTCCCAGCGCATCTAGTAGCCGCACTAAAGCACCAAGCTGATTGTCTGGCAGATATTGATGCAATCCCGGATCGACTAAAGAGCTTAAAGCCGATCTTAAGGCCGTGACTGCCGACTGGCGGCATGCTTGACAATGATCAGCCTGAATCACCCTAATACTGACGTAAATATCCCGCATAGAAATCCGGTATTTTTGCATCAGCTCCCGGTGATTCATGCCGTTGAATTCTTGGGCGACCGCCTGCTTAATGGCGTCATCAATGTTATTGGAGGTATTAGCTTGCATCAGTAGCTACTTAAATAAAGACCCATTACAAAAACCTCAGCCACCCTAAAAACGAGCGACCAAGCCAAATAGCAAAACAATGAAACAACTACTATCCTTTTTAACGTCCACCCCTTCTTACAACCAGGCGGATAATAAAAAATTGCTCTTTTGCCAAAGATCAAACCAGCGACCTCATTACATGACGTATAAGAAATGACCGCCCCACCTAACAACCCCTTAAACCTAAGACCTAGAAAAACCATGACCTACACCTATAAAACCCGTGCTTTGAATATGACCCCATCTAAAACACCTCCTGTACCATTACGTGATTTCGAGAGAATCTCACAATCAATTCTCGGAATCCTTATCGCAGAGAATGCGAACATAACAGCCAGTTGCTTATTTTTTGGAATCATCGGCGAATCAATCCTCAATCGACATTACAAGCTAAAAGCGAGAGCCGTTGTTGGCACTGCCGCCTTTAACCTTACCGGGGCAGAAGCCATTGCGTTTGCAACCCCGGAAGAAGATTTCGTCGCCATCGACAAAACCAACTTTCACTGCTGGGTTGAGGCGAATGGTTGGTTCCTTGATTTTTCCTCGTTGGTATTCCCTGAAATCGTTGCCTCCCTTGGGCACCAGCCGTGTCCACGACTGATGTTTCAAAAGCCATTGTCGAAATCCGCGCTGTCCCTGCTTGAACTTCAATCGCAAGGTGCGTTCTACTGTCTTCCTAACGACATGCTCACCCTCGAAAAGATTGCCGGTTTTCGATCCTTGCAGGCATACGTTGATCTCATCGACATATGCACCAATTGGTACAGAAAACCCTCGAAACCTATGGCTCAAATCGGCTTGGAAGACCAACATGGGAACGCGAAACCGGCGTTCCTTTCTTCCAAAAAATTCAAGGGGGTCTGGTGAACCGCTGGCGTAAATTATCGTGTTCATAGGTAAACTCACTTAAGTATTAGTATTTACACCGCGGCGGTCATCGGAGCGCATTCTGCCCGGATGCCTGAGCGGTATCTGTGTTTGATTGGGTTGATTCAACGCCTTCTTTTTTCAGGAAGGCGCCGCTATCTATGGACGGAGACCAAATGTCTGGGCGCAATTCTTGCTTAGAGACTTTGCCGTTGGTTATGTTATCTACGAGCACGGCCAGAGCTGGCGAACATTTTCGTTTGCCACTCTTAATCATGCTGATGTAGCTGGGACTGACCCCGATTGCATTAGCCGCTTCAACACGTCCGCCAAAAAATAAAATAAGTTTATCCATGGGCGAGACAATAACAGTTTGTTACTTGGCGGTCAAATGATTTTAAAAACTGATTGTTACTCGCGTATCGGTCATGCTGTAAGCATGACTGACAAAGAAGCACTACTTATTGAATTCTCCCATCGCTTCAGGCGATTAATGAATGAAAAAGGATGGGCACAGGATCGGCGTGAAGACGTAGGTAAACGCCTAGGAGTTACAGGTCCCGCAGTAACCTACTGGTGGAACGGTGATCGCTTGCCCACTATGAACCAAGCCATTGTTATATCCTCAGAAATGGGCTGCTGTGTAGAATGGCTACTGACCGGTAGAGGGCCAATGCGCCCCCGTCCAAGTGACATGGATTGCCTTGATATATCGGAATTGCCAGATGTAGAAAAGGCAATTTTTAAAGCGCATGTTGACACGCGCACTCAGCAAATCATTAGAGAGAAAAAAGGATCTTACGACGCCTTACCAAAAACATCAAAAGGGACGTGATGATGAACAAAAGAAAAAATAGCGCATCAACTACGGCGTAAGTAATCACCTACAGAGTTAAAAACTATAAACTTAAGCATAAGGAGCCATCATGGCCGAACAAAAGAGCAGCGCATCACAATTCATCTTTAGCATTATATGTGCTGCGGCAGCAGTCTGGTATTTTTGGGGAGGCGGCATTGAAAACCAAGCGGCGAGTAACATGCAAGAAATTACCAACCAGGTCGCTAATGATGCGGTGACACAATACGGAATCGCCAAGCGTAACGGAACAGCAATAGATATTTGCGTACAAGCGGGCATGGTTACAGCTGCCTACCTGCAAGCGAAGGATGAAGCCAATTATCAAAAATGGAAGCAAACACAACAAGCCGACTGCGATAGCGCGGGTATGCCGGGGTAAGTGAATGGACTTCGACAAAATCAACCAACAAAACCTTACAAGCCCAGCGAAACACCTACTTGATAGTACTGGTAGCCCAATGGACTCAGCAACCTTATTCAAGGCTTTAAGTATAGCTGGGCTAGTTGAGCAACTAACCTATCTATCCTCGACCGGCAGCGGTGAAATAAAAAAATACTGGGCCTTCACGCCATCAGGATTGAAATACGGCGTAAACCAATCAACTATGAGCCCAACAAAAACAGAACTTCGATTTTACGATACACATTTCAGCAATGTACTCATCGCCGCAGCAGAAGCGATTATTAGTCATGCGCGTAATTTATCCTAGAGCTACCAACTACCAATATTTGTACTTTTAACTCTAATGGAAGATCAAGATAGCCATTATCAGAGAATGTGCCGGCTGGATTTTAATGACGGCGCTTTTTTATCGAGATCAATTGATGATATTGACTTTAAATCCATTAAGCACTCATTTAAACCCAGAGCCAAAGGCTTTCAGTTACCGCGTATCGCCTTTTTAGGACTATATTCGCATTTATCCATGACTGACCAACGGCACATCTGCAAAGCCTTGGGTTTTGAGTATATTCCTGAGATAAAGTTCGGCATCACGGATGAAGATGCCATGAATAAGTTGACCGCAAAATGGCGTGATATTACAAAGGAATACACTAAATTGATCGTGATTGGCAACGCCTCGGACGAGGATATAACTGAGTTGCTGTATAAACGCTATATAGACCTAACAATACCCAAAGACCCACAAATAGAACAAAGGCCAAGAAGACCATTGCCAATTTTCATTGAACATAAAATCCCTATATTGTTTGAGTCTGAATTAATAAAAACACATCCAGATTACCCCCTACTAAGTAACTCTACCTCTTGGGGAAACTTAGTTTTTAACCCCGCAAATGGTAAATTTTCCAGGTAAGTCTACCCAATAAACAATATTAAGCAACAACCCTATACATAACCCCCGACACTTAATTAAACCTGCGCATGCAGGTTTTTTTGTGCCTTACAAAAAATAAATAACAATTTGTTATTGACTTCAAAGTAACAAGTTGTTATTGTGTGTTCCAGTCAAGTAGCCAAGTAGGCCAGGCAAAATCTTTTAGTTGCCCGACATTAAAAACAACAAAAAAAAGGGGGCCGACCATGACCACAACATTAGACAAAAACCAACAATCATTTGATCAATCATCTGCACTACTCCATCAGGCAAATAAGTTGCATTTCAAACTGATTCAGTTAGAGCTAAAGCACGAAGATGATGGACAGGAATTTTGCTGGCGCTTATCAAACCTCATACAACGCGCTTACGCCCGTTGTAATAGGCGGTTTGAGAAAGCCATGCAGTACGCAAACGAGATATTAAAAGCAGCACGCCCGAGTGCAACATAAGATTTACCAAGCAGCGGCCTCTACCTCGCCCTGGCAACAGGGCATTTTTTGAGACCACCGCTTAACCGAATTTCGACAGCGAGAAATCGCCGAGAAAGATGAGTTGCCGGACTCCAAAACCGGATAGACCGAGAGTGTAGCCGTCCCGAACAGGACCAGTCAATAAACCAGCGCACTGACATGCTGGAAAGACAAGCATCAACCGGTGTGGTTACCGGTGCAACCAGACGCCTCTCCCTGGGACAGTAAGGAGAGGCAACAATAGTGGGTACTGGATTTAAAAGGTTAAATTCAGAACGGCCAATGGCGGCCAATGGCCGGTTATCCATCAGTGCCCACTATTGTGCAGCGGTGTTGAAAGTAGAAACACATGGGAACGGGGATCATATCCCAAAAGCCTAGACGGGGCCGATGCTGGTCTTACCTATCCTTGACCGGACGGGAAGCTGCGATTTAAACAGTCCGTCGAGCCGGATTAACGCCCGGCCTGCACAGCATTAACAAATACGAGCAGCCCAACTCGTCTCAAGCCGGGCAAAGATGCGGAAACGCCAACAACATCAGTCGCACGGACGCGGCTTTAAACCCTTTAAACCACTGGATGCGCCCCATGCGCACCTTTTTAAAACCAACCGGAGAGCCACAATGGCAAAACCAACCTTAGACGAAACACTCGGCGAACTAGACGCCGGGATATTTGCCCAAAAAACCCACGAAGCCCTAAAGCAAGTAGCCATGGGCGTAATCGCCACAGGCAAAAAAGGCCAAGTCAGCATCACGCTCGACCTTGATCGGATCGGCGACAGCAGCAGCGTGCAAATAAAACATACGCTGAAATTTTCCAGGCCGACCAAAAACGGAAAAACCAGTGAGGAAAACACCACCTCAACCCCAATGTACGCCGACAACCTCGGCTATTTAACCATCAGCCCGCAAACACAAGACGATCTTTTTAAAGAGTCTGAAAAGCGCGGCAACGTAACCAAAATAGGCGGCTAACAATGTCAATGGACAAATCAGCAATAGAAGCAATCGCAGGTCTATCTGCGGCCAAAGCGGCGCAACATGAAATAAGCCAACACCCACCCATAACCGCTATCGTTATTCCAAAAGACTACTCGGTCGAAAATCTGGAACGGCTGTTGCCGAATCCTGATCAGTTTCGCGGAACATTCAGAACCGCCGTATTGTCCGAATTCGTCGGCTACATAGACGGAAATGCCACCTCGGATACTGGTGTATTTATCGATCAGAACAAAATGACGGCGGCGGCCATTATCGATATGGGCAGTCACGAAGCGCCCAACTGGGGCAAGCATAAAGCCAACGTAGCTCTGGATAGAACACCCGCCTATGCCGCGTTAATCCGCCTTCACGACGAACGGATGAACCAGCAAAGCTTTATCGATTTTGCCGAAGATTGGCAAGATAACGTGTCTTTTTACTACGGATCTAGCGATCAAAATATTGCAGATTTCAAATCCACCATCAGAACCTTGCGCAAACTAAAAACTTCCGCAACGAACACATCGGAAACCGAAGTCGGCAACTTTGCCGCAAATCGCTCCGCAATGGAGTCAATCGAAGTCACTGCCGGGGCAGAGCAACCGCCTGCCGGGTTTCTCTTCAAAACCATCCCCCACGACGGCTTTGAAAAAGTCGTTTTCGACTGCCAACTTCGTGCCATGCCAGACACAAAAGAAGTGTTTCTGAAATATCGCATCGTTCAGCTGGCGCAACATCAAGAAAAAATCGCCGAGCAATTCCGCGACAAGATCCAAAGCAGCATTACTGTTGATGGTATCAGCATCTATATCGGCAATATGGAGTATCAATCATAACTGGAACCTAACCATGGCGCAGAAATGCGCCATGCAACCCGGATATTTTTACATCACGAGGCGACACCATGAAAATATTCATGTTTGATCAAATCCATTTGCATCGCAGATACCTTGAGCAAGAGCAGTCAGAAAACAAACGAGAAAAAATAGAAACCTGGCTGTGCATAATAGGACTCACCGTTGTTATATCTGCATTAATAGCCACAGTTATCGATGTTGTTTGCGCTCCAGATAACTCGCAGTTCGATAATTCGGCGTACTTGCATGATCCCGGCGACCACAACAACCCGGAGCAATAATTATGTGCAAAATAACACCACGCGACACGTCAGAAACCATCACGCACGGAAAAAACACGGTTGATGAGTGGAACCTAAAGCACCCCGTAGGCACATTAGTACAAGTATCCAACAGCCTCGGCGTTGTAACCAAAGCGCCGACATCGGCGCCGGCTATGCTGTTAATGAAATCGACGCCAATTATCTGGCTAAAGGGCATCCATAACTATATAGCGCTGTCCAGAGTGGAGGTGATCTAGTGGGCTGGAAAAACATGAAAGAGCATTACCGCATAGCGCACATCGTCCAGGTCACTGAAGAAGGCATCTGCATCGGATCGGCCTATTTCCACAACATTATCGTAATCGGACTCGATGGAACCATAAAAAAACGCATCCATAGCCTGAACAATGAAGACCTTAGCCGCTATCTGCGCGAAATGGATGCCGATCCAGCGATGCTACGCAAACTTATTCAGTCGCCTGACACGTTTACGGCATCGGTAATAGTCTATACCTACAACGGCGCCGACATCATCGAAAAGCAATGCGAAATGCCGGGCTGGCCGAACGTCACACACGACGGCTACATAATGTATGACAATACGTTTTCAACCGACATAAACACAGTCATCGCCTGGGCCAAGAATACCGCCGACTGCAAAATAATAGGACTTACCAGTAGGATAGCAGAACTCGAAGAGCAAATTAATAAAATGGAGTTGCAATTAATAAATCATAAGAACGATCGGGAGAAACTGGAGACCCGCGTATCCGAGTTCCCCTTCACCAGAATTAACAAATCTCCAATAGGAAAATCAACATGACCGTCTCACACAAAACCTGCCTTGCAAAATACGGACCAGCCGAAAAAGAAGCCGCAATGACACTATGGGATGTACCGCACCACCTTGAGATCGGCGCAATCCCTAAACGTTTATATTGCAACAGAGACATCATCCCGCCGTTAGAGCGGGCATTTGCCAATATCATCGACCGCGGACTGATCCAGCAGCTAAAAACCTTTGACGGCTGCTTCAACATCCGCAAAAAAGCGCAGGGCACAACACCGTCATTGCATTCGTGGGGTGTAGCTATTGACATAAACGCCGCCTGGAACGGCTATGGGAAAAAACCAACTATGCCGAAGGAATTGGTCGCCTGCTTCACCGACGCTGACTTCGATTGGGGCGGCAACTGGTCAATGCCGGACGGCATGCACTTTCAATTATCCCGCCTGCCGGAGTAATTCGCTGATGAAACCCAATAAACCAACGCCCTGGAAATCAAAACAACGCCTAAGCGAAGAACTGGCGCAACAACTGATGAGCAACCAACAGCAGGCCGCAGCATGAGCAAAGTAATTACAGCACCGATAGACCCGGAAACCGAAGTTACCCGTGAGGACATAGCCAAAATGGCAGGCTGCTCACTGGCAAAAGTCGGATTTGTCACCATTCGTGACAAATGGGGCTTTCCAAAACCCTCCAGGCCGGGGCCAAAAGGCAAGCTAATCTACCCGAGATTGGCCGTTCTGGAATGGCTACGACTTAATAACCTCAAATCGATGGTCTTTGTTGCAGCCGATCGCGCCCCCGTTGGGACATATAAACAGCCAATGGCTCGCCTCGACAGCAGCGCCATTTCGAAAATACACATTGGTATTAGGCCCGCTCATAAATTCACCGGCACCGGAAAATCAAAACGCGTTCATGTTCCCGTGCGTAATGAATGCGAACCGCAACAACTACGCCCAGAACTATCCAGATTCAGCAACAGCATATCGGAATATCCGATTGCAGTGAGCTACTGATGAATCCGATACGCGTATTAAGCCTGGGCGCTGGCGTTCAAAGTTCGACATTAGCGCCAATGGCCGCACACGGCGAGATCGATATGCCAGACTGCGCAATTTTTGCAGATACCCAATCGGAGCCGGATTCGGTGTACAAATGGCTACACTGGCTTGAACAGCAATTGCCGTACCCTATCCACCGAGTTACCACGGGTAATATTTCAGAAATCGCTTTGGTCGTGCGTACCTCGAAAAATGGCAATAATTATCAACAATCAGCCCCACCCGCCTGGATTACTGAAGGCGATGGACGGATAAACTTACTAAGAAGACAATGCACCGTTGACTTTAAAATAGACCCCATACGCCGAAAATTACGAGAATTGCCAGAACACCATCAACCAAAACTTAAAATCAAGGCGTGAAGAATGAAGACATCAACATTTTTTGCACTGATGGCCGAATACTCAACGGCCAGCGTTGAGCTTGACAAGGTTTGCGAGAAATATTTCGGCTTAAAGCCGCCGGAGGCTGCAAAACGGGCCAACCTAAACAGATTGCCCGTGCCGACGTTTCGCTGTGGAACGCAGAAATCCGCGTTTATGGTCCACGTTGAAGACCTAGCCAACCTTATCGACGCCCAGCGCGAAAAGGCGCTTGAGCAATGGCAAAAAATGAACGGCTGACCTACATATGTCCTACATGCATAATATAAATCATATAAGATGTTGTTATTTAATGCTTAAATTAAACAATGTATCCAATCGAGCATCGGCGCAATGCAGAATTTTCTGCTGGGATGATGGGCTTTAATTTTGTCAGAGATCAATGTGTTATCGGGGGCTGGTTAAGGGTTAGCGATGGGCGCGAACGTAACGGTTGAGCATTATAACCTATGGACATTTTTATGCAGTTAAGCCCAGATGGATGGGTTCTTTGCAATATCAGATGGAGCCGGCGCAAAATGAGGGCTGATTACAGAAATTGTCATTTATTTTTACCATGAAGACCATGAAGATTGCGCTCCTTATGGTATGAACGGGTAACTTCTCGTCCCTTCATTATCTTCATGCCCTTCATGGTGAAAAAACAAGCCATAAATAGTTATGCCGCATCAACATCAGCGTTTGTCTGTGAAAATCCGCGGCTAAGCAAATAAACAGGAATCAAGGTAAAATAAGCCAAAATTTTAACAAGGAATTTCTGTTGGATACCCCCGCCTTCTGTCGTTGCGGCTCGGGCGTTGCATACGCCCAATGCTGCGGTTTATTTCATTCCGGCGAAAAAAAGCCGCTAACTGCCGAAGCCTTGATGCGCTCGCGCTTTACCGCTTACGCCCTGCATAACGCCGAGTATTTGCTGGAGACTTGGGATGCCACTGTGCGCCCGGAGTCGATCGACTTTTCCAAGGAAAAAGTCGAGTGGCGACGTCTGGAAATCGGCAACACTAAAAAAGGCGGAGCCAAGGATACGAAAGGCGTGGTGGAGTTTAAGGCGTATTATTCGCAGGATGGCGAAGAGTACGTGATGAATGAAATCAGCCAGTTTGTTAAACGGGCGGGCGGCTGGCTTTATCTGGACGGGCTGGTTAAGTCCATCGGCAAGGTCGGATTACAGACCAATCAGGGCAAGAATGCGCCGTGTTCATGCGGTAGCGGCAAGAAATTTAAGCGCTGTTGCGGGGCTGGATGATGTTTATGTCGGCGGCGGCCGGAAAGAGGCCGCCGCCGGTTGCGTTGCCGAACGACAACAGCGTTATTTTGCTTCTTTTGCAGGCTCTATAGTTTCTTCCGATTCCGCAATCAGGACGGCTAAACAGTCCATCAGGCTTTCGGTATAGTTTGAATGAGCGTCTGCGAGTTCTTTTGGCGAGCCGAACTCAGTACGCAGTTCTTCAAGGGTTTTTTTAGGGTCTTGAGACGATGACAGCATCAACATTCTTGTATAGTTGCGGTAAGCGGTCAAGCGCTTGGGGTCCAGAACAAAAATGCCGGGCATGTTTTTTGAAGTTGTCTCAACAACGCATTTAGCCATGCGTTCGGGGGACAGCTTGTAATCCTTAATGTCTTTTTCCAGCTGCATTTGCTCCAGTACAGTCTGTTCGTATTGGGTTTTATCTGCGCAGGCAGGGAGCAATAATGCCGATAGGGAAATGAGCAGTAGTTTTTTCATGTGAGCGTTACCATTATTAAATTGAAATGCAATGTGCGGCATTATACGCATATGTGAAGAGTAAAAGGCGAAAGGCAAAGGGCAAAGGGCAAAAGAGAGCGTTTGCCCTTTGTCTTTCGCCATTGGCCTGCAATTAATCCATCTCCTTAATTGCCTGAGCTATCCAGGCTTCCGCGTCGGCGTTGATGTCGGCGGCTTTGCGTCCCTTAGTCGCTATCAGCGGACCGATTTTTACCTTGATGACGCCGGGATATTTTAAAAAGCTGTAGCGCGGCCAAAAATCGCCGGCGTTATGCGCGAGCGGCATGACCGGAACGCCGGTTTTTTGCGCCAGCATGGCCCCGCCTGCACTGAACTTTCTGACTTCGCCCGCTGCGGTCCGGGTGCCTTCAGGGAAAATAACTATCCATAAACCCTGGCTTAAATAAAGCGCCCCCTTTTCCAGCAAGATGCGCAATGCGGCGCGCTGGTTGTTCCTGTCTATGGCGATGGACTTGACGACGCCGAGCGCCCAGCCCCAAATCGGGAACATCAGCAACGAGCGTTTCAATAAAACGCTTTGCATCGGAAGAATATGCCGTAACGCCAGCGTTTCCCATGCGGATTGATGATTGCTTAACACAATCACAGCTTGTTGCGGATTAATCCGCTCGAGTCCTTCGACTTCATAACGGAGACCGCAAAAAGCCTTGGACATCCATAACACAACCGTACACCAGGCCTTTGAGATGTTGTAGCGGATTACAAACGGAAACGGCGTGGTCAACAGAATCAATAGCCCGGCAATGGTAGCGGTCGAGAAGATTCCGACAAATAACAGCGCCGAGCCTATATAGTTTTTAGGTCTATTGTCTGGTTGTGATGAATTTTGCTGCGTCATATAAGTTCTCAAAAACGGGGATGTTGAGATTAGGGTTTTCGTTCAGGGTTTTGCGGCCCTTGCCGGTTTTGACCGGTATCGGGCTGGCGCCGATTGCAGGTCGCGGAGCGAATCGCCGATAACCGCCATACCGGTTAAGCTGGCATGGTGCTCGGCTGCAAATGCTTCAAGCAATCCCGGCTTGGGTTTGCGGCAGTTGCAGCCGTCGTCCGGCCCGTGCGGGCAGAAATAGATCGCATCGATTTTTCCGCCTTTTTCAGCAGCCATGCGTTGCATTTTTGCATGGATTTTTTCCAGCGTGGCGGTATCGAACAAGCCGCGGGCTACGCCGGACTGGTTAGTGACCACCACGACTTTATAGTTATGCTCGTTGAATAGCGCAATGGCCTCAAGACGGCCTTCAATCGGCAGCCACTCTTCCGGGGATTTTATGAAATCATCGGAGTCGCGGTTAATGACGCCGTCACGATCCAGTAACACGTAGCGGTTTTCGGGCATGATTTATCGTGTGTTCCCGCACCGCTGGAGCGGTAGCATCCGCGTTCCCATGCCGGAGCGCGGGAACGATGAATCATGTGATCTGTTCATTTACGATTGCAATTTGGAAATGTCGGCACAAGTCAAAAACTGCTCGGACAACAGGTTCAGCAATGCCAGCCTGTTGGCGCGCAAGTCGAGATCGTCGGTCATCACCATCACATGATCGAAAAACGCATCGACGTCATTGCGCAAACCGGCCAGGCGGTTAAGCGTGGCTTGGTAATTGCGTTGCGCCAGCAGCGGTTGAATGTCGCTTTCGGATTGCAGTGCGGCTTGCAATAACTGTTTTTCTTGCGCTTCGACCAATGCGCCGACGCTGGCTGCCGGTTGGGTGTCCGACTTTTTCAGGATATTGCGGATGCGTTTATTCGCCGCGGCCAGGCTTTCGGCTTCCGGCAGTTGCCTGAAGGCTTTAACCGCCTGCAAACGCTGCATGAAATCCAAAGGTTCCGCCGGAATCACGGTAAGGACGGCGTCGAATTCATCGGCTGTGTAGCCGTGGTCGAGGCAATAGCCTTTCAAGCGGTCGAAAATGAAATCGATCACCCGGTCGGCCGTTTCGGCTTGATCGCGGGTTTGCCCGGAAACGGTTTTGATCTGGGCGCTGGCGAATTCGGTTAATTCGACAATGTTGATGTTGAGCTTGTTCTCTATGATGGTGCGGAGGATGCCTAATGCGGCGCGGCGCAATGCATAAGGGTCTTTGTCGCCGGTAGGGATTAGGCCGACCGCAAAAATGCCGACCAGGGTGTCTATTTTTTCGGCAATCGCCAGAATTTGCCCGATTGTGCTGCCGGCAGTCGGACTGCCTGATTGTTTGGGGAAATACTGTTCTTCAATCGCCAGCGCGACCGATTTCGGTTCATGCTCCGCCAGCGCATAGTAGCGTCCCATAATGCCTTGCAGGTTGCCGAATTCGCCGACCATTTCGGTCATCAGGTCGGTTTTGGCCAACAACGCGGCGCGTTCGGCCAGTTCAACATCGGCGCCCAGGTGTCCGGCAATGAATTTCGCGAGGTTTTTAACCCGCATGGTTTTGTCGTAAACCGTGCCCAAATTCTCCTGGAAAATAACGCTGGACAGGCTTTCCACTCGATCTTCCAGCATCTTTTTCCGGTCCTGGTTCCAGAAAAATTCCGCATCGGAAAGGCGCGGGGTCACCACGCGCTCATTACCCTGTTGTATGGACTTGGGGTTGCTGCTTTCGATATTGCTGAAGGTAATAAAGTTCGCCAGCAAACCGCCTTCGGCATTTTTAACCGGAAAATATTTTTGGTTGGTTTGCATTGTGGTGATCAGCACTTCCGGCGGCAGTTCCAGGTAGCGCGGGTCGAAAGTCCCGGTAATCGGCACCGGCCATTCGTTCAAGGCGGCGATTTCTTCGAGCAAATCGTCCTCGATGTGCGCAATACCGTTCACTGCGGCGGCGGCTTTCTGCGCCGCGTCGCGGATGATGGTTTTCCGTTGCTCAAAATCGGCAATGACATGGCCTTGTTTGTACAAGGCATCGGCGTAGTCTTCCGGCTTGGTCAGGGTGATTTTTTGCGGCGCGTGAAAGCGGTGGCCTTGTGTAGCCGCGCCGGTTTTGAGGCCCAGAATTTCGGTGTCGATGACGTTGTCGCCGAAAAGCAGGACGGCCCAGTGGACGGGTCTGACGAACTCGGTAGTGAAGCTGCCCCAGCGCATGCGCTTGGCAATCGGCAATCCGGCGATGCTCTGGCGGATGATGTCGGGAATCAGGCTTTCCGTCGCTTGGCCTTTGACGGCTTGAGTAAAGCTGAGCCATTCGCCCTTGTCGGTTTTCAGGCGTTCCAGTTGGTCGAAAGTAGTGCCGCAGCTGAGCGCAAAGCCTAAAGCCGCTTTGCTGGGGGTGCCGTCGGGCGCAAAAGCCGCTTGCAGCGCAGGGCCGCGCTTTTCTACGGTTTTGTCCGGTTGCGCGCTAGCTAGGTTTTCGATGAAAACGGCCAGACGTCTGGGGGTTGCGTAAGCCTTGCTGCCGGTAAAGCTTAACTCGGCGGCGTTAAGCCCCTGGATGATGTTATTCAACAGGGCATTGCTCAGTTTTAACAAGGTCTTGGGCGGCAGTTCTTCCGAACCCAGCTCGAATAGTAAATGTTTGCTCATGTTATGCTCCCTGCTCGGTTAACATCGGAAACCCTAGCGATTCACGGCGTTGGTAATAGGCTTCGGCAACGGACTTGGCCAAATTCCTGACTCTTAACAGATAGCGTTGGCGCTCGGTCACTGAAATGGCGTGGCGCGCATCCAGCAGATTGAACGCATGCGAGGCTTTCAGCACCATTTCATAGGCCGGTAGCGGCAAGTTCAATTCGATCAGCTTGGTGCATTCCTGCTCGTAGGTGTTGAAACACTCGAACATGAACTCGACGTTGGCGTGTTCGAAGTTGTAAGCGGACATTTCCACTTCGTTTTGATGGAACACGTCGCCGTAAGTGACCGTGCCGAACGGGCCGTTAGTCCAGACCAGGTCGTAAACGCTTTTAACGCCCTGCAGGTACATCGCGATGCGCTCCAGGCCGTAAGTGATTTCGCCGGTGATCGGCCTGCATTCAAGGCCGCCGACTTGCTGGAAGTAGGTGAACTGGGTCACTTCCATGCCGTTCAGCCAGACTTCCCAGCCCAAGCCCCATGCGCCGAGAGTGGGCGATTCCCAATTGTCTTCGACGAAGCGCACGTCGTGTTCGAGCAAATCCAGGCCTAAATGGCGTAACGAACCCAGGTACAGTTCCTGGATATTGTCCGGCGACGGTTTTAACACCACCTGGAACTGGTAGTAATGTTGCAGGCGGTTGGGGTTTTCGCCAAAGCGGCCGTCGGTCGGTCTGCGCGAAGGCTGCACATAGGCTGCATTCCAAGGCTCGGGGCCTATGGCGCGCAAGAATGTGGCGGGATGAAACGTCCCTGCGCCCACTTCCTGATCCAGCGGCTGCAATAAAATACAACCTTGATCTGACCAGTATTTCTGTAAGGCCAGGATGAGTCCCTGAAAAGTAGATAAGTCGTTGTTTATGCTGGACACGGTTTAATGCTCTTGGGCAATAAAAATGGGGGATTATAACTGAAAAGGCGGTATCAGGCATACCGTTAGATTGGGGATTTATGCCTGCGAATCCTGCAAGCGTTTGTACTAAGTAGTATTGCCGATTTTGCAGGATTGCTTATCTATCCGAAATAGATAGGTTTATACTCGAATATCAAGGATAAGCGGTGTCGTGTACATCGCTATCAGGGCTTTGATGATTAGGCGGCGTATTTTTTTCAACAAAAGGGGAATCGATATGAACGATCAACAAAAGCAACAGGCTGTAGACATTCTTAATAAAATTATGGAGCTTGAATTGGCGGGGGTTGTTCGCTACACGCATTACTCTCTGATGGTGTACGGCTATAACCGCATTCCGATTGTTTCCTGGCTTAAGGGCAATGCTGACGAGAGCCTCGCCCATGCGCATAAAGCGGGCGAGCTGGTGACCTTATTGGGTGGACATCCTTCGCTGAAGATCGGCCCATTATTGGAAACGGCCAAGCACGATATTGGCGATATTCTAAGGGAAAGTCTGGAGCACGAAAAAACGGCGATAGCGGCCTATTTTGAACTGCTGAAAGCGTCCGAGGGCGTTTCAGTGTTGCTGGAGGAATATGCCAGAGACATGATTGTCGGGGAAGAACTGCATCTTGACGAAGTGAATAAAATGCTGCGTAAGCCGGGCGATGTTCAGCCCTTTAACCCGTAAGGCCGATCGGCGGAGAAGTGCGCATCACGTAATTTATCTGCGTACTTCTCTCTCACGCGGATTATCCAAACTGCCGCCGGAAACGCCACACGCCGAAACTGAAGAAGGCAATGCCCAATAGCGTTAAACCCAACAGCAAATCCTTCAAAATATACATGTCCGCTCCTTTGAGCAAAATGGCATAGCTCATTTCGGTCAAGTAATACAACGGTGAAAAAGTCATGGCCCAGCGCAGACCTTGCGGCATGGCTTCCGGCGGCGTCCATACGCCGGAAAGCAGCAATATCGGCATCATCAGTAAAACCACCAGCATCGTCACCTGGCCCAAGGTACGGCTGGCGGTGGCTATGAACAAACCTATCCCCGAGGTGGCGAATACATACAAAGCCGTTACCGCAAAGAACAGCGGGATGCTGCCTTTAACCGGCAAATGGAAAGCCGGGATGATAATCAGAAATAAACATACCGCAGTGCCCAGAAGAATCACCAGACTCATCGCGATGACTTTGGGCAGCAGAATCTGTAACGGCGTCAGCGGAGACACCGCGAGCTGCTCAATGGTTCCGCGCTCCTTTTCCCGAACCGCAGCGGCAGCGGGCAGCAGCATCGACAGTATCGTGATCACGGTCAACAGCTCCGAGATCGACATAAACCAGCCGTCAATCTGGTTGGGGTTGTACAGCACTCGGTGCCGGTCCTCAATAACGGGCAGGTTATCCGTCTGCCCGGTGACCGGCCCAAGCTCTTGCATCGCAAAGTCCTGGCCGAAGTCCGCGGTAATTTGCGCTGCATACGAGGTTGCCAGTGTGCCCAGTACCGTATCGCTGGTATCCACCTGCAATTGAACAGCGACTTGCTTTCCCCGCAACAGGTTCCGTTGGAAATGTTCCGGTATATCCAGTACAGCCAGGACTTTTCCTTTATTTAACAAATTTTCAGCTTCTTTCTTGCCGGAAATTTCCCCCTTCAAATCAAAATAAGGCGGGCGAAAGCGGTAAATCAATTCACGGGACGCGGCGCTATGATCGTGATCGATGACCATCACCGATGCGTTGTGAAGATTCAGCTTGATGCCTTCGCCTGCGAGATAGACGTCGGCGGTAAAAAAATAAACAATGATCGCAAGCAGGACCGGATCGCGGAAAAGCTGTTTCAGCTCTTTAACGGTCATGGCTATCACGCGGTCCCACCATAACAGGAAACGGTTGCTGTTCATCGCCTCGGCCTTTTGTGGAAATTAAGGTAACCGACAACCCACAGGATAACCGCGTAGAGCATTAGCGCGGCCACCTCGAACCAAAGTTCGGCCCAGCCCAATCCTTTAAGAAAACTGCCCCATGAGATACGCAGATAATAAAGCGTCGGGAACAAATGCGCCTCGAATCGGGTTCCCGGCTCCATTGATTCAATAGGCACCAGCAGACCCGAGTACAGCATAGCCGGAACAAAGGAAATCACCATCGTCAGCGTTATCGCGGCAACCTGGGTTTGAACCAGCAACGATACCAGCAGGCCGACACCGGCCGTACAGATCACATAAATCACCGACGCGGCATAATAAAACAGCGGGTCGCCCTTGAATGGGGTGCCGAACACGTTCATGACCACCCACCAGAGAACAAGAATGTTCAAGCAGGAAATCAGCAGATAAGGCAGGAATTTACCCAGAATAAATTCGCTGCGGCTGATAGTGGAGGCGTAAATATTGTAAATGGAGCCGTTTTCCTTTTCCCGCACCACGCCCAACGCGGTAAGAAACGGCGGCGTCACCATCAACACCAGCATCATCAATCCTGACGCCATAGACCACTGACTGCGCAGGGCCTGGTTGTACAAATAACGGGGTTCAAGCAACACGGGGGCTACCCGGCTAAGGGCTTGTTCCTGGGAAAGGCCCCGGGCGCCGGTTAAATAACCGGCCAAAGACTGACGATTAAAATTGGCGATAATACCCGATACATAACTTCGGGTTACCTGTCCCCGGTAAGGGAAAACGCCATCGATAAGGCTTTGCACCGATGTCGATTGTCCGGCCAGCAGACGCTCCTGAAATTTGGGCGGGATGACAATCGCAAAGCGTATGTCGCTATGCGCGAGCAGCGCGTCGAATTCGCGTTCGCTGCGGACATCGCCTTTGTAGTTGAAATAACGGGAGTCGATAAACCGGTGCAGAAAGTCCCGGCTCATCGCCGTCCTATCCTGATCGAGTACGGCGAACGGGATCTTTTCCACGTCGAAGGAAATTCCCCAGCCCAGCACCAGAAAGATGCATAAAGGCAGCACAAAAGCCATGGTGAAAAACAGCCGGTCGCGCAAAACTTCACGCCATTCTTTATAGGCCACCGCCCAGACCCGGCTTAAGTTCATAACCGCTCCTTATTTTCCAGGGCCAGAACCCGGTAAACAAAAACATCCTCCAGCGTAGGTGCGTGGATCGTTGAATCAATCAGCCGGATAGCCTGCCGATCCAGCAACGCGCGAATCTGTTTTTCCGCGGCTGCAATATCCAGCGCCAGCAGATGGATATGTTTGCCGAATAAAGCGGCGCCGTTGAACCCGGCCTGTTTAAGCAAAGCCAGCGTTTCCAGCGGACGGTCGGTGGTGATTTCAAGCAATTGTCCCGCCTCCTGTTGCAAGGACTGGATCATGTTTGTCGGCGACTCATCGCTTATGACCCGGCCCGCATACATCAGCGCCAGATGATCGCAATGCTCGGCCTCGCTCATGTAATGCGTCGTCACCAAAATAGCGACCTGTTCCACGCGGGCAAGATGCACCAGAATATCCCAGAAACGGCGTCGCCCGACAGGATCGACGCCTGAGGTGGGCTCATCCAGAAAAAGCACGCCGGGCTGGTGGACCAACGCGCAACCCAATGCCAGCCGTTGGCGGATGCCCATCGGCAGACCGGCTGTCATCTGTCCGGTGACATCGGTTAACCCGGCAATATCGATGACCCAGGCTATGCGCTGCTTGATGATGTCTCTGTTGACGCCGTAAATGCGGGCATAAAGCCGGATGTTCTCGATCACCGTCAGGTCCAGATAAAGGGAAAACGCCTGCGACATATAACCGATGCGCTCCTTGATGGTCTGCCCGGCATAGCGCATATCGGCGCCCGCAACCTGGCCCTCGCCGCCGGTCGGCGGCAGTATGCCGGTCAGCATTTTAATCGCGGTCGTCTTGCCTGCGCCGTTGGCTCCGAGCAGGCCGAATATCTCGCCCTGCCGAACCGTGAAATCGATTTGATCGACCGCGCGAAACCGGCCGAAATCGCGGGTTAATTGCCGCGCCGCAATAGCGATGCCCTGATTTTCAAGCAAGGGCTTATCGAAGCGGGGAACGGTATGCGAGTTTGTCTTCTGCTCGGACAGCCGCTGCCTGCGCAACAAGGCGATAAAAGCATCTTCCAGCTCGGGTTGGGACGCGTGAATGGCTTTAATATCGACGCCAACCAGCAAGTTGGAGACGGTTTTTGCCGCCTGATCCGAAGATTGATTATCGATAAAAACCCGCAAGCGGGAGCCGATGGCTTCGACCTGCGAATAATGATTTTTAAGTTGGTCCAGCGCCTGAATCTGCGGTTCGGCCGACAGCTCCACCAGACTTCCTTGCGCCTGACGGCAAATGAATTCCGGTTCCCCTGCGGCCAGTATGTGCCCGTCATACATCAAGGAAAGTCGATGGAAACGGGCCGCTTCATCCATATATGCGGTCGCAACCAGGGCCGTAACGCCCTGTTCGCGCAGCAGTTCGGCCAGTATGGCCCAGAAGTCGCCGCGCGAAACCGGATCGACCCCGGTCGTGGGTTCATCAAGGATGATCAGTTCGGGTTCATGAATCAGCGTGCAGACCAGACCCAGTTTTTGCTTCATGCCGCCGGAGAGATTTTTCATCGGCCGGTCGCGAAACTTGTCCAGCCGGGTGATGCCGAGCAGTTTCCGTTTGCGCTGGTCAAGTTGGGCGGGCGTTACCTGGCGCAGTTGCGCGAAGAAGTCGATATTTTCCTCTACCGACAAGTCAGCGTAGAGATTGAGCCCCAGCCCCTGGGGCATGAATCCCAACCGGGCCTTTATAAGCTCGGCAGCCGATTCGGAATCAACCTTGATGCCGAATACTTCCAACTCGCCTTGTTCAAAGGACAGCACCCCGGCAATCGCTTTCATCAGGCTGCTTTTGCCGGAGCCGTCCGGCCCGATCAGTCCGTAAATTTCGCCGCGCTCGACGCTCAGGTCTATCCCTTTTACGGCGGGCTGTTTTTTATAGCTTTTGCAAAATCCCTGTATTTTGATGACAGGTTCTTTTACCAGCGCGGTTTCGCCCATGGCGCATTCTCCTGCCAGCGTATCACCGCGTCGGCGGGCAGACCGGGAGTCAAGCGGTGATCCGGGTTTTCATCCAGATAAAGTTTGACGGCGTACACCAGTTTGACCCGTTCATCGGGCGTTTGCACCTCTTTAGGCGTGAATTCCGCCTGGGAAGCGATATAACGCAGCGTCGCGGGGAAAGGCCGGTCAGGAAATGCGTCGGTATAAATCCGGGCGGGCAGCCCCAGGCGAACCTTGCCGATTTCTTTTTCCGGCACATAGACTTTCAGATACAGACGATCCAGATCGACAATATCGAACAGCGGACTGCCGGCCGCGACCACTTCGCCGGCATCGACGATACGGGTGGTTATCATGCCGCTTGCAGGGGCTCGGACAACAAGATCATCCAGCACGCTTTGCGCCTCGGCCAGCGCGGCTTCCGCCTGCGTCACCTGAGCTTCCAGCGCCGCGACTTCATCCTCCTGCGCTTTAACCTGCTCCCAACCCAGACTCGCTTCGGCCAGCAGTTTTTCCGCCTGGGTGACGGCGGTTTGAGTCGTGGTGTGTTGGGCGCGCGCCACTTTCCAGCTTAGCTCGGCCTGTTCGCTGCGATGTTGTTCTACCGTCTGTCTTTTTAACAGTTCGCGAAAGCGCTCGGCATCCTTGCGTTCCTGTTCTTCAGTCGCATCGGCGGAAACCCGGCTTGCATTGGCATGGGTAAGCCCCGCTTTAGCCGTTTCTATCTTTAACGGGACATTTTTCTTGAACACTGACAGCGAGGTCCGGGCGGCCGTGAGTTTTGCTTTAATCGCATCCACGCCCGATTTGGCCTGATCTAGTCGGGCGCGGGTCTGGACATCATCCAGTGTGACCAGAGCCTGTCCTTTTTCGACCTGATCGCCTTCCCGGGCCAGCAATTCGGTGACGCGCCCGGACCATTTGCCGGCTGCGGTGTAATGATCGCCCTCGATGCGGCCATTGGCCTGAACCAGCCCCTCGGGGAAAGGCGGTTCGCGCCATGCCAGCCACCAGACGGCCGGCGCGATCAGCAACACGCCGGTCAGCAGCGCAATGACAACGGATGTTCGGTTTTTATTTTCCATATTCGATGTGCCTGCCAGCCTGATTTCAAGAACCCCGGTGTTACAAAATACCTAACGCGCGCCGCAAATGCAGCGCCGCTAGTGTCGCATCATAATTGGCATTATTGAAATTGCCATGACTGGTGGTGCGCAAATCTTCCGCCTTGAGCACGTCGGTATTGGTGGACAAGCCCTGCTGGTAGCGGTCGGCGGTGACTTTCATGTTTTCATCGGCTTGTGCTATGGCCTGCTGAGCCACGGCTATGCGCTTTTGCGTTTCCTGAATATCCAGCCAGGCCTGTCTTACCTGCAAGCCGATCATGCTGGACAAGTCGTCGCGTTGTTCTTTTAACGAAATCGCCTGCCGGGTAAGCGCATCGCTGCGATGGCCTGAACTGCCGTCAAAGATTTTCCAATCCATTCCGACATTGGCCGTCCACATGCCTTCAAAGGCCTGATAGCGGTTTTCCTGGTATTGGTAACCGCCATTGACGGCGACCTGCGGCAACAGCGCGGCTTTTACACTCTGCGCCTGTTGCTCCAGCGACTCTATTTGCTGGGCCAGCGTGACCAGTTCGGGACGCTGTTTTAATGCGTTGCCGCTCAGCTCGTTTAAGGTTCCCTGAGGCGTTTCAGGGAATTGATGGGCCAGCTTAACCTCGTCGGCAAGATTCCGGTCCAGCAACTGGTTATAGCGGGCCTTGGCAATGTCCAGTTGATTGCTCGCCTGCACGACCAGCTGCCGGGCGTTGGCCAATTCCACATTGACGGTCAATACGTCGTTGCGCGCGACCATGCCTTGATCGAACAGATTGTTCACATCCTTCATGTGCAGCTCCAGCGCATCGACATGGCTAAGGGCTACCTGCAAGGCGCTTTCCATGCGCAATACCGCGATATAGGCTTCCGCCACCTGCATTTTGATGTTTAATACCGAGGTGGTCTCATTGGATTGAACCGCCTGTAATGAGGCTTCGGCGGCATTAATAGTGTGACTGATGCGTCCGCTGGTAAAAATCGGCACCGAGGCCATCGCCTGGGCCTTGACGCTGCCGGGCTGGGACATGTTGAACGTCGTCGTTTGCCCGCTGATCTGTGTTTTGGCTGCCGGCGTTTCGCTGAGCTGGGTATAGCTGCTGCTGACGTTGAGGTCGGGCAAGCGCTGGCCCTCCGCCGAATGCAGCTGCTGTTCGGAGGCGCTGGTGTCGGCTTTCGCCGCTTTGATCTGGTGGTTGTTGTTAATGGCGCTGCTCCAGGCGTCTTCCAGCGTTTCCGCATTAGCCGCGGTGGCGGCAAGAAGCAGTAACGCGCCGATTAAATAATGGTTATGGCTTGGCATGGAGTATTCCCCGCATATAAAAAGCAATGACCTGTGAGATCAGGCGTTTTTTTTCGTCGGCGGAAGGCCGCAGCGTTTTCGACAACAGGCAACGCAAATGCAGGTCGCCTTTCAACATGCTGAAAAACGCGTCTGCCGCAAATACAGGATCAATAATGCTGAAATCTCCGGTGGCATTCAAGCGCCGAAAATAATTTTCCAGCTGCGTCAGTCCGGCTTGCGGCCCGCTTTGATAAAACAGTTGGCCCAGTTCCGGGAAATCCGGGCTTTCCGCCACCACCAGCCGGTAAATGGCCAGGGCGTCTTCGGAGAAAATCAAGTCCACGGCGGATGTCGCGATTTGGGTCAGGTTGTTTTCGACATCATCCGGTTCGATAGTGACCTGGGTCATGGTTTGCAGTAAAGATCTGCAACGGTCGGAAATGACCGCCGAGAGCAGGGCGCTTTTACTGTCGAAATGGTTGTACAGCGTCGCCTTGGAAACCGGTGCGGCCTGGGCGATTTTTTCCATGCTCGCGTTGCGGTAGCCGTGCGCCAGAAACATGCGGGTCGCGCCATCAAGGATGGCTTGCCGCTTAGGATCGATGGGTTCTGAAGTCATTGTTTTATTTTTGCGTAATGCCAAATGATAAGTTAGACTAAACTAAACCGTTTAGTTTATCAAGGTCGTTTATGCGCAGTTTCCGTTCTGTTTTACTGATTTTATTGATAGCCCTTCCTTTGGTCGCAGGAACAGGCTACTGGCTGCTGGATCGCCGGCAATACGAAACCACCGATGATGCCTATTTGCAAAGCAACATCGTACTGATCAGTCCCAGGGTGCAGGGTTATGTGACGCAGATAGCCGTCAACGACAATCAGGCGGTCAAGCAAAACGACGTACTGGTGATGATTGACGACCGAGATTATCAGGCCAGAGTCATTCAGGCCGAGGCCAATGTCAGCGCGGAAATAGCGCATATCCAGCGTTTGCGGGCGATGAAAGCCTCCCAGCGGGCGCATGTCGAAACCGCGGGCGCCAACATAGCGGCGGTGCAGGCCAGGCGGGAGCATATTCAGAAAGATCTGGAACGCTTTCAGAACCTGATTGACAGGGGATCGGCGGCCAGGCAATCCCTGGATAAGGTTGAATCGGAGTCCAAACAGGCCGCAGCCGAACTCAGAGGCTCGCAATCCGCAGCCAACGCGGAACATACCCAACTAGCGACGCTCGATATTGAAATCACCGAAACCGAAGCGCGGCTGGAAAACGCCAAGGCGCAATTGAGCCTGGCGAAAATCGACCTGGAACATACCCAGATCAAAGCGCCGGTAGACGGCATCATCGGCAATCGCGGCGTGCAGCTTGGGCAGTTGGTCCGCCCCGGCGTTGCGTTGGCCTCTCTGGTGCAAAACAGCAAAATTTGGGTGGAGGCGAATTTTAAGGAGACGCAACTCGAACACATGCGCTTGGGGCAGCCGGTCACGATTAAAGTGGACGCCTATCCCGACCTTGAATTGACCGGTAAAGTGGACAGTTTTTCACCGGCCAGCGGTTCCGAATTCAGCATCCTGCCCGAGGAAAACGCCACCGGCAACTTCACCAAGATTGTGCGCCGGGTGCCGGTCAAGATAGTCTTCGACGCGTCCGAGAACATCCAGCTGCTGCGACCGGGCTTGTCGGCTGAAGTTAAAGTCAAAGTGCATTAAGCCCGTGGTAAAGACGGAGCAGCAGGATGCCGAAGCGCCATTGACCCTGGGTCATTGGATCGGTTTTTTCAGCATGGCGATTGGCGTGTTCATGGCGGTGCTGGACATCCAGATCGTCGCCAGTTCCTTGCAGAAAATCCAGGCCGGGCTGTCCGCGACCAAGGATGAAATCGCCTGGGTGCAGACTTCTTACCTGATCGCCGAAGTCATCGTTATTCCGTTGTCGGGTTGGCTGGGCCGGGTGTTTTCGACCCGCTATTTATTCGTCATCTCGGCGGGCGGATTCACGCTGGCCAGCCTGCTTTGCGCATTCGCCTGGAACCTGCCGTCGATGATCGCGTTCCGCTGTTTGCAGGGCTTTGTCGGCGGCGCGATGATCCCGATGACCTTTACCGTGATCTTCATATTATTCCCCCCGCGGTTGCAACCGGCCATGAGCATCGTGCTCGGCTTGATTGTGACGATGGCCCCGACCGTCGGCCCGGTGCTGGGCGGTTATCTTACCGAAACCTACAACTGGGAATTGCTGTTTTTGATCAACGTCATCCCCGGCATCATCGTTTGCGTCCTGGTGTGGAAGTACCTCGATATTGACCGGCCGGACTGGTCGCTGCTGCAGAAAATCGATTTTGTCGGCATAGCGCTGATTGCCGTGTTCTTGGGCAGCATGCAGTTTGTGCTCGAAGAAGGCGCAAGCGAGCAGTGGTTTGAAGATCATCTGATTGTCGCGTTAAGTATTGTTGCGGTCGTTAGCGGCATCGGGATGCTGGTGTGGGAGTTAAAAACGCCTCACCCGATCATCGACCTTTACGCATTCCGCAATATCAATTTTGCGATAGGCTGCGGTTACAGTTTTGTACTGGGCGTGGGGCTTTATACGATCATTTATCTGACGCCGATTTATCTGTCCAGCGTTAAAGGCCTTAACAGTCTGCAAATCGGCCACTATTTGATGGTTGTCGGCATATTCCAGTTACTCTCCGCGTTTATCGCGGGGCCATTGGAGAAAAAAATGGATTTGCGCTGGATGCTGTGCCTGGGACTTGGCTTGTTTGCGCTGGGTTCGTGGTTGAATGGCAATTTAACCGTCGAATCCGGCTATTGGGAGTTTTTCTGGCCGCAGGCTATCCGGGGCAGCGCCTTGATGCTGTGCTTCCTGCCGATCAACACGCTGGCCTTAGGCCGGTTGCCAGTCGAAGAAGTTAAAAACGCCAGCGGGCTTTATAACCTGATGCGTAATTTGGGCGGTGCGATCGGGCTCGCGGTCGCCAATACGCAAATGATTTATTTAACCAAAGCGCATTATGCCGTGTTGCGCGACTCGGTTACCGCAACCAGCTACCAGGCGCAGCAAATACTGGAAGGATTAACCGAGTCGATGGGGCAAATGAATTTACCCGATCCCGATCTGGCCGCGTTAAAGCAAATCACCGGGCTTGCGATGAGGGAAGCGGAAGTGATGACCTTTAATAACCTGTTCCAGGTTATCGCCGTTATGTTCGCGGCTTCGCTGGTTGTTGCGCCTTTTTTACAGAAGGTGGAAAAAGGAAATGCGGTAATTCACGAGTGAAGTCAGGAAGTGCAAGCTTCGCCTAACGCGCCTACTTTGGGTGCCTGCACTCCGGTTGTTAGTAGCAACGATAAAGATCGACCCGTTGTCGTCGATAGCGCAAAACCTTGCATGGCGTGACCATGTGGTGTATTTAATGACAGATTATTTTCATTTGATCAGCCTTGTTTATTAATTTAATGCAACCCGGAGGAAAAAATCATGAAACTTTATTACAGCAAAGGGGCCTGTTCATTATCGCCCCATATCATAGCCTGCGAAGCGGAACTGCCGATTGAACTCATTGAAGTCGATTTGGCGACTAAGCGTACCAAATCTGGGGAGGATTTCCTGTCGATAAACCCTAACGGTTACGTGCCGGTGCTGGTACTGGACGACGGCAACCGGCTGACAGAAGGTCCGGCGATTGTTCAGTATCTTGCCGATCAGGCGCCGGGTAAGCACTTAGTCCCCTCAGCAGGCACGTTCGAGCGTTATCAGTTGCAGCAATGGCTGAATTTTATTGCAACCGAAATTCATAAAGGCGGATTCGGGCCGTTGTTTAACCCCGCCACGCCTGAAGCCGCTAAAAAAATGGCGATTGCGTCACTGACTTCGCGTCTGGGAACTGTTGCAGAGCAGCTTGCGAACCGGGCATTTTTGCTAGGCGAGCATTTTACCGTGGCAGATGCCTATTTGTTCGTCACGCTGGGTTGGGGCGCGTATGTCGATGTCGATATTTCCCGCTGGCCGGTGTTGGTGGACTATGTCGCTAAAATTTCCGCGCGTCCGGCGGTGCAAAAAGCGATGACGGAAGAAGGGCTTATTTGAATCGAACGTGGTTTCCTTAAGCCGTTCGTGGTGAGCCCTTCGGCTACGCTCAGGAGGGCCTTGTCGAACCATGAATGACTTAAGGATGTATTCGTTTGTACGCCATGTCCTGTTGTCTTATACTCGATCCCATCAAAACAGTCAGGCCGTCAGGAAATTAATTTATGAATACCGGCAACATGAGCAGCAAGGAAATTATCAAAGATTTGCTTTTGCGGCTGCCGGATGAAGTTTCTTTACACCAGATTGCGCAAGAAATTGAGTTTATTGCTGCTGTACGGCAAGGAGTGGCTGAGCTTGATCGCGGAGAAAGCGTTACAGTTGAGCAGCTGGAAAAAGAACTGCCCTCATGGATTATGAGGTAACGCTGTCATTGTCAGCCTGCCGCGATCTTGAAGATGTCGTGCGATATATCTCAGTTTTGCTTCTAGTTTAGAAATTCGGTTTTGGAGGCTGCTGCTTCCAGTTTCGCGAAGCTAGAGCTTAGGCCTTCGAGATTCCCTAATTATGCAAATCCCATAAAGGCTAGTGACTGCATTAACCTAATTCGAGATGCTCCTATGAACAGAAGATCCTTTCTTAAATCAGCGCTATCCTGCGGCGCACTTGCTTTTGCCGGGAGTTATCCGATATTGATCGAGCGAAACATCGTGCAGGTGAATCGGTATAAAATTCCTGTCGATAATCTGCCGCTTTCGTTCCACGGCTTTACGCTGGCGCACCTGACGGACATACATTTGGGTTTTCTGGTTTCACCGTCGTTTGTTGAAGAAATAGTTCACCGGACAAACAGCTTAAACACGGATGCGATCGTATGTACCGGCGATTATGTCCATAATCGGAACACGATTGAAGAAATCGATACGGTATGGCCTATTTTGTCCAAGCTAAGTGCAAGGTACGGCGTCTATTCGGTATTGGGTAATCATGATCATTGGGGCGATTCCAACAGATCCCTGTATTGGCTGGAACGATCGGGACAGAATATTCGGCATCAATGCAAGCCGATTTACAAAGGGCGCGACCGAATTTTGATCGGCGGGGCAGGGGACTTTTGGGGCGACGAACTAATGATCGACAGGGTATTTTCCAGTTCGGATCAAGGAGATTGTAGGATACTGTTGTCGCATAACCCGGATTCGGTCGATACGGGGTTTGAAACGCCGTTGTCTTTGGTGCTGAGCGGTCATACCCACGGCGGGCAGGTCGTAATACCTTTTTTGGGCGCGCCCAGATTGCCGGTAAAAAACAAAGACTATTCCAGCGGCCTTATCGCCACGCCAAGAACCCCGCTTTTTATAAGCCGAGGGATCGGTTGGGCAATTTTGCCGGTGAGGTTTAATTGCTACCCGGAAATCGCGGTGTTGGAACTGGTAAACCCAAGACTGGTGGCATAATAATTTGAGCTTGGGTATCAGCGAATAAAATTAAGGTTAATGAGGAATGAAGTAATGAGCAACCGGAACACATGCTTAATCTTTGCCCACCGCGGCGCTAGCAGGGAAGCCGCCGACGACATGGATGCAGGAGGTGGAGCAATTGCCGAAAACACCCGAGCCGCCTTCAACAAAGCCCTGCAATACCCGATTGACGGCATTGAAACGGATGTACAGCTGAGTCTGGACGAGGTGCCTGTGCTCTGGCATGACTGGGAGCTGGATAAATTGGGCCATCCGGGAAAATGCATCGACGATTTTAATTTCGCGCAGCTTGAACAAATGGATTTTGCCGGATACAGCTCGCCCGATGCGTTGCCTGAAGGCGCGTTGAGCCTTCAGGAGTTTATCGATAGTTTCCGGGGACGTTGCCGCCTGGATATTGAGCTTAAACGCCGCGACGGGGAATCGCGGCAACGGTTGGAAACTAAAATTCTGAAAATGCTGGCGATCATCGGCACATCCGCCGCCGATGACGTGTTTATTTCCTCATTCAGCCTGCCCGGCCTGATTTTTGCCCATCAACACGCGCCGGATTTACCGCTTTACTATCTGCTGTCCGGTCATCACACCCAGGCCGACATTGAGCAATTTATGGTAGAACACGGCTTCCTTGCCGGTTTTTGCCTGCCGATCGACATCCATAACGATTCTATTGCTAAGCTTTTGCGCGACAACGGCAAAGGCGTCGGGGTTTATACCTGCAACAGCGTCGAGGAGATTCAAAAGGCGCTGGCTCTGAAGGTCAATATCCTGATTACCGACGACCCGCAACTGGCATTGCAGATGCGCGATTCGTGAAACGGGACTTTGCGCAACTGGCCGACCGGCATTTTGATGTGCTGGTTTGCGGCGGCGGCATTTATGGTGCATGGACTGCGTATGATGCCGCTTTGCGCGGATTTAAGGTTGCCATTGTCGATCAGGGCGACTGGGCCTCGGGAACCTCGTCCGCTTCCAGCAAGCTGATACACGGCGGCCTGCGCTATCTGGAATCGCTGGACTTCAAGCTGGTTAAAAAAGCCTTGCGCGAACGCGAGATGTTGAAGAAAGCCGCTCCGCACCGCGTCTGGCCGCTGCGTTTCGGCATCCCGGTTTTTAAGGGCAGCCGGCTAAACGGCATTCGCCTGAAACTCGGATTGATGCTTTATGATTTTTTGGCCGGGACGCTTTACTCCGGGCAAGTTCATCGTCATTTCAGCCGGGCCGCATTCGCGGAGCGTTTTCCCCGTCTCAATTCCTCATTATTAACCGGCGGCTTTACTTATGCCGACGCACAGACCGACGATGCCCGCCTGGTTTTGGAATTGATTGACGGCGCGTTATCGGCCGGGGCGGTATGCGTGAATTACTGCAAAGTGACCGACTTTATCGAAGATAAGGGGCAAGTCTGCGGGGCCAAAGTTCAAGACCGGGTCAACGGCAAAACAGCAATCGTCTACGCCCGGCAAATCGTTAATGCCACCGGGCAATGGACGATTGAAAGCGGTTGCCGGTTGACCAAAGGCGTGCATCTGATCTTGCCCAAGGTGTTGGGCAATGAAGCGCTGTTGCTGACCGCGAAATCGGACGGGCGGGTGTTTTTTATGATTCCGTGGTACGGGTTGACGCTGTTGGGCACCACGGATACCGATTATACCGGCGATGTCGATCGGGTCTGTGTTGAAGCGGATGAAGTCGATTACCTGCTGACCGAAGCCAATCAAGTGCTTGATGTGAACTGGACTGAGGCCGACATTATCGGGCGTTACGCGGGATTGCGCGTTTTAAAACAGAGTTTAAAAACAGCGCCGTCTACGGTCAGTCGCGACTGGGAACTGAAAGTCGCCAAGAACGGCCTGTTGACTTCCATCGGCGGAAAAATCACGTCGGCGCGTGAGGACGCGGCTCAAATCGTCAATACGCTTTGTGAAAATTTAGGCCGCAATGAGCCTTGCCGTACCAACGGCAGGCCGTTTCCGTGGCTGCCGGATCAGGATTACCGGCTGTGGGAGGAGCAAGCTTTGGCCGAAGCCGTAACGCTGGGCATCGACGGCGAAAGCGCCCAATGGCTGGTACGGCGACACGCAAAACGCGTGTCGGCGATTTTTCAATTAATCGAGCGGGATGCTGAGTTGGCAAAGCGGATAACGCCCACGCTGCCTTTTATCTTCGCCGATTTGGTGTTCTGTGCCGAAAATGAAATGGTCGTGCATTTGGATGATTTGCTCAGACGGCGAATTCCGTTGCTAATCTTGGCCAAAATGACTGAGGCAGAACTGCGTTATCTCGCCGAAATGACGGCAAAAACGCGGGGTTGGGATGAGGCTACTTTAAATAACGAACTCGGCAATTGCAGCAGACAAAATATCTGATCAGGCAGTCGTCGAAATGTGCGTCAAAAAATATGAACGGGCGATAATCGGGTTCAATGCTTTTTGCGGCGGTATTTTTAAGGTGGCTATATGGAGTCCTGATTATAGCTTGGTCAATGGTCCTATTTTTTATGATAGCCAAGAAGTTTGTATATTAAATCCTGTCTGCGATAATGTTGTCTCTAACTTGTACAATTTGTCGGCAGGTTGTTTTTCTTTTTGGGCCATTCAAGCCATTAATTCCATATGTCTTAATGGATCTTATAATTGGCTCTATGGTTATTTAACTATTAACAATGTATTAAGGAAAGTTTAATGTTGGTTCTGGGCTTAAGTGGTGGCTGCGACGCAGTGTTTGATAAATATTTTAAATTATTTGAAGACGCCCACCATGATACTGCGGCGGTGTTAATGCAAGATGGTCATGTCATCGCTGGAATTGAAGAAGAACGATTAACTCGCATTAAACATACCGGTAAGATATGGAGATTTGCCGTGTTGTTTTGTTTGGAACAAGCAAATAAGACATTGGAGGATATAGATTATTTTGCTATCTACTCTAATGAAGATGTTTTAAATAAAGTATTAAAACAATATCAGATAAGCAATCCCTTACTCGCTGAAATTGGAGATGCACGTCAACTTTATCGGTATTTGTTTCAGAATGAGTTTGATTTTTGCTTAAAAGATAATCAGCTTGTATTTGTTGATCACCATATTACCCATGCGGCAACAGCCTATTATATGTCCGGGTTTAGTGACAGTCTGGTGTTGACCATTGATGCGCTTGGCGACACTTTATCGACCAATGTGATTGATGTGCGCAATGGTCGCTTTGATAATTTGTTGAGCAAGTCGGAATCCGACTCTTTAGGGATTTTATATTTGGATGTAATACGTTTTCTTGGCTATCGTATTTATGACGAATATAAAGTCATGGGGCTGGCGCCTTATGGTCGTAGTCATGTATATAGAGAGCAATTGCAGCGATTCTATACCTTGCTGCCAAACGGCGATTATGCGGTGCATCGAGAACGCAGGTTTGAATTGTTCAACATAACCAGTCCTCGGAAAAAAGATGCGCCGATTACCCAAGTTCACATGGACATTGCTGCGGCGTTACAAGAAGCGATAGAGACTATCGTTTTGCATATCCTGCGTCATTTTCAGCAAGTGACGGGACACGCTCGCTTAGTAATTAGCGGCGGTGTCGGACAGAGCAGCAGTATGAATGGCAAGATTCTTTATTCAGGCTTGTTTGAAGATGTTTTTGTGCCTTCTTTCGCTGGCGATTCGGGGTGTGCATATGGTGCGGCGGCTTATACGACTCATCAAATGCAACCGGAATTACCTTTGGCTCGAGTGACTCACGCCAATTGGGGAACGCCGATTCATGATGACGAAATCAGCGACACTTTAGAGGCTTGGCGCACCTTTCTGCATACCGAGAAAATGGATAACCGGTCGGAGCAGGTGTCCGATCTGATTATTGACGGTGCGGTGATAGGTTGGGTGCAAGGGCGTTCTGAATTCGGCCCTAGGGCTTTGGGCAACCGCAGTATTCTGGCCGATCCGCGTGTCGCTACTCATAAGGAAACGATCAATGCAATGATCAAAATGCGCGAAAGTTACCGCCCGTTTGCCCCATCGGTCGTGGAAGAACGGGTCCGGGATTTCTTTGAAGTGCCGGGAGAAAATTCCGATTTTCCTTTCATGTCTTTTGTGTTGAATGTCAAGCCGGAATGGCGCACACAACTACCCGCTATTACTCATGTAGATGGCAGTGCCCGGCTGCAAACTGTAAGCAGGGTGAGCAATCCGCGCTATTGGGAGTTAATTGACACATTCGGCAGAAAAACCGGCATTCCGATTTTGTTGAATACCTCGTTCAATAACAATGCGGAGCCAATTGTCGACAGTATAGACGACGCCGTCGTGTGCTATTTGACGTCCGGGTTGGACTATCTGGTCGTAGGCGATTATTTGGCTCGCAAAAAAGCTTGGCAACCTAAGGACATGGAGAACTTAATCATTAGCTTACCGAAAGCGGCTCGATTGCTAAGAGAGGATTGCTATATCAGTCATAGTGAACGAGGTTTCACTTACTCGTTGGTTTGGAATTACGATTCCGCCCGCGATTTTGATTTCGATCCTACACAACAGCCTCGTGCATTGTCTGAAGTATCGTACAAGGTTTTGCAAGCGGCGGATGGGGAGCACTCTGTAAGTCAGCTTATGTTTGCGTTGGGGTTTTCAAAGGAACAGCAATCGCAGGTTTTGGATGAATTGCCGGGGCTATGGTCCGAGCGATTGCTGGTGTTGCGGCCAGAATCCAAACGACGTTAATTTTGCCGGGTTATTGGGGTGTTAACCGTTATAGGCGTAGCGTGTCAGTATTATTGCCCCTTAATTAGGCAAGAATGGGCAAAATTTAACCCTTGTGCGAACAACACATGGCATTCGGCAGGGTAACAATGTTTTTGCCTTTGAGTACCTTTGTAGTGCGTTAAAGCACGATTCAGGCGTATTTTAACGGTGCTTTATTTCTCTTTAAAGGCTATTATTGCGATTTTACTAATTTAAAAAATATGCAATGACCAACCCAAAGACTTCTTTCTTGGTATTAATGTTCGGTCTTAACCAAAGATACTAGAAATGAAACGCATCTTGTCTGTCTTTTTTATATTTTTTGTATTTATTACAGGAGGTTACTGGTCTGCCTATTCAAATGTAGGATCGATTATTTATTTCTATAATCCAGAAACGAATATCAATAATTTTGCTACGTTAAAAACCGCTTTTGATACTTATTTGGTGAATCATGGCGGCTATTATTTCCAGCCTTTTGATGACAGAGAAAATTTTGAAGCGGTCATTCAGGAAAAAAAAGGCGATATCTATTTGTTATCCAGTTGGCATTTAAAGGCATTGCAGCAGAAGAAAGTGCCGCTGGAAATCGCTTTGGTCGGCACGTCAAAAGGTAACACTATGCAAAGGAAGGTCTTGAGCACGAAAAAAGACATTGCCAATGTCTCTATGCTTAAGAATACCGTGGTTGCAGGTGCGGGCAGTGAAGAATACATCCACAGCGTATTGAAGCAAATACTCGGCAAGGGGCAGGAAGCACTGCTTAAAGACATCAAGATACTGATCGTTCCGAAAGACATAGATGCGTTGATGGCGGTCGGTTTTGGCATGGCGACCGCCGCGATTTCCGCTGAGAGCAGTTTGGATAAGCTGGCGATGTTTAATCCCAATCAGTTTCGGGAATTGCATAGTCTCGGTTTTAGCGAAAAGGATTATTTGTTAATTGCGGCGACATTGAAGAAACCGGAGCCACAAGAGGTGGAATTGCTTGAGGTGTTACGCAAAATGTCGGAGGCGGATGCGGGTGGAGAAAATTTAAAGTTACTGGGCATAGATGGCTGGAGGACGTTGCAATGAAAAAATTCAATCGTCGCGGCGCATCCTGCAATGAATACAGGAGCCAACTATGAAAATGATAAATTTTTGTAAGCTCTTAGTCCTGTTGGCCGCCTTTTTTGCGACCCCCGGTTTCGCCGAGTCGAGTAAAGTGCTGATCGTTAATAGCGATAATACGGTTTACCGGTATGAAACAATTGCGACAGAATTTAAAAAGGTCTTACAGCAAAACGCCTATCAATGGACTGAATTTAACCTGGATCGCCATGCCAATGCCGAAGAGGAACTGAAGCGGCTTATCCAGCAAGAAAATCCTGAGCTGATTTACAGCATAGGAACCAAAGCCTATTCGTTAGCGCGTATCCATGCTCATAACAAAAAAATGTTATTTTCAGCAGTGATTAATTGGCGAAGGTTGGATATCGATGCAGGGACTTACGGGGTCGCTAATGAGTTATCTTCGGCACAAGAAATCTCGTTGTTACGTTATTTCTTTCCAACGATTAAAAAAATCGGTTTGCTCTACAACGATAAGTTCAGCCGTGAATATGTAGAAACCATCAAAAAAGATGCCTTGGCCTTAGGCATAAATATCGTTACCCAGTCCGTTAACGATGCGCAGGAGATTGGCGAGGCGCTCGATCAATTGCTGCCGAAAATAGATATGTTCTGGATTATTTCCGATCCGATTGTCTTAAGCGGTAAAGATTCGGTGCGGCAAATTTTTCAGGCGGCGGAACAACAAAAGAAACCCGTGTACGCTTACAGCGATGTGTTTATAGAACATGGCGCTGTTTTGGCTATTTCTGCGGATATTGCGACGATTGGGCGGCAATCGGCAAACTTAGCCATGATGATGGATAAGGATAAAGTGCCCGGCGGTACCGTACAGGTCCCTGCCGGATCAACGATTACTTTAAACAAGTGCGTTCTCGACGCATTGCAGCTCAAGTTCAACCAAGACGCCCTGGATTCGGTCAATAAAATTGTGGGGTGCGCTAAGAATGATTAACTATTTACGCACCCTGCTGGTTGGCGCCTTAGTCTTAAGTTCGAGCGCGTTTGCAAAATCATTGGAACCGAATGACGACCTGGAAAGGGAATTGGCTTATCTCGCCGCAGAAAGACAAGTCGTGGTCACCGCGTCGAAAATGGAAGAGCATGTGGACAAGACTATCGCCACAACTACAGTCATTACCCAAGACGATATTGCGCATATCGGCGCGCGCAATTTGATCGATGTGTTGCGATTGGTTCCGGGTATTGGTATTACGCAAACTCAGTTTGGCTGGCGTGAAATTGAGGTTCGCGGCGTTAAAACAGTGCTGTCTGAAAAAGTTCAGATTATGTTGAACGGTCATCCGCTGGATCATAACCTGCAAAATGCCGGCAGTGCCTGGGTTTACGATGATTTACCGGTTGATACGATCAAGCGTGTGGAAGTGGTGCGCGGTCCTGGCTCGGCTTTATACGGCGCTAATGCTTTTCTTGCCGTTATCAACATAATCACCCTAAATGCCAAGGATTTAAATGGGGTGCAAACTTCAGCGGGTTGGGGGAGTTTCGATACCCAGCAATATCGCGCATCCTGGGGCAAGCAATTTGATAATAGCGCTGAAGCGGCGGTGCATTTTAATTTTACCGATACCGACGGCATCAATTCGCCAATTCCTGCCGACAGCTTGAGCGCAAAAGGTCTCAATTCTTCGGCTCCCGGTAAGAGTCAGCTCACCGAAGGTCGCTACGATCTGGAATGGCAGTTAGGTTATCAGGACTTTAAGCTGGACGGGCGTTATATCAATAAAAAAGCCGGTACGTTTTTTGGACTAGCATCTATTCTTAGCGATGGCAGGACCCAACAGGATTATAACGATTATTTCCTGCGCTTAAGCAGAACGTGGAAGATTCAAAATAATTTCACGGTAGATACGCAGGTATTTCACGATTTTTTTAGTTACGATAATACGTGGCAAACCGCACCGAGCCAATTTAGTCGTAACGGCCTTCAAGATACGCGTACAGGGGGTGAGGTTCAAGCGAACTATCATATCAGTGACGTACAAACCCTGATCAGCGGGTTTTCTTATGCAAAAGAGCAACAGAGTAACCTTATTGATCAAGCGGGTCCCGACCCTGCTCACTTGACAGCGGCGCTGCCTTCTACCGAAGAAAGAATACGTGAACGCTGGGGTGTTTATGTGGAAGATGTGTGGGATCCGTTAAAAAACTTACGCTTGAGCTTGGGAGCCCGCTATGACCGATACAATGATTTTGGCGGTACCTTTAATCCTAGGATGGGCTTTAATTGGGAGTTTATTAAAAATTATTCGCTGAAGTTTTCTTACGGCACCGCTTATCGAGCGCCTGCTTTCGGTGAGCTTGGTCTGGTCAATAATCCTGTGTTATTGGGTAATCCAACTCTTAAGCCTGAGGAAGTTAAAACTTTTGAAACGGGTATTATTGCCCATCCTGTGTCGGGTTTGACGACTCAGGCCACCTATTATCATTCGGCAATCAATCAAATTATTTCACAAGTCCCCGTTCAAGTAGCTATTTCGCAATACGACAATAGCGGCAGTGTGATCGCCGAGGGTGTTGAATTGGAAATGCGTTATGAGTTTGACGGTAGTTTGCAAGGTTCCTATATCGGTGCCAATCATGTCTTACAGCATAGCATTCAGCTTGGACGGCAATTAGCGGATGTGCCGCGGCATCGCACCAACCTGACAGCCAATTGGGCTTTTGATAATACCTGGAGCAGCTTTGCGCATGTCCTTATCAAAGATAATACATCGCGCAATTTAGGCGATACGCGCAACGATGTACCGGGATACGCATTACTCGATCTGGGATTGCTGGGGAAAAATATGTTCGGTAAGAAAGTTGACGTCAGTTTTAATGTCTACAACTTATTGAATAAGCGTTATTACGATCCGGCTCCGGCTAGTTTGAATTTTATAGGTGACTATGAAATGGCTGGACGGACGTTTTTTGGGCATGTCAGCTTGAGATTTTAATTAAGGAGCGAGTCATGTAGTGTGGTGGATTGCCTTTCGGCGAATCCACCACGGGTCAGTATCTTACAAATACATGTTGTCTCTCCATTCAAAAAATATGTGAAAACTCATTATTTAAATGAGCATAGTTTTGCCCCATATCAAAAATGCAATCAGGCAGGGCGATCCTGAGTGTCTAGCAAGTTACTCCTTATTTTTTGTAATGCTGCATTAAGTCCGACAGTTGGATGTATCTTTCTGGAATTGGTACATGGTCTTCGGGAAACGCAGCCAGAGTTTCTTGAATATTGGTTAAAAACAAGTCTACAAGTACAGTATTTTGCAGCTTTTCAAAAGCACACAGTCCGATAATACCAATCTCTGTTCCTAATGGTATGTTTTTAGGATTTTTTGCAGAATCGCTGTTTATATCGGCATTTGACAATGGTTGAGCGTCGTTCTTGGCAAGAAAATTTATGGAATCAGGCCCCATAGCCACATAGCATTTTCTTGTTACATTCCATGCCAATAGGCTTTCATTTTTATAATAGATAAAAAGTGATTCTTTTTCATTTGATACGGTGATTTTCCCGGCGTCAAAACCGCTTATTTTTCGCTCTTCTTTGTTGGTGATTATGCCTTCAAATAATTTATAACTGGATAGTGAAAAGTCACCTAGAAAATCCAGGAATTCAGTGTAATTTCTGGATTCAACCATGTTGTGGCCCAGATTCCAGGCAAGACCCACTGACCATTGAATAAATTTAGCCCTGTTTTTGCCCGATAAAATTGAACAGTTTAAATCGGCACCCTGCATCGGATAGCATGCCATGCCAGCTAAGTAATTATGCGATTTGGCAAATTGCCGAGCTTGGTTTTCCGCATCATCCGCATTTTTTGCCTGTATAATTGTTTTTTTGTAATGTCCCGATTCGTCAGTATCGGAAGTCAAGATAACTGGATTTAGAGATAATTTATTAATGTTGAACAGATTCATGCTCATTTCCGGTGCTGCTCTGCCGCACGGATCACCATTAATTACCTCAATGCCTTTTCTCGCTGAAATTATAAATGGGATGAGAGTATTAATTGCCCCCAGTTCAACGGGTATCAGATAGCCTAATGGTTCCTGGCCGGATTGACTTAGATAATGATTCATTTCTGAAAATGCATTTAATGAAGCCGTTTGTCCGAAACCTTCAAACATTTTATCGGGTGAACCTAAAGTTGCTATAAAAGATATGTTTTTAGTTGCCTCAAGGTTATCGGGATTTACATAAAACATAACATCGGCATCGTTAATCATTTTGTCGATAAAAAGTAGGGCCAATCCAATTGATCCCCCGCCGCCTGAGCCTAAAAAACAAGCGCCATATGCAATATAATTAATATCTTTTTTCGTTAACCGATAATTGCCGGGGCCAAAATATTTTATTGAATGCTCATTTTGAGCGGTTTCTTTTACCGGCGTGTCTTCATTCAATGATGATTTTTTTATTGAAATATTATTAAAATCATTAAGCATAAAAACTCTTCCTTAAAATTAAATGAACTCTGTCTGTTTCGGTTGCAGCTCATCTGCGCTAAACACAGAAGTTTTTATTACGATAACCTTGATTAGCAAGGTGAGGTGATATTGTAAGCTATAACGCCAATAATGTGTGGCAAAAGCTGACATAAATTACCGTTACCATTTTTAGAGGCTGTATACCGTTGTTCCCCGTTCGTCGGATCGGTAGAAAGCCTTTGCCGCATTGATTCCAGCGCTGCTGTATCAATCTTGCAATCAGGGACGGCTGTCATGGTTTTCAATAGATGTACAGTCACGATCCAATATGGCTAACATTACCGATAAGGGGTATTATCAGGTTCGCCCGCAGAGCGGGGCATACTGACAGTGTAAATTTTGCACAATGATGTTTTTTTGGATTTCTACCTTAAGACATACAGCGGACATGAATAACACACCATACCCTGATGATTGGCCCGATATAAGCACCAAGCTCTACAACAGGTCGGTCAAGCTGTTTAACGCCGTCAAAAACATGTTGAGCGTCAGGTTGGATCTGCATGCCGACCCGCAGTTTTTGGAAGGCGACATCTTCTTATTCAATCATTTTTCCCGGTTCGAAACGTTCATACCGCAATTCCTTATTTACGAAAAAACCGGGGCTTACAGTTGTGCAATTGCTTCCGGGGAGTTTTTTAACGAAGACAACGTGCTGTCGCGGTATTTAAAGCATGTCGGTGTTTTTCCCCACGATCATGATCGCCTGTTCCCACTGCTGGCCGGACAGATTTTGCGCGGCCGCAAAGTCATTATTTTTCCTGAAGGCGGCATGGTAAAAGATCGCCGGGTTATCGACAAACGCGGTCATTACAGTATTTACTCCCGGGTTACCGGCAACCGGCGCAAGCTGCACACAGGGCCGGCTGTTTTGGGGCAGGGCGTGGAAACCTTTAAGGCGGCTATCCGCCACGCCTATAGTCAAAACAATGTGACGCTGCTTCGGCAATGGCAAGATGCTTTGCAAATCGACAGCATTGATCAGCTGATAGCGGTAGCGAATAAACTGACGCTGATGGTGCCGGCCAATATCACTTTTTATCCGATTCGTTCTTCTGAAAACTTGTTGTTTAAAGGCGTTGAGCTGTTTTCTGACAATCTGAGTTTGCGCCAATCCGAGGAATTGCTGATTGAAGGCAATATCATGCTGAAGAATACCGATATGGACATACGCCTGGGTACTCCTGTCGATCCTTGCTGTATCTGGGATTGGCGCACCCGTTATCTGATGGGTATGGTCGTTCCTGAAATTAATACGATAGACGATGTTTTTACGCTGAATTCCAGGCCTAAAAACTGGCGGCAACGTTTACTGGGTTCGTATTTTATAAAAAATGCCCAATGTTCCCGCGATCGATACATGGAAGGCATTTATGCCAATGTCACGATCAATTTAAGCCATCTGGCGGCAACGCTAATCATGCATTACATCGGCGAAGGTCAGACGCATATTGAGAAAAATCAGTTCTACAGCATTCTTTATATCGCCATCAAGCATCTGCAAAACAATACCGCGATTCATCTGCACCGGAGCCTGCTTAATCCCGATGATTACAGTGATCTGCTTAAATCAACGAACAAGCGCTTCGATTATTTTATCTGTGCCGCCAAAGAAGCGGGTTTGATCCAGGACCGGGCGAATAGTTACCAATTCTTGCCCAAACTTTTGGCCGAGTATGACTTTGACAGCATCCGTTTGGAGAATCCGATTGCGGTTTATAATAACGAAGCAGCGCCTTTGCGCACGGTTCGCGATACTCTGATCGGGGCTATCAACGAATTCGCCGGCATCGATACCAACAAACTGGCAGCCTGGCATTTTGAAGATGAATGCCGCGCTCTGGCATGGGAAAAACAAGTTTATTCAAGCTCCCTCTTTGCCGAGATCAATCAAATGGAAGATACGGTCGCCGACCCATCGCCGTTTTTTCTTCAACCGCCTGTCCTGAGCTCTGTCGAAGGAGAGCAAGCCAACGGCACCGGCATATTACTGATACACGGTTTGCTGGCCAGCCCGGCTGAATTGAAGGATTATGGCGAATACCTGGTTAAACAGGGCTACACGGTATTGGGTATCCGACTGAAAGGCCACGGTACGTCACCGCATGCGTTACGCGACCAAAGCTGGGAAGACTGGTTCGGCTGCGTACAAAGAGGTTTCAGCATCCTCAAAGCGCATTGCCGACGCATAGCCGTCGCCGGATTTTCTACCGGCGGCGCATTGGCGTTGAAACTGGCCGCCGAGCAACACCATGAAATAATCGGCGTCATTGCGGTTTCCGTGCCGCTAAAATTCGTCAATTCCGCTTTCATGCTGGTGCCGTTACTGCACGGAACCAACAAATTGGTCGGCTGGGTTTCGGCCTTTGAAGGCGTAAAGCCCTTTATCGAGAATGCCACTGAACACCCTCATATCAATTACCGCAATGTGCCGGTCAGGGCTCTATATGAATTGAGACTGCTGATAGCGCACATCGATGAACTGTTGCCGCGTATCAGCACACCGACCCTGATTATTTACGCCGATCAGGACCCGGTTGTCTCGGCTAAAAGCGCACCGGCTATCTTCGATAAACTGGGCTCAAAAAACAAAAAACTCCAGGTCATTACATCTAATCGCCACGGTATTTTGATGGAAAATATCGGCGGTGCCTGGCGCGCCATTGATGATTTTTTAAATGAGTTGCGCACTGCCAATAGAGTCGATCACGGTCTTGAAGAGATGTACGATTGCATACCCTTAGCGGCACAAGGAGTAAAGCAGGGAAAAGTCAGCAAAAAACATCTTTAAATCCCGTTATGTCCCGTTGAACGTATTTAATCAGTGGAAATGCATAACATAAGGAGGGCAGCATCATGAAAAATGTAGTTATCGCAGGGTATTGCAGATCACCCTTTACACCCGCGCAAAAAGGCCAGTTGGCTAAAGTACGGCCGGATGAGCTCGCCGCACAGGTCATCAAAGGCTTAATCAATGATACCGGCGTTGCCCCCGAAGATATTGAGGATTTGATTTTAGGCTGCGCTTTTCCTGAAGGGGAGCAGGGCATGAACCTGGCGCGGTTAATCGTTCATCTTGCCGGGTTGCCTGTTACCGTCTCCGGTACCACCATTAACCGCTTCTGCGGTTCCTCAATGCAGGCGATACATAATGCGGCGGGCGCGATTCAAATGAATGCCGGTCGGGCGATTATCTGCGCCGGTGTCGAATCGATGAGCCGCGTGCCGATGGGCGGTTTCAATTACCTGCCCCATCCGGGCCTTTATAAAAGCTATCCCCAAGCCTATATCGGCATGGGCGAGACGGCGGAAAACCTGGCCCTGCAATATCATATCGACCGTCTGGCGCAGGAGGCTTTCGCCTTGGCGAGCCAGCAAAAAGCGGGAGCCGCCCAGAAAAACGGTTTGTTCGCCGGCGAAATCATTCCGATTAAACGCGCTGACGGCGAAACCGTCCAGCATGACGGCTGCATCAGGGCTGGCACCACGTTACAGGCGCTTGCCGGTCTGCAACCCGCCTTCCTTAAAAACGGCAGCGTGACTGCCGGAACCTCCTCGCCGTTAACCGACGGCGCGGCAGCGGTGCTGGTATGCAGCGAGGACTACGCAGACGCCCACGGATTGGAAAAACTTGCCCGCATCAGGTCCATCGCAGTATCCGCTTGCGCGCCGGAAATCATGGGCATAGGCCCGGTCAGCGCAACCCATAAGGCCTTGCAACGCGCCGGTCTGACGTTGCAGGACATCGACATCGTCGAACTGAATGAGGCCTTTGCCGCGCAATCTTTGGCGGTACTAAAAGACCTCCCGATACCGTTCGAAAAGTTGAATCTGGATGGCGGCGCGATTGCCTTGGGCCATCCGCTGGGCGCGTCAGGCGCCAGAATTACCGGTAAAGCCGCCAGCCTGCTGAAACGGGAAAACAAGCAGTTTGCGCTTGCCACCCAATGCATCGGCGGCGGCCAGGGCATTGCGACTATTTTGGAGGCGATCTGATGGGCATCCAAAAAGTTGCAGTGATTGGCGCCGGGGTTATGGGCGCGGGTATTGCCGCCCATATCGCCAATGCCGGTATTCCTGTCTGTTTGCTGGATATAGTTCCTGAAAATGGCGATAACCGGAACAGCATTGCCGAATCGGCGGTTGCCAAGATGCTCAAAGCCGAACCTGCGCCGTTCATGCATAAAAATAACGCCCGATTGGTCACGCCCGGCAATATTGAAGACCATCTTGAATGGTTAAAGGAAGTGGACTGGGTGATTGAAGCAGTGATTGAAAATCCGGCCGTCAAGCAGGAACTTTACCGGAAACTTGAGAACATTTGCCGCCCCGATACCCTGATTTCATCGAACACCTCGACATTGCCGTTGAAGCTGCTGGCCCGCGATATGCCGGACAGCTTCAAACAGCGCTTCATGATCACCCATTTTTTTAATCCGCCCCGTTATATGCGGCTGCTGGAACGGGTTTCAGGCCCTCAAACCCGGCCGGAACTGGTTGCCGCCGTCAGCCGTTTTGCCGACACCCATCTGGGTAAGGAGAGCGTAAGCTGCAAGGATACGCCGGGATTTATCGGCAACCACATCGGTATTTACTGGCTGCAATGCGGATTGCTGGAAGCGATCAAGCTGGGTTTGACCGTCGAGCAGGCCGATGCGGCGATGACGGTTTTCGGCATACCCAAAACCGGTGTTTTCGGCCTGCTGGATTTGGTCGGGCTGGATCTGATCCCGCATATTCTGGGCAGCATGGAACGAGCCTTAGCCAAGGAAGATGCGTTTCATCAAGTCAATACCTTGCCCGAACTGGTTCAGACCATGATAGCCGACGGTTACACCGGCAGAAAAGGCAAGGGCGGGTTTTATCGTCTACAGGAAACAGGCGGAAAGCGCGTCAAGGAATCGATTAGCCTGCAAACCGGCGCTTATCGTGTTAGCGAAAAATTCGCCTTGCCGAGTTTGCCTAAGACGCAGGACGAGATCAGGGCTTTTTTGTTGGGCGAAGACGCAATCAGTCGTTTTTCCTGGCAGGTGTTGTCCAATACTCTGGCTTATAGCGCGAGCCTGATTCCCGAGATTGCCGATGACATCACCGCCGTCGATACTGCGATGCGGCTGGGTTACAACTGGAAATACGGGCCGTTCGAGCTGCTGGATCGGATCGGCGTAGATTGGTTCGTTGACCGCTTGCTTGCCGACAACCGCGAGGTGCCGTCGCTGCTGGCAAATCGTCACGACCTATACAAGGTCGATTCAGGCAAATGCTTGTATGCCGATTTATCCGGCAATTACCATCCTGTGCATCGCCCGGACGGTATGCTGCTGTTGGCGGATATTAAATTACAGGCTCCGGCGGTATTGGAAAACCCGTCGGCCAGTCTGTGGGATATTGGCGACGGCGTTGCCTGCCTGGAATTCCACAGCAAAATGAATACGCTGGACATGGATAGTCTGGCAGTGGTCCGGCAAAGCGTCGAAAAGGTCAAAACCGACTTTTCCGCATTGGTTATCCACAACGATGCCGACAATTTCTCCGCCGGGGCTAATTTAACTTTGCTGGTGCAAGCCATCCAAGCCCAAGACTGGCTGGCGGTAGAGCAGTTGATAAAACAGGGGCAACAGTCTTACATGGCTTTGAAGTATGCGCCGTTCCCGGTGGTCGGCGCGCCTTCCGGCTTGGCTTTGGGCGGCGGCTGCGAAATCCTGCTGCATTGCGATGCGATTCAGGCTCATGCCGAACTGTATATCGGTCTGGTCGAAGTGGGCGTGGGACTGGTGCCGGGTTGGGGCGGCTGCAAGGAATATCTGCGCCGCCGGCTGGAATTTGCAAGACGTCCCGGCGGTCCGATGCCTGCGATTGCGCAGGCTTTCGAAACGATCGGCATGGCCAAGGTGTCAAAATCGGCGGCCGAAGCAAAGGAACTGCTGTTTTTGTCCACCACCGACGGCATTACCATGAATAAAGACCGCTTATTGGCCGATGCGAAGGCTAAAGCGTTGCTGTTGGTATCGGGTTATACGCCGCCTGAGCCGGTCAGTTTCAGCCTGCCCGGCGCCAGCGCCAGAGCGGCAATGGATATTGCGATCAATAACTTAAAACTGGCCGGCAAAATAACGGACTATGATGTGGAAATCTCACGGCAACTGGCAGACGTGCTCAGCGGCGGCCAGTGCGACATCACCGAGCCGCTGACCGAAGACGATTTGTTAAATCTGGAGCTGACCGCGTTTTTACATTTAGTCCAACAACCGGGCACTCTGGCCAGGCTGGAACACCTTTTTAAAACAGGTAAGCCGTTACGCAATGATTAAGAAATTTTCACCACGAAGGCACGAAGAACACGAAGGATTGAATAATAAGGGACGGCATGAAACAACTTGAGCAAGTTTTATTTTTCATTTTTTAACCATGAAGGACATGAAGCGGCATGAAAGGTTTAAGTCTTCATGTCCTTCATGGTAATTGCCTAAATTAATTTATGCATGATCCTAAGTTTAAAAAAATAGTTGGATTTGAAATGCGTAGGGGTGTCTATCATTTTTCAATGGCTGAATATTACTGCTAAATAACTTTGTGTTCTTCGTGCCTTCGCGGTGTCTTTATTTTGTTTGTGTAACATCAGTAATTAACTTAAGGACCACCCCATGATCTGGTTAATCGCATCACTCATTATCGTCGGCGTCCTGGCTTATGGCCGGGTACCTCTACGCAGGGCCACGTTGGTTTTGGCCGGATGGTTGGGGCTTTATTCGCTGGCGCAGGGCGGCAATTTAGTATTCCTGCTCTGGGTCGTTTTCGATGCGATTTTTATCCCGCTGAATGTTCCGGCTATCCGCAAACGGCTATTCAGTAGCGTAGTTTTCAAGGTCATGAAACAGATGTTGCCGCCAATGTCGCAAACCGAACGCGAAGCGCTGGAAGCGGGCAATACCTGGTGGGATGCCGAGCTGTTTTCCGGTCATCCCGACTGGAAAATATTGCTCGATTTGCCCGCCCCGAAATTGACTGCCGAAGAACTGGCCTTTATCGACGGCCCGGTAGAGACCTTGTGCGGCATGCTGGATGACTGGGACATTACCCACAATCGCCGGGATTTGCCTGTCGAAGTCTGGGACTATATCAAACAGCACAAATTCTGCGGCATGATTATACCTAAGCGCTACGGCGGCCTGGAGTTTAGCGAGTACGCGCATTCCGAAGTGGTTATGAAGATTTCCAGCCGCAGCACCACCGCAGCCGTCACGGTCATGGTGCCCAACTCCTTGGGTCCGGCCAAATTATTGCTGGCTTACGGTGCCGAGCAGCAGAAAAATCATTATCTGCCGCGCTTGGCAAAAGGCGAGGAAATTCCCGCGTTTGCGCTGACCGGCCCCCTTGCAGGCAGCGATGCCGGTGCCATGCCCGATACCGGCGTGGTCTGTTACGGCTGGTTCCCAAGCTCGAGCTTGGGAACCAGTGGCAAGGACAAGGTGCTGGGCATACGGCTCAACTGGGAAAAACGCTATATTACCTTGGGCCCGGTCGCCACGGTGCTGGGTCTGGCGTTCAAGCTTTATGACCCGGAGCACCTGATCGGCGATCAGGAAAACATCGGCATTACCGTTGCGCTGATTCCGACCGATACTGCTGGCGTTTCGATCGGCAGGCGTCATTTTCCGCTGGACTCGGCGTTCCAGAACGGCCCGAACTGGGGCAAAGACGTGTTTATCCCGATGGACTGGATCATCGGAGGCAAAGAGCAAGTCGGCAACGGCTGGAAGATGCTGATGCAATGCCTCGCGACCGGTCGCGCGGTGTCCTTGCCCGCACTCAGCACCGGCGCGTCGAAAATGGTCAGCCGCAATTCCGGCGCTTACGCGCGCATCCGTAAGCAGTTCAATCTGCCGATAGGCGAGTTTGAAGGCATCGAAGAGCCGCTGTCGCGCATAGCCGGTGAGACTTATATTATCGACGCCGCGCGCAAGGTGACCGCCGCAGCGCTGGACGACGGGCAAAAACCGTCGGTCATTTCAGCGATCATCAAATACGAACTCACCGAAAGAATGCGCCGCGTGGTTAACGACGGCATGGATATACAGGGCGGTTCCGGTATTTGCATGGGGCCTAAGAACTATCTTGGCCGGATGTACCAAGTGATTCCGGTCAGCATTACCGTCGAGGGCGCCAATATCCTGACCCGCACGATGATGATTTTCGGCCAGGGCGCGGTGCGTTGTCATCCGTACATCCAGCGGGAAATGGAAGCTTTAGGTCATGATAATCTTGATCGGTTTGATCAAGTGCTGTTCGAGCATATCGGTTCCGTGCTGCATAATCTGGCCGCGGGTTTTTGGCTGGGATTGACCGGGGGCCGATTTGTCGAGGTGCCGGGCGATCAACATACCCGGCGATATTTCCGCCAGATTGCCCGGCTTAGCGTCGGCTTTGCGTTGGTCGCAGATTTTGCGCTGCTGACGCTGGGTGGCTCGCTTAAACGCAAGGAACGCATCTCCGGGCGCTTTGCCGACGTCTTGAGCAACCTGTATCTATGTTCCTGTGTGCTGAAAAACTTTCAGGATCAGGGCAGTCCCGAAGATGATTTGCCGTTGTTGGATTGGGCCTGCCAGCAAACCCTGCACCGGGCCCAGCAATCGCTGCTGGCTATTTTTCATGCCTTGCCGATGCGGATCCCTGCTTATCTGTTAAGAGCCGTATTGTTCCCCGGCGGCAAACCGTATTCGCCGCCCGCCGATCATTTGATCCACCAGACTGCGGCGCTGCTGCTGAAAAATTCACCGGTTCGCGACAGTTTAACCCACGGTATTTACATTAACTATAAGCCCGATGACGTGACCGGCAGGATTGAAGTCGCCTTCCAGGCGGTGCTGGCCGCAGCGCCTGTGGAAGCCAAGATCCATGCCGCACAAAAGCAGAAAAAGTTGCCGAAAGGCTCGATTGTCGATGTGCTGGATGCGGCGATAAGCAATTCAATTATCAGTAAAAAAGAAGCCGAGTTGATAGTGGCCGCTGAAAAGGCCCGCTTTGCAGCGATCGGCGTCGATGATTTTAGTCCTGAACAATTAAGCAACACCGGCAAAATATAAAACAGCCGAATCAGGGGCATCAAGGGGCGGCTTAGGCCGCCTTTTGTTTCATTGAGCAGGAGAAAGCGGTTGATCTTCTAAACGCGTCATCAACTTTATGTCGTTTTAAAAGACTCATCAATTTAAGGACGGATAAAGGCTTGACTGGGTGAGATGCCAAGGTTGTACGAATAGAGGTCATCTGTCACAATAACCTTATATTGTGACTAACAAAAGGATAGCTCCATGGCTGAGATAACTGAAGTACCCAGCCCTTTTTGCGGTATCGGCACGGACGACCTGTGCATTCAGGTTGACGGCGTATCGCTTAAGGTGGTTGAAAACGGCTGCGCGGTTAATACGCCCGCTTTTGAACAGGCTATTACCGATACCCGTCCAAGAGTTGATGGCAAGGACGTCAGTCTGGATGAGGCTGTAGCCAGGGCGGCGGCGTTGTTAAAAAACACCAATCAACCGGTTATCGGCGGCTGTGCAACCGATGTTAACGGCATGCGGGCGTTGTTGGCGTTGGCGGATCGTAGCGGCGCTGTGGTCGATAATATGAATTTTACCGGCGCGCGGAACAATTTTCTGGCCTTACAGGATTCCGGCTGGATGAATACGACGCTGGCGGAAGTCAAAAACCGCTGCGATTTATTGCTGGTAGTCGGCGTCGATCTGGAAAGCTTTTCGCCGCGCTTTTTCGAGCGTTACCTGTGGAATGAAGAATCCATGTTCCTGGACGATACCGGCAAGCGCGAGGTTATCTATTTGGGCAAAACGCCTTCCGGTAACGCGTCCACGTCGCCTAGCGGCCAAAAAGCGCAGGTTTTCGAATGCGCCAATGAAGATTTGCCTGATGTTGTCGCGGTATTGCGGGCATTGGTTAAAGGCAATCCGATACGGGTCGATTCGGTCGGCGGCATTGCGGTAGTTGATTTGCAGGGTATTGCCGATAAATTAAAAGCGGCAAGCTACAGCGTAGTGACTTGGGCGGCCGGTGCGTTGGCCTATAGTCAGGCCGAATTGACGGTGCAAACCATTTCAGAAATGGTAAAGGATATTAACAACCAAAATACCCGTAGCTCCGGCTTGCCGTTAGGCGGCAAAGAAGGTGATCAGACGGCCAATCAGGTTTGCGGCTGGACGACCGGTTACCCGGCGCGTACCCGTTTTTCCAGCGGCTATCCCGAATACGATCCCTATTTGAACGATACGAATGCCTTGCTGGCTAATGGCGAGGCAGATGCTTTGGTCTGGGTGCAGGCGTTTAATGCTAAAGCCGTCCCACCGGTGACAACCTTGCCGACAATCGTGGTGGGCCGTTCCGGGATGACGTTTGCAAAAGAACCGGATGTATTTATCCCTGTCGGTACGCCGGGTATCGACCATGCCGGTCATGCTTACCGTATGGATAACGTGGTCGCGATACGGCTGAAAAAATTACGCGAATCCGCTTTGCCTAGTACGTTTGACGTACTTAATGCCATTGAACAAGCTCTGTAGGAAAATAGTATGTTGATAAAGTTAACAGGTGGAGCGGTCTACGATCCTGCCAGCGGGATTGATGGCGCGAAACAGGATATTTACATTCAGGACGGACGCATCGTCAATAAGCCCGTCGGCGATTTTAAGGTCGATAAAGAATACGATTTAAATGGCAAGGTGGTGATGTCCGGTGCGATTGATATGCACACACATATCGGCGGCGGCAAGGGCAATATCGCCAGAACCTTGTTGCCGGAAGATCATCGTCAGGATCCCGTTCATCGTACCGACATTTGCCGTTCCGGCTGCGGCCATGCGATGCCCAGCACCTTTGTGACTGGCTATCGTTACGCGGAAATGGGCTATACCGCCGGTTTTGAACCCGCCGTATTGCCGATTAATGCGCGCCAGGCGCATATGGAAATGGCCGACATTCCGATCCTGGATAAAGGCGGTTATGTGTTGATGGGCAGCGATGATTATTTGCTGCGTATGCTGACGGCCAAAAAAGACCAAAAAGCTATCAATGATTATGTCGCTTTTACCATGCAAGCCGCTAAAGCGATCGGCGTTAAAGTCGTTAATCCGGGCGGCATCAGTGCATTTAAATTTAATCAGCGCAAACTGGACCTGGACGAGCAAAACAGCCATTACGGCGTAACCCCGCGCGAGATTCTGCGCGTATTGGCAACGGCCGTTAAAGAGCTGGGCATTACGCATCCGCTGCATGTGCATGGTTGTAATCTGGGTGTGCCCGGCAACATGAATACTACGCTGGATACCATTCAGGGCATAGGCGGCTTGCCGATGCATTTGACCCATATTCAGTTCCATAGTTATGGTACGGAAGGGGATTTCAAGTTTTCGTCCGGTGCGGCCCAGATTGCCGAAGCGGTTAACCTTAACAAGAACATCACGATTGATGTCGGGCAGATCCTGTTCGGTCAAACCGTAACAGCATCCGGCGACAACATGCGCCAACACGCCAATCATAAGCATGCCAGCCCGAATAAATGGGTGACGATGGATATTGAATGCGATGCGGGCTGCGGCGTTGTACCGTTCAAATACAAGGACCAGAACTTCGTTAACGCGCTGCAATGGGCGATTGGCCTGGAAACCTTCCTGCTGGTTGATGACCCGTGGCGTATTTTCCTGACCACGGACCATCCGAATGGCGCACCATTCACCAGCTATCCGCATTTGATCCGCTTGCTGATGGATAGAAGTTTCCGTAACGATGTGCTGGCTACGATTCATCCCGAAGCGCAAAAGATGACCACCTTGGCATCGATTGAGCGTGAATACAGTTTGCAGGAAATTGCGATTATGACCCGCGCCGGTGCGGCCAGACTGATCGGTCTGCAAGATCGCGGCGCTTTAAGCGCCGGTAACTGGGCGGATATTACCGTTTATACCGACAACGCCGACCGGCAGCTTATGTTCGAAAAACCGGATTATGTGTTTAAAGACGGTGAGCTGGTGGTGGTAGACGGCAAGGTTGTTCACACCAAATGGGGTACGACCCATGTCGTTAAGCCTGATTTTGATGCGTCGGTAGAAAAGGATTTGCAGAAATATTTTGACCGGTTCCTGACCATGAAACTGGGCAACTTTAAAATCAGCGATGACGAGATTACCGAAGATGGGCGCGGCAGTTTGACGGTGCATCCGCTTAAAGGGACTGTGGCATGATTGTTACGGGTTTAGAAAAATAACTGCGTTAACCTTGTCAGCTACCAAGCAGGATGTTAGAGAGGTTGAATTAAAGCTGGAGTTGAAAATTGCCGAATTTAAAGACGAATTGATATGCTGGATTGTTGGAGTTGGATTTTTACAAACGATTTTGACTGCGGCATTGTTAATTAAGTTCAGTGTTGGAATGTAGTGGAAAACAAAGTGCTGCATGTGAATGTGCTCTTCCCGCCAGTCTGTGACTCGATTAAGATTCTATGAATAATAATGACATCAATTCGGCATGGGCTGCTGTTGCTCCGATACTTAGAAAATTTGATTTCTATGATATTAAGGATATTGTGGGGCTTGCTGGATTTGATTTAGAAATTCTCAAGGGACTAGGTTTTGATGCTAATAATTGGGGGAATCCAAATACGAGCCAGCTTGTGTCAGAAATAGGAGATTGTTTTCTGAGTTTTGCTGATGAAACGAAGCTTCGCTTTTTGAACACCGTCATAGAAGAAATATTCAGTGATCGATATAGGGTATTTTCATATGGCAATGAGATAGAGGAACCTGAAGGAAGAAAAGAAAGATTGCAATACTGCCTTGACAGATTAGGTTGGCAACTCATTGATAATAAGATATTGCCGATTGAAGTTTTAGATAGGTCAGATTTGGAAGAACTAGAGCCGTCTGCACGGGAAGAATTGATTAAAGCCGCAACAAAATTTCGCGACGGTGATTTAAATGAAGCAATCTTATCTGCGTATGCCGCTGTTGAAAGCGTAATTGCGCGAGTATATCGAGATAAGAGTCTTGGCGAGGTAGATTACAGTAAATCCTTTCAGCATCGATGTAAAAAAGCACTAGAGGCAACTGGTGTATATACTGCTATTGATGGTCAATTAACTGACATTGAATGGAAGGAAGGCGATATCAAAGTATTTAGGGCAAACCTTGAAGGGTCGCTCAAACAAGCTGCTTATGTGCTGCAATTGTTAAGAAATAATATGTCAAACGCCCACGGCTCAAAGCCGGTAATAAAACCTTTGGTTTTTGATAGCATCAAATGGTCGCAAATAATTGTTCGATTACTAAGTGAAAAATATGATGCTTAGTGCACTAGGCTTCAATAGCAGGATTTAGTCATGCAACAAACCATTACCATAAACGACACCTTGTTGAAAAATGCCTCGCAATGTGTGGGCGTTGATGATTTTAATGAAATAATTAATATTGCTCTGCGCGAGTTAATCAAAAATCATCAAGCCGTTGATAAACGCCGCCAGCCGCCCGCATCTATCGCCGGTAAAGGCAAGATAATCGGCGATTTAATAGAGCCCAGTGTGACGAGTGAGGATTTTGAGTGTCTCAAATAGTCGTATTGGATACGCATATTTGGGTATGGTGGCTAAATGATAAGTTTAGTTACTTATCAGCGCAGCAAATTGACTGCATAGAACAAACCGAGCGGGTAGCTGTTTCGGTTATTTCGTGTTTTGAAATAGCGCAATTGGTAAAAGGTGGTCGTTTGGTTTTGCCTTTACCGGTTAGTGAATGGTTGCAAGAGGCTTTAGCTCCGGCCGGTATTGAGCTATTGCCGTTGTCACCCGCTATTACTTGCTGTGCTGTTGATTTAACCGATATTCATAAGGATCCGTTTGATCGGATGATTATCGGCACAGCTTTAAACTATCATGCTAAGTTAATGAGCGTCGATGGTCATTTTAAAAATTATCCCGAATTGCAAGGGCATTTGCTTGATATTTAGGTTAGAGATTTACCAATCAAGCTACGATACTGAAAAATAGTTCAATAATGAGTTTAACAATATGATTATTAACGGTGTAACCATAGACGCTACGTTTGCCGAAGCGTTTCCGATGAAAGCCACTCGCGCCATCATCACCGCACAAAATGAAAAGTGGGCGATGATCTCGGCCCAAGCCATGACCGGTTTTGCAACGTCGGTGATTGCCTGCGGTTGCGAGGCGGGAATTGAGCGGGTTCTTGATCCTTCCGAAACGCCTGACGGCCGCCCCGGCGTGTCGATCATGATTTTTGCGATGGGCGGCAAAGGTTTGGCCAAGCAGCTTGAAACACGCGCGGGTCAGTGCGTATTGACGTCGCCGACCTCAGCCTTGTTTGCCGGTATTGATGGCGGCACACGCATAGCCTTGGGTAAAAACCTGCGTTATTTCGGCGACGGTTTTCAAGTGGCTAAATTAATCGACGGCAAGCGTTACTGGCGTATTCCGGTCATGGACGGCGAGTTTTTGGCCGAAGCAACTACCGGGCAGGTTGATGCAGTCGGCGGCGGCAATTTCTTGGTGTTGGCCGAATCGCAACCGCAAGCTTTGGCGGCCTGTGAGGCGGCGATTGAAGAAATGCGCAAGATCCCGAATGTGATTATGCCGTTCCCCGGCGGCGTAGTGCGCTCCGGTTCCAAGGTGGGTTCAAAATATGCGGCTTTGGGCGCGTCAACCAATGATGCTTTCTGCCCGACTTTAAAGGGGATGACCAAAACCGACCTGTCGCCGGAAATCGAATCGGTCATGGAAATCGTTATCGACGGTTTAACCAAAGAAGACATTGATAAAGCCATGCGTGTGGGCATTCAGGCGGTCTGCGATTTAGGCGCTACGAACGGCATCAAACGCATTAGTGCGGGTAATTACGGTGGCAAGTTAGGGCCGTTCCACTTTCACTTACAGGAGATTATGGCATGAGCGCTTTAACCTTTACGCTGAAACTTAAGCCTGATCAGCGCGTGGATATGTCACCGCTGGTTTGCCATAAACTGGATGGTATGCAGGCGGCTGAAATTGCCGCTCTTACGTTACAGAATGGCAAGCGCAAGATTCGTGTCGACGAGTTATTCGATATTGCAGGTTCCGACGCGCAAAACATCGTCATAAAAAACAGTTTCGGTAAGCTTGATTTTATCGGCAAAGAACTGGATGGCGGACGCATAACGGTTGAAGGCGATGCGGGCGCTTATCTCGGTTTAGGCATGAAATCTGGCGAGATTGAAGTGTCCGGTGATGTAGGGATTTATGCGGCCTGCGAAATGAAGAAAGGCTTCCTAACGATTAACGGTAATGCCGGCGATTTTTTGGGCGCGGCTCTGCCCGGCAATAAAATGGGCATGAAAGGCGGAACCGTTCTGGTTAAAGGCAATGTCGGCGAGCGCGCCGGCGATCACATGCGGCGCGGCAACATTCTGATCGAGGGCAATGCCGGCGATTATTGCGGTTCCAGAATGACGGCGGGCACTATTGCGGTCATGGGGCAGACCGGAAAATACCTAGGGTTTGCGATGCGCCGGGGCACGTTATTGTTATGGAATCAGCCGCAGGCGTCGGCAAGATTCAATGATTGCGGTGCGCACACCTTGGCGTTTTTGCCGATACTGTTTGCCTCATTTAAGAAATTTAATTCCAAATTTGCAGACGGCTCTGCGGCTTTTAACCGGGTGCAGCGTTATGCTGGCGATATGTCGGAAATGGGGCGTGGCGAAGTATTGGTTAAAATAGGGTAGCGTACTTACATCATTCGACTTGCTTGTGGCTACAAAAAAGCCCCGTTTATCGGGGCTTTTTTGTATGGACTTTAAATCTTTCCGTCCAGGCCCATCTGGAAATATTTGTGGGTGATTTTATCCTGATTTTCCAGCAGCCAGTCGATATCCGGTGTGTTGGTCATGGCTTTGTGGATCGCTTGCGTCATGGCTTTACGGTGTATATCGAACAGGATTTGATGATCCAGATTGTCGTCCGTCGCAACACTCGGATTTAACCAGACTGAACAGATAATGCCTAAATCATTGGCTTTTTCCTTGGGAATGTCGCCGGCGCGCACTGCGTCAAGCACGCCGTTGGCAATGGCCGCTTGTACGGTACCCATCAGGATATTGGTGTAGCGGCTGTTTTTTACCGTTACCTTGCTAACCATCAGCGTTACCGGACGCACTTGAATGTCGGTGTTTAAAATGGCAAAGACTTTGGAATGGCCTTTAGACTGATTGCCGGTCAGTGTTGCGAGAGCAATGCCGACCGGGCCGTCCAGTTCTCCGATAATGATTTCAGGTTCTGCCGCGGTACCCGGCGGACCGCCTGCAACCAGCGCTTCGCCGGTGCGCAATATAATTCTTTCGCTCATGACTTAAAAACTCCAAATTAAAAATAGAGAAGATCGTAGAATAGCATGATTTGGATTATTTCTGAGTAGGGTCATGGCTTCGACATTAACAGTAAACAATCATAATCGGGATGTTGCCGGGTTGAAATATGTGTATCCGGTGTTTTCCAGGCGGGCGGGCGGCTTGTCGATCGGCATCAATTTTAATCCTAACAATGCCTGTAACTGGCGTTGCATTTATTGCCAGGTTCCCAATCTTAAAGTGGGCGCGGCGCCGGATATGGATTTTCAATTGCTGGGGCAAGAGTTGAGATTTTTTCTTGATGATGTTCTCAACGGCAATTTTTATCAGCGTTTCCAGGTCGATGAAGATAAACGGGTAATTAAGGATGTTGCTATTTCCGGCAATGGCGAACCGACCAGTCTAAAGGATTTCGATAAGGCCGTAGCTTTGATTGGCGAGGTGGCAGCAGAGGCCGGGATTTTGCCGCAGTGTAATTTTGTGCTGATTACCAATGGCAGTTTGGTGCATCGGCCCTGCGTCCAGGCGGGCCTGAAAAAGTTAAAGGAATATGGCGGCGAAGTATGGTTCAAGTTGGATAGCGCCACGGAAGAGGGCCGGGCTTTAATCAATAATACCGGACAGAGCTGTCAGGCGAGCGTGGAAAATCTGTTGCTTTCGGCAAGGCTTTGTCCGACCAAGCTGCAAACCTGTTTACTCGATTACGATAAACAAGGCTTGTCCTTAAAGGAAAAAAACGCATACCTGGATTTGCTTAAGGAGATTAAAGCAAAGGGTTGTGTGCTGAAGGGGGTGATGTTGTATACGATAGCAAGGCCGTCTCTCCAGCCTGAATCCAGTCGGCTGGAGAAGTTGTCGGTAGCGGTGTTGAATGCTTTTGCTGATGAAATCAGGCTTTTTGGTTTTGAGGTCTTAGTGTCTGGCTGAGCGATGTGTTAACTTTTGATATCCAGTAGGGATCCAAGTGTTTTTTTATCGGCTTCGAGTAATTTAACTGCGGCGGAGGTTTCCAGTTCGGCTTCTTTTAAGCTGAGTACCGGTTTGATAATATCGCCGGAATTGAACTCTGGACTGCCGACTTCATCGTTTTGTATGGGCAATTTAGCGATTACTTGGGCGGCATCCGCTGATTTATGCTGGGCTGTGTTGAGTAGATTCATTGCGCTGGTCGTTGGTGTAATGTTCATGTCGTACCCCCTAATACATTGAATTGGCATCAGGCTAATACTACATCTATATGGGGAATATGCAACGATAGAATCGTAATTTTAGGATGGAACTGTGAGAAATGGGGTATTTCTTTGAGCGACGAACGGTTATGTAGAATAAATGCTTTAATTTATAGCTTGTCGTCTTCGGATGATTCCAGGTACAATTACAAGTTCATTTAAAGTGCGAATGTGGCGGAACTGGTAGACGCGCTGGATTTAGGTTCCAGTAGGTTATCCTGTGAGAGTTCGAGTCTCTCCATTCGCACCACCCAATTCATAAGAGTCAGCCCTCATCGCTAACTTTTCAGTTCTTTTAAGCCGTCTACCGGTATTCTATAAAAAATCTTATTTTAAATTTAATTGAGGTAAAGAAATGCAAGTTTCTGTCGAAAAGACATCAGAATTAAGCAGAAAAATGACTGTTAGCGTGCCTGAGGAAGTTGTTCAGGAAAAAATGGCGGCACGTTTAAAATCGTTAGCGCGCGAAGTTAAAATTGATGGCTTTCGGCCGGGTAAAGCGCCCCAGCATGTTATCAAGAAAATGTATGGAGACCGGGTTCGTGGTGAAATAGCTGGAGATCTGGTTGAGACTACTTATTTTGAAGCATTAAAGGAACAGGATTTAAGACCTGCAGGTTATCCGCATATTCAGTCATCAGATGAATCTGATGGTTTCAAATATACTGCCGAGTTTGAAGTTTACCCTGAAATCTCACTGGAAGGCATTGATCAAATTGAAGTGGTGCGTCCTGTTGCGACCGTTCAAGATGTCGATGTGGACGGCATGATTGAGAAACTAAGAGCGCAAAAGAAAAGCTGGGCTACGGTCGAGCGCGCATCCCAGGAACCTGATCGCGTGACGATTAGTTTTTCCGGCGTTTCCGAGGGTGAGAACTTTACCGATGGAAAGGTAGAAAATTATTCAGTTGAAATCGGCGCGAAACAAATGATTCCGGGGTTTGAAGAAAATCTGGTTGGTCTCAGCGTTGGTGAGAAGAAAACCTTTGAGGTGTCTTTTCCTGAAGAATATGGCAATGAAAAATTGGCCGGTAAAGTGGCTGAGTTTGAAGTTGAAGTGATTAGTGTTGAAGAGCCTGTGCTGCCTGAAATCGATGATGCTTTTATTAAAGCGTATGGTATTGATGGTTCAGTGGATGCTTTCCGTGAAGATATCAAAAGCAATCTGGAAAATGAGCTTGAGCAGGCGTTGCGCAACAAGCTGAAAAACGCAGTGATGAATGCGTTAGCTGAAAAGATTCAGATCAGTGTTCCAAATACACTGGTTGACCAGGAAGTCGAAAGTATGATGAAGCCATACATCGAAACCGCCAAAAGACAGAAAATGAAGCTGGAAGATTTGAAGTTGCCCAGAGATGCTTTTGAAGAACAGGCAAAACGTCGTGTTGCGTTGGGTTTGATCTTAAGTGAAATTATTCATGAAAATGGTATTAAGGTGGACGACAATAAGGTACGCTCTACTATTGAAGACATGGCGAAAAGCTATGAGCGTCCCAAAGACGTGGTTGAATGGTATTATTCCGATGAAAACCGCTTGAACGATGTGCGGCAGATGGTTTTGGAAAATCAGACCATTGACTGGCTGGTTGCTCAAGCAAAAGTGACTGACGAGACTATAAGTTTTAGCGATGCTATGAACAAGCAAGGGTAAGGGGTTTAAATGTATAACCAGTACATAAGAAATCAAATGATGGCTCCAGAGGCAGCGGGTGGCTTGGTTCCTATCGTTATCGAGCAAACTGCTCGGGGCGAGCGTTCTTTCGATATTTATTCGAGATTATTAAAAGAGCGGGTGATCTTTCTGGTAGGGCAGGTTGAAGATTACATGGCTAATCTGGTTGTTGCCCAGTTGCTTTTTCTGGAATCGGAAAACCCCGATAAGGATATTCATTTATATATTAATTCGCCAGGCGGTTCGGTGACGGCGGGTATGTCGATCTATGACACCATGCAGTTCATTAAGCCCGATGTCAGCACCATGTGTATCGGCCAAGCCGCAAGTATGGGGGCCTTGCTGTTGACTGGCGGAGCCAAAGGCAAACGTTATTGCTTGCCTCACTCCAGAATGATGATTCATCAGCCATTGGGTGGCTTTCAGGGCCAAGCTTCGGATATTGATATTCATGCCAGAGAAATCCTGTCGATCAGGGAAAAGCTGAATAAAATTCTTTCTGATCATACTGGGCAACCGATAGAAAAGGTTCAGCAAGATACTGACAGAGACAACTTCTTGAGTGCAAACGATGCGGTTAGTTACGGTCTGATTGATCAAGTATTGTCGAGCCGAGCAGCGATTGCGAATAAATAATGGTTGGAATTTTTTTGTATTTCGATCTATTCTTCGCCCTATCGAAAATAAAAACATCATCTCCGGATGTTTGCGGGAGCCTAATTTATGAGTAATGACAAAAACAGCAAAGACGACGATAAACTGCTTTATTGTTCTTTTTGCGGTAAAAGTCAGCATGAGGTCAGAAAGCTTATTGCAGGGCCGTCAGTTTATGTCTGTGATGAATGTGTGGATCTTTGTAATGATATTATCAAAGACGAATTACAGGATGATTCATCTTCTTTTAGCGGCGGTGAATTGCCCAAGCCGAAAGAGATAAAAGAAGAACTTGATAATTACGTTATCGGTCAGGAAAATGCGAAAAAGATTTTGGCGGTGGCTGTTTATAATCATTATAAGCGGCTGCGCAGTAAGTCTAAAAAAGATGCGGTTGAATTAGCAAAAAGTAATATTTTGTTGATTGGGCCTACCGGTTCAGGGAAAACCTTGCTGGCTGAGACCTTGGCGCGTTTACTGGACGTGCCGTTTACTATCGCCGATGCAACTACGTTGACAGAAGCCGGTTATGTAGGTGAGGACGTAGAAAACATTATTCAGAAGATTCTACAGAAATGTGATTATGATGTAGAAAAAGCGGAAACCGGCATCGTTTATATCGATGAGATCGATAAGATTTCCAGAAAATCCGATAATCCGTCGATTACCCGCGATGTTTCAGGCGAGGGTGTGCAGCAGGCTTTGTTGAAGCTGATTGAAGGCACCATCGCTTCGGTTCCGCCTCAAGGTGGACGCAAGCACCCGCAACAGGAGTTTTTGCAAGTTAATACGGCTAATATCCTGTTTATAGTCGGAGGCGCTTTTGCCGGTTTGGATCGGGTTATTAAGGATCGTTCCGAGAAAGGCGGGATTGGTTTCGCAGCCGAAATAAAGACCAAAGACGAGTCTAAAAATATTGGTCAGCTGTTTGCCGAAGTCGAAGCTGAGGATCTGATTAAATATGGTTTGATTCCTGAATTCGTTGGCCGTCTGCCGGTTGTTGCTACATTAGAGGAACTGGACGAGAAAGCTTTAGTGCAGATACTAACTGAGCCCAAAAATGCACTAATCAAACAATACAAGCACTTATTTGAGATGGAAGGCGCCGAGCTGGAGTTTCGCGATGATTCCTTGGTTGCAATCGCCCGTAAAGCCATGGAAAGAAAAACCGGCGCGAGAGGATTAAGGACGATTGTTGAAAATGTCCTGTTGAACACCATGTATGAGTTGCCGTCTGCGGATAATATTTGCAAGGTTGTTGTCGATGGCAGTGTCATTTTAGGTGAATCGGAACCTATTCTGGTTTATGAAGCCGAAAAGAAAAAAGCTTCTGCCGAATCTTAAAAGAAATTTTTGCCGGTTGATAAAAAGGGAGTCTTTATTTTAAAGCTCCCTTTTTTTATGCAGTAGATAGTTTAAAAAATACTATTTTGAGCCGGCAAGCTTGCTATTTAAATTAACATCCCCATAATTTCTCTTTCTAAGAAAAATTGGTAAGGTTCCATTTATGGAAACGCACAAAATGACAGAGTTACAACAAATAAATGTACTGATTCCGGTTTTGCCGCTCAGAGATGTGGTCGTTTATCCGCATATGGTCATTCCCTTGTTTGTCGGTAGGGAAAGGTCGATTGATGCTTTAGATGCCGCCATGAAAGACAATAAACAGATTTTATTGGTCGCGCAAAAAGAGGCTGAAGTCGATGAGCCGGATATTGCTGATCTTTATGAGATCGGCACCCTGGCTAATATCTTACAGATGCTGAAATTACCTGATGGAACTGTCAAGGTTTTGGTTGAAGGGATTCAGCGCAGCAAAGTGTTGCGTTACAAAGAAACGGGGGATTATTTTTCTGCCGAGGTGACGGAAATTCACGATATTTTAAAACTCACTGAGCAAGAGCAGGATGTGTTACAGCGGACGGTGATTAATTCGTTCGATCAATACGTTAAGCTGAATAATAAGATTCCGCCGGAAGTCTTGAATTCATTGTCCGGTATTGACGATCCAAGCCGTCTTGCCGATACGATGGCGGCTCATATGACTTTAAAGGTTAATGAAAAGCAGGCTATTCTTGAAACAGCAGACATTGAAAAGCGGTTGGAAGATTTAATGACCTTAATGGAAGGGGAGGTTGACCTTCTGGAGATGGAGAAAAGAATCCGGGTGCGCGTTAAGCAGCAAATGGAGAAGAACCAAAGGGAATACTATCTGAATGAACAGATGAAGGCGATTCAAAAAGAATTGGGGGACATGGATGATGTACCCAATGAAATTGAAGAGCTGGCGAAGAAAATTGAGAGCGCCGGTATGTCTAAAGAAGCCCGGGCAAAAGCGGATGCAGAGCTTAACAAGCTTAAGCAGATGTCGCCTATGTCAGCCGAGGCAACCGTGGTGCGCAATTATATTGACTGGATGGTCAATGTACCCTGGAAGAAAAAAACCAAAGTACGTCATGATTTAAAGCTTGCCGAGCAGGTTTTGGAGGCCGAGCATTACGGGTTGGAGAAGGTTAAAGAGCGTATTCTTGAATATCTTGCCGTTCAGCAACGGGTGAGGCAGCTCAAAGGGCCTATTTTGTGTTTGGTGGGACCTCCGGGTGTAGGTAAAACCTCGTTGGGTGAGTCCATTGCCAGGGCAACCAATCGCAAATATGTGCGTATGGCTCTGGGCGGCGTGCGCGATGAGGCTGAAATCCGCGGGCATCGTCGAACTTATATAGGTTCTATGCCGGGTAAAATTTTGCAGAATCTGGCCAAAGTGAAAACGCGGAACCCTATGTTTTTGCTCGATGAAATCGATAAAATGGCGGCCGATTTTCGGGGAGATCCGGCGTCGGCTTTATTAGAGGTGCTGGATCCCGAGCAGAATCACACTTTTTCAGATCATTATCTGGAAGTGGATTTCGATTTGTCGGATGTGATGTTTGTTGCGACTGCCAATACTATGAATATACCTCCGGCGCTGCTGGACAGAATGGAAGTTATACGCATTGCCGGTTATACGGAAGACGAAAAAATCAATATCGCAATCCGGTATTTGATCCCGAAGCAAGTTAATAATAACGGTCTTAAGGATCGGGACATTCAGATCACGGAAGAGGCTGTCAGGGATATGATCCGTTATTACTCTCGGGAAGCGGGGGTGCGGAGTCTTGAGCGTGAAATCTCGAAAATTTGCCGTAAAGTGGTTAAGGATTTGCTGTTAAAGCCAAGAAAAAGCAAAGTCGTGGTTAATTCGGGAAATTTGGATAAATATCTAGGGGTTAGGCGTTTTCATTACGGTTTGGCTGAAGAGAAAGATCAGATTGGACAAGTGACCGGTTTGGCCTGGACCGAAGTAGGGGGCGAATTGCTGACTATTGAGACAGCGGTAATTCCGGGAAAAGGCAAGCATTCGGCAACCGGTAAGCTCGGTGATGTCATGAAGGAGTCAATTGAAGCCGCGATGACGGTGGTCAGGAGCCGGTCGGAAATCCTGGGTATTGATAATGAGCTGTTTCAGAAAAATGATATACATATCCATGTGCCGGAAGGCGCGACTCCCAAAGATGGTCCGAGTGCCGGGGTGGGTATGTGTACCGCTATCATCTCAGCTTTGACCAAAATACCTGTTCGCGCCTGTGTAGCTATGACAGGTGAAATTACCTTGCGAGGAGAGGTGTTGCCTATCGGGGGATTGAAAGAAAAACTCCTGGCGGCTCACCGCGGAGGGATAACAACAGTTTTGATTCCAGCTGAGAATGAAAAAGATTTGGCAGAGATACCGGAAAATATCAAGCAAAATCTTAAGATCAAACCCGTCCATTGGATTGACGAGGTATTGGAAGTCGCTTTGCAATATATGCCCATGCCTGTTGAAAAGATAGAAGCGGAAGAGCAAGGAAAAAATGAAGCTGACGCAGTTAAAATAATAAAACAGGGTTTAACAGCACATTGACTAATGCTAAGTTTTGTTAAGGAATTGGCAAAACCGCAAAAATCAGGGCTTCCGGGGTGGTAATGCTTGACACTGCGCAAGCCCAGTTGTTATAAATACCGGTGTTTTTTGTGCTGCCGAGGATGGGGCATCAAGAATTATCACGCTGAGCTTTTAGAATATAACTTTAAAAAATGACTTCCTAAGGGGGAATAATGAATAAATCGGAACTTATTGACGCTATAGCAGAATCTGCTGAATTAACTAAAGCGGATGCGGGTCGTGCATTAGATGGCTTTATTGGTGCAGTTACAAAAGCCTTAAGCAACGGTGATTCAGTTGCTTTAGTTGGATTTGGAACATACGCTGTAAAAGAAAGAGCGGAGCGCAAAGGACGTAATCCACAGACTGGGGCTGAGATTACTATTAAGGCTGCAAAAATTCCTTCATTTAAAGCTGGTAAATCTTTAAAAGATGCTGTAAACTAGGATTTCTTTAGTCGGGTGCTTAGCTCAGCTGGGAGAGCATCGCCCTTACAAGGCGAGGGTCGGGGGTTCGAACCCCTCAGCACCCACCAGACTTTGGAGTGGTAGTTCAGTTGGTTAGAATACCGGCCTGTCACGCCGGTGGTCGCGGGTTCGAGCCCCGTCCACTCCGCCAAAATCAAAAAAGCCCCGGATCGATTGGTTCGGGGCTTTTTTTTTGATTAAAATTAAGTTGTTTCTTTAGGACAGAGCATATGCTGACAAAAATTAGAGAAAAAGCACAAGGTGCTTTTGCATGGGGTATTTTGATAGTAATTTGTGTGCCCTTTGCTTTATGGGGGATTCAGAACTATTTGGATACCGGAAAAGAAGCACCTGTCGCTTCCGTAGGCGATAAGGATTTTTTTCAGCGCGATGTTAACAAGGCTTATGAGCAGTATAGCCAGAATCTTCAAGGGATGACCATTGACGAACAAAGCTTGAAGGCGCAGGCGTTGGAGAAGCTGATAAAGGATGAAGTTTTATTGCAATATGTGCATGCCAAAGGCTTGGTTACAACGGATGATACCGCGCGCGAATTTATACAATCGCTGCCTTATTTTCAGGTAGATGGTAAGTTTGATGACAAGCGGTATAAAACAATGCTTAATTTACAAAAAATGTCCTCAGCGGAATTTGTAAACAGGATCAAGAGCGCACTGATCATGGAGCAGTTTCAGCGCAGCATTATAGATAGCAGTTTTGCAACGAAATATGATGTGGAAAGTTTTTTCAAAATCCAGAATCAGCAACGTGATGTAGATTATGTCACTGTTGCGGTGCAAAAAACGGCAGAGCAACCCACAGAGGAAGAAATCACAGCCTATTATCAACAGCATCAGGATGCCTATCAAACGCCTGAGCAAGTCTCTATAGAATATATAGAATTATCGCTTGAAGATATAGCCAAGACGATAGCGGTAACTGATGACAAATTGAAAGCTTATTATGAGGAGCAAAAAGATCAATACACTACCGCAGAACGAAGGAAAATCAGTCATATCCTGTTTGCAATTAATGACAAAACCGACGAGAAAACGGCTTTGGAAAAAGCCTTGAACGCAAAAAAAGAATTGGCTAATAAAGATTTTGCGGCTGTTGCGGCGGAAGTTTCCGACGATAAGTTAACCGCTAAAACAGGCGGGGATTTAGGCCTGTTTAATGTCGGCGTCATGGAAAAATCATTTGAGGATGCGGCGAGCGCTCTAAAGCTGGGTGAAGTTTCAAATCCCGTTAAGTCGGCATTCGGTTATCATCTGATTAAAGTAACCGAGTTGGCGCCGGGAGAAGTCAAACCGTTCGATTCAGTGAAAAACGAAGTGACCAAGGCTTATCAGAAAGCCCAAGCGGAAAATGCCTTTTATGAGGCGGGTGAAACCTTGACCGAAATGAGTTATGAAAATCCCGACAACCTGAAAACAGTTGCAGACGCTTTAGGCGTCACCATTAAGAAATCGGCCTTATTCACCAAAGACAAGGGCGAGAGCATTGCCGCTGAAGAGAAAGTTCGGAGTGCAGCCTTCACTGAAGAAGTTCTGCATGGTAACAATAGCGCACCGATAGAATTGGGAACCGACAGCCTGGTTGTGTTGCGGCTGTTGGAACACAAAGCGGCGGCTGCGCGTGAGCAAAAAGATGTTAAGCCGGAGATAGTTGCGGTATTACAGTCCGATAAAGCCAGGCGGCAGGCTGCTGAAACAGCTAAAAAGATCAAGGCTAAATTACAGGCGGGCGATTCTATTCAGGCTGTAGCGGCTGAGAACAAGCTGCAAGTTAAAACAGTGGCGGGTTTAACACGCAGCAAAGATGGTTTGCCATTGGTGCTGAGTGATGCGATTTTTAGGGCGGCTAAACCAGTGGGCGGAAAATCCACTGTTTTTATTGCTGAATTACCCGCCGGAGAACAAGCGGTTGTGAGTTTGTCGAAAGTAAAGGAAGGCGTAATGACTGAAGACGATAAAAAGCAGCTGGAACTGGCGACGAAGAATATTGCCAAGGCTTTCGGGCAGACTGAGTTTAATGCGTTGATAAACAGCTTGCAGGCCGATGCCGATATATCGGTGAAGCGGTAGAGCGGAGCCCATCACATAGTTGAGTGATGGGGTTGGATACTACCGAGCCGGAAATAAAAAAGGGAGCTTTAAGCTCCCTTTTTTTGCGTCAAGATTTTTGCTTTTAAGACGCTGCTAAGCCGGCAATATTATAGCCGCAATCGACAAAAGTAATTTCGCCGGTAATACCCGAAGCCAGGTCGGAACACATGAAAGCCGCCGCGTTGCCGACTTCTTCAATGCTGACGTTTCTCTTTAAAGGCGCGGTATCGGCCGCTTTGCTGAGCATGGATTTAAAATCATTAATACCCGAGGCGGCAAGCGTTCTGATCGGGCCGGCGGAAATCGCATTAACGCGCGTACCTTCCGCGCCTAACGCAACAGCCATATAGCGGACATTGGCTTCCAGGCTGGCTTTGGCGACACCCATTACGTTGTAATTAGGGATCGCGCGGTCGGCGCCTAAATAAGACAGGGTTAACAGTGAGCCGTTGCGGCCCGCCATCATTGCGCGTCCGGCTTTTGCCAATGCAGTAAAGCTGTAAGAACTCACATCATGAGCGATTTTAAAGTTTTCGCGGGTGGTGACATCAACATAATCGCCGTTTAGCGCGTCGCGGGGGGCGTAAGCGACCGAGTGCACGATGCAATCCAGGCCGTCCCAATGCTCGCCCAGTTTTTTAAAGACATTGTCGATATGCTCATCAATGCTGACATCGCATTCAATGGTAATGTTGGAATCACATTGCCCTGCCATTTCTTCGACGCGACTTTGCAGTTTTTCATTTTGAAAGGTAAAGGCCAATTCAGCTCCTTCGCGGTGCATGGCTTGGGCAATGCCCCATGCAATTGAACGGTTACTGGCTAAGCCTACAATCAAGACACGTTTGCCCTGCATAAAACCCATTATCATCTCCCCATGTTTTTGTTGTTACAATAGAGTTTCAAGTATCTATGACCCTTATATTGATGTCCAGTCTTTTGTCCATGAAGATGCAAACCTTCAAAGCTCGTGCGTTAGTTCCGATATTGACGGCCATGTTTTTGGCCGCGACGTTTTCGTGTGCGGCATCGGCGCAACTGAACAATCCCTATACCGAAGACGAGAGCGGGCAAGCGGTTTTGTACGAATCGTTTTCGGAGCGACCCAAGCACATGGATCCGGCTGTCGCCTACAGTTCCAACGAATATGCCTTTATCTCGCAGATTTACGAACCGCCGTTTCAATATCATTATCTGAAGCGGCCTTATCAAGTGGTGCCGCTAACCGCCGTCCGTATGCCGGAAGTTATTTATCTGAACCCCAAAGGCGAAAAGCTGGAGCAGGGTGCAAATGACCGCGATATTGGGTTTACCGATTATATTATTGATATTCAATCCGGTATTCGCTACCAGCCGCACCCGGCGCTGGCTAAAAATCCTCAGGGCAATTATGAATATCACCGGTTAAGCGCAGCGCAAATCGAGGCAGCTACGTCGCTTAATGACTTTAACGCGACCGGTTCGCGCGAATTGACTGCCGAGGATTATGTCTACCAGATCAAGCGTTTGGCGCATCCCAAAATTCAGTCGCCGATAGCCGAAATCATGAAGAATTATATCGTCGGCTTTGACGATTTTTCCAAACAGGTCAAAGACAAGCCCAAGACGGCGATCAGGGACCTGGCGATAGAAGGCGCAACAGCGCTCAGCCCTTACCAGTACCGCATCCGCATTAAAGGCAAATATCCGCAATTTATCTACTGGCTGGCCATGCCGTTTTTCTCGCCGATGCCGTGGGAAGCGGATGTGTTTTACGATCAGCCGGGACTTGCCGATAAAAACATTACCCTGGACTGGTTCCCGATAGGCACCGGGCCTTACCTGTTGGCGGAGAATAACCCGAACCGACGCATGATCCTGCTGAAAAATCCGCTGTTTCATGTTGAAACCTATCCGAGCGAAGGCGAGCCTGACGACCGGCAAAAAGGCCTGCTGGCCGACGCCGGAAAACAGCTGCCGTTTATCGATAAAGTGGTTTTCATGCTGGAAAAAGAAACCATCCCCTACTGGACAAAATTCCTGCAAGGCTATTACGATGCCTCGGGCATCGCCTCGGACAGTTTCGACCAAGCCATACAATTTACCGGCAGCGGCGGCGTGGCGCTGACGCCTTCCTTGTTGGAAAAAGGCATCCAGTTGCAAACTTCAGTGACGACCACCAGTTTTTACATGGGCTTTAATATGCTGGACGCGACCGTAGGCGGAGCGACCGAGCAGGCTCGAAAGTTGCGGCAGGCTATCTCCATTGCGGTCGACTATGAAGAGTTTATCTCCATTTTCATGAACGGGCGCGGCGTTGCGGCGCAAGGCGTTTTGCCGCCCGGCACCTACGGGGTTGATGATAAAAGCGGCTTCAATCCCTATGTTTACGATAGTCTGAATGACAAAGCTTCCGCTCCTGCTCACGCCCCTTACCTACATCCTGTAGGTAAAGCTCAGCGTAAAAAAATCGATGCCGCGCGGCAACTGATGACCGAAGCCGGTTATGCAGGCGGCATAGATCCCAAAACCAAAGAAGCGCTGATTTTGTATTTCGATACCACGGCCACCAGCGTTGACGACCGCCCCAGGATGAACTGGTATCGCAAGCAATTTGAAAAACTGGGTATAAAACTGGTGATACGCGCTACCGACTACAATCGTTTCCAGGAAAAGATGCGCACCGGCAACGCCCAGTTGTTTTTCTGGGGCTGGAATGCCGATTATCCCGATCCCGAGAATTTCTTTTTCCTGCTGTACGGTCCGAATTCCAAAGTGCAGTACGGCGGCGAAAACGCCGCAAATTACCATAACCCCGAATTCGACCGTTTATTCGAGCAAATGCGTAACATGGATAACGGCGAGCAACGTTACCGGATTATTCAGCAAATGCAGGAGATCGTGCGCCGTGACGCGCCGTGGATTTTCGGCTTTCACCCGAAGAATTTTTCACTGTTTCACGGCTGGTATAAAAACCTCAAACCGAACCTGATGGCGAACAACCAGCTTAAATACACCCGCATCGATACGGCCGACCGAGCTGAAAAAAGACGGCAATGGAACCAACCGGTATTTTGGCCTTTGGTGCTCGGCGGCGCGGTGTTTGTGCTGATGTTGATTCCGGCGGTTAATGCCTATCGCCGCCGCGGCAGGGAGACCGTGCAATGACCCAATATATTATCCGGCGGCTTTTATACAGCTTACCGCTGTTGATGGGCGTCAATATTTTAACCTTCGTCCTGTTCTTCGTCGTGAACAGCCCGGATGACATGGCACGCATGCAGCTTGGGCAAAAGCACGTTACCGAACAAGCCATCGCCAACTGGAAACAGCAACACGGCTACGATGTGCCGCTGCTCTGGAATGATTCCGCGCAAGGCGGGGGGAAAATAACCGACACCGTTTTTTACCAAAAATCGGTCGGCTTGTTTTTGTTTCGTTTCGGCGTGTCCGATAGCGGCCGGAATATCGGCGCGGACATTAAAGAACGCGCCTGGCCCAGCCTTGCCGTAGCTTTGCCGACGTTGATGATCGGCTTGCTGGTGAATATTTGCTTTGCGCTGATGATGGTGTTGTTCCGCAACAGTTATATCTCCAAGGATGGTGTGTATGCCGCAGGCCAGTCGGGAGCTGGCGCGGCGCTGGAACATGCGGGCATCGTGTTGTGCGTGATTTTGATGTCGATTTCCTCGCTGTTTTACATTATCGGCGGCCAGTTTGTGATCGGCAAAGTCTTAAGGCTGGTGCCTATTTCCGGCTACGACGACGGCATGGCGGCGGTTAAATTCCTGATTTTGCCGGTGCTGATCGGCGTGTTTTCAGGCATAGGTTCGGGTACGCGTTGGTATAGAACCCTGTTTTTGGAAGAAGTCGGAAAAGACTATGTGCGCACCGCAAGGGCCAAGGGCCTGAGCGAAACCCAAACCCTGTTCCGGCATGTATTGCCCAACGCGATGATTCCCATTTTGACCGGCGTCGTGGTGGTGCTGCCGCTGTTGTTCATGGGCAGCCTGATCATGGAATCGTTTTTCAGTATCCCCGGTTTGGGCAGTTACACTATAGACGCGATCAACAGTCAGGATTTTGCCATCGTTCGCGCGATGGTTTTCTTAGGTTCGGTGCTCTATGTGATCGGGCTGTTGTTGACCGACATTTCCTATACCCTGGTTGACCCGCGCGTGAGGTTATCGTAATGGTGGTGTTATGGACAGACGCGCTGATCTATTTGCTGATTGTCGTGATATTGGCGCTGGGCTTGCACCTGCGCGGCAAAGAACACATCAAGCGCCCGCTGCAACAGATTGGCCGCAGCAAAATCGGCATGGTGTCGCTGGTAGTGCTGCTGTTTTTTGTATTGATCGGTTTGCTCGATTCCGTGCATTTTAAGCCCACCGATGACACAAAAAACGAGATTATCAGCCTGCTGGACTATTGGGCGACGCCGCTACGGGAACATGGCGAAAAAACCTATTCCGCGCCTTTTGCGACTAAGCTGTACAGTAAGGAAATGATCGCGATGCCGGACGGCTCCATGCAATGGGGCTATCCGCGCCTGGAGTTCGGCGGCAGGCATTTGAATAATCCCGAGACGGAAAAAATCCCCGATATTTTACAAAAAGCACTTTACGGCCTGGCTCAAGGCGCGAGCCTGATTGTTTTTTTTATGTTGCTGATGTGGGGGTTATTAGCTGAGCAACATAAACGCTTGATGCTCAGCTCAACGGCGAAAACGGTTTTGGCTGTCGTATTTGTGATCGTATCGTTTAGTTATGCTTTAATTTATCTATCCCCTTATTACCATGTGTTCGGCACCGACAAAGTCGGAGAAGACGTGTTTTATCAAGCCGTAAAAAGCATCCGCACCGGGCTGGTCATCGGCACGTTAACCACGTTAATCATGCTGCCGATGGCGATCATCTTCGGCATCCTGGCCGGATTTTTTCGCGGCTGGGTGGACGATGTGATCCAATACATCTACACCACGCTCAATTCCATCCCCGGCGTATTGCTGATCGCCGCTTCGATCCTGATGGTGCAGGTATACATGGCCAGCCATGAGTCGGACTTTACCAGCGTTATCGTCAGGGCCGATACGCGTTTATTGTTCCTGTGCATGATACTCGGCGTGACCAGTTGGACAGGCTTGTGCCGGTTGCTCAGGGCGGAAACCCTCAAGCTCAGGGAAATGGAATACGTCCAGGCCGCCTCGGCCTTGGGCGTCAAGCAAGGTGCGATTTTACTGCGCCATATCCTGCCTAACGTGATGCACATCGTGCTGATCTCGGTGGTGCTGGATTTCAGTTCTCTGGTGCTGGCCGAAGCGGTGTTGTCGTATATCAATATCGGCGTCGATCCGACCAGTTACAGCTGGGGCAATATGATTAACGGCGCAAGGCTGGAAATGGCGCGTGAGCCTGTCGTGTGGTGGTCGCTGACGGCCGCCTTTGTGTTTATGTTTGCGCTGGTGCTGGCAGCCAATCTGTTTGCCGACGTGGTGCAGGATGCGTTCGACCCGAGACGGAGCGGCAATGAATAATCCTCTATTGGTCGTCGATCATCTTAACGTCGCCTTCAACCATAAGCAGACGGTCGTCGACGACATCAGTTTTGAAATCCATGCGGGCGAAACCTTCGCATTGGTCGGCGAGTCCGGTTCAGGCAAATCGATCACTGCCTTGTCGGTGCTCAGGTTATTGCCGAACAATGCAAGGCTTAACGCCGAAGCGATTAGTTTGCACGGCGATAATTTACTTGGCCGCTCTGAATTCGAGCTGTGCAAAATTCGCGGCCGTCGCATCGGCTTTATTTTCCAGGACCCGATGTCCTCGCTGAACCCGGTGATGACCATCGGCAGCCAGATCGAGGAAGTCATCAAGCTGCATTTCAACCTGCCCAGGGACGCAGTAAAACAACGGGCGCTGGAATTATTGCATCAGGTTGAACTGCCCGAGCCTCAGCAACGCATTAACGATTATCCGCATCAACTTTCCGGCGGCCAGCGGCAACGGGTCATGATTGCGATCGCGTTGGCGGGACAGCCGGATTTGTTAATCGCCGATGAGCCGACTACATCGCTGGACGTGACCATCCAGGCGCAAATCCTGGCGTTGCTGAAAAACATCCAGCAACAGACCGGCATGGCCTTGTGGCTGATCAGCCACGACTTGGCGCTGGTGTCCACCATCGCTGACCGGGTTGCGGTTATGCAGCAGGGTAAAATCGTCGAAACCGGTTTAACCTCCGAGTTTTTTAACCGGCCCAAACACCCTTACACCCGCAAGCTGCTTAACGCGCTGCCGTCGATGCAAAGCTGCCTGACGCACAGCGTCGAGGAAAAACCTCCGTTACTCCAGGTCAGCGATTTTTATTGCCATTACCCGATACGGAAAGGCCTATTCAAGCGGGTTGTCGATTATGTGCGGGCGGTCGACGGCGTCAGTTTCGACATCCAGCAAGGCAAAACGCTGGCCCTGGTCGGCGAGTCCGGCTGCGGCAAGACCACGCTGGGCAAGAGCCTGCTGAACCTGATACCCGGCAGCGGGCGGGTCGTGATCAACGGCGTCGAGTTGAATGCTTTAACCGGCGAAGCATTGCGGCGACAACGCGCCAATATCCAGATCGTGTTCCAGGACCCGTTTTCGTCGATGAACCCGCGCATGCTGGTCGGCGACATCATCGCAGAAGGCATCAGGGCCTTGCATCCCGAGGTGAGTTCAGAGCAGCGCAAGGCCAGGGTCCGGCAACTTTTGCAGCAAGTCGATTTGCCCGAGGATTCGGCGCTGCGTTATCCGCATGAATTTTCCGGCGGGCAGCGCCAGCGTATCTGCATTGCCCGCGCCTTGGCGGTCGATCCCAAGCTGATCGTCTGCGACGAGCCGACCAGCGCGCTGGATGTGTCGGTGCAGGCGCAGATTATCCAATTGCTCAAAACCTTGCAGCGGGAAAAGGGCGTCAGCTATTTGTTCATCACCCACGATCTTGCCGTCGTCGCGGAAATCGCCGATGACGTGGCGGTGATGTACCGGGGCAAGATCGTAGAGCAGGGCAGTGTGGCCGATGTTTTGACCCGGCCGAAACAGGCTTATACCCAAAAGCTGCTGGCGGCTGTGCCGGTTTTGAAAACAGATCATTGAAGGCGCAACCAATCAACTTTACCTTTTAACTTTGTGGATAAACTATGAAAAAACAAATCCTGCTTGCCGTAACAATAGTTCTCGGCACCTTAGCCTTGACTGCGTCAGCCGAAGAAATCGGTGATGTAACCACGACATTCAAACTGCTGGGGGCCAATCATAAAATTGTGATCGAAGCCTTCGACGACCCCGATGTTCCGGGTGTGGCCTGCCATGTATCGCGCGCTAAAACAGGCGGAATGAAAGGCGCGGTGGGTCTGGCTGAAGATCCATCGGAAGCGTCAATTGCATGCCGGCAAATAGGCCCAATCGATACGGGCAAACTGGATAAATTGAAAAATGGCGATGTGGTATTTAAGGAAAACCTGTCGCTGGTTTTTAAGACGCTGCAAGTCGTGCGTTTCTACGATAAAAAACGCAATGTCCTGGTCTATTTGGCTTACAGCGACAAGGTGATTGAGGGCTCTCCAAAGAACTCTATTTCATCGGTGCCGGTTATGAAGTGGCAGTAGTAAAGCTGGCGTAGGACGCAACACGCTGAAGTTATTGCGTCCTACAGGAGTACAGCTTTGGACATCGGACGTTCGTTTCAATTACGCTAAAAACACAAAAATAAAAGCCACTGAAAAACTTAACGTGCCGAAAAACATCGGGTCTTTCAAAAATCGATTAAAAATCCCGATCAATATGGCCCCGCCCAGAAGATAAAAAGGGAATACAAAAACAGTGGTGAAATGCCCCATATCTCCAGGGACATAATAAAATATGAACGTGTTAAGGAAGTAATTGCTTGAAATATTGACGAATATTTCAAGCAACAACGCTTCTATCGCGAGAAAAACAGCAAAAATATATGCCTCATATTTAATTTTATAGGACTGAAGCTTTTTTCGGACAAAATAAAGGTGATAACCGTAAAGTGACCACTGAAAAAACGCAAAAATCGAGGTATCGCCATGATGTACGGGCGCTACCTGGTATGTCCAAAGAGACGAGTCGAAAGCGGCTCTATAGAAGTTATTGATAGCCACCTCGCTGATGCATCCTATCAGGGCGAGTGTTCCCGAAAACATGTAGACTTCTTTGACGCTTATCGGCGTTGATCTCTCGGTCAGCGCGACGCCGGTAACACAAATAACCGCAACCAAATACAAGAAAAAAAGTGTAAGGTTTGTATCCATAAGGTAGTTCTCTAAACAGATTTAATGGGGCATGTCGCCCTTGTTCGAAACGTAAGGCGTTGCTTAGGGAAGCGCAGAACAAATCGATTCCGCTCATGGTTCGACAAGCTCACCACGAACGGAATCAATAATTTACCGTTCGTCCTGAGTTTGTCGAAGGACTTAATCAGCGCTTCCTTAGGAACGTGCATGAAATAACTTGAGCAAGTTTTATTTTTCATTTTTTAACCATGAAGGACATGAAGCGGCATGAAAGGTTTAAGTCTTCATGTCCTTCATGTCCTTCATGCTCTTCATGGTAATTGCCTAAATTAATTTATGCACGACCCTTAGCGCAGGTTACAGCGCTCTTTCTTAACAAATCAACCCGCCAACCGCTGCCGCCATTCGGCGACTTTCAGCCTCAACTCATCGTCATTAATCGTCGTCAGATGGCGCTGCTTTAGCAGGCGTTTGCCGGCCACCCAGACATCGGTCACCTGCTGACGGCTGGCGGCGTAGACAATCTGCGAAACCGGGCAATAGACCGGCTGGGTCTCCAGGTGCGATAAATCAACCGCAATCACGTCGGCGGCTTTGCCGATGCTTAACGAGCCGATTTCATTTTCCAAGCCCAAGGCCTTGGCGCCATTGATAGTCGCCATACGCAACGCAGTCATCGCCGGAATGGCGCTGGGGTCACCGGCAATGGCCTTGCCGAGCAGCGCCGCGGTGCGCATTTCGCCGAACATGTCCAGGTCATTGTTACTGGCCGCGCCGTCGGTGCCCAACGCCACATTGATGCCTGCCGCGATGCATTTGGCGACCGGGCAAAAGCCGCTGGCCAGTTTTAAATTGGATTCCGGGCAATGCACGATATGAGCGCCTGATTCCGCAAACCGGGCGATTTCGTCATCGGTCAATTGGGTCATGTGTACCGCAATGAACGACGGATCGATCAGGCCGAGGTCATACAAGCGTTGCAATGGCCGCTGTCCGGTTTTTTCCTGCTGCTGTTCGATTTCGTGCAGCGTTTCATGCACATGAATATGGATCGGCAGCTCCAGTTCATCGGCCAGGGTTTTGATTTTTTGCAGCGGTTCGTCCGACACCGTGTACGGCGCATGCGGAGCAAACGGCGTCGAAATCAGCGGGTGGTGCCGCAGACGGTCATGTACAGCGAGGCCCTTTTCAATATAGGCTTCGCAGTTTTCGGCCCAGACAGTCGGAAGGTCAGTGACGATCAAACCGACGCAGGCGCGTATGCCGTGATGGTTCGCCTGCGCCGCGGTAATTTCAGGGAAAAAATACATGTCGTTGAAGCAGGTCGTACCGCCCCGGATCATCTCGGCTATCGCCAGATCGGAACCGTCTTTGACAAACGCCTCGTTCACCCATTTTTGTTCCAGCGGCCAGATATGGTTTTCCAGCCAGTCCATCAGATGCAAATCGTCGGCAATGCCGCGCATTAACGTCATTGCCGCATGCGTGTGGCTGTTGATTAAGCCGGGCAGCAGGGCGTGGTTTTCCAGGTTTTCGGTCGTCGTACCCCGGTATTGTTGTTTGGCCAGTTCGGTCGGCAGCAGATCGACAATCCGGCCGTTATCGACGACCAGCGTATGGTGTTCATAGGTTACGGATTCGGGCTCAACGGGTATAATCCAACGAGCGTGGATGAGGGTATCGACAACTGTCATAAGGCATTCCTGTGTGGGTTGCCGAATTATAACTTTTTACCATTAATATTTTGATAAAAATGGCCTGGGAAAAATGACTATGCGAAACAACGAAACCGTACAAGCCTTGGAATGGACCGGCAATGCTTTAAAAGTGCTGGACCAGCGGCAATTACCCGAAACAATCGTTTACGATGAATACAAAGACGCCGCCGGCGTAACCGAAGCGATTGCAACCATGCGCGTCCGCGGCGCGCCGGCCATCGGCATAGCCGCTGCTTACGGCGTGGTGCTGTCAGTCCGTAAACAATATGCCCAGTCCAATCAATGGCGGCAAAAAGTGACGGCCGATATAGATAGGTTGGCAAAGTCCAGGCCGACGGCGGTCAATCTGTTTTGGGCCTTGAATCAGATGAAGGCCGTACTGGCCAAACAGCTGGATAATCCATTGGCGGCTATCCTGGCTTGTGCGGAAAAAATCCATCGTGACGATATTGCCGCGAATCATAAAATGGGCGAGTTGGGGGCCGATATTCTGGCAGGCGCCAAAGGCGTAATGACGCACTGCAACGCCGGAGCCTTGGCGACAGGCGGTTACGGCACGGCGTTGGGCGTCATCCGCAGCGCTTATCAACGGGAACGGATTAACGTCTATGCGGGCGAAACCCGCCCCTGGCTGCAAGGCGCAAGATTGACCGTTTGGGAATTGGCGCAAGACGGCATCCCGACGACGCTGATTGCCGATTCGGCGGCGGCATGGCTGATGAAATCCGGCGCGATCGATTGGATCGTGGTCGGCGCGGACCGCATTGCCGCCAATGGCGATGCGGCAAACAAAATCGGCACCTATTCCCTGGCCGTGTTAGCTAAACGGCACGGCGTAAAGTTGATGGTGGTAGCGCCGACTTCGACGATAGACTGGAGTATCGACAACGGCGATCAGATAGAGATTGAACAACGCAGTCAGAACGAATTATTGCCTGCCTGTTATCTCGAAGAGGATTCGCTGGTCAGTGCCTGGAACCCTGTTTTTGACGTGACCCCGGCGGAACTGATTTCGGCGATCGTGACCGAACGTGGTGTGGTATTGAATCCTGCCGAGCAGGGCGTGAGAGGTTTAAAAAATGCAATTTGATAAAAAAGGCAACAACCCGGTACTGGCGGTAGGCTATCTGTTTAAAGGTCTTGCATTACTAAGCAGACCGGAATTACGCAAATTCATCGTTATCCCGATGCTGATCAACGTGGTGCTGTACAGCGTAGCCTTAACCTTGGGCTACTTTTACATTTCGGATTTGATCGATCAATTCATCCCCGGCTGGCTGCATTGGCTGAGTTGGATATTATGGCCGTTATTCTTTATCAGCTTTTTTATAGGCGGATTTTTCACCTTTACGGTATTGGCGAATCTGCTGGCTGCGCCTTTTTACGGCAAGTTATCGGCAAAAACGCTGGCAATGGTAACCGGGGCGAGCGTGGCAACCGCCGAACAGCCGTTGCCCAAAGTCCTTGTTGCGGAAACCAAGCGTATCGGCTATCTGGCGACCAGAGCCCTGCCGCTGCTGATATTGTCGATTATTCCCGGCATCAATGTAATCGCGCCTTTGTTATGGGCGCTGTTCGGGGCCTGGGGCATGGCGCTGGAATATCTGGCTTATCCGCTGGAAAACCAGGGGGTGTTGTTTTCCGAGCAGAAAGAGCTGGTCAAAAGCGTCAGGCTGGGCGCGTTGAGCTTTGGCGGACTGGCGGTGCTGGGGCTTACCGTTCCGGTGTTGAATATCATCGTCGCACCGGCTGCGGTGATTGGAGCGACTATTTACCTTAATGAGATAAAGCGGGATTAAACTGTAGTAGTATAATAAAAATGGGCGCCCGGATAAGCTATCAAGCATGGCGTACTTGAGAAAGAATTGAAGCCAAGCGCCTCTGTTAACGGGTTATGTTATTGGTATGGACTTTTAAGAGGCGCTTGAAATCTCCCTCGACGCGTTTAAAGCCGCTTATTTGGTTCGTTATCGATGTGGGGCATTTGTGTAGTGATAACAATAGTTCCCGGCAGCGATAGAATATGCGTTCCACGTAGCGTTTTTATGCAGTAACCAAGCCAGGTTACATTAAGCAGCGTTATGATTAATCCCGTTCAACCAATGTTTATCTACTGATTCATAGGACACATGATGCCTGGAAATATTTTAGTAGTGGAAGACGACGAAGAGATTTCTCTGCTGCTGGAGTTTCTGCTGAGCAGGGAAGGGTACCAGGTGTCCCTGGCAAAGGACGGACATGTCGCCCAACACTTTATTGAACACAGCGACCCGCCGGATTTGGTGCTGCTGGATGTCATGCTGCCTTATGTGAGTGGTGCGCATTTGCTGGAGCAAATGCGCACCATGCCCACCTGGGCGAAAACGAAAATCATCATGTTAACTGCTAAGTCCGGGGAAAAAGGCGTGGCGGACGCCTTGAGTTTAGGCGCGGACGATTTTATTGCCAAGCCGTTTAAACCCTTGGAGTTGGTCGCTAGGGTTAAGCACCAACTGAAGTTTAAAAGGCAGCAATGACATCCAAATTTGTTGCCGCCGTTTTTATGGCTTGTTTGATTGGGTTGTCGTCAGCGCCTGTGGCGGCTGACGATGCATGGCAAAAAGCTCAGGCGGCAGTAGAGCTGAAACAATGGGGCGATGCAGAGGCGCAATTGAAAACATGGCTGGGCCAACGCCCGCAGGATAACGAAGCCCGTTTTTTATTGGCGCGGGTGCTGGCCTGGCAGGCCAAGTATGAGGAAAGCGTTGGGCAATACACGTTTTTGCTGCGGCTCGAGCCGAACAATGCCGATTATCTGCTGGGCTTGGGGCAAGTATATTTTTGGCAGAGTAGGCCGCGTGTAGCCATCCCTTTCCTAAAACGCGCTCAAAAAAGTGCACCTCAGTATGCAGAGGTTTGGGAGCTGCTGATACGTTGTCTTTACGCCGCCGATGAGCGGAGAGAAGCAGAAAATATCCAGCGCCAAGCCGCCCAACGTTTTCCTGATCGCCACTGGCAGCGTCTGACGCCTGAGCCACCGGTTATGCAAGCGCCGGCAGAAAGCATATCCCCTGCATCTGAACGCAACACCATTTTTGATGTCGGCGGCAGTTATGAAAAACTGGATCGTGGCTATGACAGTTGGAACAGCGCTTACCTTGGTGCAAACCACCGTCTCGGTGATCGACGTAACATCTATGGCCGGGCCACTCAGGTAGACCGCTTCGCCTTGCAAGATGCTTCGATCATGGCGGGCTTCACTCTTCCCGTATCGGAGCGCTGGACTGTCGGCTTGGAAACTGACGAAAGCCCTACCAATCTTTTTTTACCAAAATGGTCGCTGTTAGGCAACGCTCATTACAAAATGGACTACGGCTTTGGGGCGTTGTTCAGTTTTCGCCATATCAGCTATCGAATAGAGAACAACGAAATCGGTACTGTGGGCTTAGAGCGCTATTGGGGTAATTGGCATTTGGCTTATACGCTTTATGTCAGTCAGTTGGAAGCGGCTCCCAGGCCTACTTTCAGCCATCTTGGACAGGTGGCTTATTATTACGGGGACCATGATTATATTGGCGTTTCTATCAGCAACGGCCAGGAGGTGGTGCGTATTGACCCCAGCCGTCTGGTCAATGCCGATACGGAAAGCTACTCTCTGCGAGGACAACACTGGCTAACACCGGCTTTGGCAGTGGTCTATGATGTGAGCCTCAACCTGCAAGGCACCAGTTACACGCGGCGCGGGGCTGTTTTTGGTTTGCGTTATGCCTTCTGACGCCGTTGCTTGGGCATACTGGCTGGGTCTTGGCGCCATTGCACTGGCGTTGTTGCAGTTGTTGTGCATACTTTTGTTGCGCGGTTGGTTGGGGCTGAGAGAGCGGCGTCGACAGCGGCTATGGCAATTGTGGCGGGCTTTGTGCATGGACGCGGCCTGCGGCTTGGCTCCCAGCGTACCGCCGCTGTATTTGTCTGATAGCAACTGGCTGCTCTTTTTCCAGTTGTGGCATCATTATCTGCTTAATGTAGGTGGCGAAGCGCCTAGTAATCTGCAACGTTTAGGCCGAAGCATGGGGCTGCACCATATCGCGATTAAAATACTTAACCGCGCACCGTCCGACCGAGAGTTAATCGCGGCGACCGTGGCTGCAGGCTGGTTACGGGATGTTCGTGCGTGGGAGCCATTATTACAGCGGTTGCATGATGAAGATCCTGTACGGTCTTTTTCCGCTGCTCGTGCTTTAACGCGTATAGATATCCGAGCAGCACTGCGCGAGGTCATTCCGCTTCTCGTCACGCACCCGGACTGGCCCAGACACCTCGTTGCCGGGTTGCTGCTGGAAGCGGGGCCGGTGATGGTGTCGCCGCCATTACTGAATGCCATTCTCAATACTCCTGATGAGCAAGTGACCGCTTTAGTGCGCTACCTGCCTTTTGCCGATGTCGGCACTGCGAATATCGTCTTGAACCGGTATATGGTTACGGGACAAAATCATGAACTACTCTGCGCTTGCCTGAAAGCCGCATGTAGTCCAAAGGTGTTGCCTTTGGTTCTTAACAGTTTGAGTGACGCCCATTGGGAGGTACGGGTGGGCGCGGCTAACGCTTTATGTCGATTGGGGGACAGTAGCGATGTTGCCAGTTTGCAGCCGCTGTTATCGGATCGGCAATGGTGGGTGCGTTACCGCGCGGCTCAGGCTATCGGTGAGCTGTTGCGTCGTGACAAAGCCCAAATGATGCTCATCTGCCAGGCGCAAACGGATCGCTACGCTGCCGATATGCTGGCGCAGGTGATGGCTGAATGGGAGGAGGCATGATGCTGCTTGATCTTATATCTGTCTCGGAGTGGTTTTTCCTGCTTTATTTCGTCGGCCTGACCGCCATTTATCTATCGCTTAATCTAGTCGCTTTTAGTTTCATTTCCCGCAATATGCTTTATCAGGATATTAGCGAAGGCGTTTCTTTATACACCGGCTTTGAATTTCCTATTACCTTGCTGGCCCCGGCTTACAATGAAGAAGCCACTATCGCAAGTTCAGTCCATTCACTGCTGCAACTGAGTTACCCTGAATATGAAATCATCGTTATCAACGACGGCTCCAAAGATGCCACGCTGGACGTGCTGATTAAGGAATTTTCCCTGCAACCCATTCCCGAAGCTTACCGGATACGAATTCCAACCCAGCCGGTCAAGACTGTTTACCGCTCCACCCGTTATCATAATCTGAGGGTGGTGGACAAAGAAAACGGCGGCAAGGCGGATGCGCTTAATGTCGGTATTAACTGCGCTCGCTACCCTTTATTCTGCGGCATGGATGCGGACTCTATTTTGCCTAGAGACAGCTTGTTCCGTATCGTCCGGCCATTTCTGGAAGATCCCAGTACCGTGGCGGTTGGTGGAATTGTGCGGATTGTCAACGGTTGCGAAGTGCGCGATGGACATCTGATTAATACGGCTCTACCCGGCAACTGGCTGGCGCGATTTCAGATTGTCGAATACCTGCGCGCTTTCCTGTTTGGCCGTATGGGCTGGCAGCCGCTCAAGGCAGTGTTGATTATTTCCGGCGCATTTGGGCTGTTTCGCAAGGAAGCCGTTGTCGCCGTCGGCGGTTATCGCAGTGATACTATGGGTGAAGATATGGAATTGGTAGTGCGTATGCACCGGATTTTCAGCAGGCAACGACGGCCTTACCGGGTGCATTTTATCCCTGATCCTATATGCTGGACAGAAGCCCCGGAAGACCTGCGCACGCTCAAAAATCAGCGCATCCGCTGGCAACGCGGTCTGGCGGAAAGCCTTTGGCTTAACAAAAGCATGATGTTCGCTAAAAACAGCGGTGTAGCCGGCTGGCTGGCGTTTCCGTTCATGTTTTTTTTTGAAATGCTCGGCCCGTTGCTGGAATTAGCCGGATTGATTATGATGATTGCCGCATTTTGTTTGGACCTTATTGATTACCACGCCGCCATTGCTATGCTGATCCTGGTATTCGGCATGGGTTTTTTGTTGTCCGGCTCGGCCTTGCTGTTGGAAGAAATGTCCTACCGCATTTATCGCCGCCCCTGCGACTTATGCATCTTATGCTTGACTTTGATAGCGGAAAATTTCGGCTACCGTCAGCTAAACAGTTACTGGAGGGTGCTCGGAATGCTACGCTGGCTGTTCAAAAGCAAATCCACCTGGGGTGTCATGAAGCGTACCGCAAAATGGAACATTGCCAAAACAAAATTGCCATGATCAGATTGCTGCTAACGCTGGTGCTGGTTTGTTTTACCGCTCCACTGCAAGCGGCGTGGCTGGGTTTGTGCGATGACCAGATACAAGCGTCAACACCCGGCGATTTTCGCTTTAACACAGCGGATGGCGCGGCAAAAGTCCTGCGTTTGGTGGAGCATTCTCCACCCGAATCCTGCGTCGCAACGGTCCTGCCCGTAACAGCCGATGCGGTGCAGTGGTTTGCTCTGTTGAATGCCGGCCAGGCCGCACAAATCGGGAAAAGCCGCGCTGTGGTGTTGCAGGGCAAGCAAAACGGCAAGCACTTTGCCGGAGAAGTTTCTCTGGACAATGGCGTTACCGCACCGCCCAAACCGCTGCCTTGGCCCTTATACCTGGATTTGCGCGAGCATCTGGATATAACGCCTTTCGGTCAGGAAGAGCGGGCAAGCTTGGAGCGGAACGTAACGGGGCTCGCCTTTCGTTGTCTGGCAGGCCGGCGACCGGCCGGGTTTGTGTTGAGCGCGGGTCAAGACCTGCTGCCGCAATTACCCGGATTGGGTTTAAGCCTGTCTTTACGGGGCGATAGCGGTTTTATCTGGAGCGCTTCTTACACAGCTGGATCAGACCATCGCGACCCTTTGCCTTTAGCTGAGTTACAGGCCGGTAAAGAATGGCGAACCCAGAATATTGATCTTACCCCGGTGCTGAATCCGCAAAACAAATCGGATAGCTGGACATTGCTATGTCCGTACACTCCGGCCAATCTAACCGTGAACAGCATGCAACTGACCGCTCCGGAGGCCGTTCAGCGCGGGCGAGCTACCTGGTTATGGCGTGAAGCAATATGGCAACAAGCTAAGCCCGCGCTATGGAAGCAGTTGCACGATCTGAATATAACCACGCTTTACATCACGATTCCTCTTACCGCCAATTTGTCCGGCGTTTCTGATCCGCAAGCTTTACGAACCTTTGTGACTCATGCCGGAAAACAAGGGATAGCTGTATGGGGGGTGGCCGGCGACCCCCTGGCCGTGCTGGCCTCTGAACGGGAATCCTGGCTGAAGCGGGCCAAAGCTTATGCCGCTTATAACAGAGATGTGGAGGAAGCCGCCCGGCTCAAAGGCATGCAATACGACATTGAGCCTTATCTGGCTCCCGGCTACGCACAAGCCCCGGAAGCCTGGAAACAAGCTTATATAGATACCCTGGCAGCCCTGCGGAAAGTTTCGGCCATGGCGCTGGAAGCCGCTGTGCCGGTATGGTGGGCGGAAGAAACGCTTGGGGACAAGCCGTTGCTGGAGGCCGTGGCGGACTGGGTGGATGGCGTTGCAGTCATGGATTACCGCACCGATCCTTGGCGTATCCAACAACAAACCCTGCCATTTCTGATTTGGGGCGCGCACCATCGTAAACCTGTACGCATTGCTCTGGAAGCTGGCCCAGTGGCCGAAGAAACGCGGTTAGTGTTCCACCGTACAGAAACCGGCGAGCTGTGGGCCACCCGTGTAGGCGAAATTACCTTGCTGCTGCGCCTAGCTAGGCCTGGAGTCAACGCCGGCGGCATTACCTTTGGCCTGACCCAGGAAATCACGGTTTCGGGTGAAGCTGTCAGCTTTCATGGCCGCCTGGATGAAATGGAAACGCGCTTGCCGCAACTGGAACGCGCATTGGGCGCTTGGCCGACATTTGCCGGTTTAGCGCTGCATGAGGTATTGTCGCCCTAAACCGGGCCAGGCAGGCGCTTAAAATGGCCGGCAAAAATCATGGCGGATGGGGATTATTAGATTAATAATTTCATCTGGCATTTTCCCCGGGCTAGGTGAATATTTAATAAACTATAATTAACAATACGTTATTACCCATGAACATACGCCTGAAAGTTATCTGTACACTTGCGCTGATTATTCCCGTTACGGTCGTTTTTTTTACACTGTTTCATTTGGCACAGAACAAAAACGAAGAGCAGAGAAACTGGATTGACCACAGTTACCAAGTAATGGAGCAAATTAACATACTGTTTTTCGATATACAGGATGCAAAGCTCGGTGAGCGCGGTTTTGTTATTACCGGTGATAAAAGTTTTCTCGAACCTTTTTCCAGAAGCCTTAAGAAAATAGACGCGGACCTGCTGCAGTTACGCACACTGACCCAGGATAATGTTAATCAGCAACAGCGCCTCAATGAATTCGAGCCCGTTATGCGGAACCCGTTGAGCTATTTATCCCAAACTATTGCGCTCAGAGATGAACAAGGCCTACAGGCGGCGGTCAATAGGGTTTCCACCAAAACCGGTAAAAATTTAATGGATCGTATGCGGGTTATTATGGGGGACATGAGCAGCGAGGAGCGGCGATTATTAAATGAGCGGACAAAAACCCACAACCAAGATATTGCTACATTTTATAAAATCGAAGTGGTATTCGTAGTTGCAATGGGTTTTATGCTTCTTATCATTGGCTTATTGCTGATACGAAACATTATGAGGCCGCTGCGTGCGCTTAGCCTGAGTACTGAACAATTGGCCGCCGGCAACTATGCAACAAGAATAAACTTTTCTTCTCAGGATGAATTCAGCCAGTTGGCAAAAGCGTTTAACCTGATGGCCGAAGCCATTCAGAGTAGGACACAAGAGCTGAACAGTATCGTTTCCACCATGGTAGACGGACTAATCATTCTGGATAGTCATGGTGGCATACGGTCTTTAAATCCTGCCGCCGAACGATTGTTCGGTTATACGGCCGAGGAGCTTGTAAGCAAGCACATCAGGCAGTTACTGCCGCAACTGCCTGATGATATTGAGCGCCATGTTCTGGCTGCCAATACAGGCTACCGATGTGAAATAAATGCCGAGCGCAAAGACGGCTTTTCATTTCCTTTGGAGCTGACAGTCAGCGAAATGGCAGTTGAGGGCATTCGCATGTTCACCTGCCTGCTGCGAGACATCAGTGCGCAAAAAAATGCTCAAATGGCTTTGAGTAATAATGAAGCCAGGCTTCGGGCGGTTATTGAAGCCGTGGTTGAAGGCATCATCACTATAGACGGCAATGGCATAATTGAAACCATAAATTCCGCCGGTGAAAAAATTTTCGGGTACCAACATAGCGAGGTGGTCGGACAAAATGTCAGCATGCTGATGCCGGAACCGTATCACAGCGAGCACGACGATTATTTACGGCATTATATGGCTACCGGTGAGTCGAAAATTATCGGCATTGTCCGCGAGATTGTTGGCAAGCGGAAGGATGGTTCCGTGTTTCCTATGGAGCTGGCGGTTAGTGAAATGTTGATTGACGGCAGACGCATGTTCACAGGCCTGGCGCGCGACATCTCCGAACGCAAAGCCATGGAACAGTTGAAGAATGAATTCATTTCCACAGTCAGCCATGAATTGCGTACGCCTCTCACTTCCATTCAAGGCGCATTAGGACTGATTTTGGGTGGCGCAACCGGCGATTTGCCAGAGAAAAGCATCAAGCTGTTAAGCATTGCCAACAATAACTGCAAGCGCCTGGTGCGGCTGATTAATGATATTCTGGATCTTGAAAAATTTGAATCCGGCAAAATGACTTTCGATATAAAACCCATAGAAATTATGCCGCTTGTGGAGCATTGCATTGAGATCAATCAAGCCTATGCTGATGAATTTGGTGTTACATTTGCTGTCACTCATGAACAGGCCGGGGCTGTGGTATTGGCCGATAGCGACCGTTTAACCCAAGTGCTGACCAATTTATTATCCAATGCGGCAAAATTTTCGCATCGCGGAGGGCGGGTTGATGTGGCGACATCAATTACAAATCAGCGCTTGCGCTTGAGCGTGACGGATTACGGCACCGGCATCAAGGAAGAATTTAGAGACCGGATATTTAAACAATTTACCCAGGAAGATAGCACCAATACCCGGCAAAAAGGTGGTACAGGACTGGGGCTAAGCATCTCTAAGGCCATTATTGAAAGACTGGGCGGCATCATCGATTATGAAAGTGAACCCAATAAAAAAACCACTTTTTTTATCGAGCTACCGCTTTGCTGTGCTGGGGAAACGCTGTCCACTACAAGCAGTGAACATAACAAACAATACCTGTTAATTCTGGAAGATGATCCGGATGTCGCTGCCCTGCTTAGGATGATGCTGGCAAAACGCTGCTATGCCGCTGATATTGCCTGTACTGCGGAACAGGCAAAACAAATGCTCAACAGCAAGTCCTATGATGCCATGACGCTCGATCTGATTCTGCCGGGACAAAGCGGGATTGATTTTTTTCGGGAGTTGCGGGAACAAGAGCTTTTTAAACAGTTACCGGTTATCGTTGTGTCTGCGTTTGCCGACCAAGTCAAGCAAGAGCTTAAGGGCGAGGCTTTGGCAATCGTTGACTGGTTGAGCAAACCCATTGATGAAGGCAGGCTCGATCAGGCCTTAACGCATGCATTGCGGAGTAATGGCTTTATGACTCGCATATTACATGTTGAAGATGATCCTGATATTGTGCATATTGTCGCCACCCTGCTGCAAAATACAGCGGAAATCGATGTCGCTATGGATATGGCTACAGCCAGGAGGAAATTGGAGCAAGACTATGATTTGGTTATTCTGGACATGGAGTTGCCCGATGGGTCGGGTGAAACTTTGTTGCCATTATTGTCGAATCGTGACAAACCTATTCCCGTCGTTATTTTTTCCGCCAGTGAAGTTGAAACAGCTGATAGTCAACAGATTCTGGCCAACTTTATAAAATCGAAAACCAGTAACGAAGAACTGATGAATAAAATAGAATCCATACTTAAAAGCAGGCGTAAATTAAGCGGTCGGGCTTAATCTACACCACCACCACAACAACCTGAAATTTGATGATCGCAATGAGTTTTAATTGATGACAAAAATTCTTTATGTGGAAGATGAACATGATATCCAAGTCATCGCCCAGATGGCCCTGGAAACCGTTGGCGGCTTTGAAGTAACGACTTGCGGTTCCGGCATGGAGGCATTGCAAACCGTTGCCGGTTTTGCGCCGGATATTATTTTGCTGGATGTGATGATGCCGGGCATGGACGGCATCCAGACTTATCAGGCTTTACGCCGGATGCCTGAATGTGCGGCGACACCGGTCGTATTTATGACGGCCAAGGTGCAAGCCAACGAAGTGCGGCACTACCTTGATTTGGGCGCTGCGGGAGTTATCCCCAAACCGTTCGATCCCATGACCTTGGCAGATGATGTGAAAGCGATCTTGAGCAACAGTGATGGACGATAAAGAGCAACGGCTTAGCCAACAGCTTGATGCCATGAATCTGGCTTATGCCCAAAAGTTGCCGGACAAGATAGCGGCGATTAAAGCCGATTGGCAGCAACTCAGATTGCAGCCCGCTGAGCAAACTCTTTATGCACTGAATCGCAAAGTCCACGGACTCATAGGTTCGGGCGCAACCTTTGGTTTTGCCGAAGTTAGCAAGGCGGCTCAAGCCCTGGAAGATGCACTCAGCACCTATAACCATGTTCTGGATACAGAATCAGCGTTATCCACAGCTACGGTAGATTTACTGCTCGCCGAGTTGGAAAACGCTGTTAACGCTGACCCAGGACATGGGAAGCCTTGAATAACAGCGCATTGATGTATTTGACGAGCAGCAAACCAAGGTTTGCCAATGGCGTAAACGCAATCATCAGATTCAACACGAATTTTTACACCGGCCTTCTGCCAATATAATGAAGTTCTCCCTGCACGAATGAAAATCAAATGAAATTTGCCATACAAATTAACGCCAGCCCCTATCGCTCCAATGCCGGGTATACCGCGTATCAATTTATCAATGCCGCGTTGGCAGCAGGACACCAAGTGTTCCGGGTGTTTTTTTATCAAGACGGCATTTACCATGCGTTCAAATACGCGACGCCGCCGGATGACGAACTCCAGTTCACTGCGCAATGGAGCGAGCTGGCAAGGCTGCATCAGATAGACTTGGTAGTGTGCATTTCCGCAGCCCAACGGCGCGGCTTGTTATGCAGCGACGAGGCCAAGCGGCAGGGCAAGCAGGATAATGATTTGGCAGAGGGTTTTCGCATTTCCGGTTTGGGGCAGCTGGTCGAGGCTACGCTGGAAGCCGATCGCTTTATCGTATTCGGGTGAGAGCATGAACCTAAAAACAGCCCATTCTCCGAAATTATTCCCAAATTCAGCTCCCCCTTCGACAAGCTCAGGGCGAACGGGATTTGGGAGTGCTCAACTGTAGTTTTTAATATGAAACGTTATTTATTCGTATTGCGCAAGCCGCCGCACAGCGGAGCCCAGGTTCAGGAAATGCTCGACATTATTTTGACTACCGCCGCGTTTGACCAGCACGTCAGCATCTTGTTGCTCGACGACGGCGTGTTTCAGCTGAAAAACGGGCAGAATCCTGAAAGCGCGGGCATGAAAGATACCGCAGCCATTTTTAAAGCGCTGGAAATCTACGATGTTAACGACATCTACGTCGAAGTGGAGTCGCTGCAGGAACGCGGCTTAAAGCCGGGCGGCTTGTGTTTGCCGGTGCAGGAGTTTTATCGGAAAGATATTGCCGGGTTGATGAAGCGGTTTGATGTGGTGTTTGCGGGGTAATTTTAATTCACCACGAAAGCACGAAGAAAAAACAGGAACGTGCTGCTGCGAAATAATTTTATTTTTAAACCATGAAGAACATGAAGAACATGAAGAGCATGAAGGATTTAGCTCTTTATGCTCTTCATGGTGATTGTTTAAATTTTTTACCCAGTCAGCTTCTTATACTTCAACCGATGTGGGTTATCCGCATCGCTACCCAAGCGGCGATGACGGTCGGCCTCGTAATCTTCATAGTTGCCTTCAAACCAGACCACGTTACTGTCGCCTTCAAACGCCAGCATGTGCGTGGCGATCCGATCCAGAAACCAACGGTCATGCGAAATAACCACCGCGCAACCGGGGAAGGCCAACAGCGCTTCTTCCAACGCGCGCAGGGTTTCAACGTCCAGATCGTTGGTCGGCTCGTCAAGCAACAGCACGTTGCCGCCGGTTTTAAGCAGCTTGGCTAAATGCACGCGGTTGCGTTCGCCGCCGGAAAGATCGCCGATACGTTTACCCTGGTCTGCGCCCTTAAAGTTGAAACGGCCGACATAAGCCCGTGACGGCGTTTCGTACTTGCCGACGGTAATCAAGTCCAGCCCGTCGGAAATTTCATCGAACACGGTTTTCTTTGGGTCCAGGTCGTCGCGCAACTGGTCAACATAGGCGAGTTGAACGGTTTGCCCCAGCGTTAGGGTACCCGAATCGGGCTTGTCAACACCGGCCATCATGCGGAACAGCGTGGTTTTACCCGCGCCGTTCGGGCCGATAATGCCGACGATGCCGCCGGGCGGCAGTTTGAAACTCAAGCCGTTGAATAACAGCTTGTCGCCGAAAGCCTTGCTGATGTTGTCGGCCTCGATCACCACGTCGCCCAAACGAGGTCCGGGCGGAATATAAATTTCCTGGGTCTCGTTGCGTTTTTGCACATCGGATGACGCCAGCTCTTCAAAGCGCGCCAAGCGTGCCTTGCTTTTGGCATGGCGGCCTTTGGGGCTGGAGCGTACCCATTCCAACTCTTCTTTCATGGCTTTTTGGCGGGAAGATTCCTGTTTTTCTTCCTGCAACAAGCGGTTGCTCTTTTGTTCCAGCCAGCTGGAGTAGTTGCCTTCCCACGGAATGCCGGAGCCTCTGTCCAATTCCAGAATCCAGCCGGCCACATTGTCCAGGAAGTAACGGTCATGGGTTACCGCAACCACGGTGCCGGGGTAATCGTGCAGGAATCTTTCCAGCCAGGCGACCGATTCCGCGTCCAAATGGTTGGTCGGCTCGTCCAGCAGCAGCATGTCGGGGTTGGACAGCAATAACCGGCATAGCGCCACTCGGCGCTTTTCACCGCCCGACAATTTTGTGACATCGGCGTCCCAATCCGGCAGTCGCAACGCGTCGGCGGCGACTTCGAGCTTGCGATCCAGATTATGGCCGTCGCAGGCGTTGATAATGTCTTCCAGGCGCGCCTGATCGGCGGCCAACTTGTCGAAATCGGCATCGGGCAGCGCGTAAGCCGCATAGACCTCATTCAGCTGGTCCAAGGCGGTTTTGATTTCCGCGACCGCTTCCTCGACATTGCCGCGCACGGTTTTGTTGGGGTCGAGTTGCGGCTCCTGCGGCAGGTAGCCGATCTTGATGCCTTTGAGCGGGATAGCCTCGCCTTCGATTTCCTTGTCGATGCCCGCCATGATGCGCAGCAGCGTCGATTTACCCGAGCCGTTTAGGCCCAGTACGCCGATTTTTGCGCCGGGAAAAAAAGACAGCGAGATGTCCTTGAGGATGTATTTTTTGGGCGGAACAATCTTGCCGACCCGGTTCATTGAATAGATGTATTGCGCCATGGTGTTTAGTCAGTCAGTTTAAGGTTGCTAGTGCCCGCTATTATTCCATGTTATCCGGTAATTTTTAAGCTTTGATGCCGAGTGGATTTATTCGGCCGTGCCAAAAAAATGACAAAACGTCATGAAGCAAGTCGCTTGGATTTTAATATTGAAATAACTCATTGTTAAATAATATAAATAAATAAATGGCATTCTTTGTGCTGCAAGGTAGGCAAGCTGGATGACTTTTTTAAAAAATACAGAAGACAGTAATTCGGCAAAACGTAACTATTTCGAATACTTCTGAATATAGCGTTTTGTCCGACTGATTTTTTAGGGTAAGCCATGCTGGTAATAAAAAGGTAATTTCTGTTAGTGGGGGACAAAATCCTTCATTGCACTAAAAATAAAGTCAATATTATTTTAGGAGAAGCTTCATGGCTCAATATATCAATACCAATATGAGTGCGCTGACCGCGCAACGTAATTTAAACAAATCACAAGCCGCCGGTATGCAGGCTATGGAACGCTTATCTTCCGGTTTGCGTATCAACAGCGCGAAAGATGACTCGGCCGGTCTGTCGATTGTCGAACGTATGTCGGCGCAGATCAAAGGCCTTAATCAGGCGGTGCGTAACGCCAACGACGGTATTTCCATCGCCCAGGTGGCTGAAGGCGGTTTGGGCGAAATGAGCACCATTCTGCAACGGATGCGCGAGTTGGCCGTACAGTCCGCCAACGACTCCAACAGCGACACCGACCGCACCTCTATCCAGAACGAAGTCAAATCGCTTTACGATGAAATTGACCGGATTTCCGCCACTACCGACTTCAACGGCGTCAAGCTGTTTTCCGGGGCCGGCGCCAATCAAAGCCGCAGCATTCAGGTCGGCGCTTACGCAGGCCAAAGCATTAACTTCACCATCGGCCAGACCGACACCAAAACCTTGGCGCTGAACAGCTCGGTGGCGGCAGGACAAACCTACTCGGGACGCGTCTCCAATACCTCAACGACGGCAGGCGATATGACCATTAACGGCGTATCCGTGGGCGGCGTAGCCGCCGGTGCGTCTGTTGCCAATATAGCAGGCCTGGAAACAGCGATTAACGCCACGTCCTCAACATCGGGCGTGACCGCGGACGCCTTTAACAAAGTCACCGGCTCGCGCGCTTCAGTGGCTGCCGACAAAGCGGTTACCGGCTTGACCATCACCGTAGCCACAGCCGCCGGCGCCGCAGGCACTGCGGTAACCATAGACACCGCCGTTTCATTATCGCAATTGGCCGACAATATCAACCGGCAGGTCGGCGGCGTCGACGCGTCCATCGGCAAGGACGGCAATCTGATATTGACCAACGATAACGGCGCGGCAATAACGATTGGCGGCACCACTTCTAACTCCGGCTTGACCGCAGGAACCTATAACGGTTTTCTGGGCCTTACCAGCGGGGACGGCTCCGATATTAAAATCGGCACGTTGACAGCCAACGATCCAAGTGCAATCAACACCTTCGGATTCAACCAAGGCACCGGCAACGGCAACGTGGTCGGCGACGGCGACATGTCCGGCTCAGTCGCCACCGGTGCAGCAGCCACCACTGCCCTGAACGTACTGGCCGGCGTTTACGACACTGTAGCCACTTCGACCGACGTGGTAAAAATCAACGGCATACTGGTCGGCTCCACCGCAACCGGCAGCGCTGCGGATAAAGCCGCTGCGATCAACGCGATCGGCGATCAAACCAACGTCACCGCGACAGCGAAAACGACAGCTTATGTCACCGTAGCCGGATCGAC
>NZ_PTIY01000002.1 GCF_002934365.1 Methylobacter tundripaludum | reverse complement strand
TAATCTGGTATCTTTGTTCTTGGCTTAGCTGTTTATAGTTTCTCATGCGCTTTCTCGTCTTTGGTCGGATTGAAAAAAGCGTGAAACTATATCAGCTAACCTTTTTCTTTTCCGATTAGTGCCGATTGCACTTATGAGTTGAATCTAAGGAATATTTTAGGCATCCGATTTGATTTTGAAGGAAATGATAAGGAAGAGTTGTTTCTGGCTATTCAAGCACGTCATGACTGTGTGCATAGAAATGGAAAAACCGAATATGGAGGCAATCTAAGACTAATTGATAAAGAATATATTCTAACTGTCATAAAGATTATCGAACAATTTATATTAGGAATAGAGAAAACTATAGGTAATTATTATTTTGATGATGACATTCCGTTTTAACCAAATCGGGAGCACATTGCTTGCCTTATCTGGTTCTCAAGGACTTAAATTATGCTGGCCATCCTGCAACTCCCCGTCTTAAACGATAACTACATTTACCTGATTCATGACCCGGTGTCGGGTGAAACCGCTGTGGTAGACCCTGCTGTCGCCCAGCCGGTTTTGGATGTTCTGGATCAAAAAGGCTGGCGGCTCACCACTGTTCTGAATACTCATCATCATGGCGATCATGTCGGCGGTAATCTGGAACTGAAACAAAAAACCGGCTGCACGGTTATTGCTCCCCTTTCGGACCGGCATAGAATCCCCGGCATCGATCGCGGCGTTGTTGACGGCGATGTGGTAACGCTCGGCAAGCATACGGCAAACGTCATATCGACTCCCGGCCATACCAGCGGCCATGTTGTTTATTATTTTGCGGACGACAACACGTTGTTTTGCGGAGACACGTTGTTTGTGATGGGCTGCGGGAGATTATTTGAAGGCACGGCGGAACAGATGTGGCATTCGTTGCAGAAATTAAAGGCCTTGCCCGCATCGACTCAAATCTATTGCGCCCATGAATATACGCAAACCAATGGCCGGTTTGCGTTAACGGTGGAGCCCGATAACCGGCAATTGCAACAAAGAATGGAGGTTATCAATCAGATGAGGGCGAACCGCTTGCCGACGGTGCCGTCGACGATAGAACAGGAACTGGCGACCAATCCGTTTTTCAGGGAAGACAGTTTGGCGTTGCAGGAAACGATTAACATGGTGAGCAAAAAGCCGGTGGAGGTTTTTGCGGAGGTTAGGCGGTTGAAGGACAGTTTTTAATTACACTCAAATCCGTTCGCCCTGAGCTTGTCGAAGGGCATTTCGCGCAACGACTTAAACCGTTCATGCTTCGACGGGTTCAGCACGAACGGTTTAAGTCAACGCCGAGGCGATCTTAACCCTTAGGCCGCATATGCGGAAACAGCAACACATCGCGTATTGACGGCGCATCGGCAAACAGCATGACCAGACGGTCGATACCTATGCCCTCGCCTGCTGTCGGCGGCATACCGTGCTCCAGCGCGACGATATAATCGGCGTCAAAATGCATGGCTTCATCGTCACCGGCTTCTTTTTCCTCGACCTGTTTTTGGAAGCGCGCGGCTTGGTCTTCGGCATCGTTCAACTCGGTGAAGCCGTTGGCGATTTCCCGTCCGCCGACAAAAAACTCGAAGCGGTCGGTGACATGCGGGTCATCGTCATTGCGCCGCGCCAATGGCGATACTTCAACCGGATACGCGGTAATGAAGGTCGGATTCATCAACCGGCTTTCGACGGTTTTTTCGAATATCTCGATCTGGATTTTGCCCAAACCGTAACCATCCTTGACCGGAATATTCAGCTTCTTGGCGACTTCAACGGCGGCTTCGCGGGTGGCGATATTTTCCGCCGTCAACTCCGGGTTAAAGTGCAGGATCGACTCGAACACGGTCATGCGGTCGAACGGTTTGCCGAAATCGTATTGCTCGCCCTGATAAGTAACCGTAGTTTGCCCCAACACTTCAATCGCGACGCCGCGCAGCATGGCTTCGGTTAAATCCATCAAGTCGCCGTATTCCGCGTAAGCCTGATAAAACTCCAGCATCGTGAATTCCGGGTTATGCCGCGTCGATAAACCTTCGTTGCGGAAGTTGCGGTTGATTTCAAACACCCGCTCAAAACCGCCGACGACCAAGCGCTTTAAATACAATTCCGGCGCGATACGCAGATACAACTCCATGTCCAGAGCGTTATGGAATGTCCTGAAAGGACGCGCCGTTGCGCCGCCTGGAATCATTTGCATCATCGGCGTTTCAACTTCCAGGAAATTGCGCTCGATCAGGAACTGGCGGATATAGGCGACCACCTTGGAGCGAATCAAAAAGGTATTGCGCGATTGCTCGCTCATGATCAAATCCAGATAGCGCTGGCGGTATTTGATTTCCTGATCGGCAATGCCGTGGAATTTTTCGGGCAGCGGACGCAAGGCCTTGGTCAGCAAACGAATGTCATCGACCTTGACGCTGAGTTCGCCGGTCTGGGTTTTAAACAGTACGCCTTCCGCACCGACGATGTCGCCTATATCCCACTTTTTGAACTGCTCGTTGTAAAAACCTTCGGGCAGCGTATCGCGAGTCACATACAGCTGTATTTTGCCGGACATGTCTTGAATATGGCAGAAACTGGCCTTGCCCATCACCCGGCGGGTCATCATCCGTCCTGCTAATTTCACACGCATTGGCTCGGCTTCGAGTTCTTCCTTGGATTTTTCGTTGTATTCGGCCAGCAGCTCTCCGGCCACCACATTGCGGCGAAAATCGGTAGGGAAAGCAATGCCGCCGTTTTCTCGCAACTCGTTTAATTTGCTGCGGCGTTGCCTGATTTGTTCCTGTTCGTCGTGCTCGATTTCTGACATTTTTTGTTAACTCTTTTGTTTAATTTTACTTTTACAGGCCGCTCTTCAAACTAGCCTCGATAAACTGATCCAGGTCGCCATCCAGCACCGCCTGGGTGTTGCCTGTTTCGACACTGGTGCGCAAATCCTTGATCCGCGATTGGTCCAGCACATAGGAACGAATCTGGCTGCCCCAGCCTATATCCGACTTGGTGTCTTCCAGCGCTTGGGCCGATTCGCTGCGTTTGCGCATTTCCAGCTCGTACAACTTGGCTTTCAATTGCTTCATCGCGGTGTCGCGGTTTTTATGCTGCGAGCGGTCGCTTTGGCATTGCACGACGATTCCGGTCGGATTGTGGGTCATCCGCACGGCCGACTCGGTTTTGTTGATATGCTGGCCGCCCGCGCCGCTGGCGCGGTATACATCGACACGAATATCCGCGGGATTGATGTCGATGTCGATGTCGTCGTCAATTTCCGGCGATACGAATACCGACGCAAACGAGGTATGGCGGCGATTGCCCGAATCGAACGGCGATTTCCTGACTAGGCGATGCACGCCGGTTTCGGTGCGCAACCAGCCGAACGCATATTCGCCTTCGAACTTGATCGTGGCGCTTTTAATGCCGGCGACGTCGCCTTGCGATTCTTCGATCAACTCGGTTTTAAAGCCCTTACGCTCGCCCCAGCGCAAATACATGCGCTCGATGATCGAAGCCCAATCCTGGGCTTCGGTGCCGCCGGAGCCCGACTGTATGTCCAAAAAGGCGTTATTGGCGTCCATTTGCCCGGAGAACATGCGGCGAAACTCCAGGTCCGCGACTCTTTTTTCAAAGTGCGCCAGATCATCGACGACTGTTTCAACGGTTTCCTCATCGTCTTCTTCGACCGCCATCAACAGCAGTTCTTCCGCATCAGAAAGGCCGCGTTCCAGGTCATTAATGGTATTAACGATGACTTCCAGCTGGCCGCGCTCTTTACCCAAGGCTTGCGCTTCTTCCGGGTTATCCCAGATTTTTGGGTTTTCCAGCTCTCTTAAAACTTCGACTAAACGCTCACTCTTGACGTCAAAGTCAAAGATACCTCCTAAGGGCATCGCCACGGCTTTTTAAGTCGGCTATTTTGTTTTTGATCGGATTTATTTCTTGCATGAAGTGTATTTAACCAATGACAGTCGAGACCAAGCGCATATAAACGCCGGTCGATGAAAATTTTAATAGGGGTGATTATAAACTATTAGCCGGGGCGGTTCATCCCGAGTTACCGGCTTCAGACTATTGGTACAGAGATTTCCATTCCCAATTCAAGCCCCAGTTGCCGCTTTGCCCGGCCTTTATTGACCGCAATCTCGACCAGTCCGCTGGAGTTTTTATACCAGAAAGCCTGTTGTTCTTCGACATCACCGAAAGTGTCGGCCTGTTTGACCACAATGCCGTTGACCGTCAGAGTCTTGCCGGAAAAGGCCGCACGGTAGCGCAAGCCGGTCATCGCATTGCCGTAATAATCGAAATAAATCACTTCCGCCAGGTCTTCGGGCCAATCGCTTAAATCATGCCGGTCAAATGGCCGCAGCAAATCATCTGCCTCGTTTATAGCCAGCTTTGCGGCAACGGGAGCGAATAGATCCCGGCCGTGAAAGCTCATCGAGCAATGCTCCGGCCTCCAGGTAATTTCCAACCATTGCGTGTTTTGAGCCTGAACGGCGACGGTATTCAACAAGCCGTTATCCGGCCCGACAAACGCTTGTCCGTCGGCCTGCAAAACCACGGCCCTGCGTTCGCCGCCGACACCGGGATCAACGACCGCCAGAAAAATACTGTTTACAGGAAAACTATGCCGCAATGCAGCCAATAGGTAGGAACTTAAACGCGGATCGGCTGTCGGCGCATTACTCAGCAGGTTGATAACAGGCGCATTCGGGGCTGTCTGCCGTATCGCCGATTCCATTTGCCCGATATAAGGGCCGGACGGCCCAAAATCGGTAAACAGGACAATACCGGTCACTGAGCCAATACGTCCAACCCGGCATTCGCCGCGCCAGTTCCCGACTGGCTAGCGGCAGACACACCATCCCTGGCGATCGCCGAACCTGCTCCCGGCAGGTTTACGGCATACACACCATCCCTGGCGATAAATGTCATAGCCTGTTCTTCAACGGCTTGCTGGCTGCGCGTTAGTCCGGCAAAGTCGAATAACTGCGTATCGGCCAACTGCGAAGGCGCGACATTTTGCAGGCTGGCGAAAATGGTCTCCAGGCGCCCCGGAAACTGTTTATCCCAAGCGTTCAGCATGACTTTCATCGCTTGGCGTTGCAGGTTTTCCTGGGAACCGCACAAATTGCACGGAATAATCGGGTAGTTTTTAAACGCGGCCAAGCGCTCAATGTCTTTTTCACGGGTGTACGCCAGAGGCCGGATGATAATATTTTTTTTGTCGTCGCTTAACAGCTTGGGCGGCATCGCTTTTAATTTGCCGCCGTAAAAAATATTCAGGAAAAAGGTTTCCAGGATGTCGTCGCGGTGATGCCCCAAGGCTATTTTGGTGACGTTGTTGGCTTCGGCATAACCGTACAAGGTTCCGCGGCGCAAGCGCGAGCACAGGCCGCAGGTGGTGTTGCCCTCGGGGATGACCCGCTTGACCACGCTGTAAGTGTCTCTTTCGATGATATGGTAAGGCACGCCCAGCGACGCCAGATATTCCGGCAATACATGTTCAGGGAAACCGGGCTGCTTCTGGTCCAGGTTGACCGCGATCAATTCAAATTCAACCGGCGCGGTTTTCTGCAAATGCATCAGGATGTCCAGCAGGGTATAGGAATCCTTACCGCCGGACAGGCACACCATGACTTTGTCGCCATTTTCGATCATGTTGTAATCGGCAATCGCATCGCCGACCGTGTGCCGCAATTTCTTTTGCAGTTTGTTGAATTGGGTTCTGGATTTTTGGTTTGGATCTGACATGGTCAGTAGATGTTATATAAATAGAACACGGATGAAACGGATTGGACGGCTCAACACGGATAAAAAAATCCGTCTAATCCTACAATGCGGGGTTCGAGGACCGTTGCCCACTGATATAGTTTTATTTTAACCATGAAGAGCATGAAAGACATGAAGACTTAAATCCTTCATGCCTTTCATGCTCTTCATGGTAAAAGCTTAAATTTATTTCTGCATGTTTCCAAACAAAAACGTTAGCCGTTGTAGCGCTGGAAAATCAGTGTAGCGTTGGTGCCGCCGAAGCCGAAGCTGTTCGACATAATCGTGTTTAACGTGATGTTGTCTTTACGTTCACGCACGATCGGAATGCCAGCAGCGCCCGGATCAAGCTGGGTGATGTTGGCCGAGGCACTGAGGAAGTTTTCTTCCATCATCAACAACGAATAAATCGCCTCATTAACGCCCGCCGCGCCCAATGCGTGCCCCGTCAGTGATTTTGTTGAACTGACTAGCGGCACGTTATCCTGTCCGAACACATTGCGCAAGGCTTCAAGCTCCCTGGTGTCGCCAACCGGGGTACTGGTGCCGTGGGCGTTGATATAATCGACCTTAGTACCGCCGATAGTCGCCATTGCCTGCTGCATGCAACGCACCGCGCCCTCGCCTGAAGGTTGAACCATGTCATAACCGTCGGAAGTTGCGCCGTAACCGGTCAGTTCCGCATAGATTTTCGCGCCGCGCGCTTTGGCATGTTCCAGCTCTTCAATCACCAAAACACCGCCGCCGCCGGAGATAACAAAACCGTCACGGGTTTCATCATAAGGCCTTGATGCTGTGGTCGGCGCATCATTGTATTTGGAAGACAAAGCGCCCATCGCATCGAACAACATCGACATCGTCCAATGCACTTCCTCGCCGCCGCCGGCAAACACGACATCCTGCTTGCCCATCTGGATCAGTTCCATTGCATGACCGATACAGTGTGCGCTGGTAGCACACGCTGAACTGATCGTGTAATTGACGCCTTTAATCTTATAAGGCGTCGCTAGACATGCGGTGTTGGTGCTGGACATGCTTCTGGGCACCATATAAGGCCCGACTTTTTTGATGCCTTTTTCGCGCAGAATATCGGCCGCTTCAACGATGTTTGAGGTTGAAGGCCCGCCGGACCCCATCACCAGGCCGGTTCTGAAATTCGACACCTCGGATTCGTCCAGGCCGGAATCGTCAATCGCCTGCTGCATCGCAATATAGTTGAACGCCGCGCCATCGCCCATAAAACGTTTTATTTTGCGGTCGATAAATGCGTCCAAATCTATGTTGATGGGTCCGTGGACATGGCTGCGGAAACCCATTTCCTGATAAACGTCAGCGAAAGTAATTCCTGAGCGGCCTTCCTTTAGGGAATCGACAACCTCTGTTCGGTTATTCCCTATGCTGGAAACAATTCCTAAACCGGTTACTACGACTCTTTTCATTGTTAACGCCTCTAAAAATCTTCTGTGGAAGTAAACAAACCGACCCGTAAATCGGTAGCCTCGTAAATCACTTTGCCATCGACTTCCATGGTGGCGTCAGCGATACCCATAACCAACTTCCGCATTATCAATCTTTTTAAATCGATCCGATAAGTCACCTTTTTAGCGGTGGGCAATACTTGTCCGGTAAATTTGACTTCACCCACACCCAAAGCGCGGCCTTTACCGGGACCGCCCATCCAGCACAAAAAGAAGCCGACCAACTGCCACATCGCGTCCAGCCCCAAGCAGCCGGGCATCACAGGGTCGCCTTGGAAATGGCAGTCGAAGAACCATAAATCAGGCTTAATATCCAGCTCAGCAACGATCTCGCCTTTCCCGTATTTACCGCCTTCATCAGATATATAGGTAATGCGATCCATCATCAACATATTTGGCAGAGGTAATTGCGCATTTTTCGGTCCGTACAGTTCTCCCCTGCCGGACATCAACAATTCTTCGCGCGTAAAACTGTGCTGTTTCCCCATAATCTTTTATATACCTTAACGTAATTATTATTATTCTAAATTGCACATTATCTAACAGACATCAAAAAAAATCAGCTCAATTTTTAGCCGGACAGCACATCAAGCATCAATTCTTTTATCTTCAAGCCCTTTCTTTCGACTGCCGGGACGCAGGAGGTAGAGTAATGCATGGAGCAATTACCGAGTATGAGTTGCTGATAAATAATCGCATAGGACAGAACTGAAGAGACATATTTTCGGGTTTCATGATAAGGGATAGTTTCCACCCATATATCCGCAGGCATAGCCACGGCACCCGGCAACCACTTTGCGACACGCCCCGGCCCCGCATTATAAGCGGCGACTGCCAATACGAAATGCCCATGAAACTGTTTCAGCAGTTTCTTATAATAAAAAGCGCCGTATTTAACATTAACATCGGGATTGAACAGGCTTTGATCCGACTGCCATTTTTCCTTTAGCTCGCGGGCGATCTGCATGCCCGTTTTCGGCATGATTTGCATCAAGCCCCGCGCGCCGACAGACGACTCGGCGTCCTTGTTGAAAATACTTTCCTGCCGAATCAGGCCGAAAACAATGGCCGGATCGAGGTTCTGCCGGTAGGCATGGTCATGAATCTGGCCCGAATAATAAACCGGAAAGCGCAACGTCAGATCGTCCCAATAATCGGCTTTAACCATCGTAGTAATGGCGATTTGATCCCAATGCCATTGCTGGGCCAATTTGGCCGCGATCATGCGCCGCTCCTTGCTTAATTTTTTTACCGCATACCACCATTGACGCTCGGCTTCCACATTCCTGTTCAGTAAATCAAGCTCCTTAACCACTTTAAAATCGGCTTCATTGGCAAGATTTTCGAGTTCATTCCCAGCCAGAAACACCGGTTTATTGGAGAGTTGATAAGGCTTATTAACCGTGTCGGCGGCCAAGAATCCATAAAAGCTCCGGTCTTCGGCGAGCTTGTTGTAAACATCCTGCGCCTGCAAAGAGTTCCCGGTTTTATCCAGCATTCTGGCTTGCCAGTACTGCCATTTAGGATCCTGCCGTTCCTGAGCCGTCAAACCCGCCAACGCCTCCGCAACATGCTGCCAGTTTTGTTCCAGCAAAGCCGCCCTGACTTTCCATTCATTGACTTCGGCGTCAACAACAGGCAATTGCTTAAGACGTTGATAGGCGTTGATGTTTCGGCTGCGCGCCAACGCAATCGCCAGACTGCGCTCTACTTTCCCGGCAGTTTGGGCATCTATCTGGAAAGAGTTTTTTCTATCGTCCCAAAGCTCAACGGCCCGGTTCAAATCAGACTTTGCCAGCCTCGTTACACCATGAGCGAAAAGCCGTCCCATTTGCGCATTAAAAAAGCCGCTGTTTTCAATTAAAGCGGGATTTTGGTGTACCCGCAGCCAACCATCGGCAACATCCTGGTCCGCCGCATCCAACGAACGGCGCACGTATTCGGCCACCGAGACATTATCTTTGTCCAAGGCCAGCTCAAAGCGCCGCCAAACCAGATCCGGCGTAAAACCGGGCGACGTCATCAATACCGACAACAGCGGATCGCATTCCTCCGGCAACGAATCCCCGGTAAGCCAGATGTTTTTGGCCTCATTCAACGCCTGCTGTTGATTGCCGGTTTTGTAGATCGCCAGATTGTACTGGCAGCTAAGGGCGGTATTCTCGTTTGCGGCGGGCACACTATAATGCCGGATAAAATCGTTCCAGCGCTCATTCTTAGCCAGGTAATCCAGCCATTTGGTTCTCAATAATCCGGCATAACGGGTGTCGTTATAGGTCGCCAAAAAAGCCGGAATACGGTCCTCTTGTTGTAAATTATCTTTAAGCCACTGGTATTGCAGATAGGGGTAGAGGGGATAATCGATCAAGGCGTCGCTGATGCGCATAAATTCGGCATTATTGCCCTGGGCAAGCGCCCTTTCCGCCTGTAAAAAATCGCTTCTTTGCCGGTCGAGACTATTGCCGAGCACTGCGCCGGAAAAAAGAACCAGACACAGCCATAATTTTCCAGACAGGTGTTTCATATTTCACTCACAGCAAATATATTCCTAAAGATGTTTCAGACAGATATAATCAAGCGCTCATGCAAACATCCTTATCTAATCCCGTGCAATCAAAACAGGCCACACAGTCTTACAGCTGGAGCACTATCTATCAAATTGCTTTAGAACACAAAAAAGAACTGATTGCTTCTCATTTTATCGCCATCCTGGCCACCATTGCCAGCGTGCCGGTGCCTTTGCTGATGCCGTTGCTGGTCGATGAAGTTCTATTGCATAAACCCGGCATTATCATCCAGACCGTAAACCAGCTGTTCCCTGTCACCTGGCAACTACCGATCCTTTATATCGGCGTTATTTTGCTGATCAGCGTTATCCTGCGCATCATTGCGATTATTTTTAACATCATACAGTCCCGGCAGTTTTCCTGCATCGCCAAAGACATCGTGTTCCGCATCCGCGCAGACCTGATCGGCCATTTGCAAAACATTTCGATGTCCGAATACGAAAGCCTGGGTACCGGCACCGTAGCGAATTACCTGATTAAAGACCTCGATACGATAGACACCTTTATCGGCACGACGGTCAGCAAACTGCTGGTGGCCGCCCTGACCGTTATCGGCACCGCCGTCGTATTATTATGGATGCACTGGCAATTGGGTTTATTTATTTTACTACTGAACCCCGTGGTCATTTACTTCACTCGCGTAATCGGCTCGCGCGTCAAAGACCTTAAAGCCAAGGAAAACTCCGCTTTCGAGGTTTTCCAGCAATCCTTGACCGAAACCCTGGAAGCCATCCATCAAATACGCGCCAGCAACCGCGAGAAACATTATTGCCAGCAACTGATTGAATCGGCCCGATCGGTCAAGGATTTTTCAACCGCTTTCGCCTGGAAAAGCGATGCGGCAACCCGCATGAGTTTCCTGGTATTCCTGTTCGGTTTCGACATATTCCGGGCCTGCGCGATGCTGATGGTGTTCTATTCCGATCTCAGTATCGGGCAAATGCTCGCCGTATTCGGTTACCTCTGGTTCATGATGGCTCCGGTGCAGGAAATATTGAGCATCCAATACGCCTTTTATGCCGCCAAAGGCGCATTAATCCGCATCAACCGGCTTAATGCGCTGAAACAGGAGCCGCATTACCCTCACCTTGAGAACCCGTTCTTAAACAAAAAAACCGTCTCCCTACGCGTGGATAATCTTCATTTCAGCTACGGCGAGGAAAAAATACTCGACGGCATCCAGCTAAAAATCAAAGCCGGTGAAAAAGTCGCGCTGGTCGGCGCCAGCGGCGGCGGCAAATCGACCTTGATACAAACCCTGATCGGCCTCTACCCGCCCGACAGCGGCCAGATTTATTTCGACGATGTCGCCATTGACCGCATCGGCCTGGAAGTGGTCAGGGAAAATGTCGTCACCGTGCTGCAACACCCCGTCCTGTTCAACGACACCATCCGCGCCAATTTGACGTTGGGTAAACCGGCCGACGATGCCGTATTACAGAATGCGCTGACTATCGCGCAATTGACAGACGTCGTGCAGGATCTGCCGCAAGGGCTGGACACCATCGTCGGCAGGCAAGGCATGCGGCTGTCCGGCGGCCAGCGGCAACGCATGGCAATCGCCAGAATGATCGTCGCCGATCCCAAAGTGGTCATCCTGGACGAAGCCACCTCGGCGCTGGACAGCGAGACGGAGCACAAGCTGCACCAGGCCATGACGGAATTCTTAGCCGGCCGCACCACGATCATCATTGCCCATCGCCTGAGCGCCGTTAAACAGGCCGATCATGTTTACGTTTTTGAACAAGGCCAAATCTGCGAGCACGGACAACATGAAACCCTGCTCAGCCAAAACGGCCTTTATGCAAAACTTTATGGCGAGTATCAGTGAGGCGGACGAAAGGCGCATAGAATAATAACTCCCTTAAGCCGCCTTTAACCTTGCACCTTTAACCTAATATCCATGACTGAAACTTACGACCTGCACAGCCACTCTAACGCCTCAGACGGCGCATTATCGCCCACGGAATTGGTGCAGCGCGCCCATGAACACGGCGTTACCTCGCTGGCGTTAACCGATCACGACACCGTAGTAGGACTCAGTGAAGCCCAGGTTGCGGCAACCGCGGCGGGCATTGAATTAATACCCGGCATCGAACTGTCCACCAGTTGGCAGAACAAATGTTTTCATATCGTGGGATTAGGCATAGACCCGGCTTATCCGCCGCTTGCCGAGGCCACCCGCAACCTGCAGATCATGCGCACCGAACGCGCCGAAAAAATCGCTGAGAAACTGGAGAAAAAACGCATTCCCGGCGCGCTGGCAGCCGTCAAAAAAGCTGCCGGAGACGGCATGATCACACGCACCCATTTCGCCGACTTCCTGCTTTCGCAATTCCATGTATCCACCCAGCAGGAAGCGTTCGACCGTTATCTTGGCGCCGGCAAAGACGCTTATGTAGCCACAATCTGGGCTGAAATGGAGCTGGCGGTAAACTGGATCACTGGGTCCGGCGGCGTTGCGGTACTGGCGCATCCTTTGCGCTACAAGCTGACCGCCAGCTGGATGAGACGCCTGCTGGCCGCATTCAAGGAGGCTGGTGGACTCGGCATAGAAGTTGTGACAGGCCGGTATAACAGCGATGAAATAAAATTGGTCGCCGGTTACGCAAAGCGCTTTGAACTGGCCGGTTCGGTCGGTTCCGATTTCCACAGCCCGGCCAACCAATGGGTGGAATTAGGGCGTCTTGCGCCGTTGCCGGAGAACGTCAAGCCGGTATGGGAGCTGCTTGGGAACTGATGTTATGCAGTAATCTAAAAAATCACCACGAAGACACAAGAAAAACCCAAGGTAAAAACTTCGTGTCCTTCGTGGTGATTTAATTGTTTAGTCCAACAATTAATCAATCTAACTTCAGCCTCTTTAACGAGCAATACTACATGAGCTTTTGGAAAACCAAGAAACTATCCGAAATGACCACCGAAGAATGGGAGTCATTATGCGACAACTGCGGCAAATGCTGCCTGCATAAACTGGAAGACGAAGACACCGGCGACATCTACTTTACCAGCGTCGTCTGCAACCTGATCGACCTGGACACCTGCCGCTGCACCCGTTATGCCGAGCGCACCCAATTAGTCCCCGAATGCCTGGACCTGAAACAACACGACTTTGCCGAATACAACTGGCTGCCGGCAACCTGCGCTTACCGCTTATTGAGCGATGGAGAGGAACTGCCGGACTGGCATCCCCTGCTGTCGAAAAGCGCCGACAGCGTCCAGGATGCCGGTGTTTCAATCAGCAGTTACGCGATGAAGGAATCTGAAATCGATGACCTGGAAGACCACATTATCGAATGGCTGGAGTGACGCCCGGCCACCGCGCCTTGCCGCGTTAAACCGTAAACGGCTTATTCGATAACGCCCTGCATAAACCAATTGTGGGCTATCCGGTCGTGCAACTCGCCCAACTTGTTTTGCAGGTCATCGAGAATGTCCCGTAATTGTTCTTGGGTCGTGTTCCGGGTATCGATAGCTTGCACATAAGCCCCCAATACAACCAGTTCTTCCGGCAGCGTATCGTTATTCGGCAGATCATTGATGCATCCGGCAATTTCAGCAATACAACAACCGACCGAACGCGGCAAAATCGTGTTCAGCAACAAAAAGTTGAGCACATCATCGCCATTCACACTGCTTCTGACCTGCTGCCGGTACATTAACTGGGCGTTGAGCGACTTTAATATATTCACCCATAGAATAGTCTCATATTGGCGCATTTCATCGCTACGCGACTCCGCCAACAGCAACGAGGCCAAGTCCAGAATACGGCTGGTCATATCGGCTCGTTCAATATTTTTGCCCAGCCGAATAAATCGATAGGGATGATTGTGGCTCATGTAACCCGACAATAGCCCGGTAAAGCGCTGGCAACCTTTGAGAATCTCGTCAAGCAAGGCAATCCGGTTGCTGCGGTGATGCACCGACTCCATATGATTTCTTACAAACAGGTACATTTCATTGACCTGCTCCCAGGCCTCATCGGGCAGCAAATCCCTGGAGGTGCGGATATTTTCTCTGGCCGCGCTTAAAGACGAAAACAAAGACCCCATATACCCGGCATCGGTTAAAAGAAACCGGGTGACATTGCGCTCGTTGGCAATGGTATATTTTTCATAGAATTGCCGGCTTGAGGCATTGATCCGAACAAGCTGCTGCCAGCCCATTTCAACGCCGTTAGGCAAATCCATCAAGAGATTCATATGCACACTGACCAGTCTGGCGATATTTTCAGTGCGTTCAAGATAACGCGCCAGCCAATACAGGCGCTCTGCTGAACGGGATAACATTAGCTACGCTCCATATTGATAATCCAGGTGTCTTTACTGCCGCCGCCTTGCGAGGAGTTCACCACCAGGGAACCCTTTTTTAGCGCTACCCGGGTTAAACCTCCGGCGGTCACAAAGGTGTTTTCGCCCTGCAAAATAAACGGTCTCAGGTCGATATGCCGGGGTTCGAGTTTGCCGTTACATAAAGTAGGCGCTGTAGAAATCGCCAAGGTAGGCTGGGCAATATAATTACGGGGATTTTCCTGGATGATTTTCCGAAACGCGGCTATTTCCCGGCTTGTCGCATGCGGCCCCACCAGCATGCCGTAGCCGCCTGACTCATTAGCCGGTTTGACCACCAGTTCCGGCAAATGCGCCAACACATATTTCAGGTGCTCGGGGTTATCGCACAGGTAAGTTTTCACATTAGGCAAGATCGGTTCTTCATTCAGGTAATAGCGGATCATTTCCGGCACATAGGCATAAACCACTTTATCATCGGCAACGCCGGCTCCCGGCGCATTAGCAAAAGAGACGTTGCCGGCTTTCCAGGCGCGCATTAATCCGGGAACGCCCAAAACCGAATCTTTGCGGAATACTTCGGGATCCAGGAAATCATCGTCGATGCGCCGGTAAATAACATCGACTTTTTCCAGCCCCTCGATGGTGCGCATATAGACGCAATCGTCGTCATTGACCACCAGATCGCCGCCCTCGACCAGTTGCGCGCCCATTTGCTGGGCCAGGTAGGCGTGCTCAAAATAAGCGGAGTTATAGATGCCGGGCGTCAGCACCACAATTTGCGGCTTTTTAATGTGCTCGGGCGCAAGCGACGCCAACATGTCCTGCAAGCGGCTGGGGTAGTCGTCGATAGGCAAAATATCTATATCCTGCAACAGCTCGGGAAACACCCGCTTGGTAATAACACGGTTTTCCAGCATGTAGGAAACACCCGAAGGAACCCGCAAATTATCTTCCAACACGTACATAACGCCGTCCCGGTCACGCACCAAATCGGTGCCGCAAATATTTGCCCAGACGCTATGGCGGGGTTTCATGCCGACGCATTCTTTGCGGAAGTTTTTTGAGCTATGGATAATTTCGGCCGGCATTTTGCCGTCTTTAATGAATGCTTGTTCATCGTAAACGTCCGATATAAAGCAGTTTAAGGCGGTTAAACGCTGCTTCAAACCCTTTTCTATAACGCGCCATTCCGTAGAGCTGATGATGCGGGGAATAATGTCGAACGGCCAGGCCCGGTCTATATTGCCTTCATCGCTGTAGACCGTAAAACTGATGCCCATTTCCAAAATAGCCAGTTCGGCGGCTATCTTGCGCTTATCAATATCGCCCTGATTGAGCGAGTTTAAATACTGGCACAAGCGGTAACTCACTTGCCTCGGTTGGAACTCCGAACACATGAGCTCATCGTAAGCACTCTCGGTTTTGTAGTTTTCCCAGATTGATTTCATGGCATTTTATAAGGCTAGTTGGCTTCAATGAAAAAATAGCATGATTTATGCCATTTTTTACTCAACGCCAACTCAATCTTTACGCCCCAAAACATAGCGCACCGTTTGCTTACTCCCTATCAAATAAGCCGGAAGCCCACTCTGTGCGCGGAAAGCCTTGTTGAAGTATGGCCTGCATATACACACTCAGCCATTGAACGAGCATGCCGTAATCCCTAAGCCCATTCAACAAGCGCGTGGCGGACGAGATTTTGGAATACTCAATGCGGTTACGAGGCTCAGACAAACGGCTTTAGCCATCCTATTTTGGGCCTTAATTGCTCTATTTTGGTGCAATTTGAATTGTTCAACGCTATCCATGCCGCGCATAGGTGCGGTATCAATGTACTGTTGAATGCGCTCAACAAGCTTACCCCGTCTGATTAATCACTTGGTATGGAGCTTGCTTTATTTTTAGACGATACAACTTGTAGAGAACACACCATGCCAGCCACCAGCCGCTCCTTATCTTTTCCCGTTCAAGGCGACAAAGAAAACTCAGCTTTCTTTAACGAATACCTGGGTAAATTGCTCGAAGAGCGCGACAGCCTGGGCTTAAGCGACATGATTCATGAAATCGATGCGATTATGCTGACCGTCGAGCCCGGAAAATCAATTGAGTACATTGCGGAATTATGCCTGATGTCGCCTTACCATTACCTGGTCACGCTGGAAAGCGAGTCGCATTGGACCCATGTATTGCGCATTGATATGACGGCCCCGGACCTGATTATCCGTGAAGTAAAAAACGATGACATTAAGGGCATTTTTCGCAGCCTGAACGAGGTTTTCCCGATCGGCTCAAGCAAGCCGCACAGTCGCTACATCGGAGAAATTTTAAGGGTCACCAATCTGCACGAAGTGGTTAAATTGCAGCAGCGCCGGGGCTTCCGGTTTTTTACCCAGGACGAGGTCCGTAAACTGGAGCTGCCGGGCAACATGGCGATCACTAAACCGTCGCCGTATACCCATAACATTGTCGCCTATTGGGAACGGGAACCCGAAGAGCCGCGCGTTTATGCATTGGGTGTCAGCAGCATCCGCTACGACGTCCAGCAAGCCTGCGATACCGCGAAATACCGGCAAAAGACCTTGGGTATAGCCGAACTGATTTTGCCGGTGGATCATCTGGCGACCCGTATTTACAGCCAAAACCGGGAGGTGGCGATCCTGGAATGGCTGTCGCTGTCCAGTTATTACTACTGGGGTTCGTTCGACATCGTCGATCAGAACTCATCGACCAATGTCACCAAAAGCATCCATTATGCCGATGAGCTGCATAGCCCGGCCAAGGTGTTCACCGCCAACAACACGCCTTATTTTGTCAATCATTTCAAGATATTCCCGTCGCCGACCGAGAATTTCGTGCGCAATTACGGGCCAAGACTACACCATATTGCACTGGCGGTTAAAGACGGCAATCAACAGGGTATAGAGAACATCGAGTTTGTGGTCGATGCGATTCGCGAGCAAGGCAAAAGCTTTTTGCTGGATGTCGTCGGCTCCAAAGACGAAGGCTTAAAACAGATTTTTTCCAGCGCCTCAGAGCATTCCTCGCTGATTATCGAATATGTACAGCGCTTCGGCGGCTTTCAGGGCTTCTTTACCAAAGATAATGTCGCCGAACTGACCCATGCGGCGGGCATCGAAGAAGAATTGTTGCGGATACAGGCCGAAGCGCAAAAAACGATTCATGTTCAATGACTCAACACTAAGAAATTTTTGTAACGCTTAATGCTTCGGCAATAGGAACACATCATGACCATTCGGGTAGCCATCCGTCACAAAACCGTATACAACTTCGATAGATCGGTATCCTTGTCGCCGCATGTATTCAGGTTGCGCCCGGCGGTGCATAGCCGGACGCCGATTAAAGGCTATAGCTTGCGCATCGAGCCGGAAAATCATTTCATCAACTGGCAGCAGGACCCGTTCGGCAACATCCTGGCTCGGGTAGTGTTCCCGGAAAAATGCCGTAAACTCAGCGTTGAGGTGGAAGTCATCGCCGATATGACGGTGATCAATCCTTTCGATTTCTTTGTCGAAGAGTATGCGGAATATTATCCGTTCAAATATGATGAACTCTTGCTTAAGGAATTGCAGCCTTATCTGGAAATCACCGAGCAAGGGCCGTTACTCAAACAATGGCTGGCCGATCTTGACCTCGATCCACGCAACATCAACGACTTTCTGGTTGACCTTAATCGTAAGGTTTTTCAGACGGTTGCTTACAACGTCCGTATGGAAGTCGGCATCCAAAGCTGCGAAGAAACGCTGACCAAGCTCAGCGGTTCGTGCCGGGATTCGGCCTGGTTGCTGGTGCAAATACTGCGCCATTTGGGGCTGGCGGCGCGCTTTGTTTCCGGTTATCTGGTGCAGCTGACCGCCGATGTCAAATCGCTGGACGGCCCATCCGGGCCGGAACAGGATTTCACCGACCTGCATGCCTGGACTGAAGTCTATATCCCCGGAGCCGGCTGGATAGGGCTTGACCCGACCTCCGGCTTGCTGGCCGGTGAAGGCCACATTCCTCTGGCCTGCACGCCCAATCCCTCCAGCGCCGCTCCGGTCACCGGCGGCACCGATAAGTGCAAAGTGGCGTTTGAATTCAGCAACACAGTGCTGCGCCTGCATGAAGACCCGCGCGTCACCAAACCCTATACCGATGAACAATGGCTCCGCATTGACGCGCTGGGCCGGCAGGTTGACCGCCAATTGCTGGCTGACGATGTGCGCCTGACTATGGGCGGCGAACCGACATTCGTCTCGGTTGACGACATGGAAGGCGCGGAGTGGAACGTCGATGCCGACGGCCCGCACAAACGCAAACTGGCCAATGAGCTAACCCAACGTTTGCGCGACCAATTTGCAAAAGGCGCAATGCTGCATTACGGACAGGGCAAATGGTATCCGGGCGAAGCGTTGCCGCGCTGGCAATACGGCGTCTTCTGGCGCAAAGACGGCGTGCCGGTTTGGCGCAATCCCGCGTTGCTGGCCGACGTTACCAAAGATTACGGCCATACGGTTGAGCATGCCGAGTCCGTCCTGAAGCAATTGGCTTTGCGCTTAGGCCTGCACCCGCGCTATATCAAGACGGCTTTTGAAGACAGCTTTTACTACCTCTGGCAGGAAGGGACGCTGCCGGACAATATCGATCCGTTAAAAAGCAATCTGAAAGATTCGATTGAACGCAAGACCCTGACTCAACTGTTGGATGCCGGTTTAGGCGGCCCCGCCGGGTTTGCCTTGCCTATCAAATGGGATTGGAGCCAACAAAAATGGCAAAGCGGCCCCTGGGAGTTTCGCCGGGGGCCGCTGTTTTTGATTCCGGGCAACTCGCCGATGGGCGTGCGTTTGCCATTAAACAGTTTGCCCTGGGTTGCCCCGGACAAACGCGACAGCCAGGAACAGCAAAGTCTGTTTGAGGCGCTGCTTGAACTCGGCGATTATTACGGCGAAGTCGCCTGCCGTTACAGCCGTATGGAGAAAGAACTCAAGGATCATCCGGGGCTTGGCGAGCAGGATCCTGGCGATGATCAAAGCGTCGAGGTGGAAGTACCCCATACCGCGGTTTGCGTCGAAGCCCGCGAAGGCCGCGTACATATCTTTCTGCCGCCGCTGACTTCGCTGGAACACTATCTGGAGCTGGTCGCCGCCGTCGAAGCCACTGCGGAAAACCTGTCAATTCCGCTGGTGCTGGAAGGTTACGAACCGCCGAGGGATTACCGCCTGGAGCGTTTGATGGTGACGCCCGATCCCGGCGTGATCGAAGTGAATATCCATCCGTCGAAAAGTTGGCAGGAGTTGGTCGACAAAACCACCGTTCTTTATGAGCAAGCCCACCAAGTCAGATTGGGTACGGAAAAATTCATGCTCGACGGCCGCCATACCGGAACCGGCGGCGGCAACCATATCACCATGGGCGCCGAGACGCCGACCGACAGCCCGCTGCTGCGCCGTCCCGACTTGTTGCGCAGTCTGGTGACTTACTGGCAGCATCACCCCGGCTTGTCGTACCTGTTTTCCGGCATGTTTATCGGCCCGACCAGCCAGGCGCCTCGGGTCGATGAAGGCCGGGACGAAAAGCTTTATGAGCTGGAAATCGCGTTCCAACAAATGCCGGAAGGCGAAGTGCCTGCGCCTTGGCTGGTGGATCGCTTGTTACGGCACCTGCTGACCGATATAACCGGCAATACGCACCGCTCCGAGTTCTGCATCGATAAACTGTATTCGCCGGACAGTTCGACCGGACGCTTGGGCATACTGGAATTGCGCGCCTTTGAAATGCCGCCGCATGCCCGGATGTCGCTGGTGCAAACCTTACTATTGCGTGCGCTGATTGCCTGGTTTTGGCGCGAACCCTACAAACACGATTTAATCCGCTGGGGTACCGAATTGCATGACCGCTTTATGCTGCCTCATTATGTCCGCGAAGACATGAAACAGGTCGCTAAAGACTTGCAACGGGCCGGCTACGGGTTTGAACTGGAATGGCTGGAGCCGTTTTTCGAATTCCGCTTTCCCCGTTACGGCAACACCCTGATAGACGGCATTGACCTGGAAATGCGTTTTGCGATTGAACCCTGGCATGTGCTGGGCGAAGAAGTCGGCAGCACCGGTACCGCGCGCTATGTCGACTCATCGGTAGAGCGGGTGCAGATTAAAGTGACCGGCTTTACCGAAGGCCGTTATGTGTTGACCTGTAACGGCAGACGGTTATCATTGCGCAACACCGGCCGCAAAGGCGAATATGTTGTCGGTGTACGTTACCGGGCTTGGCAGCCGCCTTCCGCGTTACATCCCACTATCAGCCCGCATGTGCCGTTAGTGATCGATGTGATTGATACCTGGAATGGGCATTCGGTAGGCGGCTGCACTTATCATGTCGCCCATCCCGGCGGCCGCAGTTACGATACGTTTCCGGTGAACAGCTATGAAGCCGAGGCGCGGCGCGTGACCCGCTTTTGGGACTTCGGCCACACGCCCGGCCCGGTTGTGCGTCCGCCGATGGTAACGCCGCCCGACTATCAGGCCATAACAAAATTCAGCGCCAGCGAAGCCGCGCCAAGGCCGATGGCGCCGCCCATTGAAGAGCCAAGTCGCGAATATCCGTTTACAATGGACTTGCGACACCGGAGCGAATAATGCCGGCGTGTGCAGATATAACCGCGTAGGGTATGCTGTGCGTACCATTGAACGCCGAAGGTACGCACAGCGCACCCTCATTAACTGATGGCAACGCCAACAGATTTGGAGATTGACTTAAAATGACCGATAAATTGAAGCAGTTACCCCCGGCGGTATTGACGCTGGATAACAAAAACTACTCATTGCCCACCTTGATAGGGATCGAGGGTGAAAAAGCCATCGACATCTCCAAGTTGCGCAGTCAAAGCAGTTACGTGACTCTGGATGAAGGCTACGGCAATACGGCCAGTTGCGAAAGCGCGATCACCTATATTGACGGCGAGAAAGGCGTACTCCGTTATCGCGGTTATCCTATCGAGGAATTGGCCGAAAATTCACGTTTTATTGAAGTGGCCTATCTGCTGCTGAACGGCGAGTTACCCAACAGCCGGCAACTGTTGGAGTTTTCGACCAATCTCAATGAGTCTTCGATTATTCACGAAGACATGCATCATTTTTTTAACGGCTTCCCGCGCGGCTCGCATCCGATGGGGATTTTGGCGACCATGGTGGCGTCATTATCGACGTTTTACCCGCTTCCCGACCGGCTCGACAGCGCTACGGAAATGCAGGTCGTTATCAACCTGGTTTCACAGGTACGCACTATCGCGGCTTTTTCATATAAAAAATCGATCGGCGAACCGCTGATTTATCCGTCCTACAAACTCAAGTATGTGCGCAACTTCCTTAATATGATGTTCTCATCGCCGGTACGGGATTACCAATTGGATGACGATATTGTCCGCGCCATCGATATGTTCCTGATCCTGCATGCCGACCATGAACAAAATTGCAGCACCTCGTCGGTGCGTACCGCGGGGTCGAGTATGGCGAATGTCTATGCGGTGGCGTCGGCAGGCATTTCATCGCTTTGGGGACCGCGTCACGGCGGCGCGAACCAGCAGGTTATCCAAATGCTTGAGCAGATACATGCCGCCGGCGGCGACGGCACCGAATTTATCAATCAGGCAAAAGACAAAAACTCAACCAGCCGATTGATGGGCTTCGGCCATCGCGTTTATAAGAATTTTGACCCCCGCGCAATGGTATTAAAAAAACAATGCGACAAATTATTCAGCAAAATGGGCGTCAGCGATCCTTTGTTCGATATTGCCAAAAAACTGGAAGAAATCGCCTTAAGCGACGACTATTTCATCTCCCGGAAACTGTATCCGAATGTCGATTTTTATTCGGGATTGATTCTTCGGGCCGCAGGCATACCTACCAATATGTTCACCGTGTTATTCGCTATCGGCCGTATGCCCGGCTGGTTGGCGCATTGGCGTGAAATGCTGCACGGCGAGCAAGTGGTCATTACCCGTCCCCGTCAGATTTATGTAGGAGAGCCGTTACGCCACTATCAAAATATTGAACAACGGCCTTGATGTCCCGGATAGTTGATGAATGCGTAATGACCCGGATGACACGGGTTTGACTAATAAAATGAAAGACAAAAGGCGAAAGGAGAAAGCTGAACGGTGGTTTTTTTCGCCCTTCGCCTTTCGTCTTTCGCCTTTTTTATTCATCGTGCAGTGTCATCAGGGGAATCATAAACTCATTATCTACCCGTTAATTACAGGGCAACAGGCCGCAACGTGAACGAATCAGCCAACGCTATTGGCGCGCAGTTTTACGCCACCCAACTTGGCGTTTACGATGAAATGGTTGCCCAAGACAATAAAGCGTTGCCTCACTGGGAACGCTTTATGGGCGCCATGACGGCTCTGGGCGGCGAACAGCTGGAGTTGCGCCGCCGCGAGGCCCAGCGCCTGTTAAGAGACAACGGCGTCACTTACAATGTTTACGGCGATACGCAAAAACTCTCGCGGCCCTGGCGGCTTGATCCCGTTCCGCTGCCGATCGGCAGTGAAGAATGGCGGCTTATTGAAGCGGGCCTTAAACAGCGCGCCGAGCTGCTGAATCTTGTTTTAAAAGACATCTACGGCAAACAACTGTTGTTAAAAAAAGGCCTGCTGCCCAGTGAGCTGGTGATGGCGCACAACGGTTTTTTGCATCCTTGCATGGGCGCCCTGCCCCAGCTGCAACGCCAACTGATTGTTCATTCAGCCAACCTTGCCCGTGGCCATAACGGCCGCATGTGGGTGTTGAATGATCGCAGCCAGGCGCCTTCCGGCATCGGCTATGCGTTGGAAAACCGCACCGTGATGACGCGCGTACTTCCTGACGTTTTCCGGGACATGCAAGTACACCGGCTTTCCGGTTTTTTTAAGGCCTTGCGCAAGGGACTGGCTGATATTGCGCCGCATAACAAGGAAGATCCGAGAATAGTCATACTTACGCCGGGGTCGCTGAATGAAACCTATTTTGAGCATGCCTATTTATCGTCTTACCTCGGTTTCACCCTGGTCCAGGGCGACGACCTGACCGTGCGCGACGGCCGGGTCTGGCTTAAATCCCTGGATGGCCTGCAACCGGTTGACGTTATTTTGCGGCGTGTCGACGACACTTTCTGCGATCCGCTGGAACTGCGCAGCGCTTCCCGCTTGGGGGCTGCCGGATTACTCGAAGCCGTGCGCCGAAACCATGTGGCGATTGCCAACCCTTTAGGCTGCAGCGTACTGGAAAACCCCGGATTACTGGCGTTTTTGCCCCGGCTCTCGCGGTATTTTTTAAACCAGGAATTGATGCTGCCTTCAATCGCCACCTGGTGGTGCGGCCAGCGCCGCGAGCGGGATTTTGTGCTGCAAAATCTTGACCGGCTGGTGATCAAGCCGGTCAATCGCAATTCAGGGAATTGCACCCTGTTCGGCGGCTTGCTGAGCAGTAAGGAAAAAGAACGTTTACGCGCCGCCATTATCGCCAAGCCGTATTGTTATGTCGGCCAGGAGCAGGTCAGTTTTTCTACAGTACCCGCGTTTATCGACCACCATATTGAGCCGCGTTTTGCGGTGTTGCGCAGCTTTGCGGTCGCCGGCGGCGACGGCTATCAAGTGATGCCCGGCGGGCTGACCCGGGTCGCCCGCCAGCAAAACGATTTTATCGTTTCCAATCAGGCGGGCGGAGTCAGCAAAGACACCTGGGTGTTGGCCGATGAGCCGGACAAGCAGGTCAGCTTGTGGTTTCAACCCGGCCGGGATGTAATCCTGTCCGCAGCCGCCGAACCCTTAACCAGCCGCGCCGCCAACAACCTGTTTTGGGTCGGACGGTATCTGGAGCGCATCAAAGCCGCTACCCGCCTGATGCGCACGATATTGTTAAAGTTAACGGAAATTCGTGAATTTGACGATCCATCGGGCAGCCAGTGCCTGAACGTATTGTTGTGCGCGATGACTCAAGTCACCGGCACCTATCCGGGCTTCATCCGGGGCGATGCGGCGGCACTGAAAGAGCCCTTCAACGACTTGCTGGCGCTCGCCAAAAATGCCCATCGCGCCGGAACGCTGGCCGCCAACATTCAAGCATTCGCTCAAACCGCGTTCAGCATTCGCGATGTCTGGTCCCAGGATACCTGGCGTTGCGTCGATAATATTCAACGGCGCTGGCAGCAACGGGTCGTCAATGGCGAGTGCGATCAGGAACAACTGCAAAAGAATCTGGATGATTTAATTACCGGTTTTGTCGCATTTATCGGCTTGACCACTGAAAGCATGACCCGCGAAGCCGGTTGGCTGATGCTCGATAGCGGCCGCCGCCTGGAACAGGCATTGGCCTTGGTCGCTTTGCTGCGCGCCACGGTGGTGCAGTGTCACGAGGCGAATCTGCAAAACCAGCTGCTGGAAGCGGTATTGGTCTCCACCGACAGTTTGAGCATTTACCGGCGCCGCTACCGCTCATTCATCCAGTTGCCGATGGTATTGGCGTTATTGCTGTTGGATGAGGCCCACCCCCGCTCACTGGCCTATCAATTGCACCAGTTATCCGATCATATCGGCGCATTGCCCAGGGAACGCGGCAAGGGCCAGTTGAGTGAGGAAGAATGTCTGATACTCAGAGCCTACACCGATTTGCGCTTGGTCAAGGTGTCCGAGCTGGTTAAAGTTGATGGCGAGACGGGCGTTTACGCCGAACTGGAAAGCGTGTTGTCGGCGATGACGGAGAGGCTGTGGCGGCTTTACGAAGTGCTCGCTCAAGCCTATTTCAGCCACTCTCAAATGCCGCAACTGATGACGCCGACGCAACCGGAGGAGGATGAACCGTGAAATACCGCATCACCCACAGCACTCTGTACCAATACAGTCAGTTGGTCGGCTTATGCCAGAACGAAGCCCGGTTGCAACCCCGTGATTTCTGGCGCCAGCAATGCCACGCCAGCCGGTTTGAGATCAGTCCCGAGCCTAACGACTTCCACGAACGCCTGGATTTCTTCGGCAACCGTGTGGCCTATTTCGCCGTACAACAAGCGCATCAACGCTTGACGGTCACTGCGGTCAGTGACGTCAGCGTGTTTCCGAAGCCAAGCTGCGGCGATTTGGCCGGTTCGCTGACGTGGGAGCAAGTGCGCGACCAGTTGCAGGGAGCGCCGGGGCAATCGCTGCTGCAAAATCAGTGTGTACCGCAGGATTTCGATGATGAGCTGCTGGATGCCAAGCTTTATCTGCTGGACTCTCCGCTGGTGAGCACCAGCGCCGAACTGGCCGATTACGCACAAAGCTCTTTTCTGCCCAACCGGCCCTTGGTGCAGGTGGTGGCTGATCTGATGCGGCGCATCCATGCCGACTTTACTTACGCCCCGAGCACGACCACGATTGCCACGCCGTTATCCGACGTGCTGCATTCCCGCCGCGGCGTATGCCAGGATTTTGCCCATCTGGCGATTGGCTGCTTGCGCTCTTTCGGTATTGCGGCGCGTTACGTCAGCGGCTATATAGAAACCCAGCCGGAACCGGGCAAACAGCGTTTGGTCGGAGCGGATGCATCGCATGCCTGGTTTGCGGTTTATGTGCCGAGTAGCGGTTGGCTGGAATTCGATCCGACCAATAATAAAGTGCCGTTCGACCAGCATATCACGTTGGCCTGGGGCCGCGATTACACCGATGTCACGCCACTAAAAGGTATAGCCTTCGGAGGCGGACAGCATACCCTATCGGTGTCTGTGGATGTGCTTAGATTGGAATAACACAAAAGCTTTTTGGTTTTAACCGATAGGTTTTTCAATTTTGCGTTGCTAGTGGTTTTTATCGAAAAATCCAGTATGGGTTACTGTGGCTGCGACTGTTTTAGCAATGCCAGACAATGAAGTTTTATAGTGTCGCAAATAGTATGCAAGGGTAAGTGGCTTAAATTCTTGGTGTCGAATGGATTTTGCAGCTCAATACCAATTCTGTCCAAAGACAGCAATGGATAAGCCACTAGAAAAAAAACAAATACCGCGCTGAAGCCCAAATTTTCTATTAATGAAAACGGCAGTAATAATAAGAACATCAAAATGAATCGTCTTACTTTGATTGCGTAAACCAATGGCATGGGCGTTTTCAGGATTCTTTCACAAGCCCCGATGTGATCGATCAGCAAAATCCGTTGACTCTCCATTTCCATAAAGACAAAGCCATCGATATGACGACTAAGCCGTGCCTGCTGCAATAATTCCGCTATTTTACCGGCAACAAACAGCGGCATGTGTGCAGCGGATGTCAGCGCATCAAGCTCCTGCTCGCTCAGTAAATCGGTTAAATCATCGAAGTTTTTGCCGTTGCGCAGAGATTCTCTCGCTGCAAATGAGAATGCAACGGTCCACTTCACCATTTCTTTACGCCACCCCCCCTCTTGAGAACCGATACTCAAAATATCGCCGTAGCTTAAAGCCTCGATGGCAATGTTTCTGCTTTGATTAACAATGCCTCCCCATAATTTCCGAGCCTCCCACCAGCGTTCGTGACCTGCATTGGTTCGAAACACCAGAACCAAACCGAGCACCACGCCGGTATATTCGAACGGAGTCACGGCAAGATGCGGTAAAGGTCGCCAGTATTGATCCAATGCAACTATTAACAAACAGTAACAAGTCATTAACAGCAGGCTGAAAAAAATACGCGGCGTAACCGAACCCCGCCACATTAAAGCTCCACGCAAAAAAACCGGAGATTCGTCCTTGTTGCTATGTAACGGTAAAGATTCTTTCATACTCTGCTCACGATTTAGAATAAAAATAAAAACAGCAAAACCATTCGTTTAAGATAGTAATACTATCTTTACAAATTGCAATACTTTCGGCTATCATTTTTTCCAATGCGCGTAGAACGTGCTAAAGCAACCGGATCAAATGCATTAATAGTCAGAAAACAAGCCACATCGGAAATCTATGGAAATACAGTTGCAAATTAAAATGAATGAAAAATTATTTCTCAGGGATCCCGAGCAATCCGAACTGGGCAAAAAAATCATTCTGCACAGCATTCAGTTAATTCACCTTAACGGGTTTGAAGCGTTCACCTTTAAAAAACTGGCGGAAGCTATCGGCACAACCGAGGCGGGCATTTACCGGTATTTTGAAAACAAGCATAGGCTACTGATCTATCTTACCGCCTGGTATTGGAGCTGGCTTGAATATCAGGTCAGCTTTCAGACCAACAACATTAACGACCCGGTTGTTAAGCTAAAAAGGGTCATTAACTTGCTGGCTACCACGGTGGAAGACGACATCAGAACCAGTTACGTCGATGAAAGCCTCCTTCACCAAATCATTATTACCGAAGGCACCAAAGCCTATTTGAACAAACGAGTATCCGAAGATAACAAGGATCACTTGTTTAAACCTTACAAGGATCTTTGCGCGGTTATCGGCAATATGATTTTGGAGTGTAACCCCCGATACAAATACCCGAAATCATTAGCGTCCACCATTATTGAAGTGGCGCATTTCCAGAATTTTTTTATGAATCATCTGCCGTCGCTGACCGACTTCGGCAAAAATAAAGATGAGGCGGAAATTGTAAGGTTTCTGGAAGATTTGGTGTTTTCCAGCTTGCAATCGACAAGTTTTGATAAGGAATAAACGCTTATGTTACGTAAAATCCTGATTGCCAATCGGGGCGAAATTGCGGTGCGGATTATTCGCGCCTGTGCCGAAATGGGCATACGCTCGGTCGCCATTTATTCGGATGCGGATCGTTTTGCGCTGCATGTAAAAAAGGCCGACGAATCTTATTGCATCGGCAGCGAGCCTTTAGCCGGTTATCTTAACGTTTATGCGCTGGTCGATTTGGCTGCGGCGACAGGTTGCGACGCGATTCATCCGGGTTACGGCTTCCTGTCCGAAAACGCGCAATTCGCCAGGATCTGCAAAGAGCGCGGCATTGTTTTCATCGGCCCCGATGCGGATGTGATCCACCGCATGGGCGATAAGACCGAAGCCCGAAAAGCGATGATTGCGGCGGGCATTCCGGTAACGCCCGGCTCCGACGGCAATCTGGACAATGTTGAACAGGCGCTTGTGGTGGCCGAAAGCATCGGTTACCCGGTCATGCTTAAAGCGACATCGGGCGGCGGCGGACGCGGCATACGCCGCTGCGACAATGCCGAGGAATTGCAGCGCAATTACCAACGGGTTATTTCCGAGGCGACCAAAGCTTTCGGCAGCGCCGACGTATTTTTGGAAAAATGCGTGATTAACCCCAAGCATGTTGAAGTCCAGGTGTTGGCCGACCATCACGGCAATACCATCCATCTTTACGAACGCGACTGCTCCATCCAACGGCGCAATCAAAAGCTGATCGAAATCGCCCCGTCTCCGCAGCTGGACGAAGCGCAACGCCAATACATCGGCGGTCTTGCGGTGCTTGCCGCCAAAGCCGTCGGTTATACCAATGCCGGTACCGTGGAATTTTTGCTCGACGATAAGGATCGTTTTTATTTTATGGAAATGAATACCCGCGTTCAGGTTGAGCATACCATTACCGAAACGGTGACCGGCGTGGACATCGTCGAAGAGCAAATACGGGTGGCCGCCGGATTGACCTTGCGTTTCAAACAACACGAAATTGTCCGGCGCGGCTATGCGATCCAGTTTCGGATTAATGCCGAAGATCCTCAAAACGGCTTCTTGCCCAGTTTCGGCCGGATTTCCCGCTACTATGCGCCCGGCGGCCCCGGCGTGCGTACCGACACCGCGATTTATACCGGCTACGAAATACCGCCTTATTACGATTCCATGCTGGCCAAGGTGATCGTCAGCGCGATGACCTGGGAAGACGCGATCAAGCGCGGCGAACGGGCGTTAAAAGACATGGGCTTGTTCGGCATTAAAACCACCATCCCCTATTACCTGGAAATTCTGCGCCATCCCGAGTTTCGGGCCGCCACCTCCAACACCGGCTTTGTCGATAAATACCCGGAGCTGGTCAATTACTCCAATAAACCCCGGCCCGAAGTGCTGGCCAGCGTTATCGCCGCCGTCATGGCTGCCCATACCGGCTTGTAAAACAAGGAAAAACAGATGCAAAAAGTTCATATTACCGACGTTATTCTTCGCGACGCCCACCAGTCTCTAATCGCGACCCGATTGCGCACCGAAGACATGCTGCCTGCCTGCGCGATGCTCGACGAGATCGGCTATTGGTCCTTGGAATGCTGGGGCGGCGCGACGTTCGACGCCTGCTTGCGCTTCCTGAAAGAAGATCCTTGGGAGCGCTTAACTAAACTGAAAGCGGCCTTGCCTCTTACCCCTTTGCAAATGCTGGTGCGCGGGCAAAACCTGCTCGGCTACCGGCATTATTCGGACGACGTGGTGCGGGCGTTTATTGCCAAAGCCGCCGAAAACGGCATGGATGTGTTCAGGATTTTCGACGCGCTTAACGACATCCGCAACCTTAAAACCGCTATCGAAGCCGCCAAAACCGCCGGTAAACATGCGCAAGGCACGATTTGCTACACCACCAGCCCGGTGCATGACGTGGCCGGTTTTGTCGCGTTGGGCAAAGGCTTGGCGGAGCTGGGTTGCGATTCGATTGCGATTAAAGACATGGCCGGGTTGCTGACGCCGTATGCGGCAGGCGAACTGGTCAAGGCGCTTAAAGACGAGATAGACCTGCCGCTGCATCTGCATTGCCATGCAACCTCCGGCTTGGCGGAAATGTGCCAGCTCAAAGCCATCGAAGCGGGCTGTCGGCATATCGATACGGCTATTTCGTCGTGGTCGGGCGGCACCAGCCATCCGCCGACCGAAAGCCTGGTCGCGGCATTGCGCGGTACGGATTACGACACCGGCCTGGATCTGGATAAACTACAAAACGTAAACCGTTATTTTGCCGGGGTCAGGAAAAAATATCATCGTTACGAGAGCGAATTCACCGGCATCGACACCCAGGTGCATGTGTTTCAGGTGCCCGGCGGCATGATTTCCAATCTGGCCAATCAACTGAAAGAACGCAATGCCCTGGATCGCATCGGCGAGGTGTACAAGGAAATCCCGCTGGTGCGGAAAGACCTCGGCTATCCGCCTTTGGTCACGCCGACGTCGCAAATCGTCGGCACCCAAGCCGTACTGAATGTGCTGACCGGCAAACGTTACGAGACCATTACCAACGAGGTGAAGCGTTATCTGCAAGGCGGTTACGGCAAGGCCCCGGCAGCCGTTGACCGCGACTTGCAAAATCGCGCGATCGGCAACGAAGACGTCATCGACTGCCGCCCTGCCGATTTGCTCAAGCCGGAGTTTAATAGTCTGCGCCAGGAAATCGGCGAGCTGGCGCTTAATGATGAAGACGTGCTGAGCTATGCGATGTTTCCTGAAGTGGGTCGGCTGTTTTTAGAACAGCGCTCGAATAGCGCTTTAGTGCCTGAGCCGCTGGAGATCGAGGCGAAAGCGATAGACAGTGTTAAAAAAGCGCCTACCGAGTTTAATGTGGCGCTGCATGGCGAGTCTTATCACGTCAAAGTCACCGGCGCCGGCCCGAAAAACCAGACTTTACGGCATTTTTATTTCATGGTGGACGGCGTTCCAGAGGAGATTGTCGTTGAAACATTGGACGAAATAGTTCTGGACGGCGGCACCCAGGGCGCGGTTAAAAGCGCGATTTCCAGTAAGCGCGCCAAGCCTTCGGCGGAAGGCGATGTGGCGGTAAATATGCCGTGCAACATTCTCGAAGTATTGGTCAAAGTCGGTCAGCAAGTGGTTGCGGGGCAAGCCGTTTTAATCACTGAAGCGATGAAAATGGAAACGGAAGTGACTGCACCGATAGCCGGAACCGTTAAAGCCGTGCATGTGGTTAAAGGCGAACCGGCTAACCCCGAGGAAGTGCTGATTGAGATAATACCCTGTTCATGAGTAAAAATAGCATCAAGCCCGTTATTGCCGATGCTGACGCGATTAATCATGCGGCTGACTTATTAAGACGAGGCCGTCTGGTCGCGTTCCCGACCGAGACGGTTTACGGCCTTGGCGCGGATGCCGGCAATTCCGATGCCGTCGCGGCTATATTTAAAGCCAAAGGACGACCGACAGATCATCCGTTGATTGTGCATATCGCCGATATTGACAGTCTTGGCGATTGGGCCGCCACCGTGCCTGAAGCCGCATTAAAGCTGGCGCATCGGTTCTGGCCGGGCCCGTTGGCAATGATCTTGAACAAAAAAGCCGGAGTATCTCCGACGGTTACCGGAGGCCAGCAAACGGTCGGTTTGCGTATACCCGATCATCCGGTAGCGCTGGCCTTGTTAAGAAGCTTTGGCGGAGGCGTTGCCGCGCCATCGGCCAACCGTTTTTGCCGGATCAGTCCGACTCAAGCGCTACATGTCAGCGCAGAACTGGGCGATGCGGTTGATATGATTCTTGACGGCGGCGCTTGCCGGGTCGGCGTTGAATCGACGATTATCGATTTAAGCGGCGGCAAGCCGAGATTGCTCAGGCCGGGACATATCACCCAACAGCAAATTGAAGCCGTTTTGCAGATTGAGCTGTTAACACCGTCAACGCCAGCCGCACCGGCCCCGGAAATATCGGAAGACATCCGTGCGCCGGGCATGATGGCGGTACATTATGCGCCGACCACACCGGCCATGCGTTGCCGGGCGGAATTGCTGCCGGACAGGATTCAACATTTAACTGCCGCAGGCAAAAAAATTGGTGTTTTGAACTATCGGCTGGACATAGCTGAAACCGGTCAAGTCCGTATTTTGCGCTTACCCGAACAAGCCGCTAGCTATGCGCAAAGCTTTTATACGGCGCTACGAGAGTTGGATAACTTGCAACTCGATATCATTCTGATAGAACAACCTCCGCAAACGGAAGCATGGCGAGCAATTAATGACAGGCTAGGCAAGGCTGCCGCTCTCTAACCACGATGAGTACCTCTGGTTCTTGCATGCGGAGCTTCCACTTGATTAAAGACCGCCAGACCTGTTTTAACTGGCGTAGACGTTGGCGTTGCTTTGTTGGATAATGGCTTAAAAGTATCTTTAAACACAACAAACCGAATGTTTTTATGACTTATTGTATTGCCGCTTCTATCGACGAAGGACTTATTCTGGTTTCCGACTCAAGAACCAACGCCGGTATTGATAACGTCAGTACCCACGGCAAAATGCATGCCTTTAAAACCAACGATGACCGCAAGATTGTTTTACTGTGCGCCGGTAATCTTGCCACCACTCAAGCCGTTTTGGAGCAGCTGCACCGCGATAAGATCAAGAATGCCGGCGTCAATCTCAATAATGTCGAGTGCTTGTCCGAGGCCGCGGCCTACCTGGGTCATGTCAGCGTCGAAAAACAAAAGCAGCATATCAACCCCGAAGGACAATCGGCGTTTAACCCGTCGGCCAGTTTTATTTTAGCCGGCCAAATCGGCGATGAGCCGCACGGCGCTTTTATGGTGTATGCCGAAGGCAACAGCATAACCAGTTCAGCCAACACGCCGTTTTTACAAATCGGTGAAAGTAAATACGGCAAACCGATACTGGACCGGTTCCTTAAGCTGGGTACGCCCATAGACGAAGCCGCGCGCTGCTGTCTGGTGTCAATGGACTCGACGATCCGCAGCAACGCCAGTGTCGGGCCGCCGGTAGAAATGCTCATGTACCGCAAAAACAGTTTCAGTTTTGATGAATATTATTGCTTTGATGACGATGACGATTATCTGCTGCAACTTCGGCGCAGCTGGGAAAACAAGCTTCGGGAAGCGATAGCTGCACTGCCCGGCCTCAATAAACAGGCATCGAAAGCCATGCGGGTCGATTTGTAAATTGGAAAAAGAAACGCGTATCTGCGCCGCCCTGTCAAAATACAGTGGAATACAGATAAGATTTGAATATTTGCATTCTTTCATTCTTTGAGGAGCGGCGCTTCAAGCCGTTCCCTCGATAACGCTGTTGAATAATCACAACGGCGCCTCAAGCCTTCCACTCTCAATTAAGCATTCCCAACAGCCAAAAAACTGTAATTGGAGCCGTTTGTCTCAAGCAAAACCTCTTCGCCGGCATCGCGTTACCAAGAAACGGAAAAAAACTCACCGTTAGAATCTTTCCGGCAAAGACCGGATAAGCGCTGGATCTAGCCGATATAAAGAAAATCAATGACTTCTTTGCATTATTTTCAAATCAATACAGGTAACTCCCGCCTAAAAAAATCGTTTAACCATTGATTTACATGGATTTATAAGCGCCTGTATTCCTTATGCTTTAGCTGTAAGCCTGCGACTATCAAACATTAAGCTATAACCGACATACAGCGCCGGTTTCTTTCTATATGCTCTGAACCGACACTGCGTAAAAACACGTAGGCCATAGCTGTCATCCCAAATCAATTTCTAATTAATAATAACGAAGGGACGGAATATGAAACTAACGACACATAATCTTCAACAATTGCCTGATCCTTCAGAGGGACATGCATCGCCGCTGCCGCTGCTACTGGGAGCTCTATTGCTGGCGCTGTTTACGCCATCGGTCAATGCGGCCAACGATAGCGCTTGCGCATACAAGAACATCGATCCTGCTCAATACGGCAACAAACCGTTCCAAAATCCGCCGGAAATCGTCTCGGTCAACGGCAGCTTGAATACCGATATGTCGGTAAAGTACACCGATCCGCGCACCACTTCGCTGGGAGGGTGTCCGTTGACTTTACGCACTTACAATGGGCAATTGGTGGGACCGACGTTACGCATCAAACAAGGCGATACCATAAACCTGAAACTGGATAACCAGTTACCCAAGGAAACGCCGGATCAAATTCGAAGACAATTCGAGCAAGAGAACCAGCACGCTTATCTCGCCACGACACCCGCTTCATTTAATACCACCAATTTACATTATCACGGCATGCACGTTTCGCCGACCGGTAACAGCGACAATGTGCTGATAGCCATCGAGCCGCAAAACAAGTTCGGTTATGAAGTTAAAGTACCCTCGACTCACCCTATCGGTTCTTATTGGTATCACGCTCACGCCCACGGTTCCACTTCGATTCAGGTAGGCAGCGGCATGAGCGGTGCAATTATCGTCGCTGACAATCCCGCAACCACGCCCAAGTCCTTGTTGGCGGCCAATGCCCGCGAAAAGATTTTTATGCTGCAAACCATTCTTTATAACGAAGAAGGAAAGCTCGACAGGATTACAACACTGTTCCCCGGCCCTTCCAAGCCTAATCCGAAAGATTGCAGCAAGGCCTCAGGCAACTATGGAACCTGGCCCTGTTCAAAACGCCGCATTACCATCAACGGGCAGCTTGTCCCCATCATCACCATGAAGCGCGGCGAAGTACAGCGTTGGCGCTTGGTCGACACCGCTTTCCGTGAATCCATTCAGTTTGCGGTCAAAGACCACGATCTGCATGAGATTGCCTTGGACGGCAACTATTTGGGACGTATCGACACCTGGGAAGCAGGAACCCCCATCGATCTGGAGCCCGGCTATCGTAGCGATGTACTGATCAAGGCAAGCACAAAGCCGGGCGACTACCCGATTATCGATCAATCGACATCATCAGCCAAATCATTGCGCCAAGCGGATGAACCTGAAAACTTACTGGCCATACTCCGGGTGACAGAGGAAACCGAAGACATGGCCTTACCGACCAGCGAGGAAATGGCTCATCTAGCGCCGTTCGGCAATACAGACCTGAGCAAAACAGCCAACGGCGTGCAAGAAGTCGTGTACAAACTCGGCCAAGGCTTAACAGATCCTAACCGGAACTATTTCCAGGTCAACTACCGTGCTTTCAGTCCCGGCAATATAAGGCAGCTGTCGCTCAACGCGACCGATATGTGGTCGCTGACAACAGTGGGCGATCCTACCGGCGTAGCTAATCCGATTCCTCCTTTGCCGCATGTCTTTCATATTCATGTCAATCCGTTCCAATGGTCCAGAACCGGGCCGGACGGCAATCCCGAACTGGTCTGGAAAGACACGTTACTGGTGCAAGGCCCGGCAGTCACCAACGTTTATACCCAATACACGGACTTCATCGGCCAATTCGTCATGCATTGCCACATTCTCGACCATGAAGACCTGGGCATGATGGAGATCGAAGAAGTGGTAGACACCGCCGACGGCACGCGTCTCCCCCATCATCATTAAGCTACGTTCCATCAGTACCGGCTGCGATTTAACGTTCTCAGCCGGTACTATTGAGAGGATTTTATATGTCAGAACAACAAGTCAACGTTACGCGCTATGAACGCGTAAGAGAAATACTGAATGAAGCCGCTAAAGACAGCCAGGCGGACTATGGCGGGATAGGGCGATTTTGGGATCGCGGCGCTGAGCAACTGAAAAAAGCCGTTATTTACGATATAGGCCTGATCGCACCGAAACCCGCTTCCAGCTGTTGCGGCCACAAGGCCGATCAAAGCGACTGCCATCGGGGCGCCGCATCGGCGTTGATACGCGGATTAAAAGGGGAATCGCCATTCGACGGTTCGCAATTTCCCCGTTTGCCTTGGGGCGGGATAGCGGTATCGCCGGAGGACATTGAATATATCAGCGATTGGATCGACGACGGCTGCCCGGCTGATGACCACGCCAGTACGATAGAACTCAGCATACAGGCAGAAGCCCTGCCGTCGGGATTATCGGTACGGGAAATTGCCGAACTGAATGTGGCGGTTGCAGGGACTCGAAGCCCCAGCCGGCCCGGAGAATTAAAACAGCGCGTCAACCTTGATTGCATGACCGAACCTGAACTCAAACGTTTGGGCGATGCCTTTCGCCATCTGTATAAACTCAATAAATGGCCAGAAGATGTGCGCAGCTATAACAATCAGGCGCTGTACCATCAAAACCACTGCCAGCATGGCTGGGAACGCTTCCTGCCTTGGCACAGGGCTTACCTTTACGAATTCGAGCAAGACCTGCAAGATTACGACCCGGACATCATGCTGCCTTATTGGGATTGGGTGATGCCGCAATATCGGCCGGAATGCGCCCAGAAAGGCTGGATTATCCCCAAGTCTTTTCAAGCGTTTTTGACGGTGGCTCAGGCGGAAAAACTGATAGCCGAACTCAAACCCGCACCATCCGAAGAGCAAAAACTGGCTTTCCTGCACATGGCCAAGCACAGGCAGCGCTTTACTTCGCAAAGCCTGTTCTTCCGTTATGTTTACAACGTTATCGGTTACCGGTACCTGACGCCTGATCCGCAGAACGAAAACCGGCAAAGAATGATCGATGCTTTACTCGCTTCCAATCCGTTCTTCTATCCGTTGCGTTATCCGGCGGAATACGGCGGCGAGACCATCAACCAAGCGATTCACTATCACTACCCTTCCGCAGAAGATATTCGCCAGATTATGAGTCTGAACAATTTCAGGGACTTCGGCGGCGGCAGCATTTACGACAGCGCCTTCGGCTTTCTCGACCAGAACCCGCACAACACCATGCATATCTGGACCGGAGGCATGAACCCGGATTATGGCGAGGGCGCATCCTATGACGCGCATAAACTTGCAAGTTCTTCCCGCCCTGCAAAAGCCTTGCTGGGCGAAAAGCGCAACTCGATGGTTCGGGTCGGCGGACGCGCGTTACACAGCCGTTCCGATTTGTACTCTCAGCCGCAATACGGCGACATGTTCAGCAACCTGACCGCATCATACGACCCGGTTTTCTGGCCGATTCACGTCAATGTAGACCGTATCTGGTCGGAATGGCAACGGCTTAACCCGAGCAGCATACCGACCGATTTGGACGCCATTTTATCGCCCTGGAATTACACCGTTCAAGACATGCTGGATACGGCGCGCTTCGGCTATGAATACATGCGCTGCTCTTATTTCATTCCGGTCGGGCTTGATGCTGCGGTTGGGCGCATTATTTCCCAGCCGATACCGATAAATGAAGTGACTCAAGGTTTCCGTAAAGCGGAGATCCGCTTGCACTGGGTGCCGCAATTATCGCGTTCCTGTTTCGTCCGCGCGTTTCTCAACCAACCGGGAGCCGATGCGCAAACGCAATTGGACGGCAATCCGCATTATGCGGGCTACCTGTCCATCTTCGGCCACGGCGCCTGTTATGGCGGCCCCGGCCACTGCGACACGCCGCCGCCCAAGGCGCGCGATCACGACCATAGAACACGCAGCCACAATGCACCGCGCAATCATCGGATCGACGTCACGGAGTGCGCCAAAAAACTGCTCGCAAGCAACGTCAGCGAGTTGCAGATTACGCTCGTGGTAATCGGCGCCGACTATGCGGAAGATACCGACCTTCTCAAACTGGAAGGCGTATCGTTGAACTTTCTCGATTGATTGCAGGAGATCATCTAGTGGCTATTTACAAAATATATCCCGGCATCGGTATCGCTCGCTTAGGCAACAGTGAAACCGAATTTTACATTGCGCCTGAAACACCCGCCGGAATGCCGATTGCGTGCGATGAGGCCGGTAATCCGGTTTTATCTGCGGATCTTTCCGGCCCGGTATTCGTGAAAAAATTCAAGGACGAAAACGGGCGCATAAAACGCCAAGCCGCCCGTTTCCAGGTTTTCGCCTTTGACGAAGCGAGCCCGGAAGGCCGTCCGTTGAAACTCGGCGATCACGTTGAAGGCGGCGGCAACCGCGGCACCCTGGTCGACATTCAATGGCGGGTTTATCTGGCCAATAAAAAAGCCTCCTGGTACGAGTTCAATACCCGTTCCGGCGAACACGGTTATACCGCCGATCACCCGCGCCGTAACGCTGCGGAGCAAAACCGCGACCGTTTGATTATCGATCCGGGTCCGCGCAGCGTGAACGGCACCAATTTGCGCAGGGCGAGTTTCGACCGTTCCGGTAACGGCGTTTATGCGGCGACTTTCCCCCCTAAAGGTTTGCAACCGAACGATATAGACACGCTGGGCGAGATACTGACCGACGACACCGGCAGGCTTTTGGTGCTGGGCGGTTTAGGCAACTCCGGCAGCGAGAAATCCGGGCCGGGAGAGCCGCATATCACCGACTTTTCCAACAATGACGGCTGGTACGACGATATTTCCGACGGGCCGGTCATGGCCAGATTGGTGATGTATTCCGAACAGGTTGAGCAAATACGCTACATCGATGTGGAATACCCGGCCTGGGTCGTCGTAGGCTATCCGCGCTTCGTGCCGCAAATTCTCGATATGGTGACCATGGACGACGTGCAATACGATTTGTCGTTGCGCAATTTCGCCGCCGATACGCGCATTTACGGTCGGATAGGCAGTTTCGACAACCCGGAAACCATACCCGTTCACGACCAGACCGCGCTAAGCCAGTGGCTGGATAGCCGTCTTACCTGGAACAAGGCCTATAAGCCGTGGTTTTACCGGGACATCTGGCCGATTTTATTCAGGCCTAACGAGTTTTTGTACCTTTGCGACGTGTTGGCCCAGTCTAATTTTCCGCACGACCAGGAAAACCGCGGCACATTCGATCCCAATAAGCTGGGCATGACGCCTAAATGCGATAAAAACAAGGCCGATAAAAAACTTGCCCCGGAAGCGGCCGCCTATATTTCGCGCGACGCCTCTTTGGGCGAAGCTTATACCGGAACACGCCATAAGCCCGATAATCATAAGGAATGCGATCCTTACGGGCCGATGCGAACCTTCATCTTCGATTTAATGCGCCGCAGCGGGGAAGATAACGAGTTCAGGGTCGAGGATAAAGTCGGCAGCCGGGTGCATAATCTGCCGTTGATGCCGCTGTTATGCGGCGACAATCCGTTGACCAATGAAGTGGTGACCAAGTTTTTAAGACTGACCGATTACCAGCTGTTTATTCTGAAACAATGGGCCGAAGGTTACTTCATCAACGAAATGGAAGAAGGTTGGATCGATCCGGCAACTTATCCGGTGTACTTTCCTTATTCTTCAACGTTACCGGAGACAGGGAACGGATTGGACCGCGGCGTACTCAGCAATGTCTTGGGCGGCGCATTTTGCCCCGGCGGCGAACTGTCTTGGGTGATGCGCAATCCGGCTATTTTTTGGACGCCCTACCGGATCAAGGCGGACCGCAGCCTGTCCGATTTTTTGCAGTCCGCGGCCCAAGCCAACTCTGTCCGTCAATCCACGCATGTCATCAATGAAATGAACTTCAACATCGATGAACCGTTGAGCCAGGACAACGACTTCGCCGCCGGCCTGCAACCGGGCGACTTGACCAAATATTCAGGCGTTCCCTGGCAGGCGGATTTTAACGAATGCACCACCCAATCGATCAATATCACCTACGCCGACTGGAATAACATTTCCCCGGCCAGCGGAAACAACGTACAGATGGCGCGAGAGGAAAAGGTTTGGGACACGCTCTGGTGGCCGGCCCATAGACCGCTGCAATCCAATGAATTGACCGGTTTCGACAATGGCCAGCCGACGGTCACCTGGACCACCTGGAGCCGGGGCATTCAGCAGACCAACGCGGGCGATTTAAAAATGGTCAGCGATTGGTGGAAGTTGGGCTTCATTATCAAAAACCCTTATCAACCCGATAGCGATAAAGTGCCGTCAACCGGCCCGGAAGACGCCCGTTTTTACAGCATCGAACGCGAAGGAAGCGAATACTTGTTTTCCCAAGATCCACTCAACCCTAACAAAAACACTTAACCTAAAAGGAATATCATCATGATTGACAATCCGTTCGTTGGCAAATGGAGCTATCGCAGCTTATTAAACGACCCTGATTTGAAACTGGCGTTCAATGACCTGGAGTTCGGTCAAGGCGTCATAGAAATTAACGAAGGCCCTATGCAAATACTGACCGGCGTTATCGGCGGGCCGGGCTGGTCATTGGCGTTAAAAGGTTCTAGGGATTACGGCTCACCGATGCATGCCCGCTTCCAAGGGGTCGGCGTCGTCGGAGGCGAGCAATGGATCTATGATTACCAAGGCTACCTTGTTCCTCATTGGCCGAATGGCGTGCAGCAGCGGCCTGCGATGGTAGGCTCGGTGATTCGCACCATCCCGCATTCCGGTAGCGAGCCGGGCACGGTGTCGCCCGCCGGTGTCGTGGCCTCTTTCTATGCGGTCAAATTTGATTGACGCCGGCGTCGATGTTTTTATAGTTGGAGCAGGACCTGCGGGTGCTGCGGCGGCGATTTCGCTGAGCCAAATCGCCCCGCACCTGCGCGTCTGCCTCGCCGATGCGGGACGCGATAGGCCGTTCCGCGTCGGCGAGTCTGTCCCTCCGCCTATCAAACCTTTTCTCGATCATCTAGGTTTAGGACCCGCTTTTATTCAGGCGGACCACTGCCCTTCTTTTCATACTTTGAGCGCTTGGGGCGGGCAGGAACTGATCGGTAACGAATTCTTTCTCTATGTACATAACACCGGTTGGCGGCTTGATCGCGACCGTTTCGACCGCATGCTGGCCGACGAAGCCACTCGCCTTGGCGCCAAACCGCTAACCGCGACCGTGCGTTCGTTGAGCCCTTGCGCACAGGGCTGGCGTATCGATTGCGGTGCCGCAGGCAAGTTTGCCGCGCGTTTTGTTATCGACGCCAGCGGGCGTAGCGCATTGCTGCCGCGCTTATTAAAAATCCCTTCGGTCAAAATCGACAAGTTGGTGGCCTGCGCGGTTTTTTTTGAGCAGCAATCTGTACCGGATGCGCCCGGAGCCGATGCCGCCGTGATCGAATCGTTCCGCGACGGTTGGTGGTATAGCGCTGCGATTCCAGGCAGCCGCAGAGTCGCCATGTTGATGACCGATGCGGATATTGCACGCCAGTTGCGTATCTCTCAATTGCCTGCCTGGATGGCATATTTAGCCGAAACCCGTCATATACAGCCTTTGATCGCTTCATGCCGGCCGCTGGCTCCGCCTGCATTTTGGTCCGCCGCTTCCCGCAATTTCGGTTCCGCTTATCCGTTTGGCATTCTAGGGATAGGGGATGCGATTTCAAGCTTCGATCCCTTATCTTCACAAGGGATCATCAAGGCGATAAGGTCGGGCTTATTTGCTTCCTACGCCATCGCCGATTACTTTCTGCGCAATGACGAAACCGGCATTGCCCGGTATTACGCGCTGATGAATCGCGAATTCGATGCTTACCTGACGACGCGGCATGAGTATTATCGCCAGGAACAACGCTGGCCTGATGCGCCTTTTTGGAACCGCCGTCATTGAAAAGTGGACGGATAATTACAACCTGACCGTACAACTATAGTTTGTACGGTCAGGATTCCACAGACTCCAACTGCGGTTCCTTGTTAAGCAGATATATTAAAGCATCAAGAATGCAGTTGGCGACATGGTGCGGCGGCAGCCGGTAAAACGCCTGCCACGCAAACGATACGTGATTGTCGTAAGTTTCTTTGGTTTCAGGGTGGGATTGCAGCCAGCCGATTTTTACTGCATGACCGATAATAATGTCCGTTAATAAGGTATCGTCTATGTATAAGGATGCATTTTCCCGGAAAATAGACGCCATTGCTTTTAGCGCCTCTACCGTCAACTGGCGATAGACCGGGGCTTGAATCTTGTTAAGCACATGATTGACGTATAGCTTGAAACTTTGCTCGCCCGCCGTCATCTGCGCCAGGATATTCTCGCTGTCCAGGCGGTTTTTGCTGTTAAGTTTGTCGCCTATCACCAAGCCGTTGCAATGATGCAGGATGTCCCAGACATTGGCGAAAAACGCATCATTTTCCCTGCCGACGCTGCCTTGCTGTTCGCGCCAATGATACCAGTCCGTTCCTATACGGCCTTTCAGCTCCATGCTGTTTGAAAACCGCGCACGGCTCAACTCTCGAGAATCGCCTTCGTAGTGCAGCGTTTCGGCTAAACCCAATTGATCTTCGGTCTTGCTATAGTCTTTTAGCGTTTCCTTTAGTTTCTCGAATAACCGGTAAGGCGGTAAAGCAAGAATTTCGTTAAAAGCCTGATCTATCGTGCCGCCACCGGATTCGCGCTTTTGCCTGATGATAATCAACTGCATGATATGACCGACGCGTATTGTATGCATATCGGTGAACAATTCCGGGTTGGATTTGATTAACATGCCCAAATAAATGACCAACTCCTGAATAATGATATGTTCGCTGGCATCGTTATTATTGTAGGCGCGAATGGTTTGCAAGATTTCAGACGAATCGGCCGGACGGTTCAAAGTCGCCCTTCCGCTGTAGGCGCGGCCTAGTGTCAGCGCATGTTGACGCACCAGTATCTCGGTGGCCGCCTGTTCCAGGTTTATATCGTATTTACCCAATAATCCGGCACAGCGCCTGACGATGTACCAGGCGTGTTGGTCCCCTGCCCGCGCATAGATTTCTTCGAGCAAGTCGCGCACAAGGCCGGCAGCGCCGTCCATCGCCGATAATCCTGTGTCGTAATCCAGGCCGTGACGAAGACTCAGTAAGCTTAAGACTTCAAGTTGCGCGTAAAGATTGGCGTTGGTTTTCAGTTGCTCGATCAGTATTCCGTCGGCGCTGATGTCCCATGCCGTCAATATTTGCGTATCCAGCGGCCCCGGCGGAGCGGTATCTATCGGCAATATTCGGAAAAAGGGCCGTTCAGCGTCCTTCCAGGAAGCTTTGGAGAATTGAAAATCATGCAGGTAATCAATTTTTTCATAACTCGATGTTGCCGCAAACTCCAAAAGCGTTCCGAGTTGCAGGGGAATACCCAAGGTGGAGCCTTGCTGCAGTTCTTTGATGAATTCAATCAGAACCTCGCGGTTATGGCTGTCCAACATATTATGTTTTATCGTCATAACAACCAGGGGATTGCCCGGCCTGTCCCAATGTCTATGAACATATGCCAGTTCCAGGCGCAAGCGCTGTATGACCAAGCGGTTGTCCATCGCCAGATAAAAACCTTTCTGACTGAGGCACTGCGGTAAAAACAGCAGACGCTCACCGGACAGCACATACATTTTGGAGGTCGCCATGGTCCGCAACTGTCTCAACGGCCTGCCGGTTAAGCCCATACGGTCGTTCCGGCCTACATGGGTGTATGCCTCGGCCAGTTCTGAGGCTTCCCTTATCTGGATAGGCGCTATTTCGGCGAGTGTTTGCGTTTGAATGCCTAAATTCATCAAGCTGTTTTGTACGGCTTCGTCCTGGGCGAGCAACTGGATTTGCAGCTTGCAATCCTGAGCCTGCTTAACAATTTTGTGCCGTCCCAAAGGGTCGATGTCGTCAATGCCGAGCAAACCATCCTGAATAAGACAGCCCAGTATGAACAGGCTTTGCGCCCAAACCAGGGGCACATTTTCGTTCGGTACCCGTTCCTGACTGTGTGGATTGGCTTTTTCCGCTGCAATTAACTCTTTTGGGACGATATAAAGTTCCGGCAATAATTGCCTGCCATTTTGTTCAACCAGCAGGCTTTCCAATTTAGCGCGATAGCGCAAGGCGGCTTCGCTACCGCCTGTGAATAAGTTGTTGAGCAATAAATAGGTGAAAAACAGCGGCCATTCGCATTCAATGTCCATGAATTGCTTCAGTTCATGCGGATCGTAATAGAGGCGATGACTATCTTCTATCGCTGTTTGGTGGCCGTCTAACAAGAAGCGTTTGCAGCCGTATCGTCCTTCCAGCTTTTCGCAAATAATCGCTTCCGTTTTTGCCCTAAGAATTTGATTATCAATCGCGAAAGCCGGAAATCCGGTGATGCTGAGCACCGCTGAGTCGGTCTCTTTAGAAATCGACTCTCTGGGTAACAGCGATTCGAGGGTAATGCGCGTCCGGGCGATGTCGTCGCTGATCACATGCACGACAGATGCCTGCCCGCCGTCCTTGCCGAATAGATTAAAACCGGACAGCGCTTCCAACGCGGCTTTCGCCATGCCGATTGAACTCGCGTTTAATTCGGCAATGCCGTGGTTGGTTTTGTGGCCGCGCTCCCAGATACCGTAGTCCGGTGTGCGATAGGTTCGACTGATGTAGTGAACCAGATTTTGCACAAAATTGACTTCATCGATGGTAAATACGACGCGTAAGCCGGATGCCGTCATCTGCGCCAGCATCAGTAAAAACAAAGACGTGGCGTCCAGTTGCAAATGCCCCCATTCATGATCGCCCACGACCACGTCGCCCGTTTTTGTATCGTACTTGGCATGTAAGGCATCGAGCGGGTTCTGCGTGTGCTTGAATTTCTCGACTTTGGCCGCCTGGCGCATCATCGCCGTCAGCAGCCCGCGCATCAGCTTGACGACGCTTTGCTCAAGCAGATAAGCGCGCCCGCTTTTTTCAACGAGGCTGTCTTCGTCGCGCCGGTAAGCAAGCGCCAGTCCCCATGCCGCCAGAATACTGTAGACATTATCCCTGACCCAGGCATCGGTATAATTGCCGTGCACATTGACGGCGGTACTGGCCGGCAACAAGCCGCTCACCCAATCCTGGCGGCTCAGAATGATGTCCTGTACCTGTTGAAAATAAGCGTCCAGTTTATCGTGTTGACTCGATTTCATGTTCAGTGAATAGCGTGATTTTGGAAATAGGCTTTAAGCTAGCCGCCCTATCGTATCGAGCCACCGCTATAAACCTCTAGGTTACATAATGACGAGCAATTAATGCGCCATAGTTTACGCTATTTCGCGTCCTTTTTGACGACTACTCGGACGCACGCTGCGTTCAAAAAGCGATTACGCCAGTTGCGGGCGCAAACGACATCATGCTGTTACCGTTTACTTGCGGAAAATAACGCTTAACGCGAAAATGCGGCAAACATCTTCGTGATGATTTGCACCAATTTGGGCGAAATCCTGTTTTTTGCACTGAAATCACTCGCGCATGTTATCGACAGGTTCGCAATAGCGCGTTGCGCGGCTCGACGCGGCATATTGGTTCGGTTATTGCTTTGTATTGAGTAAATGGATGCCCAACACGGGGTTTTGATGCGACAAATTAATATGAAGTTGAGAGTAAGCTGCGATCTTCGTTTCCAGATAGAGGCCCCGACAGCCCTTATTTTAATGCTGCGCCCATTGAACGGCGCACAACAAAAGATTACAAGCTCCCGTTATATCGTTGAGCCTTGCGTACAGATCACCGAGAGTAAAGACAACTATGGCAACTTCTGTCAACGCCTGGTCGCTCCGCCCGGAGAATTTAGCGTCCAAACCTCTTTTGAAGTCATCACGGGGGAATATATCGATAGTGCGCCCGGTGCCTATTTTGTTGAAATCCAGAATCTCCCAGACCGCGTTTTGCCTTATCTGTTGCCGAGCCGCTACTGCGAATCGGACCGGTTTGGCAATCTTGCCAGAGAGATAACCGCCGATGCGCCGCCGGGTTACGATCAGGCCGGCAAAATCACGGACTGGGTTCGCAATACCATACAGTACATTCCCGGCTCCAGCGACTATCCGCTATCGGCAGTCGAGGTTCATAACCGGGGCTATGGGGTATGCAGAGACCTTGCGCAGCTGGCGATAACCTTATGCCGCAGTATCAGCATACCGGCGCGTCTGGCGGTGGGTTATTTGTATCGGCTTGAACCGATGGATTTGCACGCCTGGTTTGAAGCCTATATCGGCGGCCGCTGGTACTCGTTTGATCCGACCCAAAACGATTTGCGCGGCGGCAGGGTGATTATTGCTTATGGGCGCGATGCGGCTGATGTTTCGATATTCCACCAATTCGGCCAAGGCTGTATTTTGAATAATATGGATGTCCAGGTTAATTTGCTGGACAAGTCCCGGTAAAACAAAAAGTTTGCTGCATTAACCGAGGCTTGGCTTTAAATAAACCGTCACAAACTAAACAACGGAAGATAAAGACGCCATTTTTTGCTCAACGCCGATGATAGCCCGATTCAAAACACCGAGATTTTTTTCTTCATTGATCTGCATACCCATTACATAGAAAATCGGCATCCATAGCGGATTAATCAAAATGCCGCCCAGCGCACTCTTCCAGGTCCGCTTCAGATTCTTTAAAGGGTTGAAGGACTCGGCTAAGGAGTGCATCGGATACTCGGCAAAAACAGCCGCAATCGGGTGCAGGATGATTTTGTCATGGCCGTCAAGCTGCGCCATTGATTGCAGGAGTTTCCGCTCCATGTTGTGATAATTGATCCGCGCAAAACCCACAGAAACAGCGAAAGTAAGAGCGACCAGCGGCAAAAGAACCGTCGGCGGCGCTACCGGTGCAAAAGTGGAAGACAACATGACGATGCCTAATCCCAACATTAAGACGTCTTCCCCCCGCTCCACATCGCGGTCAATGCCTTTGACAATGTCGGAAACGGCATTGCCGAACGGGTCTTTTAAGTAATCTTTTTCTTGTGCCATGTTATTCTCCTTATGGATAGTGCTAATGCACACCTTATGAAAAATGTCAGATACGCGAACAGGTAGACTGAATTGAGATGCAAAATCCAGCAGTAGCCGCGTGTTCTTTGTGCCGAATTTACCGGCCCACGCCCATTTGTCTAATTCTTATTCTCCCTGTCGGCTAGTGTAATTGAGCTTTTATTCGACGGCAAATTTGGATTTTTAGCGCAGGATACCCACCCCGTAAGGCTTGCGGCATGGCGACTGAAGCCGCCGCAATATTTTCAGTGTAGATTTCTTAATTACAGTCTATGTTTTATTCGATATTATCGGCTTTTCAAACAGTGCTTAAACTCAAGCAGAGGAAAAAACATGCAGCAAAAAATAATGCTATCGTTATCCGCATCACTGGTTTTTTCTATGGCGTCGGTCAACGATGCCGGCGCCGCAGGCTGGAAAGATGTGCTCAATGCCGTCAATAATGACATCAATGGTCATGCCAATAATACCGGCCAAGCATTGCAGCAGAGCCAACAGGCCGTGAATGCGGCTCAGGCTGTGCAAGCCGGCAGTTTGACCGAATTATTGATGCAGCGGACAGGCGTGACGGCGGCCCAGGCTCAAGGGGGCGCTGGCGCTTTGTTTCAGATCGCTAAAAGCAAGATGCAGGCAGATTCATTCGCCCAGTTGGAACAATCGGTTCCGGGCATGCAAGGCATGTTAGGGGCGGCCGTACCCGCTCTAGCGCAGCAAGGTGGTTTGGCGGGGCGTTTATCTTCTCTAGCGGGAGCTTCGGGCGGAACGGCGGGGAGTTTGATTTCACTGGTTTCCGCTTTTCAGCAGCAGGGCATGTCGCCTGCGATGGTGCAACAATTTATCCCGGTGGTTATTGAATATGTCAAAGCCCGTGGCAATAGCGCTTTAGTGGATACTTTAAACGCCGCATTAATCGGGCGTTAAGACATAGACCCAGCCTTCTCCCTTCAGAGAGAAGGCGTAAAAACCCGAGTAAAACCCCGCCCTATTTTGGTTGCCGACATTTAAGCATCATGCTTTCAAGCCAAATCAAGCATCAATAATCACTTTTAATACTTTTCCAGGAGTCAGGGAATTGTTTATTCCAGCCGGATTCCATTTGCGCAAATCCGTAATTGAGACGTTGAATTTACGCGAAATTTGCGCCAAGGTTTCGCCCGGCTTAACCGTGTAATTAATCGTGCGGATTCCCGCCGATGAGGCTTGAGCCTGTTGATGCGCAGCCTTGATAATGATCTTCTGGCCTAAAACCAGTGACGATTTTGGAGAAATTTTGTTCCAGCTTTGAATGTCGTTAACGCTAACCGAAAATTTCTGCGCAACATTCCAGAACGTATCGCCTTTTTTTACGACATAGACCTGTGCGCCGACGGAATTGTTTTTAGCCGTTGTGGCGACGTGCTGCGCCGAATTTTGCGGCGTCGGCATTTTTAAAAGCATGCCGGAATGGATGGAATTGCCCGCTAAATGGTTGGCCTGACGAATCGATTGGGGGGTCGTATTGTTCCTGTCGGCGATCGATACCAAGCTTTCCCCCGCCTTAACCTTATGCAAGCTTGGGATAGCCTGAACTTGATCATGGCGGATTTGCGCCGCCGCCTCGGCATGGTAACGATTTTGATCGACCCGTTGGTCATAAGGCAACTGAGCCAGGTTTTGCTTGAATGTTTGCGCCTTGGCGACCGGGATCAACAAATGATGCGGCCCTTGCGGTGCGGTGCTCGAGTGGTTAAAACCGGGATTTAATTTTAAAAACTCGTTCAGCGGCGTATTAGCCAGCTCCGCGGCTTTGTTTAAATCCAATTGGGATTTGACATCGACAAGCTCGCAGTAAGGCTTGTTGGGGATGTGTTGCAAATTAACGTTGTATTTGTCGGCATTCGCAAATATTCGCGCTATGGCCAGCAACCGCGGCACATAGTCCGCCGTTTCCTTCGGCAGGTCCAATGACCAGTAATCGGTCGCCCGCTTGAGATCTTCATTTTTTTCGATAGCCTTTCTTACATTACCTTTGCCGTAATTATAGGATGCCAGAGCAAGATGCCAGTCGCCATCGAAAGTCTCGCCCAAATGTTTGAGAAAAGCCGTCGCCGCTCTAGTTGAGGCGTAAACGTCGCGGCGACCGTCATACCAAGCGTTTTGCTGGAGACCGTACAGACGGCCGGTAGCCGGTATGAATTGCCAAAGTCCCGACGCGTCGCTTTTTGAATAGGCTTCCGGCAGGAAGGCGCTCTCAACGATAGGCAGCAAAGCCAGCTCGCCGGGGATATTTTTGGCTTCTATCTCATCGAGTATCAGATGCAAATAAGGTTCCGCCCGTTGCTGAACTCTGGCAAGATACGCAGGATGCCGCAAATACCAGTTTAACTCGCGGTCGATCCGTTCATTTTCAATCTGGGGCAGAGAATATAATGATATTAACCGTTCCCAAACCGTGTTCTTATACTTGGCCGGTACCGTGTATTTTTGTTTGCCGAACGGATGGAGGGAATGCCTCACATAGCTGTTATCGGTTTCCGAGGTATCTGGCGGCCTATCGTTAAAAGAGTCTTTTGACGTTGTAGAGCAGCCTGTTACGATTAAAAAGGTCAATAGTGATAAAAATTTACCCGACCTGTTAAAGTTAACGCTCATCATCTAAGCCTTTTAAGAATAAAGTTTATTATTAGAATGCTATCATTATAGCTTGTTTTTATTGAAAATCATCAAAGTCAGATAGTATAAAATGCGCCCATGAAACGTAATTTCTTATTTGCCTGGTATCAAACCCCTCGAGGCAAGCTGTTACAGCAGCTTGAAGCCGACTATATTCAACGGTCCATTACCGTCAGTTGCAAGCAGACCATCTTGCAGATTGGCGGTTTAGGTTGGGAAAGCGAATTTATCGACTGCTCTTTGTACAAAAATTTTACGATACTGGACGCCAAAAGCCTGGGCTGCGATAAAGCAAGAAAAATCCAGGCCAAATCGCACAGCCTGCCCTTGCAGAGCAATTCTGTCGATATGATCATCATCCCGCATTTATTGGAGTTTGACGCTTCCCGGTTTCAAACCATGCGTGAAGTGGAGCGTGTTTTAAAGCCGGAAGGCATATTGGTCATGCTGAATTTTAATCCCTGGAGTCTATGGGTTCGATACCAGTATTTGTGGGATAAAAAAATGGCCGATTCCTGGGGAGGACACTTTATTTCCCGACCCAGGGTTTTGGACTGGCTAAAATTGTTAAATTTTGAAGTCACCGTATCGTCGGAGTTTAGCTTGGATACGGTAAAATCGACTCACGGTAAATTTATAACCCGTGGATACTCGCTCACATCGACCGCCTATGCGATTAGGGCCATCAAGCGCCGCTACAACCTGATTCCATTGACGCCCGTAACCGCGCTAAATCCCCGCTTAATTCTGGCAAACCCGCTTAATACACCAACAACACAGAAAAACAGACATGACTGATCCCGTCATTATTTATACCGATGGCGCCTGTAAAGGCAACCCCGGACCGGGCGGCTGGGGCGTTATCCTCAGCTACAAAGGAAACGTTAAGGAACTTTACGGCGGCGACCCCGCCACCACCAACAACCGCATGGAGCTGATGGCTGCAATCCAGGCGCTGGAAACCCTGACCAAACCCTGTTCCGTGCAGATGAATACCGACTCGAAATATGTGCTGCAAGGCATTACCGAATGGATGAGCAACTGGAAAAAACGCGGCTGGAAAACGGCCACCAGAAGCCCGGTGAAGAATGAAGACCTCTGGCGCAGACTGGACGCCGCCATTCAACGGCATAACATCGAATGGGCATGGGTAAAAGGCCATTCGGGCGACAAAGATAATGACAGGGCGGATGAGTTGGCGAATCTTGGCATTGATTCGTTGCGTTGATCGGTTTTGCCCAAGGGTATTTGATGGGTTTCGCTTCGCTCTACCCATCCTACCGGCTGTAACTAATAACTCAGCGCGGGGGGCGTTTGGTATAGCGAAACCAGTCGCGTACCGCCGCCATTTGTCTAACCTGCTGTTCCGGCGCGTGCCGTTTACAACTTGTATATTCTTCTGTGCCCGCTTTGGCCCCCCAACGGATTTCGACGCAATCATTCGGGTTATAAGCCATCTCGAATGCTGCTTTGCGCGCCAATATCTCCGCTACCGAAAGCTCCCAAGGTTCGCCATTACTGCGTGCATACTGAACCTTTTTCTCCGCAGTCAGTTTTTCATGCAGTTGCTCTATCCGGGTTTTAACTTGTGCTGCGGATTGAGCGGTCAAGTTAAACAGCTCAGGATAACGGACGACTTTTTCAGGGAAACCAAGCAAGACATTGATAGCAATTAACAAGCGCATATCACGCGAAGGCGTGGCGTAATCCTCCCACGGACCGATCGTTTCAAAAATCGCCGCACCTTTCGGCATCTCGATTGTATTGGCTTTTTTACGAAAATAATCCTCACCGTTTTCAACCGATTGCCGCCGCGTTTCCAGTTGTTCCACCAACGCGGTTAACGTCGCCTCGTAAGCCTGTTTCGCATTCAAGCCGTCAGGATTAATCAGCTTGTAAAGTTGTGCGTAAAAATCGTCAGGCTCCAACACTGCCTGTTCAATCGAATAGTCCGGCAACTCGTCATTACTCAACAGCGTGCGGTTGTTGGCAAGCGGACGGAAAGCTTTAAAACCCGCCCCCGCACTGCCCGAATTACCGAATAAAAAGGTGCCTTCCCAAAACCGTTTCCGGCCGATGGAATTATCAGGCTGGGCGTCGGCCGCAAATAAAATCCCCGGACTGTCGGCTGTTTGCGGCACCCATTTCACCAGCACTAGCACATGGCCGTATGGGTCCGCATAAATGGTGCCCGGCCGCAACGTCTCGCGCCGTAACGCCACAGGATAAAAATCAGTCGCTTCGCTCGTAAGCGCGGTGCGGCCATTTCCTGAATGCACAACGTCCATTAGGGTATGGCTTAAGGTTTTAAATGTGGCAGGCGGTGCGGCGTATTGAACAAAACCGGTTTCAATCGTAGCCAAATTGCATGCAGGCGGCTTTTTGGCTGTGCCGCGGCTGCAAGCGCGATAGCTGAACGGCAGGCCGTTTTTCCAGGCAAAATAGCTGCGGAGAAAATACGGGAAATCGGCGCAATCAGGCGTTGCAGGCAGCGCTTTGTCTTCGTTCAAACCTAAATAATTGTGCAGAAAATTACGCTCTGAATCCCGCAAAACAGGCTCCAGGGATCGAAAACTCAGGCTTTGATCAACCGGCGCATCGAAAAGCCGTTCTATCCAGGCCGAATAAAAGGCTTCATAACTGTCATTCCAGACTGCGTGTTCTCCAGTGCCGTTATCGCCGTTAAAAACTTCATGGCACGCCAGCGTTGTGTCTTTATCTTTGGCCTCTAATTGATAACGGCCTTCGTCAAGTTTGTCAATCTGCGCCGATAAATGCCAGGGCATCCCATCATTAGCCGTTGCATTTAACACCTGCTTTTCACCCTTGGGATGGGTTAATACCAATTCGGTAACAGTTTCAGAGCCGGACACAGCCATGACATTAATCGGCGCCCCCGCCTTTACTACGCGCGGAGAAATCCAGATATGGGTAAGATCGCCTTGCGTACAGGAAGAGGCAAAACTTGGCTGACTGATAATGCAGCCCGCTAAAATAATCGCTTGATAGAGTCGCTTCATAAAGACAGGCTCGATCGATTCTGAAAACATAGTTAACGCGGCTATTTTGTAAACTGCTTTTCCGTGACAGCAACTCGGCTTGCTGGCCGCCGATTGTTTCATATTTCGAATCCGCCTACACCGGTATCCAAATACCATGAAGTTAAAACATGTCCTCCGTCACATAAACTTCGTGTCCTGAAATAGTGACTCCGATACCTTGTTGATCGTATTTCGGCGACAGAATGTTTTTCCGGTGCGGCGGGCTGTCCATCCATCCCTGTACGGTCGATTGTGCGATTTCTTCCGGGGTTTTCCAGACGTATTCCTTTTTTACCGCAACACCGTTTTGCTTGGTCGTAATGACCTTATCGTAAAGATGATTCATAAATATGTTTTCGCCCGGACCGATTACCCAGGTATTGGCGTCGGCTTGCTTTTTCCTGTCCCATCCCAACCTTTTAGCCCGCTCGACGGGACCTTCCCCCTGCAAATTCGTGTGGTTAAAAAAATGATAACGCGCCATGTCGCGGCTATGCTGACGGGCGATGGCCGCGAGCAACTCATCGTTATTCAATTGGGGCAGGCCGTGCTTTTGCCGCTCACGGTTTATCTGTTGATGAATTTCGCGTTCAAGTTCAGCGGCCGCTATCCCCGGCTGAGCGTCAATATCGGCTACTACCGGATAAGGGACAGTCCCGAGGCAAAAAATGAACAGGGATAAAATTCGTTTCATGATCTTGATGCCGGCATTAATGTGTGGAGGGGAGACGCTAGGGCATTCGGAATTCGGATATAAAAGCGCACAGGCGGACTAGCATAGCGCAGCTCGACATTTATTGTCACCCTGTATGGCAGTTTCAGCCGGCCGCCGCCGTCTCAAATCGACACGTAGCCGTCAAATAAGTCCCATAGTATACGCACAGCATAGCCACGGGACTTTTTCCGCTCAAAAGCAGCAATGATTTATTTTCTCATTGATTTTTTGAATTTTTTATCCAATTTGTTATTGGCGTCTTGAGATAATTGAGCTGCCCGCTTGGCTGCGGTTTCTGCGGCCCCTGCCCTTGCCGCCGCATCGGCGGCCGTCGTTTGCGCACTGGATGCATCAGCTGATGCTTGTTTAACAGAACCGTCCAAGCCGTTAACTTGCGACTGTAAATCTTCGATATCCGAATTTGTTGCGCAAGCCGTAATCAGGCTGCAAGCCAGCGCAATCATTGATAGCTTCATTACTGTTTTCATATTATTTTTCCTTACTGAAGATGATGACCATAAAACCCCACATATCAAATAACCCTCTGTTTAATCTGAGCTATTTGAATATATCTTGCATATCGGTAACTTAACGCAGGCTTAACACAGTGGATTTAAAAACTCTGACACCCCCGTATCGCGTCACTTCATACGAGTTGCTTGATGAATCGATCCGCCAAAAATCGTCGTAAGCGTTCAATGCCGCAAAAATACACAATGCGCGGATTGTTGAATGCTGTCGGCGCTGGGTGGCGTATCCTATACCCATGTCCAACCTTAAAAAACAACGAAGGGTGTTGATGAAAAAAATACTGGTAACCGGCGCAACCGGGCAGATCGGCTCCGAATTAACGATAGCCTTGCGCGACCGATACGGCGCGGAGAATGTGCTGGCTGCCGGACACAAGAGACCGGCCCAGGACGAATTAACCCAACCGGGACCTTATTGCAGCCTGGATGTCCGCGATGCGGCCGCCCTCAATCAAGTTATAAAGACATATAATATCGATACGATATTTCATCTCGCCTCCCTGCTTTCCGCCGTTGCCGAACAAAAGCCTCAGCTGGCGTGGGACGTCAATATGAACGGTTTGATCAATATACTGGAGGCCTCCAGAACACACCAATGCGCGTTGTTCTTCCCCAGCTCCATAGCCGCTTTCGGCCCGGAAACTCCGCCTATGGATACGCCGCAGGACACCGTTCAGCGGCCCACGACCATTTACGGAATCAGCAAGGTTTCAGGGGAGCTGCTGTGCGATTATTATTATCATCGCTTTGGCGTCGATGTACGCGGCTTAAGGTATCCGGGGCTGATTTCCAGCAAAACCCCACCCGGCGGCGGCACCACCGATTATGCGGTGGATATTTTTTATGCGGCAATAAAGTCGCAACATTATGATTGTTTCCTCCAAGCCGATACGCAACTGGATATGATGTACATGCCCGACGCGATCGATGCGGCTATTAACCTGATGACGGCGGACAGCCGGCAGCTAAAGCACAGAAACGCGTTTAATGTGGCGGCGATGAGCTTTACCCCGCAGCAGTTGGCGGCGGAAATACAAAAACATATGCCTGAATTCAGGGTCGCTTATAAGGTCGATTCATTACGCCAGGCGATTGCCGATTCCTGGCCCAGACACATGGACGACAGCGCCGCCAGAGCCGAATGGGGCTGGCAGGCTCAATTCGATTTGCCGGCGATGGTCAAGGACATGCTGGAAAAAATTACGCTCAAATAACCGGAGGCATTTATGTCACTGAAAAAATTAGATCCGCTGCTCACCGACAAATTAACCCAATTACAACAACAAGACCTATGCAAAGGTAATGAAAAAGTCGTTACCGGCATGCAAGCGGCCGCTGACGGCTTCGGCCCCCGCTATTTTCTCGAAGGATACGGGGACAGAGCTTTCTTGCGTATGAATTCCAATTCCTATCTCGGACTTTCCGTACATCCGCAGGTTATCAAGGCGGAAGCCGCAGCCGCTGAAAAATTCGGCACCGGCCCCGGAGCGGTTCGTTTTATCAGCGGCACTTACCGGCCGCATATTGAACTGGAGCAAAAGCTGGCGGAATTCCACGGCCGCGAATCGGCAATGCTGTTCAGTTCCGCTTATACGACGATGACGGGCGTGTTGCCTCAGTTTATTTCCGCCGATACTTTGGTTGTCAGCGATGCGCTGAATCACAACTGCATTATCAACGCGATACGCTTATCCCATCCCGCCGGCAAAGAAATTTATGCTCATGCGGACATGACTGCCCTGGACAAAATCCTTGAGGCTTACAAAGGCCGGGTCAAGCGCGTTTGCGTGGTCACTGACGGAGTTTTCAGCATGCGCGGCGATTACGCACCTCTCGATGAAATAAACGCCTGCTGTAAACGGCATGAAGGGGCGTATGAAGAAGGGATCATCACCCTAGTCGATGATTCTCACGGCGTTGGCGCTTTTGGGCGTGCCGGCCGGGGTACGGAAGAATATACCAAGGCCAAGGCGGATATTTTGATTGCAACGCTAGGCAAAGCTTTCGGCGTTAACGGCGGCTATGTCGTTTCCAGCTCGGCGGCGATAGCTTACTTGCGGGAAACCTCGCCGTTTTACATTTATTCAAACCCGATTACGCCGGCCGAAGCGGCCGTAGCCGGCGCAGCTTTAGACATTGTTACCAGTGATGAAGGTTTACAACTGCTGGAAAAGTTACGGCTATTTAGCGCCCGCCTTAGATCGGGACTTGAACAACTGGGATTTGAAACCTTGCCGGGAGAGCATCCTATCGTGCCGGTCCTGATCAGGGATAGCGGAAAAACCTCGGCTTTGGCCGCGCATTTATTGGCGAATAATATTCTGGTTACCGGCCTGAATTACCCGGTTGTTCCTCAAGGCGAGCAGGAAATCAGGTTGCAGGTCTGTGCCGAGCATACCGGCAAAGATTTAGACTATTTATTGGCGAAGCTGGCTGATTTTAAGCGCTAGCCGCCTAAACTGAGGAGCAGTGGCAGAGCGCATAGCTACCCTGCCCCGCCACACCCTCGCCATTATTCCTGTCAGGCGTATTCACGCTCTTCTTCTATGACATTCTGTGCGGCGAAGAATTTTTTAAATTGCGGCATAAAGCTGATAGTGATCGGTATCGAATAAAAACAATACATTGCCGCCGCTTCGCCGGTTGATACGCCGAATATCCATTGCGGCATAAACAGCGTCATAATCGCCATGACGAAATGATAGGTAGCGATACGCCAGTTATCCTTCCAGACAAAACCGCTGGCCGCCAAACCAAACAACGAACCCCAGGTAACCAGCAAGCCGAACGCGCTGCCGATGTGGTAGCCGATATGGTATTGGCCCATGAACAGGCACGAGATCATATTGCCGATAAAATTCGGCGCAATATCGAATAGTTGCCATTCTTTAGGTAGAAAACTGAAAACCAAAAATGACGAACTGAGGATTACGCCGGTGATGGTCGCCTTCTTCAGCGCGGTTTTGTCGGACGAATAAGTCGCCAACGCAGGCATAATCGCCAATGCCTGCAAGCTGATATGGTAAGTTGAAAGTTCACTCAATAATTGATTGGCGCCATAGCCGCACTGATCCGCCACCGGATAAGCGAAATACTGAATAAATTCCATCAGGGAAAAATGAAAAATGGCGTAAAACCGTGCAACCCGAACCCAAAACGGTTCACTTTTATCCAAAAAAGTAACAGTAGACGCGGCCAGTCCAACCAAACCCAGGCCAAGAGACATATTTGCACTAAAACACATAATTATTATTCCGTAAATTATTATTGTTAGAAAAATCGCGTCAAAAAATCACCTGACATTTTTTCGCAGCTGCTTTTATTTTACAGATTTGGCAGCGTCATAACCAGCCTGACTGAATCGAGAACAAATGGATGTGCTTGTTAATTATGCCATATCCAATATCTGGATTCACTTCGCGCTCTAACGGTTCGGCAATTAGAACCGGTTTGACCTGTTTACTTTAGTGGAAAAAGACGACAACAGCATGACAATTCGGCGGCCATTATTACTTTATTAAAAAGTAGTGTCGCAGTCTCTTCTGTAACATCACCCGGCAGCTTTGCCGGAGAGTCGATAGACCTTGTATTCGATACGTTCCGGGGGCTTATCCGGCAATTCCGGGTTAATCTCGAACGCGCTCTCAACGTGGGCCAAGTCGATCTCGTAAGTCTCCGAATACAATGTTTTGATCTCTTCGGCAACGCCAAAAGCTTGGCTTGGACTCTGTTTTTCTTCCGCATCCTCCGTGGTCAGCAGAAAAACCTTGGCGGTTTCCGCAACAATCGAACTCAAATGGGCAATATAGCGCCGACGGATGTCTTCCGGCAGGGCGGTAAGCGCTGCCCGGTCATAAACCGTATCAACCGGCCCCAGATCGCCCTCGGTCAATGAGAAATAATCACCGCATAAAATGCTGAGTCTCCCATGTTTCCATAGCGTAAATTTACCAACCTGCCGACGGACAGGCTTCAGATGGTTCTCCCGAAAGAAAGCCCGTACCGCAATAGGACTCAACTCAACGCCGATGACTTCATGCCCCTGCTTGGCAAGCCAAATCATGTCCAAACTCTTGCCGCAGAGCGGTACAAATACCCGACTGCCTTTTGCCAGATCAAGACTGGGCCAAAATTTGGTCAGTAGCCGATTCACCGTTTGCTGGTGAAAATCGGTTCGCCGGTCACGCCAGAACTGCAACCAAAGAACATTGTCGCGGCCAATCATGACGGCTCCAGCGCCAGCGCTTGGGCAAAGGTCAGGAAACGCCCCTTAAACGGATCGCCGTTTTCCATCACATGATCGGCACGTCGCGTAGTAAAGCCGTAACCGAGTTCAGCCATTTCCCGGCAAAAACCGACACGGTTGCCGCGATCCGGGTCAACGATAATGATCTGTGCAGACGGCCCGGCATGACGGTCAATGAAACCGGCAAGCTGGCCGGGCTGCTGCCGCTCATAAAGGACATCACTGCCGATGATCAAGTCGAACTGACCCAGCTCAGGATTGTTTGCCTCCCAGTTTCCTGCATGATATTTCAGCGGCCCCAGTTTGTTCAGCAGCAGGTTCTCATTCAAAAAAGCCTGACTCAGAGGATGCCAATCGCTGACGGTCATGTCTCCTGCCCGACGATGGATGACTAGGCTTGCCAGAGCGAGACCGGCGCCGATTTCCAGAATGCGTTTCCCGGTCAGCTCAATAGTATGCATAGCCAAAGCCAGTACCCGAGCTGACGGCCATAAATGACCGAATAACGGCCAACTGGCCGGTGAGATACCGGCAAGCTCGGCCTCGCCTAGCGGGTCAGAATATTGCTGGAGATCTGACAAAGAACGGATCAGGTAGTCCGTACCGCCAACAGTGACGGTCTGGAACTTGACATGGTAACCGGGCATAGGGATTTCTTCTCATCGGGAACGGGTTGTACATCAGGAAAATGTTCTGATCGAACGGGCACAACACTTCGGTGAGAAGAGGCATACAGGCCGAAAATGGCACTTGCGGAAAGCATCCCGGAATTACCTTTGAGCTCGGGATATTCAAAGAGTATAACAGAGTGACTAAAAAATAACGTGGGCTTTCCCCACTTCAAATTGAGGCGTCTTGTTCCAAACAAACGGCAGTTCTCGTTTCCGATTCATTCGCTCGGATGACCGCAGCTGTTCCAAATTTTCGTAATACAGATGCGTCCATCACCCGACAGATCCCCTATTTTCATTTTAGCGGACCACACCATTCAAAACCTGCGCTTACCTGCATCCCTACCTATCCTGATCAGGAATACAGAAAAAGCGTTGGCATTGGCGGCGCAATGAATAAAAAATCAAGTTTCATCTGAGCATACGGAAAAAATTAAACCATTTAATGGACAAAACCGGCTGATTTCAAGCAGTAAGCCGAACTATCAACTGCCTAAATACGGCAAGTAAATCATGATCTTGCAAAGCAATCAAATGTGGGAATATTATTTCTTTAACGGCGCGACAAGATAAGGTTGGAGGTGTTTTTTACTATGTCTGCTATTTATCCGATACTTGGTTTTACTCACCCTTTGAGTTCAATAACCCATCTTTTGGGAGCAATTTTCTTTGCTTATCAGGCCACCCTCATGTTTCGACAAGAAAAAGGGTCGACTATTCGCATCATCTCACTGGCCGTATTTTCCGGTTCCTGTATTTTTTTATTATTGGTCAGTGGCGTTTACCATTTGTTGCCGACAACCGGAGCAGCGCATACGGTTTTTCAACGACTCGACCATGCAGCTATTTTCTTAGTCATCGCCGGCACCTTTACACCCATACACTGTATTCTTTTTACCGGATTTTTAAGATGGGGATTTCTCGCTATCGTTTGGGTCCTGACCATCAGCGGTCTTATCGTAAAAACAATTTTTTTTACAACAATACCGGAATGGTTCGGTTTGTCTTTCTATCTGGGACTTGGATGGATGGGACTTCTAATGGAGTTTCATCTTTGGCGAAGATATAGCTTTGCTTTTATCCGGCCGTTCGTGCTCGGCGGTATTTTCTATACGGTAGGGGCAATTATTGAATACTACCAACAATTAACAATACTTCCCGGCATAATCGGCCCCCATGAAATCCTGCATATCGCCGTGCTTTTGGGGATAGGTTTTCAGTGGTGGTTTATTGTCAAAATAGTGAGTCAAGTCCCGGTTGTTCACACATGTGATTAGCAAGAATCACCCGTTAAACGAAGACAACCTCATGAATAACAACCATTAAAAACAGTCTTCTCCAGCACTACATAATAAACCGCTGTTGCTTCGGCCATTTCCGGCGCATACTGGACTTCGGTACGGAAGTATCGAACAGCGCTTTCAAGCTTGGCGCATCCCCGAAGTGATTGGATCGATTGATACCCGGTATAAAAAAGCTTTAGTTTTCCACAACGGCGCACCGATCCCTTATCCTCAAAAAATCATTTGGCATTAAAAATACTTGGGGCTTCAATGAAAGGCATTCAGCTAATAGCGGATTCACCTGATATAGATAGAGACCCGTACAGCGCCAGCCGGTTTTTTAGGATTACTTACATTAAAACAGGAAAGTGAACATGAAAAGAATAAATCTAGCGGCAATATTATTGACCTTATCCGTATTTACCGGCGCTGCTTATGCCGATATTACCCTGCAATCCAAAGCAGAAGTCGAGGGTACCTGGAAGCTGCAATCCACCAAAAACTCTTTAACCGATAAAGAAGCCATTCCGAGGGAAGATACCTGGATATTTAAAGACGGCAAAGTAACGATCCTACATATTCCGCGCGAAGGAAAATTCTATGATCAACCGCCGGTAAACTACGAAATAGAAGACGGTAAATTAAAAGTCGCTCTTTTGGGTAACAACAGGTTTGACGTGTTTTCTTTAGAGGCGAAAGACGACAACAGCATGACTTTAAAAGGAAAATTCGGCGGCTATTATTACTTTATTAAAAAGTAGTCTTAACGAATTTAAGGTGGCGTTGGATACCCCTTCGCCACACTTCATCAGTATCCGTCAGTAAGGGTCACGGCAAATATTATAGCTCTGCAACTATCTGTTGCAGGCTTTCCGCAAAACTGGCTAGGGTGGTATAGTGCGTCCCATCGCCGATTGAAACAGTGGCGTTAGTGGTGGAACCGTACCGACTCGTCGCTATCGATCGGGCCACGCGCTACGTCTATTTGGAACTGCACGACAACAAGCGTATGGAAACCGCCGCCGAATTTCTGCGGCAAACGCTGGCGCAGTATCCTTTCAAGATCGTAAAAATCCTGACCGACAACGGTGTCGAGTTCAGTTACAATCTGCTGGTTGAAGCCATGAACAAAAAGATCAAAGATCAAGGTAAACACTGTCAAACGTTTCCATTATGACAGCGCCGAGGCACTGAAGACGCATTAACTATAACTTCAACCTCAAATTACGCGCTATTGGACGCATACCTCCTTTCGAGGCTATACCCAATTTTTACCGGAAAGTGCCAGCGATTTTTACTATTAAACCAGACCACTTAATGGTGGAACTAAACAATTACCCATCAAATCGGCGACAGCCCTGTCCGCCACGCCGACTACCTTGATGTTGTTCTTAACAATGGCTGCATAATTCTCATGCAAATGGCCGTGAAAGATATTTTTCACGCCCATCGCGGCGGCCAGCTCGCCAATCACATCAAAGCCGTGCCGATGAGCGCCCGGCGCTTCATGGGTCACCAGAATATCCGCTTTCAGCGTTTTTAACGCTTCAAACTCATCATGCCAAATCGCCCCCTTGTATTTTAATGACATCGCCGTATGTCTGGTATGGGCGGGCTGATTATGCAGATAATGCTGCTTATTCCTCCATTTAGGCTGCTGCGGCGGATACCAGACCCGGCCCAAGAAAATACCGCCCAAACCGGCAATTCTGAGTCCCGCTATTTCCGTGACTTTCAAATGCAATCCCTTATCGGCCAGAGCGGAATCAAACAGGTGTTTATGCTTGCTGGGCGTTTCAAAATCATGATTCCCGGCAATCCACCAGATTTGGGTCAAACCGACAATGTCCTGCAGGCAAACCTCCAAGGGCATTTCCAGGTCATAATCGCCCAGCAACACGACGGCTTCGGGTTTGTATTGATGCACTGCGGCGATCAGCGGTTTGAAATCTCCATGAGGATCGCCTGCAAATAAAATCTTGTGCTTTGGGTTCAAATTGTTACTCCTGTTAACTGGAACCTGAACCTGATGAGGAAATAACAACGTTTTATTTGCATTGTTCGGCACGGGTCTAAAATTGTCCCGATTATAGACAAAAGTCGCCTCGATTAATATCTGCAATCACCGTCTACGCCAATCGTGATAACGGGCGATACACCACAGCAAGCCTTTCGGCGCATGATTACGCTTCCAGACGCCCGCCGCGTATTTGTTAGCCTCGGATAGCGTTGGGTAAATATGGATGGTGTCCAGCAACTTGTTCAAACCGATATTGTGCTTCATCGCCAGCACGAACTCGGCGATCAATTCACCCGCCTGCTCCCCAACAATGGTCACGCCAAGAATCCGGTCATTGCCCGGCGCGGTTAATACCTTGACGAAACCGTGCGCCACGCCATCGGCTATCGCACGATCCAAGTCGTCAAGATGATAAGTGCTAAGCTCATAAACGACGCCCTTTGCCTTCGCATCCTGTTCGTTAAGGCCGACCCGCGCAACTTCAGGATCGGTAAAAGTCGCCCAGGGGATCACCGAATAGTCGGTACGAAACTTGATGAAGCTGCCGAACAATGCATTCACCAACGCATACCAAGCCTGGTGAGCGGCGGTATGGGTAAACTGAAACGGACCGGATACATCGCCGCAGGCAAATATATTCGGGTAATTGGTTTGTTGGAATTCATTAATTTCAATCGCGCGGCCGGCCGAGATGTCAACGCCCAGCTGTTCAAGGCCGTAACCCTGGATATTGGCGACCCGGCCGATAGCCAATAATAAATTGTCAAAAGGAATACGCAGCTCTTTACCGTCATGCTCGGCAAACAAGATTTTTTCACCGTTTTCAATAATAAATCCTTTGGCGGTATGTTCCACGAGCACATGAATGCCTTCCAGGCGAAATGTCGCCATCACGGCTTCCGAGACTTCCGAGTCTTCCCGAACCAATAAACGCGGCAACATTTCGACCTGGGTAACCTCGCTGCCTAAGCGGGCAAAGCTTTGCGCCAGCTCGCAACCGATAGGCCCACCGCCGAGCACGACCAGCCGCTTGGGCAATTCGCGCAAATCCCAAACCGTGTCGGAGGTCAGATAACCGATGTGCTCGATACCGGGAATCGGCGGGACGAAGGGGCGCGCTCCGGCGGCAATGACGATAGAACGCGTGGTGATAATGCGGGACTCGTGGGCTGTTTTCACCTGAACTTCCCAGGGTGAAATAATCGTTGCTTCGCCTTCGATAACCTCCACGCCAAGGTCTGTGTATCGTTGCACCGAATCGTGCGGCTCGACGGCTTTAACAACCGATTGCACCCGGCTCATTACCTCGGCGAAATTCACTTCGGCGTCGGCTTTTTTGATGCCGAAATCCGCAGACCGGCGCATCTGGGCCAGCAACCTCGCGGAACGGATCAAGGCTTTGGACGGCACGCAGCCGGTATTCAAGCAATCGCCGCCCATTTTATGTTTTTCAATTAAGGTAACTTTGGCTTTGACCGCAGCCGCTATGTAAGCGGTCACCAATCCTCCAGAGCCTGCGCCTATCACTACAATATTGCTGTCAAAGCGCGCTGGTTTCACCCATTGCGCATAAACCTTGTTCGCCTTGATGGCTTCGACGATCTTATTGGCCAACAGCGGAAAAACACCCAATAACGCAAAAGAGCCGATCAGGCCGGGCGACAAAATTCCCGACAATGACTCCAGCTTGCCCAGCTGAGTCCCCGCATTGACATAAACCACCGTCCCGGCCAACATGCCTACTTGGCTGACCCAATAGAAAGTTTGTGCTTTCAGGTTGGTTAAGCCCATAACCAGATTAATCACAAAAAAGGGGAAAACCGGGACCAATCTCAGCGTAAAAAGATAGAGCGCTCCCTGTCTGTCCATACCTTTATTGATAAGATTCAGGCGATCGCCGAAACGGGATTTAACCGCCTCGCTAAACAAGAAACGGGCCGCCAAGAAAGCCAGTGTTGCGCCGATCGTGGATGCAAAAGAGACAATCAACGTTCCCCACAGCAAACCGAAAACAGCGCCGCCGGCCAACGTCAGAACAGTGGCGCCCGGCAAGGATAAACCGGTCACTGCGATATAAATCAACGCATAAACAACAGACGCCAAAACAGGATGGTCGGCTCGATAAGCTTCGATAGCCGCCTGCTGCAACTTAAGCATTTCCAGGGTTAAATAGTGCTGCAGATCAAACGCAAAAAACACCGCAACCAAAGCGGCAATGAAAGCCAGCAGCGCCCAACGTGAAAAATTCATAATATTCTCCTTGCCGATTAAAGAGCATGTTAGCAGGAATTTTCTATGAGCCTGATTGAGATGTTGAAACCAGAAAAAAATAGATTATGAATTTACCGCCCTGTAAAAAATCCAGACGCACCCCCTTAAACAAGGGAGTGCAAGAGAGTGTTAATCTTGTAAGTTTCTATATCAGCTTAATCGGCCAGGCGCTTGCCAATACGGTTGTAGGCGCGTTTAAGTTCTTCACCGACTATTTTGGCTTTGTCTATAAATTCTTCGGAAGTCTCTATCGACTCGTCCGCTATTTCAGCAGCTTTAATTTTTAAACTGTGCCATTCTTTTTCCGCTTCTTCAAATTCTTGCTTGGCTTCCATGGAAGCCAGATGCAGTTTTAAATTGATTTCGTCGCGTTCTACTTGCAACCTTTCCAATAATTTCTCAAAATCTTCTTTTATTGACATGGCTCACCTCAGTTTATTATTCGTTGACTAACTTAAAAAACCAGTTGATATTGCATAATCGTCTGTAGGATATAGCAACCAACCCTTGCAATCAATAAGTAATACTACCCAATACTACCCGCCCGGCCAAGATACTAACGCTCCGAATGCCTTGTATTAACTACGCTTCAGGTGTTTTTTTGCGTTTGATTTAATAGAATTGTAAAAATTAACTGCTATAGTATCGCAGGCGCCAAAACGTCCAAATATCAGCCCTCATTAACAGAAATATTTATGACCCACGAACTTTTATTGTTACGGCACGCCAAATCAGATTGGCCGGTTGATATGGATGATTTTTCCCGCCCCTTAAAAAAACGCGGACGGCGCGCCGCCAAACGGGTCGGACGCTGGTTGCGCGAACAGCACCTGATACCCGACATCATACTCAGCTCTCCCGCGACGCGTGCTCTGACAACCGCGCAGCGGGTTTGCCGGCAGTTAGACATAGACGAATCGTCTATCATCTGTGACTTACGCATTTACGAGGCAGATGCTAAGACATTGCTTACCGTATTAAAAACCAGCTGCCATGAACGGCGGGTGCTATTAGTCGGGCACAACCCGGGATTGGAAGATTTGTTATTAAAATTAATCCCCAGCTCGGTTCCGTTATCGGCTAACGGAAAACATCTGCCTACCGCCGCCTTGGCCCAACTTGCCTTTGAAGGCGGCTGGACAGACCTGACCGAAGGCTGCGCCAAGTTAGTCGCGCTGGTTCGCCCGGACAGCTTGCCTGAATAATAAAAAAACGGAAAAACATTAATGCTACGACTATTCAATTTCGACAACGGCAGACTCAAAGAACAAACGCCGCCGGAAGATCAATTCAAGCAAGCAGTAGCCAAAGCCGCCTGGATTGACGCCCACGATCCCAGCGACAGCGAGCGCGCTCAGCTGCAAGCATTTTTACGCACAACGCTACCCGAATCGGATGATGTGGAGGAAATCGAGTCTTCGGCGCGTTACTTTACCGATCATACCGGCGTCCATGTACGCTCCCTGTTTCTTGCTCAAAGCGAGGGACGGCACAGCACAGCGACCGTCGCTTTCATCTTGCAAAGCGAGCGCTTAATCACCCTGCGCGAAGGTGCGCTAGCCGATTTCCGGCTGCTGCGCATGCGCGCGCGACGCGGGCAAGTAGCCGCCCATTCTCCGCAGGAACTGCTGGTGCTGATGTTCGAGCAAAAAGTGGAAAACCTCGCCGACGCATTGGAAGACATTCACCGCAAACTGGAAGAAGTCAGTTATTTGGTGCTGGAAGAAATAGACTCCGACCTTGAAAATGCGATCGACCAACTGGCCAAACTGGAAGACAGCAACGGAAAGATTCGTTTATGCCTGATGGATACGCAACGCTCCATATCCTTTCTGCAACGGCACTTGCGCAATCATCCCGAGTTACAGGAAACGGCGCGGGAAATCATGCGCGACGTAGATACGCTGATGTCCCACACCACATTCCTGTTCGATAAAATCAACTTCCTGATGGACTCGACCCAAGGCTTTATCAACATCACCCAAAACAAGATTATTAAGATCTTTTCGATTGCCGCCGTGGTATTCCTGCCCCCTACTCTGGTCGCCAGCATTTACGGCATGAACTTCCAACATATGCCGGAACTCAATTTGCAGCTGGGCTATCCCGGCGCACTATGCTTAATGGTACTGTCGGGGCTCGCGCCTTATTGGTTTTTTAAACGGAAGGGATGGTTGTAATTTGCGCGGGTTTAACCCAATCGAAACACTGTTTTGACAAACAGTTCAACACCCCAAGTCACCAACAAACCGAAAACAATCATAGCCGCTGAGGCCGTCATTATATTGAAATTATTCGGTGTCGATTTGTTCATACGGAATAACCCTTTGTAAATAATTCAACGGGTTATTCTGAACCGGCTACGTTACAATATAATGACGCTATGATGAACTTTTCATGACACTGCAATAATGTGTGTGATCGGCAAGAATATTCAACAAAGCATCAAGCTGCGGACGGTTATCAACGTTGAAATAAACACATCGTGTCTTTCGTGAACGAACCGCTGCTAATGCAAAGCGTCAATCGCCAATTGCCCCAAGCGGGTATGATGCAGGATTTTAGCAAAGGGCTGTGTGACTTGCTCCCGCCCCGTTACAAAAACAAACACCGGAGTACTGGTGTGAGTCCCGGTCGCCCAAACCACCTGCTGACTGGCGGCGACAGCCTGCGCCAACAGGTTTTCACGATTCTCTTTTTGATAAACGAAGAACTCGCCGTTGACTTCCATTTTCGGTACCGTTTTCTCGCCCAGAGAGGTATGCCCTGCCCGATACAACGGATTGGCCTCGGTTGCCAGGATTTTTACCGCTTGCGCTTCGGTAATCTTAAATTCCGTGTAGCGGTTAACCAACTCGGTCAGTTTTAACGGTGTTTGCCGGTCTTTAGGCAACCGGTCAAACTGGCTGAAAATATCGTGATAGCTTAGTTGTTGCGCATAAATCTTGTCCAAAACCGAAGGATCGCCGAAATTAAAGTTGGGCTGGAATAATGCTCCACCGGCAAATGCGGCTCCCGGCAGGCTGTGCGGCTTGGGAATGTCTACGCCGGAATAACTAAAGCCGAAACCGCCGGTTTCATGATCGGCGGTGACGATGATCAGCGTATCCTGCCGATTTTCCGCCCAATCCAGCACGGCGTTCAAGGTGTCGTTGAATCGCAGCATTTCATGCAACAGCAGACCGGTGTCATTGCGGTGAGCGGCCCAATCGATTTGCCCGGATTCAATCATCAAGAAAAATCCCTGTTCATTACGGCTTAGAATCTCCAAGGCTTGCATGGACATTTCTTTTAACGTCGGCTGGACATGCCCGGCATCTTTGCGGTTTTGGGTTTCGACTATGCCATTCGCCATGCCGGAATCGGCAAACAAACCTAATGTTTTCCCTGTGGCCTGTTGGAGTTGCACCTTGTTGAACGCCAGCGCATAGCCTTGTTGTTGCGCGGCGGTCAGCAGATTTTTAGCATCCTTACGCGATGATTTGATCTCAATACTATTACCTGTCATCTGCGCCAATTGCTGATGCAGCGCTGAGTTTTTGTCATTGGCCTGCTCGGGCAGCCAATAACTTAAGCCGCCCGACAGCATCACATCCGCGCCGGTTGCCAACAAATCTTCCGGGATGCTGTTTTCCTGGCTGCGGTGCGTCTGGTGCGCGGCAAAGGCGGCGGGAGTTGCATGAGTAATACGCGTATCTGAAACCAGACCGGTCGCTTTACCCAGACGCCTGGCTTTTTCGATAATATTTTCCTGTGGGTTGCCGTCTTTATCCAAACCCAACATTTCCGCACCGGCAAATTTCCCGGTCGCCAATTGCGTCGCTGACGCCGCAGAATCCGTCACCAATGTATCGGCGGTATAAGTCAGCGAAATACCCAATCGTCCCCGTTCCATCATACGGTCTAACGCGGTAGTGCGATCGGCAAGAACGCTGTGCGGCGCCTGTCTGGCATAAGACAGTAATAGCCCGACTTGCTGCGGCCCCATGCCGTCGCCAATAATCATGATGACGTTCTTGGACTTGACTGCCTCAGGCTTGACGCCGTCTGACGCAGTGCAACTCAGCAGCGCCACGCTAATCAGGCAACAAGCCCATCCTTTACGCATTTGTATATTCATCATTGTTCGCTTTTTAAATCAAGTTACGCGTTGCCACCCAAAAAACCATCATTCTTGTTGAATACAAAAATCTCCAGCGCATTTATTTACCTCGACGGTAATATGCGACAGTTTATTAATGCCCACGATCTCTTTTAACAGGTCCTTATAATATTCCGGCGCTTTGGGGTCATGCGACACCAGAGAAATAATTATGGCGAAGTGGCCCGGCCCTACCCGCCAGATATGCAAGTCTGAAATTCGGTTGTCTGCGTCATTTTCTATTTTTTCCATGATAGCCAGCTTATGTTTCAACGCGATGCTTTCATCCAGTAATACCGGACTGGTTTCTCTAACCAAAGAATAGGCCCATTGCATGATAATCAGCGCACCGATAATGCCCATAACCGGGTCCAGAAAGCGCCAGCCGTAATATTTACCTAATGTCAGCGCGGCAATGGCCAGCACCGAAGTTAATGCATCGGCAAGGACATGCAGGTAAGCCGCTTTAAGATTTTGGTCATGGTGATGAGCGTGATCATGGCTATGATCATGATGATGGTGATCTCTAAGCAGTAGCGCACAAACCAGATTAATGAATAAACCGAAGCCGGCAACGGCGATGGCCTCATCAAAGTGAATTATGTGGGGATTAACTATGCGTTGCCCCGACTCAACCAGCATGATCAAGGCCACAATACCCAGAACAACGGAACTGGTATATCCGCCCAAAACGCCTACTTTTCCAGGGCTGAACGCAAAAGTATGGTCATGCGCATGAACGCGGGAATAGCGATAGGCAATGAGAGTGATTATGAAAGCCGCAACATGCGTCCCCATGTGCCAGCCGTCGGCAAGCAGCGCCATCGACCCGAACACGGTGCCTGCGGCTATTTCCACTATCATGGTTAAAAAGGTCAGCACAAGAACCTGCTTGGTTCGCCGCTCCCCTTTCTTATTAATGGCTGAAAAATCGTGCTCGTGTTTCAGTAGACTTAATTTATGCGTGTGCATGCGGACAACAATCATTACGAATGACGGAAGCTCTATTTTATAGAACAACCGCTGTTTTAGATAAAGATTATTGCGCGATGCCTATTGCCGGAATCAAACCGGCGGGCATAAAAAAAGGGTTATCATTTCCGATAACCCTTCTATTAATGGCGTCCCCAGGGGGGTTCGAACCCCCGTTACCGCCGTGAAAGGGCGGTGTCCTAGGCCACTAGACGATGGGGACTAAAACTGGTTTAGTCAGCCTATGCTCAACTTAAAAACAAACTGCTATTTTCTATGACTTTCATAAGCCGTAGAATGTCCATTTTCATAGACTTTATAAATGGCGTCCCCAGGGGGGTTCGAACCCCCGTTACCGCCGTGAAAGGGCGGTGTCCTAGGCCACTAGACGATGGGGACTAGAACTGGTTTAATCAGCCTTTTGGTGGAGCCAAGCGGGATCGAACCGCTGACCTCAACACTGCCAGTGTTGCGCTCTCCCAATTGAGCTATGGCCCCTAAGCTGAGAACCGGCATTCTACAGCATTTCTCTATTCAGTCCAATACTAATTTAAATTTTTTATATGATTTATAGCACGTTGTATCCTAGCCAAGGTTTTTTCTTTGCCCAGCAACGACAAAGTTATATCAATCGCCGGCGAAACCGCTGAACCGCAGACAGCGACACGCAAGGGTTGAGCCACCTTGCCTAAACCCAATGACATGGTTTCGGCCAGATTCACCACAATCTGGTGCAAGGTATCGCCATTCCATTCGGTCACTGCGGCGAATTCATCGTGCAGCCTCGCCAAAACTTCATCCGAGCCGGCGGTAAAATTCTTTTTCGCAGCTTTTTCATCATAAGCGTCAAAATCCTTATAGAAATAAACACTGGCGGCGGCTATTTCAACCAGTGTTTTGCAGCGCTCCCGTTGCGCCTTGACTATATCGACAAGACTCGGCCCTGAGGAAGGATCGATGCCCAGCTCGCCCATGTGCCAGCTTAAATGACGCGCGACATGAGCCGGATCGCCGTTCATAATATACTGATGGTTCAGCCATAACAGCTTTTCGGTGTTGAATGCAGACGCCGACACATTGACATTTTCCAACGCAAAATGCTCGACCATTTCATCGATGGAAAAAACCTCCTGATCGCCATGCGACCAACCCAGCCGCACCAGATAATTCAACAAGGCCTCGGGCAGATAACCGTCATCGCGAAACTGCATCACGCTGACCGCACCGTGGCGCTTAGACAATCTGGCGCCATCAGGCCCCAAGATCATCGGCAAATGCGCGTATTTGGGCAGTTCCGCGCCCAAAGCCTTAAGAATGTTCATCTGCCTGGGCGTGTTGTTGATATGGTCGTCGCCGCGAATAACATGCGTGACCTTCATATCCATATCATCGACCACCACCGTTAAATTGTAGGTAGGCGTGCCGTCGCCCCTGGCGATAATCAGGTCGTCCAGTTCTTTGTTGGCAACGACAATGTCGCCCTTAATCAAATCGGGAATTGTGACCGCGCCGTCAACCGGATTTTTAAAGCGGATGACCGCTTCCCGGTCGCCTTTCGGCCCCGACAAATCCCTGCATTTACCGTTATAGCGCGGCTTTTCCTTGTTCGCCATTTGCTCGGTACGCAGCTGCTCCAGCTCTTCCTTGCTGCAATAGCAATAATAGGCATCGCCCTGATCCAGCAACTGCTGAATAACTTCTTTATACCGATCAAAATGGTGAGTCTGATAAAAAGGTCCCTCATCATATTCCAGCCCCAACCAGGTCATGCCTTCCAAAATGGCATCGACCGACTCCTGAGTTGACCGCTCCAAATCGGTATCTTCGATCCTTAAAATAAATTTTCCGCCATGCTTGCGCGCATAAAGCCAGGAAAACAAGGCAGTGCGAGCGCCGCCTACATGCAGATAACCGGTTGGGCTCGGGGCAAAACGTGTTTTTATACTCATTTGATATTATTTCGTTAGTAAAGTTCGGTCTGGATTTGTTTGGCGGCGGTTTTTTTCATGCCACCCTGTTGCTATTTTAACATCTTTTTCCGCACCCTTGCCCCGCTCATACAGCCGCAACAAAGCATCGGACGTTTCCAGAAGCCATAAAAAACGAAAATTTCCCGACTGTTATCGGGAAAGTTACCCGATGTCTTTTACCCGAAGCCATGAATAATAGGTTATTTTAATAATGACATTAATCACATGAACCGTTTACCCTTAATATTATTGAGTTTCCTCTTATTCCCCGTAACTTCTGTTGCCCACGGACCGACCCCGCAAAAAGCCAAAGAAAGCATCACTATCAATGCTTCCGTAGACGCCGTCTGGAATGCGATCAAGCAATTTGACGCCATTGCCAGCTGGCATCCTGACGTCAAAGCAAGCTCGGGCGATGGCAAAAACGCCTCCGACGGCGCCCGGACCATCACCCTGCAAAACGGCGGACAGCTCGTGGAAAACCTGGATTTTTACAGCGATAAAGATCATGAATACAATTACCGCCTCAAAACCGAAAATGTAACGGCGTTTCCGGCCAGCTCCTATACCATCAACCTTCAAGTAACGCCGGGCAACGACGCCAATACCAGCGTGGTTACACTAAAAAGCCGTTTCTACCGTGGCGACACCGGCAATACGCCACCCGAAAACTTGAATGACGCTGCCGCGGTTAAAGCGATGAATGAGTTCTTTAAGAACGGCTTGGCGGGACTAAAACAAAAGCTGGAAAAATAAAAAATATTTATAGGCAAAAGGCGAAAGGCAAATGACGAAAGATGTTTTTCGCCCTTCGCCCTTCGCCCTTCGCCCTTCGCCCTTCGCCCTTCGCCCTTCGCCCTTCGTCTTTCGTCTTTCGTCTTTTATTTCAATTTTCGCGAATTTCAATAAGCCCTTGCCGGCTTGCCAACAAAGTCAGTTCTGCCAGCGTTTCCGCGCCCATTTTTTCCTTGATCACGGTACCGTGGTTGCACACCGTTTTATAGCTCAAACACAGTTTTTCCGCCGCTTTACGGACGGTATAGCCATTCGCCAGCAAACAGAACACATCGAACTCCCTAGGCGAAAGCAGCTTGATTTTCTCCGATTCGTCCTGCTCTCCAGCCATCGAAACCGCCAGTTGCTGGGCAATCTCGGGATCAACATAAGTGCCGCCCTGGGCTATTTTATACACTGCGGTAATCAGCGTTTCAGGCACGCTGCTTTTAGTGATATAGCCTTTCGCTCCGGCCGCAAGCGCCCGCGTCACATAAACCAATTCATTGTGAATGCTGAATACCAGGATTTTACAATGCTGATCACGGTTAATCAGCCTCCTGATGCTCTCAAAACCGCCTATGCCCGGCATCGATAAATCCACCACCACAATATCCGGTTGATATTGGCTGTACATTTGGCAGGCCGTCTCGCCCCGGTCCGCCTCATAAATCTGTCCGATCTTATCGGACAAGGAAAGATAAGCTTTGTAGCCCGTCCGAACCACGGCATGATCATCCACCAACAACACACTAATCTTACCCGCCACTACTTTGCTCCTTAACGTGTCAAAAAGACCATCATGCCTGTTTATAAACGGCAAATCGATAGGAGCTTTTCCCGTTTTATCTCAACCTGAGACAGGATATTTTCCCGGTTTATTACGGGATTTTTCCCGCCGATTTCCGGGCTTATTCCGTAACGCTGCATGCACCCGCTCCCGTACCATGAGCGCCTGTTCAGCCCTGCATTTCAATAAGGTGTTGCAAGCGTTTTGATCAAGAAAGCTAGTTATCTTACTTAAACCTTATTGATACGCACGGGCTGGCTTTATGACTTTATATAAGTACAACATTCATAACTCTGGAGGAACTATGCGGATTTCCAAATTCACCCGCACCGCTGTCGCATCCGCTGTCTGTAGCGGCGCCTTGTTTTCGGTTTCGATACCGGCACAAGCCAATAAAGCCCTGGATCGACTGTCAAAAGAAGATACTAACTGGGTCATGCAGACCAAAGACTACGGTGCGACCCACTTTAGCGAAATGACGCAGATCAACGCGCACAACGTCCAGCATCTACAGCCGGTCTGGTCTTTTTCTACGGGCGTACTGAACGGGCATGAAGGCGGACCGCTGGTTATTGACGGCATCATGTATGTGCATACGCCCTTCCCTAACAATATTTTCGCGATCGACCTGGATCAGCCGGACAAAATCTTATGGGAATACAAACCTAAACAAAACCCGGCCGCCCGCGCCGTAGCGTGCTGCGACGTGGTCAACCGGGGCTTGGCCTATGCGCCCGCCGGCGACGGTTACCCGGCGACTATTTTCCAGAATCAGCTGGACGGCCATATCGTGGCGTTAAACGCGAAGACCGGCGAGTTGTTGTGGAAAATGGAAAATTCCGATATTGCGATGGGCTCCACGCTGACCGTTGCGCCTTTTGTCGCTAAAGACAAGGTCATTGTCGGCAGCTCGGGCGCGGAACTGGGTGTAAGAGGTTACGCCACCGCCTATAACATCAAAGACGGCAAACAGGCTTGGCGCGTTTACGCTACAGGTCCCGATGCCGACATCAAACTGGCCAAGGATTTTAACAGCGCCAACCCGCATTACGGCCAATTCGGTTTGGGTCTTAAGACCTGGGAAGGCGACGCCTGGAAAATCGGCGGCGGCACCAACTGGGGCTGGTATGCGTTCGATCCCGACCTGGACATGCTCTATTACGGCTCAGGCAACCCCGCGCCGTGGAATGAAACCATGCGTCCTGGCGACAACAAATGGACGATGACCATCTGGGGCCGCGACATCAACACAGGCGAGGCGAAATTCGGCTATCAAAAAACGCCGCATGACGAATGGGATTACGCCGGCGTCAACTACATGGGCTTATCGGAACAGCTGGTTGACGGCAAAATGACCAAACTGCTGACCCACCCCGACCGCAACGGTCTGGTTTATACCCTGAACCGTGAAAACGGCGATTTGGTCAACGCGTTTAAAATCGACGATACCGTCAACTGGGTTAAAAAAGTCGATTTAAAAACCGGCCTGCCGATTCGCGATCCCGAGTTTTCGACCCACATGGATCATGAAGCCAAAGGCATTTGTCCATCCGCGATGGGTTATCACAACCAAGGCATCGAATCATACGATCCGAACAAAAAACTGTTCTTCATGGGTACCAACCATATCTGCATGGACTGGGAACCGTTCATGCTGCCTTACCGCGCAGGCCAGTTCTTTGTCGGCGCGACGCTGAACATGTATCCGGGGCCTAAAGGCACCTTGGGCCAAGTCAAAGCGATGAACTCCGTGACCGGTAAATTCGAATGGGAAATCCAGGAAAAATTCGCCGTCTGGGGCGGCACTACCGCAACGGCGGGCGATCTGGTTTTCTACGGCACCTTGGACGGCTACATCAAAGCGCTGGATTCACGGAACGGAAAAGAATTGTGGAAATTCAAACTACCTTCCGGCGTTATCGGCCACCCGATTACCTTCGGACATAAAGGCAAGCAATATGTGGCGATTTACTACGGTGTCGGCGGTTGGCCCGGCGTTGGCTTAGTGTTCGACTTGCAAGACCCTACCGCAGGTTTGGGTGCAGTCGGTGCGTTTAAGGAACTGGCGCACTACACTCAACAAGGCGGCGGTGTGATGGTCTTTGCATTAGGTTATTAAAACTGCGTGTAGAAGGAACCTTAGCCGCTATTTAGGAGTGCGTCCTTTCTCCCTCAGGGATGCCTACATGGATGTAGGTAGTAGAGCAATGCAGGAGCAATTGCCGAGAAGGCTGGGATGAGGGGATTCAAATAAGTCCTTTTCCTTATTTTGATTTTCCCTCACCCAACCCTCTCCCTGTGGACGACTGCACGGATGCAGGAGTAATTGTCGAGAGGGCTTTGCACTGCTTAAATCAACAGGTTGGGGCTAAAACCACTCCCTACAGTGACATCTGTAATGGCATCACGTTTTTAATCCTGCATTGATTGAGAGTAAATATGCACATAAACAAGTTTTTGATAACGGCTTTGTGTTTGGGTGGCTGTTTGGCAATCCCCCAAGCCCAGGCCGAACAAAACAAAGCGCTGAAGGTCTGCGCCGCGGAAGACGAAATGCCCTATTCCAATAAGGCGGGCGAAGGCTTTGAAAATAAACTGGCGGAACTGGTCGGCAAAGCGCTGAACAGAAAAGTCGAATACGTTTACTGGAGCGACCCGCGTTATTACATACGGGACACGCTGGATAAAGGACTGTGCGATGTAGCGATAGGTGTTGATAAAGGCGATCCCCGCGTTTTGACCACCCAACCTTACTACCGGTCCGGCTACGTTTTCATCTCGCGTGAAGCCGACAACCTGGACCTAAAAAACTGGGATAGCGAGGCATTACGCAAGGCGCAACGCATCGCTTTTGTGCCCGGCACGCCGCCGGAAGTGATGATGAAGGCTATCGGGCGTTATAACGATATGTTCAATTATTCACAGGAATTGGTGGGCTTTAAATCCAGGCGCAACCAGTACATCAAATACGAAACCTCGAAACTGGTCTCCGAGATTTCATCGGGCCATGCCGAAATCGCCTCTCTTTGGGGGCCGTCTGCGGCGCGTTATGTCAAAGCCTCGGCCACACCGGTGGTGATGACGATGATTCCTGACGACAATGTTCGTGCGGACGGACAAAAAGTCGACTTTCATTTCAGTACATCGATGGGGGTTCGAAAAAACGATTCAACCTTGCTGGCTCAGTTGAACAAAGTTATTGAAGATCATCGAGATGAAATAACCGAGTTGCTGGAAGCGGAAGGCATCCCTTTGGTTGCTGAACCCGATGCGCCTTAGAAAATCATAAAGAAATTAGGACTGACAAATGAACAGAAAAAAATTATTAGCCGCATCGGCTGCCGGCCTGGTGTTGATCAGCTCGGCGGCTTTAGCGGAAATAACCTTTCGTAACGCCATTACCGGCGCGCCGCTGGATATGAGCGTCGCCAAATCGGGCGGCAACGAAGCCGTTTTCAATCAATTCAAGGAAACGGGCAAGAACCCTTATAACGGTAATAAAGAAATCATACAAAAGGGTCATGACCTTTATTTGACCGCCTGCTCCGGCTGTCACGGCCACGAAGCCGAAGGTAAATTGGGGCCCGGACTGGCGGACGATTACTGGACCTATCCGTCTGCCGCTACCGATCAGGGCTTGTTTGAAATCTTGTTCGGCGGCGCCAGCGGCATGATGGGGCCGCAATACGTCAATCTATCAACCGATGAAATGCTGATGATTATGTCCTGGATACGGGACATCTACACAGGTAATCCTAAAAAAGCCAAATGGTTAAAATAGAGAGGAAACACAGATGAAAAAAATGCTTTTAATTAATGCAGGCGTCGTGTTGGCGGCGCTGTCCTATTCCGCTATCGCTTACGACGGCCAAAATTGCAGCGAACCGGGCGTTTGCTGGGAACCCAAACCGGGTTACCCGGAAAAAGTGGCGGGCAGTAAGTATGACCCGAAACACGATGTCAACGAACTCAACAAACAAGCCCAATCGGTTGTGGAAATGGAAGCGCGCAATAAAAAGCGCCAGGAACATTTGGCCAAGACCGGCAAGTTTGTTTATGACGTAGACGACATCGAATAGCCATTGTTTTGGGCATAAATGCATTCCACTTTTCGTCCCCTTTGTGAGTCTGTTTGTATCTTATGCCCTTTTTTTACGCTGGTTCCCAAGCTCCGGCTTGGGAACCCAGAGGACGAAGCTCCAGCTTCGCGAGACGGGAAGCTGGAGCTTCCACTACCGAATTCCCAAACTGGAGCTTGGGAACTAGCACAAAACTAAAATGAACACAGACACCCAACTCACCGACTGGCGCGAGCAAGCGTTACAGTTTGAACGACAAATCAATCAAACCGTTATCGGCCTGCAACCTGCGGTCAGAAATATCATCCTGGCCGTTTTCGCCAGAGGCCATGTATTACTGGAAGGCAATGTCGGCGTCGGCAAAACCACGCTGCTAAGAGCGGTCGCCCAAGGCTTGGGCGGCGATTACCAGCGGATTGAAGGCACCATTGACTTGATGCCCGCCGACTTGATCTATTACACCTATTTAAACGAACAAGGCCGTCCGTGCGTCGATCCGGGGCCTTTGCTGAAACACGGCGACACCCTCGCCACCTTCTTCTTCAACGAAATCAACCGCGCCCGCCCGCAAGTTCATGCCTTGCTGTTAAGAGCGATGGCCGAGCGCAGCATCAACGCCTTTAACCGCGACTATCATTTTCCGCACATCCAGGTTTTTGCCGACCGCAACCGCGTCGAGAAGGAAGAAACCTTCGAGCTGCCGGCCGCCGCCAAAGACCGCTTCATGATGGAAATCAACATCGATATGCCCAGAGGCGATACCGAGCTGGACGAGCTGATGTTCAATCCCCGTTTTCACGATACCGACCGGCTGGTTGCAGGAGTCGCTAACAGCGGTATTTATTACCGGCTCAATGAGCTGGCGCAAACGCTGCAGCAACATATACAGACCAGCCCTAAACTCCATGCTTACGCGCTGAGTTTATGGAAAGCTACGCACCAACCGCAACAATACGGCGTTCAATTAAGCGATGTCGAAATGCCGCAATTGTTAATGGCCGGAGCCAGTCCGCGCGGCATGAGTTACTTGATCCGCGCCGCCAAAACCCGCGCTTGGCTGGAACAGCGTGATCATGTGTTGCCGGAAGACCTGCAAGCGGTTTTTCCGGTCTGCATGACGCACCGGCTGTTTTTAAACCCGATGTATGCCTACAGGAAAGAACAGCTGCTGCCCGAATTGATCGAGGGGATTTTGGACCAGGTGGCTGCGCCTTAATAAAAAAAACGTCACCACGAAGACACGAAGAGCACGAAGTTTTATATTTTTTCTTCGTGTTGAGCCGGACGGAGCATGCTGCCCCGTCCGAAACGTAAGGCGTTAGCTAAATATAACCACTTTGCTCAGGCATCGTAAAACGTTGGGGACGGGGTTTCAAACCCTGTCCCGCTTAGTTATGTTTTTTTCTTCGTGTCCTTCGTGGTGAGCATTCCAAAATCCCGTTCGCCCTGAGCCTGTCGAAGGGTGAGCGGGATTTTGGAATGCTCAACCAAGGGGATGAGAGGTGTGAAAGCCGTTCATGCTTCGACAAGGCTCTCCTGAGCGTAGCCGAAGGGCTCAGCACGAACGGCTTTCACACCCTACAACGCATAGCATTCGTTTTAATACATAAAACAAAAAACATCGTAAAAAACCAAGCCATGACCGAAACGCTACATTACCGCTTACCCTGGCAATCAAGTTCCGTTTATCCGGGAGCGCATCCCGGACAAATGATCGGCGCCGGACAGCTGTTCAAGCGCCACGAACCGCTGATTGCCAGCCCCGACCCCAGACGCATAGACTTGCGCGCCAGCGTGCTCGACCCGTTTTCGTCGTATCGGGTACGCGTCTATCAGCAGCAAAGCTCCGTCAACGTCTATCTGATTGCCGATATGTCGGCATCGATGGGCTATGCCGACAAACAACAAACCCTGCTCCGGTTTTTGCTGACCGCCGCCCATTCGGCTTTCGATTACGGCGACAAATTCGGCTTTATCGGCTGTACCGAGCGTATCGAGCAGCGCTGGCTGCTTCCCGCCGGCCAGCACTTGGGACGGGTGTCGGCGCTGGCAAAACAACTGGAACGTCTTAACTTTAGCGGCAGCGCAAACGGGCTGCAAAATGCGCTGGCTTTTCTGCCTGCCGAGCGCTCGCTGGTGTTTTTGTTGTCCGACTGCCATTTTCCGCTGCCTCAACTGCGGGCTGTGTTAGGTTCGTTGCAAAGTCACGATGTGATCCCGTTGGTGTTATGGACTCAGGACGAATACGCCGCCTTGCCCAATTGGGGCCTGATTTCTTTCCAGGACATGGAAAGCCATGCGACCCGCACGCTGTTCATGCGTCCGGCATTGCGGCAAAAAATAGTCGCCGCCTACCGGCAGCGCCAACACGACCTGAAACATATCTTCAGGGCCTTTGGCAGCGAACCGTTGTTTATTACCGAAGGCTACAGCACCCAAACCGTTAATCGTCATTTGCAGCAGAGGGTCGCATGAGAATCCTGTTAATCATGGTGTTGTCGCTGCTGGGCTGTTCCGGCTCGATCGACGAGCCGGTCAGCTATTTTAACGTCGAAACGCCCCGCCCGTTCGGTTACGTTAACGGCGATGAAATTCCCCAGCGCATTATTATCGAAACCCGTTCGGGCATCAGTTTGCAACCCGGCAGTTTACCGGTCAAAGGACAAATCAACCGCTGGCTGAACCTGAACCGGGTCACGGTTAAACAAACAGGACAGCGTTATCAAATCGACTTGCTGTACCAGGTCTTTTACGCGCCGCTGGAGGTTAAATCGTTAACCCTGCCCGGCTTTACCGTGCAGCTCAGTCAGGGCGAAAAAAGCATCAGCCAAAACGTCCCCGCCTGGACTTTTACCCTGTCCCCGCTCAGGGAATTGGTGGTGCGCCAAAGCGAACAGGGCGAATACATGCGCCCGGACAGTCCGCCGCCGTTATTGGCGAACACCCAGGCTTTGTACGGCTTGGCCGCCAGCCTGAGCGTCGCCGTACTGATAGCGGTCTATCTGGCTTACTTATACGGATGCTTTTCCGGCATGTCGCGGCGCACCTTGTTCAAGCGAACCTTGCGCAAACTGGCGGGATTGTCTGAAGCCGACATGGAGCAGGCTTTGACCGTTGTCCACCACGCCTTGAACAGCCTCAACGGCCAGCCGCTGTTCCTTAACCGGCTGGGCGAATTTTACCGGCGCAACCCGCAGTATCTGCAAATAAATTCCCAATTGGCTTGGTTTTTCAACTACTCCAATCGTTACTTTTTTTCCGACGCCATGATTGCCGTAGCACAGGACTTGCAGCAACTAAAAGAACTCTGCGAGCAATGCCGTAAAATCGAACGGGGCAGCCGATGAATTTGGCGGTTAATAACCCCTGGGCTTTAACAGGCCTGTTACTGGCCCTGTTGCCGCTGTTCAATAGCGGCATGCGCACCAGCCCCGCTCCGTGGACGGCGTTGATACCCCGCGACACGCTGTCGGCTGTTGTCGTCGGCTGTCTTCGGCTGTGCGCCGTCGCGGCAATCGCCGGATTAGTGCTGGGCATCGCGGGCCTGCATCGCACCGAACAAAGCCAAGAGAGGATCGGCCACGGCGCGCATATCGTGTTATTGCTGGATCGCAGCAGCAGCATGGATAACACATTCGCCGGACGCGCGCCGAACGGCTCGGATGAATCCAAGGCCACGGCGGCGCGGCGGCTATTGACCGATTTTGTCAAACAGCGGCAAAACGATTTGATCGGGGTCGCGGAATACAGCACTTCGCCGCTATTCGTGATGCCGCTGACCGAAAACAAAAACGCGGTGCAGGCGGCGATTGCGGCGACCGCGACACCGGCGCTGGGTTTTACCCATGTCAGCAAAGGCTTAGGGATGGCTATCTCATTTTTTGAACAACAACCGGTCACCGGCTCGCGTATCGTGCTGCTGGTTTCGGACGGCGCGGCGGCGATCGATCACGACAGCGAACAGAAATTGCGCGAATGGTTTAAACAACAACAAGTCCGCCTGTACTGGATTTTCCTGCGCACGGCGGGCAGCCCCGGCATTTTCGACCAGCCTGAAGACAGCCGGGACGACAACGCTGGGGCTATGCCCGAACTGTACCTGCATAAGTTTTTTTTGGGGTTGGGCAGTCCCTATCAGGCTTATGAAGCGGAAAGCCCGGACGCGTTAAAGCAGGCGATTGCCGACATCAACCAGCTGGAGAACCTGCCGATGCACTATATCGAACGCATCCCCAAACAGGATTTGTCGGCAGCCTGCTACAGCGTAGCGGCCTTCCTGTTGCTGGTTCTGCTCGGCGTTAAATTTTTTGAGGTCAAACAATGATAAGAACGATCAGGCATATAACGCTGTGGGCCGCGTTGGCGCTCAGTTTAGCGGCTTTCGTTTACAGCGCCGGCGCGTTGTACGGCATCCATCAAAACAATGACTTAATCCGGCAATTGGTTTCGGGAAAAGATGTGGCCGTTAATAAAGTGATCGGCGGCGAGCCGGAGTTGAGACTGGCGCGGGCTTTTTATTTCAAGCAAAAACACCGTTACGACGAGGCCTTGTCGACCCTGAGCCTGATTATGGACAAAAGCGGCCGGGACTTCCAGGCCAAAGCCCGCTACAACCTCGGCAACCTGTATCTGGAGCAAGCCATGCAGCAGGCAAAAGCCATGAATATCAACGAAGCAATGCCTTTGGCCGGATTGGCGAAACAGGCCTACCGGCAGTCTTTGGCATTAAACAGCGGCGATTGGGATGCCAAATACAACCTTGAAGTCGCCATGCGTCTATTGCCGGAAATGGACAGGGTCGACATGCCGGACGACGAACTTAAGAACCAAAAATCGCAGTTGTGGACGACAGTACCGGGGTTTCCGCGTGGTTTGCCTTGATTTGATCCATCTCGTTCCCACGCGCCGCGTGGGAATGCAGTCGAGGCGCGCTGCGCCGCGAATCACGATCAGTATATAAAAATACACATTGCACAAATACGGGACGCAGCGCGTCCTGCACGGCATTCCCACGCGGCGCGTGGGAACGAGGAAAAACAATGAACAAAGCATTAAAAGATTATCGAACCTGGTGCCTTCTGCTGGCAGTTTTAGCGATGCTGGTGCTGTTCCTATACCCCAGCAAACAGCAAAAAACCCCAACCTACAACTACACCTTTATTATCGACATTACCCGCAGCATGAATGCGACCGACTACCAACAAGACAACCAAGCCGTCAGCCGCCTGCATTTTGTCAAGCAAACCTTGCGCGAACTGTTGCAAAAACTGCCATGCGAATCCAAAGTCGGCCTGGGCCTGTTCACCGAAAGGCGCTCAACCCTGTTATTCGAGCCGCTGGAAGTGTGCTCCGCTTATACGGAAATAGACACCGCGATCGGCAAAGTCGACTGGCGCATGGCCTGGGCCGCAGACAGCAATATCGCCAAAGGCTTGCTGAGCACGTTGGAAATGCTGCAAAAAAGCGACAGTTCGTTGATCTTCATTACCGACGGACAGGAAGCACCGCCCGTTAATCCCAATTACCAAGCAGATTTTTCAGCGGTAAAGGGGCAAGCAAAAGGCATGATTATCGGTGCCGGCGGATTGCAGGCTGTGCCTATCCCCAAGTTCGACAGCCTGGGCAAACAAACCGGATTTTATGCACGGGACGATGTGCCGCACCGTTCTACGTTCGGACAATCGAATCTGGACCCGTCGCAAATCAAAGGCTACAACGCGCGCAATGCCCCATTCGGCAGCGAAGCCGCCACCGGCAACGAGCATTTAACAGCCTTGCACGAAACTTATTTGGAAAAACTGGCCGCCGAATCCGGTTTGGCTTACGCCCGCTTAACCGACTTAAAAAACCTTAACCAGGCATTACAAAACCCGAAACTGGCGACTGAAAAAGTCGTGCAAAGCGATATTCGCTGGCAACCGGCATTATTGGCATTGCTGCTGTTAAGCCTTGTCTATCTGCCCAAGCTGCATAAATTCCGTCCGCTTTTCCGGTCGTAAATAAATCGCCGGTTCCCAATCTGGACAATGGAAACCGGCAACTAGCATTAGTTATCTATCTTATTGAGTACTGTAAATGAACAAACAAAACCTGCTCTCAACCCATAATCTTTTTACACTACGATTAGTTTTATCGTTACTCGGCGCCTACATTGATTACAGTTATCTGCATAAAACCCACGATATTTGGTTGGTGATCATGTTTTTATTTAGCGGTATAGCCATCGCTCCGGGCTATTATCAATACAAATACAATCCAGATAATCTCAAAAAGTTTATCCGCCCGCTGCTGCATTGGACAGGCGGCTTGTGTGTGGCAATCATCATTTATGCCTATCAGCGCACTGGAAGACTCTATCATGAAGAAGGCGATTTGGTTGTGCTGCTAGTGCTGGCCTTAACGGTTTATCTGGATGGCATACAAACAGGCTGGCAATCTATTTTTACTGCGATATTTCTAGGCCTTATAGCCATCTGTGTCGCTTATTTCGACAGTTATATCTGGCAGTTAATTACGCTTGCGGCCATTGCCATTGCTTACAGTTATTACCGACAATCCGATGACACGCAAGTCGATACAGTTTGAATCATTAACAACATAGTGCGCTTGCAGGCAAAACCCGCACTCCCGTTATCAGCTGATTCCTTAAATACCTTTTACCCCCCGATCTTCGGCTACGCTCAAGGGAACCGTGAGGCTCCGCGGGGTGGAATATAACGATGCGCACCGGAACGAGAGTTATCTTTTATTTTTTGTTTTACCAGGATTGTTGCCATGAAATTTAAAGTCTTACTGTTGAGTCTGTTGTTGTCTGCTAACGGCTTTGCGGCGGAAAAAACCGTTATCCGCATCGGCGTTCAGTCGGGCGGTACGGTAGAGTGGGAGTTGCCCGCATTGCAGGATGAGTTGAAAGCCAAGCAGGCTGATGTTCAGCTGGACATTCACCATGTCGCCAATACGGAAGCCGGTAAGATCGCGTTGCAATCCGGGGCGGTCGACATCATCGTTTCCGACTGGATTTGGGTGTCCGGCTTGCGCGAAAAAGGGGCTGATTTCACCTTTTATCCTTATTCGGATATTTCGGGCGTGCTGATGGTGCCAAAAGATAGCGGCATTCATTCCTTGCAGGATCTTAAAGGTAAACGCTTAGGTATAGCCGGCGGCGAGCTGGATAAAAACTGGCTGCTGCTGCAAACCCTGGCGAAACAGCAGCTGGATATGGACCTCGATGCGTCGGTGGAAAAGGTGTTTGCCGCGCCGCCGCTGCTTAATGAACAGATTAAGCAAGGCCGGATTGATGCGGTGCTCAATTACTGGCACTTTGCTGCAAGGCTTGAGGCGGAAGGGTATCGGACGCTGATTGACGGCCGCAGTATTTTGCAAGGCTTGGGAATTTCGGACTCCGTCGCCAATCTCGGTTACATATTTAAACAAAGTTGGGCGGATCGGCATAAACAGGCGCTCAGGCAATTTTTAGATGCCGGCAAACAAGCCAAGCAAACGCTATGCAGTTCCGATGCCGCGTGGCAAAAAATCATCCCATTGACCAAGATAGATGATGAAACAACCCGGAAGCACCTGCGTCAAAACTATTGCGCCGGTAACATTGAACATTGGGGAGAAACCGAACAAAAAGCTGCCGAAAAAGTGTATTTACTGCTGCATAAACAGAGCAAGCAAGCCCTGACAGGTAAGTCCGAACAGCTGCAACCGGGAACTTTCTGGTAAGACGGTACATGGGGCGAAAACAAAAAACTTCGCCGGAAAGCTAGATAGAGCGTTATCATTGTCATATTGGAAAAACAATGCCTTTACTCGCAGGATCAATCATTATTCCCTGTGTCGAGGATTTAACCGTTTTCCATAATACCTACCTGCTTTCATTTTTAGGAGAAAACCATGAAAACAACAACCCTTAGCTGTGCCTTAGTCCTTGGTCTTGCAACATCCGTCTCCAGTTACGCAGCGGGGCAGCCTATGGATAAATGTATTGCCGCCATACAAAAACAAAAAACCGGCGAATTCATCAAGCTGGAAAAATTGAATGTAGCCGGCAAACCTTTTTATGAATTTGAAATCAAGGATTCCAGCGGCATTGAATGGGAATTCATGTGCGATGCCAAAACCGGAAAAATCACCGAAACGGAAAGTGAAGTCAGCAAAGCTGATGACGAAGCTTTCAAGAAAAACGCTAAAATAACGGAAAAAGAAGCCGTAGATATTGCACTTAAAGCCCACCCCGGCACTGTTCAGGAGGTTGAATACGAAATAGAAAAAAACGGCGATGCCAGCTATGAAATTGATATAGTCAACGACAAAGCGGTAGAAACCAAAGTTGAAGTCAATGCGGCTAACGGTAAGATTATTGAAGTCTCAACCGAAGCATGGGAAATCGGCGAAGAGGCCGACGAAAAAAGGTAGGTAACTACTCCCCGTTCCAAGCGATCGCTGGAACGGGGTCCCTCCCCCTTAAACCATATATTCCGTTTTCAATGACGCCAATTCTATAAGCTTGACTTCGGCAATAGCCTTGTCCGTCACTAACGCGCTGCAAGCGCCCGGCCCCAAAGCAATATCCCGCAAATGCCATGATGAAGCCTGCCCGCAACCGGCAGGAACCCTTAAAAATTCGGTTTGGTTTTCAGGATTGATAACACAGTGATTTAACCCTAAGGCGATGCCGCGCCCGGTGGCCTTAACGAAGGCCTCTTTGCGCGTCCAGAAGCGGTAAAACCCGGCTGTTTTTTCAGCTTCCGAAAGCCGGTTCCAATATGCGATTTCTTCTTCGGCAAAACATTTATCGGCCAGCGCAGCCAGACTGCTTCTGGGTTTGTAATTCTCTATATCTATGCCCAAGCGGCAGTTCCAGCCTACGGCAATGACCATCGTGCCGGCCGAATGCGACAAATTGAACGCCAGCTCCGGCGTGTCGGCCAGATAGGGTTTGCCGTGTTCGGCTTTTTTTATGCTGATCTTGTCCGGCGGCTGATTAAGCGTTTCGGCTAATACGTGTCTTAACCGGCCGCGCACGACGACATAACGCCTGCGCAGCACGTCGTTGTTAAATTTTCCGGCATGGGCTTGCTCGACGGCATCGAGAACGCGCCAATAGTCTTGGTAATGGGCGTGCTCGGCGGCAATATCGCCATGCCATATTTCTACAGTATCAGTATTCAAGGCATAATCCTTGCCTAATGCCCGACAACGGCGCGCCCTTCGCCCCGCCGATCGCTCGCCGCTGCCAGCTGATGCGTGGTTTTATTCCATTGCACGGCCTGCATATCGCCGTAGTTATAGCGCGCCTCTTTCAGTTGATGCCCCATTGCGGCCAGGCCGGTAAGCTCGTCCGCTGTCATGGCGCCTTTCTCATATTCGATCACGTCAGGCATGAATTGATGGTGGAAACGCGGCACTTGCACCCATGAGTCCGGCCCATTGCCTTCGGCAAAATCCAGAGCGGCTAGCAGTACCATCGTAGTGATCCGGCTGCCGCCGGGTGTTCCCAGCACCGCGACTTTATGGCCGTCGTCGAGAAAAGTGGGCGTCATGCTGGACAACATACGTTTACCCGGCGCGATTACGTTGGCGACACTGCCGACCAGGCCGTAGCCGTTCATTACTCCCGGCCGGCTGGCAAAATCATCCATTTGATCGTTCAACAACACGCCGGTGCCGGGCGCAGCCAATCCCGCGCCAAACGGAAAGTTAATGCTAAGCGTCGCCGCAACCCGGTTGCCTTCTTCATCGATAATCGAAAAATGCGTGGTATTGACGCCTTCGGGCTGCGGCTGAATTTCGCCCGACATCATCGCGCTGGGCAATGCCTTGTCAGCACGCAAACTGCTGCGCAATCCGGCCGCATAATCTTCATTCAGCAAGCGTTTAACCGGCATGTCGATAAAATCGGAATCGCCCATGTATAAGGTCCGGTCGTGATAAGCGCGGCGCATGGCTTCGGTAATAAGATGTTTTCGGGTCTGTTCATCGGCCTGATTCAAGTCGTAGCCCGACAAAATGTTCAAGGCCTCGATCAGCACGATACCGCCGGATGACGACGGCGCGGCGCTGGTGATTTTTATGCCGCGATAACTGCCCTTTACCGGCTCCCGCTCGGCCACCCGATAGGATGCAAGATCCTGTTTGGTCCAGATGCCGCCGGCCTCGTTGACGCCCGCCACCAGTTTATCGGCGATCTCGCCGCCATAAAACCCGTCCCGGCCCGAGACCGCCAGTTGCTTTAAGGTATGGGCCAAGTCCGGCTGCCTGAGTATCGAATAAGCTTCGGGAACCTTGCCGTCGGGCAAAAAAATCTGTGCCGTCTGCGGGTGCTTTTTTATCACCTCAACCCTGAACTTGAGCAACTTCCGGTATTTCTCGCCGATTGCAAAACCGCTCTCTGCCGCCCTGATCGCAGGTTGCAGGCTTTCCGCCAACGGCAAGCGTCCGTATTTTTCCGACAGGTGCACCAGCGCCGCAGGCATGCCGGGAATAGCCGCAGCCAACGCGCCGTCAAGCGATAAACGGGGGACCACTTTGCCCGCCTTGTCCAGGTACATAGCTTGGTGAGCCGCTAACGGCGCTGTCTCTCGCCCGTCGATCATGGTTTCAAAACCGTCCTGCTCACGGTGCAGCAGCCAATAACCGCCGCCGCCCAACCCGGACCCGGAAGGTTCGACAACCGCCAATGTCGCACTGACAGCGACAGCCGCATCGAAAACATTGCCACCCTTCTCCATCACTTCAAACCCGGCTGCGGTCGCCAACGGATGCGCACTGGCGATTGCAGCCCTGGAACCATCCGCATGAACCTGCGTAACGCCAAAAACAACCGCTAACCATAGCGCCGCATAACATTTCTTAAACATTTTTTCCTCTATTTGACGTTGAACCGATGAATGGATGGAGTCATTAAACCACATTTTCGAAAACAGGAAGGCTTGGAGCCCAACTGGCTTGGCTTCGCCGCTAACATGGCTTGCTAGGTAGTTGTACCAATATTTTTTACCGTTTTTATATTTAGAATAATTGCCACGGTATTTATTTCATAAAACGATATTTAAACATACCGAGATAAAAATGGCGGCAACTGCTAAAAAACTTTCAAACCCCGCCGAAGACTGCGGAACTATATGCCTTCACTGAAATTGCCTATTACAACGCAGAAAGCAGAGGGTTTAAACCTTGAAGACCGGTATAAGGCAGAGAGCAGGCGTTTTTACTGTAAACCCCATTGTCTTATGTAAGGCACAATCCGTTTAAAACAATGTTTTAATTTTAAAAAGATATTAATGGAGTAAGTTATGACAACTAAAGAAATAGATGCGACAAAAAAAGGTTCTGAAATATCGCCCAAAACATCACGCGGCGGATTAGTGTCATTTGATGAGTTTGACAGTTTTTTTGATGACTTTCTCTCGCGCAGATGGCCTGGCTTGCTGAATTGGAATGCGCCTACCCTACCGGAAACCGGCTTTCCAAAAGTCGATATTCTGGATCACGATAATGACATAGAGGTTCATGCTGCGTTACCGGGCGTAAAAAAAGAGGATCTGGAGGTGTCGATTGTCAACCAGACCATCACTATCCGCACGACAACCAAGGAAGAGAAAAAAGAAGAGGAAAAAGGTAAATATTTTCGCCGCGAAATAACCCGAGGCGAGTTTCAGCGTACTCTGTCTCTGCCTGACAATGTCGATGCTGACAGCGCAAAAGCATCGTTCCAAGACGGAATATTGAAAGTTACCATTCCTAAAACAAAAAAAAGCAAACGCAAAACCATCGAAGTCAAGTAGTCCGCATTTTGATTCCACAAAACTATCCTGGGTGTAAAAAAAGCACCCAGGATAAAAGCGCACAACGAGTAAGGATAAGTGTTTGTACCAATATTTTTTCCCACCATTCTATATAGAATGGCTACCAGTGCTTTTATTTCATGTTCAACACAAGAGATGTAAGCCCCCTCAATAGCGAGGTGGAAAATGATTGCAATCAGTCAACAACTTGAAAAGACAATAAATCTTAATGAATCCGGTTTACCGGTCAATCTTCCTGATTGCTATACCCGAATTACTGAGATTACCCGTTACAAAACCGAAAGCTGCGGCTCCACACCTAACCATGCACTTGAAAAGTGGCTTGAGCTGAGCAGTAGTTTGTGTGCTGAATACGCGACTAAACATAAGCTCAGCTACTCCGGGCCGGATAACGGATGGGAATGATAGATCGAACCATATTACGGAGAATGCTATGAAAACCAATACACAAAACATAAAGAAAAGCACGGAATTAATGGCCGACTCACCGGCCGGCGATTTGATTTCATTTGATAATTTCTTTGACGACTTTCTTTCTCGCAGGTGGCCCAGACTGTTAGACTGGAATTTCCCTGTAAGCGTGGAAAAAGGATTCCCGAAAGTTGATATTATTGATCACGACAACGACATAGAAGTTCAGGCTGCGTTGCCGGGCTTCAAAAAAGAAGATCTGCATGTATCTGTTAACAACCAAACCATCACCATCCGCTCTTCCACTAAGGAAGACAAAAAGGAAGGTGAAAAAGGCAAATACTTTCGCCGCGAAATAACGCGCGGCGAATTCCAGCGCACACTGTCCTTGCCCGACAATGTCGATGGCGACAACGCAAAAGCGTCGTTCAAAGACGGAATATTGAAAGTGACTATTCCTAAAACCGAAAAAAGCAAGCGCAAAAACATCAACATTGATTAGTCCGTAAAGGGTGGCCAGTTAAGACCGCCCTTTCTGAGCTGTGCCAAGTGCTAACCCGAAAATATCAAATCCAACTCATTTAGCACAACGCTCGACGTGGATTTACAGGAAAAACCGGATCGCTATATTGTGACCGTGAATGCGCCCGGCGCCGATGACTCATCAATAGACATAAAGCTGGAAAATCAGGTTCTGCGTATTTCAATCAAAACAGAACACGCAAAGGATGAAGCTGATGGCAAAGACGGTCAATACCGATACCGGGAGCGTTTCATCGGCCAATTTCAACGGGTGTTAACCTGCCAACGCGGCAAAAATGGAGACTGCATACCGTAACGGTGTACTAACCATCACCATTCCAAAGACATAGTTCCAAACTGTTTTCTTCAGTCACAATTTTGATATAGCAGGCCTAAATATGATGCGTATTTTTCTTTTTCTGGCGACCAATGTCGCAATAATGGTTGTAATTAGCATTGTCTTTAGCCTTTTGGGCTTAACCGGCACTTTAGATGCTCAGGGTATCAATCTCGACCTTAACGCGCTGCTGGTTATTTCGGCAATCATTGGCATGACCGGGTCGTTCATTTCCTTAGCGATATCGAAATGGACGGCAAAACAGGCTATGGGGGTTCAGGTTATCGGCCAACCGCAAAACCAGACCGAGCAATGGCTGGTTAATATTGTCGCCAAACAAGCTCAACAGTCGGGCATCGGCATGCCGGAAGTCGGTATTTTTCAAGCTCCAGAAGCCCATGCCTTTGCGACCGGCATGAACAGAAACAGTGCGTTGGTCGCAGTCAGTACGGGCTTGCTGCAACATATGAATAACGATGAAATTGAAGCGGTGCTCGGCCATGAAATCACTCATGTCGCCAATGGCGACATGGTTACGATGGCCCTGATGCAAGGCGTGGTAAATACCTTCGTTTACTTTTTTGCCAGCATCATCGGCCATGTTGTCGACCGTGTTATTCTTCAAAACGAGCGGGATCATGGCATCGGCTATTTCATTACCCAGATGGCCGCGCAAATTGCCTTGGGATTCCTGGCCTCAATGCTGGTCATGTGGTTCTCGCGCTACCGTGAGTTTAAAGCCGATGCGGGTGGCGCCCAGTTGGCCGGACGGGGCAAAATGATCGGCGCTCTTCGCGCCTTGCAACGCGAATATGAACCGCAAGACCTGCCTGGACAACTGGCGGCTTTCGGCATTAGCGGCGGCAGCGCGCACAAACTGTTTATGAGCCATCCGCCGTTAGAAGAGCGTATCGAAGCCCTGCAAAACATCCATTAAGACAAGCAACCATGGTTCGAAACAATGCTAAATCATGCAGTAAAGTCTATTAACCAGCATCAATGGATTTCAGAAGCCGCTTATTACAAAGCGGAAGCCAGAGCATTTGAACCCGGCAAAGAATTGGCCGATTGGTTAGAGGCTGAAATAGAGTATTACAAGATGCTGGTGGCTCTGTATATTTCAATTTTGGAAGAAGACGGCCCGATGACGGTTTTAAGCTTGCAACAGTTGGCGGCGTTCATCGGAATTCCAAACCCGGCTGGTCTGTCTTCAGACATAGAACTTGTTCGGACAATTCAAAATGCTACTGAGCATTACCCTTGTTTCCGCTCTGAAATCAATAGCATGTGTAAAGAAGCAGAATGCGGATGGAAAGCCGAGTGCCGGAAATTAGTTTCAGTGTGGTATTAATAAATTTCCTCATTCACACGTTCTGAGATTTGCGCTGCTGCATCGACGAAGCCGGGCAGCAGCACAACATAATTGCTATTTCTTTATATAAAGATCGGTAATCGAACCGGTGATCATTTCGGCGGCGAACGCGAAAGTTTCCGATAGCATTGGGTGCGGATGAATGGTCAACCCGACATCTTCGGCATCGGCACCCATTTCCAGAGCCAGCACTGCCTCGGCAATCAATTCACCGGCATTGGGGCCGACCATGCCTGCACCTAGAATTCTGCCGGTTTCCTTTTCGCAGAGGATTTTAGTCAAGCCTTCCTTCCGCCCCAGACTCAACGAGCGTCCGCTGGCCGCCCAAGGGAAAACCGCTTTGTCATAGTCTATGCCTTGCTGTTTGGCCTGATTTTCAGTCAGCCCCATCCAGGTGACTTCAGGATCGGTATAGGCGACAGCGGGGATGGTCAAGGCATCGAACCCGGCTTTCAAACCTGCCGCAACTTCGGCTGCAATTTTGCCTTCATAAGTGGCTTTGTGCGCCAGCATCGGGTTACCGACTATGTCGCCTATCGCAAAAATATGCGGGACGTTGGTCCGCTGCTGCTTATCGACCGCGATATAACCGATTTCATCGACATTAACGCCGGCCAGATCGGCACCAATCTTCTTGCCGTTAGGTCTGCGCCCGACGGCTACCAGCACCGCATCAAAGATGGCCGACTCCGGCGCGCCTTTGCCTTCAAAAGAAACTTTCAAGCCGTCTTTGTGCTTTTCAATTGCGGCAACCCGCGTTTCCAGCCAGATATTCTGATATTGTTTTTTAATGCGCCGATACAACGGCGTGACAAGATCGTTATCGCAGCCGGGAATGATCTGGTCCATCAGTTCGACCACGCTGATTTCCGATCCCAATGCATGATAAACCGTAGCCATTTCAAGCCCGATGATGCCGCCGCCGACAATCAACAGTTTTTTGGGGATTTCTTTTAATTCCAGTGCATCGGTCGAATCCCACAGCCGCGGATCGTCATGCGGAAAAATAGGGATTTTAGTAGGGTGCGATCCGGCCGCAATAATCGCCTGATCGAAGCTGACGGTTGTTACGCCTGTTTCGGTTTTCACCTCGATCGTATGGGATGAGGTAAATGTTCCCGTACCCTGGATCAACGTCACTTTGCGCTGTTTTACCAGACGGGCTAAGCCGTCGCTCAGCGTTTTGGATACACTTTCTTTCCAGCTGCGGATTTTGTCTATATCGAAGCTGGGCTTGCCGTAACTTAGGCCGTGCTGCTCAAATTCATCGACTTCGTGAATGACCTGCGCGACATGCAGCAAGGCTTTGGATGGAATGCAGCCGACGTTAAGGCACACGCCGCCAAGCGCCGGGTAGCGCTCGATCAATACCACTTGCTTGCCCAGGTCGGCAGCGCGGAATGCCGCCGTGTAGCCGCCGGGTCCGCCGCCCAATACCAGAACTTCCGCATGTACCACAGATTCGTTAATCGCTGGATTAGTATCCATATTATCCTCTTGATTAAAGCAATAAACGGCGAATGTCGCCCAAATACTGTTTGACGGCAGCCATAAAACGCGCGCCTTCCGCACCATCGATCACCCGATGATCGTAAGTCAGGTCGAGCGGCAACATCAGGCGCGGTATAAATTCCTTGCCATTCCAGACCGGCTGCATTTTGGCGCGGGTAACGCCGAGTATCGCCACTTCCGGCGCATTGACGATCGGCGTAAATGCCGTGCCGCCGATGCCGCCGAGACTGGAAATCGTGATGCAGCCGCCTTGCATATCGGCAGGCATCAGCTTGCCCAGACGGGCTTTGTTGCTTTTCTCGGCCAGTTCGGCGGTTAACTCGTTGACGCCTTTGCGGTTGACATCGCGCAGCACCGGCACCACCAAGCCGTTGGGGGTATCGACCGCGATACCGATATTGAAATATTTCTTGAAAATCAGTCTTTCGCCATCGGCGGACAATGACGCGTTAAATTGCGGGAACTGTTCCATCGCGGCAACCAGCGCCTTGATGATAAATACCAGGCCGGTGATTTTGACGTCGTCCTTGGATTTCTCGGCATTCAGCGCAACGCGGAACGCTTCCATTTCGGTAATATCGACTTCGTCATGGTAGGTGACCATAGGCAGGTTCAGCCACACGCGGCTCAGGTTTTGCCCGGTCAGGCGTTTTATCTTGCTGAGTTTCTGCTCTTCTATCTCGCCGAATTGGGAGAAATCGACGGCCGGCATTGCCGGGATTCCGCTGCCGCCTTGGACCGCACTTTCAACCATGACCTTCTTGACGAAGTTTTTCACGTCGTCTTTTACGATGCGCCCCTTACGACCGGTACCGGCGGTTTTTTTTTGTATATCGACGCCCAGTTCGCGGGCGAAAAGCCGGACAGCCGGCGTGGCATGCGCCGCTACGGCAGAAACGGCGCTCGACAAGGCTTCTTGCGCAGGTTCGGATGTAACAATAGCCGGTTGACTGGCGGGTTCAGGCGTTTTTTCCACTGTTGTTTCCGCTGGCCCCGCCGCCTGCTGTACCGGTTCTTGCGGTTTTGCAACGCTTACCTCTTCGCTGCTCGCCAATACCGTCGCAATCAGCGTCCCTTCAGAAACCTTATCGCCGGGTTTGATAAACAATTCCTGCACCGTACCCGCCGCACTGGAGGGTAAGTCCATGCTGGCCTTGTCGGTTTCAAGCACAGCCAGGGTTTGTTCCAGGCTTACCTCGTCGCCCGGTTTAACCAATACGTCTACTACATCGATATCTGCGACATTGCCGACATCAGGAACCTTAATTTCAATCAAAAAAGCCATTTTTTGTCCTTCCGTTAGATTAGCCAGGGAGCTGCTGCATCAGGGTTGATGCCGTATTTGGCAATAGCCTCGTCCACTTTGGCGGCTTCAAACTGCCCCAAATCCGCCAAGCTTTTTAGCGCTGCAATCGCCACATGGTAGCGGTCTACCTCGAAAAACCGGCGCAGATTTTCGCGCGTATCGGATCGACCGAAACCATCGGTACCCAAAACGGTGTAAGGGGCGGAAATATAGGCGCGAATCTGCTCCGCAAAGGCGCGGGTGTAATCGCTTGCGGCTATCACCGGGCCTTGTGCATTGGCGAGGCAGCTGGCGACATGGGATTGTCTGGCTGTTTCGGCCGGATGCAGGCGATTCCAGCGTTCGCAGGATTGGCCGTCTCTGGCCAATTCGGTAAAGCTGGTGCAACTCCATAAATCGGCTTCCACGCCCCAGTCATTGCTCAACAACTCAGCCGCGGCTTCGACCTCGCGGAAAATCGTTCCTGAACCCAGCAATTGAACCCTGGGCGCTTTCTTTTTCGCGCCTTTCTTAAAGCTGTACATGCCTTTGAGTATGTCCAGCTCCACGCCTTTAGGCATCGCAGGATGCTCGTAGTTTTCGTTCATCACGGTGATGTAATAAAACACATCTTCCTGTTCGACATACATACGCCGTAAACCGTCTTGGATAATCACCGCCAGTTCATAGGCATAAGTCGGATCGTAGGACACACAGTTGGGTACGGTCGCCGCCATCAAATGGCTGTGTCCGTCTTCATGTTGCAAACCTTCGCCGTTCAGCGTAGTCCTGCCCGCCGTGCCGCCCATTAAAAAGCCGCGGGTGCGTTGATCGGCCGCCGCCCAAATCAAGTCGCCCACGCGTTGGAAACCGAACATCGAGTAGTAAATAAAAAACGGAATCATCGGTACGTTATGGGTTGAATACGAAGTTCCCGCCGCAATCCAGTCGCACAAGCCGCCCGCTTCATTAATGCCTTCCTGCATCACCTGCCCGTGCTTGTCTTCTTTGTAGAACATCAGCTGATCGGCATCTTGCGGGGTATACAACTGTCCAACCTGCGACCAGATGCCCAACTGCCGGAACATGCCTTCCATACCGAAAGTTCTCGACTCGTCGGGAACAATCGGCACGATGCGTTTGCCGATATTTTTGTCTTTGACCAGAATGTTGAGCAGGCGCACGAAAGCCATCGTCGTGGAGATTTCGCGACCTTCCCCGCTGGCTTCCAGCAACGCCTTGAAATCGCTCAACACCGGCACATCCAGCGCATAGGATTTTGCCCTTCTGGACGGCAAATGGCCGCCCAGTTCATGACGGCGCTGCTGCATATAGGCCAGTTCTTTCGAGCCTTCAGCAAAACTCAGATAAGGCAGTTTCTGCATCTCTTCGTCAGTGACAGGCAACCCATAACGATCGCGAAAGTTGGTTAGCGAAATCTCGCTCATTTTTTTCTGTTGATGGGAAATATTCTGGGCTTCTCCCGATGCGCCCATGCCGTAACCTTTAATGGTTTTTGCCAGAATGACGGTCGGTTGGCCTTGATGATTCACCGCCGCCTGGAAAGCGGCAAACACTTTAACCGGGTCATGTCCGCCTCGGTTAAGTTCCCAGATGTCGCGATCTGACCAGTCGGAAACCATCGCTTTTAATTCCGGGGTATTGAAGAAATGCTCGCGCACATAGGCGCCGTCTTTAGCCTTGAAGGTTTGGTAGTCGCCATCGACGCAGGACATCATGCGGGCCGCCAACAACCCGTCTTTATCGCGAGCCAGCAACGCATCCCAGCGTTGGCCCCAAACCAGCTTGATCACATTCCAACCGGCGCCGCGGAACTCGCTTTCCAGTTCCTGGATAATCTTGCCGTTGCCGCGCACCGGCCCATCCAGGCGTTGCAGGTTGCAGTTGATCACAAAAATAAGATTGTCCAGTTTTTCCCGTCCGGCCATGCCGATAGCGCCCAACGATTCCGGCTCGTCGGTTTCGCCATCGCCAAGAAAACTCCAGACCTTGCGATTCGAAGTATCGGCGAACCCTCTATCCTGTAAATAGCGCATGAAACGCGCTTGGTAAATAGCCATAATCGGGCCAAGGCCCATAGAGACCGTCGGGAATTGCCAGAAATCCGGCATCAGCCAGGGATGCGGGTAAGACGGCAAGCCGTTACCGTTTACTTCCTGACGAAAATTATCCATCTGTTCCAGCGTCAACCGTCCCTGCAAAAAGGCGCGGGCATAATCGCCCGGCGTTAAGTGGCCTTGAGTAAAAACCAGGTCGCCGCCATGTTGATCGGAAGGCGCATGCCAGAAATGGTTATAGCCGACATCATACAAAGTGGCCGCCGACGCAAAACTGGCGATATGGCCGCCGACGTTGGTGTGCTTATTCGCCCTTAACACCATCATCATCGCGTTCCAACGGACATAGGCACGAATCTTGTGTTCTATAGTAACGTCACCGGGAAACTGCGCCTGTTTAGAGACTGGAATCGTATTAAGATAGGCGGTATTGGCGCTGAAAGGGATGTCGAGTCCCGCATGCCGGGTGACCGCGACCAGCTGCTCAATCAGAAAGTGTACGCGTTCGCTGCCATCATGTTCCAGCACAGCTTGCAGCGCTTCAATCCACTCCCTGGTCTCTGCGGGATCGATGTCATTCTGTCCGGTGATTTTTGAGATTAAACTGTTGGTCATTGATTGATCCTGTTACGGCGGATATGCACGGATTAAAAAATTATAAAGCTGAGTTGAGCAGCTCGCCCGCTCAAACGAAACTTATGCCCTTTGGGTATAAGTTGAATTTACCCATAGGGCGTATGAGCATAGCGCAACCCGGCATCTTACTAAAATAGTGAAAATAAGGCCAGAAGCACTCCGGTAATTGAACATAGTATAAACAATGCGGAGGGGGCAATGCACCCGTTTTAGTCATTTTGACGCCGAAAGCGGGGGGACCGATCCGGGTTTTGTTCGCCGGATGTTTGTTTTTTTAAGGCCTCGCGGTTTATTATGAATAGAGAACCTCCGAAACCGGAACCGACTGATTTTCCACCCACATTACTAATGAAACATGGACTTAATTTTAACGCTTAAAACCATCATTCTGGGCATTGTTGAAGGCCTGACCGAATTCTTGCCGATCTCCAGCACCGGACATTTAATCCTGGTCGGCGACTTGCTGAGTTTTAATGACGACAAGGGCAAGCTATTTGAAGTTGTGATTCAGGTCGGCGCAATCCTGGCGGTGTGCTGGGAATACCGCGCCAAAATCGCTACCGTCATTATGGGCTTACCCAACCAGAAACAGGCGCAAAAATTCACCCTTAACCTGATAATTGCCTTCATGCCGCTAGCGACCCTGGGCCTGTTGTTTGGTAAATACATCAAAGCCGTCTTATTCAAACCTATTCCGGTGGCTCTGGCATTCATCGTAGGCGCATTCGTAATTATCTGGGCGGAAAAACGGGAGCATAAAACCCGCATCTTTGAAGTCGACGATTTAACCGCTCTCGATGCCTTAAAACTCGGCGTCGCGCAGGCTTTTGCGCTGATTCCGGGAACTTCACGATCCGGTTCAACCATCATCGGTGGCTTGCTGTTCGGACTGTCGCGCAAAGCCGCAACGGAATTCTCATTTTTCTTGGCGATTCCGACACTGATTGTCGCCAGCCTCTATGATTTGTATAAACACCGCGATTTATTGGACCTAGCGGCCGACACGCCTTATTTTGCCGCAGGACTGGCCGCCGCATTTCTCAGCGCGCTATTGGCGATCAAGGCGTTATTACGTTACATCAGCCATCATGATTTCATTGTTTTCGCCTGGTACCGCATAGCCTTCGGCTTGATTGTTATTGCCACGTCATACAGCGGCTTGGTGCAATGGACGGTTGATTAGAATACCACCGAGGAGAGCAACAGCGCGGACATTCGGCCGGGCCTGACTTGTTGTCGCCCCTACATGACCGCCTTCATCAGCCGGAAAAACGCCCACCTCGGCATCCTCTTATTAGACCCGATCTTTATAGATGGCTCTTGATTTGAAACGCAGACAATATCATTGGTATATTGCGCAACGCGCATTCAACCGGCGCGGCTTGGACGGCAGGGAAATCCGATCTATCAGACCCCGACCCCCCGCGTTTTTGCGGTTAATACGGCAATAGAAAACAGTTATAATCACAAAGATATTTGTTCACAATAAAATAATAATAAGAAATCAGTTATGGTCAAGATACGCACCCATTACGACAATCTGAAAGTTACAAGAGACGCCCCCATCAGTGTGATCAGGGCGGCTTATAAAGCCCTTTGCCAGACTTTTCACCCTGATAAATTCCAAGGCAGCAATGAGGAGGCGGAAAGAATCATAAAGCTGGTGAATGCTTCCTATGCGGTATTAATCGACCCCGTTAAACGCAATGCGCATAACGCCTGGATTCGGGAACAGGAAGCTATCGCCGGACGGCAGAGTAAAAGTACGCGGTTTAACGAAACCGAACAACAGGATGATCAAGAACAAAGCACACCAGACGAATACACACAGCAACCGCCTCCATCAAGCACGGAGGATGCTAACGTTATCTTTGAACGAGCCTATGATTTGCAAGAACGGGGCCGGCATGAGGAAGCGTTATCGCTTTATCGGGACTTGGCGGAACAAGGCCACGCAAAAGCCCAGTTCAAATTAGGCGTTATGTACGAACTGGGTCAAGGCGTAGCGCAAAACTACGTCCAAGCGTTTGACTGGTATCTCAAGGCCGCGGAACAAGGCGAGGCAAATGCTCAATACAATGTCGCCGTTAAATACAAAACCGGTCAAGGGGTAGCGCAGGACGACACCAAGGCGGCCTATTGGTATCGCAAAGCGGCCGAGCAATAGCCGCCGGAGTTCACGTTAACGGCAAGAAACCTCCCGCCTGCATACTCCACAAACGGTAATAAACACCTTGCCGAGCCAGGAGTTGATCGTGCCCGCCATCTTCGACGATACGGCCTTGATCGAACACCAGGATCCTATCCAGATGCGCAATCGTCGACAAGCGGTGTGCAATGGCGATCACCGTCTTGCGGCCCATAGCGCGATCCAGGTTTTCCTGAATGGTTTGCTCAGTTAGCGAATCCAGGCTGGACGTAGCCTCATCCAAAATCAAAATCGGCGCATCCTTGAGCATCACCCGCGCAATGGCGATGCGCTGGCGCTGGCCGCCGGATAATTTCACCCCGCGCTCGCCGACCAACGAATCATAACCCTCGGGCATCACCCGGATAAAATCGTCGGCATGCGCCATGCGCGCCGCAACCTGGATAGCTTCATCGTCCGCCTCCAGGCGGCCATAACCGATATTTTCTTTGAGACTGCGGTGAAACAAGCTGGGATCTTGCGGGATCAGACTGACCTGTTCGTGCAGCGAATCCAGCCGGACTTGCTGAATATCCATGCCATCGATCAGAATCCGGCCGCTTTGCGGCTCATAATTGCGTAACATCAACCCAACGAAAGTCGATTTGCCTGAACCGGAAAAACCGACCAGCCCGACCCGCTGCCCCGGCTCAATGACTACATTGAGGCCGTCGAACACGGGTTGATTCGGCTCATAACCGAAACGCACATTACGAAACTCAATCCGGCCTCGGCTGATTTTTAGCGGCTTCGCATCCGGCGCATCGACAATCTCATGGGGCTGAACGATCGTGTTCACGCCATTGGCGACATTGCCCACATATTCGAAAAACTCCAAAAAACGCCGGGTCAGGTTGCGCGCATCGCTGATGATCAACAATGCCAGTCCAACACTCATCGTGAAATCGCCGACGCCGATTACGCCGCCGTCCCACAAGGTCAGCGCATAGTAAATCGTGCCGATTTTCAGCGCCGCAGCGGCGATAAACTGGAACCAGCGCACCCGTTCCATATACCAAAAAGTGCGCCGCCCGGCCCGGACTTCCGTTTCCAAAAAACCGTCCAGATACTGCCGTTCAAAATGCAGGCGCGCAAATAGCTTGGCATTCAAAATATGGGTCACCGCATCAACAATCTTGCCGTTCACCAAACTGCGCGTCGCCGCGTAACTTTGGGCATAAGGCTGGCAGCGCGTCGCCAACCAATACGAAAGACTCACATAGGCCAATACCCAGCCCGCAACCAGCAGGCCCAAACCTTGATGCACGTTTAATAACAGCGCGATAGAAACCGAAAAAGTGACCAGAATAGGCCAAAAATCGCACAACACCGACCATGTCGTGTGATTGACGCTCATCGCCGTTTCGCTGATACGATGGGCTAAAGCACCCGCAAAATGGCTGCCGAAATAGCGTGGCGCATGGTATTGCAGATAGGCGTACATCGCTCTGGTCGTGCGCTGGCGCAAGCGCGGCCCCATAATAATCAATACCGCACCGCTGCCCCGGCTAAACAGAATTTCCGCTACATTCAAACCCAGCAATAACAACAGCGGCGCACGCAAAGTTTCCAGCACCGATGTACCAGACAGATGCGCGACACCATCCATGATGGCTTTTATCGCATAAGGCACCAGAATGCTGGATGCCGCCTGCCCGGTTTCCATAAGCAACATTAAAACGATCCAGCCCCGAAAACCGGACAAGCAGTACAAAATGAACTTAACGGTTCCGGTGGGCAAAGAGGGCGCGTCTGCTGCGCGTTGGAAAGATGTGTTTTGGGGCATGGCTCAAGAAATATTCGAGAAAGATATTACCATTATAAAGGACAGTATTAGATAGCGGCTCAAATCAATGAATCCCGCCACACCGCTTGTTACGGAATACGGCGGCCAATCGTTTCGCTGTCGATATTCGACTCTTCCCGGCTTTGTCCTCCTGAAGCATAAACCAGGGTTGCCGCTGATCGTAGCAAGGTGGCGCGGCTGTCGATTTCGGTATAACGGGCGCGCGCCAAATCCTTTTGCGCGGACAGCAGCTCTATCACCGTGGAAAAGCCGTGGGTATAAGATTCTTCTGTCGCGGCATAAGATTCTTCGGCGGCTTTCAACAAGGCTAATGCAAACTCGCGTTTTTCCAATGCGGTTTTGGTGTCGGCATAAGCTTTCCAGATATCGCGCATGATTTCCAGGCGCGATGCCTCAAGTTGGGCCTTCGAAGCCTCTTTCCTGGCCTCGGCTTCATGCACCGCATTGCTGCGTTCAAAGCCGTCGAACAAGGTCCATTCCATCGTCAGCATCGCTGTACCGACGCCATTACTTGCCGAATAACTCTCATTGCCGGGCGGATTTGTATGCACATTCCCCCAGTATTGATTACCCAGACTGCCGCCCAGGGAAAACTTGGGCAAGAACTCTGCCCTGGCCTTCTTGACTTCCGCTTCGCGTGCCCGCAATTCCGCAAGCCGCGCCATCAGATCGGGATGTTGTTCCAATGCCTGATCGACAATTTTTTCGACCGACTGCACCAGCTTTGCCGGTAACTGCAGCTTGCTTAAATCGATTAGTTGCAGTGTATAAGAAGGCGAAATGCCCAGATTAGCCGTTAAATCCGCATGTATCTGAGTCACCGAGCTGCGTGCATCTTGCAGGTCATAACTGGCTCTCGCCTGCTCCTGAACCGCCAGCAACAAATCGGGGCGTGTAGCCAGGCCTTTGTCGAGTTTCGCCTGAACCGAAGCGGAATTGGCCTGTGCCGCGTCAAGTGTTTGCTGCGCCGCCGTGACCTTGGCCAGGGTAGCCTGATAGGCAAAAAAACTGCTGGCAACCCGATAGGCAATTTCCTGATGCTTGCGGTTGAACGCAAAATTAGCGGCGCGGAGGCGCTGCGCGCCCGCATCGACCAAGGCCTCCCTGCGCCCGAAATCGAACAGTGTCCATGCCAGATCCAGGCTGCCGACAGAGGAGTAACCCGTGCTAACCAACGCGCTTCCGGGGATGGGAAAACTGGTTTTGAAATATTGCCCGAACGCCATAGCCGTCAGCGTCGGATACCAGGCGCTACGATTCCTTTCCAGCCTGGCTGCGGCGGCTTTCGCCTCTTCCCAGCTAACTCTGGTTTCCGGGTTGGCATGCAAGGCAAGATCGACTAGCGCAGGCAGGTCGTAGATTGTCTTGGTATCGATCGGGCTTTCCTCGCGCGGGCGGCCAGACATGGCTATCTGCTGCGCGCCTGTTCCGGCTTCGTAACCGCGCCAATTAACGGCACGATCAACCGGAACCCCAACATAGGGTTCATCAAACTGCACCGCACTCGGCGGCACGCAAGCCGTCAACGCCATCATTGCGGGTATCGCCAATCTGCCGACACTGCGCGGCAGGCCTAGCAACAATGATAGAACGTTAGCGCACTTACAACGCTGTAACTCTCGCAAACTTAAAAACACCTTAGTTCAATCGTCAGTTTAGTTATATTTTGGAAAGTTAAGTTAATATCCGCTCAACAATATCATTGCTTTAATAAAGCAATAATACCGGGGAATACGCGTATCATTTATATATTGTTCTTTTATACACTGTATCATTATCTTTATTGTGTAGAATAAAAAAGTTTATACGCTGGAACCCTTGTTCACACAGTCCTCGCCGTCTATAGTCCGCATACATGTAGACCAGGCATTACCTGAAAGAGGACGCCGGCAATTGAGGACTCAAAATAGCAAAATTAGGTGCTCAAATAATTTATTTAATACCTTTAAATTTCATCTAAAGATTGATTTCTTAATGACCCGATTAATACGCTGCCTAAAATAAATCAAATGTTGTTACGAAGATTATTCCAGCTCAGTTCCCGGTTCGGGTGCAAATTATGAGATTCATGCCGGGATTGCGGAAAATAGGTCTTTCGGCCGTTTTCAGTGTTCTTTTGACGGCTTGCGACCCGATGTTGAGTATTGAAGGTTCGTTCTGGCCTGCCTGGATTATCTGTATCCTTGCCGGACTGATGGCAAGCATGGTGCTGATGTGGCAATTGGTGCGACACCGGCTGGCGCCATATCTGGGGCCGCCACTGTTAATTGTGCCTAGCCTGTGGGCGTTATGCACTTTTGCCATCTGGTTGTTATTTTATTCGACGTAAACACGGGCGCCGTCCATCATGGAAAACAACGATCATTCTGTAAATCTTAAACAACGGATCATGCTGGGACGCATCATCGGCACATTAATCGTGCTCGGAGCGTTCTCGACCGGAATGCTGGTCTGGAGCATCAACTACCAGCATCCCCGCACCAACGATGCGATGGTGCGGGCCAACATCGTCGGTATCGCGCCCGAAGTGAGCGGTCGCATCGTGGAATTGCACGTCGAAGACAATCAGTACGTCAAACAGGGCGACCTGCTGTATGTGATCGATCCCCGCCCCTACCAGGCCAAACTGGCCCAGGCCAAGGCCGAATTACTGGTGGCGGAAAAAGAGGTCGATTCAAGACGAGCCTCCAGCGGTTCCGCCGAACTGGCCATCGAGCGGCTGGAACACCAACGCGCCGCCGCCGAGGCTGAGGTCAACAGGATTGAGGCTGAGGATGAATATCTGCATAGCTATCTGGAACGCCTTGAGCCATTGGCGGAGAAACAATATGTAACGGCGGACCAGCTCAAGCAGGCCCGATCCAAGTACGCCGCATCCCGCGCCGAGCTGGCGGATGCACGAGCCAAGGAGCTTTCTGCCCGGAGCGCGATAGACGAGGCCAAAAGCGATAGCCGCCGCGCCGTATCGCTGATTGCCCAGGTCGGCAACGTCAATGCCCGCATCGAAGCGGCCAAAGCGGTCGTTGCCGCCGCCGAACTGGATGTCGAATACTGTTCGGTGCGTGCACCTTTCGACGCCTACGTCACCAACCTGAACACACGCGAAGGCGAATACGCCAAGATCGGGACGCAAATGTTCGCGCTGGTCGATGACCGCCACTGGTATGTCATCGCCAACTTCAAAGAAACCTATTTACAGTCCATCCGCCCCGGTCAGGAAGTCGACGTGTTCCTGGTCGGTTATCCGGGAAAGCGCTACCGTGGGGTGGTTACCGGTATCGGCTGGGCCAATTATCCCGATAATACCAAGCAGCAAGGGGTACTGCCGGAGGTTCAGCGCACCCTGAACTGGGTCGTCCTGGCATCCCGTTTCCCGGTGCGGATCGAAATACACGAACGCGACCCCGAACATCCGTTGCGCATGGGCATGACCGCCTTTGTCACCGTTCTGGATCGCCCCGCCGAAATTCCGGGGCTTTCGCCAACCAATGAGCAAGGAACCAGCAAAGCCCGGATTGCGCAATGAACCGCGGCGACGCTTCGGTTCCTCACAAAAGGCGCAGCAGACTTTGGTTCGGAACCGGCCTGGCGCAATTCCTGAAGGTTGAACTCAAAGATTCTCCAGAACGTCGGGTAGCCGCATTACGCCTGTTCATCGTTTCGCTGATCATTGTCCTGGTCGGCCAAACCCTGCATGTGCCGCCGCTGGGGGCGATTGCGCTGCTGATATGCTTGAGTTACGACGCCTATGCGAATACCGGTCAATCGCTGGCGTTCGGCATGCGCCAGCTGGGCTATATCATCGTCACCACCTTGATCTCGGTATTTACGCTGATGTTGGCCGGTAACGATGCCTGGTTGTTGCTGCCCCTGTCTTTCATCATACTGGCTGTCGCCCTGTTTCATGCCCGCCTGATCGCCTGGCCTACCGGCATCGCACTCTGGTATTCGGTGGCTGTGCTGTATAGCCCAAGCACTCCCGACCAAGGCATCTATAACGCCTTGTGGAATATCCCGATCATTGGCATACTCGCTATCGGCTCATGGACAGCGGTGCATCTGACTATCAAACCGCAAGACCCGCGCAAGCAGCTGAAGGCGAATATCGCGGAACAGCTCACGGCAGTGGAACACATCTTGAGTGCGCGCCTGGCCGACAGCGGCGTGAAAATCCATAAGCGGGCCATCTCGACACTTTCCAGCCCCGGCAGCTTCGGCAAAGTACTGGGCTTGCTGGCAAACGCGGAACTGATACATCCGGCCATGCATAAACGGCATGATACTTATCTTGCCCTGCTGCTTGAAATCGACGGCCTGCGGCAGATGGCGATCTGGCTGGATCAGGTATTGACGGCGGAGTACCGCGCCCAACCGATGAATCAGGAAAAATTAAATGTCTATCTGGCGCTGCAAAGCGCCTGTGCAGCGCTGCGGCAAGGTGTGGAAGAATCGCACGATGTTTCCGGGCAAATAGACACGCTGCTGGTCGATGACGTGCTGCACAATTATTCGCCGGCAACTAACCCTTCGCTGTTAACAGCAGTTTGGCGCGCGCTGCAACGTATCGCCGGGTTGATGCGCGACTTGCATGATCCCGGAGCTTCGCCTGACATTAAAGCCATCGAGGCCGAAACCGACGATAACGAAACAGCCGGCTGGTTTCCGACCTGGTTGGGTTATGAATTCTGGGCGACGCATGCCGACAGCCTGCAATTCGGGATTAAATTTTCTCTGGGTGCCATACTCTGCACGCTGATCGTGGAAAGCCTGGGCTGGCCGGATATCAACACCGCCATACCAACCTGCCTGGTCGCGGCGCAAACCAGCCTGGGCGCCGACTACCGGCTGTCGATATTACGCGTGTCGGGCGCTATCCTCGGCGGACTCTGCGCCTACTTTTATGTGCTGGTGTTCCAATCCCAGCTCGACACCATCGCCGGCTTTGCGCTTGCAACAGCCCCGATCTGGGCTCTTGCGGCTTGGATTTCCTCCGGCAGTGAACGCATAGCCTACATGGGCAGGCAGCTCGGGTTTTCGTTCGCAATGTTCGTTTTACACGATTTCGGCCAGGTCACCGATCTTTATCTGCCGCGCGACCGGGTGATCGGCATCTTGCTGGGCATAGCCGTGATGGGAATACTCGACTATGCACTATGGCCGCGGCGTTCGATTGTGCTTGCCCGCCACCATAGCGTAGCGGCGCTGCATACACTCGCCAAGTTCACAACCCGGCTGCCGGACCTGAGCCTGATGCTTAAGTCCACCTTGCCGTTGCGCCTATCGACAGAAAAAGATCTGGCTGTCGCCCAGGATTTGGTGGTTCACGCGATACTGGAACCGGATGCAAGATTGCCCCACAAAGTCAACGAAAGAACGGCGCTGAGCGCGGTTATTACAGGGGCCGGCAATTTGTCCGGCTTGCTACAGATCAGGCGGCGCTATCGATTGCTAAGCGGCCAGCAATTCGGCAATTTTCCCGATGAGCTGCAACAGCATAGCCGGGCTTTCGACGCGGCACTGACAAGCGCTCTGGAGAATACCGCGTTAGTACTGCAAGGCCGGCAACCGGAGTCCCAGACAGGGGTTGCCGACATCCACGCGCTGCTTAAACAAAGCTACACCGAACACCACCGCATCGACAGCCTGCCGGCCGACCTGGCAATGGAATGGGAACTGCGGTTCATGTTGGATCAGCAAATCATGGAGCTGACGGAACAACTCCAACAAAAAGCCGCGGATTCTGTTTCATGCCGCTTGAAAAGCGGCTCGCCTATTGATTAACGTTCACGAAAGACGGCTAAAAATTGCGTAACAAAGATATTAATACACCATTACGCGCTTCACGGCGCGTGGCGGGGCCTATTTGATGCCGGCATTGTTCCAGCACCCAAGCAGCATCCGCATAAAGACGGGAAAGTCCTGATCAAAGAGCGTAAACAAGCCCTGCATCCGCATGCCGGACTTTCCCTGTAAGACCGGCTAACCAATGATGGTCATAACCCGACTTTTGCCGACTTCATCGCTGTCGATAGCGCTTTAATCTCTCTGGAGATAATCGAATAAAGTTCCGAGGTCCATTTCGGAAGTTCTTTGGACTCAGCATCCAAAGGGTAGGTCCTCGGATCGTGCGGAGCAATTACGACTTTCACATTTTCGGCCCCCACTTGAGCGGTGAGGACGAAAAGTTCCTCTATCGCCTTATCGCCCATGGCCAGACAACCGATGGAGGCGGCCCTGCCGTGGATGAAAATATCAGAACCCGGATTGGCGCGTCCTTCCTGATAGGCATGTAAGATGTCGAATTCGTTGGGGTAATTTATTTTCATCGACAAGTGATAATGGCTGTTGGGATTCAACGCCTCAATACGGTAAATACCTTCCGGCACCTGCCTGTCGCCTTGGCGCAGTTTGGGGCCGGCCACGCCGCTGGCGGACTGAATATCGTAGTCACGGATGAAACGGAATTCGCCGCTGTCTCTGGCCCATAGTTCCAGTTTCTTTTCCTGTTTCAAGGCGATAAAGGTGACTTCTCTGGGAGGGTAGGAGACCCTAGCCTTGGCAAAGTAGGGAATGAGTTGGCGCGCCGCATATCCGCCGTAAACTTGCAGTATATCCTCTACAGTCCGTTGACCAGGCAGCGTGGAAGGCGGAGTATAATAAATTTTCGGTTCGGCCCGGATTTGGGGCTTGACGGTGGGAGTCGTGACGATGAGTGGCTTATGTTCGGAGCAAGCTTCGAGCAATGCCGCCAAGGCCAAGCCGGCAACGATTTTGGTTGTTGATTGCATAATGTGCGCTGGAATCGAAGTGAACACCGGTATAGTTTAGATAAAATCACCAAATATCCGCAAGTTCGGGAGCTTCGCAGCCAAGGCTGGAGCGTATTGGCTATAGCCGTTGAGACGGGATGGCCTCTTGCCGTGGGTATACTGCCGGTGAATGCCAAAACCATCCGATGTGAATTGCAGGCCAGGTTAGTTTATAAGGTTTTCTTCTGACAGAGATAGTTGTTGTAAAATACGAACGATGAAATGGGCATAAAACTAACTGAATACCGGCTTTCTGCCTGGACACCCCGAACGGGATGCCTTAAATAATGAATACACCTAGTTTGGGTACGAGATGACTTTATGAAGATGGCCACTTATTTTGGTGAGGTCAAATTACTTCTCTTCTGGCTGGCCGCGGCGGCCATGGCTTTGGCGGTAGTCGTGCAAACCAAGCCGAACGCAACCTTTGTCAGCCAAGACATGCTGCCTTACGGGTTCTCCATGACGTCCTTTCAAAGCGTCAACGAAGTCGATCCGCGCAAGACCATCACCTTGGAGGCGGTGGGCTTGGGCGCCCGTTTGTCCAAAGTCGAGCTACTCGACGACACCGGAAAAGTCCTGTTTGAGGCGAAGGACAAAACCCGTCTCGCCCTGCCCTCTCCCCTGGCCTTCGGGACTCGCCATACGATTAAGGTAACGGCGGAGCGATCTTGGTCCAGACAGTCCGAAACCCACGAATTTAACTTCACAACGGTCGCCGTGCCGAAGTTGGATGGCCCCTTGCTTAGAATGTTGGAACCAGACGCATCAATAACCCTGCATTTCGACCGACCAGTGGCCGAAGTCACGGCTTCGGCCGACATAACATTGAGTGCGGAACCCGATGCTACCGGGCAGAACATCCGTTTGCTGGCCGGCGATTATGCGCAAGACCACAGCTATGCGATCCAGTTGAACTATAAATCCACCACCGGCGTCCCTCTGCCGCCGCTAAACCTTGAATTGACGACCGCCCCTCCGCTTACCACCGCAACTAATGTCCGGGGATTGACCAATTTAGGCTTAATTTTGCCATTGCAAGTGACCTTTAGCGAACCGTTGGCCGATCGGCCCAATGCCGCGGCCAATCTTCAGGTGAGAACCCGCGATGGCAAAGCTATCCCTGGAAAATGGAGTTGGATTGGGCAGCACCAACTTAAATTCACCCCCAATCCGGCATGGCCTGCCTCAAGCACTATAGAAGTCAGCGCCGACAGGCAGAACTTAAGAAGCGTGCGAGGCGGTGCGCTGCAGCAAGCCCTGATCGAGCAATTCGACACCGGCACGGACCGGCGGCTTTTCGTTTACCTGGACAACCAGCGTGTGGACGCCGTGGAAAATGGCGCAGTGGTCCGTACCTTCAAGGTCAGCACGGGCAAAAGCAAAACCCCCACGGTGACGGGTTCTTTTTACATCTATGACCGCTACCTCCACAAGACCATGCGTAGCGATGTCGGCCGGGGACAGCGTGGTTTCTATGAAGTGGAAGATGTCCCGTATACGCAGTTCTTCCATAAAGACTACGCCTTCCACGGCGCGTTTTGGCACAATAGTTTTGGCCGTCCCGCCAGCCATGGCTGCGTCAACATGGCCACCAAAGTGCAAAACAAGCGATGGCCGAATGTTTCCGAGGATGCCGGATGGCTTTATCATTGGGCCGCTCTGGGCCTGCCGGTAACGGTAATGCAGAAGGCGCCCGAGCCTATGCTGGCGAGCCATGTGCCGCCCCAAGAAAGCAAAAGCGGGAATAAGGAGAGGCGTGCCGAAACACCCGAGACGACCGCCAGGCAAGAGCTTTCCGGTAGAGGGGGCGTTCAGGCGGGCAGTCGTATCTGATTGCAGAGAATGGGACTTCCAGCATGAGCCGAATTGCTTCTTAAAAAATATTGCTGAAAGAGTTTCGAGGCTCTAAGCGGTCACTAATCCCTAAAACCGAGCCGGATATTATTGAACAACGAAGATCTAAATCGGATAACACGCCAACCCGCATAAGAAACAGCTTCCGAACACCAGCCATTCAAAGTTAATCTTCAATGAATGGCCGGTTCTGGCCGCAAGCGGGCGCCCATTAATTGGAGCTATAAGCCCAACCCACCAGGTTTAGCCGACTTTCACCAGGCTTGCCGCATAATCTTCCGGCGGCTCAAAGCCCAACAGCGTGATACACGTCGCCGCCAGATTCGCAATACCGGCCTCCGGCACATCAGCCAAACGGGCGTTGGCCGCCCCCGACGGATCGTACACAATCCCAGGTACCGGATTCAACGAATGAGCCGTCTTCGGTTTACACCGCCCCTGCTCATCCAACACCAGCGCGCCGGTCTTTTTATCGAGTTCGCACATGTCGTCCGCATTGCCGTGATCGGCCGTGCAAACCATAATTCCATTGGCCTTTTTCAGTGCCTCCATAATCCTGCCGACATTTTCATCCACGGCTTCGACAGCTAATTTTACCGCGTTAACCACGCCTGTATGCCCGACCATGTCGCCATTCGGAAAATTCAGGCGAATAAACTTATATTCCCCGCTCTCAATCGCCTGAACCACCACATCGGTAATTTCATCCGCTTTCATCCGCGGCGCATCCTCGAACGGGCATACATCGGACGGAATTTCCTTCCAGGTCTCAGTCGGGAACTTGCCCGAATTATTGCCGTTGAAAAAATAGGTCATGTGACCGTATTTTTGCGTCTCCGAAATAGCCAGCTGTTTGACTCCCGCATTGGAGAGATACTCGCTCATCGTGCGGTCAATCGCCGGAGGCGTCACCAGATAGCGCGCAGGCACCCCGAGGTCGCCGTCATATTGCATCATGCCCGCATACAGCACGTCCGGTTTCGGACCGCGATCGAATTCCTTCAATTCATCCGCTTCAAAGGCTTTGGTAATTTCCAACGACCGGTCGCCGCGGAAGTTAAAGAAAATAACGCTGTCGCCATCCACAATCGGGCCCACAGGCGCGCGGTCGCGTTCAATGACAAACGCGGGTAAATCCTGGTCCAAAATGCCCGGATTTTCGACACGGAAAGTTTCCACCGCTTCTTTCATGGAAGCAAAGGTCCGGCCCTCCGCTTTCACATGTGTCGCCCAGCCGCGCTTCACCATATCCCAATTGGCGTCATAACGATCCATGGTGATATTCATGCGCCCGCCGCCCGATGCGACGCAATAATCGACCGTGCCGTCCGCATTGATTTCTTTCAGGAAGGCGTCGAAGCGCTCGACATAGTCCAATGCCGACGTCGGCGGCACATCGCGCCCGTCAATCAACGCATGGATCCGCGCCTTCTTCACACCCTGTTCCTTCGCCTTTCGCAACATCGATTCCAAATGATTCAGGTTGGAATGTACATTGCCATCCGAAAACAGCCCGATAAAGTGCAACGTCGACGCTTTGTGATTTACATTGGAAACGAGCTCCTGCCAAACCGAACCGTCGGCATACATAGCACCCGATGCAATCGCCTTGCCGACCAAAGCCGCGCCCTGTTCAAAAATACGGCCGCAGCCGATCGCATTATGGCCGACTTCGGAATTACCCATATCCCCGTCGTCCGGCAGTCCCACGGCAACGCCATGCGCCCGCAACTCCGTGTACAAGGCATTCTCATGCAGCCAAGTCAGATTCGGAGTCTTCGCCTGTTTCACAAAATCGCTTTCCGGATTTTTACCAATCCCGATCCCATCCATAATCACCAACACCACCGGACCTTCCGAACCGGCAAAATTCTTACTCTTTTTCAGCTCAATCATTTCAAACTCCAACTTACAGGTGATTAATATAAAACAATAAACGGCTTTTAATATTCCCTACCCGGAATGGCAAAAATCATTATCATGAGAATATTGGCGGAATATTTAACGATTTCAAACAAAATAGGGCATTTACTTTGGATACTGGAAAACTGCTTTATTCAAAAAAAGCCTATTTTACCTGATACAAAAAAAATATTGGCTTAGTCATTGCCCTGAATCCGCCAGGACTGCTAGGGAAACTGGAGACATAAAAAAAGCCCTACATTTTCATGCAAGGCTTTCTCTTATTTGGCTCCCCCGGACGGGCTCGAACCGCCGACCTAATGATTAACAGTCATCCGCTCTACCGACTGAGCTACAGGGGAATAAACTTTATCTCAGTATGGCGCGCCCGGAGAGATTCGAACTCCCGACCGCACGGTTCGTAGCCGTGTACTCTATCCAGCTGAGCTACGGGCGCCTTACTGAGACGCGTATTATGCTGATTACTCGCCCCACTGTCAACTCTAAATTGATCATTGTTTGAAGTATTAGCATGTGGAGGTTGCTTTCAAGGGTATTAGCTTTACCTTTCAATTACAGAAAATCCTGATATAACAATAAAGTTAAAAACAACATGACTGCAAAAGAGAATTTTTCCTATGGCTAATAAACGTCTATAAATGAATAATACCGCTATTTGTCAAAATTTCTCAGCACCCGCACATGAGCCTACGCTACCAAATTAACATACGAATTTTGATCTCTACCCTGTGTATTCTGATGCTGGGCAGCTCGATAGCCATCTGGCAAGCTCGCGATGCGGTGAATAAAGAAGTCGATTCATCAATCAATTTGGCCGTACAACTGATAACCTTCGGTTTTTCCCAAGCCTCGCAAACGCCGTTTAATGAGACCGAATGGCTGCCGAAATTCAATTCGCTGAACCAAACCCGGCATTTAAGCATTCAACTCAAAGAGCCTTCCGGGCGAATCATCAGTTTTGCTCATAAAAGCCGGCCAACCAATAATGACGAAAAGCCGCCGCAGTGGTTTATCAATCTGGTTGCAACCGATTATCCTCAAGTTGAGCATCAAATCACCAGCTTCAACGGCGAACAAATCACCCTGATTATTCAGGCCAACCCGCTGGATGAAATCACCGAAGTCTGGCAAGAAAGCATTGCCTTTTTCAGCTCTCTGTTTCTGCTGACGCTATTTACCTTTTTGGCCGTCAATCTGGCTTTCAATAAAGCGCTTAAGTCCATCGCCGTCATCGTTGACGCGCTCAAGGTCATTGAGACCGGACAGTACAGCCAAAAACTGCCGGACTTTTCCATCCAGGAATATGACAGTATCGCCAAAGCCATCAATCACATGACCGGCGAGCTGAGTGCAAGCCAGCAAGAAAACCGGGCATTAACCCAGCATACCCTGGAAATACAGGAAGACGAACGGCAACGACTGTCGCAGGAATTGCATGACGAACTGGGCCAATCGCTGACCGCGATTAAAGTGATGGCTGTGACTGCCGGGCGCGCCCAAGCCGGATCTGCCGGCATCAAACAAACCACTGACAGTATTGTCTCTATCTGCGATCATTTAATGACTGTAGTACGCTCCATGATGCATCAACTGCACCCCTTGATCTTGACAGAACTGGGGCTGAAAGCCACTATGGAAGACCTGTTAAACCACTGGGCGATTAGAAATCCCGAGTTAAAACTCACTATCGCCTGCCCTGACGAAGTCGATCATCTGGAGCAAAAAATCACCATTCAAATATTCAGGGTCGTGCAGGAATGCTTAACCAACATTGTTCGTCACGCACAAGCCAAGCAGGCCGCCATCAGCCTGAAAATCGATCACCAAGCCAAAACCGGAGCGGAGCTACGGCTACAAGTCATCGACGACGGACATGGCTGTGCAGCCGACACGATAAAAACCGGTTTTGGCTTGCTGGGCATGAAGGAAAGAATCAACAGTTTGGGCGGGGAATTGACCATCCACTCTCAACCGCAATCAGGCACGAGCATCATCGCAACCATCCCGTTATCATGAAAGACAAGATAAAAGTCATCCTGGTCGACGACCATGCCGTAGTCCGCGCCGGTTTTCGGATGCTGTTATCGACAGAGGACGACATTGAAGTCATCGCCGAAGCCGAGCGCGGCGAGGCCGCCTGCCAGCTGTATCTGGAACAACAGCCGGATGTCATGGTGTTGGACTTGTCCATGCCCGGCATCGGCGGACTGGAGAGTATACGCCGCATCTGCAACCGTCACAGTAACGCCAAAATACTGGTGTTTAGCGTTCACGATGAAATGGTTTATGTGGACAGGGCCATGAATGCCGGCGCCAAAGGCTATATCACCAAAAACAGCGCCCCCGGAATACTGGTAGAGGCGATACAGAAAATAGCCGCCGGTGAGATTTATATCGAACAGGGCTTGATGAAAAACGCGCCTCTGCACAATAGCGACGCAGATGATTATCAGACCATTGTCGATAGCCTGTCCGCCAGGGAGTTCGACGTATTCCTGCTGCTGGCGAAAGGCCTGACCGCCCATAAAATCGCCGACGAACTTTGCCTTGGCTATAAAACCGTCGCCAATTACGGTACGCAAATAAGAAGCAAGCTTAACGTATCAACCGCCGCCGAGCTGGCTCATATAGCAATGATTCTGGGAGTCATGAAGAATTGAACCGGGTTAATGCCAGCCGCCGTATTGGGTGGTAGGATCGCCGCGCCAGCCGGTTGTGGTTTTGTTGGCGTCGGGAACATGCGCCGCAGATTCCGCCGCGCGGATCATATTGGCGTGGGTATAACCGCCCATCGTTTTGGCGGCGGCTGCAATCGCGGTCGTTAATGGATTAATCTCATATTTCGTAATCGAGTCATGAACGACTGCGGCGACTAATTTTTCCGCGCCCGACTCGGAAGAAAACGTCAACAGAATCGGCAAAATCGTATTAACCGGAACTTCCACACTGTAATGGCCGTTATCCACAGCCGCATGGGCGATAATACGGCCGTTTTCATCGCTTACCTCCACCGTGCCTGTTTTAACCACGCCCTTGTCATTGCTGACCGTACCTTCCAACAGAGTCGCTTTCGCATATTTTTTGACTACGGACGAACCCGTCTTTTCCGTTTTCCGCCCCTGATCGCAAGCCGAGACCAAACCCGCCAAGACCACCGGCAGTAGTATAAATAAGATCGTGCGCTTCATGATACCTCCCAATAACTCATTCGTGTTGTTCCTGCGAAGTATACTGGATTATGGCGCTCAAGCTAGCCTTGATAAAACAAGCATCCTGGTAAAACGCCCGCATAGCCTTAGTCAAACGCGCAGAATCAGGACCCCGCTTTAATGCGGACGCCTGATTCTTATAGATTTAAACGGCAGCCAAGTCCTTAACTGAAAACCGGCGACCGGGACCGGTGCTTAGGACCCATTGACGCCGGATCTTTGAGTCAACCGGTTGTTGCTGAAAATAGCGACTCGCCGCTATTGGTATCGATAGTTTTCCCCTTGATCGACTGGTAGTAGTTAGACAGCTCCGTATAAAAACAGTCATCCACAGAGTCGACCGAAAATAACGGATAAGTCGCTTCATACCATGCTGCATGCAGCTCTTTTTGGATAAAATTGAGTAGGTTCATTTTTATTCTCCTAGAGAAAGCCATATAGAAAACATATCTTTTCCGTTTAAATGGCGTTGGGTTTTCAAATACAAATTAGAACTTATCGACATAACAAAGGCATGAACGTCTGTTTAAGGTTTCATGACAACATAGGGTTCTTCTGATTCGAGCCGGTTTGCATCCTCAAGCTGCTGGATTTCATAAGGCCGCGATTCAATTTCCAGGAACCTCCGTAGTATTTAAAGCGAATATTGTGCCAAAAGAACCGGCAAGAATAACATTCAAATTTATCTAAAAATTACAATTAGTTATAAACATTACCATGAAATTAAACGTGTGCGATTGCTTACATTTGGCTGATACGTGCAATTCGTTTTTGTGCGCATGTTCGTTAACTTGCACCAACAAGACTCTTTTTACTAATCCCCTCAGCCTTGGAAAAAACACGGCGAAGTTACGTTAATGCGTTTCTTGAATTGTGATACGGCTATTTACGCACAGTGCAAAGGCTCCTGAATCGTATCGCTTACCTCGGAGCAAAGTTTAAACAGGGCTCAACATTCAATAAAACGATAATATTAGATAAAAATATCTAATATAAAGATGCTACATACCCTTATCGTTCTTGCTTCTTTGAAGCAGGCTGGCTGATGACCGATATTCCCAGGTCTAATCCTGTTTGCAGCAATTTGCAGTCTTTCCTTAAAATTCTTCCCAGACATCGGCATCCGTGGTTAACAGCGGCGTTTTACGGCTTGTCGCGACGGGAGCCGGATGAGCGATAAGCCGGTAAGAACTGCTGAAGCTATGATCCACTTTAAAGCTGCTCACTGTTTCCACCAGGTTTTGCGCCTGCTCATCCAGCGATTCCGCTGCCGCCGCGGCTTGTTCCACCAAGGCGGCGTTTTGCTGGGTTACGTCGTCCATTTGGGCGATAGCCTGATTGACCTGTTCGATGCCGGAACCTTGTTCCGCGGAGGCTGCGGTAATTTCGGCCATCATGTCTGTAACGCCGCTGATAGATGCAACGATTTCTTTCATGGTTGTTCCCGCCTGGGTAACCAGCTTGCTGCCGTCTGAAACCTTGTCTACCGAATCGTGAATCAAGTCTTTAATTTCTCCGGCGGCGGTCGCGGCGCGTTGCGCAAGATTGCGCACCTCCACCGCCACAACGGCAAAGCCCCTGCCCTGTTCGCCGGCACGAGCCGCTTCTACCGCGGCATTGAGGGCGAGTATATTGGTCTGGAACGCAATGTCGTCGATGACCGAAATAATATCCCCGATTTTGTGCGACGATTCATTGATGTCATTCATCGTCACAACGACTCGATCAACCACTTCAACGCCTTTTCCCGCGATATCGGATGCATCGACGGCAAGCCGGTTGGCATGCTGGGCGTTTTGCGCATTATGTCGAACGGCGGAAGTCAATTCTTCCATGCTGGCGGCGGTTTGCTCCAGACTGGCGGCTTGCTGTTCGGTGCGGTGCGACAAATCGTTATTGCCTGAAGCGATTTCTTTGGCCCCGGTGTTAATGCCGTCAGCCGCGTCCTTGATTTGGCTGATAATGTCTTTGAGTTTTTCTACTGTGGTGTTGGCGTCATCCTTAAGTTGCCCGAAAGTCCCCGAATAATCGCTGGTGATAGTTTCAGTCAAGTCGCCGCGGGACAGCGCCCCCAATACTCGCGCGATTTCGTTGAGTCCGGCTTCGCTGGTCTGCATCAGACGGTTAATATCTTCGCCCAAATGGAGGAAAAAGCCTTCCTTGCCTTCCAGATCGAAGCGCTGACTGAAGTCACCGCTCGCTGCGGCTCCGACAATCGCGGCGACGTCATTTTCCGCCATGATCTCGTCGGTGCGGTCATGCCATTCAGCCACCGTACCCAACCTCTGGCCTTGCTCATTGATGACCGGGTTGGCTATCACGACCATTGAACGGCCGCCCATCATTATTTCGGCCTCATAGGTTCCGGCTAAGGAACCGAGCATTTTTGCCTGACTGGACGGATCGTTATGGAAATCATCGATATTGGCGCCGACCAGCTTATCGATAGAAAATTTTGAAGCCTGCCGGTCAGTTCCCGTTTCGGATTTATCTAGAATTTCGATTACCGACTTATTGACATAAATGATGTTGCGGTCATTATCGGCAATCATGACCCCGGTGCTGACGCTGTCCAACGCAATCTTGACCCGCAGGGTTTCGTCGGCCGCTTTACGCTCCGCCGTAATGCGGTCCAACAGTTGCTGCTGCATGTGCTTCATTGCATATAACAAACTGCTGTTGTCTTTCTGATTAAGCTGAATATCCCGAGTTAAGTTACCTTCGGCGATTTCCAAAGCAATTCCTTTGGCAAAATAAGGATCTATGCCCAGCCGCTTGTCCAGATAATGCGTTAGGTAGAAAGTAATGCCCAACCCCAGGCCGATACCGGCCAAAGATATGACCAGCATGATCGTGGACGCATGCCGGGTTGATTCGGTGATCGCATGGGCGTTGTTTTTTGCGTCGTTTACACCCTGGTTTTTAATTCTGTTCAGCTGCGTTCGTAAGTTTTTCGCCAATTTATTGAAATCTTTCATGACCAGATTGCCGGCATCGGTTCCCTCGGTAGCGTAAACCGTACTCATACGCTTGCCTTCACTGTAATACCAGTCGAAGGCGGCCTCAAGAGCCGCCAATTCTTTCATTTTTGCTTCAATTGAGGCGACGTTATTCAGAGTTGTAGCCTGGACGCTTACATCAGCCGCCGGTTTCGCTGTTTTTGCCGGGTTTTCTCCGGCCAGACGCTCACGGAACTGGGCGATACCCTGCTTAAAGTCTTCGGCCGCCCTCTCCGCATCCCGGTATCCATCGGGATCCTGGTTAATTGAAATCTGCGTGAACAGTTGTTGTACCTGTACGGTATAAATCGCCATTCGTTCAGCCAGCAACGCATTGGGCAGAAAAACCTCATCGACTCTCGCCACGTCGCGCTGAGTCTGCGAGAAATTAAACAAACCTACTGCAACAATGATGGCCATCAAACCGATGATGGCAAGAAAACCGAATAAGATGCGAACTTTAAAACTGATATGACCAGACATTTTAAGATCCTTTGTTAAATATTATTACCTGCTCCCACACCTTGGTGCGGAACTTAAGCGTTTTCAGGGTTAACCGACAACATGTAGTTTTACGACGGGGTTATGCGCAAAGGATTCAGGGTTTTCCGGCGTTTTTGGCGCTATGCGATGATTGATAAAGTAACTGTTGCCATCAATTTTTTTGGCCTGTTTTTTCGCTTCGGACGCCAGATCGGCTATATCGACATGGGATTGGCACTGAGCGGTTGACATAGAGTCGACTAAGCCGACTGAGAGGCTTATCAACGGGAAAAAACAGCTTTCTCCGGCCCTGTTTTCAGCGTGAATTCCGCCCGCTCTGACATCGGCATCGGTGTAGTAAGCAGGAACCGTGTTTTCAAATGACTCCAGAATATTTTCACAACGCGTTAACCAGTCATGCCCCATGAAAATGACGATAAAATCATCTCCGCCGATGTGTCCGACCATACCGCTCTCTGCGGGTATGTATCGAGTCAGCGTGTCGGCAACCGCCTTAATGATGTTATCGCCTGCGCTGTAGCCGTAAACGTCGTTAAACGGCTTGAAGTGATCAAGATCGAAATAGCCGAAACTGAACGGAATGTTGGCGGCCAGTAATTGGTCGATCTGCTCATTGATCGGTACGCTGCCCGGCAACAGGGTCAGCGGATTAGCGTGTCTGGCATTGCGGATCTGCTGACGGGTAATTTCTTCAAGCAGTTTCAGTATCGTTCCTACGCCAATGTATTTCCCGTCACTGCTGATAATAAAAGCCTGATCGTTGCGCATTGAGTCGGTCAGTTGTTTACTGACCGACTCAATCGGCGTGTTTTGGTCGAAACTTAACGGCGTTTTTTCTATGAATGTTTTTATCGGTTTTTTGCCGTACAACTCTATGCCATAGCGGCTGGAAAACAATTTGAATAGAAAGTGGTCGCGAAAAATAATGCCGGCCGCCACATTGTCATCAACCAAGGGTAAGATCGTTAAGTCGCTCTCGTTATGAAACAAACTCATCACTTCGCTGATGGCCGTTTCCGCTGAAACCGGCCTTATGTATTGGGCGATATGAGAGGCTTTAGTCGCGTTAAGCTGACTGGGTTGGGTGCTGACAACAAATAACGATTCATCGACTTTTTCCAATGGAATCGCCGTGGGTCTGGCAAAATAATAGCCTTGGGCATGAGTAATGCCGAGTTGTTCCACCGCTTTAAATTCCTCTTCCGTTTCGATGCCTTCGGCTATCACATTGCAATTCAAAGAACTGGCGATGTTTTGAATAGATCGAACAAAATTAAGCTTGACCGGGTCGTTATTGATACCTTGAATAAAATGCATATCTATCTTTACATATTCAGGTTGTAACTCCGACCAGAGCCTTAATCCCGAGTAGCCGGCGCCCAGATCGTCAATGGCTATTTCAAAACCCATTTTCCTGTAATGGGTGACCGCTTCGCGCATTAATTGAAAATCATCAGTCGGCTGATGCTCTGTCAACTCAATAACCACAAAGCGGGGATCGACGCCGAATTGATCCAGAAACTTAAGTGTTTCTCCTTTTTTGAAATCCGGTTGCAGCAGAACGGAAGGACTTACATTAATAAACAGCTTCTCTTTAATATTTAAAGCGGCGTAGCGCTTTATAGTCAGCTCGCGGCAGATGTATTCGAGTTTTATGCTGCAATCAAAACGTTCAGCCGTATCAAACAAATTAAACGGACTGTGCAGCGGGCTATCGGAGGGGCCGCGAATCAACGCTTCGTAACCCATTATTTTCTTTTGGGATAAAGAAACAATAGGCTGGAAATGGGGGGTTAATTGCTTACCGTCGAGAATTTTGGTGAGTTCGTTATGCAATATTGACATGTGCTATTCTGACTGTTCGGATAGGTATTGCTCCAGAATATGACATATTCATTACAGGAATATGACGGCCCGCAAAATGCCAATCTTGACTTAAATAACTGCCTGACGCCGTATACACTGCGGCTCTGCGCCTGAATCGGAACATGATGCGATGCGCCGGCGGACTGAAGAAAAGCGCCCTGCTTAAAACTTTTCTTTGTTTTCAAAGAAAGGAATCGATTGCCTGTAACCCCGGATTTTGGCAAGTTCATTCGCAGGATTGCAATGAGTCTTTTTTAAGTTATGCTTAGCGGCCGAATCACAGAACGCTGCTTGGGGAAGCGCTTTCTTATAGAACTTAACACGCAACTGATAAAGGATAAAAATGAGTTTTAAAGCCGGTTTAATAAAAATAGCCATAAAATGGACACCCAACATGATGATCATATGGGTAGCCAATATCATTCTTAAGGGCATTGCAGAATTAAAGGATTTTAATTTCGACCTCGACGCGCGAACAGCTTATGTTCAAATCCTGCTTCTCGGCGAAGCGGAAGCGATTGAAGTCTGGCTGGAAGATTTTGCCATTGTCAGCGACGACGAGGCATCCCGCAAACTGATCATTCAACAAGCGAGATCGAACCGGCTCTGGTTGAATAACTTGCTATCCCGCATTTCAGGGAAAGCCTGGAAAATTCCCGCACTGCCTCAATTCGCGGCTGAAATTGAGCTGATCTCCGAACTGTTCAAAGCCGAAAACGCGGAAGCCGAGAGCTTGGCACAGGAAGATACAGATAGAGGAACCGATTAGGCCATTGCCGCGAAACCCTGCATTTTACAAACCCGATCTGGCTATTTTTGCTAATTGCGCTCAGCCAAGCTCAAAAGTGGTCACGCCGAACAGCCGATTTATCGGCAAATCTGGGCTTTGCCCTGTATACATGCGCGCCGTCTCGAACGAGACAACCATCTGATGCCGCTTCACCAAATCGACTGCCGCCGCATTGATTGCCGGTATGTCCAGAAAAACCTGAGCGTTTTCCGGGGCATGTGATTTTAAAGCCAGGAACAGCTGTTCAGCATACTCGGGGCTGTCTGCAAACAGCGGCCCCACCTTGTATCCTGAACGGCAGCTACGCAAAACCCCGTAACCGGCCAGCTTGTTGTCGCGCAGAATGCCTAACGCCGTACTTTGCGGCTGGGCTATCCAGCACTTCAGGAATTCCCTGCGGTTGCCCGGAAAAAAAGCCTGGTCGTATGCGCAAATATCATCAAAAGCCAGCGCGGACAACGGCGCAATACCGGAAGCAGCCGGATAATGGCCGCCGCCGGCTCCCTGATAGCGAACGTTGCTATAGGCCAATGTAAATCCCGACTTTTTGTAATTGTCCTGCTGGGCGAGCACGCCATCAAGGCCGATAGTGCGGCCGCTAAGCAACGCCAGCCCGGCATCCCATATCTGCATGCCGTAGCCTTTGCCGCGATACTCCGGCTTGACTATATATAACCCGAGAAAGCCGAACGAACTGCCGTATTTCACGACTGAAATCGTTGCAATCGGTTCATCGTCGAGCAATCCAACCAGGAAACCGTCTGGATCGGCGGCATAGAAGCAATCGGCATCGTACAACCCCGGATTCCATCCTTCCTCGGCAGCCCAGTCGAGCGCGATGTCGAGTTCTTGCCGGGCCATTGTTCTTATTGTGTAGCTGTTTTTTTGCATAATTTCCTGCCTTCCCTATCCGGCTTGTTGTTCGGCTATAGAGGCGTTTTTCTTGTTCCCTCGCGCCGGGCTGGAACAAGCTATATTGATCTTAGTGAATATGCACCTCACGTGACTTCACCGTATCGCTTCTGCGTAAAGTGTAGCGATCTGTCTCTCCTGCCACCTTCGTTCCATCGCTGTTAAGCTGAACCAGCGTTCCTTCGTTTTCAATACGATATTGCCGTATGGTTGACTCTGTGCGCGGCGTTAAAACAACGGTATGGGTTTCCTCATCCCAAGTGTATTTTCCTTTCTCATAAAATTCCCTTGAGGATTCTTTTGCCGGCTGAGTCACCAACAGATAATTGTTATTTTGTTTTAACGACAGTGTCGCTTTAATGCCGTCGCAGTCTTTGCAAGGAAGATAACCGTAAAAAACGCCATGAAACTCCAGCTTCTTATCGATAGGCATTACATGAGCTGAGTGATCGGTATCTTGCTCAAGGTTCTTTACGCGCGCCCTAAGCAGTTTTTCTTGGTCTGCTTGGTCTGTCGCCGCCATTGCAATATTAGCAGGAAGCAGAATACTGATAAAAATCAACGCCATATTTTGTTTTAATTGTTTTTTTAATGTTTGCATATAAGTACCTAATTTAATGTGTAATTCACGTTCAATGCTTACCGAACAGCCTGAACGGTCACGAAAATGCGCAAGACCCTTTTTGCTGCTTCATTTACAAATACCAGAATCAACAGGTTATTTTAAAATATTCCAACGAACAATCCATGTCGGGGATCAACATCCCCAGTACGGTTAAGCTTCGAAATGGGGCGCGATGCGCCCTACCCGGTAATCCATATTAACTCTTTTTTTCCGCCGGTTTACCGAATAATTTATTCCATAATGATTCCCCGCTATCTATTGATTTGTACCATAACGAACTACGTTTTTTCAGTGCCATTTGATCCTGCTGATTCGGTTTCCCGGAAGGCAACGAAATGATATGTTTTGGCGAAGATTTGGATATTCTTACGATAACATCCAGCTTTACAGGTTGCTTTACATCTCGCGTATCGTTATTAGTTTCATCACAGATAACTGTAAACGAATCTATTAATTTGCCGTCTAAGTAAGGTTCGAGCTTTGCTTGGAGTGTCCTGCGAAGTTTAGTTCGAAATGCAAGATCATTATTTGGACGATACTGAGTAACGGCGGCGTAATAAGAGGAAACTTCAGATGTTATTTTTTCTATAAGGGTTTCAGACATAGTATAAATCTCTATTTTAGCTTCGGCATCGATCAAAACATTTGCATGAAATTTGTTACTTAAAACCGCTATTCGATCCTGAAGCCGAACGTAAAATGCATGACGTTGAGATGGCTTCCGTTTAACAGCTTGTTACCGGCTGAGATCGGAGTCTCGGTGTCTGTAAGCATGGTTGGGGCGCTTTTTTCAGGGTTGACTATGTATCTTCCCAACCAAAACCTCCATTTCTTCCGGCACTTCCGCCTCAGCCATTAAAACTGCGGACAGTTCATCATCTTCAAATCCCAACAACTCAACAAACAAAGCCTTCTCCGCCTGATCCGCAACCAAATACCCCGTTTCCAAATACCGGTTCAGCAAAAAATCCAGCTCCTTAGTCCCCCGCCGGCATTGCCACTTTAATCGAGCCAGCTCGTCCATCAGCCCAATTTTCTCTGCACCAACAGCTTCTTGGTTTCGGCAATCGCCTTAGCCGGATTCAAGCCCTTAGGACAGGTATCGGTGCAATTCATAATCGTATGGCATCGGTACAATTTAAACGGGTCTTCCAGTTCGTCCAGCCGTTCGCCGGTGCTTTCGTCGCGGCTGTCGACCAGCCAGCGGTAGGCTTGCAGCAAAATAGCAGGGCCCAGGTAACGCTCGCTGTTCCACCAATAACTGGGGCAGCTGGTCGAGCAACAGGCGCACAGCACGCAGTCGTATAAACCATCGAGTTTTTCCCGGTCTTCCTTGCTTTGCAGACGCTCGGAATCGGCAGGCGCTGGGGTTTGGGTTTCTATCCACGGTTTGATCGAGGCGTATTGCGCATAAAAATGGTTCAGATCCGGCACCAGGTCTTTAACGACTTGCAAATGCGGCAGCGGGTAAATTTTGACCGTGCCGGAATAGGAGTCGATGGCTTTGGTGCAGGCCAGCGAGTTTTTACCGTTGATAGTCATCGCGCAGGAGCCGCACACGCCTTCGCGGCAGGAGCGCCGGAAGGTTAAGGTGCTGTCGACTTCATTCTTGATTTTCAGGATCGCGTCCAGCACCATCGGGCCGCAGCTGTCCATGTCCAGTTCGAACGCATCGATGCGCGGGTTTTCGCCCGATTCGGGGTCCCAACGGTACACTTCAAAGCGGCGGATGTTGGTTGCACCTTCCGGCGCTTTAAAGATTTTGCCTTTGATTAACACCGAGTTTTTGGGCAGGGTAAATTCAGCCATTAGTACACCCTCTCTTTTGGTGGAATTACGTCGATTTCGTCGGTCAAGGTGTACATATGCACCGGCCTGTAATCGATTTTGACCTGATCGCCGTCCAGCCAGGTCAGGGTATGCTTCAGCCAGTTTTCGTCGTCGCGTTTCGGGTAATCTTCCCGTGCATGGCCGCCCCGGCTTTCGGTGCGGTTGCCTGCGGCGTTGATTGCCACGGTGGCTTGGCTCAGCAGGTTATCCAACTCCAGCGTTTCGACCAAATCGGTATTCCAGATCAACGATTTATCGGTTATTTTGACATCGGCAAAGGTTTTTCTGACTTCCGCCATCGCGTTGATGCCTTCGGTCAGCGTGGAACCGGTCCTGAACACCGCCGCCTTGGCTTGCATGACTTTTTGCATGTCCAGGCGAATGTCGGAGGTCGAGCGGCTGCCGTTCGCATTGCGGATTTTATCGAAACGGGCGATGGCTTTGTCGCAGGCATTGCTCGCCAACGGTTTCTGCCTTGAGCCCGGTTTGATCAATTCCGCACAGCGTATCGCGGCGGAGCGGCCGAACACCACCAGATCGAGCAGCGAGTTCGAACCCAAGCGGTTCGCGCCATGCACGGAAACGCAAGCCGCCTCGCCGATCGCCATCAGGCCCGGCACCACCGCATCGGGATCGCCGTCTTTCAGGGTTACGACTTCGGCTTTGTAATTGGTCGGAATGCCGCCCATGTTGTAATGTACGGTCGGCAACACCGGAATCGGCTGTTTGGTCACATCGACATTGGCGAAAATCTTCGAAGTTTCCGATATGCCCGGCAAGCGTTCGTGAATAATAGCCGGGTCAAGATGCTCGATATGTAAATAAATGTGATCTTTCAGCCGCCCTACGCCCCGGCCTTCTGCAATTTCAATGGTCATCGCGCGGCTGACCACATCGCGCGAAGCCAAGTCTTTGGCGGACGGCGCATAGCGTTCCATGAAGCGCTCGCCTTCCGAATTGGTCAGGTAACCGCCCTCGCCTCTTACGCCTTCGGTAATCAAACAACCTGCGCCGTAAATGCCGGTCGGGTGAAACTGAATGAACTCCATATCCTGCAACGGCAAACCCGCGCGCAAGGCCATCGCGTTGCCGTCGCCGGTCACGGTATGCGCCGAGGTGCAGGAAAAAAACGTGCGCCCGTAACCGCCGGTCGCCAGCACGGTCATCTGCGATTTGAACAAATGCAGCGAGCCGTCGTCCAGACACCAAGCCAGGATGCCTCGGCATTCGCCGTCTTCCATGATCAAATCCAGCGCGATATATTCGACGAAGAATTCGGCCTTATGTTTTAGGGACTGTTGGTACAAGGTATGCAGGATAGCATGGCCGGTTTTATCGGCCGCAGCGCAAGTGCGTTGCGCCCGTCCTTTGCCGTAATGCGTGGTCATGCCGCCGAACGCGCGCTGATAGATTTTACCGTCGGCGGTGCGCGAAAACGGTACGCCGTAATGCTCCAGCTCGATCACGGCGGGAATGGCTTCGCGGCACATATACTCGATAGCATCCTGATCGCCCAGCCAATCGGAGCCTTTGACGGTGTCGTACATGTGAAAGCGCCAGTCGTCTTCGCCCATATTGCCCAGTGCGGCGCTGATGCCGCCTTGCGCGGCGACGGTATGACTGCGGGTGGGAAATACTTTGGTGATGCAGGCGGTTTTAAGGCCCCTTTCCGCCATACCTAAGGTAGCCCGAAGTCCCGCGCCGCCTGCACCGACCACGACGACATCGTAAGCATGTTCAATAATTTTATAATCTGCGGCCATGAATCACCCTACCGATACGATGCGAAACACGGCCAGCAAGGCCGCAATCGCCAAAAACAAGAAAGCCAGATTGACGGCCCAGATCGAGATAATCTTGGGGCCTTCGGCGGCGACATAATCTTCGATAACGACCTGCAAGCCCAACGCGGCGTGGTAAAAAGCGGCGATAATCCACGCCACGATACAGACGCTGTTAACGGGCGACGCCAGCCAGTCTACGGTTTGTTGATAAGGAGCGGTCAAACTCAAACCCAGAAACGTGATCAGCCAAAAAGACAGCGGAATCAACGCCACGGCGGTGACGCGCTGCATCCACCAATGAGCGGTTCCGCTTTTTGCAGAACCCAAGCCCCGAACCCTGGATAAAGGCGTTCTAGTGTCCATAAGCCCCCCACGCCAAAGTTATCGAAGTCAGTACCAGCGAAGCGACCAGTTCAATCACGGCGTAGCGGTTTAGCGTATCCAGGTCAAAGCTACTGCCGGCATCCCAAATCAAATGGCGGACGCCGTGACACAAGTGGAAAAACAGCGCGTAAACAAATCCCCAACATACCAGTTTAAGCAACCACAGATTCATTACAGCTTGCATTGCGGCGTATGAATCCGCGCCGCCCGCCAGCGCCGAAATAACATAAACGAACAAAATTAAACCGGCTGAGAGCATGACCCCGGTTATGCGGTGAGTGATGGAAATAATGCCGGTTAACGGCAGTCGGTAGACTTGCAAATGCGGGGATGTGGGTCTGTTGGTATTTATCGCCATAGTGTTATCCGGTGGTTGTGTTTACCCAATGATCTTCCAAATCAAAATTCGATGCAATAGACGCTCTGTTTCCAACCGCCATAGCGGGTAGAATCAGTCGAATTATGTTGTACCACATATTGCCGATGCCCGCTGAGGTAAAAAGCCGGAAGAATATTTCAACATGAAAGACAAACAGCACGGGCAAAACACACCAATGCTTATATCAGAGTCAAGATCGAATTTTGATGACAGTCAAAATAAATGCTATATTTGCAACTAAAATTTAGTTGCGAACTTAAAACATGAGCCAATTAGAAAAACTATTAGAACAATTCATCAATACGCCATTTCCAAAATGGAGCGAGGTTTTAACCCTATTGAAGAGACTGGGTTACAAAAAACTTGAAGGCGATGGCTCCAGAATAAAATTCGTAAATCTTGAAAAGAAAATAATCATCGAATTACACCGTCCGCACCCACAGAACACCATAAAAACATATATCAAGAAAGACATCATCAAAAAGTTAAAAGAGCAAGGGGTTATCAAATGAAATACTTTAAGTACAAAGGCTATCAAGGCAGCGTCAAAGTAAGCGTAGAAGACAGTTGTTTACATGGCAAAATTGAATTCATAAGCGACTTGGTGAATTACGAAGCCGAAACAGTTGATCAATTGGAAAAAGAATTCAGGCTTGCCGTGGACAGCTATCTGGAAACCTGCAAAGAAACCGGCATGGAACCCAAAAAAACCTTTAAAGGTTCTTTCAACGTGCGGATAGGCGAAGAGCTACACGAAAAAGCGGTAAAACGAGCCGGTGAAATAGGAAAATCCCTGAACGATTACATCAAAGACATCGTCAAGAAAGATACCGAATCGCACGCTTAAAGGGCAAAAAATGATCAGTTACGAAAAAGACTCTTTCATCTGGACACATGGAATCAAATCATGACTTTAAAAAAACTTTTCCCTGGCTTGGCGTTTATTTTATTAACCGTTTTTAATATTCAGGCGCAAGCCGCTCCGGCTGCATTTACCTCGGGAAGTTATCAGCAAATATTGGTCAGCAACGCCAACCAGCCGTTCATGCTGGTGGTCTGGTCCATCAACTGCCCTTCCTGCCTGAAAGACATGGAGCTGTTAAGCAGCATCCATAAAAGCAGACCCGAACTTAAAATGATCATGCTGGCGGCGGATGAATTATCAGCAAGCGAGCAGATTCAGCAAATCCTGGAAAAAAACCAATTATCCGAGATTGAAAACTGGGTCTATGCCGAGGAAAACACCCAAAAACTGCAATTTGAAATCGATCCTAAATGGTATGGCGAACTGCCCAGAACCTATTTCTTCGACAAGGCCCATCAACGCACAGGCGTCAGCGGTGTGTTGTCGAAAGAAGATTATGATGCGATGTTCGCCAAAATTCTGAAATAAGTCTTTAACCAACCGGATTTTTATCATTCACCACGAAGACACGAAGGACACGAAGTTTTATTTCTTCGTGTCCTTCGTGTCCTGTATCGTCTAAAGCGCCTACTGTTGGTGCTCTACCTCCTGCATAACCCAGAGGGATGTGGAGAATGCAGATTTTGCATGGAGCAAAATATCTGCCCATGTAGTCGTTCGTGGTGATAAGCTTTTCTTAACGGGAAGTTACATTTTTAAACCCCGGATAAAAACTTACGTTAAAATGGCCGCTATATCAGAAACTACCGGTCATTTTTTATGTTCAAAAAAATACTCCACGTTCTGGCTACCTGTTTACTAAGCGCCTGTGTCACCAGCCCTACAGGCAGAAGCCAACTTGTTTTCATGCCTGATGCGCAAATCAATCAAATGGGCTTGCAGGCTTTCGATAACCTGAAGAAACAAAAACCTATCAGCACCAGCAGTAAATACAATCAACTGGCGAACTGCATTGCCGGGGCAATTACCCAGGAAACCGGCGGCAACTGGGAAATCGTGGTGTTTGAAGACGCCTCGCCTAACGCTTTCGCCCTGCCCGGCAACAAAATCGGCGTTCATACCGGAATGCTCACGCTGGTCGACAATCAGGACCAATTGGCGGCGGTCATCGGCCATGAAATCGGCCATGTGCTCGCCCGGCACAGTAATGAACGCGCCTCGCAGGAATTCGCGGTTAGCCAAGGCATGGGCATCATCCAGGCAGTTAGCGCACCGCAAACCGCCTTAGGCCAAACGGCGCTCGGTATGCTGGGCCTCGGCGCGCAATACGGCATACTGATGCCTTACAGCCGCACCCATGAAAGCGAAGCCGATATGATCGGCGTCGATTTAATGGCCAAAGCGGGTTTTGATCCAAGGCAAAGCATCAACTTGTGGCAAAAAATGGAACAGGCATCGCAAGGCCGGCAACCGCTAGAATTCATGTCCACTCACCCTTCGCATGCCACGCGCATTCAGGACTTGGAAAAACACATGCCGCAAGCCATGGGACTATTCCAGCAAGCCCAATCACAAGGCAAACAACCGCATTGCAACTAAGTTGATGACTCCAAACTTAAAACATTTACATCCCTATCCGTTCGAGAAACTGGCGCAACTTAAACAAGGCGTCGTTCCGCCTAAAGACAAGTCGCATATCGCCCTGTCTATGGGCGAGCCGACCCATGCCACGCCGCATTTAATCCAGGAAGCGCTGTTAACCCATTTGCACGGTTTGGCTAACTATCCGACCACCAAAGGCATACCGGAACTCCGGCAGGCGATTGCCGGATGGATCAGCCGACGCTTCCAGATCCCGGCCGATGCGGTTAATGCTGAAACTCAGGTTTTGCCGGTCAACGGTACGCGTGAAGCGTTGTTTTCCTTTGCCCAGTGCCTGATCGATTCGACTAAGGTTGCGCCCGTGGTCGTCATGCCGAACCCTTTTTACCAGATTTATGAAGGCGCGGCCTTGCTGGCAGGGGCTGAACCCTATTATCTGAACACGTTGGAAGACTCCGGTTATTTGCCGGATTTTGACGCGGTGCCGGATGAGATATGGCAACGCTGCCAGCTGATTTACATTTGCTCGCCCGGCAACCCGACCGGCTCGGTGATTGATCAGGCCAGTCACGAAAAGCTGCTGAAGCTGGCGGAAAAGCATGACTTCGTGATTGCTTCCGACGAGTGCTATACCGAAATCTACGACGACGAAAGCAACCCGCCGCCGGGCTTGCTGCAAACGGCCTACAACATGGGCAATACGGCATTTAAGCGCTGCGTCATTTTCCACAGCTTGTCCAAGCGCTCCAACGCGCCGGGTTTGCGCTCGGGTTTTGTCGCAGGCGACGCCGAGCTATTGAAACACTATTTCCAATACCGGACTTATCACGGCTGCGCGATGCCTTTGCCTACCCAGCACGCCAGCATCCAAGCCTGGCAGGATGAGCGGCACGTCGTCGAAAACCGTCGCTTGTACCGCGAAAAATTCGCGGCTTTCATCGATATTCTCGGCGACGTTTGCACCGTCACCCAGCCGCCGGCCAGTTTCTATGTTTGGTTGAAAACACCGATTTCCGATACCGAATTCGCCAAACAGCTGTTTGCTAGGCAAAACATCACCGTACTGCCCGGCAGCTATTTATCCCGCGATTGCGACGGCGTTAATCCCGGCCTAAACCATGTCAGGATTGCACTGGTTGCGCCTCTGGATGAATGCATAGAAGCCGCGCAGCGCATCAAAAATTTCCTTAACTCTTTATAAGAAGAACCATGTCACAACTAGAACAAATCATTAACGACGCCTTTGAAAACCGTGCCGACATTACGCCAGCGACTGTTTCCAGTGAAGTGCGCTCTGCCGTTGAAGAAGCAATCAACTTATTGGACAGCGGCAAGGCCCGCGTCGCCGAAAAAACCAGCGGCGATTGGGTCACCAACCAATGGCTGAAAAAAGCCGTGTTGTTGTCGTTCAGGATCAACGAAAACAGGCTGATGGACGGCGGCAACACGCGTTATTACGACAAGGTCGACAGCAAATTCGCCAACTACAGCGAAGAAGATTTCGCCAAGGCCGGTGTGCGAGTCGTACCGAACGCGGTTGCACGACGCGGTTCCTACATCGCACCCGGCGCTATCTTGATGCCGTCCTACGTGAACATCGGCGGCTATGTCGATAGCGGCACGATGGTCGATACCTGGGTTACAGTCGGCTCTTGCGCGCAAATCGGCAAGAACGTTCACCTGTCCGGCGGCGTCGGCATCGGCGGCGTATTGGAACCCTTGCAAGCCGGCCCGACCATCATCGAAGACAACTGCTTTATCGGCGCGCGTTCCGAGATCGTCGAAGGCGTGGTCGTCGAAGAAGGCTCGGTCATTTCGATGGGCGTTTACATCGGCCAAAGCACCAAAATCTACAACCGCATGACCGGCGAAATCAGCTACGGCCGCATTCCGGCCGGCTCGGTCGTCGTCTCGGGCAACCTGCCTTCTGCGGACGGCAAATACAGCCTGTACTGCGCGGTTATCATCAAACAGGTTGATGAAAAAACCCGCAGTAAAACAGGCATCAATGAGTTGTTGAGGGATTAATTGTGTCGGGTGCATGCGCCTTTGCGTCATGCACCCTTCCCTGTTCATCTCGCGGATGGCTCAAATATCCTTTCCGCCGTCCCAACCGACACAACCCACCGATAACAAACCATGATTAACAACGATGTATTACGCCGGGTACGCTACGCTTTAGAGCTTAAAGACCAGACCATGATCGAAATCTTCGCCTTAAGCGGCGCTGAGATAAGCCGGGACGAGTTGCTCAAGCTGCTCAAAAAAGACAATGAAGCCGATTACGTTCCGCTTAACAATAAGCTGATGGAGCAGTTTTTAGACGGCCTGATTATCTATCGAAGAGGCAAGCAGGAGAATCCGCCTGCACAAGTGAAAAAACCGGAGCCGTTAACCAATAACGCGATACTCAAAAAACTGCGTATCGCGCTGGAATTTAAAGAAGAGGACATGCTCAGCACATTGAAGTTGGCCGATTTTGAATTGTCCAAAGGCGAGCTCAGCTCTTTTTTCCGGCAAAAAGGCCATAAACACCACCGGGAATGCGGCGACCAGATTTTAAGAAACTTTTTACAAGGCCTTACCATTCGTTTTAGAGATCCTAACGCGTCAGATTAAAACTGCATCACTTAACAAAATGTTGGGTTACGCTACGCTAACCTGCACACTTCCACCCATAACTTAACTAGGCCCCATACTATGAGCGAACAAATATCAAACAATGCCGTCATTTACGCCTTGCTGTCTTTAAACAGCGAAGTCGCCCTGCAACACGAGTATCTGGATTCGCCCGATGTTCCCGAAGATGAGCGTGAAAACGAAGAAGAAATCCTGGCCGATCTGGAACAAGCCTTTATGGAATTTGTCGATCTTTATAAAAACCGCTGCAAGTCCGACAAACAGTTGCCCAGCATTGACGAATTACTGAACAGCCAATTGTAAAATCCCTATGGAGTCAGCGATGCCGATTGTCAGAGTCTTGGCTATTTCAGGTAGCTTACGCGCCGCATCGTTGAACTCCGCACTGCTGAGAGCCGTTGTTTGCTTGGCGCCTGCCGATATTCGCGTCGAACTCTATACCGGACTGAACAGTCTGCCGCTATTCAACCCCGATATTGAAATAACCGATGCGTCCCCGGTTGCGGATTTTCACGCCCGCCTGCTCGAAGCCGACGGCGTTATTATCGCCAGCCCGGAATACGCTCACGGCGTAACGGGAGTCATGAAGAATGCCTTGGACTGGATGGTCGGTAGCGAGGCTTTTGTCGGCAAGCCGGTTGCTTTGCTTAATGCGTCTCCGCGAGCAACTATCGCCCAGGCATCGCTAAAGGAAACGTTGACCGTCATGTCGGCTCAGGTCGTTGAAGCCGCCTCGATTACCTTACCCATTATCGGCTCACACCTCGATGAACACGGGATTATTGCCGATCCGTCTATTACAACAGCAATTCGTGAGGCGTTACGCGCCTTCCGCATGGAGATTGTAAATTGCAAAGCCTAAAAACCCACACTCTTTACGGTATAAAAAACTGCGACACCGTTAAAAAAGCGCGCACCTGGCTGGATCAAAACGGGATAGCTTACCGGTTCCACGATTTTAGAACCGATGGCTTGACGCCTGAGCTGTTACAGCATTTCGCCGAGCATTTAGACTGGACCAAACTGCTCAACCGCAGCAGCACCAGTTGGCGTCAGCTCAGCGCAGAACAGCAAAGCGACTTGACCCAAGAAAAAGCCATGCAGCTGATGCTGGAAACCCCTACCCTGATTAAACGCCCGGTTTTAGACGCCGGCGACAAGCTAATCCTGGGGTTTAGCGCCAAGGATGATGGGTATGCCGCAAGCCTTCCCACGCACAAAAAACCATAGGATATGGCTTACGGCTCAATAACATATAAATTCACCACGAAGACACGAAGAACACGAAGTTTTTAGCTTGTTTTTCTTCGTGTTCTTCGTGTCTTCGTGGTGATATGTTTTAAGTTGTTGATGCTTGCCGAAAACCGATAACTAATAAACCGAATAAATATGAGCGACACACTGGAACTGCTTAAAGACCTTATCAGCCGCGAATCGGTCACACCAAAAGACGCCGGTTGCCAGGACGTGCTGGCGGCGCGTTTAACCAAACTGGGCTTCAATGAAGAAAGACTGGACTTTGAAGACACCCAAAACATCTGGCTTAGACGAGGCGACGCCAAGCCGCTGCTGACCTTCCTCGGCCACACCGATGTGGTGCCTACCGGCCCTGTGGACGCTTGGGTCTCGCCGCCATTTGAGCCGACCATTATCGGAGACAAACTATACGGCCGCGGCGCCGCCGATATGAAAGGCGGCATCGCCTGCTTTATCACCGCCGTCGAGCGCTTTATTGCCAAGCACCCGGATCATCAGGGTTCTATCGCGGTGATGATGACCAGCGACGAAGAAGGCGTCGCCACCAATGGCGTGGTTAAGGTCGTCGAAGTGCTGGAGCGGCGCAACGAGAAAATAGACTGGTGCCTGGTCGGCGAGCCGTCCAGCGATAAAAAAATCGGCGACGTGATCCGCGTCGGCCGGCGCGGCTCTTTATGCGCAAAATTGACCATCGCAGGCATACAAGGCCATGTCGCCTACCCCGAGCTGGCCGACAATCCGATACACAGCTTCGCCCCGGCCCTAAAAGACCTGACCGAAGAAGTCTGGGATCACGGCAACGCGTTTTTCCCGCCGACCAGCTTGCAGGTTTCCAATATTAACGCCGGAACCGGCGCGGAAAACATCATCCCCGGCAGCGTCAACGTACAGTTCAACCTGCGTTTTTGCACCGAACTGGATGAAGACGCCATCAAGCAACGCACCCGCGCGATACTGGACAAATACGATTTTAACTACGAACTGCAATGGCGCTTGTCCGGCAATCCGTTCCTGACTGGGCCCGGTGTATTGATCGATGCGGCCCATGCCGCAATCAAAACCGTGACCGGCTTTGAAACGCTGGACGATACCGGCGGCGGCACCTCTGACGGGCGTTTTGTCGCCCCGACCGGCGCCCAGGTTATCGAACTCGGGCCGCTCAATGAAAGCATCCACAAAATCAATGAACATATCGGCGTAGAGGATTTGGAGATTCTGTCCGATATTTATGAGCAGATATTGGTTAATTTGCTGGTGTAGGCCAAGTATTCATCGCTTTCGCTAGCTCCCAATCTGAAAAGACTGTGAAAACCGCCTTAAGAATCACCCCATTATTTTTAAGCCATTGATTTTAAAATGAGTACTGGAGTAAAAACCTAGGTTTGCACGCCCAATTCTTAATACTTTCACCGTCTCTGAAGATTGGGAAACCGCAAAAACCCTTTGCAGAACTTACCAACAGGAGCAAAACCATGCTTGAACATTTACGCTTATTGAGCCGTTACAACCAATGGATGAACGACAAACTCTACAGCACCGCCGCGCAATTGCCAGCCGACGAGCTGGGCAGGGACCGGGGGGCGTTTTTCGGTTCGCTGCTGGGTACCTTGAACCATATCATGGTGGCGGACATTATCTGGCTGCAACGTTTTTCCGAACATCCAGCGCAACATCCCGCTCTGGATCAGATTCGCGCAATGCCAAAACCGCAAGCCCTGGCGCAAACACTGTTCGACGATTTTACGGCGTTAAGCGCGGAACGCCGGAACTTGGACACCACAATCATAGGCTGGTGCGAACAACTCAACACATCAGACCTGGAATATAAGCTCGCCTATCGCAACATGAAAGGCGAAGCGGCGGTCAAAAACCTGGCCAGCCTGATGCTGCATTTTTTTAACCACCAGACCCATCACAGAGGCCAAGCGACTACCTTGCTGTCGCAACAGGGATTGGACGTGGGCGTCACCGATTTGGTGACGCTAATCGCATCGGAATGACGGGTTATCAAAGGCCGGTATTTTCTTTATCCCCGTATTTGCGAGTTAATACGGTAATACCTATAGCGACCAATATCACTACGGCTACCAGCATATACAAATACCGCTTCCAATGCGTTTTGTCTTCTTCGGCGCCGACCACAAACGGCAAATGCGTATCCAGTTTTTCGCCGTCATGAAGGATAGTCACATGGGCAAGATAATCGCCGGCGCCGTATTTGGAAAAATCAATATCCGCCTTGACCGATCCTGATTTGGTTTTTTGCGGCTCCAGGTAAAAAATGCGCGTGCCTTCGGGCTCTTTAGTCACTTCAAACTCTACGGACACGTCCCTGAGCTTCTTGCCTTCATAATCGAAAATCAGATTAGTCAGACCTACATTGGGAATAAACCGGCAATAACCCTCGCTTTGGGTAAATGTCGGTGTATAAGCGGTAAAGTGGATTTTTTCGGTACCGACCCGGATACGGCAAACATCAACCTCATCAAGCGCGCCTCTGTGGCTGTAGCCGGGCGCAGAAAACGACATGCTTAAAAACAATACTGATAAAACAGTCCAAAACCGGAATATTCGCGTTGCCGAACCTTTGTTGTTTTTGTTTTGAGGGTTATTGGCTAAAGTTGATAGAAACTGTGTTTTCATTTCTAAATCTCTCTGACTTGGCGGGAAAATAGCGTAAAAACGACGCCGTGAATAAAGTCTAATGTAAGCGAAAGGCTACATTAGACGTTATAACGAATATATCGTCAAACCTTAGAGCACAAAGACGGGGAAAAGTATTGATGGCGTCCCCGCTCCACGCACCGCGTGAGAACGGGGCAACTTGCGGTGAGAAATCAGCTGCCGGGCTTGGTAAGTTTGCTGACCCGCCCTTGCTCAACATACAAGGGGTTAATAAATAACAAATAAAACTTGATGAAAATGGTACCCAACAGCAGCGCAGCGGCTTTGACGGCTGATTTGAATATTTCCGCCCAAGGACGCAACGTCTCCAGAAAACTAAACGTGCTCGCCAGTTTGGGCGCCAGGTTATTGATTAACCAGACAATAAAAACACCTACCAGAGCGGATACCGAAACGGTGATGGACAGCAGCTCTTTAAGGTACGGCCAACAGAAATACAACGCGCCGGCGACAAACAGCAACAGCGCAATCCTAAGCCAAACAAAGCACATCAAAGCCTTACCAAAGGTGGACTGGGCAATTTCCAGCTGCCGACAATAATCGGGCGTCGGATTTTTGATCCAAGGATCTATTTCCATGAATTTCCACGGTGTTTCCGGCAGCGTTCTGTTACTGCCGGGGTTTGCGGCGCGCATGCAGTGTGCATTATTTTTAAAATGCTCTAAATCTTCCCGGCTCATGCGATAGCCATCCAACATCAAGGAGTACGCTTCCACCTCGGTAAACGCGTCCAAATCGGTGCGCATTTGCGACAAGCTGTCCTGCACACCGGGGTCAACGCCAAAACCCGGAGACGTTGATTCGATCACCGTGTCCGGCGCTTGCTTGCTATCCTGATCGACCCAATGAATCTCCCTAATCTCTACGCCCTTGCGTAAATTCATGAAGGCAACGTTGTGCGTACCTCGACTGTCCATCAGGTGTCGCAGACCTTCGATACGCACACGATCTTGCAGAATACTGGAGACACGCAACAGCACTGAAACAGCGCCGGTATCCGGGTTATTTTTAATGCCCATTTGCCCAGAAGCATCACTGATCACAAAGCAGGTGCAACCGTTAGTTATTAAACCGTTTATACCCTGATTGTCGTTTACGCCGCCATCGACCAACTGAGCGCGTATTTCCTGCTTCTCCAGCAAATCATTGTACAGGCCGCTGACGGCCATAGGATCGAATAGTCCGGGTACGCAGGCCGAGGCCGCCACCGCAAGACCTAACGGGAAGTCTTGTTGGTGGGGTACGATGTCGTCATAAGCTTCCGCCTGGAGCAGACGAATGGGTTTTGTATCGATAGGATCATTCGGGGGAATCGGAGGCTTGCCCATCGTCTGGGCGGTAAACTGCCAGTTGCGTCCGGTGTTTAAGGCCGTCGCATTGAGCACCAGGATGGGAACTTTTGCGGATCTGCCTGCATTGTGCTTATTGGGGTGAAAATCCATCCGGCCGCCGGGATGTATTTTCAGGTTTCGCATCTCTACCGGCTTCCCCACATTTTGCAGAACGTTTTGGTACAGCCATTCATTGTACAGCTCGCCGATGCGGTCACTACGCGAATAGTTCAGAAAGCGCATCCTGAAGTTGGCGGCGAAACTGGAAAACGTCGCCATGCGGATATTCTTTTCCGTCGCCGCCAAAAAATCCTTTTCTATGCTGCGAACGATTTCCACATAATCCCGATCGGTAATATCCGCATCCGCTTTACTCTCCAGCAGTTTTTTGAGATGCAGGTAATATAACGCGCCGATAATCGAGCCGCCGGAAACCGTAGAAATAACTTCTACATGGCGCAGCAGATTGAGTTCCGCCATTTGCGCTAAAACGCCGATATGGAAAAACGAGGCGCGAAGACCGCCTCCTGAGAGCCCGAGGCCCAGCCTTTCCTGTGTAGTTTGTTCTGACATGTTATTCCCCTCTGAAAGTTAAATGGAGCCAACATACATCGCTCTGACGGCGACTGGCTAACCTATAACTTGTCTGTTGAGAGTCTGTTTAAAGCGCTTGGCGTTATCCAGGGGGCTAGTTCATATCTAACACAAGTTACCGGTTTTGTATTGAGTGGCGGAATGATTGTGGCAAAAAAAGCGTCCACTGTATGTCAGCCTATGCTTAACTTTCGGTAAGCATAGACTTAACCAGATTTAGCTAAATTCCGAACGGCTCAGCTGTATGGTGATGTAGCTACATTAAACCGGACACAAGACAGGAGAATTACAACGCAATCCGCCGCTGATGGAAGTCCTCAGCCATCGGTTCGTTGGTAATCGTCAATATCGCGGCTTCAGGAAGTCTTTGGGCTATCAAACGCAGCATTTTCATTTCCCATGATGAATCCAGCGAGTCCATTGCCTCTTGCAGCAGAATCCAACTAGGTCGCTGCAACAACAAACGAACCACGCCCAAACGCTGCTGTTGTTCGCGCGAAAGCGCAGCAGCCCAGTTATCCTCGTGATCGAGCTGCTCTTTCAATTCTTCCAGGCCGACCAGTTCAAGCGCTTCTGCAATCGCAGCTTCGGTATATTCTGCATGGGTCGACGGATAACAGATCGCCGCCCGCAAGGTTCCAGTCGGCAAATAAGGCCGCGGCGGCATAAAAAACACCGGCTCGCGCGGCAGCTCGATAGAGCCTTCCCCCCACGGCCAGAGCCCGACTATCGCCTTGAACAATTTGGAACCGGTAAAAGCATTGCCTGTAATCAATACGCGCTCTCCCGGCCTGATTTCGGTATTGATCGACGATACACACACCACGCCGTCGAGCCGGATAATACACAGATCACATAAACGCAAAATATCCTGTTCGGTTTTTTTCAAAATAATGCGATGCGGATCATAGCGGGCGATTTCCTGCTCCAGACGGCTCAACCCATTAACCAACCCCAACACCCGCTCAACCGAAGCCCGCCATTCTGCAACCTTGGCCATATTATCGACCGGCCAGGACATGGCCCCAGCCGCTTGCTGAAATGCCTGGGCCGATTGCATCAAAGCACCGAGCGTGATCCCCCCCAGAATATAGCGCGGCGCAGACACCAGAATCGGGAACGCCATCGACAACACCGAATAACCGGAAGTGAGCATGAACAGGTGCGACCACGCATGGGTTTGCCGCTGCCAAGCGTGAACAATATCCTTAAAAAGCGCGATAAATCTGGTCCTTTCATTGGCTTCACCATGCACCAGCGCAATCGCCAGAGAGTTTTCCCGCGCACTGACCAAACCAAACCTGAAATTGGCTTCTACGGTTTGCCGGGCGTCCGTCGCCAGGGTATAGGGGCGGCCCAGCCACCAACCCAATGAAGAAGCACAAGCCGCATAGAACATAGCCAGCCAGACCAAATGCCCATAAATGGGAATTTCAAAGAACAGCAGATCAAGCGTAACGGTACCGGAAAGCGTCCAAAGAATTTTGGTAAAACTGATAAGGAGTAATACAGAATAGATTAAGGAGTGGCAAAGATCGATAGCGGCTTCGGTCGCAATGCGTATATCTTCGGCAATCCTGCCGTCAGGATTATCGTGCGCCCCCTCCCCCTGAATGTGTGTAACCAAGTAATGACGGCCATCGGTCATCCACTGGCTAATCAAGCGATGTGTTAACCAGCTTCGCCAATCGAGTTGCAAGCGCCGCTTAACTTTAAAGTGCGCGGTGGTAACCGCTATATTGGCTGCAAAAATCAGCACGATAAGAGCGATCTGGGTAAATAACCTGCTCATGGATCGCTGCTCAAGCGCATTGAAAAGATCCGCGCTCCAAATTGTGATAACGACGGCAATGCCGATCTGCATCACGGTGAGCATCAATAAAGCCAGAGCCAGACTGCGAATAGTGGACTTGTTTTCAGAATGCCAAAAAGGCCCGGCTAACCGAATGAATTGAATAAAAAATCCGTTTGAAATTTGCAAAGGAAAATCTCCTTATCTGGGTGAAATAACACATCAGGACGCGGTTTTTTATTATTCTAGTCCGTCCCGTCTTTTACTAGCCGACAATTCTAGTGGAATTTTTCCGGTTTTCACAACTTTGTAATCTAAATTAGTGTAAACGGGCTTTTTACCTTGGTTTTTCCGCGTATCTTTACACTTTAATATAAGGCGACATTTTATGTACCGGAGCCGGCTAATCCGTTTTATCTTACGAGCCAAACCCCGACGCCATCGGCCGGACTGGATTCAATTCATAGCCTTTTGTCGCCCGGCCAATAAACGTAAGCTATCCAGCACCTGCTGCAACACAATAGAGTCGCTATTGCGTGGAAAAACCATATAAGTCGGCAATCTGAATTGCGGACTGTCAGCTACATGAAACAATTTTCCGGCCTGGACTAAAGGCTCGGCCATGCGCGTAGGCAGGAAACATGAACCGCCGTTGCAGAGGATCAACTGCACGCCCAGCCAGCCGATATTAACCGTTTGGGGAGGACTTTCCAGATCGGGATACCTGCTGCTGTGCAGCGCGTAAAACGCCGGTCCCCACTCCACGTAAATGTAATCGTCATTCGGCCAGGGTTTGTCGGGGTCGGTCGTGAACAGCGCCAGCGTTTCATCGAATAAATGCTCAATCTGAAGGCCGGGGCTATGTTGCGGCGTGTACATGATGCCGACATCCATCCTGCCCTCAACCAGTGAGCGCATTAAATCTTCTTCAAAGCCGATTTCGCTGCGAATGGAAATATCCGGCGCCTGCTTGCGCATCTCCCCAACCCATCTGGGCATCAGCTCTTCCCATAAGGCGATCCGTGTCCCCACGGTAATACTGGCGCGAAAACGGCTGGGCAAGCCAATATCATGCCGCGCCTGTTCCAATGTCAACAGCAGGGATTTGGCATGGCGCAAAAAACGATGTCCTGAGAGCGTTAATACCGCGCCGGAGCGATTGCGCACAAACAGGGTAACGCCAAGATAGGCCTCCAATCTCTGTATTCGGGTGCTCACGGTCGATTGGGTGACATACAGCCTGCCGGCCGCTTCCAGAAAGCTGCCATTGGCGACCACGCTCAAAAAAGTTTTAATCTGATCTATGTCCATCCCATTAATATCGGATATATCGATATTAATGTCCAATAAAAATCGTTTGTCTAATACTCGACTAAGTTCCAATATTAGCCGCATCGAAACCGATGCCCTGAAAAAAAGCTGTCGGTAAATCATTCCTATTACTTTAAATGCCGGCGCTCTTAAGCCGCCTGGAGAAAAAATGTTTCATGTTCAGCAATCCTTGTCTAACAAGCATGACGTTATTTCCATCAGCCCGGACGATGAACATATTTTTGGACGACCCTTTTTACCGCTTCCTGAGCCTCGCATAACGCATTTAATAAGTTACGGCGTATTGCCGGTATTGGTTTTGGCATTGAGCGGTTGCCTTGCCGCAGCAATCAAACCGCCGGCAACTGATTTGCAGAAAATTCACTCGTTCCTGGTGATGCCGGTAGAATCGCCGCCCCTTGAGGTCATTCCCGACCTGATTGAAACCCGGAGCCCCGTTTACGAGCAGTTCCCGTTTCAAAGCATGCCTTTACCCTTGCTGCTGGAGAAAAAGATTTACCGGAATCCCGGAGGCGTGGCAATCGCCGGCTATGTCGGCAATGACGACGGCATGCCCGTCGCGGATTCCCACCCGGCGTTGGATGCAACTCACTTGGCACCGGTAACCTCAGCCCAAGGCGACTGGTCGCCGACTCTGGCGCTGGCGCAGGAAGCCGTGTCGCAGCTAAAGGCAAAACAGGCCAAGGCGGTTATCAGCGATCATTACTACCCCCTTCCTATCGCGGAAAAAGACCGTGACGCAACGCCCGCCAACTGGCATAACGCGATTGGACAATGGTACAACCAGGACATATCGTCCGTTGATTACCGGCGGCTTGCCCCGGAACATGTCGATGCGGTATTGGAAGTGGGCATCGGTAACTATAGAATTTTTGACGCCCAAACCTCTTTGCAGGTGTTGGTCAAACTGGTCGACCCGAACACCCGGCAAGTCATCGGAAGAATCAACGCCAAAACCTATTCTGTCGAGGACTCGCCGCAAACCTTGCTCGACCATGACGCCGAAAAGTTCAAGCGGCTCGTCACCCTGATGGGCGCGCAACTGATTTCCCAGGATTTCAACGAACTCGGTCTACCGCTGAACATGCCTGTCCAACCAACCGTCGCGGATTCGCCCCATGACCATCGCTTACGCTAAACGCCTGCGCGGTTGGCGTTTCATCCTGTTTAATGTCGTGCTCAGCCTCGGACACATGATCGTGCTGTTCAATGTCGGCGCCTATATTGCGCTGCTGCCTCATGTTGCCGGCGACCTGGGCGGGGTATTATTTAGTTTTACCACCTGGGGCCAGACCTATTTCATCATTGCTTTGGCCCTGGCCTTTCCCATCGCCCGCTGGCTGTCAGGCTTTGTCGGCGGCTACCGCCTGTTTGTCGCGGCGTTTGTCGTCTATGCCTTCGCTTCTTATCTGTGCGCCGTCAGCGATACCCTAGGATTGTTTGTTCCGGCCCGCATTCTGCTCGGATTTTCAGGCGGCGTTACGCTCTATACCGGACAGTCCCTGCTGCTGAAAGAATATTCCGATCAGCTGAAAATGTTGGGCTTGGGAATATGGGGCCTGGTTACGCTGATGCCTTTTACGATCAGCTTTCCGATAGGCGGCCTTATCGCCGACGAACTGGGCTGGCGTTACCTGTTTTACCTGAATGTCCCGCTTGCCCTGGCTATCGCCGGGATTACCGGCTCATTGCTTGCCGGGCGCGGATTTGAACACAAACCCGCGTATTTCGACGGCATCGGCTTTGCGCTGTTGGCATTGATTCTCGGCGGCGTGCAGACCATTCTGAACCAGGGCAATGATGTCGACTGGCTGGATTCGCCGCTGCTGTCCACGCTGTTGATCGTCCTGCTCGTGGCAGCGCCCTGTTTCATTATCTGGGAGCTCGATGAAGCCCATCCCGTCTTCAACCTGAGTCTTTTCGCCCACCGTAATTTTACGATAGGCGTGATTTGCCTGTTCATGGGATTCCTGTCCATCCAGGGACTTATGTCGGTGTTCATCGTCCAACTGCAAGTGTTGCTGGGCTATTCTTCATTCCTGGCCGGCATGGCTTACCTGCCGATGATCCTGCTTGCGGTTCCGGTAAATCTGTTGATGCACAAGCTGCCCCAAGGCCTGGATGCCCGCCTTTTGGCCTGCCTCAATCTTCTGGGGTTCTCTGCTACCTTTTTCTGGATAGGCCTGTTCGATGATCCCGGCTCATTCGACCGGCTTTTTTGGCCCATGTTGCTGCTCGGCTTTTTTCTGGGCTGGTTTTTCACCCCGCTGACCAAACTAACACTGCACGGGCTGCATGGCGATAAACAGATACGCGCGGCCGAAGAAGCGGGATTCCTGCGGCTTGCCGCCGGTGCAATCGGCATCACTCTGCAAGGGGTCGTGCTGTTTCGCCGCACGCCTTTTCATCGTCTTGATCTTGCGGATCATTTCGGCGGGCGGCAGTTCGCCTCCATCGATGCGATGCAAGGATTTTCTTCGCGGCTGGCCACCGCAGGCCTCGATAAAAGCAGGGTCAACGGCGAGCTTATGGCCGTCATCAAGCAACAATCGACCCTGCTGGCATTAAACGATGCTTTTCTGCTGGCAAGCTACCTGTTCATCGGACTGGCTGGGCTGGTGTGGCTGGCTTCCCCCACCTACCAAGCGCCTCATCCAACGCCGAAGCAGGAACAGGCCGACATCCGGTCCGAAGAAATAATCGAGGATTTATGACGCGTCGATTCATGCCTACTCAATCGTTTCTTATTGGGTGTTACGCTGGGCTTACACTCATGATATCCGGTTGCGCCTGGATACCCGAAGGAGACAAGCCTGCCGAATTCCTGAATACCCCATCGATGGAACACGCGTTATCCCATGCAGGCCGGAGTGAACTCGGACATTGGCCGCATGAATGCTGGTGGCGGGAATTCGGCAACGCCGAACTCAACAACCTGATGGCTACCGCTCTAAAGGAGAGTCCCAGCCTGAAAGCGGCGGCAGCCCGCTTACGCCAGGCGCAGGCATTGGTGCGCGTCGAGGGCGCGAGGCTGCTGCCGTTCCTGGATGCGGCGGCGGGCGTGGAAACAGGGCGCTTTTCGGGTAACGGTTACAACGTGGCCCTGCGTGGAGAGAATATCGTTGCGGCTTTCATCACGCCCTTAAGCTTACGCTACCAGTTTGATTTCTGGGGGAAAAACCGCGCTCTACTGGAAGCGGCGCTGGGCGAGGCGGACGCCGAGAAAGTGGAACAAGCCGGAGTCCTGCTTCAACTGACCGGCTCGATTGCGCGATCCTACATCCATGGCATAGCGTTACGGCAGCAGCTCGATCTGGCGCATGCCATGGTTGAGTTACGGCGCGGCTTGCTCGATATCGACGAGACCAGACTGCGGCTGGGACTGGATTCGGCCGATCAAGCGAAGCAGGCGGCCATTGAATTGGAACAGGCCAACAAACGAGAAGCCGGATTACGGGATCAGTTGAATATTCAGCGCAACCTGCTGGCCCGGCTGATCGGCGGCGGCCCGGATTCGGCTAAAAACTTGTTCGGCGACACAGCGATCAAAGCGGAAAAAATGCAGCTTCCGGCGAAGCTGCCGTTGGAGTTGCTTCGTCATCGGCCGGACCTTGCTTCGGCCCTGTACCGGGCCGAGGCATCGGCGCAACGGATCAAGGCCGGCAAAGCCGCCTTCCTGCCGACAATCGACCTGACGGCGTTCGTCGGCGTCAACGCCCTCAGGTTTACAACGCAAGGGGCAAGTTCTCTGGCCAACCTGCTGTTCTCCGGCTCCAGTTTTTCCTACGGAATCGCGCCGGGCCTGCGCCTGCCCTGGTTCGAAGGCGGGCGCCTGCGCGGCGAATTATCCGCGCAACGGGCGGAATACGACGGCGCGGTCGAACTATACAATGAAACTCTGCTGCATGCGGTACAGGAGGCGGCCGACAGCCTGAGCCGTTGGCGGCAGACGCAGGCCATCCTCGAAGCGCAAGGCCGCTTGCTGTCTGCGCAACACGAAAACCTGGATCTTGCTCAACAACGGTTTCGTAGCGGCCTGGATGATCGCCGGGCGTTGTTGGCGCATCAACATGCCGTACTGAGCCAGGAATACGCCTTGAAGGCTCTGGAAGCGGACCAGCGGGCCGCTGTCGTCGATTTGGTGGAAGCCTTAGGCGGCGGGTACGTGAACGACCTTAAAACGCCCGAACAGACACCCGAGCCAAAACAGTCCGGCTGGTTGCCATGGCGGATTTAATCGAAGTCGTGGGTGATTCTATCTTTAAGACACCCACGCCTCGTGAAGAAGGGGCAACGCAAAGACTGTGGAATGTAGGCTTCGCCTGCAAGCGCAAGCAAAGCTTGCACTCCGGCGGCAATAACCGTGTTCAAGTCATCATGGCTTGCCCCGGAGCGGAAACGAGATGGATTTTACAACTTTCACGACAACACCTATGAAAAATCATCCCAAGACTATTCGTACCCGCCGCAACCGTTATTTATTATCCGTTGCGCTGGTAACGGCTGTATGCGCTTTAATTTATACCGGTTATTGGTGGCGCTACTGCCGCTTCCGGGTTGTAAGCAATAATGCGTTCATCAGCGGCAACCTTATTCCTGTGGAGGCTGATGCGACGGGTATCGTCACCCAGGTCCTGGTCGAGGAAAGCCAATATGTGAACAAAGGCGATCTACTGGTCCGTCTCGATGAGCATCGCGCGCAGACCGTTTTAGGCCAAAGCCGCGGCGAACTGGGGCAGGCAGTGCGCAAGATAGGCGCTGTTTTTGCGACACACCGGCAAATGTGTCAAAAATTGATCGCTCATTCGGCCCGGCTGACCAAAGTACGCCACGATGTGCTTCGATTACGGCAGGCGCTGCCAAGCGGTTCCGTATCCGAGCAGGCCATGCAAAATGCCGAGGACCAGATGGCGGCTCTGGAAGCCGAGATGCGGGAGGCCGAGGCCGAGCTCAAATCCGTGGAAGCCAAAGTGGGAGGGACTGACAGGACCCTGCACCCCGACGTAGAAGCGGCCAAATATAAATACATCAGCGCCTATCTTGACTATTCGCGGCAGCAAATCCATGCTCCGGTTTCAGGCTATGTGTCCATGCGCAAGGTCCAGGTCGGCAACCGGGTTCAGCCCGGCGATCCGTTAATGACGCTTGTGCCGCTCGAACACCTTTGGGTAGAGGCGAACTTGCGGGAGACCGAAATAGCGAAGGTGCGTCCCGGCCAACCGGCGGAGATTACCGTCGACCTGTACGGAAAGAGCCAGATCTATCATGGAACGGTAGAAGGTTTGGTACCCGGTACCGGCAGTGTTTTCGCCTTATTACCCCCGAACAACGCCGCCGGAAATTTTATCCATATCGTCGAACGCATCCCCGTGCGCATCGCATTGAGGGAAGACGAGATAGTAAAAAATCCGATTCGACCCGGACTTTCAACCACGACCTCAATCGACGTCAGAAAATCGGAGCAGCCTCCGGGCGCGTCGCTTGCAGCAATTTCCACCCAAGAATACCGGACCGACATCTACAATGATGAACTGGCCGATGCGCAAGCCGAGGCTGAAGAGATCATTAGGAACAATTTAGTTCAAAACAACGATACGGTTGAGCCAAATTGCAAAGCTCCCGAATCAGTAAGCGCTAAAAATGCTAACGCGCCGCAATAATACTGCGCGTCAGGCGGATGATGGCGGCGTATCGCCGGACAGCATTGATAGATCGACGTTGAAGCCGAAACGGGCCGCGTCAGCCAATGTGTATTTGTCCAGCACAGCCATGAATGCGCGCTGCGCCTCATATAAAGTAGCCTTGAGGAAACAATTGCGGGTGAGCCGGCACTGGTTGGTCGTGGCGTCGAAGCACTCCACCAGATTCATGTTCAGTTCCGTCAACCGCACCACTTCGCCCACGCCTATCGTGTACGCGGGCCGGGCCAACTGGATACCGCCGCCCTTGCCCCGGGTCGTCATAATGAATCCCTGGTTGGCCAGGCTATTCGCCACCTTCACCAAATGGTTGCGGGAAATTTGATAATACTCGGCGATCTCTGAAATCGTCGCCATACCCGGTTCCGGCAGGCGGGCAAGATAAATCAGCAGGCGTAGTGAAAGATCGGTGAATTGCGTAAGCTGCATAGTTGATACTCCTTCAAATCAAGCCCGCTTTTCAGTTAATGCTTAAAAAAACTGAAAGATAGAGCTTGACGATTTAATAATCGGACAATAAGATACATTATAAATACATCTTATATCCACAAGTTGCCACAGCGCCTTTGCAAGCTGTGACTTTTAAGATGCATTTTAAACACCTTTTTAATTATTTGGAGAAAAATATGTCACAACAAGAATCCTTGTACGAGAAATTGGGCGGCGAAGCCGCCGTCAATGCCGCCGTCGATATTTTTTACCGCAAAGTGTTGAGCGACGACCGCATCAGCTCTTTTTTCGAAGGCGTGAATATGGAAACTCAGGCAGCAAAACAAAAATCATTCCTGACCATGGCTTTCGGCGGACCGCACAATTACAGCGGCCTGGATATGCGTCGCGGTCATGCCCACTTGGTCGAGCGCGGCCTGAATGACAGCCATGTCGATGCGGTGATCGAAGACCTCGGCGCGACGCTTCGCGAGTTGGGCGTAAAAGAGGAGCTGATAGCCCAGGTTGCCGCCATCGCCGAAAGCACACGAAACGACGTGCTGAACCGTTAAGGACTTGGTTAAAAACCTCCCGAAATCACTATTTTCGGCCTAAACCGTTCGTGCTGAACCCTTAGACTACGTTCAGGAGAGCCTTATCGAAGGGCGAACGGAAAAATTTTACCCGCCCGATGTCGGGAAATGAACTAACCAAATCCTAAGTCTTGACCCTAGAAACAGGTGCGCCGCCATGGCTAATATTCGTTATGCAAAAGACAACTTCGAACTGGGTGAAAACCAATCCGTTCTGGATTGTTTAACCGACCGCGGTGTACCCGTTCCTTTTTCCTGCCGCAGCGGCGTCTGCCAGACCTGCCTGATGCGCGCCACCGGAGGCACTAAGCCGCCTGAGGCTTCGCAGCAAGGCTTGAAAGATACGCTGAAGCTCCAGAACTATTTTCTCGCTTGCGTTTGTCATCCTGACACGGATCTTGAAGTCGCGCTGCCTGACGACGATGACATCCAGGCGGTTATTCCGGCCACCGTCAAAAGCCTGAAATTGCTCAATTCGGAAATCATGTATGTCGCTCTCGAATGCCATGCGCCGATCGATTACCGGGCCGGTCAATTCATCAACCTGTTCCAGGATCAGTCGGTTGGCCGCAGTTACTCGCTGGCCAGCGTGCCGCATGAAGACGACCACCTTCACCTCCATGTCCGCCGCCTGCCGCAAGGCCGGGTAAGCGGCTGGATACATGAGGAATTGCGTCCCGGCCAGACGGTCCAGATTCGCGGTCCCGGCGGCGACTGTTTTTACACGCCCGGCAATGCCGAACAGGGCCTGGTTCTGATCGGCACCGGTTCCGGGCTTGCGCCGCTCTACGGCATCATCCGCGACGCTTTCAGCCAGGGTCATACCGGCCCTATCCGATTATTCCACGGCAGCCGCGACCAAAACGGACTCTACCTGACCGGAGAGCTGCGCGATCTGGTCAGGCAATACCCGAATTTCGATTATATCCCCTGCCTTTCAGGCGGAGACGTAGCCCATCATTTTGCTGCCGGCCGGGTTCATGACGTGGCTTTTCGGCACATCCCCAACCTGAAGAACTGGCGTGTGTTTCTTTGCGGGCATCCTGAAATGGTCAAAACCGCCAAGCGGAACGCCTTTATGGCCGGCGCATCGATGAAGGATATTTATGCCGATGCGTTCAATGTCAGTCAGTCTTCGACCTGACTGTTTAGTTGACCGGAAACGATCGAATGAACAACAAGAGAATCAGGTGAAACATGCCAAGCCAGACCGCATCATCAGCACGGAAGACTGTTGCTTATTTGCCTCAGGTATCGACGTGCGCTCAAAACCTCGAAAAAAACAAAACGGACATCCTCCACTTTGCCAATCAACACGATCTTGGGAAAGTACATTTTACTGAAGAGATTGTCGCGGGCGGCATCCCTTGGCGGGAACGCCAAATCGCCAGATTGTTGGGCGAATTGCAAGCCAACGATGTCATCATCGTGACCGAACTCTCTCGATTGGGCCGCAGCATGCTTGAATGCATGGAAATTTTATCGCTGGTAACATTCAAAGGAATCTACGTCTATTCCGTCAAAGGCAATTGGCAACTCGATCAAAGCCTTCAAAGCAAAATATCACTGGCATTTTCGATGGCGACAGAGATTGAGCGGGATTTGATTTCCTATAAAATCAAGAAAGGCTTGTGTAGAAAAAAAGCACAAGGGATCAAGATTGGCCGCCCGAAAGGTCCCGGCAAGAGTAAACTGGACGCCTTTCGGGCGGAAATAGAGCGCCTGCTGGAAAACGGCATGACCAAGAAAGCCATCGCGGAGCGCTACAACACCACCGGGGCTAATTTGTCTAATTGGATGAAAAAACACGGCTTGAAGAAGACAAAAATCAGCCGGTTTTCTAAATCCTAGCATCCTTCGTTTATCACAACCTACACTACTCTCCCTGGAACCGGCTTATGCCCCGTGTCGTTGCCTTATATCGTTATCCAGTAAAAGGTTTCACGCCCGAAGCGTGCAACGTTGTCGACGTCCTCGATGAAGGCCGAATCGCCGTCGACCGGGTTCTCGGCTTCCGCTTCGCCAATTCAACCGCAACGGATGACGCCTGGAGTAAAAAGCACGAATTCATTGCCCTGGTAAACACGCCCGGCATAGCTCGCCTTCGACTCCGCTTTGACCATAAGGCGCTCAGATTAAGCATCGGCTTGGATAACACCGTTTTGGTCAATGACGTTCTGGATCAACAAGGCCGCAAGAACATTGCCGCCGCTATCGAAAAGTATGTGCTCAAGCTGGACGAAAATCCGCTTTCCGCTCACCCGGACCGGCTGCCGTTGCGATTGGTCGGCAACGGCGTTACGCCCCGCTATCAGGACAGCGAGGCGGGCCAGATAACGCTGCACAGCCGCGCGAGCTTGGCGGCTGTCGGCGACGCCGTCGGCGACCACGATCTCAGCGAGCTTCGTTTCCGCTCAAACATCGTTATCGACGGCCTGGCTGCCTGGGAAGAGCAAAGCTGGACGGAGCGCAAGATTCGTATCGGCCAAGTTGACTTCGTCGTTGCGATGCCGAAGACCCGATGTCTTGCTACCCAGGCGAATCCCAGCTCCGGCAAACGGGACTTGCCGATCCTTAAAACCCTGACCCGTGCTTTTAATCAGGACAAGCCGACTTTCGCAATCGCGATGATTCCCTGCGGCGCGGGAGGTCAAATCCAAGTCGGCGATAAAGTCAGCCTGCTTGATTGACAAGCCGGAAAAGCCGGTTGGTCCATGCCTAGAAAGCGCTGATTCCATTCTTCGGTCTCAGCACCAGTATCTTGCCAAGCGATTGGAGCCTTACCAACTCCTCAAGCGCCAATCCTGATTGATCGAAAAGGCTTTGCCATTCAGAAAGCGTTCTTTCCCTACCTCGGGTAGCCATGAACATCTGCATATCGAAAGCCGTACTGGAAAAGTCGGCGCTCAATTCCGAAACAACCAGTTCCATCAGTGCAATGCGGGCACCGGTACCGGCACTTGCAGTGCTCAGATTGCGCAGCACTTTGACGCAGTTCGCGTCATCCATCCCATGCAGAACGGCGCTCAGCAAGTAGATGTCTTTATCGCTTTTGGCTGCGGGAGCCGAATCGAGCAAGTTCCCGGCTTGGAAGGTTAACCGGGACAGAAGAGTCGGCGATTCTTTGCCAATCCAATGGCTTGCCGCCGTTTGAACAACCCGGTTCCGGTCAAACACCAAAGCCGTGAGATGCGGATACCGCTTTAACAGGGCCAATGATTTACTTCCGTTCGAGCCGCCAACATCGATGATTCGATCAAACCGCCGCCAATCGAAGTCGGTAGCGAAACTGTCGCCGGTCAATGCGCCAACACTGTCCATGGCGCGGGCAAACAGCGCATCGAATTCGGCATGGTCGTCCATGTAGGCATAAAGTTCCCGGCCGTGAGAAAGCTGGAACGGAACGTCCCCGCTACGCACTCCATGCTCCAGTTGCTCATACCAGGGCCCGCTCATCTCAATCGAGTTGTGCATCAGGATCATGGCTCTGACATTCTTCGGGTTGTCTTCCCGCAAATAAGCGGAAAGCGCATTGTTTTTGAAGACCCGCGGCGACACTTCATCAAATATCCCCATGGACGCCAGCATGCGCAGCAAACGGTAAAGCGCGTCCGGTTGTGCAAAGACGCGCGCCGCAACCGCTTCAACGGCCAGAGACTCATCCGCCAGCACGGATGCTATGTCCAGGCGTGTGGCGACATAAAGCACCCGAGACTGCCAAAACGCCGAACCGATCTGGATGAGCCGGAATGGCGGCGGCGTGATCTTGTTGGGAATATTCTGTAGCCAGGCCGCAAGCTTCATCAGTTTTGCAAAGCGGCGAACCGCACCTGAATTTTTTTGTAACGACATCGGAAGTCTCCCGTTATTCCGTCGTTGTCGGCATCAAGCCGGCAAAAAACAGACGGCCATTGAACCCAGCCAATTCTTCAAGAAATGCTGCATCCATTGCTTTCCCCCTCTGCTCTTCAAAAACATCTTTCAGCAGCATGGGCATCATAGCCAGACTGACAAACGCCATCCTCACAATGTCCGGGTCTAATGAAGCGGTGACATGCCCGGCGGATTTCAGGTCTTGCACTTTCTGGGCGCCGCGTGTGCGCCCGCGCTCCAATAGCTGCTGGATAAAGCGCCTCCCCGGTCCTTGGTTAAGCGCCAGAATTTTCAGAATCAGCTTCGGAAACTCAGGGTATTTGGACATCGTTTCGTAATACAGCCTGAAGAAGTCTTCAAACCCATTAACGGAGTCCAGCATTTGTCCGTCCAAGGCCTTAAGCAGCGGATTCAGGGTATCGCGGATCATCTCTTCGTACAGGCCTTCCTTGTTGCCAAAGTAGTAACGGATCATCGAAATATTGGCGTCGGCCTTTTCTGCGATCAGGCGGGTCGTGACCTTGTGATATTCGTCGGACAAAAAACTGTCGAGAGCGGCTTTGAGCAGCCGTTCACGCACGGGATCGGGAGTAAACTCGGGGGCGCTAAACATCACATTCTCCAGTAGCAGATAGTGAATTTAGATTAGCAGTTGCAAATCGCCGTCACCAGAAGTTTCGTCAATCAACTTAGGCGGTTTGATTGAGCGCTTTTCTACATTAGCGCCTTACGAAATCGCCGCCAAGACCGCTACGGACTTTGTTGATCGCAGTGAGCGATAGCGCCAGCCTTGTTTATCTGCAATCTCCTTTGCGAAAACCCTTTAAACACGCTTTCCTGAAAATTTGTTTCGATCTATCTTTTGTCAATACCGGAAACCGTCGCCTGGATTTTCCCGGCTAATGACGCAACCGCATGTTCTGTCACTTTTTCATGACTGCCTTTCAGCTCAATGTCATAGCGGGCAACGGCCGTCTGTTTTTTAACGTCTATTAAATAAACCCATAAATAAGAAAATAGAAAGCTGGGTTTGCTGTGCTGGCTGACGATTATCCAGTCTGCGCCGAGTCGCCGGCCTAATTGCGCAGCCAGATCATGAAAACGGAATAGATAGCCAAAACTGTCATTTGCGGCTTTTTGCATGCCGGTTTCGACAGGAACGATCTCGTAAGCATCTATTTGGCTTAACGCCTTGCTCAACAAGGGGGCCATCGATGCGGTCCGTTTCAGTTCCGCCGGCGCATTGGGCAAGGAGGTGATGTCGTTTAGCTCGAAATCAAGCACGGCAATCCGTGTCGCAGCAGTCGCCGCATCGGTTAACAAGACGCTAAAGACTAGAATGAAAAGAACCAATTTATTGATGTTCATGAGCGAACTCCTCTATTTAATGAGCGGTTAAATCGCATTCAAGGCCGCCGATTTGAGCGATTGCCAGCCGTGCCTTATCTCTTTGGCTAATGGTTTTAGGATACGGTCATTAATAACTTCCCGATATGGATCGGGTAAAATTTTTCCGTTCGCCCTGAGCTTGTCGAAGGGTGGACGGAAAAATTTCGACCTACCGCGTCAAGCCGACCATGCTTCGACAAGGCCTTTAGTCCTGAGCGTAGTCGAAGGGTCAGCACGAACGGCTTGACGATAGAAGACAGTGATTTCGGGAAGTTATTTTTAACCAAATCCTTAGTTACATACAATGTTGCAACCCTATCGATAGCGCTTGAATGCTTACCCCTGAATTTGGTTTTTGTGTAAGCCGATAAAGTCCTGCATGCCGAGCGTCGCAATGACATTCAGCTCGTCGTCAAGAATCTCGTAGAGAACGCCGTCGCTGCCGCGAATGCTGAAAAAGACGATAACATCGATATCGCCGCCGCCCTCCCGATGCGGTTCATCGCTGGGCAAGCTGACGGTGTAACTGCCGACCGCCCGTATTTCCTTGAGCTCTCCATCGGCTTTGTAAATGCGATGTTCTCCCTGGATTACGAAGAGATTATTCAGGGCTTTATGCCTGTGCAAGACGATCTGCTGACCCGCGGCAAACTTAAACAGCGCGTCGATGATTTTGTTATGTTCGTCGATATCCAGAATCGAATAGTGCAAATGGTCGAAACCCGCCAGGCTTTGCCATTGGATGTGGCTGTCGTCGAAAAAATGTTTGGGCATGTGTGCGTCCTCTTGAAAGAAGTTGTAAATAGGTAGTTTTTGCCGAACTGATCAGACAACTACAGCTTATGCACTATCCGGTTTGTCGTAAGCAGACATTTGCCCGAAAAACACGGGCAATTTGCCCGCTTGTCGGACGATGCTTTTCAGCGGGGTTGCCGACCATTAGAATGCAACGCTCCGGGCTTCACTCACACAGGCATACCATGAATCTACAACTGCATTTGCTGTACCGTATCGCGATGGTTGCCTTGCTGTGCCTGCTGGTGATCGCATCCTATTCGCTGTACCAAAGCCACCGGCAGGCCGAACAAGCGACAAAGCAGATGGCCGAAGGTCTGGGCAGGCAGCTGGAGTCCCAATTGATGCTGATCGAGGCCGGCATTGGCCGCACCAATCCGTTTCCCGATTTCGAGTTATGGAAGCAAAACGGCAGCCAGCCCGGCATTTGCGTAGCTTATGCGGCTGCCGTCAGTGCGGCGTCGCACAGCGTATGCAACGGCGCAAAAACGGTGGATGCCGATTGGCCGGCAGGCTTTGAAACGATTTACCGGCGGATTTTTAATCCCGGCCGGCCGGCGCTGCGCTCGATTATGCTGCGTGGCAGGGTCTACGGCTCGCTAACGGTGACGCCTAGCGCCGAGCTGGAAATAGCGGAAGCCTGGAACAAAACCCGCAACCTGATGACGCTGTCCACCGTTACGGTTTCGGCGGTCTGCCTGCTGGTCTATCTGAGTATCAGCAGGGCCTTGAAACCGGCGCAAACCATCGTCGCCGGTTTGGAAGACATGGAAACAGGCCGTCTGGCTTACCGCCTGCCGCCGTTTGAACTGAATGAATGGCAACGTATTGGCTCAGCGATCAACCAGTTGGCGGCCAGTCAGCAACAGCTGCTGGAAGAGCGGCAAAAGCTGGTCGTGAAATCAATCAATGTTCAGGAAGAAGAGCGCCGTTATTTGGCCAGGGAACTGCACGATGAGTTCGGCCAATGTCTGGCGGCTATCAACGCCGTTGCTGCGTCCATCAAACAAACGGCGGCACAGCAATGCCCAGACTTGGTCGATGAAGCCGATCACATCAGCCGCATCACCGCGCATATGCTGGGTAGCGTGCGCGACTTGCTCGGCCGGCTGCGTCCGGCCGAGTTCGACGAGTTAGGCTTGGCCGCCAGCCTCAACAGCCTGGTTGCAGGCTGGAATGGGCGTGGCGGCGGCAAGACCCGCTACCGTTTAAGCATCGACGGCAATTGCGCAGCATTGCCGGAAGCCCAGGCGGTAACCTTGTTTAGGATCACCCAGGAATGCCTGACCAATATTTCCAAACATGCGGCGGCATCCGGCGTCGGCATTGGCGTAACTATCAGCCCGGAGGCGGCGGTTTTGACCGTCAAAGACGATGGCATCGCCACGGAATTACCGTTTACCGATACCGGCGGCATCGGCTTATTGGGCATCCGTGAACGGGCCGCCGCTTTGCACGGACGACTGAACTTGGCGATTGCAGAGCCTCACGGCCTGATCGTTGAAGTCCGGTTGCCGATGACTGAGGCGAGCATATGATCAGCATTCTGCTGGTCGACGACCACGCCATCGTCCGCGAAGGCTACCGCTCTTTGCTGGCAAAGCAGCCCGGTTTGCAAGTGGTTGCGGAAGCGGGCGATAGCGCTCAGGCTTATCGGTTGTTCAAGGAATTCCAGCCGGATCTGGTAATTACCGACATTTCCCTGCCCGGCAGCAGCGGCCTGGAACTGATTGCCCGTATCAGGCAACGCCGCGCCGATGCCAAAATCCTGGTGTTCAGCATGCATCAAAACCCCGGTTTTGCTGGGCAGGCCATGCGGGCCGGGGCCTTGGGCTACGTGACCAAAAGCAGCCCGCCCGAGGAGTTGTTACGCGCGATACACGAGGTATATGCCGGCCGGCACGCCTTGAGCGCCGACATCGCCCAGGCCTTGGCCCTGGAAAAACTCGGCAGCGAACGTATCGCGCTGGAAACATTGACGGTGCGTGAATTCGAGATACTGCGTTTGCTGGTCGACGGGCGGAGCAACGATGAAATTGCCCAAACCCTGAACATCAGCCCAAAAACCGCGGGTAATTGCCATTACCTGATCAAGCGCAAACTCGGCGTTGCCAGCGATATTGAATTGACGCGGCTGGCGATTAAATTGAATGTGCTGAATCTTTTGGAGTTGTCCGCCCCCGGTTGATTCTTTTAATTGATAGCCAAAAAAGTCAGCGCAATGCCGGCTTCTCCGCGATCTTCCTGTAAACGGCACAGCCTAATCACTCTGAGGCATTGGCTCGCTCTGCACCCTCTCCTTCTTTTGTAAACCACTCAGATCGCTTACAGCCCTGCCAAAATATTATTATTTTAATATTTCAAACATTGTTGTATAGTTAACCTATGGATAAACAACTTGCTACAACACTTTTTGAATCGCTGGCCTCCGGCATCCGGCTGGATGTCTTCCGGCTGCTGGTTAAACATGCGCCCGACGGTCTGGTTGCCGGAGAAATCGCCTCGTTATTGGCCCTGCCGTCAACCAACCTGTCGTTTCACCTGAAAGCGATGACCCATGCCGGCTTGATCAACGTCACCCAGGAAGGACGCTACCAGCGTTACCGGGCCAATTTAACCGTGATGCAGACGCTGATCGATTATCTGACCGCCGAATGCTGCACCGGTCATCCCGAGCATTGTTTCGATGCCGGTTCGGCGTCAACCTGCTGCGACACCGACTAATTTCTTTGATCCACTACATGAACCAACCACTATGAACGTCCTATTTCTTTGTACCGGCAACTCCTGCCGTTCCATCCTCGGCGAGGCCACCTTCAACCATCTGGCGCCTGAAGGCTGGCGGGCGATGAGCGCCGGCAGCAAGCCCACCGGACAGGTGCATCCGCGTTCGCTGGCACTGCTAAACCGGGAAGGCATCTCGACCGAAGGCTATTACAGCAAATCATGGAACGACCTGCCGGTAACGCCCGACATCGTGATCAGCGTCTGCGGCAACGCCGCCAACGAGACCTGCCCGACCTATCTGGGCCCGGTGCTGCGCAGCCATTGGGGCGTCGAAGACCCCGCCCACGTTACCGGCAGCGAAGACGAAATCAACGCTTCGTTCATGACCGCTTACCGCATCCTGCGTCATCGCATCGAGCAATTTCTGGCCTTACCGCTGGATGAATTGCAGCAAGACCGCGAGCGCCTGAAAGCCGAGCTGGACCGTATCGGCACCCTTCTACCCTAATTTTAAGGAGTTTGTCATGGCGACAATTCAAGTATTTGACCCTGCATTGTGTTGCAGCACCGGCGTCTGCGGCGTGGACGTCGATCAACAGTTAGTCGGCTTTTCCGCCGATGTGGACTGGGCCAGGCAAAATGGCGCAAATATCGAGCGCTACAATCTGGCGCAGCAACCTATGGCCTTTGCCGAAAATTCCGTAGTCAAAGGATTTTTGGAGCGTTCGGGCGCCGAGGCCTTACCGTTGATTCTGGTCGATGGCGAAGTCGCGTTAGCCGGCCGCTATCCCAACCGTACCGAACTGGCCCGCTGGGCCGCCATCACCGTGGAAGAAAAAAGCCAGTCCGGTTGTTGCAGCGGCAGTAGCTGCTGTTAACTCATTATTGGGGATGCTCCGATGAGCGATTGCAAATTTCTCGAACAACCGCCCCGCTTTCTGTTTTTTACCGGCAAGGGCGGCGTCGGAAAGACATCAATCGCCTGCGCCACGGCCATACAACTGGCGGATGCCGGACGACAGGTACTGCTGGTCAGCACCGACCCGGCGTCCAATGTCGGCCAGGTATTCGGCGTCAGCATCGGCAACAAGATCACCGCCATTACGTCGGTGCCGGGGCTGGCGGCACTGGAAATCGATCCTCAAGCGGCCGCGCAAGCCTACCGTGACCGTATCGTCGGCCCGGTGCGGGGGATATTGCCGGACTCGGTCGTTAAAGGCATTGAAGAACAGCTGTCCGGCGCTTGCACTACCGAGATAGCGGCGTTCGACGAGTTTACCGCGCTATTGACCGATTCAACGCTAACCGCCGCTTACGATCATATCGTTTTCGATACCGCGCCGACAGGCCACACCATCCGGCTCCTGCAACTGCCCGGCGCCTGGAGCGGCTTTCTGGAAGAAGGCAAAGGCGACGCCTCTTGCCTTGGCCCGCTGGCCGGACTTGAAAAACAGCGCGCACAGTACAAGTCCGCCGTCGATACGCTGGCGGATGAGACATGCACCCGGCTGATTCTTGTGGCCCGCGCCCAGCAAGCGACCTTGCGCGAAGTCGCACGCACGCATGAAGAACTGGCGTCGATCGGCTTTCAGCGCCAGTATCTGGTCATCAACGGCATCCTGCCTCATATCGAAACCGCCAACGACCCGTTGGCCGCGGCTATTTACCAGCGCGAACAATCCGCACTGCAAGCCATCCCCGAAGTCTTGCAGGCCTTGCCTTGCGACAAAGTCATGTTGAAGCCGTTTAACCTGATGGGCGTGGACGCCCTTCGCCAACTGCTGTCTGACGCGCCGGTCCAAGGGCAAATCATTGTCGATTCTCCGATCGAGATTAACCAACCCAGTCTTTCAGCGCTGGTCGATGACATAGCGGTCGACGGCCACGGCCTGATCATGCTGATGGGCAAAGGCGGCGTCGGCAAAACGACGCTGGCCGCCGCGCTGGCCGTTGAATTGGCGCGTCGGGGACTGCCGGTGCATCTGACCACCTCCGATCCGGCCGCGCATTTGAGCGAAACCCTGAACGGCGCATTGGATAATCTAACCGTCAGCCGGATCGACCCGCACGTCGAAACCGAACATTACCGCCAACACGTACTGGAGACCAAGGGCAAACGGCTCGACGACCACGGCCGAGCGTTGCTGGAAGAAGACTTGCGTTCGCCCTGCACCGAGGAAATCGCCGTCTTCCAGGCTTTCTCCCGCATCATTCGCGAGGCCGGCCATAAGTTCGTGGTAATGGACACCGCACCGACCGGCCATACCTTACTGCTGCTGGACGCCACCGGCGCGTATCATCGCGAAGTGTCGCGCCAGATCGGCGACTCCGGTCTGCATTACAGCACGCCGATGATGAAATTGCAGGACGCTAAGCAAACCAAGGTGCTGATTGTCACCTTGGCGGAAACCACGCCGGTGCTGGAAGCCGCCAACCTGCAAGCCGACTTGCGCCGGGCAGGAATCGAACCTTGGGCCTGGGTGGTCAACAGCAGCGTTGCGGCTACGACCGTGCATTCGCCGCTACTGCGCCAACGCGCCGCCAATGAATTGCGGGAAATCGAGGACGTAGCCGACAAATATGCCCCGCGCTACGCCGTCGTGCCGCTGCTTAGAGAAGAACCTGTAGGTGTTGCACGCTTGCTTGAATTGATCAGTAACAATCGAATCGATCCTGAACGCTGACATGACTCAAAAAAGCTACAACGTTCTGTTTATCTGTACATGGAATTCGGCTCGCAGCATCATGGCTGAAGCTATCCTCAATCAGATGGGCAACGGATATTTTCGAGCGTTTAGCGCCGGCAGTCACCCCATCGGTGAAGTCAATCCGTTATCCATCCATCTACTGCAAAGCCTTAATTACGATACAGTCGGCCTGCGCAGTAAACATTGGGATGAATTCATCTCCGACGGTGCGCCCCACTTTGATTTCGTTTTCACGGTCTGCGACAAGACCGCCGGCGAACCTTGCCCGGATTGGCCCGGTCAGCCAATGCCGGCCCAATGGGGTGTCGAGGATCCTGTAAGATTCTTTAGATCTGTCGAGCAACAACAAAAAGCCTTCTTTATTACTTATTTATTGCTCAAGCGGCGTATATCGCTATTTTGCAGCCTGCCGATCGACAAATTGGACGCGATAACCATGAAACGTCACATCGACGACATCGGTCTTGTGCATGAAACAGGCGTCTAAAATCGGCAGCCTACAAATTTAATTTCCCGGAGCATTCGCTATGAAACGATTCCATATACACATCGCCGTTAATGATCTTGAAGAGAACATCCGTTTCTACACGGCGTTATTCCAAACTGAGCCCGGCATTTTAGAAACCGATTACGCCAAATGGATGCTGGACGATCCGCGCATCAACTTCGCCATTTCCAGCAGGGGACGGAAACCGGGACTGGATCATTTGGGCATACAGGTAGAATCGAGCGCTGAACTGGATAGCGTGGAACAAAGCTTAACCGCAGCGGCCTTACCTGTCGCCGCCCAAATGCAAGCCGCCTGCTGTTATGCGCAATCCGATAAATACTGGACGGTTGATCCGCAAGGCATCGCCTGGGAAGCTTTCCACTCATTGGATGCCATTCCGATGTTTGGCGAAGATCAGGTCGTACAACTTGAACCGGCCCCGGCCTGTTGCAAACCGGCATGACACCAAACAACCCCTTGCAAAAGCAAAGCGCAAGCCACATTATTCGGAGACCCTGATGAACCCACCCAACTGCCCCAATGCCCGCTTATCTTTTCTTGACCGCTACCTGACGCTATGGATTTTTATCGCGATGGCGATCGGCGTCGGCATCGGTTTTCTGTTTCCGGCCGAGGTCGTCGAGGTCAATAACGCCGTGTCGGTCGGCGCCACCAATATCCCGATTGCCGTCGGCTTGATCCTGATGATGTATCCGCCGCTGGCCAAAGTGCATTACGAAGAACTGGGCGATGTGTTTCGCAATTGGCGGATATTGTCGCTGTCGCTGCTACAAAACTGGGTTATCGGCCCGGTATTAATGTTCGCACTGGCTATCGTGTTTTTGCGCGATTACCCGGACTATATGACCGGCCTGATCCTGATCGGCCTGGCCCGTTGCATCGCGATGGTGATCGTCTGGAACGAACTGGCGCGCGGCGACAACGAATATGCGGCAGGCTTGGTGGCGTTTAACAGCGTGTTCCAGGTGCTGTTTTACAGTGTTTATGCCTGGCTGTTCATCACCGTGTTGCCTCCGTTATTCGGCATGCAGGGTAGCATGGTCAGCATCACGATCGCTGAGATTGCCGAAAGCGTGTTCATCTATCTGGGCATTCCGTTTATTGCCGGCTTCACCACCCGTTTCGTGTTGATCAAGGCCAAAGGCAAGGATTGGTATCACCAGCGTTTCGTGCCGAAAATCAGCCCTCTAACCCTGATCGCCCTGTTGTTTACGATAGTCGTGATGTTTTCCTTGAAAGGCGATTTGATCGTGCAATTACCGCTGGATGTTGTGAGAATCGCCATCCCGCTGCTGATTTACTTTGTGGTGATGTTTTTGGTCAGCTTTCTGATGGGCAAAGCCATCGGCGCGGATTACGGCAAGAGCGCCACGCTGGCGTTTACCGCCGCCAGCAACAATTTTGAACTGGCGATTGCGGTCGCCGTGGCTGTGTTCGGCATCAACAGCGGCGCGGCGTTCGCGGCTGTGATCGGGCCGTTGATCGAGGTGCCGGCGATGATTGCATTGGTGAATGTGGCGTTTTTCTTCAGGAAACGGTTTTATACGGCGCAGTAAAAATAATTTTTAAGCTCATCGTCACAAGCTGATTAGAAGCCAAACTCGATTGTCTTGGATATTCCTAATGATACATTAATATTTTTCCATAAATATCAACTACCCGGAGACATGATGCGCACATCAAAACTGGCAACTGCGTTATTTCTTTCGCTGTTCATTCCCATTGCAAATGCCGAAGATATGGCATTCCTGCTCAACTCCACGCCGACAGAAAGAGCGGCCTCACAAACTCGCTTCATGAAAACAAAGCTGAACCTCTCTCAGGATGAGGTTACCAAGATACAGGAAATCAACCGGGAATATGCGGAAAAAATAGAACCCGTATTGAAAGGATCAGGCATCAGTTTCCTTAAAATGCGTGACATCAAAGCCATTTTGGAACAGAAAGATGATGCCTTGCGCAGCGTTCTGACGCCCGGACAGTTTGATGTCTACACAAATGCCAAAGACGAATTGAAGCAAACCCTGCAACAGGATCTGGAGCATCGATCGCCGCTATGACGGTAGGACTGTCTGATTGATTGCTTCGTGGGACGGCGGGCAAAAGCGAACGCCCGCCGCCATGTTCGGAACATGGGAATGTCGGGCATAAACAGCATGCCCGGCTAGGCTAACTCAATAAGCCGGCCCGATGTAAAGGATTTGCACAGTGCCGCCGGTGACGTAAGCTTGACGTTGGTTGTTGCAGGTGCCCGCGTCGCTGCGTTCATCGCAGTAGTAAGTTTTCTTGGGCCCAATGATCGCCTTGTACTGAGTGCCGTTTGGCGTGGTACAGGTATGTTTTTTCGATGCGCGCGGCGCCATTTTGGGTGCGGCGCAGGCCTTGGTCGGATTGGGGTAGCCGGAGTTGGCCAGATTGCCGCTACAGTTGGTGGCGGCCCATCCGAACACACCGGGGAGATTGGCATTCTTGCCGAGCACTGCGTTCTTCGCAAGACTGGTGGACGCGGGCCAGCCGGTTTGCGGATTGCCCCCGGCATCCTGGGTGGAGACTTGCAGAATTGAGTTGACGCCATTGACGGCGCTGATGTCGGTGTCGTCGGCATTGGCGCAACCGGCGCCGACAGAACCGTTGACGCCGAAGTTGATCGAAGCCTCGGCCAAGTTAGTGGCGTTCGGGAAAGTGCTGTTGCTGCAACCGTTGTTGTCTTTGAAGCCCACGTCGGTCGGGGTAAAGAAATAGTTGAACGTCACGGCTGGACTGCAACTTGCGCTGCCGCAACTGATGGTCTGCGGCGTATAGGTAATCGTCTCGCCGGCAGCCATTTGGTACGAGCCTTTGTCGTTGACGCCGGGTACCAGGGTAAAGCTGACAGTCTTGCCGGCAACGCTGGAAGTGAACACCAGGTTGCTGTCGGTAAGGCTTTGGATTTGCGTGCCGAGGTTGCTGCAATTCGGCGGCAATGTGGCCGGCGGTTGTCCAAGCACGATATTGGCGTATACCGGCGCGTTTGAACTATTGGTGATCGACACGCTAGTGGGCGAGCCGCCGGACGGCAATGCGTTCTGGTCCGCGAATGCGGTTACAGAGGCCAGCAGCAAAGCGGTACTGCCGAGATTCAGCAGGAGTGTGCGATATGGATTCATAGTGAGTTCCTTAGTGTCAGTGGTTGATGGTCCCGGCGGTCAATATAACGCTTACAAAAACCGACCCGGCAGCCGGAATGTTATAGCAAACAAACATCAAGCATCATACTGTTTTTTAAGGAAAATAATGTAGTCCATTGCTTACACTGCATGAGCAAAAAGATAAGCCTTACCAAGACCCGCAAAAAACTTAGGAACATGCATAAATTAATTTAAGCAATCACCATGAAGCGCATGAAGGACATGACGACTTAAATCCTTCATGCGCTTCATGGTTTAAAAATAAAATTTGCTCAAGTTATTTCATGCACGATCCTTAGGAACGGATTTGCAGTCCGCGCATAACGCTCCTAGCGCGCAACATTTTGCGCAGTTCTTCAAGCACCAGTATTGACGCGGCAACACCGGTCGCCATCAGCCAATCCGTCTGCGTCAATGCCGTGGTATGGAATATCAGCTGCGCGGGCGGCCAGTGTATGACCAGTATTTGCAGCAGAATCACCCCGAATAATGCCAGCCAGAGCCATCGGTTGGCGCAAAAATGCCGATTGAAGCTCGTGCCTTTTTCCGACCGGGCGTTAAACACGTTGAACACCTGGAACAGCACGAAGGTGGTGAACGCCAAAGTCGCCGCATGCTGGCTTTCACCGGTTTGCAGGCCGTAATACAAAATCCCTAAGGTACCGGCAGCCATGGTCAGCCCATAACCGAGCAGATTGCCGAAACGCCGTAATGACAGTATCCGCGCGTCGGGGTCGCGCGGCGCTTCGTCCATGCCGCCGGCGCGAACCGGATCGACGCCCAGCGACATGGCCGGAGGACCGTCCATGATGATGTTGATCCACAGCAATTGCACGGCGGTAAACGGCACCGGCATGCCCAGCAGCGGCGCGCCGACGACGGTCAGTATCGCGCCGATATTGGTAGACAGCTGGAAGCGGACGAATTTGATCATGTTGTCGTAAATGCCCCGCCCTTCTTTGACCGCCTTGACGATGGTGGCGAAATTGTCATCGGTCAGTATCATCGACGCGGCTTCCCTGGCGACGTCGGTGCCGGTGACGCCCATCGCAATGCCTATATCGGCGCTCTTTAACGCGGGCGCATCGTTGACGCCGTCCCCGGTCATCGCCACAACGTGACCGTCGGCTTTCAGGGCTTTGATGATCCGTACTTTCTGCTCCGGCGCGGTGCGGGCAAACACGGCGATCGCATTGATACGCGCCGCCAGAGCGCCGTCGTCCATCCGAGCCAGTTCTTCGCCTTCGATCACCTCACCGGCCAAGCCCAGTTCCTGCGCAATCGCAAAAGCCGTCACTTTCTGATCGCCGGTAATCATTTTGACCGCGATACCGGCCTGTTGGCAGAGCTTGATGGCCTCGCGGGCTTCGGCCCTTGGCGGGTCCATTAAACCGACCAGCGCGACAAAGCTAAGCTCCCGAACATATTGGAACAGGTCATTATCCTGGTTAAACTCGCCCGCTGGTAATGTGCGAACAGCGACGCCCAGCACCCGCAAACCGGTGCCCGCCATGATTTGATTTTGGGCCGGCAATGTCTCGGGCTCAACCGGCGACGGGTTACCGCTGCTATCAACAACCGAGTTACACAGTTTGAGCAAGACTTCCGGCGCGCCCTTAATAAATACTTTGACCCGGTCGCCGTCTTGATGGAAGGTCGCCATGAATTTATGTTCGGCATCAAAAGGGAGTTCGGCGATGCGCGGCAGTTGCAAGTGAGCCTGTTTCTTGTCGATACCGCCTTTGGCCGCGAGCACCAATAATGCGCTTTCCATCGGATCGCCCACCACCTGCTTGCCCTGCAAACGGCTGTTGTTGCATAACGCTAACGGCAGTAGTAAATCGGCTAAATCGTCGGCCGCATTGCCGTCGGCAACCGGTAAAATCCGGCCGGCCGTTTCATAGCCTTCGCCGCTGACCTTATAGCTTCGGCCTTTATAGAAAATTGACCGTGCAGTCATCTGGTTGACGGTCAAGGTTCCGGTTTTGTCGGTGCAGATCACCGTGGTGCAGCCCAAGGTTTCCACAGCGGCCAGACGCTTGACGATAGCGCGTTGGCGGGCCATGCGATGCATCCCCAAAGCCAGGGTGACGGTGACTACCGCGGGCAAGCCCTCGGGGATCGCCGCCACGGCCAATGCAATCGCGTCGAATGCTATCCGCACCAACGCTTCCCCGCGCCACAAGGCTGCCACAATCAGGAGCCCGATGATCCCCAGCGCAATCAAGGCCAGCCGCTTGCCCAGGCTGTCGAGCTGTATTTGCAACGGAGTCTCGCCGTCTTTTTCTTCCGACAACAGGCCCGCCAATTTGCCGATCTCGGTATCCATCCCGATTGCGGTCACCAACATTTTGGCTCGGCCGCGGGTAACGGTATTGTTCATATAAAGCATGTTGCCGCGCTCGGCCAACGGCATCGTTGCCTGTTCGAGCGCCTGCTCGTATTTGCCAACGGGCACCGACTCGCCTGTCAATGAAGACTCGTCGACTTCCAGCGTTTGGCAGGAAATAATACGGCCGTCTGCCGGGATCTTGTCGCCGGGTTCCAGAATGACTATATCGCCCGGCACCAGCTGGTCGGCCGGCAATTCAACGGTGCGTCCGTCACGGCGCACCTCGGCACGCAATGCGAGCATGCTCTTAAGCGCCGCCAGCGATTTTTCGGCCTGGAACTCCTGATAAAACCCCAGCAATGCGTTAATGACCACAACGGCCAGAATCACTATGCCGTCCGTTAAGTCACCGATAGCGGCGGCCAAGACAGCCGCCGCTATCAGTACCACAATAAGAAAGCTTTTAAACTGGGCCAGCAATACATACCAGGCGGAGCGCGGCGGTTTTTCGGCCAGCCGGTTGAACCCGTAACGCTTTTGCCGGTCGGCCGCTACGCCTGAACTCAAGCCGACCGCGGCGTCCGAAGCCTGTGTTGAGAGCGCTTTTTCAACCGACAGGGTATGCCAGTTGGGCCGAACATCCCTATCCGGGGAAGCTGGCGCGTCCTGTTTCCCCTCTTCAGTCTGTTGTTGCTTCAACCAGGCGTGCCACACGGCCAGCAGGACGGCTAAAATCACCGGCCCCAAAAAGAGCCCGACTGCGCCGAAGGTCGTGAGCCCACCAAGAACGCCGAACAACACCACCAGAAAAGGTATCCGGCCCGCGCCGCTAATGACCAACGGCCGGATCACATTATCCACCGTACTGACCACCAGGAATCCCCAGAGAAACAATCCTATTCCCTGCCAATGCTGCTCTGTCAATATCAGCATGACGCTTAGCGGCATCCATACCAGTGTCGCCCCCATCGGAACCATAGCCAACAGCGCGGTCATCGCGCCAAACAATACCGGCGCCTGGACTCCGGCGACATAATAACCCAATCCGGCCAGCGCACCCTGCCCCAGCGCGGCAAGCACCAAACCGTAAACCACGGCTCGGGTCGTCTGTCCGGCGGCTTGCAGATAGACGTGCTGATATGCCCCCAAAAACCGCACCAGGCCTTGTTGCAGCTGCTTAACAACCTCGTCGCCGTCACGGAAGCAAAAAAACACCGTAACCAGGATGACGCCTAACTTTATAACGTAACGGCCGATACCGCCGAGGAATTTGGCGAATTCGCCCGACCACTGCTGCGCCCATGCGGCAAATTGCGCCAGCACGGCCGCCCTGTCGCCAGCCACCCGGTCCAACCATTCCTGCGCCGTGCCGCCCAGTCCCGGAATGCGTCTGATAAAATCCGGCAGGCGGTAAGCATCCTGGTTAAAGCCGTCGACCAGGGTTTGATAAGCAATTGTTAGTTCATTCTGCAACATGGCGACCAGCCAATAAACGGCCAGTAAGATCACTGTCGCAATAATCGCCGTCATTACCGCCGCACTGAGCGCGGCATTATCTTTGAACTTATGTCTTAGATAGCGATATGGCGGCCATGCCACATAGGCGATAATCAACGCCCAGATCAGAGTCAGCAAAAACTCGCGCAGCACCATAAAGCCCAGCCATAACAGGCCGGCCAGTAAAATACCGGGAATCAGCCGACGTATCGGTGTACTTCCTAAATAATCATTCATGCCCGTGACTCAAAAAAGTAAAAAGTAAGCGCCAACCCGATGCCAAACATCATTGTATGCTATAGCCGTTTAATTCTCAGCAATATGCGAGATGTGCTTTAATACCTACACATTGTCATTATTCTGTCATGTCATTATGAATCGCCTGCTATATAATGAAACTGTCATGTACACGGCAAACCTACTGTCATTTGGGTATGTCGTCCCGCATCGCCGGGCATCAATGGGCCGACAACTTTCACAGAAACATAAGCCCTGTAATACGGGCGTAATCAGGAATATTGTGCATACTCAATTTAGGATTTCCACCGTCTATCGGATAACTCAATGAATCTCGACATCCGCACAATGATGGTGATGATGTCGGCACTCGCCCTGATGTTTTCCGGCCTGCTGACCCTGGCGGGATTACATGCCGGCAACGTCCGCGGAGTACAGCACTGGGCAATGGGGAGCCTATGCATCGGGTTGGGGCTAAGCTTTTCCTATAGCCAGATGGAACCGCCCGGCGACGCTTGGGCTCTGGTGCTTGGCGCCACATTGCCGATGGCGGGAGTAGGCTTGCAATTCAACGGCATCCAGACATTCAAGACGGGACGATGCAATGGATACCTTCCGTGGTTGCTGGCCGGACTGGCGCTTATCCTGGGCATCTGGTTCGTTGTTCTCCATCCCGACATTCAAGCCCGCGCCGTCGCCAATTCTTTGATTTTCGGTTTGTGCAACGCAGCCTGCGCCCATGCCTTGCTGATCCGCATAGAACAACCGTTGCGTACCGCGTATTGGTTTACCGGCGCGACATTCGCGATACTTTCAACATTGTTTTTGATCAGAGCGATAATAGTTTTTTTCTCCCCCCCGAATAGCTACGGCCTTTATTTGCAAACTCCGATCAATCCGATATCGTTTTTTATCGGCAGCATGGCGCAAATGTGCTTGGCTTTCGGATTCGTGCTGATGCTGAATTACCGGCTTTCCGCGGACCTGCAAAAACTGGCGGCAAGCGATGCGCTGACCGGAGCGCTGAATCGGCGCAGCCTGGAACAGGAAGCTGTTCGCCTGTCGGCGCGTTGTACCCGTACCGGCGATTCGCTGGCTATCATGATGATCGATGTCGATCATTTTAAGTCCATCAATGACCGCTACGGCCATCAGACGGGCGACGAGGTATTGAGACGTCTGGCTGCGGTGGCGCAAAAAACGATCCGCAGCGACGACTACTTCGCCCGCTACGGAGGCGAGGAATTCTGCATTCTGCTGCCGTCCACCATCGAAAAAGATGCCTGGATATTGGCTGACCGCCTCCGCCAAACTTATGCAGGAATGGTGATGGAATTCGGCGGCGAGATTTTGCGCAGCACCATCAGTATCGGTGTGGCTGATTCAACTCATGCCGGATTGGAATTCACCGCGCTGGTAGCCGCCGCCGACCAGGCAATGTACCGGGCCAAACAGGAAGGCCGCAATCGGGTTATGATGTATTCTGCTTATTTATTTGTTTAGTATTGCGGCGCCTCAATCCTATAAAAAAGCCGCTCGATTGGCTTCTACCGTCCTATCCACACATAACCTAAATTAGATATTGTTCTCCCGCTAAACTGCCCTGTGCGGAGCCGAAGTAACGGCATGAACATGTTTCAATAAATCAGGATTCCAATGCGCAATTGCCCAGCCAAGCTGGTCGGTTAGCGGAGCTTGTTGCAGTTCAACCGGCGGATTTTGCTTTAATAAGCCCAACAACTTAAAGATAACGCGATGAGGAGCAGTTAAGTCGACTGCCGTTGCCTGCGTCTGCTTGCTGAGCTTATAGCCTTGCTCGTCGACAATAACCGGGACATGCATATAGCCTGGCGTGGAAAGCCCCAGTAATTGCTGCAAGTAGATCTGTTTGGGTGTTGCATCCAGCAAATCGAAACCGCGGACGATATGGTTAACGCGTTGCAGGTCATCGTCAATCACTACGGCGAATTGATAGGCGATAATCCGGTCTTTGCGCTTTACGATGAAATCGCCGTCCTGCTCGGCAAGGTTATGGGAAATCAGGCCTTGCAGCTCATCCTGAAACGTAATGATGCGGCTGTCAGCCTTAATACGCAATGCGTGAGGGACATCGGGCGGGGCTTGCCGGTCTCGGCAAATGCCGGGGTAAATATCGGGCCGCGCCTGCTCTCTACCGCCGGTTGTCAGTGCTTTTCTGCTGCATGTACAAGGATAGATCAGCTTGTTTTTTTGTAAGTCGCTGATAATGTCGTTATAAATATCGATATACCGGCTTTGGTAATAAACCGTACCGTCCCAATGCAAACCAAAGATTTCCAGAGTTTCCAAAATCGCATCGGCGGAACCTTGTACATTTCTGGGGGTATCGAGATCATCAATGCGCAAAAGCCACTGGCCTTGTTGTGAGCGGGCTTGAAGAAAACCGGCAAGAGCCGTGTAAAGAGAACCGAGGTGTAAAGGGCCGGTAGGCGAAGGCGCAAACCGGCCGATGATGGGTTGTTTATCCAGACTTAACCCATTTGTTTTTCGCGGATTTCATCGAGTGTTTTGCAATCGATGCACAACGTGGCGGTAGGTCTGGCTTCCAGACGGCGTATGCCGATTTCAATGCCGCAAGACTCACAATAACCGTAATCTCCCGATTCAATTTCTTTAAGGGCTTCGTCAATTTTCTTGATCAGCCTACGCTCGCGATCACGGGTCCTTAATTCCAGACTGAATTCCGATTCCTGGGACGCACGGTCATTAGGGTCAGGAAAATTAGAAGCATCGTCCTGCATGTGATGCACGGTACGGTCTACTTCGTGCATTAACTCAGCTTTCCAGTTTTTAAGAATAGTCTCAAAATGTTTCAATTGAGCGCTATTCATATATTCTTCGCCCCCTGTTTCTTGGTAAGGCTTAAAACTGAAAGGTGATGCGCCAGTTTTAGAACTATCGGTCATCCATTAACTCCTAAGACAAGATTAAATAAAACCGCGCATTTTTAGCAGAATAGCAACCGGATAGCAAGGTTTATTGGTATGATCCACCTCTTTTGTGATTAGTGTCAATTATAATGAACTTACGGCTAGCGAAGCGGACTCAGGAGATCACCCCCTTTTATGTGATGGCGCTGTTGCGGCGCGCAAAACAATTGGAGGCACAGGGTAAGGATGTCATTCACATGGAAATCGGCGAACCTGATTTTGCTACGCCGCAGGCCATTGTTGAAGCGGGCGTCAGGCAACTTAAAACCGGCGAGGTGAAATATACGCCGGCGGCAGGATTGTCCGAGCTGCGTGAAAAAATAGCCGAGTTTTATCGGCAGCGTTATTCAGCCGCTGTAGACAAGGAACGCATTTTCGTAACGCCAGGCGCCTCAGGGGCGTTTCTGTTGGCGCTGGGAACAAGCCTTAATCCGGCAGAAGAACTGTTGATGGCCGACCCCTGTTACCCCTGTAACAGCAATTTTATTAAGTTGTTCGGCGGCCAAGCCAAAACCATTCCGGTCGATGCGGCTAGCCGTTATCAACTGACCGCGGCACAGATCAAACAGCATTGGACCAAAGCCACCAAAGGTGCGTTGATTGCATCGCCGTCAAACCCGACCGGCACGCTGATTGCTCCAGATCAATTGAAACAGGCCGTACACACCGTGAACGAGTTAGGCGGCTGCTTTTATTCCGATGAGATTTATCATGGCCTGGTTTATGATGAAAATGCTTCATCGGCGCTGGAATTTAGTGACAATGTGTTTGTGATCAACAGTTTCTCCAAGTATTTCGGCATGACCGGCTGGCGGGTCGGCTGGTTGATCGTGCCGGAGGAGTTTGCCTGCGCGACGGAGAAGTTGGCGCAGAATATATTTATCGCCACCGCCACCCATTCGCAATATGCCGCATTAGCGGCGTTTGACAAGCACACGCAGGCCGAGTTGGAGCATAGACGCGCCGAATTTGAAATGCGGCGTGATTTTCTGTATGACGCCTTGTTGCGCCTGGGCTTTGAAATCCCGATCAAACCCGATGGCGCATTTTATATTTACGCCAATTGCGCCAAATTTACCGATGACAGCTATCAGTTCGCGCTGGATCTGCTGGAAGCTGAAGGCGTTGCCGTAACGCCGGGGAAAGATTTCGGCCTCAATGAAGCAAACCACCATATCCGGTTTGCTTATACGACGTCTATCGATAGAATGTCCGTTGCCATGCAACGTTTAGAAAAATTTATTAACAAGGGATGACTATGTCCATAAGACAAGTATCAGCATCAGAATTAAAAACCCGAATCGAAAATGAACCGCATCTGTTTTTGCTGGATGTCAGGGAACCCAATGAGTTTGAATACGCCAGGATAAAAAACAGCGTTTTAATTCCGCTTAATCAAATTCCGCAAAGACTGGGGGAGTTGAACCCACAACAGGAAATTGTGGTGATTTGCCATCATGGCGTGCGCAGCCAACAGGCCTGCATGTATCTTTCCCATTCAGGATTTAAGAATATTGCAAATTTGACCGGCGGAATCGATGCCTGGTCTTGCGATTGCGACAGCTCAGTACCCCGATATTAGATAACGGCAACGCATCAGAGATAAAACCGTCCGATGCGTCGTTTAGCGGTTTATTTAAAACCGTCTTGCTTGAACTTCTCCAATTGCTTCTTAAAGCCTTTCCTATCAAACAGGTAGTATAAAAAAATCAGCAAAAACGGCCAAAACATATAGCCCAGCAATTTCAATGCCGTCCAAATTTCCATAGTTACCCCCCTCGTTTTGTTCTATATTTTGCTTGCTCGCACTTTGTCATATTTTGGATTCCAAACTTTGCCTGGCCTGCGGGCAGCGCATCGCAAAAACCTTGCACTCCCTCGTTAATCCGATACCGAAAGCATCTCCAAGGCCAACAGCGCCATGTTTTTCGAACCGCCGCCCTGCCCTAACTGCCGTTTAACCTGATTCAGGTTTTCGCGCATTTGATCGGCATAGGCTTTATCGGTCAGGATTCGCAACACTTCAACCGACAGGTTTTCGGCTGTTGCATCGTGCTGGATCAGTTCTTTGATGATGCTTTTGCCCGACACGATATTCGGCAGGCCTATAAAAGGCGTATTCACCAGCCATCGGCCCAACCAGTAGGTGATCGAAGACAGCTTATAGGCAATGACCATCGGAACGGTCAACAACGCAATTTCCAACGTCGCGGTACCTGAGGTCGTCATCACCGCGTCGCAGCATTGAATGACGTCGTAAGGCTGATTTTTTATTACCGTGATTTTAAGCGGAGACTGGCGAATGTAGTCTTCAAGCAACGCATCGCTGATTGAATCGGCTTGCGGCAAGATAAACTGGCATCCGGGTAAACCGGACTGCACTTTTTCGGCAGCCGCCAGCATGACCGGCAACATGCGCTTGATTTCGTTGGCGCGGCTGCCGGGCAACAAACCGACTATCGGCTTGTTTTTGTCCAGCCCGAAACGGGTTAAATCTTCATCTTTGCCGTATTGGGCATGGACTTTATCTACCGAGGGATGTCCCACGTAGCGCACCGGCACCTTTTCGGCGTCGTAATAAGCCGTCTCGAACGGGAAGATCACCGCCATCATATCGATAACTTTGCCGTAAGCCACTACCCGCCCCGGACGCCATGCCCATATCTGGGGACTGACGTAAAATAAGACTTTAATGCCCTGCTGTTTGGCGTAACGCGCCAGTTTGAAGTTGAATTCCTTGTAATCCACGCAAACCAGCAAGTCGGGGCGTTCGCTTGCAACCAGTTGTTGCATCAATTTTAACGCGCGGCGGATTTCGGCATAATGCTTGATGACTTCAACCACGCCGATGACGGCGATATTGGCTGAGTCATAGCGAATATCGATGCCCGCCTGAGCCATTTTTGCGCCGCCCATGCCGATACCTTTAATGTCCGGCTGCCGTTTTTTCAGTTCGAGGAACATATTGGCGGCATGCTGGTCGCCGGATGACTCTCCGGCGCTGAATAGGATTTTTAAAGGATTCAAGGTTCAAGGCTCATATGAAAAATCATTTCGTCCACGACAGACACAAAAAGCACGAATTAGAATTTATGACTTATTCTTAATTACCATGAAGGACATGAAGATAATGAAGAAAGAGACCAATCGATTTTTCGTATAAGACGATTGGTTATGTGTCTTGCTCAAAGCAAAGCTTAGTTTTTATGAATTCGTTTCAATATAACATCTGAAGCAAATACATATATCTTCAAGTCCTTCATGATCTTCATGGTAAAAATAAATAACATTTTGGGAATCAGCACCCGAATGGCGATTGACTGTTTTGCAACCCTAGTTTTCGTGTTTTTATGCGTCTTTCGTTGACAACTGTTATTACGCTGCCGTCAAAACATCCCGAATAACACTCACAATCTCTTTGATTGAATCATCCTCAAGGAACGGGCAAATCGGTAATGACATGCAGTTGGCCGCAACAAATTCGGTCACCGGTAAGCTGACGTTGGCATATTCCTGTTTAAACACATTCTGCCGGTGCAAAGGCACCGGATAATACACGGCGCAGCCGATTTGCTTATCCTGCAAGGCTTTCATCACCTCGTCGCGACGCTCGCACAGCAAGGTGTATTGATGATAAACATGCTCGCCCAGCCCGTCTTCAAACGGCGTGGTCAGCGGCAAGTCGGCCATCAACTCCGAATAAAGACGCCCGACATGACGGCGGCCTTGATTGTATTGGTCGATGCGTTTTAATTTGGCCCTTAATATCACCGCCTGCATCTCATCTAGGCGGCTGTTATAGCCGATCACGTCATGGTAATAACGGACATCCGAACCATGGTTGTGCAGCATTTTAAGTTTCTTTGCGGTCTCATCGGAGTTGGTGACGACCAGCCCGCCATCGCCGAATGCGCCCAGATTCTTGCTCGGAAAAAAACTGAAACCAGCCGTATGACCGATAGAACCTGTCTGTTTGCCGTCGATGCTTGCGCCGAACGACTGGCAGCAATCTTCAATCAGTTTCAAGCTGTATTGGTCGCATAGTTGCTTAATCGCGGTCATGTCCGCCGGTTGGCCGAACAAATGCACCGGCATGACCGCTTTGGTTTTTGGCGTAATGGCTTTTTCTATGGCTTCCGGTGAGATATTGAAAGTCTTGGGATCTATATCGACGAAAACGGGAATCGCACCGACATATTTAATGGCTTCCGCGGTAGCAATAAAGGTGAAGGCTGTAGTAATCACTTCATCGCCTGCACCGATGCCTTCGGCAATCAATGCCAGATGCAGCGCATCGGTTCCCGACGCCACGGCTATCGCATGTTTAACACCCAGATACTCGGCTGTTTCTTTTTCAAAGGCTTGAACATTAGGGCCTAATATAAACGAACAATTTTCGATTGTTTCAGCCAGCCCGCTCTCAATTTCGTCTTTAATTTCGGCATATTGAGCCTTAAGATTTACCATTGGTATCATGTTTCGTTGCCTATTATCTATTTTTGAAATCTTACGTTGATATGTTCTATATATTTATCACGAAGAGCACAGAGTCCACGAAAAATGAAATATAAAACTTCGTGTTCTTCGTGTTCTTCGTGGTTAACAAAACATGTTACAGAATTTTATAATTGGTTATTTATCGCCTAATAACCGGGTAATGGCTATCGCTGTTTCCAGCGCTCTTTTTCCCGCCTCACCGGAAACCAGCGGATTGTCGCCGGTATGAATGCAGTTAACGAAATGCTTGATTTCTTCGAGCAGGGCGTCGCCGCTTTCAAAAACCGACTCTTCGGTTTCTATTTCAGGAATACCGGGGAACATTTCGCCTTTACCGGTGCGGTGTTTGGTTAAAATACGGTTCTGGAAATCCACCGAGACGTAGGAAGACGGCCTGAACATGCGCATTTTGCGCTCCATCTTCATGCTGATCCGGCTGGCCGTCACATTGGCCACACAACCGTTTTTAAACAGCAGCCTGGCGTTCGCAATATCGGTGCCTTGCGTTAATACCGCGGTGCCGCTGGCGTCGATGCGTTCCACCTCGGAATCGACCAAGGCCAAAATAATGTCGATGTCATGGATCATTAAATCCAGCACGACGCTGACATCGTTGGCGCGCGGATTAAACGGCGACAACCGGTGGGATTCAATAAACAGCGGCTTTTCTTCTTTGTCCAGGCCCAATACCGCCGGATTAAAGCGTTCCAGATGCCCCACCTGCAAAATCAGATTCTTTTCCTTGGCAATGGCGATCAATTCGTCGGCTTCTGCAACCGTCACGGTAATCGGTTTTTCAACCAGCACATGAGCGCCCGCATTCAGAAAATCCCTGGATACCTTGTGGTGCAGCGTCGTAGGGACAACGATGCTGACTGCATCGACTTTACCTAACAGAGACTGATAGTCTGTCAACGCTGTCGCACCGTACTGTTCGGCGACTTCCTTCGCTGCCGCCTCATTTATATCGACCACGGCAACCAGCTCACAGTCAGGCAGCGACGCATATTTTTGTGCGTGAAACTTGCCCAGGTAACCCGTACCGATAACAGCGCATTTTAATTTTCTCATACGATTATTTATATCCGTTCTACTTACGCCCCAGCGGTAAGGGCCACATAATCGTCAGTATTGTAAACTATCGCTATGTATTCAGAAAATTTTGTACTTGGCAGTTATCGCAATTGGTTTTTGATGTTATGATCAAACCAACATTCAAATTTGACCGGCCGCTCTCAGCATCTTCCTGAATATTCATCAGATTTCGCTTACATCATACCAATAAAACCGCAGCCTATAAGGAAGATGTCATGACCGACAAAGACAAGGACGATATCAAACTCATAAAAAAAGCGGCTCAATCAATTCTGAAGGATGAAATCAAACACCTTAACATTGTATCTCCTGTCGCCCTTAAGCTATTAAGGCTAAGCAATGACGACAACACCAAGATCGAGAGCTTATCCCAGCTGATAGAAACAGAACCGGTGTTGGCCGCAAAAATTCTAAATCAGGTTAATTCCGTTGCATACGCCCTTCCTACTAAAATAACCTCGATTAACCGCGCAGTCAGCATGCTGGGATTTTCTACCGTGCGCCAACTCGCACTAACCCTGCAATTTCACAGCAAGCTGACACAACAAAACTCAACAAAATCATTCGATTTATTATTTTTCTGGCAACATTGCCTGTATGTAGCCTTATTGAGCAGGAGAATAGCCGTCGCACTTAAGTACCCTGACCCGGATCTGGTTTACACGGGAGGACTTATCCACGATATTGGCAAAGTGGTTCTGGAAAACCATGGACGCGTGACTTACAGTGATTTTATTGCTTCGATTGGCAATAACAAACATTCGACCCAAGAACAAGAACGCAGCTTTTTCGGAATAACGCATACCGACATGGGCCATGTTTTTTGTCTGGAATGGCAATTGCCGGCATCCGTCACCGCAATCGTTGCCTGTCACCATAACCAGCCGACTGAAACCTCACAGTTCGCAGAATTTAAAACGGAAATCGCCATCGTTGCCTTTGCAAACTATATAGCCTGGATACAGGGCATTGGCTCGGCTAACTACGATAGCCACCCGACATTACAGAGCGCTTTGCTCCAAACCCTTGGCATTGACCGGCTGAATCTTGAAACGCTACTGCAACAGGTAGATCAGGACATGCAAAGCACTCAAGAATTCTATGATACCCATCTGCCCGGTTTAACCACGTTACGGGCCACACTGGTCAAAGCAACCATTAATCTAAGCCAGATAAGCGAGGCTAAAGCTTTTACCGCCGACACATCCAACAGGAAATCATCCTGTTTGACAGCGCCCCATCACAGCCTTAACCCTAAGGACTTTATACCCCGAACGTTAGAAGCATTACAGGACGAGTTTTCTTTTGATCGCAGCATGATGTTCATGATCGATCCTAAGCGCCGCTGTCTGATTGCATCATACTGGTGGCCGAAATCAATATTGCCGGCGGAACTGCAACCCTTTGAAGTCGACATTAGCGGCATTTCCGGTTTGTTGTTAAATTGTTTACGCGCAAAAAAAGCCGTCATCATCGATGCCAAAACAGAGCCTGGTAATTCCATCATTCAACGCTTGAAGACTACTGAGTTTATCGCTATACCCGTGTTACATCATAACAATCTGGTCGGTTTGCTTTACGCCGATAATTCACTGTCAGAAAAACCGATGCATGAACAATTACTGCCGGAAATCATGCCCATTGCCTATGAATTGGGGATTGCGATGTTTAATGCCAAACAATATGGCCAGGAGAAAAAGCACGCGCAACTCGATCACTTAACGCAATTGTTCAATAAACGAATGGTCAACAATTTCCTGGTCGAGACTTTTCAAGAGGATGCGTCCATTCTGGCAAATATCGCCGTTGGCTTTATCGATATAGACAAGTTCAAGCTGCTTAATGACAACTGCGGACATCAGGCTGGGGATGATGCATTAAAGATTGTTGCCGATATTTTGCGCCATTCAATCCGCCCAGGAGATTTCATCGGCCGCTATGGAGGAGAAGAATTTTTATTCGTACTTAAAAATACCAATGAGGCCGGGGCCAAAGGTTACGCCGAACGCATCCGATCGGAAATTGAGCGTCGCGGCAAGATTCTAAGTCAGCGGTTTCATGGTCAAATAATGACGGTCAGCATCGGCGTGGCCATGTATAGCCCGCGCTATGGTCGATACGCCGACATGATCGAAGCCGCCGACCAAGCTATGTACCGGGCAAAAAATGAAGGCAGGAACAGAGTTGTTCTGCTGTCCGACAAAAAATAACAGCAACGCCGACGACTTTCAGTATGAATCAACAGCGCCCAAATCCAATGTTTTAGGTTGAGAACGATTCTCCAGCCGCTAGAGGCGTTTAAAACTCCAAAGTATCCGTTTGGACGTTCGCATCAAAACTAAACGCATAGACAAACTCAGTATGTGGCCGACCCAGAAAAAAAATCACTATCGTCCCAAACGCCGTTCAGTTTCCAACACCCGTTGCGTCGTCTGTAGCACGGTATCTGGATTCAGACTCATAGAGTCTATGCCGACCTCCACCAAAAACTCCGCCATCTCGGGATAGTCGGACGGCGCCTGTCCGCAAAGACCGCAATGCCGGCCGTTGCGCCGCGAACCGTCAACGGCAAGACGGATCATTTCCTTAACGCCGGGGTCGCGCTCGTCAAAATCTTCGGCGATGATTGCGGAGTCGCGGTCTACACCCAAGGTAAGCTGGGTCAAGTCATTGGAACCGATAGAAAAACCGTCAAAACACTTGGAAAAAGCATCGATTTGAATGACGTTATTGGGAATCTCACACATCACGTAAATTTCCAGCCCCTGTTCGCCGCGTTTCAAACCGAGCTGCGCCATGTAATCGAGCACTCGTTCGGCTTCCTGTACGCGGCGGCAAAATGGGATCATCAAAATCACATTGCTTAACCCCATCTGCTCGCGCACCCGCTTCATGGCCTTACATTCCAACGCAAAACCTTCTGCGTAAGCGGGGTGGATGTAACGCGATGCGCCTCGAAAACCAATCATCGGATTGGCTTCATCGAATTCAAACCAGCGCCCGCCGAGCAAGGTAGCGTATTCGTTGGTTTTAAAATCAGACATGCGCACGACGACAGGTTTGGGATAAAACGCGGCGGCAATGGTTCCGACGCCTTCCGACAGTTTCTGGACAAAGTAATCTTCAGCGCCGGCATAATTGCGCGTTAATCGGGCCAACTGTTCCCGCTCACCGGCATCCTGCACTCGCTCCGGGTGTATCAGCGCCATAGGGTGCGCCTTGATGTATTCGGTGATGATGAACTCCATCCGAGCCAATCCCACACCGTCATTCGGCAGGAAGCTGGTTTTAAAGGCCAGTTCGGGATTCCCGATATTGAGCATGATTTTGGTTTTCGGGCGTTGCAGCTCCGACAGATCAGTGGTTTTAATGTCGAAACCGAGAATACCGGAATAAACTTTGCCCGCATCGCCTTCGGCACACGACACCGTAACCGGGCTGTTATTTTTAATCATCGTCGTGGCGTTATCGCAGCCGACAACGGCCGGGACGCCCAATTCGCGCGAGATAATCGCTGCATGACAAGTACGCCCGCCGCGATTGGTGACTATCGCCGAAGCTATTTTCATGACCGGTTCCCAATCCGGCGTCGTCATATCGGCAACCAGCACATCCCCGGCTTTAAAGCTGCTTAGCTGCTCGACATTATCGATAATCCGCGCATTGCCCGTGGCAATCTTGCTGCCCACCGCATGCCCCGTGATCAACGGCTCTGCTTTCTGGTTAAGGCTGTATTGTTCCAGAACCATGCCGCGTAATTGGGAAACCACGGTTTCCGGACGCGCCTGTACAATATACAACGTACCGTCAAGACCGTCTTTCGCCCACTCCATATCCATCGGTTTGGCCTGACCTGCTTTGGCGCTGTAATGCTTTTCTATTTTAATGGCGTAATCGGCAAGAGTCAGGACATCGGCATCGTTGATACAAAAGCGGTTGCGTTCTTCGGCAGAGGTCACGATATTGCGGGTAGATTCACGGGTGCGTCCATCGCTGTAAACCATCTTTATTTTCTTTGAACCCAAGGTCCGCCTTAATACCGCTCGATGGCCTTGTTCAAAAGTGGGTTTATGCACATAAAACTCGTCGGGGTCTACCGCGCCTTGCACGACATTTTCACCCAGGCCATAGGCTCCGGTAATAAACACCACATCTTTGAATCCCGATTCGGTGTCCAGCGAAAACATCACGCCACTGGCGTCCAGATCCGAGCGGACCATTTTCATAATGCCTATCGATAAGGCCAGTTTGAAATGATCGAATCCTTGATCGACCCGGTAGTGGATGGCCCGGTCGGTGAACAGGCTGGCAAAACAGCGCTTGCAGGAATCCAACAGCGCCTGATCCCCGCGTATATTCAGGTAAGTATCCTGTTGTCCGGCAAAACTGGCGGTCGGCAAATCTTCGGCGGTAGCGGAACTGCGCACCGCAACGCTTAAATCATCGCCATACTGTTTTTTCAATTGATTAAAGGCCTCGATAATTTGCTGCTCAAGGTCTTCAGGAAAAGGTGCGGCGTAGATTGTTTCCCTTGCTTTACGTGCACGTTTGGCAAGATCGGCGACATCGTCAGGATTTAAATCATCCAATGCCTGATGCAGCGCCTCCCAGCTATGCGTTTGGTCCAACACATAGCGGTAAGCTTCGGCGGTCACGGCAAAACCGTTTGGAACTTGGATGCCTTGCGGCGTCAATTCCCTGTACATTTCGCCTAACGAGGCATTCTTGCCGCCTACGAGAGATACATCTTCAATCGTTAATTCATTAAACCAACGGATATAATTTGCTTGCTCAGACATCATAGCTCCTTAAACGAATGATCTGCTTGATTGACAGCTTACCGGGATTTATTCAATCGTTAGCTAAATAACCATATTTATTATATGTGACACTATGTCACATTATCGTTTTGCTTTCTCGTTGATAGCATATCAATATGCGCTCTTACTTACCCCCACTTGTGGTAAGCGGGAGCTTAATCGTTTATTAGGCTCCCTTTTTTTTGGATTTTTCCGCTGACTTCAGCATTCAAACTTGCCAATCAACCGTCTGTACTGTTTTCCACAATTCCTGTGTATAACTTTGTGCATAAGCTATAAATAACACCGCCCAGATTCGATAAAACCTAACTCTTCGTTGAATTGTAGTATTTTTATACAAAAATAATTTTTTATTAAATATCAACAAATTGGATTTGCGTAATTTTTGATGCATGAAATCCACCTAAAACTTGACATCTCATTTATTGCAACAGAGTTAACTGTGCATAAACTACATTTAACGTCTCTTAAGCTTGTCAGCCCAAACAGCTAATTACGTTGATTGCGATCAATATTGCAGCGCCCTTACCCAAAACACAGGGAATGAGAGGGGCAAACCATACCAACTATATCCCATTGAGAGACATTTGATTCAACGGTTTACCTCGATATACCGTGTTAGTGGCTGGAAACAAAAAGGGCGCTAGATTAATAGCGCCCTTGAAGGTCTAAAAAAGCATGCGTTTGACTAGATAAAGCTAATTCATCTCAAACTAGCTATCCACAATACTAATGCGGAAACGTTAAAAAATCTAATTGATCCGTCTCTTCTTTGAAAGTAACTGATCGATTAAACAGCGATACCTACCTGTAAAGCATCAAACCAGTCTAAAAACCGTTTAACATCATCGCCTTTAAACATCCGTCCATGCTGTGGAGCTAAAATATCAATATCCAGATTTCTTACCCGTTCAATCCAGACTCTTTTGGCCTGATTTGACGGCATCCACCGCTGATGCCAATACCGCATTTTCTCTACATGCGCGGCAAAATTCTCAACGAAAACAGGTGCATCAGGACCCTCGATAGCTCCACCCACATCCCCAGACATCAGAATCTTAGCTTGCGGATCATAAATGTGAAAATTCCCGGATGAGTGCAAATAATGAGCAGGGATAATCTGTAATTCCACAGACTCCAATTTAATTGTTCCGCCGTTATCCGGAATAGCCACGTATTCTATTGATTCACAGCTGTAATGCCGCAAAAAACCTTCCCAAATCGCCGGCGCATGGAGCTTGGCATTTGTTAACGCCTGATCCCATAAACCCAGCGACGAGATCACATCAGGATCCTGATGCGAAGCGAACAGATCCGTTATTTGATCTACAGGTGCATGATGTAACACAGCCGCCATCATCGGGGCAAACAGTTCAGCGCCACCCGGATCTAAAAGCAGACAGCGGTTGGCCGTGCGTACTACATATTGGTTGGTATCGATTACATTATTGGGCTTGCCTTCATCCCTTCCAAACATAATCCATTGATGCGATCCTTCATATATCTTGGTCGTTTTCATAAAAAACAATGCCTTTTAAGTTAAACTATTCAACTATTGCGATAAATGGATAATGCGATCCTACAACGCTGCACATTATCATGAATGGTATGTGCGGCTTTATCCACACTTTCAGCAACCGCCTGCAAACTCTGCAAATATTCACCTGCTTGTGATGCTTCAATTCTTGAATTTGCTGCAATAACCCGAGCGGCGCGTGCATGATGCATCACGGCTTCGAGCTGGCCTAACAGTTGCGAGACATCCCGTTTAAACTGCCTTTGGCAATCTTGCATTGACAGCCTTGCATGATCTACAGGCTCCTGCATCGATTTAGCATAGGGGGCATCTTCAGCCATTTTTGCCGCCAGCTCGAATTTATTATACGCAACCGTTTTTTGGTATTCATCGACAGTTAAGCGATATAACACTAAGGCATAGATATTGATATTGGTAACCAGTTCAATTGTTTCTTTAGCCAATTCATTAATGAAATCAGTAATCGGTTGAAATCCTTTTGCTTTATCTCCAGCCCTAAATGCGATAGCCTTGGCGTTGGCCGCAGCTAATGATATTTCTTTAGCCACCACCATGACCGCACTCAACTCCGAGGTAATGGAAGCTACTGCAATAAATTGTGATTTAGTCTGATTAGTCATAGTTAATTACACAGCGTGAAAAGTAACATTTTTAGAATCCTGTATATGACGCAATACATTATTATTCTGTCATGGTAAGTTCTAATGAAATATATCTATATAAATATATCTATATAAAGAACGTTGCCCATTACATCGGAAAAAAGCTGGTAATATAATTTAAAAGAACTTTGGCAGCATATTCCGGTTAACCAAGCTTAACCAAGCTTAAAATCTTATGCGAAACCTCTTCTAACGGCACCACGTAGTCGGTGCAACCCAATTTAAATGCGGCCCCCGGCATGCCCCAAACGACACTGGACTGCTCATCCTGAATAACCGTCTTAGCACCCGCATCGTGCATTTCTTTCATGCCCATTGCTCCATCAGCCCCCATACCCGTCAATAACACGCCCACGGCATTTGCACCCGCACATTGAGAGACTGAGCGAAACAGGACATCAACTGCGGGTTTATGGCGATTGACAGGCAAACCATCGCTCAAATGAATAATGTATTTACCTCCCTCTCTAATCACCAGCATATGCTTGTCTCCCGGCGAAAGATAAATATTACCCGGCTCAACCGTCTGGCCATGCTTGGGAATACACGCTGACATTTCCGTTGCCAAATCAATATGCCGGACAAATGACTGACTGAATGCAGCCGGTAAATGTTGAGTTATTAAAAGAGGCGGCGTATTTGCCGGCAGCCCTTTAACGACAGCTTTAATCGCTTCAGTTCCCCCCGTTGATGCGCCTAAGGCAATTATCTTGTTGGTAGGGCTGATATGAGTTTTTACAGGTGCTGGTTTCAGAATAACATCGACTGAATGTTTTTCTGGAATCTCGGGAGAAGCTGGCGCGGAACTTTTGGGTTTGATCGCTCTATCATGAACGGCCCCCACTTTAGCCTGCGCAGCAACGATGACCTTTGAAATAATTTCATCGGCGTATTCGTTTAACGTGTTAACAACATCGACTTTAGGCTTAGCAATAAAATCTACCGCGCCCAATGCCAAAGCATTTAAAGTAGCCTCCGCACCATGTTCCGTAAGCGTGGAGATCATTACAACCGGAGTTGGTCTTAAGCGCATCAAGTTGCTCAAGAAAGTTATCCCGTCCATGTGCGGCATTTCAATATCCAGCGTCAATACATCTGGATTTAATTGTTTAATCATTTCCCTGGCAATAAGAGGATCCGCTGCTGCACCGACTACCTCAATATCGGGGGAGGAACTTAAAACTTCAGTCAGTATTTTCCTGATTAATGCTGAATCATCAATGATCAATACGCGTATCTTACCCATAAACTCACTCTAAAAGAAGCCGATCATCACCGTCAATAGGTGCATTTTTAATATTGATTGCTACTACTTTACCTTAAGCAATTACATCATTCCTAGAATTTATGGAGTTTTTATCCTGGCATACACATATATTTCTCCGTGTAATATCCAGCCCTGCCGCTCCAGAATTTCTGATTGCAGACCATTATTCAAGTCTTCTAATATTAGCCTGTGATGCTACTATGACCTTGGCAATTATGTCATCAGCATAGTCATTCAATGCATTTTCCACGTCAATTGTCGGTTTAGCTATAAAATCTACCGCACCTAACTCCAACGCAGTTAAAGTAACTTCAGCATTACTTTCTGTAAGCGCTGAAATCATGACAACAGGCATAGGCCGAAGCCGCATCAAATTGCGCAAAAAAGTTATCCCATCCATACGTGGCATTTCAATATCCAACGTCAACACATCCGGATTTAATGCCTTAATCATCTCTCTGGCAATAAGAGGATCTTCTGCCGCGCCAACCACCTCAATATCTGGAGACGAATTTAAAATCTCAGTCAGTACCTTTCTGATTAACAATGAATCATCAATAATCAATACACGTATTTTATTCATTGTATACTCTTAAAAAAGCTCAACATCACCCTCAACAGGCGCGTTTTTAATATTGTTAAAATACTGTCGCTCTCTTCTTACAATTGTATCATTATGCAAATGCTCGATTTTCTTCATTCCAACTTTCCCTGTCCGAGGGAAATAAATTATTTTTCGGGGATAAATATCGCCTAAATCCTGGGATAATAGGGGCAAACCTTCTGTGTCAATATAATCCAAAATAAAATCAATATTTTTCTGGCCGACATCCGTCAAGGTTGGAATAATTTTACCGCCGCCAAACACTTTAACTTCCAAGTTTTTCCTTTTGCCGCCATTCCTCAAAATAGTGTTAATTAAATGCTCCATAGCATAATTTCCATAGCGGGTTGCATTACCAACCACCGCTTCATTACCCTGTTTCAGCTTATCCGCTGTAGTTTCGGGCAACATAAAATGATTCATTCCACCCAATCCTGATACCTTGTCCCGGATGCAGGCCGATATGCAAGAGCCTAATACTGTTGTAATCAATTCGTCCTCTTGGGTCACATAGTATTCGCCGGGCAAAATTTTTGCGGCGACTACTCCACGTTCCTTATCCATATACCTATTAATGTGTTCAAAGCCATCAATGGAGGCTGGACCAATATCATTGCTAGTACTCATTAGTGCTTATGTATTTTTCCTGTAACTGGTACATGCAACCAGCTCGAATTCATTGGATAGCTGGTTTAATGATTCCGAATGTCCGATAAACAACCACGACCTACTCGACAACATTTGAGCATATCTTTGTGCAAGTAATGTCTTTGTTTCACGGTCAAAGTAAATTAAAACATTACGACAAAAAATAAAATCAAAATGGCACTTCATTGGCCAGTCTTGCATCAAATTTAATTTTTTAAATTGAATAATTTGTTGTAATTGAGGCCTTACTTTTACTTGGCCAGACTGTGATGATTTACCTCGCATAAACCATCGCTTGAGTATATCTTCTGGTAAATCACTGACGCGATCTTCCGTGTAGATACCTGCCGATGCTGTTTGTAAGACATTGGTATCCAAATCAGTTGCTAAAATTTTAATGTCCCAGTCAGCGGGTACATTTTCCAATAAAGTAATCGCCAAAGAATAAGGCTCCTCTCCGGTAGAGCAGCCGGCGGACCATACCCTGATTTTTCTGGAGTTTTTATTTCTAACTAAAATTTCAGGGATAACAACGTCACGGACATAATCAAAATGATGCATTTCCCTGAAAAAGGCAGTCAAATTGGTTGTTATGGCGTTAATAAACTCAGTAAACTCGTGCTCAGGATAATTTTTAAGATACTGGCAATATTCCTTGAAATCCGCCAACCCAAGTTTCCTTACCCGCTTTGACAGTCTCGAATAAAACATATCAAATCTTTCATCAGGAACCTGAATACCTGAATGCTCATTGGACAGCTTTCTTAAAAAATTAAAATCATCAACAGTAAATTTAAATTCTCGATCCTTCTCAACAATGGCCATATAAACCGCTTCCTTTTTAATTACTCGTCATGAACGCCAAGTACGTCTAACAAGCCCAGCAATTTGGCAGACTCAACAAATCGTGGTGACGGGTAAATAATGGTTGCTTTCTTTTGCAATTTAACTTCATCTTTTTTCAATGAAACCAATAGCTGCAGTGTGGCTGTGTCTATTGACGATACATCAGATGCATTTATTTCAATTTCATCGTAAGCGCCCAACAAATTCTTCAACTTTTCGTGCAGCTTAACGACATTCTGAATAGTCAATGTAGAATCTAAATCAATTTGCGACCCATCCATTTCCTCTGAAACAGAATCCTCGGCAACTGCTCCTGAACCGTCTAATGCATCTATTTTTGCCCAGTTACCTTCTCCATCCATGCTGTCATCACCCCTTTCTTCTATAAAAACGCTGTCGCTATCGATCTCATCTATTACTAATTCATTTTCTTTAGTTATATTTAAAATCACAATTTCTTCGGCATTTTCAATCAAATCATCCGAGTAATCATCGGTCATCGTGACATCATTATCACAGCCTGCGTCTTCAGGTTTATTGCTATCCAAATATACCTTATCGATTGTTTCTTCAACCTTATCAACATCGCCGTCCATCCACGCTAGAGGATCGTACCCGATTAAATCATTTTCTTCACTTGTTGCCATACATCACCTTGTCTTCAAGAAAATCATGAGCAAGGCTACGAAAATCCCTTGCCGAACGACTTTTCGGACTATATTCTAAAATCGTTTTACCAAAGCTGGGACATTCTGCAAGCAGCGCTGTCTCTCTAATGACTGTCGCCAATATTTGCTCAGGAAAATGCGTAAGCAGAATATTTAACACCTGGCTCGATATTCTTCTATTAGGCGAATATCGAGACATCACTAATAGTGTTTTAAATTTCCTTTTCAAAGCCTTTTCGAATCTCTTAATCGTACCCATTAAATGAGATAAACCTTGCAACGCAAGAAAATCGCTGGCCATAGGAATTAAAATCTCATCAGCAGCAATCAATGCATTCGCAACTAGCAATCCCGAAGATGGGGGACAATCAATAAAAACAAAGTCCTGATCATTAAGACTTTCATGTAAGGCATCTTTTAACAAAACACCACGAGGCGAACTATTGCTCGTTAGGTGTTCAATCTCTTTAAGCTTTGATCCTGATGTAATGAGCTGCAAATTATCCCTGACAGAAATAAGTTGCTGATGAACTTTTTTCTCTTTCAGCATAGCCTCATCAATACCACCAATCCCCTGTGTTGTTACACCTAAAGAAACTGCTAAATGGCCTTGCGGATCAAGATCGATGGCCGTAACTTTTATTCCTAATTCTGCAATAGCATGACATAAATTCGCAGTAGTAGTCGTCTTTCCAACCCCACCTTTCTGATTAATTATTGCAACAATTCTCACCGTCACACCAAACTTTCAATACCCTCAACCTCATCGGGATTGAGCAATTTATCAACGTCTAAAAGCATAATCATCTTTTTCTTATACACATGCATACCTCGCATGTAACGCGTATCAATTTTTGAACCAAAATTTGGTGCTTTTTTGATATCCCCTAAGTTAATATCCAGCACATCAGAAACCGCATCGGCCACAATGCCCATAACAAACTGGTTTGCTCCATGTTCAACACAAAGCACAATAACTACTGTCTTAGGAGAATATTCACAGTGTTCCAGAGAAAAACGTTCTCGTAAATCAATAATGGGTACAACGGATCCGCGTAGATTCAATACACCTTTAACAAAAGCAGGGGTATTCGGTATTATGCGAACGGCTTCCCAGCCACGAATCTCTTGCACCTTTAAAATTTCGACGCCATAGGCTTCGCCTGCAAGTTGAAAGGTGAGAAATTGTTCTACCCGACTATTCACATCTGTTGTCATTGTTATAGTTTCCTGTCGGTTATATGGTTTTCAGTTTTTAACAACATTAAAACTCTTCCCATTCGTCGCTGCTATCACTTTTGAGCTTACTCGAAGATAATAAAGCAGGGGCTGCTACAGTTTTTTGCGTTGTTGCCCTTACTGGTGGTGCTACAAACGCCTTACTATGCCCGGATGACTTAGACATTGCCGAAACAGCCTTTGAATTGACTCTAAAAAAGCTAAGCAACTGGGTCATATTGGTAGACTGTTCACTCATAGCAATGCTACCTGCGGCGGCCTGTTCTGCCAAAGCCGCATTCTGCTGAGTAATGTCATCCATCTGGGAAACAGCCTGATTGACTTGTTCGATACCCGCTGATTGCTCTGAACTGGCGCTGGCAATATGGGCCACAATGTCGCCAACTTTCGCAACGCTTTCGACAATTTCAGTGAGCGCGGCCCCCGTCTCATTTACGAAAGCCGTTCCGGCACGGACTTTTTGCACGCTGTTCTGGATCAGCTCATTACTTTGCTGAGCCGCAGTTGCGCTACGTTGAGCCAAGTTGCGCACTTCTGTCGCCACAACCGAAAAGCCGCGCCCCTGCTCTCCCGCCCTGGCAGCTTCTACAGATGCGTTTAATGCCAACAGATTAGTTTGAAATGCAATTTCATCAATTACACCAATAATCTCAGCAATTTTATTGCTGCTCTCATTAATTTCCTGCATTGCTGCGATAGCTGAATTAACTACGCCTCCGCCTTTTTGGGCCAATTGACTTGCTAAATTCACAACCTCCGTTGCTTGAACTGTGTTCTGTGCATTATTTTTTACAGTACTGGCAAGCTCTTCCATGCTGGCAGCCGTTTCCTCAAGGCTAGCCGCTTGTTGCTCAGCTCGATGTGACAGGTTGTTATTACCGCTGGCCATTTCTTGTGATGAACTGTCTATAAAATCCGCAGCATCTCTGATTTGAATGATAAATTCACTGAGCTTTGCCAAGGTGCCATTAATATTACTCTTGCATTCAGCGTAGACACCTTGGTATTCGTTAGTAATAGCCGTAGTCAAATCGCCTTCAGCCATATTTTCCATTACTCTGTTAATATCGCTAAATACACTTTCAATGACATCGGTTAACTCATTGATGCCAACCGACAGCGCTTTCGTGAATCCCTGTTTGTCGTTTAGTTTTATCCGGGTACTTAAATCACCGGCTTTAACCCCTTGCACCAACCGATCAATTTCCTGCTCAATTAAAACCTCATGAGTTCTATCCTGCCATTCAGCAACATAACCAATACGTTCGCCATCGCTATTCACGGGACTAGCGATAATACTCATATGCCGACCGCCAATGACCAACTCCGCTTTGACTGATTCTTGTGCTTTTTGCAATACCCCGCTTCTAACTGTAGAGTGATACAAATCAACATTTGAACCCATCATCTTATCGGCGGAAAAATCAGGTAGTTCTTTGCGAAGATCACTTTCCGCTGCTTTGAACATCCTCTGAACACTGTCATTCATATAAATGATTTCAAAATTCTTGTTCGCTACCATGACAGGGGACTGCACATTATCCAGAGCCTGAGTGATACGTTTGGATTCTGCAAGGCCTTGCTTAAAATCAGCTAAATCCACGCCCAACTTGACTTCCATACAATACAAGCCACGTAAAAAATCGCCTAACTGATCTTCTCGTTTCAAGTTAACCTTGTTTCCGAAGCTGCCACTGCTCAGCCGATAACAAATAGTGATCGCTGTTTCCAGCGTATCGGTTATTACTCGAGTCATGTTAATGCTAAGTGCAGATGCTATCGCGGCTAACAAACCGACGCCTGCTAATAAGGCATACTCCCCGGTCAAAAATAATCGATACATCAAAAAAAAGATAGGCAGCAAAAAAGCGGCTACTGCAAAAGCATTTTTCTTCCCTATTGCAATTTCTCCTATAGACTTAGCTATTATTGCTAAACCTGTCGGCTTTAATTTTACTTCACCGGCGTTAATTTTTTTGTACAACAACTCGGCAGCTGGAATTCGGTCACGTTTTGGAGGATGTCGAACAGAAAGATACTCATAGACCTTTCCATCTTTAAATAACGGCATAGCATTGGCCTCGACCCAGTAATAGTCGCCGTTTTTACATCTGTTCTTTACCAGTCCTTGCCAAGGCCTAAGTTGTTTTAAGGTTGCCCATAAATCTTCATAAGCCTCCGCAGGCATGTCAGGATGGCGAACAATGTTATGTTCCGCTCCCATCAACTCATCACGGGTAAATCCGCTGGTTTCAACAAATGCATCATTAACGTAAGTAATACGACCCATTAAATCGGTTCTCGAAACCAGGATCGCACCTTTTTTCAGAATCACCTCGTTATTAGTTACAGGCATATTAATCTTCACGCTAACTTACCTCTCAAACCATGCAAAATACATTTATCCACCCAGGATACTTGAAAACCATTAATTTTCATCCTGATCCAGCTCTTCCAGTTTCAGTAACTTATCCACATCAAGCAACATCACCATGCGTTCATTAACCGATACCAGTCCATTAATGAATTCATTACTTACCTTAGCCCCAAAGTCTGGGGCACTTTGAATTTCAGTTTTATCTACACTAATTACATCAGAGACGGAATCGACAACAACACCCATTATACGTGTCTTGTTGCTGTCGCCGGTTTGCAACACCACAACAACTGTTAATGGCGTATATTCAGCTTTGCTTAAGTTAAACCTTTCTCTCAAATCCAGAATCGGAACAATGGAGCCGCGTAGATTAACGACGCCTTTTTCGTAACAAGGAACATTAGGTATTCTGGACACGGGCTCCCAACTTCGTATTTCCTGCACTCGAAGAATATCAACGCCATATTCTTCCTTGCCTAAAGCAAAACTCAGATATTGCACTGCGTTATCCAGATTTTTACTATAGTGATATTGGTCAGTATCTTTATTTTCAGCTTCTTGTGCCATATCTGCTTCTATCTATTATCTTATCGAGTTGAAAAACGCACCAAACCTGGAACATCAAGAATCAGCGCAACAGAACCGTCACCCAAAATAGTTGCCCCTGAAACGCCTTCCACTCGCCGGTAATTTGCTTCCAATGATTTAATAACAACCTGTTGTTGGCCTAATAATTCATCTACGAGTAAGCAACAAAGCTCCCCCTGTCCTTCAACAACCACAAGAACTCCCTCCTTTGACTTCGTTGGATTGCCAGAATGGACATTAAAAATTTCTCGCATTCTGATAACAGGTAAATATTCATTGCGCAGACGAAAAGTCTCCCCTTTACCTGCTACCTTGTTTAACATTCTTTCCGTAATGTTAATCGATTCAATAATGGAGACTAACGGTACAATATAAGTCTCGTCTCCCACAGCAACGGATTGGCCGTCAAGAATAGCCAAGGTTAGCGGTAAATGGATCGCAATCGTTGTGCCTTTACCCAGCTCTGAAATAATTTCTATATTACCGCCCAATGACTGGATGTTTCTTCTTACGACATCCATGCCTACACCGCGACCGGAAATATCGGTGAGCTGTTCAGCCGTAGAAAAACCAGGCATAAAGATCAATTCGAATATCTGTTTTTCTGTCAGTAAGTTATTCTCTTCAATCAAACCTTTTTCTATGGCTTTTGCCAGCAGCTTATCTTTATTTAATCCACGACCATCGTCGATGATTTCTATAACGATGTGACCGCCTCGATGATAGGCCTTCAACTCTATAGTTCCTGTTTCAGGCTTACCTGCTGCGACTCTGTCAGCAGGCATTTCTATACCGTGATCCAGACTATTTCTAATTAAATGAACCAACGGGTCATTGATCAGCTCAACGACGGCTTTATCGACTTCGGTATTTTCTCCGACAAGTTTCAGCACAATTTTCTTATCTAATTTACTGCTGATGTCATGTACTAAACGCGGGAAGCGGCTAAAAACGAAGCTAATAGGCAGCATCCGAATATTCATGACGCTTTGTTGTAGATCTCGAGTGTGGCGTTCTAACTGGGCTAGCCCTCTTTTAAGTTGGCCAACTTTATCCATACTAAAGTTTTCACCCACTAAACCCAACATTGATTGGGTAATCACAACTTCACCAACCATATTGATCAAAGTATCGATTTTATCGGTATCCACCCGAATTGAGCTGGCTTTTGCTGTGGTTTTTGCCGCTTCATTGTCATTATCCTGAACTTCCGGTTTTTTGGCCTCTTGAACTGGCTTAGATTTGACCTCAACGGGCTTAGGAACGGGATTATTGGATATGGTTACGGCAGGTTCAGGATGGGATTCTTGTACAGCAGGAGCGGATTTTACGATTTTGGTTTTAGCAAGCGGCTCAATCTCCATTTCACAATCGCCTTCAACCCAATTAAATATTTCCTTGATTTCATCGCCCGAAATATCTCCGACAACTTTTAAATCCCAAGAAATATTACATTCCTCTGGATCTAACTCATAAAAACCTGGAATATCCTGAATATTAGCAATAGTTGTTAATTCACCTAGCTCATTCAGCTCTCGAAACAGTCTTACAGGATCATTGCCGGTTTTAAGCAAATCCAAATAGGGGCAAAAAGCTATTTTCCAGCCCTGCTCTTCTAATTCAACGGATTCTTCTTCCGCAATATCAGGGACGATGTTGACGGCAACAGATTCTTTCGCTAATTCCTGCCCAACAGGAATGGGGGCCGATTCTTCTGTCATAGAACCGCCGTTAAGAACAACTTCCAACGCTTTTTTATGCTTGGCTACGCTAGCGTTATTAACGTCCTGTTCATTCTGTATCGCAGTCAGCATCTCTCTGAGGCAATCAACAGATCCAAGTAAAACATCTACTGCCGGCTGGGTTACTTTCCTACGCCCATCTCGCATTTCATCAAGCAAGGTTTCCATAATATGGGTGTATTCAGCAACTACGGTAAAACCAAAAGTTCCACTGCCACCCTTGATCGAATGCGCCCCCCTGAAAATGGTATTGATTATTTCCGAATCAATATCTCCCATATCGAGAGTTAACAATCCTGATTCCATTGCTTCCAGGCCTTCGAAACATTCTTCAAAAAAGACCTGATGGAATTGTGACATATCAATAGACATAGACTTACCTGTGTGCGCCTAAATTCATTTAAATAAGATTAACAATAACCCAAAACACTTTCTTTATTGATCCTCGTCTGGATAAATACTTAAATCATTTATCTAAACATTTCAAATAAAGCTTTTCCAACTGGGCGTATTGAGACATAAACTGCCCTGCATGCACCTAACACACTTAGGCACGATAGCGTATCAACTACCCTAAAACTTTCAGTAATGTTTTTAATAATTGATCAGGATTAAAAGGCTTAACCATCCACCCTGTTGCCCCGGCAGCTTTACCTTCTTGCTTTTTTTCGATCCCAGATTCAGTTGTCAGCATCAGCATGGGAATAAATTTATAATCCGGGAGTGCGCGCAGATCTCTAATTAAAGTGATTCCGTCTTTGTTTGGCATATTGACATCAGTTACCACACAATCAAACTTTCTAGCCTGGGCTTTTTCTAAAGCATCAACTCCATCCACAGCTTCTTCGACATCGTACCCAGCAGCTCTTAAAGTAAATGAAACCATTTTTCTCATTGAAGCTGAATCGTCAACTGCAAGAATACTTGCCATTGTTTTCTCCATTAATCTCTAAATTTTCAAAGCAAAAACCTGTGCGAATATTACAGCGCCTACGTCTGGTCAAGTATAGTCTAATTTTTTTCTGTATCGCACTTCTCAACATCGAAACTTAATTTATTCATTTTCATTGTAACAAACAAAAAAACACCCCACTAGAGAAAATCCCTAGCAGGGTATATTTGGTGCCGATGGCCGGATTTGAACCGGCACAACTTTCGTTACCACCCCCTCAAGATGGCGTGTCTACCAATTTCACCACATCGGCTAAAACATGATCGTAAAGATACTATTCAATGCACACTGTTTTAATTATTCTTTATTTAATATTTACTTACACGATAAACAGTATTTGTTACTTTTTCTCAGCTGCTTGTTCAGAAACCGCGGGAGCTGCAACAGGCACTTCTTCGGACTTAGGTTCAGGCACAGGAGAGGTATTGGCAGCACCTTTTACCCCACTCACATCAGGAATACCAAGCGCATCCTGATCAACTTTAGGCGCATTCATTAAATCATAAGCTGCACCCTGCTTACCATTCAATACTGCCAGACCTAAACTGGTCATAAAAAACAAAGTTGCCAGAATTGCCGTAGCTCGAGATAAAAAGGATGCCGCACCCTGAGCGCCAAAAACAGAACCTGAAGACCCCGTACCAAAAGCAGCACCCGCATCAGCTCCCTTACCTTGTTGCATTAATATCAGTCCAACAACACCTAAACCCAACAGCACATGAACAACAATAATTACCTGATACATAATAAATCTAGATTGAATGATAAATCTTTAAAAAGGATTCCGCATCCAACGAAGCCCCGCCAATTAAACCGCCATCAATATCCGGCATAGCAAACAAGCCTTTTGCGTTATCCGGTTTTGCACTGCCGCCATACAAAATTTGTATTTGATCCGCAATAGCCTGATCTTTGGCGGCAATATACTTTCTTATGTACTGATGAACTTCTTGAGCCTGTTCATCAGTAGCCGTTTTTCCTGTTCCTATTGCCCAAACAGGCTCGTAGGCGATCACTGCCGCACCAAAAGCCGCTATACCCGCCAAGCTAATAACCGCATCAAGTTGAGCATCGATTACCGCAAAGGTTTGATCTTGTTCGCGTTGTTCCAGCGTTTCGCCTACGCACAGAACAGGAATAATGTTTTGCTCTTGCGCCTGACAAAAACGCGCAGCTACCGACTCGTTTGTATCACCGTAATAACTGCGTCTTTCTGAGTGTCCTACCAGAGCGTATTTGCAATTGAATTCACTTAGCATCGCCGCCGAAATCTCTCCGGTAAACGCGCCCGAAGGTTTATCGGCAACGTTTTGCGCGCCCAATGCCAATGCGGTACCCTTAACCAATTCACTTATCTTAGGCACATGCACATAAGGAACGCACACTGCGATATCCGCACTATTCTCCCCTAACCCGGCAACAATACCTTTTACAAGCAACTCAGCACTGGCAAGAGTTCCATTCATCTTCCAATTTCCCATAACTAGAGACCGACGCATCACCACTCCTCACATAGAATCAAACCGCTTATGATATATATTAATAGCCCCCAATTCAAGCTCCCATTGCTTTCTTAACGTCCTCTGCTATTTGATGGGCGTAATTTTTAACCGAGTCTTCCTGCCGTCCTTCCACCATTATGCGAATTAACGGCTCTGTTCCCGAAGCCCTAAGCAACACGCGCCCAGTATCTCCGAGTTTCTTCTCGACCGCTTTCACCGATTTTTGTATTCCCTCATCTTCAGCCGGATTTATTTTCTTGTTAGTCTTTACGTTTACCAGGACTTGCGGATATTTCTCCATGCCGGATTTCAATTCATGTAAATTTTTACCGCTACTTTGCATTTCCGCCATAATCTGTAAAGCAGCAATAATGCCATCGCCCGTTGTTGTCTTATCCAGACAAATGATATGCCCGGAATTTTCGCCGCCTAAAATCCCCTTATGCTCCGCCAACATTTCCATGACGTACCGATCCCCCACATTCGCCCTTAGCAGATCGATTCCCAGCTTCTTCAAGCCATGCTCCATACCCAGGTTTGTCATTAGCGTACCTACGACAGGCCCGGACATTAGCCCCTCATCTAATCGTGCTTTGGCAATAATATAAATAAGCTCGTCACCATCAACAATTTCACCCTTATGATCGACCATGACCAATCGATCACCATCACCGTCCAGAGCAATACCAAAATCTGCACGGTAAGCTAAAACCGTTGCCGCAAGCTTCTCGGGCTTGGTTGCACCGCACTCATCGTTTATATTAAGACCGTCCGGTTCAGCCCCAATCGTAACAACTTCCGCACCCACTTCGCTAAACACATGCGGAGCTATATGATACGTTGCTCCATGAGCGCAATCGACTATGATCCTCATGCCGCTAAAATCCAACCGAGTCGGCACACTGGCCTTGCAAAACTCAATATAGCGCCCTGCGGCATCAACCAAGCGCTTCGCCTTGCCCAATTTTGACGACTCTACCGTCGTCATTGGCGAATCAATATGCCGCTCTATTTTTCTCTCTATTTTATCCGGCAGTTTCGTTCCCTGTACCGAGAAAAACTTGACCCCATTGTCGTAATAGTGATTATGAGAGGCGCTGATAACAATACCTGCCTGCGCCCTTAAAGTACGCGTTAAATAGGCTATCCCCGGCGTCGGCATCGGGCCTAACAAGCGGGTATCGACTCCCGCAGCGGTTAAACCGGCCTCCAGCGCAGACTCAAACATATACCCGGAAATACGCGTATCCTTACCAACAAGAACAAAGCCATGCCCTTCGCTCGCAAACACGCGACCGGCGGCCCAGCCCAATTTCAAGAAAAAATCCGCCGTTATTGGATGTTCGCCCACCCGGCCCCTGATGCCATCAGTCCCAAAATATTTCTTTGTCACAATTCTAAAACCTAAAAACAGATGAAAAATAAAACGCGAAAGCTAAAAAGCCCTACTTGCCATACAGGTACTTATAAGGCGCACAAAAAAAGGAGAGACATTACATCTCTCCTTTAGCGTCAACTCTTCAAGCTCTCAATTTTGCTCAGCAGTTCCGCCACACAATTTCTCATTTTTTGCGTCGTCTTTACTCTTAACATCATCGACTACGACATCGCCATGAGAAGGGGGCTTATCATCCCAGCCCTGCGGATCTCTTACAGGCTTGCGGGCCATCAAATCCTCAATTTGATATTTATCGATAGTTTCATATTTCATTAACGCTTCTGCCATAGCATGCAGAATATCGATATTTTCCTTCAAAATTGTTTCGGCACGCTCATAATTCCGGTCAATAAAAGAACGGATTTCTTCATCGATAGTATGAGAAGTTTCTTCGGCAACCGTTTTATGTTGCGTCACCGACCGCCCCAAAAAGACTTCGCCTTCTTCTTCACTATATGACAACGGCCCCAAACGCTGAGAAAAGCCCCACTTAGTCACCATATTTCGAGCCAATTCAGTAGCCCGTTCAATATCGTTCGACGCGCCGGTGCTCACCTGCTCAGAACCAAAAACCACTTCCTCGGCGATGCGACCGCCATACAAACTGGAAATCATACTGTCCAATTTTTGCTTGCTGGCACTGTACTGATCCCGTTCAGGCAGAAACATGGTAATACCCAACGCACGACCCCTAGGCATAATACTAACCTTGTAGACTGGATCATGTTCAGGAACCAATCTGCCGACTATGGCATGCCCCGCTTCATGATAAGCGGTCATTTTCTTTTCTTTCTCATTCATGACCATAGACGTTCTTTCAACGCCCATGATCAATTTATCCTTGGCTTTTTCCAGATCGGCCATATTGACCACCCGCTTATTCATTCTGGCGGCGAATAAAGCGGCTTCATTGATCAAATTAGCCAAATCAGCCCCGGAAAAACCCGGTGTACCTTGCGCAATATATTTAACCTCAACATCGTCAGCAATCGGCACTTTTTTGACATGTACATTAAGAATCTGCTCACGCCCCCTGACATCCGGCAAACCTACCGTTACCTGACGGTCAAACCGGCCCGGACGCAATAACGCTTTATCCAGTACATCGGGACGGTTTGTTGCCGCAATGACGATAATGCCCTCATTGCCCTCGAAACCATCCATTTCAACCAGCAATTGGTTTAACGTTTGTTCGCGCTCGTCATTACCGCCACCCAAACCGGCTCCGCGCTGGCGACCGACGGCATCGATCTCATCAATAAAAATGATGCAGGGCGCATGTTTTTTGGCTTGCTCAAACATGTCGCGTACACGGGATGCACCGACACCGACAAACATTTCAACAAAATCCGAGCCGGAAATTGTAAAAAACGGCACTTTCGCTTCGCCGGCGATAGCCCTGGCCAACAAGGTTTTTCCTGTTCCCGGAGGGCCGATCATCAACGCGCCGCGAGGAATTTTACCGCCCAGCTTTTGGTATTTCGCCGGATCCTTAAGGAAATCGACCATCTCGACAACTTCTTCCTTAGCTTCATCACAACCGGCTACATCAGCAAAAGTCACTTTGATCTGATCTTCTTCAAGCATGCGGGCTTTGCTTTTACCGAAATTCATTGCGCCGCGACCGCCACCAGCGCCGCCCTGCATTTGCCGCATGAAGAAAACCCAAACCGCAATCAGCAATAACATTGGTCCAAAAGAAACCAGCAACTGCATCAGCATAGAAGGCTGCTCGGGCGGAACGGCCTTGATTTCAACGCCGTTCGCCAGCAAATCATCGACCATATGCGGATCCGATGGTGCGTAAGTCTTAAATATCTGCCCGCCCTGCATCTTTCCTTTGATGATATTGTCTTCAATCATCACCTGCTGAACCTGGCCCGCTTTGACCGACTCGATAAATTGCGAATACGACATCGACGAATCAGACCGGTCATTTTGCGGGCCAAAATTATTAAAAACGGACATCAATACAACTGCAATGACGACCCATAGGATTATATTTTTTATCATATCGTTCAATTTACACATCCTGGGCCTGATCGGCTCTCGATTTAAAAACTGAGTAATTATATCAGGAGTTAACTTTCCTGACTGTCGTTATTTATCTGGCATTCACCAGCAGATAATACCTAGCTTACACTGTTCTACATATAATAGTGCTACAAAAGACTATTTAAAGCCTTTAGCTAAAATATAAACTTCATTACTTCGAGGCCTTGACGCTTTCGGCTTTCTGATCGCCACTTTGGCAAAGGATTGTTGAACCTCCTTAAAAAACGCCTCAAAGCCGGCACCGTGAAATAACTTCACCAGAAAAACACCGTCTTTAGTCAATACAGTCTTGGCCGTTTCTAAAGCCAACTCCCCCAAATAAATAGCGCTGGGCTGATCTACCCCCTTATTGCCACTCATATTCGGCGCCATATCCGACATCACCAGATTAACCGGCACACCATCCAGAACAGCATACAATTGATCCAGAACGGCTTGTTCACGAAAATCGCCCTGTATAAAATCGACACCCTCAAGCGGCTCCATCGGTAAAATATCCAACGCAATAATCTTGTTTTTTTTACCGACAATCGGCCGCGCAAACTGCGACCATCCACCCGGGGCAGCGCCCAAATCGATAATATTCATCCCCGGCTTAATCAACTGGTCTTTATCCTGAATTTCCTTCAATTTAAAAACCGCACGCGAACGATAGCCCTGTGCTTGCGCCATTTTGACGTATTCGTCGGCGAAATGCTCCTGCATCCAGCGACTACTGCTTTTACTTCGTCCCATAATTATATTTTTAGTGTAAAATTCAGGCTTTTGATTTAGGAATAAAGAGTGAACTCTGCAGACAAGAAAAAACTTCGAGCCCAAGCGCACAGCTTAAAGCCCGTCATTATGATTGGTCAATCAGGACTTACGGCGGCCGTGCTGGCAGAGATTGAATTGGCGCTTGACAGCCACGAACTGATTAAAGTGCGAATACGCGCTGAAAGGGAAGATCGCAAACTAATCAGCGAAAAAATCTGCACTGACACCGGAGCCGAGCTTATCCAAAGTATCGGACAAATTGCAGTTATTTACAGACTAAACCCTGATAAATAAGTTAGGCGCAAGGTTCAAGGAGAAAGATACAAGGCCTTCTCCTCTTGAACCTTGAACCTTGAACCTTGAACCTCAAATATACTGAATCGAAAGAATTTCGTAGTCGACATCGCCGCCCGGCGTCTTAACCGTCACAACATCTTCAACTTCTTTACCGATTAAAGCTCTGGCAATCGGCGAGCCGATTGAAATACGCCCTTCCTTGATATTGGCCTCATCTTCTCCAACAATCTGGTACGTCACCTTTCTCTCGGATTCAATATCCTCTATTTCTACTGTAGCGCCAAACACGACCTTTCCATTGGCATCAACCTTGGTAACGTCAATAATTTGCGCATTGGAAAGTTTGCCCTCAATCTCGGAAATACGTCCCTCGGTAAAGCTTTGCTGCTCTTTCGCGGCATGATATTCGGCGTTTTCTTTCAAATCACCGTGCTCTCGTGCAGTGGCAATCGACGCTATGATACGCGGACGCACAACCGACTTTAACTCTTCCAATTCTGCACGTAATTTTTCCGCACCTTTGACGGTGAGCGGTACTTTATTCATTTTTAAAACTCCAATAATTATTTTGTAGACTAAGGGCGAAAGGCGAAATTCGCCGCTCTTTTAGCCTTTCGCCTTGCACCTTTCGTCTTAAATCAAACTCTTATGCAGACCCTGCAAGCTATTCACATCGCCCGCGTCCAACTCACCCAATGCGTAACAAGCCGCTCTTGCACCGGCCATCGTCGTGTAATACGTTACGCGATGCTGCAAAGCCTCTCTGCGCATGGTGAATGAATCGGAAATCGCTTTTGCGCCTTCTGTCGTATTAATAATCAGTTGAACCTGATCGTTCTTAATCATATCAACCGTGTTAGGCCGCCCCTCGTTAACCTTGTAGACCACTTCGCAAGGAATGCCCGCGTCCTTAAGATACTTTGCCGTGCCGCCGGTGGCGACAATTTCGTATTTCTTGTCAACCAGCATTCTGGCAACATCGGGCGCCTTGGCTTTATCCGCATCACGAATACTGATCAGCACCTTGCCGCTGTGATTCAAATTGACGCCGGCAGCGCGCTGAGACTTGGCAAAAGCCTCACCGAAGGTTTTACCCACCCCCATCACTTCACCGGTCGATTTCATTTCAGGCCCCAACAAAGGATCGACGCCTGGGAATTTAACAAACGGGAACACCGCTTCTTTAACCGAATAGTAACCGGGAATGCGTTCCTTGGTAATACCTTGTTGCGCCAAAGTTTGCCCAACCATGCAGCGCGCCGCAATCTTAGCCAGCGGGTAACCGGTTGCCTTGGATACAAAAGGTGCGGTACGCGAGGCCCTTGGATTAACTTCAAGCACATAAATATCCTCACCCTGGATCGCAAACTGGGTATTCATCAAACCCACGACTCCCAGAGCCTCGGCCATTTTAGCCACTTGTTCGCGCAATTTATCCTGGATATGCTGAGCTAATTCATACGGAGGCAGCGAACATGCCGAATCGCCCGAATGCACGCCGGCCTGCTCAATATGCTCCATCAAGCCGCCGATCAATACCTGCTCCCCGTCATAAATAGCATCGACATCCATTTCGACCGCATCGTCAAGGAAACGATCCAGCAACACCGGCGAATCGTTGGACACACTGACCGCTTCTTTCATATAACGCTGCAAACCCTCTTCATTGAAGACGATCTCCATGGCCCGGCCGCCCAAAACATAAGACGGTCTTACAACCAGCGGATAACCCAACTCTCTTGCCGCATTAATCGCCTGCTCGACGGAACGGGCCGTTGCATTCGGCGGCTGTCTTAGATCCAGTCTTTCCAGTAATTTTTGAAAACGCTCACGGTCTTCGGCCAAATCGATCGAGTCAGGCGATGTACCGATAATAGGCACGCCCGCAGCTTCCAATGCGCGCGCCAGTTTCAGCGGCGTTTGCCCGCCGTATTGCACAATCACGCCTTTGGGCTTTTCAAGATGCACGATTTCCAGTACATCTTCCAGCGTTAACGACTCGAAATACAAACGATCCGAGGTGTCAAAATCGGTAGAAACCGTTTCAGGATTGCAATTGATCATGATGGTTTCATAGCCGTCTTCACGCAAAGCCAGTGCGGCATGCACGCAGCAGTAATCGAACTCGATCCCCTGCCCGATACGGTTAGGCCCGCCACCCAGAATAATGATTTTTTCCTTATCGGAAACCCGCGCTTCGCATTCTTGCTCATAAGTTGAATACAAATAAGCCGTGTCGGATGAAAACTCCGCCGCGCAGGAATCGATGCGTTTATAAACCGGACGAATATTCTGTTTATGCCGCACATTGCGCACCTCGGATTCGGACGTATCCAGCAACTTGGCCAATCTGAGATCGGAAAAGCCTTTGCGCTTTAATTTATACAGCTCCCCTGCTTTCAAGGTCGACAAAGTTTTAGTCGATAATGACTTTTCAGTAATCACCAAGTCTTCAACCTGCGCTAAAAACCAGGGATCGATTTTACTGGCTTCATGCACGTCTTCCAGACTCATGCCGCTACGGAATGCATCGGCGACATAGAGCAAACGATCCGGCCCCGGATGGCGCATTTCACGCTGCATTTTTTCCCGGGCATCTTCCCGGTTCAAATCGATAATTTCATCAAGGCCGCTGATGCCGATTTCCAAGCCGCGCAAGGCTTTTTGCAGTGATTCCTGAAAAGTACGGCCAATCGCCATGACTTCGCCGACGGATTTCATCTGCGTGGTCAAACGGTCATCCGCCTGAGGGAACTTTTCAAAAGTAAACCGTGGAACCTTGGTGACCACATAATCAATAGTCGGCTCGAACGATGCCGGTGTTGCGCCGCCGGTGATCTCGTTTTTCAATTCATCGAGCGTGTAACCGACCGCCAGTTTCGCCGCCACTTTGGCAATCGGGAAACCGGTTGCTTTGGACGCCAACGCAGACGAACGCGATACGCGCGGATTCATCTCGATAACAATCAAGCGGCCGTCTTTCGGATTAATCGCGACCTGTACGTTGGAGCCGCCGGTATCGACGCCAATCTCGCGCAACACCGCCAGAGAGACATTCCGCAGAATCTGGTATTCCTTATCGGTCAAAGTTTGTGCCGGCGCTACGGTGATCGAATCGCCGGTATGCACGCCCATCGGGTCGAAGTTTTCAATGGAACAAACAATGATGCAATTGTCTTTCGAATCGCGCACTACTTCCATTTCGTATTCTTTCCAGCCCAGCACCGACTCTTCAATCAATAACTCGTTGGTTGGCGACAAATACAGACCGCGCTCGCAAATTTCAACAAACTCTTCCTTGTTGTAAGCAATACCGCCGCCGCTGCCGCCCATCGTGAATGAGGGACGGATAACCGTCGGATAGCCCACTTCCTGCTGCGCGGCCATTGCCTCTTCCATCGAATGCGCGGTTTTTGATCTCGCCACTTCATAGCCGATTTTCCGCATCGCCTGATTGAACAATTCACGGTCTTCGGCTTTGTTAATCGCTTCTTTGGTAGCGCCGATCATCTCGACGCCGTATTTTTCCAAAACGCCGTTGGCATCAAGATCCAACGCGCAGTTCAACGCAGTTTGTCCGCCCATGGTCGGCAATATCGCGTCGGGGCGTTCTTTGGCGATGATTTTTTCTACGGTTTGCCAGTCGATAGGCTCGATATAGGTCGCATCGGCCATCTCCGGGTCGGTCATAATCGTCGCCGGATTGGAATTGACCAGAATAACGCGATAACCTTCTTCCCGAAGCGCTTTACAGGCTTGCGTGCCTGAATAATCAAACTCGCAAGCCTGACCAATAACAATGGGACCTGCGCCCAGTAATAAAATCGATTTTATGTCGGTTCTTTTTGGCATTTTGTATGAGTTACCATTTATGTTGCTGTTACTTGTGCAGGATGGGCTAAACAAATTTCAGCCCATCAATCGCGAACGATGGGCCTCATCCTAGGCAATTGCTCCTGCATCCATGCAGTCGTCAGCCCACTTTACGAAACCAGGATACTACGAAGCTTGTTCCATCATCTCGATGAAATCATCGAATAAAGACTCCACATCATGAGGACCTGGACTTGCTTCGGGGTGGCCTTGAAAGCTCATAGCCGGGCAGTCCGTCCGTTTGATACCCTGCAAACTGCCGTCGAACAATGAGCGGTAAGTCGCTACTAAATTATCGGGCAGACTGGCTTCGTTGGCCGCAAAGCCGTGATTCTGGCTACTGATCATGACCCGGCCCGTGGCTATTTCCTGAACCGGATGATTGGCGCCATGATGACCGAACTTCATTTTCTCGGTTTTTGCGCCGCTGGCTAAAGCCAATAACTGATGTCCCAGACAAATGCCGAACACCGGAACTTTTTTCTCCAGTATCGCTTTAATAGCCTCTATCGCATAAGTACACGGCTCAGGATCGCCGGGACCATTAGACAGGAAAACGCCGTCTGGATTCATCGCCAATACTGTTTCAGCTGGCGTTGTTGCAGGAACAACAGTGATGCGGCAACCGCGATTGGCCAATAATCTCAGAATATTGCGTTTAATACCGAAGTCATAAGCCACAACGTGCTTGGTCAGATTTTCGGCTGGCTTATGACCATGCTGCAAATGCCAGACATCTTCAGTCCATTCATAGGACTGAGCAACGGTGACTTCCTTAGCCAAATCCATCCCTTTCAAACCTGGAAAGCCTTCGATGGCTTTTTTCGCAACGTCCAAGTCGACCGATTCGCCCGCCATAATGCAGCCGCGTTGCGCGCCTTTGTCACGCAAAAGCCGGGTTAATTGCCGGGTATCGACATCGGCAATAGCGACGACGTTATTATCGATCAAATATTGCTGCAAGGTTCTTTCGCTACGCCAGTTGCTGGCCAACAACGGCAAATCCCTGATCACCAAACCGCTGGCAAAAACGCCGACTGACTCGTCATCTTCGCCAGTCGTCCCGACATTGCCGATATGGGGATAGGTTAACGTCACAATTTGCCGGGCATAAGAAGGATCGCTCAAAATCTCCTGATACCCGGTCATAGCCGTATTAAAAACAACCTCGCCCACGGAACATCCATCTGCACCAATGGCTACACCGTTAAAAACCGTTCCATCTTCCAAAACCAATAAAGCAGACCTAGTCAAACACGTCACCTCAAATGTGCAAAACGGGATGAACCCTTAAGGACTCATCCCGTTGTAAAAAAACAAAACTGGGGTAATTTTACGAGATTATGCGGTTTGGGTCATTAACAATTTTTTTTAAACCCAAGACATGCTACAGATTCTGTACAGAATATTCATCCCGTACAGAACATTTAAGATAATCAATTTTATCCATGACTCAAAACGTGGAGACGGGGTTACAAAGCCCGTCCCGCTCCGTAGAGTAATGTTGAAGATAAGGTTCGTCCATCATTCACAATTGATGGGCGTCGGATCTCAGCTCATCCTATCTTGCTACTCAAGCAAACGGCGTATCTGCTGGAAAAGAAAATTTCGCCCCTCCGGTGAATTGACAATTTGCCCTGTCGCCTTAACGTATCTATTGCTGGTAACCCGCGCCCATATACCTTTCGGATAAACCCGAGCGCTTTTCTTAAACTCTTCAAATTCCCTTTGAATACTTTCTAGCTGCTGTTTTGTCAACGAATAGCTCTCTCTAAGCTCCGAAATTTCGGCGAAGAGTTTGTCAAACTGTGAATCTACTCGTTCCATCTCCTCTTCAGTAAAGAACGCAGATGGGTCATCAATCAACGTGTTGATGTCTTCGTCGAGTTTCCTTCTGAATTCCTCCAGCGGATCAATTTTCGGTGCGAGCGCATAGAGGTCAGAGCGAATGTTGTCGCACCACTTGGGAATTAATTCAAGGAGTCCCCCGGGGTTGTCAATTTCAGACTCGTCGTCAGTCTTATATCGTCCGGGAACTTCCCGAACGATATAAGCAGTGTACTTGACGGACTCGGTGCGAGAACTTAAGTCGTAGTTGTGTTTTACAGTAACCTGGTTTTGCTTCCCTTCTTCAGAGAGCATCAAGAAATACTCAGGTTTGTGAAGGAAGGTAATTTTGGTCAGAATACGATCTGACTCCGGAAACTCAATTCTGAAGTCCTCCTTCGTAAATCGTGACTTGCCCAGGGCCTCCAGGATGTCACTTATGACAGACGGTTTCAATTGCGACATGCGATCTCCCTATAGGCATAACATGATATATATGACACCGATGGTTTTATAAAAAACCTAATTTCTCGTATATTTTTCATAAGTTCATCGTGTGATTATTTTGATTAAGCAAATAAATTATACATCTATACGACACCATCACCTTTATACCCACCGATTATCCCGAGTTTCCCGCATCAAATACACAGCAAGCAGGCTAAGCGCCGCAGCCAACGAGACATAGCCGCCGACCCATGCCAGTCCGCCTTCTGCAACCAGTCGTTGCGCGATATAGGGTGCGAACGAAGCACCTAGTATGCCGCCCAAATTGTAGGCGGTTCCCGCACCGGTATAGCGTACTTTAGAGGGGAACAGCTCCGGCAGCAAGGCTCCCATCGGCGCGAAGGTGGCTCCCATCAGGAACAGCTCCAAGGACAGGAAGGCGGTAATCAGCAACGGGGAGCCGCTTTCCAACATCGGCTTTAACAGGAAACCGGACAGGAATGCTAAGCTTCCGGCAACCAGTAAAACGGGCCGCCGTCCGAACCGGTCGCCTGCCCGCGCCGATAGCGGTGTGGCCGCAGCCATAAACAACACGGCCACGCATAGCATGCCGAGAAATTGCTGCCGCGGGATTTGCAGCGTGGTGGTGCCGTAGCTCAGGGAAAACACGGTTGAAATATAGAACAGCGCATAGCACACGACCATCGCCATTGCCCCCAGAAACAACGGAGCGAGATGAGATTTAACTATATCCCGAAGCGGCAAGCCGACCTGCTGGTGCTGCTGTAACACCTTGGCAAATACCGGCGTTTCGGCCAAGGCCAGACGCACATACAAACCGATCACGACCAAAACCGAACTGGCAAGAAACGGGAGCCGCCAGCCCCAGTCTTTAAACTCTTGCTCGGTCAGTAATTCAGCCAGCAGCAAAAAGCTGCCGGTCGCCAACAGAAACCCCACCGGCGGCCCCAACTGGGGAAACATACCGTACCAGCCGCGCTTTCCGGCCGGGGCGTTCTCGGTCGCCAGCAGCGCCGCGCCGCCCCATTCTCCGCCCAAGCCGATGCCTTGACCGAAACGCAACAGGCACAGCAATGCCGGAGCCCATGCGCCGATCGCGTCGTATCCCGGCAACAAGCCGATCAATGTAGTGGAGACGCCCATGACCAGTAGCGATGCGACCAAGGTTGTTTTGCGCCCGATGCGGTCGCCGAAATGCCCGAACAGCGCCGCGCCCAAAGGCCGGGTCAGAAAGGCTACGGCAAAGGTGAGGAAAGAACTGAGCGCTTGGGTTGTCGGATTGCCGCCGGGGAAAAATACCGGGCCGATAACCAAGGCTGCGGCCATGCCGTAGATATAAAAATCGTAGAACTCGATGGCGGTGCCGATGAAGCTGGCTAAGGCGATGCGGAAGACTGAGGGGGAGGTGTTTTTTGTCATGTAAATATGCCCGCTCAAGTTTTGGATCGGCGCTACGAACACTCGTGTAGGGCGTGCCCTACCGCATTAGTTCAATTTAATCCAATCTTCCAGCGCCTCGATAATGGCTTTCGCCTGATCCTTACTGGAAATGTTGAACTTCGATTTTTGCTTGTATTCACCATTCTGCTTCTGGTAACGGCGAATGGTGTATTTATCAGGGCCGTATTCTTCTTTAGCGCGGTTCCAATCCTGGTAACGGTACATAACCGTAGCCCATGCACCTTTGGTCAGCACTTTTTTATCCAGCTCCTTGACTGTCTCAATGCCGCCGTCTTCGTATGTTACCGTCAATTCGTCTACTGTTTCAGCCATGTTAACTCCAGGTAATTAGGCAACAGCCGTTCAAGCGAACGGGTGTTCCAGGATAATTGTTTCGTCTCTATCGGGGCCTGTTGACAGAATGGCAATCTTAACGCCGACCAGCTCTTCGATTCTCTTGATATAGGCTTTGGCGTTATCCGGTAGCGCGTCAAAATCGGTCACACCGGCAGTCGTACCCGTCCAACCCGGCATGTCTTCAATAATCGCGTGACATTCTTCGTATTGATCCGCGCCTAAAGGCGCCGTTTCGGTAACGGTGCCGTTAAGCCGGTAAGCCGTGCAAATGCCGACCCTTTCCAGACCGTCAAGCACATCCAGTTTGGTTAGACAAATACCACTCAGGCTGTTCATTTTTGCAGACTTGCGCATGGAGACCGCATCAAACCAGCCGGTGCGGCGTTTGCGTCCGGTGGTGGCGCCAAACTCATGCCCGACAGTACCCAAATGATCGCCGTTCGCATCATGCAATTCGGTCGGGAAAGGGCCGTTGCCCACGCGCGTCGAATAGGCTTTGGTAATGCCCAGCACGTAATCGAGATCAAGCGGCCCGATGCCGGTGCCGGTCGCGGCGCCGCCAGCCGTAGTGCTGGATGAAGTCACATAAGGAAAAGTGCCGTGATCTATATCGAGCAGCGCACCTTGTGCGCCTTCAAACAACAGGTTTTTGCCTTGATCCTGGTATTTGTATAAAACCTCGCTGACATCGGTCAACATCGGCTTGATTTGTTCGCCCAGTTTCAGCATTTCATCCAGGCCTTTTTGATAATCGATAGCCTCGACATGATAGTAATTGGTCAGCATGAAGTTGTGGTATTCGACCAATTCCTTAAACCGTTCCGCAAATACCGCAGGATTTAAAAAGTCTCCCGCGCGCAGGCCGCGTCTTGCCGCCTTGTCTTCATACGCCGGCCCTATGCCGCGGCCGGTCGTGCCGATCGCCTTGCTGCCGCGGGCTATTTCGCGCGCCTGGTCAATCGCGACATGAACCGGCAATATCAATGTACAGGCTTCGCTGATCAGCAAGCGGTTTCTAACCGGAATACCGGCTTTTTCGAGTAATTCGATTTCTTCCAACAGAGCGTTGGGCGATAAAACCACGCCATTGCCGATCATGCACTCGACATTTTCCCGAAGAATACCGGACGGAATAAGATGCAAAACCGTCTTTTCCCCCTGTATAACCAACGTGTGCCCCGCATTATGGCCGCCCTGAAACCGGATGACGGCTTCCGCCTGCTCCGTCAACAGATCAACCAGTTTACCTTTTCCTTCGTCACCCCATTGGGTACCGATGACAACGACATTTTTTCCCATGATTATTCCAAGCTTGCTAAGGGTCTAACGACCCAGTTTTGATGATCTTGTTCCAAGACGGATGTACACCCAAGTTCCTGAGCAGTTCCGGTTTGTCCCGGTAATTGTTGAACAACCGCCAGTCCTTCGGCACGTAAATCCCTGATCTTTTCGTTTAACGCCGCATCGTCCAAATACGGAGCGAATATCAAGGCCCGCTGTTCATTTTGATAGGATGCCTTGCCTAATACCGACAATACCTTCAAATCCGCACTAAAACCAGTCGCAGGACGCGCGCGCCCAAAAATGGCGCCAATATTGTCATAGCGTCCGCCTCGGGCAATTTCCCTGCCTACCGACGGCACAAAAGCCGCAAAAACCACGCCTGTGTGGTAATGGTAACCGCGCAACTCAGCCAGATCGAAACTGATCGGCAACGCGGGGAAACAGGCGGTCAATTTATCCGCAATGGCTTCCAAATTCGCTAAAGCCTCCTTGACTTCGCCATTAGCCGCCAACAAAATGTCTCGGGCTTTAGCGATGGTTTCCTTGCCGCCATTCAATTGCGGCAATTTCAGGAACATGGCCTTTAGCTCATCATTGATGCTGTAACCGGCCATCAACTCCTGAAGCTCGGGCCTGGCCTTGCGCTGTAACACATCAAACAACTCGGCTTCCTGCGCGTCATCCAAGCCTGCCTGTCTTGACAGCGCCCGGTAGATGCCGACATGGCCCAAATCGAGATGCACATCTTGCAATCCCGACATCGCCAGCATTTCCAGCATCAGGCGAATGACCTCTACATCGCTTTCCTTACCGTCATGGCCGTAAAGCTCAGCGCCTATCTGCATCGGGCTTCTGGTTTTTTCGAGCGGATCGCCTTTGGTGTGCAAAATAGTCCCCGTATAGCAAAGACGGGTCGGCCACTCCGCGTTAAGATTATGCGCGTCGATTCTGGCAACCTGCGGGGTCATGTCCGCCCTGACCCCAAGCATTTCGCCGGTGATCTGATCGGTCAGCTTAAAGGTTTGTAATTCCAGGTCATGTCCTGATCCGGTCAACAAGGAATCCAAATAATCGATGAAGGGAGGTATGACCAACTCATATCCCCAGCAAGCAAACGTGTCCAGTATCTTACGGCGCAAGCTTTCAAGATGCTTAGCCTCTTCCGGCAAAATCTCTTCTATGCCGTCGGGCAAAAGCCAGGAGTCTTTTTGTTGCATGTTTTGTATGTCCACTCAAACAAAACGCCCCGAATATGGAGCGTTGGTTACGGGGTTCTTGTAGAGGCAACCGGCCGGTTGCCCCTACAAGAATTTTATCTTTACCTATTTTTGCTGCTTAAAATATCTAAAATAGTCGGAATCGGGATCAAGCACCATCATGCTTGAACTCGTAAACGTCTTTTTATAGGCGTTCAAACTGCGATAGAAAGTGAAGAATTCAGTATCCGCACCATAGGCTTTGGCATAGATTTCCGCAGATTTCGCATCGCCTTCGCCGCGAAGCATTTCCGCATCCCGGAACGCATTCGCCATCGTAACAACCCGTTGCCTGTCGGCGTCGGCCCGAATTCTTTCGGCGGCTTCCGCGCCTTGCGATCTGAATTCACGGGCAACCCGCTCACGCTCGGCTTCCATTCTGCGAAACACGGAGCTACTGACTTCCTCCGGCAAATCGATGCGCATCACTTGCACATCAATAATTTCCATCCCTAAGTCGGCCGCAAGCGGCTTGGCGTTTTTAATCAGTATCTCACGAATCTCCTGGCGATCCGTTGAAACCAGCTGCTTGATGTTCCGCTTACCGAATTCACCGCGGAATGCGTCTTTAATGATTTGATCCAGGCGTAAATTAGCCTGATCCACATCACCGGCAACCACCGTATAGAAAGTGGTTACATCGCCGATGCGCCATTTAACAAAAGAATCGACGATAACGTTTTTCTTTTCGGCGGTTAAGAAGCGCTCAGGTTTGGCGGCCATCGTTTGAATACGCTTATCGAACTTCTTTACGTTGTTGATAAACGGCCATTTAAAATGCAATCCGGGTTCGTAATCGTTCTTTACGATCTCGCCTAAACGGAACTTAATTGCCTTTTCTGTTTCACTGACGGTAAACATGCACATCATGCCGATAAACAACAATGCGCCAAGGCCTACCAATATTTTATTCTGTGTCATTAGCGTCCCCTTGCGTCACGGCCGCGGGTTGAAGTTCGCACAGCGGTAGGCTGCGCCGTCTCAACCTTTGCATGAGAAGGTTGTTCTGCTGTACTTTGAGGAACGTTAGCTGGTTGAATCGAAGGCTGCTGCTGGATCATTTTATCTAATGGCAAATAAAGCATATTATTACTGCCTTTGACGTCAACCATCACAGTATTGGTCTCGGCCAATACCGACTCCATGGATTCGATATAAAGACGTTTTCTGGTCACATCCGGCGCTTTGGTATATTCGGCCAGCAATTTGGAAAAACGGTTGGATTCACCTTCCGCCTGGGCAATAACCTGTTCTTTATAGCCCTCGGCTTCCTGTATTTTTCTCGCTGCGGCGCCGCGCGCTTTCGGCACAACGTCGTTGGAGTAGGCTTCCGCCTCATTAATCAAACGCTGCTCGTCTTCACGCGCCTTAATAGCATCTTCAAATGCGTTTTGCACCTGCTCAGGCGGCTGTGCATCCTGAAGGTTGACACTGGTCACCTGGATTCCGGACTTGTAACTGTCCATCACATCCTGAATTTCTTTTTTAATCTGGGCCACGATTTCACTACGACCCTCAGTCAAAACAAAGTCCATTTTGCTGCTGCCGACCACTCCGCGCTGTGCGCTTTCAGTGACCTGCTTCAAGGTGGCTGCGGGATTGACGATATTGAAGATGAATTCCTTGGCGTCTTTAACCTGATACTGCACCGCCAAACGCACATCGACAATATTTTCATCTTTGGTCAGCATTAACGCTTCTTTCGGCACCGAGCCAAGAGCCTGTTCCGTGCCGCCGCTACGGTAGCCTACTTCAATGTAGCGCTGTTGCTTGACATCGACAACTTCAACCCGCTCGATAGGCGCAGGAAAATGCCAGTTCAAACCCGACTGAGTTGTCGCAACATACTTGCCAAAGCGGGTTTCTACGCCCTGAGTACCTTCGTCGACAATATAAAAACCGCTTAATCCCCATAAAGCTATCGCACCGACTGCGAGAAAGCCGAGACTTTTCAATGGAGGAAGTCCGGAAGAGTCGTCATCACCCTCTTTACCGCCGCCAAAAAAACCGCCTAACTTTTCTTGCAATGAACGTATTGCCTCGTCTAGATCGGGTGGGCCTTTTTGATCGCCACGACCGCTCCAGGGATCTTTCTTATCACCGCCAGGCTCATTCCAGGACATAACTTTGCTCCATATGGGTTACTTAAATTTTTATCAACAAGAGGCAACATTCCTTAAGCTTACCTACTCATGCTCGGTATTCTATCGTAAATATCTGCGAAAGGCGAAAGACTGAGGGCAAAAGGCTAAAAACCGGCCGCCCTCTTCTTTTGCCTTTTCAAACCACTTCCTCAACCTTAACTGATTTCAACAAACCCGAATACTTTGTATCAATTTCGACGACCAATTCATAGCCGCCAAAATCATCGGCTTTCTCGCTAATTATTTTGGCGCAAGAAAATAATTTCGCCCTTATATCGCCTTGACCGGGTTGCAAATAGCATTTTCTTTTGATTTTTGTATTTGAAAATATTTCAGCCAATGCCTGATAAAGCAGCTCGACTCCGTCTCCGGTTTCGGCGGACAACCATATACGAACAGGGTTTCCAACATCATCCCGATCAATCCGCGGCTGGATGTCATCCAATAAATCTATTTTATTGAAAACTTCAAGCTGCCTGACTTCATTAGCCTCAATATCTTCAAGCACCTGATTGACCTGGCAAATCGTTTCATCCCTATCGGCGCCGCTGGCATCAATCACATGCAACAACAAATCCGCCTCGCTGGCTTCCTGTAGCGTGGATTTAAAAGCCGCCACCAACTCATGCGGCAAATGCCGTATAAATCCCACCGTATCGGCCACAACAATCTCGCTGCTATTGGGCAACTTGCAGTTGCGCAAGGTCGGATCCAAGGTAGCAAACAGCTGATCCGCCACGTAAATATCGGCGCCTGTCAGCCTATTAAACAGGGTTGATTTACCGGCATTGGTATAACCCACCAGAGAAACCGATGGAACTTCCGCTTTTCTTCTTTTGCTGCGCCCTTGATGTCTTTGCTTATCGACTTTATCCAAACGCTGTTGAATCTGTTTAATGCGCAAACCCAATAGCCGTCTATCGGTTTCCAGCTGGGTTTCACCCGGCCCCCGCAAACCGATACCGCCTTTTTGGCGTTCCAAATGGGTCCAACCGCGAACCAGTCGCGTCGATAAATGCTGCAATTGCGCCAATTCAACCTGTAGTTTGCCTTCAAAGGTTTGCGCGCGCTGGGCAAAAATATCAAGGATCAAGCCATTCCTATCGACCACGCGAACGCCCAAAAAACCTTCAAGATTTCTTTCCTGACTGGGTGAAAGCGGGTGATTGAATAAAACAATGTCGGCCTCATAGATCTCGATGATACCTTTAAGCTCTTCAAGCTTGCCTTTGCCGACAAAATATTTTGGATCGGGTTTTTTGCGGCTGCCTGTTACCACATAGACAGGATCGGTTCCGGCGGACTTAGCCAATTCTTTTAATTCTAAAAGATCCTCCTGCCCGGAATGAAATGTCAGATGAACAAGGACTGCCCGCTCACCTGATTCGGGACGATCAAACAAATAAATACCCCATAGATATGATTATAAAAAAGATTTATTTTTCCTGCGCATGCCGATGCCCAGCAGAATTGCCGACAGAGAAAAAACATTCACACAAAAGCCCAATTATTCTTCACTGGAATCATGGTCATGGGTCAGCTTTACCGCTTTACTCGGTACAATGGTCGATATGGCGTGCTTATAAACCATTTGGCTGGAGGTATTTTTAAGCATAACCACGTACTGATCGAATGAATCCACTTTTCCCTGTAACTTTATCCCATTAACAAGAAAAATAGAAACAGGTGTATGCTCTTTTCTAAGAGCATTTAAAAAATTATCCTGCAAATTTTGACCTTTTGACATCCCATTTCTCCTTATTATTTTTTAATAACTATCGATTAAGATAACTGTAATTACAAATCAACACAAATCAATACTCCGGTTTCAGAATATTTTTTTAATCTACACACGCATATTCAGAACGTTCCCAGTTTTATCTGCTGATAACTCAATACGATGGGGTATATTTTTATAAATTCAAGTACGACTGACCTGCTCAGCATCACCTTACCGTCCCATTTAAATCAGGACAACCGGTAAAACGCAACCAATTTAACTTACTTCACGGGAATCTTGCCGATCCTGGCCTGCCAAATCTTTGGCGCGGTTTGATGCACCGAGACACCCTGCGTATCAACCGCGACCATAACCGGCATATCCTCTACAACAAACTCGTGTATGGCTTCCATGCCGAGATCTTCAAAAGCGACAATACGCGATTTACGGATGGCTTTTGACACCAGATAAGCCGCACCCCCGACCGCCATCAAATAAACGGCCTTATGTTTTTTTATCGCGGCAAGTCCCTCTGGCCCGCGCTCAGCCTTGCCGATCATGCCGAGCAAGCCGGTTTTATCCAGCATGACTTCGGTGAACTTATCCATCCGCGTCGCCGTGGTGGGGCCTGCCGGCCCCACCACCTCATCGCGAACCGGATCGACCGGCCCCACGTAATAAATGAATTTATTGGTAAAATCAACGCTTTTGGGCAACGCCTCGCCCCGTTCAAAAAGCTCAGCCATTCGCTTGTGCGCCGCATCCCGTCCGGTCAGCAGGGTACCGCTAAGCAATAAGGTTTCTCCCGGTTTCCAGCTTGCCAGGTCCTGCTGCGTCACTGTGTCCAGGTTAATTCTGCGAGCGGTGGCGCCTGCATGCCAAGCGATTTCCGGCCAATCTTCCAGGCGCGGCGGTTTAAATTCGGCGGCGCCGCTGCCGTCCAGAACAAAATGCACATGCCGGGTGGCGGCGCAATTAGGGATGATCGCAACCGGCTTGTTGGCCGCATGCGTCGGATAATCATTGATTTTTATATCCAGCACCGTCGTAAGTCCGCCCAAACCTTGTGCGCCAATCCCCAGCGCATTGACTTTGTCATACAGTTCCAGCCGCAATTCTTCAAACGCATTGCGCGGGCCGCGCGCGATCAGCTCATGAATATCGATAGACCCCATGCATGCCTGCTTTGCCATGAGCATCGCTTTTTCGGCGGTGCCGCCTATGCCTATACCCAGAATGCCGGGAGGACACCATCCCGCTCCCATGGTTGGAACGGTTTTCAACACCCAGTCGACGATACTGTCCGAAGGATTGAGCATCGCAAACTTTGCCTTGGCTTCGGAGCCTCCGCCTTTGGCGGCTATTTCGATGTCGAGCGTATCGCCGGACACGACTTCCATGTGTATTACCGCCGGAGTATTGTCCTTGGTATTGATGCGTTTCCCCGCGGGATCAGCCAATATCGAAGCTCGCAGCACATTATCAGGATGCAGATAAGCGCGCCGGACACCCTCGTTGATCATATCGGCGACACTCATATTTGCATCCCACCGGACATTCATGCCGATCTTTAAAAACACCGTAACAATGCCGGTATCCTGGCAAATCGGGCGATGGCCTTCCGCGCACATCCGGGAGTTGATCAAGATTTGCGCGATGGCGTCCTTCGCCGCCGGATTCTCTTCCTTTTGATAGGCCTCATGCATGGCCTTGATAAAGTCCAGCGGATGATAATACGAAATATATTGCAGCGAATCGGCAATGCTTTGAATAAGATCGTCTTGACGAATAATGCTCATCGAAGGTTCCCTGCTATATGCTTGCTAAGAATTCAGGCGGCCTATTATATCCGAACAGCTTGTGTTTGTGGCACGCGAACATGATTTGGCGCTGACTGATACAATCAATCAGCGCAGGGTACTAGAAAAATGGATTGTTATCCAAGGCAAAACCCGCCGCGTTCCTGTGCCCGCCTCCACCAAAACTTTGCGCCAGATGACCAACATCGTAATCGCCGATCGAACGGAGCGAGAAATTCCATTGCTGCTTTTTGCCGTCATACTGATAGGTCATCCCAAACGTACCTGATTTTTCGGCTAATACATGTCCCAAATCGCTTGAGAATAATGACGGCGCATTAACGGCAAGACCGGCCTGCCCGGCAACCGAAACATTGTGCGCCGACTTGGCCAGCCTCTGCACCATGCTTGCAAACTGCTTAACCTGTATGCGGCCCACCGCCAGCAATTCAGGCAGATCAAGCGCGCCAATCTCGGCAAATGTAATTGGGGTTCGCTCATACAACGCCGATGTAATTTCGCGGGTGCCGTCCAGTTTGAATCGCCAAAGATCACGGTCTTCGATATGCAACAGGATTTGAGGCGGTTTCAAATCGTGAAAAAAATACTGCCAAGTTAAGATGCACCCGCTCCGCGACAAATCGAAATTGACCGACAAATTTTCAGGAACGGGTTGTGCGTTGAAAAAATCATTGCATTGCTCCATCGCAGTCATGTGATGGTCAATCAGGATGATCCGGCCTGCTTTCGCGGAAGCATCGACTAATAGCTGAGGCGAATAGGAGAAATCCAATATATACAGTACCGCTCCCGGCTCAAAATCGGGCATATCGTCACCATAACGGGCAGGAATATAACGGACTTGATGACCCAACTTACAAAATGCGCTCCATGCCGCGCCCAAGCCATCCAAACAATCGCCATGATAAATAACTAAGGTTTCACTGGTTTCTGACATGTTTTTTAAAAGTCCCTGCGCTGAATAGGCCGATTGCTGTTGCCGTTATATTTGATTGTATTTTACACGAACCAAATCCTAATCATACGCGCACGCACAGATCTTTCGGCATCAAACCAAAAAACAGCCTATCCGGGCGTGCAGGTAGCGAAACGAATTTATAGAATTTATATATGAACAGGCGCAGGCTGCTGCTTTTTATAGCCTGACAGTCTGACGGATTGTAAAGCCTAACTTATTTGGTGCGGGATGATTTAGGGATATTTTCAGAGGGGCGGATTAACTGTGTTTATTTGCTTTACCCTCGTTATCATTCAATAACGGCAAGGCCTCGTTACGACTTAGCGGTACAATCTCCACGGCCCCTAAGCCCTGGATGCCCAATTTTTTTGCAGCCGCATAGGATAAATCCATGTCTCTTTTTCCATGAAAAGACCCTCGATCATTGATCCGAACCACAACGCTACGATGATTTTTGAGGTTGGTAACTTTAGCGTAAGATAACAGGGGCAGCGTTTTATGTGCTGCGGTCATTGCATACATGTCGTACTTTTGACCGCTGGCAGTCTGCCTGCCGTGAAACTCAGGACCATACCAGGAAACCGTGCTTGGACGGTTATTTGCCTGATGTTTGGTTTGATGGACTTTTGCTGCGGAGTGTTTGGAAATTTTCTTGACCGAGCGATGTTCGGACGCTTCCGCCGTTTGTATCGGGTTAACAAAATAACTGCATATAAAAAAAACAGGAACTGCTAGCATGATTTTATTCATAAGATAGAGCCTTTTTTATTTAATCTGGCTCCATCTTAACTTAACAAGTCTTAAGTGTAGCTTAAACTCACAAAATCAATGCCTTGTTAAACCCCCAACTCATCTGACTGTTTTTTTAAGTTATACGCACCTTCGTGAACTTCACCCTCTTAGGGAAGCACTGAACAAATCGACTCCGTTCGTCCCTGGGAACGTGCATGAAATAACTTGAGCAAGTTTTATTTTTCATTTTTTAACCATGAAGGACATGAAGGGGCATGAAAGGTTTAAGTCTTCATGTCCTTCATGCTCTTCATGGTAATTGCCTAAATTAATTTATGCATGATCCTTAGCTGCCGAAGGACTCAATCAGCGCTTCCTTAGCAAATTTAGCCTATCGCAACCAGACCTAAAAACCGAAAGAAACATAGGCGGCGATGGCGGCGACGCCAATCACAACCAGTTTAATTTTATTCAGCAAAGACAGCTCTTCCCAATAATAAAGCAAACTTGCTTTCTTATGCGCACAGTAAGAAAACAGGTTTTCTTTGCATCGCCGGCAAAAAGGCGGCAATGCCCGCCACAGCCAATAAAGCCCCGCGATGACAAAAGCCACTAGGATATAAAAGACAATAATCTGAGTTTGATGAGTGTCGGTATGAAACAGATGCTCAACGAAGTGATCGAGAGAGGACTCGATAAACTCAAACGCAAGATGAAGAAAATGGAGAATGTTGACGAACAGGAAATGGACCAGCCCGGACAATAAATCGAATGCTACATCAGGCACCGCGATAACCGTAACGACAGTACCCAGGATAAATCCCCGGACTATATTTTGTCGCGCTTTATGCTTGGCCACATGTTCAACCAGCAACTCCCTGTCTGCATTTTCCATACTGACAAAATGGGCACCAACAAAATAAGGAAAATGAGTCTGGTTTGGATCGCTATCTCTGCAATACACAACCTTGCAACACGTCACTATGATCGTCATGGTGGAGATGAGCAATATCTTGATTGCCAGGTAATCGCCTTCTTTAAGCGCATCATCGCAATTAAAAGCTATGCCGCTAGCACTGATATTAACGTTGCGAACGCCGTCTTCCTTAAACTGCCAGTCCGGCACGTTTTTTTTCAGGCCGGGCAATAGCGTTACTCCCCGCACCCTGTGTTCAACATTTATCGTCGACGGGGGAATATCCAAAATTTCATCGGCAGTAGCGTATGGGTCGGTCACCAATTGCTCATCTATTTTTTTATAAAACAGATTAACCTCGTCATAAATTCGAAAAGCAGCTCTTCGATTTTTATTTTTCATCATGCCGACCTTATCCATAATCCACAACCTCTACACTTTTTATTGCCAGGCTTTGATTACATTTATCACACTTCAAACATGTCTGAGCACGACATACTAACCCACCCAAACCCTGGCGTTTCTAAACAGGCGCATCCAAGCGCCGTATTCATCCCAATCGTCCGGGCGCCATGAGTTTTGCACGGTCCTGAAACAGCGCTCGGGGTGCGGCATCATAATGGTAAAGCGTCCGTCCGTGGTGGTCAGCCCGGTAATGCCGAACGGCGAACCGTTGGGATTGGCGGGAAATTCGGTAGTTAATTCGCCGTAGTTATCGACATAACTCAACGCCACTGCGCCCGCTTCCAGCGCAACCGCAGGGTCCTCGGCAAATTCCGCGCGTCCTTCGCCATGCGCAATGGCGACCGGCATTCGGGAGCCTTCCATACCGGCGAACAATATCGACGGCGATTTCTGCACTTCAACTAAGGCCACGCGCGCTTCGAATTGTTCCGAGTTGTTGCGCATAAAACGCGGCCAATGTTCTGCGCCGGGGATAATGTCTTTTAACCCCGACATCATTTGGCAACCGTTACAAACGCCCAAGCCGAACGTGTCGGGGCGTTGAAAAAAGGCGGCGAATTCATCGCGGCAGCGCGGGTTGAACAATATCGATTTTGCCCAACCGCCGCCTGCACCCAGTACGTCGCCGTAGGAGAAACCGCCGCAGGCGACTAGGCCGGTGAAATCAGCCAAACTGACCCGGCCATGAATAATATCGCTCATGTGCACGTCGATGCTGGCGAACCCGGCACGGTCGAATGCCGCAGCCATTTCCACATGACCGTTAACGCCCTGCTCGCGCAGTATCGCGACTTTGGGTCTTGCCGTATTTTTAAACCGTGCGGTCACATCGTCATCGACGTCAAAGGTCAACGCAACATTCAAACCGGGGTCTTCATCGTCAGTGATCCGCTCGAACTGTTGCTGCGCGCATTCCGGGTTATCGCGCAAAGCCTGCATTTTGTAGCTGAGTTCGGACCAGACGGTCTGCAATTCGGCCCGGCCGGCGGAATAAATAATCTCGCCCAAATGGCGGATATTCAGTTGCTGCTCGGCAATTGCTCCCTGCATTGCTCTACCTCCTGCATCCCTGCAGTTGTCATCAATGACCTTGCCGATCACATAAATGCAATCGATTAGGCCCGATTGTTTCAACAGCTCCACGACATCCTTGCAGTCGCTCTGACGCACTTGCAGTACCGCACCCAGCTCCTCGTTAAACAAAACGCCCAGTACATCCTCGCCCAGGCTGTCGAGGGTCAGGGCCACACCGAGCCTGCTGGCGAACATCATTTCCGCGACCACCGCCAGCAAGCCGCCATCGGAACGGTCATGGTAGCTCAGCAGTTTGTCCTGGGAGTTCAGTGTTTGTATGCTATCAAAGAAAGCTTTCAACAGACTTGCGTCATCCAGGTCGGGACAATCATCGCCGAGCTGGTTGTAGACTTGCGCCAGCACCGAACCGCCTAAACGGTTTTTACCTGCGCCCAAGTCAACCAAGATCAAGGCGCTGTCTTCATCCGGCACGCAGCGCAGTTGCGGAGTCAGGGTTTTATTTATATCGGCGACCGGCGCAAACGCGGTAATCACCAGCGACAACGGCGCGGTCAGCGTTTTTTCGACATCACCGTCTTTCCATACGGTAAGCATCGACAAGGAATCCTTGCCCACCGGGATCGCGATACCCAGCGCCGGACACAATTCCATGCCCACCGCTTTGACGGTGTCGAACAAGGCCGCATCTTCGCCTGGATAACCTGCCGCGGCCATCCAGTTGGCGGACAGTTTGATTTTTTTCAAGGAATCGATGCTTGCGGCGGCGATATTGGTGATCGCCTCGCCTATCGCCATGCGGCCGGATGCCGGGGCGTCGATCACCGCAATCGGCGAACGTTCGCCCATCGCCATCGCTTCGCCGGTCACAGAATGAAAGCCCACGGCGGTGACGGCCACATCGGCCACCGGCACTTGCCAGGGGCCGACCATTTGGTCGCGGGCCACCAGCCCGGTTACCGAGCGGTCGCCGATATGGATCAAGAAACTTTTGTCGGCGACGGCCGGGAATGCCAGCACGCGCTTGACCGCTTCGTCCAGCGTGATGCCGCTGACATCCAGCGCTTTGGTGTTGGCTGGAACGTGCTCGACATTGCGGTGCAGCTTCGGCGATTTACCGAATAATACCGACATCGGAATATCGACCGGCTTGTCGCCGAGCAAGTCGTCGCTCAGCGTCAAATGCTCTTCGTCGGTCGCCTCGCCGATCACCGCAAACAGGCAGTGTTCGCGTTCGCAAAAAGCGCTGAACAATTCCAGCGATTCCGGCTTAATCGCAACTACATAACGCTCCTGCGCTTCGTTGCACCAGATTTGCATCGGCGACATGCCGATATCGGCGTTGTGCACCTTGCGTAACTCGAAGCGGCCGCCTCGGTCGCAGTCATGGATGATTTCCGGCACCGCGTTGGACAAGCCGCCCGCGCCAATATCATGGATCGACACGATCGGCGTGTCGGCCCCCATCGCGTTGCAATGGTTGATGACTTCCTGGCAACGGCGCTCCATTTCGGGGTTTTCCCGCTGCACCGAGGCGAAATCCAGGTCTTCCGAACCTGCGCCGGAAGCCTGCGAGGAAGCCGCCCCGCCGCCCAGCCCGATCAACATCGCCGGGCCACCCAAAATGATGATCAGCGAACCGGCCGGAATCGGCTGTTTATTGACCAGCATCGGCCGGATATTGCCGAGGCCTCCGGCGATCATGATCGGTTTATGATAGCCCCGGAATTCATTGTCCTTGCCCGGAACCGCTTGCTCGAAGCTGCGGAAATAACCGGTCAGGTTGGGCCTGCCGAATTCGTTATTAAACGCCGCGCCGCCGAGCGGGCCTTCCAGCATGATGGTCAGCGCCGAAGCGATACGCTCCGGCTTGCCGTTATCGGCTTCCCAGGGCTGGGGGAATCCGGGGATTTTCAAATGCGACACGGAAAACCCGGTCAAGCCTGCTTTGGGTGCAGAACCGCGGCCGGTTGCACCTTCGTCGCGAATTTCGCCGCCGGAGCCGGTTGCCGCGCCCGGATAAGGCGAAATGGCGGTCGGATGATTGTGCGTTTCCACTTTCATCAGCAAATGCGCGTCTTCTTCGACATAAGCGTATTCGCCGGTTTGCGGATTACGGATAAAAACCCGCTCGGTTGAACCGACCATGACAGAAGCGTTATCGCTGTAGGCCGACAAGATGCCTTCCGGGCTTTTTTCCGCAGTATTGCGGATCATCTTAAACAACGATTGCGCCTGCTCCACGCCATCTATCGTCCAGTCGGCGTTAAAAATCTTGTGCCGGCAATGCTCGGAATTGGCCTGGGCAAACATCATCAGCTCGACATCTGTCGGGTTCCTGCCCAAGGCTTGAAAGCTCTCGGTCAGGTAGTCGATTTCATCATCGGACAAAGCCAGACCCAGTTCCGTATTAGCGCTAACCAACGCGTCGCGGCCTTGCTCTACTATGGCAACATGCATTAACGGCTTGGGCTGATGATGAGCAAACAATTCGGGCTCGACGTCGCCGTCCACAACGGTTTGGGTCATACGGTCGTGCAATAACGCTTTTACGGCGACAGGCAGCGGGATATTGGCGTCCAGCGTGTACTCAACGCCCCGCTCGATCCGGTTAACTGCGGATAACCCGCAACGCTGGGCAATCTCGGTCGCCTTGCTCGACCAAGGGGAAATCGTGCCTGAGCGCGGTACGACCAGCAAATGCGTCCCGGCAATTCCGTTGCCTGCATGGATGGAGCCGTAAGCCAATAACTGCTTTAGAATTGCCAACTGGTCGTCGTCCAAGTCATGCTCAATATCGATGAAGTGAATAAACCGGGCCGAGACGGCCTTGACAGCAGGCTCTATCGACTGAAGTTCAGCCAGTAGTTTATTAATGCGGAAATCGGAAAGCGCGGAAGTTCCAGAGATTTTTAACATGTGTAAAAATAAGGTTCAAGGTAAAAGGCAAAGGCTAAAGGCTAAAGGCGAAGGGCTAAAAAAGCCGTTTCGCCTTTAGCCTTTAGCCTGATAAATCACTTAGCCAAATCGGCCTTAATGGTGTCATACAACAGTGTCAACAAACTTAAACTCCCTGCGTCAGACACCGGTTTCTGTTCTTTATCCAGAATAACGACATCGGTCTGCCGGTTGTTTTCCACCATTTTGAGAACATATTCGTATTCATCGATATTAAGCCCAACGAAAAAAAAGACGCCCTCATCCCAAATAGATCCGTCTTCCACTTTCTGTTTGTTCGGCTCGTACTGGACTTGAAAAAATCGTTGGTCCTGGTTGCGGTTGGTCACTTCAAGAGCGTTCCGGCTCAATGCCTTGCCGACTATACGCCATGCCTGGTTTGGCGGCGCACCGATATGCAATCGCTTTGCCCCATCCTCGGCGTCAACCAGTTCAATCTGGATAAATTTACGCTCGATATCCGCCGCTGTTTCGGTTGACGGGTCGGCTGGAGCCGCATCGACGGTCTCGGCAGCCGGGGCGGCAGGAACGTTTTTAATTGAGTCGCCGGCAAGATCGGCCGGCAAGACCAACGGCGGAATTTCAGTGGTGAACTGATAATCTTTTTCTTTGTCAGGAAATAAATTTTTTATGTAACTGCAGGCCGATAGATTGACCAACACAGCAACAATAATGGGTAAACCGATTTTAATTTTCATAAGGTATTCGTAACGTATTAGCTAGTTACTGTTCAGCAGGCAAAGACAGTTCAAAGCTCAAAAAATTATTACACTTTTCACCTTTCATTAACCTTTCAAACAACTTCGGCCTGACGCATCGCGTCTCGAACCGCGTCGAAGCAATCTTCGGTCAGCCAAGTTAGAGGTAAGCGTATGCCTTTGCCCATCAACCCCATCTCGGCAACCGCCCATTTGACCGGAATCGGATTGGACTGAATAAACAGGTTCTTATGCAGCGACATCAATTTTTTGTCGATGGCTAAAGCCGTTTCATTGTCTCCCTCTATCGCCGCCATGATCATTTCATGCACCAGCTTTGGCGCAACATTACCGGTTACGGTAATGCTGCCGTTGCCGCCCAGCAGGCAAAATTCACGACTGGTCGCATCATCGCCGGTGTAGATTGCGAAATCATCACCGGTCAAATCGCGGATTGCTTTAACCCTGGACAAATCCCCGGTCGCCTCTTTAACGCCGACGATGTTCTTGATATGAGACAAGCGGCCAACGGTTTCCGGCAACATGTCGCAGGCTGTGCGCCCCGGCACGTTATATAAAATCTGCGGAATATCGACGGCATCGGCAATAGCCTTGTAATGCAGGTACAAACCTTCCTGAGTAGGCTTGTTGTAATAAGGAGTCACGATCAGGCAGGCATCGGCGCCGGCTTCTTTGGCTAGCCGGGTCAGATTGATCGCTTCGGTCGTCGCGTTTGCGCCGGTTCCGGCAATCACCGGTATCCTGCCGCCGGCATAATCAACGATAGACTTGATAACATCACAGTGCTCATGCTCATCCAGCGTCGCCGACTCGCCTGTGGTGCCGACGGCGACCAAAGCGTCCGTTCCTTCTGCAATATGAAATTCCACCAACTTTTTTAAACTTTCCTTATCCACCGCACCGCGTTCATCCATCGGCGTTACTAAGGCTACGATACTACCTTGAATCATGAAATCTCTCGATCAGAATTAATACAGTTAAAAACTGGAAACATTATAACAAGCAAATAACTTTGTAGGGGCGGATTTATCCGCCCCTAAATGAATGAATTCGACCCAACAAAGCCAACATGCAAGCACTAGACGGACGGAGTTTATCTGGATACCCAGCTAACATTTTACCGGTATTTAGCCAGAAAACGATCCAGCGTATTGGCGAAATCCTGTTTTTCTCGCTGACCGAGAGGCGGCGGACCTCCCGATGCTTGACCGGTACTGCGCATTTCCTCCATAAAATCCCGTATGGCTAATCGCTCCCTGATATTTTCTTTGGTGTAAAGCTCGCCGCGAGGATTAATCGCATGGGCATTTTTTGCTATCACTTCAGCAGCCAGCGGAATATCGGCGGTAATAACCAGATCATTTTCCTGTAAATGTTTGACAATGTAATTATCAGCCACATCAAAACCGCCAGAGACCTGCACCGCCTTGATGACCTTGGAGGGAGGTACAGTTAAAAACTGATTGGCAACCAGCGTTAGCGGCACCTGTTTTCGTTCCGCCGCGCGGAATAAAATATCCTTAACCATATTAGGACAAGCGTCCGCATCGACCCAAATTCTCATTATGTAACCCTTGGTCCCGTTAATTTAGCTGCAAACTTTAATATAGTGCGTTATAATGCGCTGATATACAAAACATTTCTCCGCGCTATCCGCGCATTCTATATTTCCAACAGGTAAATCCATGTCCAATGATGTTTCAACATTTCCCTCTTTTAGTGATTTAGCCCTGATTGAACCGGTGCTAAGAGCACTGAAAGATGTCGGTTATGAAACACCCTCACCCATACAAGCACAAACCATCCCGCTCCTACTGCAAGGCAAAGACGTCCTGGGGCAAGCACAAACAGGAACCGGCAAAACCGCCGCGTTTGCATTACCCATTTTGTCACGCATCGACCTGAAGCAAAAAGACCCGCAAGTGCTGGTGCTGGCGCCAACCCGCGAACTGGCCATTCAGGTGGCGGAAGCGTTTCAACGTTATGCCGCGCATTTAAAAGGCTTCCATGTGCTGCCCATCTACGGCGGACAGGACTACAGCACCCAATTACGCCAGCTGAAGCGCGGCGCTCATGTGGTGGTCGGCACGCCTGGCCGGGTCATGGATCATATGCGTAAAGGCACGCTTAACCTGAAAGGGCTCGGCTATCTGGTTCTTGATGAAGCCGATGAAATGCTGCGCATGGGCTTTATTGACGACGTGGAATGGATTCTTGAACAAATCCCCGAACAAAGACAAATCGCGCTGTTTTCAGCGACCATGCCTACGGTGATCCGCAAGATCGCTCAGCAATACCTGCATGAACCCGAGCATGTCACCATCAAAGTCACCACCACATCGGCTGAAAACATACGCCAACGCTATTGGCTAGTCAGCGGCATACACAAACTGGACGCACTGACCCGCATCCTGGAAGTCGAAACCTTTGACGGCATGATTATCTTCGTCAGAACCAAAACCGCAACCGTTGAACTGGCGGAAAAGCTGGAAGCGCGCGGTTATTCGGCAGCCGCGATTAACGGCGACATGTCTCAAGCACTTCGGGAACGCGCTATCGCCAACCTGAAAAACGGCAAACTGGATATTTTGATAGCGACTGACGTTGCCGCGCGCGGACTGGACGTAGACCGCATCACCCACGTCGTCAACTATGACATTCCTTACGATACCGAATCCTATGTTCACCGTATCGGCAGAACAGGACGCGCGGGCCGCACCGGCGACGCCATCCTGTTTATCGCTCCCAGGGAAAGAAATCTGCTGAATAATATCGAAAGGGCGACCAAGCAAAAAGTTGAAGAAATGGGTTTGCCTTCAACGGAAGTTATTAACAATAAACGCATTTCCCGTTTCAAACAGAACATTACCGACACCCTGGCTGCGGAAGAGCTGAGCTTTTTCAGCCAATTGATAGAGCAATACCAGCAGGAACACAATGTCAGCGCGTTGGAAATAGCAGCCGCACTGGCAAAACTGGTTCAGGGCGATACGCCGCTGTTAATGCAAAACCCGCCGAAAAGATCCAAAGACAGCCGGGACGACAGGCCGTCAAGAGATAGAGACGACAGATCATCGAGATCCGACAGGCCTCAAAAAGACCGCAAACCAAAGCGCGTCTTCGAGGGCGGGGCCAATATTGAAATGGAAATGTATCGCATTGAAGTCGGTCATAACCACGGCGTAAAACCCGGTAATATCGTTGGCGCCATAGCCAATGAAACAGGCATCGACGGCGACCATATCGCCCGCATCAGAATACAAGACAACTACAGTACCGTTGAATTACCGGCGGGTATGCCGAAAGAATTATTTCAGGAACTGAAAAAAGTCAGGGTAGCCGGCCAGCAACTTAACATATCCAAAATGGATGAAAGTGCTAAAAAAGCGGCGAAAACCGACGATGACGCGAGAAAAGTGGATAAAAGCAAAAAAAGAGTAGGTTCGACATCCAGACGGGCCAAACCGAAAGCCGGCGAATAACCTACAGCTCTACTGGCCGCCTCCCCGTTATCATTCATTTCAGGAGTCCAAAGTTTGCTTTGGACTCCATCATTGATCGCATCCGCGCCGCTTGGTCGATATTAATCGATCCGCTTACTACTGATTCCAGATACAAACCCCGCCCGCTTTTTCAATCGCTTCCAGGCGCTGTTGATGGGCGTTTAATTCCTCCTCCGTGCAACGGACGACCTTTAAGGGAGGACGATCCGCCGATAAATATTTAATCCCACTGTTTACAACCACCTCTTCCGGCCTTGCCTGCCCCTCATCCAGCAACGAAGACTGTCCGCCGGTCATCAACAAAAACACATCGGCCAGAATTTCAGCATCCAGCAAAGCGCCGTGCAGCTCCCGGTGACTGTTATCGATGCTGTAGCGTTTACACAGCGCATCCAGACTGTTACGCTGCCCCGGATGTTTTTTTCTGGCGTAGGTCAGCGTATCGAATACTTTGCTGTAATCGGTGACTGTTCCTGTGCCATTATTCAACAGTGAAAATTCATAATTAATAAAGCCGACATCGAACGGCGCATTATGAATGACCAGCTCGCCCCCCTGAATAAACGCAATAAAATCCTTCACGACGCTCGCAAAGACCGGCTTATCCTCTAAAAACTCATTAGTGATGCCGTGAACCTCAATAGCGCCGTCATCAATGACGCGCTCGGGATTAATATAAGTATGAAAGCGCTTGCCCGTTAAGCGGCGATTAACCACCTCCACGCAACCTATCTCGATAATCCTGTGCCCTTCCTGCGGATTTAACCCGGTCGTTTCGGTATCGAGAACGACCAGCCGATTTGTAAATGTTCGTTTGTCCACTAGCCACCTTGAGCTTTATTAATCATCGTTTAAGTATAAATTTTTTAACCCGGCATTACTTATTAATTTTTCAAATCCAGGCACTTGAGAAGTTTGGTCACTATTCTTTAATATTTTTCTGTTAGAATTTGGTCATATCGACACGGCGGATTAAAGCCGGCAAACTCGAATAACGTTATTTTTCGGCATATTACAGAAGACATTGTTATGACTATCAAGAAAATCCAACCCGATAAAAGCAAGCTGGATAAAATCGTGACCGATGCACGGCGCAATCAGGAACTCAGGGAGCAATCTTACCGCGGACAGGCTCTTAAGTTATACCCTTGGGTCTGCGGCCGTTGCGCCCGCGAATTCGACCATAAAAACCTGACCGAATTGACCGTACACCATAAAAACCATAACCACGACGACAACCCGTCCGACGGCAGCAACTGGGAATTATTATGCCTTTATTGCCATGACAACGAACACTCAAGATACGAAGAAACCCGGTTTGGCGGCTCGGCAGCAGGCAAATCGACTGCGCCTGCCGCCACTCACAATCCATTTGCAGATCTAAAATCCCTGCTAAATAAATAAGCCGGTCGCAAAAATAAGGAGTTGCCGGAATCAAAGATTCTCAATCAATACATCCGCAAACTCGCTGCATTTGACTTCTGTAGCCCCATCCATCAGCCGGGCAAAATCATACGTCACCCGTTTACTGGAGATAGCGGCATCCATCGCATTAATGATCGCATCGGCGGCCTCGGTCCAACCCAAATAGCGCAGCATCATTTCGCCGGACAGGATTAGCGAGCCCGGATTGACCTTGTCCAGATCGGCATACTTGGGCGCCGTTCCGTGCGTAGCCTCAAACACAGCAGTACCGGTTTGATAGTTGATATTGCCGCCGGGCGCAATGCCGATACCGCCGACTTGCGCGGCCAGGGCATCGGACAAATAGTCGCCGTTCAAATTCAAGGTGGCGATCACATCGAAGTCCTCGGGCCGGGTCAAAACCTGCTGCAAGGTGATATCCGCGATCGCATCTTTAATAAAAATGCGGCCTTTTGCCAAGGCCTCGGCCTGCACCTTGTTTGCCGCCTCTACGCCGAACTCGGCGCGGGTTTTCTCCCAGTGTCCCCAGGTATAAATCTGCTCGGGATATTCGCGTTCCGCCAACTCATAAGCCCATTTACGAAACGCCCCTTCGGTGTATTTCATAATATTGCCTTTATGGACAATCGTCAGCGATTTGCGCTTATTGACGATCGCATAATCGATAGCCGAACGAACCAGACGCTCCGTGCCTTCCCGCGACACCGGTTTTACGCCTATGCCCGAAGATTCCGGGAAACGGATTTTTGCGTATTGCTTGGGAAAATTCTCTTTCAGCAGATTCAGGAAAATCTTTGCCTCATCGCCGCCCTGTTCAAACTCGATACCGGCGTAGATGTCCTCGGTATTTTCCCTGAATATGACCATATCGACAGCTCCGGGATTTTTTACCGGCGAGGGTACGCCCTTAAACCATCTGACCGGACGTAAACACACATACATATCCAGTAACTGGCGCAAAGCTACATTAAGGGAACTGATACCGCCGCCTACCGGTGTGGTTAACGGGCCTTTAATGGATACCAGATAGTTCTTGCAGGCCTCGACCGTTTCATCGGGAAGCCAGGTATCAAACAGCCGGTTAGCCTTTTCTCCTGCATACACTTCCATCCAGTGAATTTTCTTTTGCCCGGAATAGGCGCTTGCAACGGCCGCGTCCAAAACGCGGACGGCGGCGCGCCAAATATCCGGCCCTGTACCGTCGCCCTCGATAAAAGGAATAATCGGATTATCCGGCACCACAAGCTTGCCGTTTTGTACGGTAATCGCGCTGCCGTTTGGGGGTGGATTGAGCGTAAGACTAGCCATAACAACTCCTTCAAATAACATTGAGTAATGCTGCATAAGGTAGCGACGTCGAACCGCACCAACAGTAGGCGCATTAGACGACGTCTCCACGGACTTTTTTCATCATAACAAAAGCACGCCGATTTGCATCATTTAAGCTCTGCAACTGGATAAAGACCGGCCTAAAGCACTATAATTAGCTGTTTTTTTTAATTTGATGGAGAAATGAATGCACGCAGTTACGTTAATAAAAGGCGATGGTATCGGCCCATCGATAATGGATGAGGCTGTAAAAGTTATTGATGCGTCCGGCGTAAAAATTCAGTGGGAAGAAGCGTATGCCGGTTTGGCCGCTTTCGAACAGTTCGGCACACCGCTGCCGGATGAAACCATGGCGTCAATAGACAAAACCCGTCTGGCGTTTAAAGGCCCGCTGACCACGGTAGTCGGCACGGGTTTTAGAAGCATTAACGTGGCGTTGCGACAAAAATACGATCTGTACGCCAATGTCCGCCCCGCCAAAAACTGGCCGGGCGTACAAACCCGTTTCGATAATGTCGATATTGTGATCGTCAGGGAAAATACCGAAGGGCTCTACGCAGGACTCGAACATTACCTGACGCCTAAAAAAGACATCGCTGAAAGTCTGGCCGTCGTCACCCGGGCAGGATCGGAAAGGATTATCGAGTATGCCTTTAAATACGCACGGGACAACAACCGCAAAAAAGTCACCGTTTGCCATAAAGCCAATATTTTAAAATACACCCAAGGCTTGTTTCTGGATGTCGCCAGGGAAATCGCCCCGAAATATCCCGACATTCAGTTTGACGAAAAAATCATCGATGCAGCCTGCATGCACATGGTGATGGACCCGACCCAGTTTGATGTGATCGTCTGCACCAACATGTTCGGCGACATCCTGTCCGATTTGACCGCCGGTCTGGTAGGAGGACTGGGCTTGATTCCCGGCGCCAATATCGGCACCGATGCGGCATTATTCGAAGCCGTGCATGGCAGCGCACCGGACATCACCGGCAAGAACCTGGCTAATCCTACCGCCGTTATCATGGCAGGAGTCATGATGCTGCATCATCTCGGCGAACACGACGCGGCGGATAAAATCCAAACAGCCGTTGAAAAAGTAGTCAAAGAAGGCAAGTTTGTTACGCCGGACCTTAACCCGCAATCGAAATGCGGGACGGTTGAGATGGGCAATGCGATTGTTGCGGCAATGAAATAGTTACACCAGCCACTGAATGCCGAGACACCGGAACAACCAATGCTTTTCGTTGAGGTGCATGTGATATTGCACTAGAATGTTACATGTAACTCATTAGGAGGGCTTATGAAGACCAATGTAGCCACACGCGTACAAAAGCATCGCGCAGGGTTGCGAGCTTCCGGGCTGCGGCCCGTTCAGATCTGGGTGCCGGATACCCGGAGCAGCGACTTTGCGGATGAATGCCGCCGCCAGTCGCTTGCTCTACGCGGCGACTCCCAAGAAGCCGATACATTGAATTGGCTGGAGGCTTCGGCGGACACAGAGGGTTGGGAATGACGGCGGCATGGATGCAGGAGGTAGAGTAACGCATGGAGCAGTTACCGAGGCGTGGCGATCTGGTCACGATTGCTTTGCAAGGCGCTTACGGCAAGCCACGACCCGCATTGATCATTCAGTCCGACCTATTTTCAGAACATCCATCAGTGACCATCCTTCCTGTAACAAGCGATCTTCGTGGTACGCCATTATTTCGGATTCCGATTAAACCTACCGAAAAAAACGGGCTATGCAAACCATCTGAAGTTATGGTAGATAAAGCGCAAACCGTACCCCGAGAAAAAATTGGCGATGTGTTTGGACACATCACCGAAGAAGACATGTTGGCCATTAATAGGACACTGGCAGTGTTCCTAGGCGTTGTTTGATACCGTTTAAACCTTTTCCCCAGGAAATCCCCAATGCTAGAACAATACCGTAAACACGTAGCAGAACGCGCCGCCGAAGGCATAGTCCCCAAGCCGCTTGATGCAGAACAGACCGCCGCTTTGGTTGAGCTGATTAAACAACCGCCCGCAGGCGAACAGGAATTCATCCTCGACCTGCTGGCTAACCGCGTTCCCGCCGGTGTTGACGAGGCGGCTTACGTTAAAGCGGGATTCCTCGCGGCTGTCGCAAAAGGCGAAGTCAGCTCGCCTATCCTGGATGCGGCGCGCGCCACCGAACTGCTGGGCACCATGCTGGGTGGTTACAACATCGCACCGTTAATCGATTTGCTGGATAACGAAGCCTTGGCTCCGATTGCGGCCAAGGCGCTGTCCCATACCTTGTTGATATTCGACGCTTTCCACGACGTGCAGGAAAAAGCCGATGCCGGTAATCCGTTCGCCAAGCAGGTGCTTAATTCCTGGGCGGAAGCCGAATGGTTCACCAGCAAGCCCAAAGTGCCTGAAAAACTGACCGTCACCGTGTTCAAGGTAAGCGGCGAAACCAATACCGACGATCTGTCTCCGGCTCCCGATGCTTGGTCCAGACCGGACATTCCGCTGCATGCCAAAGCCATGCTGAAAATGCCGCGCGAGGGCATTACCAATGCCGAACAGCAAATCGCCGAACTCAAGCAAAAAGGCTTTCCGGTCGCTTATGTCGGCGACGTGGTCGGCACCGGGTCTTCGCGCAAATCGGCGACCAATTCGGTATTGTGGTTCATGGGCAATGATATTCCTTACATTCCCAACAAACGCGAAGGCGGGGTCTGCATCGGCGGCAAAATCGCGCCGATCTTCTTCAACACGATGGAAGACTCAGGCGCCCTGCCCTTTGAATGCGATGTCACCCAAATGGCGATGGGCGATGTGATCGACATTTACCCGTATGCAGGCGAAGTCAAAAGGCATGATAGCGGCGAACTGATCTGCAAGTTCGAACTGAAAACCGACGTGATCCTGGACGAAGTACGCGCCGGCGGCCGTATTCCGCTGATTATCGGCCGGGGTTTGACCGACCGTGCGCGAAAGGTGCTGGGCTTGCCTGCATCGATGGTTTTTTCCCGTCCGGTTGCCGCCGAAGACAGCGGCAAAGGCTTTACGCTGGCGCAAAAAATGGTAGGCCAAGCCTGCGGCGTTACGGGCGTTCGTCCCAACACGTATTGCGAACCACACATGACTACCGTGGGCTCGCAAGACACCACCGGCCCGATGACCCGCGACGAGTTGAAAGACTTGGCCTGTCTGGGTTTTTCCGCCGACTTGGTATTGCAATCGTTTTGCCATACGGCGGCGTATCCGAAGCCGATTGACGTCACCATGCAGCACACACTGCCAGATTTCATCATGAACCGCGGCGGCGTATCGCTCCGTCCCGGCGACGGCATTATCCATTCCTGGCTGAACCGGATGTTGCTGCCGGACACCGTCGGCACCGGCGGCGACTCGCACACCCGCTTCCCTATCGGCATCTCATTTCCTGCCGGTTCAGGGCTGGTCGCGTTTGCCGCCGCAACCGGCGTGATGCCGCTGGATATGCCCGAATCGGTTTTGGTTCGCTTTAAAGGCAAAATGCAGCCGGGCATTACATTGCGCGATCTGGTCAATGCAATTCCTTATGTGGCGATACAGCGCGGTTTACTGACCGTTGAAAAACAGGGCAAGAAGAACGTGTTCTCAGGCCGCATCCTGGAAATCGAAGGCCTACCGGATTTAAAAGTGGAGCAGGCTTTCGAACTATCCGACGCATCTGCGGAACGCTCCGCCGGCGGCTGTACAGTCCGCCTGAATGAAGCGCCGATCCGAGAGTACCTGAATTCCAACATCACCCTGCTGAAATGGATGATAGCCGAAGGATACGGCGATGTACGCACGATAGAGCGCCGGATCAAAGCGATGGAAGAGTGGCTGGCTAACCCGGTATTGCTGGAGCCGGACGCCGATGCGGAATACCATGAAATCATCGAAATCGACATGAGCGAAATCAAGGAACCGTTGCTGGCCTGCCCCAACGACCCTGACGACATAAAACCGCTGTCCGCCGTGGCCGGGACTAAAATCGACGAAGTGTTTTTGGGTTCCTGCATGACCAATATCGGCCATTTCCGCGCCGCCGGTAAATTGCTGGAAAAGCAAAAAGGCGAATTGCCGACCCGTTTGTGGGTTGCCCCGCCGACCAAAATGGATCAAACCCAATTGACCGAGGAAGGCTATTACAGCACCTTCGGCAAAGCCGGAGCGCGCACCGAAATGCCGGGGTGTTCGTTATGCATGGGCAATCAGGCGCGGGTCGCTGAAAATTCCACCGTAGTTTCCACATCGACGCGAAACTTCCCGAATCGCCTGGGCAATGGCGCTAACGTGTACCTGTCATCGGCCGAACTGGCGGCGGTGTGTTCGATCCTGGGCAAGATTCCGACTTTCGACGAATATATGCACTATGCAAGTCAGATCAACGAAACAGCCGAGGATACTTACCGTTACCTGAACTTTGATCAAATGGATAGTTATCGGAAGAAGGCTGGCGGAGGCTAACAAAGTTCTTCTCGTTCCCACGCGTTGTGTGGGAACGCCTTACTGGACGCGTTGCGTCCCGTGCTTGTACTGGCTACGTTATCAGACGTTGCGCCTAACCCCGTGGCGCAGCGCGCCTTAACTGCATTCCCACGCAGCGCGTGGGAACGAGGTAACACCCACTTATGCTAAAAAAGCTTTTCCACCAGACACCCGCTGAACAATCCAAGAACCAATCAGGCTTACTGGAAAAGCAATACAATGCTCTAGTCACGCAAGGCCACATCCAACACGAACCCGCGCAAATCACCGCCCTGCAACACCTGCAAACCTTGCTCGACAACTTAAGCGCTGCTGTCGAGTACAATCAAAAATCAAGCCTGCATAAACTACTCTTACCCCCACCTGCCAACTACAAGAGTCTGTATATCTTCGGCAACGTAGGCCGCGGCAAATCCATGTTGATGGATTTGTTTTTTGAAACCTGCCCGATCTCCCAAAAACGTCGGGTACATTTTCATGCCTTCATGCTGGAAGTCCACGCTTTCATCCACCAATGGCGCAAGCAACACAATACCGACGCCATTTCCGCCTTGGCAAAGCATATTAGGGAATCCGAACTGCTGCTTTGCTTCGACGAGTTTCATGTGTCCGACATCACCGATGCGATGCTTTTGGTGCGGCTGTTCCGCAGGCTGTTTGAACTGGGCATCGTCGTCGTAATCACCTCCAACTGTCATCCCAACGAACTCTATCATGACGGCCTGCAACGGGAGCTGTTCCTGCCTTTTGTCGGACTCCTGCAAGAAAAAGCCAAGGTCATCGAGCTGGTTGCAGACCAGGATTACCGGCTCAGCCATCTACACGCGCTAAAGACGACTTATTATTATCCGCTGGATGAACAGGCCGCAAAATTCGTGCGCCAAAGCTATAACGAATTAACCCATTTCGCCCCGCTGAAACCGGGCGTTGTGGAGGTATTAGGCAGAAAGGTGATGCTGTCTGCGGTGTACGGCAATGTCGCCCTGACTTCCTTTGACGAGCTGTGCATGCACGCCTTAGGCCCCGCCGACTACCTGGAAATCGGCAACCGCTTCGACATCGTGATCCTGGCTGACATTCCCAAACTGACCATCGAAAAATGCAACGAAGCCAAACGCTTCGTCACGCTGATCGATGCGCTGTACGAGCATAAAGTAAAACTGATCTGCACCGCCGAAGTGCCAGCTCAGGAACTTTACACATCCGGCGAAGGCTCGTTTGAATTCGAACGGACGGTGTCGAGATTGATTGATATGCAGTCGGAGAGTTATTTGTGTATTGAGCATGCCAGTCGCTGATAGCGGCTGTTATTTTGAGACATTGAATTCCGGCATAAATAGATTGCCATCAATATTGAATAACCGTAGAGTGCCCCTAACAAATTTACAGTGTGGCTTTATGCACTGATATTTTGATTTTGAATGTATACACCGATATGGTGTCTGCTTATATATTAAGTTTCTAGGATGGATATGAGCCCAGAACAAGAAAAATTAATTAGAAAGTGGAGAGCAAGAAGTAAACGCTCTCAAATTGCTCACCATGATTCCGCTATATGGGCACAAAGGTTTCACTTCTGCTTAGGTATTCCTTTGGTGATTGCGAGTACTGTTTCAGCGGCATTAATTTATGCCACGCTTTCAGTTGAGTATAAATGGGTCACCAGCGTGGTTAGTTTATGTGCAGTTATACTTGCCTCTCTTCAAACGTTTTTATCGTTTAGTGAAAAATCATCTTCACATAGAAATGCTGCTTGTAGGTATAGAGACCTAAAAGAAGATTTAGAATTAGTACTACTTCAACCACTGGAAGATAATGATCTAGATAAATGGCTTAAAGATATGAAAGAAAAACGGTCTAACGTGTCCGCTATATCACCTTCTGTATATGGTTGGTCATGGAGGTCAGCTAAAAAAGAAACTCAAGAAGAAAATGACAATAATAGTGTTAGGAATTGAAACTTAACAATGCCGCTTGGTGAAATCGTCTACCGCGCTATTTCATTACACTAAGCTCTACAGTAACGCGGTAAGATGTTATTCGTGGTAGCTAAGGCTGATGATATGGACTCCTCATGCCCCTGATAGAACTCTATCGGGCATGCTGTTTATGCCCAACATTCAAGACTACTATCATATTTTCTCGACCATATAGTTTTTAATGAATAATAAATCTAAAAAATCAATTGCCACGCTATTTAAATACCGAAGTATGTCCGGTGATAGTTTTAGGCATACCCAAGATATATTTTTAAGGAATAGGATATATCTTGGTGACCATACCACATTAAATGATCCTACAGAGGGATTTTATCGAGATGAATCCAAGTTGGTTGAATCAAATAACGGCTTCTACTACGCAGAGGATTCTCCATTGCTTTCACCTGCTAGAGCAGCAAAAATAACCTGCTTTAGCGAAGACCCAAGAATAACTCTAATGTGGTCTCACTATTCAAATTATCACAGAGGAATATGTCTAGGATTTAGGAGAAAAAAGCTAGAGGAAGTTTCCAAATTATACAAAGTAAAGTATAACCAGCGCGTTCCAACAACACCCCAAAATGCCACATTACTTGAAAAATCAATTAAGGGGTTTCAAACAAAAAGCAAAGAGTGGGAGTATGAAAAAGAGTGGAGAATAATTAGTTTTGAGGAAAGCAGCTTTATAAGCCTTCCACCAAACTCAATATCTCATGTTATATATGGAGTCAATACTCCTATCGAAGATATTGAGTGGGTACAGGACTGGATAAAAATAACCGGTATAACAATAAAGAGGAAAAAAGTAGTTTTTAGTGGTCATGCAGCAAAAATGTACATGTCTGAATTTGATGAGTAGCCAAGCGAATCTGAGCAAGTAGCCTGGATGAAGCCTGCGGAATCCAGGACTTTGTGACTCCGACTATCCTGTGTTCCGCTACCAAGCGGGGCGGGGTTTGCAACCCCGCTCCTAACGTTTCTTCGGTGCCTGAGCTAACTAAAACGTTTCGGGCGGGGCAACATGCCCCGACCGGCTTTCCAATTCAACTTTCCGGCCACTCCCTGATCTTTCCGCATTAAATGGATAGCAAGCAAGTAGCCTGGATGAAAGCTGTAAGGCGGATTCGCCGCTAGGCAATCCGCCACAACTTCGACTGGCTGTAATCAACATTGTGCGATATTGGCGGTTTGCGCTGGTTCCCAAGCTCCGGCTTGGGAACCAGCGAACGAGCGAAAAGTCACCGCCCGCAAAATATCTTATTGAAAATAAAATTATCAATCCTTAACCGTGAACAGCGCCGCAGAGCGCCGAACCAACAATATAATTAGGAAAATAACCGATAAAGCCCTATCCTGTTCGGCTTTTTGACCATCACAAACTTCACCGCAGCAGTGAAGTTATCCACCATTGCACTTACAGGGGCGCAAGTTTTGAGTTTACACAGTTATCAATCGGTAGACCGTGAGCAATTAGCCAAGGACATCGGCGAAATTCACCAACAAGCCCTAGCCAATATCGGCATTGACGATTTTGACCATTTAACCAAAATGGAACGCTGGGGAAAAATTTGCTCGATCATCGGTTACGGCACGGCCTGGATCTTCCCCAATCCGGTTTCCGCGCTGTTGATCAGCCAAGGCAGTTTCACGCGCTGGACACAAGTAGGACATCCGGTTGTTCATAGAGCCTACAACAAAGTTGAAGGCGTTGATAAAAATTACACCAGCAAAAAATTCGCACAAGGTTGGCGGCGGTTTATGGATTGGCCGGACTGGTTTACTGTCGCGGGCTGGCATCATGAGCATAACGTCTTGCATCATTACAGTTTGGGTGAAAAAGCCGACCCCAATAATGCGCAACACAATATGGAATGGCTGAGACAATCCAGCCTGCCGATGTGGCTGCGCTATGTGATCGTGGCGTTGTTTTCCGGGATATGGAAACTGGTTTATTACACGCCCAGAACACACAAGGAATTGCACTTGAATTCCGCCAGGCAACAGGGCGAGCCGGAACCGGTTATGACCCGTACAGGCGCCTGGAGCCTGTTTACCCAACAAGGACGAGCGTTCTGGCTGCAAAGTATTTTGCCTTACATCGCCTATCGTTTTGTGTTGCTGCCTTTGCTGTTTTTGCCGCTGGGAAGTTTTGCCGCTCTCAGCGTGTTGATTAATTCAATTCTGGCGGAAATTTTCACCAACATGCACAGTTTTCTGGTGATGATCCCGAATCATGCCGGGGATGATGTGATGATGTTTGACGAAAAAGCCAAAGGCAAAGGCGAGTTTTACCTGCGCCAGATTTTGGGCTCGGTAAATTATCCGACCGGTTCTAATTTTAATGATTTCTTTTACGGCTGGTTGAATTATCAAATCGAGCATCATCTATGGCCGGATATGCCGTTGAGCCAATATCAAAAAGTACAGCCTCAAGTGAGGGCGTTGTGCAAAAAACATAATATCCCCTATTTACAACAGTCTGTTTTTAAAAGGCTATTGAAAGCAGTGGACATTATGGTGGGAAAAACTTCGATGTTGAAGCCGGCCGTTGCATAAAAAAGACACGGTAATTTTTTAGAAGGCGGAGTCTTGCCGCCTATCACTTTGTTTAAATAGCTCCTCATGTCGGCATGGACTGCCGACATGGATGTAATCCGAGCCTTACTCATTTTACCTTAGGAAGCAAAATGCGAACCCGTTTCCCTCTAGCCCACGTTCTCGCTGTGATCGCAATTGCCTGTACGTTTCAGGCCTATGCCGGTGAACAGGATATACACCGAGTGCTTTCCAATGCGCTCGTTTGCAAAGGTAATCCGGCTGAAGCCGTATATCGGCTGGCTCAGCGAGGAAGCGACTTTGAATCGGGGTATGCCGCCCACGGTTTTGGCGACGGCACTTCATATAAGGCGGTGGTAATCTTGCGTAAACCGTTGCGCTTGGCCGGCGCAACGGCAGCAGCCGTCATATCCGAAACAGAAAACTCGCACGTCGATTTCGCGGCTTTCACTTATGCCTACTTCGAAGGCGACTATCGGGATGCGATTAAGACTCTCAAACTGCTGGCGACCAAACCGTTCACCGACACAAGCCTTGGCCGCTTCGTCTCCGAACAGCCATCGCCTTCTCGATGCCCGCCTACCGTCACTCTAACGCCTGTTGATGAAAAACATTTCTTGCTGGGTTGCGGATGGTGCAACGGCGGATAAATCGAGGCGATGGGATTTCTCCTATAAGCTCAATACATCTGCAATTTGCCAAAAAAATCGAATTCTTATTATCATACCAGCCTTGCTGTTAGTAAGAAGCGTCGGTTTATTTAACCGATTTGTAGCCGGCAGTGCCTGTTTTTCAGGTCTAATTAGGTCGTAACTATGAGTAATTCAATTGATAATAAATATAATAAATTCAGACTGAAACTGGAAAAATTACTGGAAGGATCAAACATAACTTTTAATGGCGATAACCCGTGGGATATTCGCGTCTATAACGCCGATTTGTATGAAAGAGTCCTCACTCAAGGCTCGGTGGGGATGGGCGAGGCCTATATGGATGGCTGGTGGGACTCAGGCCAACTCGACGAGCTATTTTGTAAAATCTGTCTGGCCCAAATTAAAAAGAAAGTCTCTCTCAATCCGCACGTCATCAAAAAAAGCCTGCTGGCTTATTTTTCCAATCAGCAAAGCAAGCATCTCACTTCCGACATCATCAAACACCATTACGATATTGGTAATGATTTATACAGCGCAATGCTCGATAAAAGCCTGGCTTACAGCTGCGGCTATTGGCGCAAAGCCAACACGCTGGATCAAGCGCAACAACACAAATTCGACTTGATATGCAGAAAACTGAATCTACAGCCGGGACAAAAAATACTGGATATGGGCTGCGGATGGGGCGGTTTTATGAAATATGCGGCCGAACATTACCGGGTTTCTTGCGTCGGCATCACGCTGTCGGAAGAACAATATGCGTTGAGTCAATCCTTGTGCGCCGATCTTCCGGTTGAAATACGCCTGACCGATTACCGCAATCTCAATGAAACCTTTGATCACATTGTATCGATTGGCATGTTTGAGCACGTCGGCTACAAAAACTATGCCCACTACATGAAGGTTGCGAGGAAATGCCTCAACGATGACGGCCTGTTTCTGTTACACACCATCGGCGGCAATAGATCGGTCATTACCGTCGATCCGTGGATGGAAAAATACATTTTCCCCGGCGGCATGCTGCCTTCGATCAAACAAATTGCCAAAGCCACTGAAGACAAGTTCATTATCGAAGATTTGCATAATTTCGGCGCCGATTACGATAAAACCTTGATGTGTTGGTTTGACAACTTTGATGCCGGCTGGAGCGGGATCGCCGCCAACTACGACGAGCGTTTTTACCGGATGTGGAAATATTATTTGCTGTCTTGTGCGGGGGCGTTCCGATCGCGGGAAAATCAGCTTTGGCAGATTGTTTTATCCAAAAACGGTGTGCCAGGAGGGTATGTATCGGTCCGCTAATTTATTAATATATGCCATACGGCGTGTTGTGCGTATCCTGGTGGTACGCACAACACGCCCTCGCCTACCGGTTTATATGCGGATCAAGATGAACGATATGCCCGTGATCATCAAAATAAACGGTAATCATTGCTGCATCCCGGCACTGTTGCAATTCACCGGTTTTCACTTGATAAAACGCGCATAGCTCCGCATCGTTGACAACTTTATGGGCCGACGGGTGCATCACTCTGCTCCGTAAGGTGCGGTAGAGTACCCAGCATAACCAGAGCGCCGCCATGACCAGCAAGGTTACAACGTAAATCTCCATCAGTTCCAGCAGGCTTTTGTAACCGCCGAACCAGCGCATTTCATTGATCATGTTTTTATCGCCCAGCACCCAACTGCTTAGGGTGACCAACGGAACCAGCAAATAAATCCACATGATCCAACAGACGGCCCAAACCAATAAAGCGCTTATTCGTTTTCGCAGGCTTTGCAGCTGCGGTGCGTTAATAATGTACTCTTTCATTTCTCGCGCAAGCCTCTGTCCACGGTGACCCATATCGCGCGTTGCCCGCGTTTCTTTTTTATCGCCCGGATCGAGCCGACGATGGTCGTGCCGACGTTTATCAGCCAATATACGATGGGGTACCAGACCATCCAGTAATAATAGCGCGCGACGCCGCCGGTCCGGTATTCGTAACGCGAATCTATGAACAGACTGACTGCAAACTGGATAAGACAGGTCAGGCTCAACAACATGCTGGTCCAGTTAGGGCTCAGATCGTGCAACGAGTCATTGGTCGATTCGGTAAACAAGTCCACAGGTGCGTAAAGCACATGCAACAGGATCAAAAACGCCCAAAAGATACTGATCAGGCATTCGCCGTATAACAGCCACATGCCGCGCGACGACCAGCGAAACAGATCGCGAAAATAGCGCAACAACACTTCGGTTCCGCCCTGCGCCCAACGCATCCGCTGCTTCCATAAGCCGTGCAGGGTTTCCGGCATCAACACCCAGCACAAAGCGTTCGGTTCAAAATAGATCGACCAACCGGCCAGCTGCAATTTCCAGCTGATGTCGATGTCTTCGGTGACCATATCGTTGCTCCAGTAACCCACATCGTGCAACGCGGATTTTCGGAATGCCGCAATAACGCCGGAGACGGTGAATACTTGTCCGTAAGAACGTTGCGCCCGCTTGATCATGCCGACGATGGCCGAGAATTCGCCAACCTGGATACGGCCTAACAGCGTGGAGCGGTTGCGTATGCGCGGATTGCCGGTCACCGCCCCCACATTGGGATTATCCTGAAAATGCCGCACCATCCAGGCGATAGCTTCGGGAGCCAGCAGCGCATCGCCGTCGATGCAAATCAGGATTTCACTGTTCGCCAGCAATGCAGCGGTGCGCAGGCCCATCGCCTTGCCCTGGTTGGTATGCAAATTAACCACACGAAGCCGACTGTGTTGTTCGGCCAGCTCCTGCAATATTTCCAGGGTATTGTCTTTGCTGCCGTCATTAACGACGATAATTTCAAACGCGGGATATTTTTGCAGCAGCAAAACTTCCACGGTTTCACGAACATTCTCCCCTTCGTTATAACAGGGTATCAATATCGAAACCGGCGGATAATCGGTTAATTCCGGCAGATGTTCGGCATTGCCCTGCTGATGCCATTCATAGCGAAAATAAAAAATAATCGCACCAAACATCCAGATGTAGGCCATAAACAAAGGATAGTAATAAATGAATCCTTCTATGGCGCCATCCAGCGGTCCCCATGCAGACACAAAGTCATTCCATTGGTTCTGTAGTATTGCGCCAAGGTTTTGCAATGAAGTATTCATGATTTTCCAGGGTGTGCAGCATCGCCCACCCTATGCAGGTTGATTGGGACAAAATTCATGGTCAGGGCAAAATAGGAAGTGAGAAATGTTGTTGCAAATCCACCAAGCGCGGCTGATCCTCAAAAACATTATCGGGGTAATAACCGATGTGACTGACGCCGAGTTTTTTCAACAACTCCAGTTGTTCGATAAATACCGGCATCGGGATTTTCTGTTGGGTTTTCCAATCGACCGATTGCAGCTCAAACACGGTCTTTTTAAGGCCGTCAGGCTCTTTAGCCGCAGTTTTTACCAATTGTGTAAGCCACTGCTTCGGATTTTCCGCCTCTTCCATAAACGGCATGGCTTCAATCGCAACGTAATCGTAATGCGCTAAAAAGGAGGTAAAAGACTGGGCGTACCATTCTTCGCTGTAGGGCTTTAACAAAGGCAGCGCATAAAAATTACGCGCAGTCTTTATGTCGGGCCGGTAAGTACGCACCCGGCTTGCCAGCTCATCGGTAAATTGATTAATCAACTCGGTTTTATGTTGCGCCCACGCCATGCGCATTGCGCTGGTCGAATGCAACTGCTCGAATTGATCGGGCAGGCCCCATGCCTCTTTCGCATAAGCCAGGGCCAGCGGAGATACATCTTCATAATCCGATAAAATGCCGTCGTCATGAAACAAGATGCCGTCAAAGCTGCAATATTTGGCTAAATCTTCGTAAATTTCCGCCACATACTGGCGCGCTTCGGGATTGAACGGCGACAGCCGGGTGTAGATATGGCTGGATTTTTGCGCCTTGCCGTCCCGCCATTCCTGAACATACCACGATTCCGGCAGGTTGCCCTGATAGGCCATAATCGGCATCCAGGCATAAACCTTGACTCTGGCTACGGTTTTTAACTGCCAGGCAACCCGGCTGAACAAATCCTGTTTTACCGGCAAATGGCGATTAGGGAAATATAACGCATCGGCGTTGCCATCGCCGTCGGGATCGGCATAGGCCTGTAAATAGACCGTATTGATATGCATGTCTTTGATGCGTTGAACCACGGCATCCAGATTATGCTCGGTTTGCTTGGGGTCTTTATCATAAAGATAATCCATATCCAGATGCGCTACCCGCAAAGACCTATTGGCGCGCAATCCTGTAACGATGTCTGCAAATTGCTTGACATCGGGATTATCCACCATGATCAAACGACGTAAGGTGCTTATATCCGCCAACGTATTTGAACCGTCGTCCAACCTCATCGTTATCGGCATTCCCGCTTCACGCGAGGCCTGCACGGCAATTTGATTATATTCGCCATAAGGCCAGACCATCACCCTAGGCCTGACACCGACATGCTGAAAAATGAACTCAGCACTTTTCAACAGAGCTGTATGGATACGTTCGCGATACTGTTCATCGGTTTCGTAAACCAGCATCGGGTCGTCATACAGCCGGGTAACCGCCGCAGCCTGCGAATTGGCTTGAGGATTGGCGTTCACGCCTTTATGCAGGTCGTAACTGTGCGAGGCCACTTCCACCAAACCGGACTGCACCATTTCTCTTACCTGCTCCCAACTGAGTAATGGCTTGCCCGGATCGTCGGCAGTGACGTTGCCGTCCATCCAGGTTCCCACCAGAGCAACAGTAGCGGGGTAATGATATTTTTTTAATAGGGGAAAGACACGGGTATAAAAACTCTGGTAGCCGTCATCAAAAGTCAACAGAGCGGCTTTATCGGGTAATGAATCCTTGCCTGCGGCCGCATCAAGGACATTTTGTACGCTGACTATCTTGTAGCCTTTGTTTTTCAACCAGCCTAGATGCTCTTCAAGATGCTCGACACCAACATCCATTTTATCAACAGAACGTCTAGCATCTTCGGCAGTAAGTATGTCGTGATAATTAAGAACAAAAAAATGATGTTCTTTGGCTGATACGGTGCCGAAAAATCCAATAAGAAAAACCAACAAGCACGCTTTTTTGACGTAATTGGCGACTGTAACAGAAGTAAAAATGGTCATGACATCCAGATTGCAAAAAGAAAAACTCACCGACGGGCGACAATATTAACCGAAAAACCTGCAAACCGGATTGAATAATAGATAGAGAATGATCATACAGCCGGCTTCAGACTGCAAAATTCGCTCAACCGTAGTATTTTACACTCTCAATGAACGGCGCCCCTCCCCCGTCGATATGGCTGAATTAGAAATCGAGATCCTCGTCATAAAAATCACCGAGTTGTTCCTGCAAGCGTTTTTTCTCCCAATACAGTTCAATTTTTCTGCGTGCAGCCATCTTTTTTGCAGCCCGCTCGCTTTCATTAGGAAGCGTTACATACTCATTACTCAAACCCAAATCGAAGCCTTCAATATCAAGATCAACCTCATCTTTATTTTTGTCGGCACCCATTTCAGGACCGGATTTATCGGATACGGATTTAGATACTTTCATAGTCATAATTAATCTAGTCTTTAAAAAGTGACTTTTTAATTACTTATGGCAAGCTTGTAAAGCGAAATTTTAATCCAACTGTAATAAAACCTTGGGTCAGGTATCGCTTCTCAATTGCCGGACGGAGCTATACATAATCAACAGTTTCATTTGTTATTGATTTATAGCGTATTCCTTAACTCATCAAGCATATTTTCTCACCTCACGGCTTTTTTAAGGATTACAATACTCGCCAAGCTCGATAACCCATCTAAAAACATCGCGTAATTTATGAAAGTAAGCGTACAAATTTTAATCGGCATGACACTTATTGTACTGACGGCATGCTCGACTCAAGAGATCAAACAAGACGCACAACCCATTCCGGCTGTTGATAAAGCGCCGGCAATGGCGCCCGGTTCATCGCCAATGTCCGGTCAAAATCCGCCATTGACACTGGCTAAAGATGACAAAACATTAAACCTGATGAGAATCATGGATGGCGGTGCATGCAAAAATGATTATCAAGGCGCTAAAGGGATATTTCTGATCTATGCCGACCCGGCCGATGTAGAACGGATTAGACATGAACAAGGAACGAAAATCTTCGGTGATTTCGAAAACAAAATTCAACTGTTTGCAACAGAAGCGCTGCAAAAAGCTATTAATGAGACCAATCTCGGTGAAGACCCCTTTTCCCTGGGCGCGGATGAAGCGCAAGAAAAGCTGGCCAAGCAATTGTTTAACAATTTCCGCAGCAGCGTAGCGGACGCCGTTAAGCTATTTAAGCAAGAAACAACCCTGACGCTCGATATTGTTCCATTTGCCCCGTCATTTATTTTTTATCAACAAGGCTGCGAAGCCACGCATCTTGAGCCAGAGATTTAGGCTTACAAGGTTATCTGACTTTATAATCAAGTTAAGAGGTGAACCATTATGGGCTGGAGAGAACGTACACATGAAGATACTTATTCCGATGCTGATGTCGAACAACGCTTAAAGGAAGAATTACCGCACTGGTATCTGGAAAACGGCTGGATTCGGCGTAAATACAAAACCAGCGGCTGGAAAGCGACACTGATGGTTGTCAATACGGTGGGACACTTGGCCGAGGCTGCATTTCATCATCCCGACCTTACTGTTTCTTACGCCTTTGTGATCGTTAAATTGATGAATCATGCCGCCAAAGGCATTACCAACAAAGATTTTGAATTGGCCCGTAAAATCGAAGAAGTGGTCATGTGGCAACCCGGCAACGAAGGCGGCGCACTGGAAGGCACACCCGACGACCCGCGGTTTAAATACCTCAAATATGATTAGATGCCCGGATAACGTTGACAAGCATTCTGTCTATGAAAGCCGAAATTGAAAACCGGGCGAAAGGCACAAGGCGAAAAAACCTCGTCAATATAGCCCTTTAGCCTTTAGCCTTTAGCCTTTAGCCTTTAGCCTTTAGCCTTTAGCCTTTAGCCTTTAGCCTTATATTTTCGTGCCTTTCGTGGACAGCTCTAGTCAATTATTTTCAGTTTGAGTAAATGTACGCGCCGACTATCCGCCCTAATAACTTCAAATTTCATAGCATCTACGACCAGACTCTCGCCCTTTTTGGGCATATGCTCAAGCTGGCTGACAATAAATCCGCCGATGGTATCGTACTCATCAGTTGCGAGATGGGTGGAAAAATATTCGTCAAACTCATCCATAGGCGTCAGCGCTTTAATCATATATTCATTTTGGCTGCGCTGAAAAATATAGCCTTCGTCTTCATGCTCGTCGTGCTCGTCTTCAATCTCGCCGACGATTTGCTCTAACACATCCTCAATGGTGACCAAGCCTGCCGACTGACCGTATTCATCGACAACAATCGCCATGTGATTACCGTTGGTACGCAATTCTTTAAGCAATACATTCAAGCGCTTGCTTTCCGGAACAACGCATGACGGGCGCATTATTTCATGAACTTTCAGGGTTTTATTTTCCAAGATGCGTGTCAGCAGATCTTTGGCTAGCAACACGCCGACCACCTTGCTCCGATCGCCGTCAATGACCGGGTAACGCGAGTGCCCGAATTCCGTAACCAGCGGCATGATGGTTTCCAGTTCGGCGTCTTTGGGTACGACCACCATTTGAATGCGGGGAATCATAATATCCCTGACCCGCATTTGAGACACCTGCAAAACGCCTTCAATCATGGACAAAGCGTCCGTATCCAATAAGCGTTTTTCCCGTGCCTCTCTTAATATTTCAAGTAGATCCTCAAGGTCTTGCGGCTCCCCAGTCAGTAAATGGCTGATCTTATCGACCCAGCTTTTCTGCGGGGAGTTTCTACTTGGGGGTTGTTCGTCACTCATTTGTCTTATACCTCACTATAGGGATTATTTATCTGTAACTTGTTTAAAATGGCTATTTCTTTGTTTTCCATAAGCTCGGCTTCCGCGTCGTCGATGTGATCATAGCCTAACAAATGCAGTACGCCATGCACGACAATATGCGCCCAATGATCGGCCAGCAGCTTGCCTTGTTCCTGCGCCTCTTTTTCCAGTACCGGCGCGCAGATGACCAGATCGCCGAGCAAATTCAGTTCGATACCCGGAGGCAGGTCAACCGGAAAGCTGAGGATATTGGTCGGGCCTGATTTATGGCGATACTGCTCATTGAGGTCGGCGCTTTCCTGCTCATCAACAATACGCACCACAATCTCGGTGTCCTGATTATGTCCATCCAATGCCGCATCGACCCAACACTGGATTTGTTGTTGATCCGGCCGGCCTTCCGATTCAAACACAGCTTGGATCTCTATGTTGTTCACGACTCAGCCTTGCCGCTCTTTTCATAGGCTTCATAAGCGGAAACGATGCGTTGCACCAAGGGGTGCCTGACCACATCACGCACATCGAAAAAAGTAAAACTGATGCCGTCAACATTCTTTAACACTTCAAGCACATGCCGTAGGCCGGACATTTTTTCGGAGGGTAAATCGATTTGGGTAACGTCCCCGGTAACCACAGCCGTCGATCCGAATCCCACGCGGGTCAGAAACATCTTGATCTGCTCGATGGTGGTATTTTGCGCCTCGTCCAGGATAATAAAAGCATCATTCAGCGTCCTGCCGCGCATGAAAGCCAGCGGCGCAACCTCGATAATGCCTTTGTCGATCATTTTCTCAACACGCTCAAAACCGAGCATGTCGTACAGCGCGTCATACAAAGGCCGTAGATAAGGATCGACTTTTTGCGCCATATCGCCCGGCAGAAAACCCAGTTTTTCACCGGCCTCTACAGCAGGACGCACCAGAATAATTTTTTTGACCTTCTCGCTTTGCAATGCCTCAATCGCGCAAGCGACCGCCAAATAGGTTTTGCCGGTTCCTGCCGGTCCCACCCCGAAATTAATATCATGCGTCATGATTTTCCGCAGATATTCTTGCTGGTTAATCCCTCGCCCCCGGATCATTCCGCACTTGGTCTTGATGCTTACATTTTGCTGAGCTGACGTTGCCGGGGCATCCAACAGCTCGTCGATCGATGAATCCTGCATGGCCAAATGAACCAATTCTGCTGTCAGTTGCTCTTTCTCGGTGCTGGCAAACAACTTCTGCATGACGGCGCAAGCCGCTTTTACCGAACTGTCTAACCCAGTCACCCTGAACTGGTTGCCGCGATTGGCAATTTCAACTTGAAGACGCGATTCAATCTGCCGCAAATGCGCATCGAATTGGCCGCAAAAATTGGACAACCGGCCATTATCGGCTGGGCCTAAGGAAATTTCCTGTGAAATCATAAATCAATTGTTACCAAGCATGTTTTATCAAGAAGAATTGGAGGAAGTGGTGACTATACGACCGCGCAAGGAATTAGGCAAAGCCTCGGCAATCAATACATCGACAAACTGCCCAGCCAACCGGGGATGACCGATAAAATTAACCACCCGATTATTCTCGGTTCTGCCCTGCATTTGCAGCGGATTCTTTTTAGACTGCCCCTCAACCAAAACCGTTTGCACGGTGCCGATCATGCTCTGTGAAATCGCCGCCGTCATTTCATTAATGCGGTTTTGAAACCGTTCCAAACGCTGTTTTTTAACTTCCGCCGGCACGTCATCCGGCAAATCGGCCGCCGGCGTTCCAGGGCGCTGACTGTAAACAAAACTGAATGACAAGTCGAAGCCGATTTCTTCAATGAACGACATGGTTTCTTCAAACTCGGCATCGGTTTCACCGGGAAAACCGATAATGAAATCCGATGACAAATAAATATGGGGCCGCACCGCGCGCAACTTGCGGATGATCTCAATATAGTCGGCGCGCGTATGTCCGCGCTTCATCATTTTCAAGATATGGTTGCTGCCGCTTTGCACCGGCAAATGCAGATGGTCAACCAGTTGCGGAATTTCGGCGAAAGCCTCGATCAACTCGTCGGTGAATTCCATCGGATGCGAGGTGGTAAAACGAATCCGGTCTATACCCTCCACCGCCGCCACATAATGCAGCAATAAGGCAAAATCGGCGATGTCGCCATCGTCCATGACGCCCCGATAGGCATTGACGTTTTGGCCTAGCAGATTGACTTCCCTAACGCCTTGTTTGGCCAAGGCGCTAATTTCGGCGATTACGTCATCCAGCGGACGGCTGATCTCTTCACCGCGAGTGTAAGGCACCACGCAGAACGTACAATATTTGCTGCAACCTTCCATCACCGAAACAAAGGCTTTCGGGCCTTCCGCTCTTGGCTCCGGCAACGCATCGAATTTTTCTATTTCAGGAAAGGAGACATCAACGACGGGCTTTTGCTGGCTGCGCGCCTGATCCAGCAGCTGAGGCAAACGGTGCAGGGTTTGCGGTCCGAACACAATGTCCACAAACGGAGCACGCTTTTGGATAGCCGCGCCTTCCTGGCTGGCGACACAGCCGCCGACACCGATAATTACGTCGGGACGCTTGTCTTTAATCTTGCGCCATTTACCCAAAGCCGAAAAGACTTTTTCCTGCGCTTTTTCGCGTATCGAGCAGGTATTCAGCAACAAGACATCTGCTTGTTTCGGGTCGTCAATCAATTCAAATCCATGCGAGGTATTGAGCACATCCCGCATCTTTTCGGAATCGTACTCGTTCATCTGGCAACCGTTGGTTTGAATATAAAGTTTTTGTGTCATATTTTTATAAATAAATCTTCCGAAAAGCATTGGGGCTTAACCCCTCAATTTAAAGCCCGTTTCTTGATTCTATTGAGACGGCAGATAGCAAAAAAGCCCAGGACAATTGTCCAGAGCTTTGTACGACTGTATAGACACAGATAAAGTGGCGGTTCAGGCAATGCCGAAACGATGATAATTATAACCTGAAGACAGTTTAAACAAGTAGTTTAGCCCTAAAACTCTTCCCATTCATCGGCGTTTGCTGTCGTCACTTGAGATTTTGGCTTGACGACCGCCGTGCTTGAGGGAGATTTGACGTCTTTTTTTAACCGCATAATTGCAACCCCGACTGTGGTCGATGCAGAAACAAAAGGGGATCCGGTGCCGAGCATGGTTTCCGCCTCGCTGAATTTTTTTGCATTGATCATAGCGGCTACTCTACCGGCCTCGATATGGAAGGCCGCATGTTTAGACACACATTCGGAATAACTTGGCTTATGGCTAAGCTGGGGCTTGGCTCCACCGTGCAGCCATTTACCTAACTCACAGCAATCGTCTTTTGAAATAGTCGCAACATCCATCTCCTGACGTTTTGATATAGCCGCACGCAGTTTGACCTTCCACTCGGAATGCTGCTCAAGCGCTTTATCCAAATCTATACCGACTTCATCTGACACCGGCGCATTTTTATAGGTCTCGATCTTAACCGGCGCGCTTTTTCTGTCAGCTTGACTATAAGCGACCGACTTAGTCTTAACGGAATTATCAGCAACCTGTGAGCTACCGTGCAATTTGAAACTCGCTACCGCGGCCGACAAGTGTTCGGTTTGCTCTTCCAGCGATTCTGAGGCAGCTGCGGCTTGCTCTACCAAGGCGGCATTTTGCTGAGTCACGTCGTCCATTTGAGTAATGGCCTGGTTAACCTGCTCGATGCCCGAGGTTTGCTCAACCGAAGCGGCGCTGATCTCGGACATGATAGTAGTCACACTGCGAATGGAACTGACGATTTCTTGCATGGTTTTCCCGGCCTGGGCGACCAATTTACTACCGTCCTCAACCCTTTCCACCGAATCGCCAATCAGGTTTTTAATTTCTCCCGCAGCAGCCGAGGCGCGTTGCGCCAGATTGCGGACTTCTACGGCCACAACGGCAAAACCCCGGCCTTGTTCACCGGCGCGAGCCGCTTCCACTGCGGCGTTGAGCGCAAGAATATTGGTTTGGAAGGCAATGCTGTCGATCACTGAAATGATGTCCACAATCTTGCTTGAGGCTTGGTTGATGCCTTCCATTGTCGTTACGACTTCGCTGACTGCATTGACCCCCCGTCCGGCGATGTCCGATGCGCTGACCGCAAGTCGGCTCGCGTGCTTGGCGTTTTCGCTGTTTTGCTGCACGGTGGAGGTCAACTCTTCCATGCTGGCGGCGGTTTCTTCCAGACTCGCCGCTTGCTCTTCGGTGCGATGCGACAAATCATTATTACCCGCTGCAATTTCTTTAGCCGCGTTGCTAATCGTGTCGACGGAGTCCCTGATTCCGCCTATGGTATTTTTGAGGTTTTCCACCGTTTCATTGACAGCTTCTTTGACTTGACCAAAAGCGCCCGGGTAATTTTGGCTGATAGTTTGCGTTAAATCGCCTTGAGCCAGCGCTTTTGCAACACGCTCTATATCGCTAAAGCCTGAATCGCAGGTTTCAATCAAAGTATTCAGGTCGGTCAAAATATCTTTAAACAGGAACTCGTAGTTATCCGCGTGGGCACGGCATGAAAAATCACCTTTAGCCCCCGCTTCTGCGAGCGTTTTGATTTCATTATTGATACCCAGCAAAGCTGTTTTAACGGCGTCTACGGCGGCTGTCACCTTGGCTTTATCGCCGGGCAAACGATCCATGTCACGGGAAAAATCCCCCCTGGCGTATTGCGAAACAATATCAACCACCTGCATTTTTACGGCGACGTGGCTTGCTACCAGCTCATTAATCTCTTTCGCCATCTTGCCGTAAGTGCCGGGAAACTGGGCGGCGTCGATTTGCTCGTGAATCCATCCCTCAGCGTGCTTTTGCGCCATAACACCCTGAGCGACGACAAAGCTGTTAATAGAATCCTGCATGGCTTTCATTGACTGCAACGTTCCTTCGGTTCCATTATTTCGACCCGTGTCAATTTTGGAACTCAAATCGCCATTGCCAATTCGGTTTGCCAGGAAAGCGACCGTTGCTGATTCAATACCTTCAATCCTTAACTGGACCGCCAAAAACACTAAAATTACCGCTTCAAACACCAAGTATGCCGCATGAAGCAGCACAACACCGAAGTTTGGTCCATTACGGAACACCCACACATCTAACTGCATACTTTGCAAGTAGTTACAAGCCAAATGATGAACAGCAACCAACCCCGTAGCAAAAATAATCGGCCGCCAATCCCGGTAAGCCAATAAAAAGGCAAGCACTACAAACAGACCGAAGTGTATTTCTATCAGGCCATGACTGACTTGAATTTGGATCGCGATCTGAATGACAAATGCGCTTGCCATCGCCAGTCTCGAGATCAGCGTACCCGGCGTTGAACGCCATATTAAAAAAGGGATGACTACGGCCGGGAGGCCAACCGCCAAGCTAAAAACTATCCCGTCATAAACCAGTCCAACAACTACCGTAACCAAAAATACGGTGACCACTGTAATCATCATTACACCGTCCACTTTGGTACGAATAGGCTTTAGCAAGTCTTCTTGATCATTCATCATTTTTCCTTAATCTAATAAACATTATTTGTGCAGTGTTCACCGGCCGGCGCTTCCAATATGAACCAGCCCAATGCACAAGCGCTATAAGCAAGCCATACCGCAAAAAGCGCGGTCATTCCGTAGCTCTTGCGGCGATAGCAAGGAGTGGTTACTGCTGTTGTTAGAGGCGGCTTAGTGTTGCGTTGATTGACAGTAATCACTTTCAACTCCTGATCGCCAAACCGGTCACATTCAGGACAAATGTGGGGATGAAGGGGGAAATCATTAGGATTAAAATAAGATTGATGTTGGGAGGGAGTAAACGGCGATTATTATAACCTGAAGATTACTTAAACAAAATCAGATAGCGACATTTACTTACACTCCCTTTCTTGTCTACCGCTCTAAAACTCCTCCCATTCATCGCTGGTAACCGGCTGCAACTGCGGTTTCACCTTGGCCGGAGTTGGACTTTTACTTACCGCCGGCGTCATTACACGCGGAAAACTTTGAGAACCGCCTAAACCATTATCGACAGTAAAGCGCCCAACCGTGACTGACAAATTTTGCGCCTGTTCTTCCAGCGATTCGGCAGCCGCCGCTGCCTGCTCGACCAAGGCGGCGTTTTGCTGCGTCACTTCATCCATTTGCCCGATCGCCTGATTAACCTGTTCGATGCCGGAAGTTTGTTCAACGGAAGCGGATCTAATCTCCGACATAATGACGGTAACACCGCGAATGGCGCTAACAATTTCCTCCATGGTCTTTCCGGCCTGAGCAACCAGCTTGGTGCCGTCCTCAACCTTTTCTACCGAATCGCCAATCAGGTTTTTTATTTCGCCTGCCGCGGCAGCGGCGCGCTGGGCAAGATTACGCACCTCGCCAGCCACCACGGCGAAACCACGGCCCTGCTCACCGGCGCGGGCCGCCTCCACCGCGGCATTGAGGGCAAGAATATTGGTCTGGAAAGCAATGCTGTCAATCACCGTGATGATATCGACAATTTTGCGTGAAGACTCATTAATATCTTCCATCGTCGTCACTACCTGCTCCACCACTGCAACACCCTTGCCTGCAATATCGGTCGCGCCGACAGCAAGCTGGTTGGCATATTGAGCGTTTTTTGCGTTTAACTGCACTGTGGAAGTCAGCTCTTCCATGCTGGCGGCGGTTTCTTCCAAACTGGCCGCCTGCTCTTCGGTACGGTGTGACAAATCGTTGTTACCCGCTGCAATTTCTTTGGCGGCAGTATTGATGTTGTTGGTGGAATCCTTGATTTCTTCGACCAGCCCCCTGAGGTTTTCGACAGTGCTGTTCATGCCGACAATCACGGCGCCGAAAGTGCCGGGGTAGTCCTTGCTGATCGTTTTAGTCAAGTCACCTTCCGACAATGCACTGGCAATAACCGATATGTCATTCAAACTGCCCAAGGCATCAAGCGAAAGGTTAATATCGTCTTTCAGTTTGCCGAGATCGCCACGCCCTTCGGCCTGAACCCGCTGACTGATATCGCCTTGCGCCACGCTGTGCATGACATTGCCTACATCGCCCAGCATCGACTGCATAGCCTGCATGGCTTGCATGGCGTGCTCTACCGCGAGCTTGTATTCGCCTTCGACATTAACATTAACCCTTTTGTTAAAGTCGCCTTCAGCAAGGGCGTTCATTAATTCGGTAATAGCGTTTGTAGTCACGGACAGCGTTTTTGCGACGGCATTCAGTTGTTTCAGCGCTGTCGCAAACCCGCCATGCAAGCCTTCGGGATAGCTCTTCCGGGTAAAATCGCCATAGATGACATAGGCCAGCGAATAATACATATCTGTCTGTGCAGTTTCGACCTGATCCATCAAATCGTTCAGCAACCAGGCGAGCTGTTGGAGCGGCCTGTCTTTTCCGCCGATATAGGTAACCCTGACATCGACAGATCCCTGCCTCCATTCCTTGCTTGCGCTCAGTAACTTCTTCAACAACAACTGATCGGCTGATATTGATTTACGCCACCAAACGACCGATAAAACCGATGCCACCGTCAATAAAGACGGCGTGATAACATTACCTCCGGTCAAAACAGGCATCCACCCATAAACCAACGAACCGGTCCAGCAACAAGCGACTACCGCTAAGGCGATAGCTTCATTATTCTTAAAGTGACTGTAAGACATTGATAAGCTCCTCGTAAGTAACGCCTTTTTCTTTTAATACATTACCCAATACTGCGCCTGACGCCGCCATAGCATCCTTCGGCCCCGCGTTACGTTCGGCATCCAGCATGGCTCGATACACATCCGTCACAATCGGAATAGCCTTAGGATTAGGCATACGGCGCACAGAGCTGTAGCCTATCTTTTGTTTGTTTTTGTCTTTCATCGGCGCTACGTGAGTAAACACCCAGTAAAACCCGCCATCTTTCGACATGTTTTTAACATAGGCGAATATCTCCTTGTCTTCCGCCAGATAATCCCACAACAACTTAAATACCGCCCTCGGCATATCAGGGTGACGAATAATGTTGTGCTGACTACCCAAAAGCTCGTGTTCCTCGTATCCCGAAAACTCGATAAAAATATCGTTTCCGTAAGTAATCCGCCCTGTCAGGTCAGTTTTGGAAACAATGAAATCCTGCTCCCGCATTAACCGTTCCTTACTTGTCGGAATGATTTCTTTTCTCTTCATTATTTTTCCTCAGTAATTGCCCTATACCCACGCAATCGTCAGTTAATTATTCGGCTAACAAAGCATTTGCGGTTCTTTAGCAAACTTGTCAGTCAGTTTATTTTTATCAAACATCAGATAAACAATCATATCCGTATTCAAAAAAAACCGATCATTCCCGATCCGGCCAATTTCTTGCCAAAAGTTATCCGTCCTCCGCCTTAAAATCAGGCTCCTATAATGCTCGCAAGAACAACTCCCCTCTGCTCACTGGGAATTCTAATACCGCCTCTATTCCGACTTGATCTTAATAACATAAAAAAACCGATACTCCAATTTTTCAACACCACACTTGGCTGTAGGCTTTATAAAAGACTGATTTTTACGACGACCCCGAATTTGGGATGATCCAGATAATAGAGTTCATTCAGTTTAATGAATCGCTTTTCATTTAAGCGGTAAATCACCGCCTTCCCCGAATCGCCGTCAAAACGAGAACCCAGCTCCAAATCAACCGTCATTTGCAGGCCCTGATCGTGTTGCATCTGGAAATAACCGTCCAACTTGCCCTCCGCACCCTGAATATGCACGGGAGCGGCTAACCCTCCGCCGCCAATTGGCTGAATCCAGGCGACATGCAGGATAGGCCGGTAAACCGGGACTTTCGATAATGCGTCATAACTCTCATCCAGCGTTGTAGCACCCGGTTTTTTATAAGCGCTCAGTTCCGTCAACGCGGATGGCCACTTAATCTGGCTGGCGGCCTGTTCAAACACCTCGGAGTTGGGCATCGCTTGCGAGAATATGATCAACTCTATTTGATAAGCGCCATCTTCAGCTAAAAGCCGGTTACTGAAAAAAACCAGCATTGCCGTCAAACTGTAGGCCATTATTTTAATTATCGTCATTTTTTATCCGCCGGTTTAAGGGTTAATTTATCCAGCAAATCGGTTATAAACTCAAGCTTCTGCTCGGTCGTTTCAAACGGTTTACTGAACCTTAACTTGTCGGCCCCATCGAATTTATAAACCTGGGCCTGGGTTTGTATCAGCGAAATCAGCTGGTCGGTATTGATATTAGGCGTCGCAGAAAAAATAATGCGCCCGCCGCCGGCATTGGCCTCTATTTTCTTGACGCCCATTTTTTCGGCCTGCTGCTTTAATTCGGCGACGCTGAACAACGTCTTTACCTGCTCGGGGAATAAGCCGAAACGATCGATCATTTCCACCTGCAATTCACGTAAATCGTCCTTGGTTTCGGTATTGGAGATGCGCTTATACAACACCAGCCGGCCATGAATATCAGGAAGATAGTCTTCCGGGATCAGCGCCGATGCTTGAAGATCGACTTCCGGCCCCCGGTCTATCGGGGTTTCGAGCTCAGGCTGTTTGCCGGATTTTAGCGCATCGACCGCGCGCTCCAACAGCTCGGTATACAGAGTAAAACCGATTTCCTGAATCTGCCCGCTTTGGTCATCGCCGAGCAATTCGCCCGCGCCGCGAATTTCCATGTCATGCGACGACAACATAAAACCGGCGCCCAAATCGCCGGATGCCTCGACCGCTTCCAGCCGTTTAATCGCGTCTTTGCTCAATAAGGATTTCGGCGGCACGACAAAATAGGCGTAAGCCCGATGATGCGAACGCCCGACCCGGCCGCGCAACTGATGCAACTGCGCCAGGCCCAATTTATCGGCGCGATTGATGATGATGGTATTGGCGCTGGGTATGTCGATGCCGCTTTCAATAATCGTAGAGCACAACAGCAGGTTAAAACGCTGGTGATAAAAATCCAGCATGATGCGTTCCAGCTCCCGCTCCGGCATTTGTCCGTGCGCAATCTCGATCCGCGCCTCGGGCACCAGCGCTTCGAGCTCCCTGGCCATTTTTTCCATCGATTTAACATCGTTATGCAAGAAAAACACCTGGCCGCCACGCTTGATCTCGCGCAAACAGGCCTCCCTGATCTGTGCATCGATCCATTCGCTGATAAAGGTCTTGATCGCATGACGGTTAGGCGGCGGGCTGGCGATAATGGAAATATCCCGGAGGCCCGACATCGCCATATTCAAAGTGCGCGGAATAGGCGTTGCGGTCAGCGTCAACATATCCAGTTCATTGCGCAGCTTTTTGAAATGTTCTTTCTGCGTCACGCCGAAACGGTGTTCCTCGTCAATCACCACCAGCCCCAGCGCTTTGTATTTGATTTCTTTCGACAATAATTTATGCGTACCGATCACGATATCGACCTTGCCCTGTTCCAGGTCGTCGGTAATCTCTTTTTGCTGCTTGGCGCTGACAAAACGCGACAGCACCTCGACGCGAACCGGCCAGTCGGCAAAGCGGTCGCGGAAATTCTGGTAATGCTGTTGCGCCAACAAGGTAGTCGGCACCAAGACCGCCACCTGCTTGCCGTTTTGCACCGCAATAAACGCCGCGCGCATCGACACCTCGGTTTTACCGAAACCGACGTCACCGCAAATCACCCTGTCCATCGGCTGAGGGCTGGCCATGTCGTCCAATATCGCCTCGATCGAGGTCTGTTGATCCGGCGTTTCTTCAAACGGGAACGCGTCGGCAAACGCCGCATATTCGACATTTTCAACATCAAACGCGTGGCCTTGCTTGACCGCTCTTTTGGCATGAATCTCCAGCAATTCCGCGGCGACATCCCGGATACGCTTAATGGCTTTTTGCTTGGCTTTGCTCCACTGATCGCCGCCCAGTTTGTGCAAAGGCGCATTTTCCGCGCTCATGCCGGTGTAACGGCCGATCACATGCAGCGATGAAACCGGCACATAAAGTTTGTCGTTATTGGCGTATTCCAGCGTCAAAAATTCCGACGCGACTCCGCCGATCTCCAAAGTCTGCAAGCCTAAGTAACGGCCGACGCCATGTTCCTGATGCACGACCGGCGAACCGATAGTCAGTTCATTCAGGTTATTGACGATATTTTCCAGCTCATGCGCCCCGGACTTGCGCCGCCTGCGCCGTTGCTGGACTTTTTCGCCGGACAACAGGTTTTCGGTGATGATCGCGATGGCCGGATTTCCGAGCCACAAGCCATGATCCATCGGCGCAACCAGAAGACACGGCGACACTTCGGACTGGAGAAACTTGTCCCAGCTTTCCACCTGCTTCACGATAATCTTGTACTGCCTTAATTTGTCCATCAAGGCTTCCCGGCGTCCTGCCGATTCCGAAACAAACAAAATCTTGCCGGCAAAACCACTTACAAACTGCTGCAAGGCCTGAGCCGGCTGTTCCACTTTCGCATCGATGGTGACATTGGGCAGCGGACGGCAGTTGAAAACGATGCTGTCGGTATCCTCGGCAGCTATGCCGCCAAGCGTAATACGGGCAAATGCTTCGGTTCTTTGCGCCAGCTCATCGGTCGACAAGAACAACAGTTCCGGTTTCAACAACGGTCTGTCCGCATCGTATTTCCGTTGCTGAAACCGGTCTTCGGCTTCGGCATAAAAAGCCTGGGCGGTCGCGGCAAAACTATCCGCCGTCACCAAAACCGCCGACTTCGGCAGGTAATCGAACAATGACGCCATTCGATCGACAAACAACGGCAAGTAATATTCAATGCCGCCGGGCGTGATGCCTTTGCTGACATCCATATAAAAATGGTTTTTCGGCGAAGTTTCCGGGAAAGCATCTCTGAAAGCCTGGCGAAAATGCTTGATGGCCTCATCGGTAAACGGGAATTCCCGCGCGGGGAACAGCTGAATCCGGTCAATTTTTTCCAATGACCGCTGCGTTTCAGGGTCGAATGTACGGATGGATTCGATTTCCTCATCGAATAACTCGATGCGATACGGCGCCTTGCCGCCCATCGGGAACAAATCGACTATCGCCCCCCTGACCGCAAATTCGCCGTGCTGGTAAACCTGAGATACGCAATGATAGCCGACGCTTTCCAGCTTCAGGCGGTTCAGCTCCAGGTTAAAATCGTCGCCGACCTTAACCGCAAAACTGTTGGCCAGAACATGCTCACGGGGCGCCAACCGGTGCATCAGCGTCGTCACCGAAACCACCAGCGCGCCGCGCTTCACCTGCGGCAACAAGGCCAAGGTTTTGAGCCGTTCAGAGATAATTTCCGGCAGCGGCGAGAAAACATCGTAAGGCAAGGTTTCCCAATCGGGAAAATTCAAAATGGGGTGCTCGCCCTGTAAGAAGAACGACAATTCATGTTCAAGCCGCAAGGCGGTCTGATTATCCGGCGTGACCATGACAAACAGACGGTCTTCATTTTTAATGGCTGAAGCCAGCGCCAACGAATCGCCGCAGCCGGTTAAGCCCGCCCAGATCAGTATTTGATCTTGTTTTTGCGGCGTTTTAGGAGAGAAAATTAAGTTGTTAGCCATTATGTTCCGTTCCCACATGCCGTATGGGAATATGCAGTTAAGGCGCATCACGCCACGAATCTCGGCCAGCCTAAACTGGAATCACGCTTAATATTATAATCGCATAAGTTGGCTGGCGCTTGGACTATAGAACAAGCGCAGACACATAGTTTGCTGTGTGTAGTTTTTTAATCATCATTGTCCCGCCTTTTAGTAACCGCCTGCACTGGGGTACAATACCCCGAGTTGTGCCAAGTACATTCAAAGACGGCATGAACGGCAATGAACTATCATCCGCCCCATGTTGATCAAATTTAAATCAAATAAAGAGAGACGCCATTATGAAAAAAAGTTTGTTTCTGACTGTTGCGATGCTGATTTCCGGCAACGTAAGCGCCGCTACCGATCATTACGTGTTGCGCGATGGCGACTATGTGCGCCACTTAAAAGTCACCAAAATCGACGACGATTACACCGTCAGCGCTGACGTAGACTTTGAAGCCACTGTCCAAGAAGCCGGCATCGCCCACTGTTCCGAGACCATTTCCGGCAAAGCCAAAAGCACAGGCGAGAACGAATTGCTGCTGAAAAAACATTCTGAAAGCTCGGCCAGTTTCTGCGAACTAAAAATCAAACTTAGCCCGAACGGCGCGAAGGTGGAAGAGTCGAAAGATTGCGGCACATTTACCGTCGGCAAATGCCACTTTTCCAGCGGCGACAAGGAACTGATTAAGATAAAATAATCGCGAATCAAGCTCATAGCCTGGATTCTTCTTCCTTACGGCCGCGCAAAGCAAACGCCGCCCAGGTGAAGAGGAATCCGTCATAAACATTATGACGGCAAACAAAAAAGCGGCGCTTCAACGCCGGAATACATTGATCGGCAAGCCTTCCGTCCAAATGTTGCCGCATGCGCATTAAGAACTGCACGACAACATAGAACACCCGGCCCGTTGCCTCGCCCAGTCCGGGCGTTTTAAAGCGAACTTTTCCTTGCCAGGCTGATCGTCATAGGGATGACGCAATAATTCCAACAACTCGTTAACCATCGAAAAATCACCCTGCTCCGCCTTGTCTATCGCCAGTTGCGCCAAATAATTTCTCAGTACATAGTTGGGATTCGCCGCATTCATAGTCTTGATTCGCACCTCATCGGTAACGCCGGAGTTTTGCACCCGCTTGATGTAAGATTTAAGCCAGTTGCCAAGACGGGCCTTGTATTCATCGGTTAGCTGCTCCGGCACATAATAGGCTTCCATCAGCGGCGCCATCAAAGCTTCATTGCCGAGTTCAGCGTCCATGACCAGCATGCCGAGCTTGCGGTAAAAAATGGTCATGTCCGTTTCGACCGTTTGCAACAGGATCAACAGCTCGGTGTGTAATTCCTTATCGGCAACCGGATCATAGGCATTAAGCCCCAGCTTGTCGGCGACCATTTTTTGCCAGCCCCGCTCAAAGGTGTCTTTATAGGCATTAATCGCCTGTTGCAGGGGCTCAACCTGTTCTATCAGCGGATAGATCGCATTGGCCAGCTGCCCCAGATTCCAGAAAGCGATTTGCGGCTGGTTGCCGAAGCGGTACCGGCGATCCGCCGCATCGGTGGTGTTGGGCGTCCAGTTGGGGTCGTAATTTTCCAGCCAGCCGTAGGGGCCGTAGTCTATGGTGAGGCCGAGTATCGACATATTGTCGGTGTTCATCACGCCGTGAACAAAGCCGACACGCTGCCAGTGCACGATCATTTCCGCCGTTCTGCGGCAGACTTCTTCAAACCATTTGAGATAAACGTCGAATGACGGCTCGCCCAAATGCGGAAAGTCGGTGCGGATGGTGTAATCGACCAGTTTTTTCAGCAGCTCTATCTCGCCCCTGGCGGCAAAAATCTGGAAATTGCCAAAGCGGGTAAACGATGGCGCAACCCGGCAAACTACCGCGCCCGGTTCGGGCCGCGGATTGCCGTTGTAAAACATATCCCGGATAACTTCCTCGCCGGTCAGTATCAAGCTCAATGCCCGCGTGGTCGGCACGCCCAGATGATGCATGGCTTCGCTGCATAAAAACTCGCGCACCGAGGAGCGCAGCACCGCCAAACCGTCAGCATTCCTTGAATAAGGCGTTTCGCCCGCACCTTTCAGCTGCAAGGTCCAGTGCCCGCCCCGGCGATTGACTACTTCGCCCAGATTAATCGCGCGGCCGTCACCGAGCTGTCCCGCCCAGTTGCCGAACTGGTGACCGCCGTAGCAGGTTGCGTAAGGGTCCATGCCGGGCAACAAGCGATTACCGGCAAATACCTGGGTAAAATCGGCCGACTCGCAATCTTCCGGGCTCAAATCCAGCAGTTCTGCAACTTCCCTGGAATAAGCAACCATCCGCGGATCGGCAACTTTGGTTGGCGACACCCGCGAATAACAGGCGCTAAGAACCTGGCGGCGATTATTAACGGTTTCATGGTCGGCAGGTAACTCGCGTATAAAACGGTTATCGAAGATCAAGTCATCGAGCCCGGACGTCGTTGTTTGAGAATTCATTTATTTCGCTCTTTTGTCGGCAAGCGGCTGCCCGCATGCGTTTTCATCGGTTGGTAATAATTCTTCCGTACAATCATGGCATCACATACGGATTCGGCGAACAGCTCATGGCAATTTAGTCTTATTCTAGCGTTAAACATGAATTCTCGTTGATATTCAGTTAAAATGGCGGCGTTAAAAAACCCTCCGCTTTGTGTGGCGGTGCGCCATTTTATTTAATGTTTTTTCTGAGGTCGTCGTATGCGTAAAAACCTTCTTACCTTTATTGGGGGCGCCACCCTGCTCCTTATGCATCCTTGGAGTCAAGCGGCCAGCGATTTACCTCCTTCGGCCAAAGTGGACATGGGAGCGGTAGAAGAAGTCTGTTCCGACTTCACCCCCGCCAAATGGCGTGAAGCACAAGTCATTGACGGTGTTGCGATACAAGCTTCACGGCTCTGTAATCCCGACAATCCGGCCGATATCGCCGCCTTTGTAAAGGGAACCAACGGCATTTCCATGACGACACTGATGGAGACTCAGCTCGCAGCCGATGCGATTACCCTATCCGACGACATCGACGGCGACGGCGACCCGGATAAAATCATCATCAAGCTTGAAGTTGCCGAACTCAACGGTCATTCACCGGACATGAAAGACCCCACCACCACTTTCGACATAGCGCCTGGCATCCAACCGACTTTTTGGGTTTTCGCTCCAAAAACCCGCGACATGTCCACGCTAAGCATCTACGAGCCGATCGCCAACCCCCTGTTGCGCGTACCGTCTCCGGTAATCCGTGTCGAACAGGATGACGTGGTCTGGCTGGTTCTGGAGAACACTCATTATTTGCCGCATTCCATCCATTTACACGGTATCGACCATCCGTTCATGGACCATGCGGGAGTGGGCAATGACGGGGTTGCGCAATCCAGCAACATGGATACGATGCCAGGACAAAGCAAAACCTACGTGATCAAACCGCGCCAACCGGGTACCATGTATTACCATTGCCATGTCCAACCGCACACCCACATTCCAATGGGCTTGCAGGGCATTTTCATCGTTGAGGAAAACCGCCCCAACAACTGGCCGCAAACCCTTAATGTCGGCGCAGGTCAAGTGCGTCATCCATCGGTCGCGGTGCTGGAAAAATATGCGCGGGAATATGATTTGCATTATGAATCGGCGGACAGGGAATTGCATGAGCTTATTGCCCGCTCGGCCAACGACCCACGGCTGATTGCCAAGCATATGAACATGGAATACGACACCACCGATGCCACCGATGATTATTTCATGCTCAATGGCCGTTCCTTCCCTTACACCCTAAGGGAATCATTGATTGAAATGAAACAGGACGAAAAAGTTAAACTGCGGATACTGAACGGTCACACCGAAGCCATGGCCGTGCATATCCACGGCCACAAGCCGACCATAACTCATTATGACGGCGTCGATAACGGACCCGGCTCATATATCCAGCGCGATGTACACACCATGGTGCCTGCGCAGCGTCTGGACCTGGAATTAAGCGGCATCGATGACGGCTTGCACAGCTTTGGCCAAGGCATCTGGATGTTCCATGACCATGTTGAGAAAGCGTTTACCACTAACGGCGTTGGCGAAGGCGGCGACATCAGCCTGGTCGTTTACGACGGCTTCCTTGATGAAAAAGGCATTCCCAAATCGCATGGCATGAGCCTTGCGCCCTATTTCACCAAAGGCATGTGGAAACGCGATTACCCGATCTGGCAAGACTATGACGAGTGGCGCAGCTTAGGCCTGCCTGACCTGAAGGCAAGCTACCAACCGTCAAAAGTTGCGGTGCAAACCGTACAACCCAAACGGACGGACGCAACGCCTGAAGCTGAACAGGAAAGCTCTTTTGTTGGAAACTTGCTATTCGGTTTAATTCTGGGGCTATTAAGTTATGTGCTGATAATTAATCGCCAATTGATTATTGACCGTGTTCGTAAACTGATTAATAAATAACTCCGTAACTTCGGATAACCCGCAAGGTGACTCGGCTAAGTGCGGAATACTGGTAAATAGGCGATTAAAAGTCTTTTATTCACCACGAAGGACACGAAAGAATAAAACTTCGTGTCCTTCAGTCTTCGTGGTGAAGTTTTTCTAATCGGTTTTTTGTGAATTTACCCGTTATTAGTAAGAAGTTACAAAAATGACTATCAAGCATAGAAAGCGGATTACCTTAATATGATGCGAACCCGTGCCATACTTGTTATGGCATTGATCTGTCCTTGCTTTTTGGCGTCGGCTGAACCCATCCATCTACAGTTACGCTGGCATCATCAATTTCAATTTGCCGGATACTATGCGGCCTTAGAAAAAGGCTATTACAAAGAAGCCGGACTCGACGTTATTATCGACGAAGGCAGCCCGGAAAAAAAACCGGTGCAGGAAGTTCTTCAAGGCCGCGCCCAATACGGCGAGGCCAACAGCGAATTACTGCTGGAACGCTTGCGCGGCGCGCCGCTTGTCGCCTTGGCTGCGATCTATCAACACTCCCCTTCCGTATTAATCGCCCGAAAAGATACCGGAATCTCCTCGCCTGACGACTTGATCGGGAAAAGAGTCATGCTATTGAATCAGGCTGTCGACGCCGATTTTGTCGCCATGTTCAATAATGAAGGTATAGATATAAGCCGCATTCAAGCCATCCCCAGCAGTTATGAAATTCGTGATTTGATTGACGGTAAAGCCGACGCGTTTAATTCATATCTAAGCAATGAACCTTTTTTTCTAAAGCAACAAGGCGTTGAGTTCAACGTACTCAATCCGCGCAACTACGGTATCGATTTCTACAGCGACATTCTGTTTACAACGGAAAACGAGCTGAAACATCATCCTGAACGCGTAAAGGCATTCCGCCAGGCCAGCCTTGAAGGCTGGTATTACGCAATGGATCACCCGCGGGAAATCATTACCCTGTTGCTCAATAAATACAAAACCAATAAATCCAGAGAACACCTTGAGTTTGAAGCCGACGCCATACGCTCCTTGATCATACCGGACGTCATCGACCTGGGACACATGAATCCCTGGCGCTGGCGGCACATGGCGGAAACATTCGTCAAGGCGGGCATGGTTGAAAACGATAAATTTTTACAAGGTTTCAGCTATGATCCAAACCCCAAAGCCGACCAGGAAAAGCTGATCCAATATCTCAAAATCGCCGTAATCATTACCCTGCTGACCGGCGTTATCACCTTGAGCCTATTAGCCGCCTATAGATCGTTAAAACGAAAAAATAAAATAGCCGCTCGCAACGAAAATCTTTTACGTTTGGCCCATGAGACGGCAGGCATAGGCTACTATGTGACCGACCTGGCGACAGGGCGCTGGGAAAGTTCGCCCCTGTTCGATCAGATTTTCGGCATCGACGCGCGCTTTGAACGGGATATTCCCAATTGGGCTGCATTGATTGATCCTGAGCACCGACAGTCTGTGCTGGATCACTTCCAGAAAATAATCCATACCCACGAACGATTTTCGATGGAATATGTCATCATCCGACCCAGCGATGGCAAATCACGCTGGGTAGTTGATCATGGCGACATCGAGTACGGCAAAACCGGCAATCCCGCACAACTGATAGGCACCGTCCAGGATGTTACCGAACGGAAGCAAGCGGAAGCTGCGCTACGCGAGAGCGAGGACGCATTCCGGCACCTGTTTGAAGATTCCAACGACCCTGTTTTACTGATCAAAGAGGGGCGATTCATCGACTGCAATGCCGCTACGTTAATCCAGCTGGGTCTTAAGTCAAAATCGGAACTCATTAATTGCCGGCCCGATGAAATATCTCCCTCCTATCAGCCCGATGGACAACCATCGGATCAAAAAGCGGCTGAAATGATAGCTACAGCCCGGAAAGTGGGTTATCACCGATTTGAATGGCTGCACATCAGGGCCGATGGATCGCACTTTCCTGTAGAAGTGTCCCTAACGCCAATGACAGTGAATAGCGAGCTTATTACCCATGTCTGTTGGCGCGACATAACCGAACGCAAGGCCGTTGAAAACAAATTACGCAGCCGTACCGACGAACTGGCCCTGCAAAATCAAATTCTGCAATTAATTAATCGAGAGGACGATCTCCACAACATATTAGATGAGTTAGCGCGTCAAATTGAAGCGCTGCACCCCGACCTATTGTGCTCAATTTTGCTGCTGGATAACGACAATAAACATCTGCGCCACGGTGCGGCGCCAAGTTTACCCGATTTTTACAGTCAAGCCATTGATGGCTTGGAAATCGGCGATGGCGTAGGTTCCTGCGGTACGGCTGCGTATCTCGGCAAGACTGTCATCGTTGAAGATATACAACACCACCCCTATTGGGAACCGTATCGTGATCTCGCCAAGCAAGCCAATTTACACGCCTGCTGGTCGCATCCGATTAAAAACAATCAGGGCCGCGTGCTAGGAACTTTCGCTTTCTATCATCGACCTCCAGGGATGGAAGGAGTGTCGCACATGGTAGGGAACCAATGCGGCCGACCACCAGGGATGAAGAAAGCGCCGACACCGATGGAGAACTGGCTGGTGCAATCAACCGATGCCGAAATCAGCCTGATTAAGCACTATGCCGGTCTGGCGCAGTTGGTGATCGAACGGAACCGGTCAACGATGCAAATAGCGGAATCCCTGTCGATACTAAAAGCCACATTGGAATCCACCGGCGAGGCCATTCTGGCCGTGGATCTACACAATAATTGGCTGCTGTATAACCAAAAATTTATTGATCTATGGCAAATCCCCAATGAAGTTGCAGCCGCCAAAATTGGCGCTAAAGACGGCAGCATAGAATTATTGTACGGCCCCGATCAAATCAAAGATACCGAAGCTTTCTCAAATAAGGTAATCGAGCTGTATGCAACTCCCGAAGCTCATTCTTTCGATATTATTGAGTTTAAGGATGGAAAAATTGTCGAACGCTATTCCATCCCCAAACTGATTAACAACAAAGTAGTCGGCAGAGTATGGAGTTTTCGCGACGTTAGCGAACAAAAACGGGCGGAAGCCGAACTCCGCATCGCCGCAACCGCCTTTGAATCGCAAGAAGGCATGTTCATCACCGATGCCGATCAGGTTATTTTGAAGGTCAACAAGGCGTTTACCCGTATCACCGGCTATAGTCCCGAAGAAGCCATTGGGCAAACCGGTGCTTTGCTTAACTCGGGCCGTCATAATGCGCACTTCTACCAAGCACTGCAACACAGCCTGCAACAGGATGGCTGCTGGGAAGGCGAAATCTGGCATAAACGCAAAAATGGGGAAATCTACCCCGAATGGCTGATCATCACTGCGGTTAGCGATGCGAATAGCAAGATCAGCAACTATGTCGGCGCCTTCACCGACATCACCAAAGACAAGGAAGCGGAAGAAACCATTCACAATCTGGCCTATTACGATCCGCTCACCGCACTGCCCAATCGCCGCCTGATGTGGGAACGTCTGAAGCACAGCATTGATATGGAGCGGCGTGACGGCAAACAACTGGCGTTGCTGATGCTCGATCTGGATCGCTTCAAAGCGGTCAATGACAGCATGGGGCACTTGGCGGGTGACGAGTTACTGCAACAGGTTGCCGCCCGCATCAAGTCAAGGTTGCGCGAGGTTGACATGGTCGCTCGTTTGGGTGGTGACGAGTTTATCGTGCTGCTGGAAGATATTACACACCCGGAAGATGCAGCGCGGGTCGCGGAAGAAATCGTCGCCGACTTAAGCAAGCCTTTTGAGTTGCTGCAAAATAACAATGCCAATCCTGATGAGCCGAACCGAAAGGTCAGAATAGGCGCCAGCATAGGGATCAGCTTGTTTCCCCAGCATGGCGACAGCCCCGAAGCGCTGCTGGATAACGCCGACATTGCACTCTATAGAGCGAAAGATGAAGGCCGCGGTTGTTTTGCCTATTTTTCGGAAGAATTCACCATTATCGCCCGCGAACGTATTGCGCTGGAAACCCGTCTGCGCCGCGCCACTGAACAGCGGGAGCTGTGCGTCTATTATCAGGCGCAAATAGACATCGACAGCGGCCTGATAATCGGCGCCGAAGCCTTGGTACGCTGGCAAGATCCCACCGAGGGACTGATTTCGCCATCCAGCTTCATCTCCATTGCCGAAGAAACCGGGCTGATCGTTGAAATCGGCGCCTGGGTGTTGCGCGAGACTTGCCGGCAAGGCAGGCGCTGGATAGACGCCGGTTTGCCGTCATTAACTTTAGCGGTCAATGTCTCCCCACACCAATTCCGCCGTAGCGACATCAGCGCTCTGGTAGCCGATGTTTTGCACGAGACCGGTTTCCCCGCCGAACTATTAGAACTGGAACTCACTGAAAGCGGCTTAATGGAGAATGAAGACAAAGCCGTCGAGGTGCTCAATAATTTGCGCGCCCAGGGCGTCCGTCTTGCGATTGACGACTTCGGCACCGGCTATTCGTCGCTGGCTTATCTAAAGCGCTTCCCTCTGGACGTACTGAAAATCGACAAAAGCTTTATCGATGATATTCCCTCGCTGCAAGACGACATGGAAATCACCGCGACGATAGTCGCGATGGGGCATATTCTAGGATTCAAGGTGTTGGCCGAAGGCGTTGAAACGCTTGAGCAACTGGCATTTTTGCGGGAAAAAGGCTGCGATACCTATCAAGGCTACATCAAAAGCAAGCCCTTACCCGCCGAAGAATTTGCCCGGTTATTAATCGATCAAGCATAGGGAAGCCCTGAACAAACCGTTTTCGTTCATGCGCAACGAAAAGGCAATCAGCGCTTCCTAGTCTATTGGCATTACAAAATAACTCCGCAAAGATTGCAAACGGCTTCATGAGGGGACCTCTCTTTCATGCTTTCGCCGCCTTGATTACCCGGCTTTGGACCACGTCTTTGTCTGTGATGCCCGCGTTCTAAACCCGTACATACTCAAGAAAAACAAGGCAGTGAAAGATTGACCCTTGAATTTCAAATTCAAGTTAAAATAAGCTTACGGTTATGGAACAGAAACAGCAAAAGTTCGGATTTAAAATCGGTTTTGGTGTCACCCGATATATAATCATGCCGTGAGCGTTGCTTAAACATCAGCGGCTATCGCATGATATTTAGTTTTTTTCAATATAAACCAAGCACATAAAGAGAACACATGTTAGTTATTGTCGGATATTTGATCCTCTCTATCTCAATCATGGGCGGATTTATGGGGGCCGGCGGACACCCCGGCGTTCTTTTTCAGCCCTTTGAATTTGTGATCATTATTGGAGCGGCCTTGGGCGCTTTCGTGTGCGGAAACTCCATAAATGTAATCAAAGAGGCTATCAGTCAGGCCACCGCCACCTTAAAAAGCACCCCGTACAATAAAGCCTATTACCTTGAGCTGCTGTTGTGTTTTTATGCGATCACCACCAAAACACGCAAGGAAGGCTTATTATCGCTGGAAAGTATTATCGACGATCCGAAAAGCAGCCCGGTCTTTACGCCCAGAATTCTCGGCGATCACCATTTATTGGAATTTATCTGCGACAACCTTCGCCTGATTGTAACCGGCGTTGAGGTCTATGCGCTGGAAGAACTGATGGATCAGGAACTCGAAACCCATCATGAAGAAGCCCATGCGCCGGTCAAAGCCATCCAGAATATCGCTGACGGCATGCCGGCCTTTGGGATTGTCGCGGCGGTAATGGGCGTCGTGCATACCATGGAATCAGTCGGTATTCCGCCCTCAGAGTTGGGCAAATTAATCGCCGCGGCCCTGGTGGGTACATTTTTGGGTATTTTACTTTCCTATGGTTTTGTCGGCCCCGTCGCTGCGGTCATGGGGGAACGTTCCGAAGCGTCAGGCAACGTCTATAAATGCGCCCAAAAAGGCTTGCTGTGTTGCGCCAAAGGCGTATCGCCGGCCATGACTGCGGAATATATGCGCACGATGATTTCTTCCTCCATGCGTCCCGGCTTTCTGGAACTGGAAGAACAGTTAAGAGCCAACAAAGGTTAAAAAATGGCCGACCAACAACCGATCATCATAAAAAAAATCAAAAAAGGCGGACATGAATCTCATGGCGGCGTGTGGAAACTGGCTTACGCCGATTTTGTAACCGCCATGATGGCTTTTTTTTTACTGATGTGGCTGTTGGGTACAACCACCGAACCGGAACGCCGAGGCATTGCCGAATACTTTCAAGACCCTTTTAAGGCATCCGCGGAAGAAAAAGGAGCCGATATCGGCGATCGCACCAGCATAATTCAAGCGGGCGGCGCGGATCTCACGTCACAAGATCAAGGCCAGGTTGACAAAGGCCTGACACCGGAAGAGAAGGAAATGACGGCAGAGGAAATAGAACAGAAAGCCGAGGAAATTGAGCGGGAAAAGCTCGAGAATCTGAAGGAAAAAATCCAGAATAAAATCGATACAACTCCAGAATTAACCGAGTTTAAGGATCAAATTAAACTGGAAATAACCTCCGAAGGCTTACGGGTTTTGATTGTTGATGCGCAGAACAGGCCCATGTATAAACTGGCTAGTGCCGAACCCGAGCCGCAAATTAAATTGCTTTTAAGGGCGCTGGCTCCGGCCATCAACGAATTACCCAATAAAGTCAGCGTAAACGGCCATACCGATGCACGGCCATTTCCGCCCAATCAAAAGAAATATACCAATTGGGAACTCTCCAGCGACCGGGCCAATGCCGCTCGGTACGAATTGAATCAAGGGGGGCTTGCCGAGGAAAAGGTTTTAAGAGTTATCGGGTTATCGTCCAGTGTTCACTACAGCGCCACCACCGAACCGCTGGATCCGATTAACCGGCGAATTTCCATTATCGTTATGAACAAAAAAACCGAGCAGGAGATTTTGCAAACCGAAGGCGGCGACCCAAACACGCAAGGCACGCCACCGGAGGCTGAAAGCACATCGCCAAGTACTGAAACGGCGCCGCCTCAACAAACGGAACCCAAATAACGTTAAAACTTTTGTAACTTTTTTCGCGGCACATCAAGAAGCCGACAAGCTGAAAACCACCTTTTAACGCCCTGTTCCGCTGTTTCATTATGTTTGGCGGCAATCGGGCTATCTTGTTTTTGACTTTAGCTTTTATCAGATTCGCCCTAAGCAACCGATTTATTCGGAAAACCCGTATAAATACATCACCTCATCCTCACCTTCCAGAATAAACTTTACGTCGTCATCGGAAATTTCAACATCCAGAGGATAAGGCTCAGCCGCATCGTCAAAATAATCGGATTTGATGTAAAACTCGTCATCACTTTCTTTTACCAGAACGACCGAATAGCACTCTTTGTCTTCGTCTTGATCGATATTTTTCAAGGTGAAACTGACACTGTTGCCATCGGGGGCTACGACCGGATTTTGCTCTGTTTGCTCATATTCGCAGGCTATATCTTCATCATCAATGAACACATATGTCATCGAAAAATGCTTTAAACGATTAAAATCTATCGACATCATATAACTCCCAACATGTTGTCCAGCGCTTTCTTGGCGTACTTCGCCACGTCCTCGGGCACTGTAATCCGGTTAACTACATGGCCTGCGGCCAGGTTCTCCAGCACCCAGGCCAAATGCTGCGGGTCGGTTCTGAACATGGTTGAGCACATGCACAATGTAGGCGACATGAAATGAACATTTTTGCCCTGCGCCTTGCATTCGTCGTGCAGGCGGTTGACCAGATTGAGTTCCGTTGCAACCAGCCATCGGGTGTTGGCTTCGGCTTCGCGGACCGTTTTTAAAATGTACTCGGTGGAACCGATGTAATCCGCTTTTTGGCACACCTCGAATGCGGCTTCCGGGTGCGAAATAACCTTGGTTTCCGGGTAACGTTTAAGGAATTCGTCAATATGTTCCGGCTTGAACACCTGATGTACGGAGCAATAGCCGTTCCAAAGGATGATTTTGGCGTTGCGGATTTGCTGTTCGGTCAAACCGCCCATCGGCTTGTTGAAATCCCAGGCCACCATTTCATCCAGCGGTATGCCCATCCTGTAACCGGTATTGCGCCCCAGATGCTGGTCGGGGAAAAACAGCACTTTCCGTTTTTTGGCAAAGCTCCATTCCAAAATCTTCTGGGCGTTGGATGAGGTGCAGACGATGCCGTCATGCTGGCCGCAAAAGGATTTAAGATCGGCCGCAGAGTTGATATAGGTAACGGGTGTAACCTCGGCCTCCACATCGATTACTTGCGCCAATTCATCCCAGCACTTTTGCACCTTGAGCAGATTGGCCATGTCGGCCATCGAACAGCCCGCCGCCATGTCCGGCAAAATGGCGATCTGCTCGGGACGGGACAATATATCGGCGACTTCGGCCATAAAGTGCACGCCGCAAAACACGATGTATTCGGCGTCGGATTGCGCCGCATCCCTGGACAGCTTTAACGAGTCGCCGGAAAAATCGGCATGCTTGAACACTTCATCGCGCTGATAATGATGCCCGAGCACCACGCAACGGCGGCCAAGCTTGACTTTGGCGGCGATAATCCGCGCATCGCATTCCTCATCGCTGAGTAAGGCGTAATCTTGAATCGGGAATGGGGTATTGGTCATAAATGAAACTCCTCTGCGGAGAATTTTGAGGTTAGTTTACTGCTTAACATCGGCAGAATATGGCGTTTGTGCCCTAAGAGGGAGAAACCTTAAAAATCTATAATCGCTTAAAACCGGCAGATACGAACCGATTTTTTAACCTGCATAGCTATGAATAATATTCATGTATTCTTTGCCGGTCTTGGTTAGTCTTTTCACAACAGCATGAAGAATACACAACAATTTCACCAATTCCAGCCCATCAATACCGGCTAAATCCCTGCCTATCACGGCATCGACAAAATTGAATCCCGCCGATAGGAACGAGCTGTCGCAGTTTATTTCAGTGTCTTTAAAATGATATTTATCAATCAGCAGCTCAAGGATTCTGATGGCATCGGCATCGTTTAAAGTCTTGTTATTTTCAATATCGTAAGCACAAAAAGCGCCTTCAATGGCATTGCTATAACCCGTCAATACATCACTTTCATGTACTTGATTGGTCGTAAAAGACGGCACTTCGTTATATTTCCGTTTCGGCTTTTGATAATATGAGCACTCTAAACAGGAATCTTCTTTGCGGATAGTTCCGCAGCACAAGCTACACACTAATCCATTAGCGATTACACACTGTCTTTTCCCTTTTCTTGAATTACATATTGGGCATTTAGCCATATTTGCTTTCTCTGTAATATTTGTTCATACCATACATAGCAACCGGCTTGGTAGGTCAATCCATAAAAGCATTTCACCACGAAGGCACGAAGAGCGCGAAGAAATAAAACTTCGTGTCCTTCGTGCCTTCGTGGTGAATAAAAAAGCTTTTTAGTCCTTAACTTTCTCTTTTCCCGCAGGTTTAATCAACCTGATGCCCAGTTCCTTCAACTGCTCATCGGTGACGACCGCCGGTGCGCTGACCAACGGACAAGCCGCCGATTGGGTCTTGGGGAAAGCAATCACGTCGCGAATAGAGGTTGATCCTGTCATCAACATGACCAGACGGTCAAGGCCGAACGCCAAACCGCCATGCGGAGGCGCACCGTACTTCAATGCATCCAGCAGGAAGCCGAATTTTTCCCTGGCTTCGTCTTCGCCGATGCCTAAAATCTCAAGCACGGTTTGCTGCATAGCGCTGCGGTTGATACGAATCGAACCGCCGCCGACTTCGGTGCCGTTCAACACCAAATCGTAAGCGCGCGATAATGCCGCACCCGGATTGACGACCAACTCTTCAACCGAGCAACTTGGCGCGGTGAACGGGTGATGAATCGCATTGTAACGACCGCTTTTTTCATCCCATTCGAACATCGGGAAGTCAACCACCCAAACCGGTTTCCAGTCGCCTTGCAGCAGGTTCAAATCATGCCCCAACTTGACCCGCAATGCGCCCATCGCTTCATTAACGATGTTCGCTTTATCCGCGCCGAAAAAGATCAAATCGCCGTTTTGCGCGCCGGTTTTGGCCAACACACTGTCCCAAACTTCCGCAGGAGCGAATTTAACGATAGGCGATTGCAAACCGTCGACACCGGCCGACAGGTCGTTGACTTTGATATAAGCCAAGCCTCTTGCGCCGTAAATGCTGACATATTTCGTTAACGCATCGATGTCTTTACGGCTTAATTCGCCGCCATTCGGTACGCGCATTGCAACGACGCGGCCTTTCGGATCGTTAGCCGGCGCCGAGAAGACTTGGAAATCGACGTCTTTCATGTCCTCGGCAACATCGACCAATTCCAGCGAAATCCGTAAATCGGGACGATCGACGCCGTAACGGGAGATGGCTTCCTGATGCGTCATACGCGGAAATTTGTCGCCCAGGTTTACGCCGATCACTTTAATGAACAACTGGCGGATCATTTCCTCCATGACATGCATGATCTCGTTTTCATCCATGAACGAAGTTTCGATATCCAGCTGGGTGAATTCGGGCTGACGGTCGGCGCGCAAGTCTTCGTCGCGGAAGCAGCGCACGACTTGATAATAACGGTCCATGCCCGCGACCATCAGGATTTGTTTGTACAATTGCGGCGATTGCGGCAGCGCGAAAAACGAATTTTCGTGGGTGCGGCTCGGCACGATGTAATCGCGCGCGCCTTCTGGAGTCGCTTTGGTTAGGTACGGCGTTTCGATCTCGAAAAACTCGTTGTCGTCGAGAAAATTTCTTAACACCCGCGTCACGTCGCGGCGCACCTTCATCTTTTCCTGCATCTCGGTGCGGCGCAAGTCGATATAGCGATAGCGCAAACGCAGTTCCTCGTTGACCTCGATCTCGCTTTCGACCGGGAACGGCGGGGTTTCCGACTCGTTCAGCACGACGATGTTTTTAGCCAATACCTCAATCGCGCCGGAATGCATGTTGGGATTAACCGTGCCTGCCGGACGGTCGCGAACCAAGCCGGTAATTTGTAATACATATTCACTGCGGACGCTTTCAGCCGTCGCGAAGGTTTCAGCCACGTCGGGATCAACCACAACTTGCACCAAGCCGGCGCGGTCTCTCAGATCGATAAAAATAACGCCGCCGTGATCTCGGCGTCTATGTACCCAACCGCAGATTGAAACCGTTTCGCCTAGCTGTTGTGTGTTTAATTCTCCGCACTTGTGAGTACGCATAAATTTTCCCTGTTGATTTAGTTAAGGTAAAAAGCAAAAGACGAAAGGCTCAAGGCGAAAGCGTGTTCGTTGTCTTTCACCTTGTGTCTTGCGCCTGTTTTATTAACTTTTGCAGTTGCCGGCCGGACAGCCGCCGGAAGGCGAACAACTGGCTTCGCCGGCGACATTCTTCTTGGCGCCGCTTTTAAAATCGGTTTCGTACCAGCCGCTGCCTTTTAATCTGAAGCCGGCTGCAGAAATCTTTTTCATTAATTCCGGCTTGCTACAGGCTGGACAGATAACGAGGGGCTCGGCGCTGAGTTTTTGTAACGCTTCGTGCTCATGACCGCATGATTGACATTGGTACTCGTATATTGGCATTTATCGCTCCGATAATAAGAAATAATAGCTACGATAAGTGCTGCGTTTAATTTTTCAAGGCACTTACTATAAAATAACCGCCTATTTTACAGAATTTAACTCCAATAATGAAAACATTAACCATCACAAGGCCGGATGACTGGCATTTGCATGTCAGAAACGGCGCTGTTTTAAAAACCGTCATGCCGCATACCGCCCGGCAATTTGCCCGCGCGATCATCATGCCCAACCTCAAGCCGCCGGTTACGACGGTGGCTCAGGCTTTGATTTATCGGGAAGAAATTTTAGCCGCAGTTCCTGCGGACCTGGATTTTACGCCGCTGATGACGCTTTACCTGACCGGCTCGACGACAACGGCTGAAATCAAAAAAGCCGCCGAATGCGAACATATCCATGCCTTCAAACTTTATCCGGCAGGAGCCACCACTAACTCCGATTCCGGTGTTGCCGACATCAAAGCTATTTATCCGCTATTGGCGGCAATGGAGCGGCATGACCTGCCCTTGCTGATTCATGGCGAAGTAACCGACGACGCTTGCGATATTTTCGACCGGGAGCGGGTGTTCATCGACACCTACCTAAGCGACATCACCCGCAATTTTCCTGGCTTACGCATCGTGGTCGAGCATGTGACCACAACTGAAGCCGTGCAGTTTGTGTTGGCTTCCACTCCCAATATTGCCGCAACCATCACCCCCCAACATTTGCTTTTTAACCGCAATGCGATTCTGGCCGGCGGCATCAAGCCGCACTATTACTGCCTGCCGATCATCAAACGCGAGTCGCACCGTCTGGCATTAGTCGAAGCTGCGACCAGCGGCAATCCAAAGTTCTTTTTGGGTACAGACAGCGCGCCGCACCTGACTTCGTTAAAAGAAAACGCCTGCGGTTGCGCCGGTTGTTACAGCGCCCATGCGGCATTGGAACTTTACGCGGAAGCATTCGAACGGGCGGATGCACTGAATAAATTGGAAGCTTTCGCCAGTTTTTACGGCGCTGATTTTTACCGGCTACCCAGAAATTCAGGTACAGTCACGCTGGAAAAAACCGCCTGGAAAGTGCCAGCTGTTTACGGGAAAAATGACCTGTCGATTACGCCGTTGAAGGCTAATGAAGAATTACCCTGGAAATTGCAATAACCTGGATATTGCCTACAAAAAAGGGCCGGTGCATAACTACCGGCCCTTTCGTGGATCAGGTATGGATTAGTAAGGCTTAATCGGCCCCAAATTATCCTCATTAAACTCCTTATCAAGCTCCAGCAAATCATGTCCTTCCGGCAGGTTGCCATCGTGGATCAGGTATTCACGATGTTGAAAATAAGCGCTCTTAAAAAACGCATACCGGTCTACGGCCGCTTCTGTAGCAATTTTTTCAGTAGCCAAGTTGTCTGCACGCAAGTCGGCGGCATTCAACGCAAACAAGCCGCCGGTGATTGCCCCACTATCAATATAGCTGATCGGATTCATCGCCGCATCGCCGATCAGACCGCCCACTCCCCGAGGAGAGCTTGGCCCGAAAAACGGCAACACCAGATAAGGGCCTGCCGGCACACCCCAGACGCCCATGGTTTGATCAAAATCTTCATTATGCTTGGGCAAGTCGATCATCTCTGCGACATCAATAAAACCGGCAAGACCGGCGACGGTATTCACGAGAAATCGCGATCCGTCCATACCGGTTTGTTCGATTTTGAACTGCAACAAGTCATTAATAGTTACGCCAATATCATTAATATTGCTGAAAAAATTAGTCACGCCGCGATCAACAAACGATGGCGTTATCCACTGATAGCCTTTGGCAACAGGCTTCATTGCATACTCGTCAAGATTATCGTTGAACGTCTGCACGCCTCTATTCCATTCTTCAAATGGATCCTGAGGATCTTTAGCGGAAGTTGCACACCCACCCAGCGCACCCAACAAAACAAGACATCCGAGTTGAGTGATTAATTTTTTCTGCCGCATTACATTTTCTCCACAACGCTGTTATTGATTTTCGCGTAACATATCATAAATCGCCGCATTTATTACTCATCATTTCAACACATCTTGGCATAACTCACAAAATGGATACACCTGCAATTCCCTTAGACAAACGTTTCCGGGGCTTCCTTCCGGTAATCATTGACATAGAAACAGCCGGATTTAATCCAAAAAAAAATGCATTACTGGAGATTGCCGCGGTTATTGTTGAATATAACGGCAACGGCGACCTGGAAGTAACCGAACGTTATACAACACATGTCATTCCCTTTAAAAACGCCGAACTGGACGAAGCCGCTCTCAAATTTAACAAGATCGATCCGCACCATCCGTTTCGGATGGCTATCGAAGAGAAAGATGCGCTACACATGCTGTTTAAGCCGATTAAAGAAGCCGTCAAACGTAATAATTGCACACGGGCAATCTTGGTCGGCCACAACCCGGCTTTCGATATCAGCTTCCTGAATGCAGCCATTCAACGGACCCAAATAAAACGCAGCCCTTTTCATCCGTTCAGCACTTTCGATACCGCGACGTTGGGAGGATTGGCCTATCAGCAGACAGTGCTGGCGAAAATCGCCCAATCGGCAGGATTGGACTGGGATAACGAAAAAGCGCATTCAGCGCTCTATGACGCCGAAAAAACAGCGGAACTGTTTTGCATGATCGTCAACCGCTGGAAGGAACTGGAATCGCGAGCGTAAGTCGGGTTCGCGTAGCGTAACCCGACAAATCAAATACAACTTATTCTTCTACACCGCCAACCGCAGCCAACATCTTTGCCAGCTCACCCTTTTGATAAAGATCGGTAACAATATCGCAACCGCCGACTAATTCGCCGCCAATATAAAGCTGGGGATAGGTCGGCCAGTTCGAATACTCTTTAAGCGCCTCGCGAAGCTCGGGATCCTCGAAAATATTAACGTGCTTATATTTGGCATGGCAGGCCTCTAACACCTGCACTGTTTGACCGGAAAAGCCGCATTGAGGAAAATCCGGCGACCCTTTCATATATAAAACCACCGGATTATTTCCAATCTGGTCTTTAATTCTTTCTATAACGCTCATGATGATAATCACCCAATAAATGAAAAACCCACTGATTTTATCAACTTTATAACGGCTAAAAAAGAAAATCTTGCAATCCGGCCGCCGGGGCAACCGCTGAGCACACTAATCGGCGTCATTTAACACCCCACTTGGAATGGCTTTATCTGACAATATCTTTTGCTTGATTTAATAACAGACGTACTATAGAAACAAGAAATATTCCGGCTAATGCCGATCGATTAATTAACGCACGAGGTATTTTGCCCATGCTTAGCGTAGCTGTCCAATTCATTTTAGGCTTGGCCTATGCCAATGCGGGCGCCAATGCGGGCGAATGGCTGATGCATAAATACATTCTGCATGGGCTGGGACGAAATCGGCATAGTTTCTGGGCTTACCACTGGTATGAACATCACGCCGCTTGCACCCAAAACGCCATGCTCGACCCGGGCTATCAGTCCATGAATTTAACAACATGGAATCCTCAAACCAAGGAATTGGCGGTGTTGATAAGCATTGTACTGCTGCATGCGCCACTGTTGATCATGTTCCCGCTATTTGCCGGTACACTATATGCTTCCTTGATGTTTTATTACTATAAACATCGTAAGGCCCACCTTGACCCGGCTTGGGCTAAACGGCATTTGCGCTGGCATTGCGACCATCATCTCGGCGGCAATTCCCCCGGTAACTGGTGCGTTACCTGGCCTTGGTTCGATTACCTAATGGGAACCCGCATTAAAAACAAAACCCTCGAATAGACTGACGAAACCAATTCTTCAGGGAAAATATATTTTCACACCCAGTTAAGAAATTATGCAGTCCAATCACCGTTTCTTAATCGCATTGCCGAAAACATTACGAATCCATTATATCCGCTTAATTACTAAATTGCCCCTGACTCCGAAGAACCTTGATTAGTCATCAAATGTAAAATTCATGCTAATAATAATTCTATTATAATTGCTTAAATTTTTAGTTACGCAATGTAACAATGTGCTATCAAACATTATGAACTTACCCGTTTCCGCTTTCTCCAAATACATTTTAGTTACAAATGGATTCTCATAAACTTTAAATACTATATCCCCACTATTATGTGGAACATCTACATAATATACCGCACTTACCTTAGCTCCCTTATTGTAATTAGTATGGGTGGCGTGATCGTGCCAATTGGTGCTTTCATTGTGTTGATGCACAACCGCCCAAACAACTTCATTCGGGTCTGATGTTGGAACGGGTTTTATTTTCAACCCATATTGTTCCTCAAACTTATCCATCAAAGTGCGCATCAACTTTTTAACTTCTGGAAATAAGTCCAGTCTAATATCCTCATAACGAATATCTTCTGGACTATCTTCCATGAAGTTTCTTCCTTCGTAATTACGCAATATGTTAGCTTTTAACTTTAGGTTATCTATATTGTCCAAATGTCCAACTAAATACTCTAATGTGTATAACACCTTGCTTTCCATATTAACTCTTTGGCAGTGCTTTGGAAAATCCGTTAGGTAAAGTTCTAGTGCATATTAAAGTTGCTACAATTGGCGACACTGCGGCCCCCATCGCGATCCCAACTCCAGCAGGCGTTCCCCACAATGCGGCCGAATCTAATGAGTAGTAAATACAATTTGAAACACAATTAAATAAAAGGTCTTGATTCACTTGCCCCTTTACACCAGGTATCAAATAAATTAATTCTGTAGACGCTTCCGCCAATGCTATTGCAGTTGCATATTTTCCAGCAGTTGAAATCATAGTTACATATAATGAACTCATCGTAGTTGATGTCGCCGCCCCCTCTGGCTGCGCAGGCGTAAATGCTGCGACGAAACCCATCGATAGCGACGCCGTTAGACCAATTCTACAAGCGTTCTCATCAATCCACGCATAAGCGTCTACTGCCGCATCTTTAACAACCTCAACACCAGCAATAACTTGTTGCTCAGCTTGTTTTGATAAATCGTTAAACTCCTTTGAAGTTGTATCAATACCAGCCTTTGCCATTTCTTCGGTATTTTTCAATACCGTCGCTTCAATGCTTTCAGTTCTAGCGGCCGTATCATTAGCAAAATCGACTGCGTAATTGTATGTATCAGTTGCGACATTGATAACGGTAGTTGTAGTATCAACGACCGTATCAATCGTATCCGTTGCACCTTTTTCAATTGCTTTTCCAGCATCTTTTCCGGTATCTACGACTGCTTTACCGGTATCTTTTGCACCCTTGTCTATTGATTTGCCAACACCCTTCGCGCCTTTACTGACAGATTTTGTCCATCCCATAATTTCCACCCCATAATTTTAGTTGTTTATTCCGTTGTAAGATTAAAACCAACGCGTTCCAGGCGTCAGATTTATCATGATTTTTTGACATATGATATCGCTCTTAACTGAAAAGAGGCGATAAAGGCCAATAGGTTGTTTTCAGTTATTTTTTGATTTTTTAGTCGTTTCTGCGGTGCAATTTTGGCAGATTGACCGAACATAGCTTCGATCTCATCCTGAAACCTGCCCTATAACATCAGGTTCAAGTCTTGCATTGTGCATTTTTGAAAAAAATACGGACAGACTAAGGTGGTTCTGAGCTTCTGTAATTTAGCGGTCAACCGCTCCTATTTGCTAAATTCACCCTTTACGACCGGTTTTCATTGTTCACTATTTCACTATATTTGTATAGTCGGTCTAAGCTTACAAATGAGTTGACAAGAACATTCCGGTTTACGGCAAACAAAGATATGGTCTCGACGATGGGCGGCAAAAAAATGAGTGCGACCTATCGTCTGGAAGAATAAAAAACAGATAAATAACTTAAACTTATTCCAATTGTCCTCCGTTATTCGCAAATCCCGACACATTGCTATCGCTGTAATGCCGTAAAGTGCATCAGCTCAAAAAAATTGGGTTATCAAAAAAAACATTTATACTTCCTCTACTGCGTTGGCATCTTAGTTACGGACGACACCGAAGCTAGCGGGTAAAAACCGTACACCACCATAATAATAAAACAAGGAATCCTCATGCCCCTCTTTACCTCTTCTCCAGGCCTTGCCCTGCCTTTTGTATTGATGCTGACGCTATCCGGCTGCTCCGCAATGCGCAGTTACGATAACGAACTCAAACAAACCATAGATCTGGTCGGACAAGGCCAGCTTGATCAAGCCTTAACTCAACATGAAGCCAACAACACCGGCGGCGACTTCGATTTGCTTTACTATCTGGAAAAAGGCGAATTATTGCGTTTGAAAAGCCAATATAAAGACAGCGCAGGCGCGTGGATGTTGGCCGACCGGAAAGTCAATGAGTGGGAAAATGAGGCCAAAATCAGGGCCGGCGCAATTTTGGAAAATGTCGGCGCGGTGGTGCTAAACGACAAAACCCGCCGCTACGACGGGCATGATTATGAAAAAGTCATGCTGTCCACCCGACTGGCTCTGGATCACTTATCGGCAGGCGACTGGAATGCCGCCAGAATTGAGATCAAGAAAACCCACGAGCGCGAAGCCATTATCGCGGAAATCAACGCGAAAGACGCCGAGGCTCTGGAACAGGAAAGCAAGGAAAAAGGCATCGCCACAACCTTTAAGGATTTGAACGGTTATCCGGTCGAAACGCTTAATTCGGCCGAAGTCACCCGACTGAAAAACGGTTACCAAAGCGCTTTCAGCCATTATTTGGCCGGTTTTGTCTATGAAGCCTTGAACGAACAGGGACTCGCCGCGCCCGGTTACCGGCAGGCGATTGAGCTACAGCCCAATATTAAAATTCTGGAAGACGGCCTGGCGACGTTGGAAGCCCGTACTAGCCTCCGTAAACCTGCCGAAACCGATGTGTTGTTTGTGGTTGAATCCGGCACCGCGCCCGCGCTTAGCTCAGTCACTATTCCCGTGCCGGTCATCGTCAGCAATTTGGGCGTTATTCCCATATCGTTTCCGGTACTGCATTCAGACCCCAGCCGCACTCCGCAACCCAGCACCCTCGGCATCGACGGCAAAGAAACCCTGCCATTAGCGGGTGTGACCAGCCTGGATACAATGTCCAAACGGGCATTAAGAGACGATATGCCGGGAATTATCGTTCGGGGCATTCTTCGTGCCGCGGCAAAAGCAATGTCCCAAAAAGCCTTGATGGACCAAGGCGGCGGCGCGGCGATTGCCGGCATTGCGCTGAATATAGCCAATGTCATTACCGAATCCGCTGATGAACGCACTTGGCGCACTTTGCCTGCAACCATCAGCATTGCCCGCGCAACATTGCCTTCCGGCAAGCATGACATCGCCATCGGCGGCAGCAAGCAATCCATCGACATCAAAGGCTCTCACGCCGTCGTGGTGACGCGTCTGCTAGGCAATCAGGTTTACTGGTCGCAACCGGCTTATGGGCCGCACACGCCGGTTTATGCCGCACCCGTTGTTATTGAGCCTGCGAACGACAATAGCGCGGCTGCAACCAAAGGCACCGCTAAATCCAAAAAGAAAAAAGCCAGAAAACCTGTCCAACAAGCAAAAGGATAAACCATGCATCCGTTTAAAATCGTACCGTTAGCAATTGCTTTGTCGCTGCTCAGCGGCTGCGCCAGCCACAAGCCGCCGCCACGGCCCGGCAGCATCCATGCCAAAGTCGAGCAGCTAAGTGAAATGTCGTATCTGCAAATAACCGACCTGCGCGCCGTAAAACGCAATCATCTGTTGACGGTGCAGGCGGAGATCAACAATACCGACTCGGATAATCAACAGCTTTACTATCGCTTTAAATGGCTGGATGCCAACGGCTTTACGGTCGGCAGCGAGGAAGCCTGGAAACCAGTGTTGGTTTACGCTTACCAGAAACAAACGTTAACGGCCGTCGCGCCGTCGCCCCAGGCCACCGATTTCAGGCTTGTTGTGCAAAGCCCGGATAACACCGGTAATCTGCCTTAGATAACGGTAACGGCGACTTTAGCCGCCTTTTCAATATATTGAGCGACTGAAGTCGCCCCACACCAACAGAGACATAAATCCATGTATAACTATTCAAATGCATTCAAAGCCACAACGATAGCGCTGCTGTTAAGCGGTTGCGCTACGCAGTCGCCAACACTCAGCTCGGGCAATGTCGAATACGGCGACAGTAAAGCGGTTGAAACTTTGACTAACGAGTTCGGTTCCACCGATCTGCAAACCATAGCGGAATCGATGGCCGGCTCGCTATTGCAATCCGCTCCCCTGACTGCAAAACAGCGCCCTTTAGTAACAGTCGCTGATGTAAAAAACAGAACCAGCGAATACATAGACACAAAATCCATCACCGATTCGATACGAGCTAAAATTCTGAAAAGCGGATTGGTGCGTTTTGCAGTGGACACCAGCGCCATGCAAACCCAGGTCGAGGAGTTAACCCGGCAAAATCAAACAAGCCTATACAAAAAAAGCAAATCCAAGAAAATGGGTAACATGGAAGGCGCCGATTTCCGTATCGAAGGCTCCATCACCTCTATCGTCAAACGCGCAGGCGATGTCAAAGACGTGTACTACAAATTCAGCTTGCAACTGGTGGACAACGAATCCGGCATCATGGAATGGGCCGACGAAAAAGAAATACGCAAAACATCCAATAAATCCATGTTCTAGTGAGCCGCCCAATGAAAGCGTTGCGTTTGTTATTCCTGATGTCGTCACTGTTTGGGGCTTGTAGCGCCCAGGCGACTAAAATCGCGGTAACCGATCTGGCTTATGCCGAGCGTGTCAGCGGTTATTTTCATATTGTCGATTATCACAACAAGTCGTCCGAGCGCGCGAGCCACAGCGAGCGGGAACGGGACGGTTTTGAAAGTTCCTCGGCTTCGAGCCGTTCATCGTATAACGGAAAATCACAGACTGATTATACCGAGGTCGAAAGCAGTTACAGCTATATAGAATATGGCGAGTTGCGTAAATTTGTCGGCGACATTAAAGGGGAAATCCTTAAAACCGGCGACTTTAAACTATCGCAAGCCAAGCCTTATACCGCCAAGAGCGGCGAGCAGATCTACGACATTATCAGCCGCATCAAAAAAGGCGCTTATCCTGGGGCCGATTATGTGTTATTTGGCACGGTCAGCGATCTTGATTTTCGCAATGAAGTGAATCCCATTATCGGTACTGACACGCTGTCCAGCACTTTCAGCCTGACGCTGGTCGCGGAGTTCAGCCTGATCAGCACCCGCACTTACGAAGTCAAAGCCGCCTTTAGCGCTACCGGCGAGGGTCAGGATGTTCGTATTGTGACCGGAGGAAGCCGGGTGGTTCCGAGTCGCGGCAAGGTCGTCTCGGAAGTGTCAAAAAGCCTGGGACTGGATGTGGCGCGGCAGATTAATGAACAGCTGGGCATCGGCGCCTATCAAAATACCGCCCCTGCACCCGGCAATGCCATGCAGGAAGGAGAGGTCGTACACTTTGCCCCGTAAAATCAGAAGTTAACGTTAACGGATCAGCACGAGCACTGATCTGTTAACGCCTGGTGACGCTATTTATTTTAGTGCGTTAAAGGTATAAACGTAATCGTTATCCTTCATCGGCATGTGACAAGCAAAACATTCCTTCGCTTTAGCTTCCTCGTGCATGATGAGCTTTCCGCCTTCCCAATGGCCAAATCCCCAGCCGCCGGTATTGGCGTATTTTTTCCCGTCCTTAACCATCGCCTCGGCGGACGCAAACTCGCCGGGAACAATCGCTTGCGGCCAATTGGGATGCGTGCTTTCCTTCCACACGACTTTAGCTAAAACGGAGCCGTCCGGCCAAGGCTTGGTCTGTTCTTTTCGTGCTGCGGCGATAGCCGTATCGTTACCTAAAATAGCCCGCAGTGTTTTTTTATCTTCCCTGTGGGAAACGGCCAACAAACGCCAGTCGATATATTCGCCGTGGACCGGTTTTGCAGTATCTGCCGGCGTTTTAGTTTCCGCAAATAATGTTGCGGATAAAAACAAACAACCGGCAAACAGGAATAAACCCAATTTAAGATTTTGCGATTTTTTCATATAACCCTCCGTTCTAGTTCAGAATGCGTTTTAGAATTTGAGTATTTAGCTCTTGATCGGCCGCATGAATTAAGCCGCCCGATAGAAAGTAATGCCCGAATGTTATACCAGAAAACCAAGCAACTAACTCTGTTTTCATTAACGGGGTAACGACAAACCTTAGCCGAATCGACGTTCAGCGTTACAATAGTAACCATGAATACGAATCTCACTCCTTTTTCAGCGCTGACGCCCGATATTATTTTGAACGCGCTCGACGCTATAGGCCTGCATAGCGATGGCCGATTGCTCGCGCTTAATAGTTACGAAAACAGGGTCTACCAGGTCGGCATGGCGGATACATCGTTTATTGTGACCAAGTTTTACAGGCCCGGACGCTGGACATCTGCGGCCATTCTTGAAGAACATGCTTTTGTTCAGGAATTGTTCGAGTCTGAAATTCCTGTCGTTCCGGCGACGCCGTTTGGCGATCATCAGACGTTAATCGAAGCCGACGGTTTCCGCTTTTCGGTATTCCCAAGACAAGGCGGTCGCGTGCCAGAGCTTGACGGCCGCGAAACACTGGAATGGATGGGACGGTTTATCGGCCGTATTCATGCCGTCGGCGCTTTACAGCCGTTCAAGGACCGGCCGACGCTTGATATTGCCGGTTTCGGCGATGAACCAAGGGCTTATCTGCTGGCGAATAACTTCATCCCCGCCGATCTTACCGAGGCTTACCGTAGCGTGAGCGAACATGCGCTGGCTGGCGCAAGACGTTGCTTCGAGCGCGCAGGCAAGGTGAAAAACTTGCGCCTGCACGGCGACTGTTATCCCGGCAATATTTTATGGACCGATGACGGCCCGCATTTTGTCGATTTCGATGACAGCCGGATGGGGCCTGCGATACAGGATTTGTGGATGTTGCTGTCCGGGGATCGCGCCGAAATGACCGTGCAGTTAAACCATCTGTTGGCCGGCTACCGGACTTTTTACGATTTCGATATCCGGGAGCTGCATCTGATAGAAGCCCTGCGCACCCTGCGTCTGATCCATTATTCAGCCTGGATTGCTAGGCGCTGGGATGATCCGGCGTTTCCTATGGCGTTCCCGTGGTTCGACATCCCGCGTTATTGGCAGGACAGGATTATTGAGCTGCGCGAACAGATCGCGTTAATGGATGAAGGGCCGCTTGAGTTGGGTTAAAGCTTACCTTGCAGCATGGACTTTACCGGGTTGAATGTTCTTCTATGCACATCCAAAAAACCGAACCGCTCAATTTCGGCCAGATGCTGTTTGGTACCGTAACCTTTGTGCTCGTGAAACGCAAAGTCTGGATACTGCTGATGATACTCAACCATCAGCTTATCCCGCTCGACTTTCGCCAATATTGACGCCGCGCTGATCGCCTGCACTTTGCTGTCGCCTTTGACGATGGCTTGGGCGGGCATGGACAATTGGGGGAGACGGTTGCCATCCACTAACACTTCATCGGGCTGGATGTGCAATCCTTGTACCGCTCGTTGCATTGCCAATAAAGTGGCCTGAAGAATATTGAGTTGGTCAATCTCTTCAACACTGGCTTGCGCAATCGACCAGCTTAAAGCGGCTTCTTTGATCAGGATGTAAAGACTATCCCGTTTGCTTTCGCTAAGGATTTTGGAATCGGCCAATCCGGCTATCGGCCGCATCGGATCGAGAATGACTGCTGCTGCGAAAACCGGACCTGCAAGCGGTCCTCGGCCCGCCTCGTCAACGCCGGCGACAATACTTTTGGTTGAAAACCCATCATCCATAACGGCTTCAGTTTAAGCGTGCCAAAAGCGCTTAACGCAATATGCCCCGGCTGACGTTGCGCAAAAAACTGACCATGTCGGACAATTCTTTGCTTTCCCCGGCCAAATCTTCCATTTGATCGATGGCGTCTTCGAGGCGCAAATTGGTCTTGTAAATGATCTTGTAAGCTTTCCTGATTAAGCGGATGTCTTCGGGGGATATGCCGTTGCGCTCCATGCCGACCGAGTTTATGCCGTGCGGCCGGGTGGGCTTGCCGCCGACCATTACAAACGGGGGAATATCCTGAGTAATCGCGCTGCCCATCGCGGCAAAGCTGTACTGCCCTATCTGGGTAAACTGATGCACCAGGGTGAATCCGCCCAAAATGGCGTGGCTGTGCAAATGCACATGACCGGCCAACGAAGCGCCGTTGGCCATAATGACGTGATTGCCGATGATGCAATCGTGCGCTACATGGGTATAAGCCATAAACAAGTTGTCATTGCCTATCTTGGTAAGGCTTTTATCCTGCTTGGTACCTCTGTGCATAGAGGTATACTCGCGTATCGTATTTCTATCGCCGATTTCCAGCCGGGTGATCTCGGCCGCATACTTCTTGTCTTGGGGATCTTCGCCGATGGACGTGAATTGATAGATACGATTTTGCTTACCTATCGAGGTAGGCCCTTTAATAACGACATGGGAGCCTATAACGGTACCCGCATCAATCTTTACATCAGGCCCGATAACGGAAAAAGGGCCGACCGACACGTCATCAGCCAGCTCCGCCTTGCTATCAATTATCGCTGTTGGATCAATCAAATTAATTTACCACGGCCGCACATCTGATTTCGGCGCTCGCAACGAACTCGCCGTCAACCTCGGCGCAGCATTCGAATGCCCAGATATTGCGTTTGCTTTTAAGGAATTTTGCTTCCAGCATCAATTGATCGCCGGGCACAACGGGTCTTTTAAACTTAGCCTTATCGATGCCGACCAAATAATAAATCATTCCGGCCAGTTCATCCCCTGCTGTTTCGGATGCCAACAACCCTGTCGATTGAGCCAAAGCTTCCAAAATCAGTACGCCGGGCATAATGGGTTTTTGCGGAAAATGTCCTTGAAAAAACGGTTCGTTATAAGTGACGTTTTTCACTCCCAGCAACCTAACGCCGGGCTCGCATTCGATCACCTTATCAACCAGCAAAAAAGGGTAACGATGCGGCAGGAATTCTTGTATTTGTAAAATATCTAGCTTAATGGACATGTCTAAGGATTTTTCTTATAAAGTTGATGACGATGCGATGGGATAAAAACCGTGTGTAATTATTCCGGCATGGCTGACAACTTTTGTTGAACTTGGCTAGTCACGTCAATTTTTTCACTGGCATAGATAACGCCATCGGTGAGTAATAAATCAAAATTTTGGTCTTTGGCTATTTCCCGAATAGCTTCAACGATGCGGCGTTGCAATTTGCCCAATTCTTCATTGCGACGGGCATTGAAATCTTCGCTAAACTCCTGCTGGGCTCTTTTTGCATCCCGTTTCTTGTTTAAAATATCCTTTTCCAGGTTGGCCCGTGCCGACTCCCCCATCACGGCGGCGTCTTTGGTCATTCTTTCGTCCATGCTTTGGATTTCTTTTTGCTGAGCGACTAATTGTTTATCTCTAGGTGAAAACTCTTGCTCCAGGCGTTTTTTGGCTTTTTCCGCCTGAGGTGCTTTTTCAAGAACGGCTGGTATATTGACAAAGCCAATTTTTAAATCAGCATAGCTCGCATTAGCAGCGAGCAACAATCCTAAAAATAAAGCAATTTTTGTTTTCATTGTTACACGGTTCTCTGGTGAAATTAAAATAAGTAATGATTAAGAATAAGTTAAATCATATGCCGAATTATAGGGGATAAGCCTGTTAAACAAAACCAACTTCTTCTAGAAATTTTGCCCGAAGTTGAATTGAAACATCTCTTTTTGATCCCCTGTAATAGTGCCATCGGCTGCTGTTGTGGTGGATTTGGCATTTAGCGGTAACGCGGCACTGACAGACAAAGCGCCGAACGGCGACATCCACTCGCCTGAGACCCCGACAGAATATTTTAGGTTATTCGTTTTAAAACCGTCACTAATGGACCCTGCATCCATAAAGGTCCCTAACCTGACTGATTTTGTCTCAGGTAAAAAAGGCACAGGGAAAAACAATTCGGCATTCCCGATAATTTTGCTGGAGCCGCCAAACGCATAGCCATTGGAGTCTCTCGGCCCCACAGTATTATTCTTAAAGCCCCGTATAGACCCGGTACCGCCGCCGAAAAAATTCTCAAAGAAAGGCAAAGCGGTTGTCTTTCCATAACCATTCCCGTATGCCGCCTCCCCTTGCAGTCTGAATGTAAAATCTTTAGCCAGGGGGAAATACAATTGATGTTTGTAAGTAAGCTTATAATATTCCAGATCGCTGCCGGGGACTGTCGCCAACGCGGAAAAACGCTGTTGTTGCCCTTTATTCGGGAAGATAGCCCGGTTAAGCGTATCATGAGTCCAACCCACCGATGGCGCCAATGTCAGAAACGAATCGCCTGTCGCCTTAACTTTCTTCCGGGTATTGGCCCCTCCTGCAACGTTACCGTTTGAGTTATTTGCACAAATATCCGTGCCATTATTGCCATAAATGAAGTCGCAAATCTGATTGGATGAATAACTGGTTGCACTCAACGAAGTATGTTTTACATCGATATCGAAACGCAAGCTGTCGAACTCATTTAGCGGTATGCCGAAATTGATCCCGGCATTCGCCACATTGGTTGAATAATTGGCAATATTAATTTGGCCGGCATTTCGCTTGGTATAACCCACATTATAACCTTGACTGACGCCATCCACGGTGAAATAAGGGTTTAAAAAACCAAACTGATAACTTGTTAAGTAACTACTATTGTTAAAGGCAAGATTCACCCGCTTACCCGAGCCGAACACGTTATCCTGAGCGATATTGGCATTCAATACGATACCTTGAACCTGAGAAAAACCGACGCCTGCCGACAAATTGCCGGATGGCTTTTCCACGACTGAATAATTAACATCGATCTGATCCGCGGCGCCTGCAACCGGCGGCGTTTCCACAGTGACTTCCTCAAAATAGCCCAAGCGTTCAAGACGCGTTTTCGACCGTTCAATTTTCGAACTGGACGCCCAGCTGGACTCCATTTGCCGCATTTCCCGGCGCAACACTTCATCGCGGGTTTTGCTGTTGCCTTTCATGTTAATACGCCTGACATAAACGCGCTTGCCCGGATCGACAAAAAAAGTCATATCGACGGTCTTTTTCGCCTCATTGATTTCCGGCACCATGTTGACGTTAGCAAACGCATAGCCGTCATCACCCAAGCGGTCGGAAATTGCTTTAGAGGTTTCTGTAGCGTTTTTCCTGGAAAAGATTTCTTCCGGCCCTACCTTGACCAGCTTGATAAGTTCGGGAGGATCGACCACCAGATTACCGGCTAACTTGACTTTATCCAGCGTATAAACATCGCCCTCTTTGACATTGATCGTGACATAAATATCTTTTTTGTCCGGGGTGATCGCTACCTGCGTCGACTCGATATTGAAGTTGACATAACCGCGATCCAGGTAATAAGAACGCAAAGTCTCCAAATCCGCCGACAACTTTTGTTTGGAATACTGGTCGTCCTTGGTATAGAACGACAATAAATTCGACGTATTCAACTCAAGATTGCGCAACAGGGTTTTATCGTCGAAAACGTTGTTTCCGACAATATTGATCTGTTTAATCTTGGCTACCCTGCCTTCGGAAATCTTGATATGAATACCGACCCGGTTGCGGGTAAGGTTAGACACGTCGGTCTTAATCTTTAAGCCGTATTTGCCGTGGCTGAAATATTGGCGGCTTAACTCCTGCTCGACTTTATCCAGCACTTGCTGGTCGAACACCTTGCCTTCGGCCAAACCGATTTTCTTTAAGGCTTTAGTCAAGTCATCCTTGCTCAAATCCTTATTGCCTTCAAAAATGATCTTTGCAATCGAGGGCCGCTCCACCACGTTAACAATCAACGTTGATCCTTCCCTTTCCAGAGAAATATCCTTAAAAAAACCGGTTTTGAATAGCGCCTTGATTGCCGGAGCGACATTATCCAATGAAAATCTTTCTCCCACATTAACCGGGAGATAGTTATAAACGGTGCCTACAGAGATACGTTGCAGACCTTTGACCTGAATATCCTCTACAACAAACTCTTCATCACCTTTAACCGCCTGGGAAACAAGTAGAAACAGCAATAGCGCGCGCGAAAAAGTATTTAATTTCATGTAGAAGTCTAAGAATGAAACAGCTATTGTCCAATATTGAAAAACTGCCGGATTATATCACAGTAAATATTTAAAAAAGCTTAAGCCCTATGAATCGGAAAACTAAGCACATCATCAATGGATGCACTACCCGACAACAGCATCAATAAACGATCCAAACCTATAGCCATGCCTGAGCATTCCGGCAGCCCCGACTCCAGAGCCGCAATAAGACGTTTGTCTTTAACGGAAACAGGCAGTTTTTGTTGTTGCCTGATCGCCAACTCCTTATCAAAGCGACTGCTCTGTTCCGCCGCATCCGTCAGCTCATGATAACCGTTGCCAAGTTCAACGCCGTTGACAAACAATTCAACCCGTTCAGTGATCTGCGCGCATTGCTCATTGATTCTGGCTAATGACGACTGACAAGCGGGATAACCGTAAACCATGCACAACGCATTTTTACCCAAATGCGGCTGAACGTTATGGCTGAAGATAAAATCCAGCCACAACGCATGATCGTGTCCGCAAATATCCACTGCCTCCGATAACCCGCATTCCCTGGCAAAATTGCAATAGTCTTGATATGAAAATACCAGAGGGTCTAAACCGGTAAATGAAACAAACACGTCTTGATAACTGACCCGTTGTGTTTCCTGTAACGGCAGATCGATAAACAGCCCACCGACCAGCTCGGCGATTTCATCCATTAACTGAGGCAAGGTAAAACCGACACGATACCATTCCAACATCGTAAATTCGGGATTATGAAAACGCCCCGACTCGCCGTTTCTGAAAGCTTTGCCGATCTGATAGATGGAACCGCTGCCGGCTGCGAGCAAGCGTTTCATTGCGAACTCGGGTGATGTCTGCAGGAACAGCGTTTGCCGGGATGGCGACTGCCAAGCTTGTTCCTGACAGGCTTCCGGCGTACACACCATCCCTGGCGATAAATACTCAGTCGTGAAAAACGCCAGCTGCGGATCGGTTCCGATGCTGTTGCCAAGCAGCGGCGTCTCCACTTCCAGCACCGACCTGTCGGCAAAAAACTGACGTATCTTCGCAAGCGTCCGCGCCCTTAACCGCAGAAGCTCTATGGGGCAAGTCGGCTGCCACTCTTGCAACACTATTCTTTTACGCGGGAAACGTATTCGCCGGTACGGGTATCGACCTTAATCATTTCACCCTGCTGCACAAACAGAGGAACCCTGACCACTGCACCTGTATCCAGAGTGGCCGGCTTGCCGCCGCCGCCCGAAGTATCGCCACGCACGCCCGGATCGGTTTCCACAATGGTCAGCTCGACAAAGTTAGCGGGGGAAATAGCAAGAGGCGCATCATTCCACAAGGTCACCGTACAAGAATCCTGATCTTTAAGCCATTTACCCGCATCGCCGACGATTTTTTCGTCGCATTGATACTGTTCAAAAGTATCCGGCACCATAAAATGCCTGAATTGACCGTCGTTATACAGATATTGCATCTCGACATCGACCACATCGGCGCCTTCAAGCGACTCGCCCGATTTAAAGGTTCTTTCAATCACCCGGCCGGTTTTCAAATTCCTGATTTTTACCCGGTTAAACGCTTGGCCTTTACCCGGCTTTACAAATTCATTTTCAATAATTGCACAGGGATCGTTATCCAGCATAACTTTTAACCCGGCTTTAAACTCGTTGGTGCTATAAATGGCCATTTTATCCTCAAAGATGACAAACAATGTAAAACTTAAGCATTATAATAGAGCCAACAACCGATAGAAAATTTAATAATCTCTGATGTCCGAGCCGCAATCCGAAATCCAGCACTTTACTAAACACTGGCAACAGCAACTTGCCGAAGCTTTTAATAACATTGACGACCTTTGCCGTTACCTGGACTTATCGCCGGATGACTTGCCGGTTTCAACCGCTGCCGTTGAAGATTTCCCTTTACGCGTACCTTTAAGTTTTGCCGCCTGTATCGAAAAAGGCAATCCGCATGATCCTTTATTACGACAGGTACTGCCCATAAAAGATGAACTATTCGCTTATCCGGGTTTTAGCAATGATCCTGTCGGCGACCTTGCGGCCGCCACCCGGACCAGCGTTTTGCACAAATATCATGGCCGGGTTTTGTTTATCAATACCGGCAGCTGCGCCATCAACTGCCGGTATTGTTTCCGGCGCAATTTTCCATACGCCGACTTGCAGCTTGGCAAACAAAAGGAAACTACCGCCATCCAAGCCATACGAGACGACGCAAGTATCTCGGAAGTTATTTTAAGCGGCGGCGACCCTTTATTGCTAAGCGACGCAAGATTAGCCCGGCTTATGCAGCAATTAAACGGCATTAAACATTTAAAGCGTATCAGGATACACAGCCGTCTGCCTATCGTCCTGCCTGCCCGCATCACCGATGAATTGATCGACACAATACGCCAAAGCCCTCAACAAATTGTAATGGTCGTCCACTGCAACCATGCCAATGAAATCAGTGCCCGCGTCATTGCCGCCTGCAACGCACTGAAAAACAGCGGCATCACCTTGTTTAACCAATCGGTGCTGTTAAAAGGCGTCAATGACAACGCGGAAATCTTATGCGAACTGAGCGAACGACTGTTCGGCAACGGCGTCATCCCCTACTATCTGCATTTATTGGATAAGGCATCGGGAACCGGGCATTTTGAAGTCTCTGAAACAGAAGCGTTGGCGCTAATCAAGCAAGTTCAAGCCGCCCTGCCCGGCTATCTGGTTCCAAAGCTCGTCAAAGAACAGGCTGGAGCTGCATCCAAGCAACCTGTTTTTTAGAGTCATCAGATTCCCTTGGCTCTGCCCGCTTTATCCATCCCGGTCGCCAGTTTAGGCGTTAGCGGCATAAGGCATTCAGCTCAATAGCGAATTCGCCCGATAAACAATAATTCTTATTGTGTGAAAAGACGACATTCTCTATCCTACAGCCGCTTAACATATCACCCGCCGCTTTGTTTAGGTGGCTAACGCGATTCGATCTTAACTTACAAATAGGAGCGCTACTTATGACTGACTCGCATGACCCGCGGCAAAACCATCTTCTCGACGCTCTGCCCGAAACCGAATACGAACGCATTTCTCCCCATCTTGAACTGGTTCAGATGCCGCTAGGTGAAGTCCTTTACGAGTCCGGCGCCAAGTTGAGTTATGTCTATTTGCCAACGACCTGTATCGTATCGCTGCTTTGCGTGATGGAGAATGGTGCGTCGGCCGAAATCGCCGTGGTCGGCAACGAAGGCATCATCGGTGTCGCGCTGTTCATGGGCGGCGAAACAATGCTCAACCGGGCTGTCGTGCAGAGTGCGGGCTATGCCTATAGACTGCGGGGACACTTGCTTATGCAGGAATTCACCCGTGCGGAGGGGCCTCGCAACGGAGTGTTGCATAATTTGCTGCTGCGTTATACCCAAGCGCTGATTACCCAGACAGCGCAAACGGCGGTCTGTAATCGGCATCATTCAGTGGATCAGCAACTTTGCCGCTGGCTGCTGCTAAGCCTGGACCGGCTCACGTCGAACGAATTGATTATGACTCAGGAATTGATCGCCAATATGCTGGGAGTGCGCCGCGAAGGCGTCACCGAGGCCGCCGGGAATTTACAGCGCGCGGGATTAATTGATTACAACCGTGGCCGTATCACAGTACTGGACAGGCAGGGTTTGGAATCGCGGGTTTGCGAGTGCTACCAAGTGGTCAAAACGGAACTCGATCGCCTGCTACCCGCCCCAACCCACCCATTTGAGCAGGCCGATTAGCACACTGGAGATCCATTTCAGCCTATCCCCGATCGGATGCAGGTTTTGATACTGTCGTAGACGATGCCAAGCGTTCAGACTCGTAACCATTGACTTTCCTGTCAGCCTCCGGTTGCATGACCTTCCCGGTTGGTTTTCCAGAATTTACCAGAGTAATCCGAGAAACGCTTCCTTTTCGGAATCATCCTATTCCAGATGATGTCAGGCAAAGCGTCTGCCGTTTACGGACAGACGTTAAGCCCTCTCTATCTTCGGTTAGAAATGATAATGCGCACCTAAGCCAACATATTCCACTTTCTCTTTATAAAACTGCCCACTAGGAGAGTAGCCGTTATAGTACTCTGCAAGAACCTGAAGCTTCCGGCCTAATACGCCTGAATTTCCAAATTCAACGCCCGCTCTGGCCGACACATCCGTACTCCAGTTATTTTCGTCGTAATTCTTGATGTCAGCTGCAACGATAGGCCGCATTGATGCAAAATCTATGCGCCAAGGACTTCGAAACTCAACACCATATTGCGCCGACCATATCTTAAGCGTCGAAGGTTCTTTGTGGAACAGGCCTCCCCCGCCGCCATACAAGCGGACTCCATAGGGGAGTTCATAAGAGAGCTTTAAATCCGCGCCTTCGTAACTGAGGTTTACTCGCTCGAATTTCGTATTTATCTTGCGCAACAGAAATTCGTCGCCAAGATGTGAACTTTGGTGATAAATACGGCCAAACGCTGAAAACTGGCCAGCACGCGCACTTGAATAGACTGCGGCAATAAAATCTGTGTTGACCAGATCAGACGATGAGGCCCCCAGATTGAAGTCACTAAAGACTCCTGCTTGCACCCCTGTTTCCCATTGCGCAGTGGATTGTCCGAAATTACTGCGATAAAACGGTATCGTTTCACCAAAGCTGACAGAAGCTATATCTCTGCCATCAAAATTATTGCTCTGGTAGTTACGGTAAGCAGCCGAGAAATGGGCCCAGCGCGTATCGGCCAATAATGGCTTGAATAGATGACCGGTGGGCAAAAGTCCTGTCGGCAATAGGGTTGTTTCAGCGCCTGCTCCAACCCCATCGCCCGCAGCTTGGACAGACTTTGAAGAATCAGCCACAGACTGCCGGCTAGTCGCTTCCGATAGTTTTACCGCCTTAACCCCGGGAATTTCCGCTAACAGCCGCACCGCTTTGGTCCGGTCGGCGGCTTCCAAACTACTCACCGGCAAAGTAATTACACCATCCTGTACAACTAATGTCGGCATATCACGTTTTAAATCATGCTTTAACACGCCAGCGGCATAACCGGCTATGTAAGCGTCATCCTGATCCGTGGCATGAGCAAAAGACACGGGGACCAGCATAACGCCAAAAACAACTATGAATCGTAAATAGACCATTATTATTTACCCGGCGCGCTCTTTACGATCAAGTCAGTTTGCACTGATTTTACATTCTTCTGACTATTGGCCACTTCCACCGCCCTACCGATGCTTTGCTCGGAATCAACAGTGCCGCTCAACTTCACTACGCCTTTATCAGTCGTCACCTCGATATGGGATGCATTAAGTAAAGGATCATTTAAAATCGCCGTCTTAACCTCTGTGGTAATAACCGAATCATCGATGTATTCCCCCGCTGTTTCAGCCTTATCAACTACCGACTCTTTTGCGCCCTCAATATTTTCTCCTGCTTTTTCTGTCGCCTGATCAAGTTTTTTTCCCGCCTTTTCCAGCGCCCCTTTAGAGGCGTCAGTTGATTCATTGATGTATTCTCCGGCTTTGTCGGCCTTCTTATCCAATGACTCTTTTGCAGCGTCAATTTTTGTTTCTGCTTTTTCAGTCGCTTGTTCAATCTTTTGCTCAGCTTTTTCAGCCGCACGATCGATTTTTTGCCCTGCTTTTTCTGCTGTGCCTTCTTGTTGGCACCCCGCCAGTCCGAGAACAGCGGATAAACAGCCGATCACAACAACGTTAGCGGCTAATTTTTTTTGTTTGTACTCGTTGGTTATTTTCATTGGTTATTCCTTTGCGTTGTATTTTTTAAAAATGCGCCAAATGACATTAAGGGAACCCCATTAGAGAAAAACGTCAGGTAAAAGAAATTCCCTCTCTTTGAATCGAGCGCATTGGATTGAAAGCTCATACAAATTCTAGCGACAACATCAGGCAGGGTCTGTACGGTATCGTACATAAGGCCCATCCAATTTGAACAAACGCCATTGAGAAAAGAAAACAGCCCGGTTTCGGCATTCAAGCTCGGACTGGTTAGCATAAAAAAACCCGCTTGAAAGCGGGTTTTTGTGTTTACAGCATTTAGACAATTCCAGCCGACTTATTTTCGCGGCCTTATAGCTTGATCAATATTCGATCCAGATCAACTCGACACGACGGTTTTCAGCCTTGCCTGCTTCCGTGCTGTTATCGGCAATAGGTTGGGTTTCGCCATAGCCTTTCGCAGTCAACTTGTTGGTGACGCCTTTCATTTTAAGGTATTCAACAACTGACTTCGCGCGCCGTTCCGACAACTTCATGTTGTAAGCATTGGTGCCTTCGCTGCTGGTATGCCCCTGGACTTCAATATCGTTTTTCTGAGGATAGGCAACAAGATTTCCTGCGATACCATCAAGCAGTTCCTTGGCATTCAGTGTCAACTCCGCAGAATCATATTTGAAATGCTGGCCTGTCAATACAAGTCTGATTGGGCATCCCTTATTATCAATCTTACTGCCTTTGATAGTTCCGGGACATTTATCCAAACAGTTGTTAACACCGTCAGAATCCGTGTCGAGGGTGGAACAATTTTCAACTGCGGCAACCGGGACGGCTGCGATTGGAGCCTCAGCCCTTGTTGCAGGTTTCGGCTTGTCGCCAAACGGAATGACAAAACCAACGTTGACGGTCATATCGTGGAACTCATCTGTACCCGGCTGTACGTGGGCATTGAGATTGTTGTTGTAACGATAACGCACATCACTGCGGAGCAAGAAGTTGTCGTGAAGCTCGTAGGTAAAACCTGCGCCTGCTTCGCCGATAACGCCTACACCGCAATTAGCGGAAGCACATGTGTTCATGGCGCCTACTCCGACGACGGTATAAGGCGAGAATTTATCGCGGAAGAAATAATACTGTACATCAGCCGTGCCGCCCGCCAGATCCCAGGGACCGTTATCGCCGCCAAATCCTTCATAAAACCCTTTAACCTCGACGTTGAAATGTTTATCGAGGATCTTGCCAATGCCCATGCCGCCCCCCCAGCCATCGCTTGCTCTACGGTCGCCACCGGTTTTGACAAACGAAGCGAAAGGCGCCACATACCAACGGTCATCCTGGAATGCATCGGCGGCTTGCGCCAGCGGCAGAAAACCCGCAGTGAGTAACGGGGCAATGAATAGTAAATTCTTTTTCAGCATAATATTTTTCCTTATCTCTAGTTTATTTTTCATCAGGGTCTTTAGAATTGATCTCGTTATTTCGTTTCGATTCACACTATCTTGAACCAGCATCCATTACCTTTTATGCTATTTTACAGAAAATACTCCTTACAAAATCAGTGTTGCTATAAAATCTCAAATGTAGCTTAACCGCAACATCAGCAGCCCGTCTGTACGTTACCGAACATAATAGCCTGATTGAACGGGATACTTGCGTATTTTTTAAACGCATGCGGCAAATTCATCGCGCATCATACCTATCCCGGAACATACTGGATTCATGAGGTTTGATATGTTCTTCTTGAGCTCCGCACCCTTCGTCGTGAGCGCGAGCAATAAAGGCCAAAAAAATTTTAAACGGCTACTTACCCTGTATCTGGTTAGCAATGCCGTGCGGCACATGCGCGGCGGCGACATGCTGGGCTGCTGACTCGCAATGCCCTTTTTGGTCATCGAAGAAAATATCCGCACCGAATGCCTTCAGAAAATCGCCTTTCGCCATTCCGCCCAAAAAAAGCGCCTCATCGATACGAATACCCCAGGCCCTTAATGTCCTGACCACCCGCTCATGTGCCGGCGCAGAACGTGCAGTCACTAGCGCCGTTCTAATCGGTGATGATTGGGAATCAAACTGCGTCTGGATATGATGCAGGGCGCTCAGGAAATCCTTAAACGGGCCGCCCGGCAATGGCGTTTTGGCTTCGTTGCGTTCATTTTCGGTAAATACAGCCAAGCCGCGCTGCTGATAAATCCGTTCCGACTCATCCGAAAACAATACGGAATCCCCGTCAAACGCGATACGCAACTGATCGGAATAATGCGCCACCGAAGGACCGCAAAGAATAGTCGCCGCAGCAAACCCGGCATCCAGCGCCTTGGCGACATCATCGGCATTAGCCGATAAAAACAAATGCGCCCCGAACGCCGGGATATAACTGTAAGGCGATGCGCCGCTGGTAAATGCCGCACGGATAATGGCTAACCGATGATGGGCAATGGAATTGAAGATTCTTAGCCCGGTATCCGCACTATTTTGCGATAACAGGATGATTTCAACCAGCGGGTCATTGGGGCGGCTGTCGTTGATAGCCAGCAGCTTTTGAACCAACGCAAAGCCGTAACCCGGCGCCAGAATTTCATCCTCGTGCTCTATCTGATATTGGCAGAAGGCTTCCTTGCCTTGGGTTTCAAATATCGTATGCGATTCATCCAGATTGAATAACGCTCTGGACGATACCGCCACGACCAGCTTTTTTTCTCGCATAGCCGAAGTTCTAATTATCGCTTACCCAAACCGAATCCAAATTGAGTGCTCTTTTTATTTTGTCGGTATTGGCCTGCGCTTCTTGTTTGCTTTTAAACCCCCCGACTCGCAATCTGTACATCGTTGTATTCTTCTCACGGACAGGGATTACTTCGGCAAAAACGCCTTGCCGGGCAAATTCCGCCGCTTTACTTTTAGCAAACCATTCCTGTTTGAAGGCAACCAGATTTACACCCCATTTTCCAGGCGCTTCTTGCCTTTTTTCCTTCACCGGCTCTTGCTTTACAACAATTTTTTCAGCCGCTATTGGCTTGGCTTTTACCGTTTCAGGTTGAGTTTTTTCTTTGGCGGCTGCGGTTTCATGCGCAGCCTCTACCTTGGCGGGAGCCGGTTCTGTTTCGTGCGCGTTTTTCTCTTTAGCCGGAGCATGTTCTACACCTGTTTTAGCCGGCGTAACCGGCTGCGGCTTCACTTCTTTAACCGGTTCAGGTTTAACCGGTTCAGGCTTATGAACGACTTCAACTTTCGGTGGAACTGCAACGGCTGGTTCCGAAACAGGCTTTGGCTTTACGTCCGGCCCGCCAATCTTGACCTGCAACACATCCATCGCCTTACTTACCATATCCTGTTTAGCGACAATATCAGGCAGCTTGTGATTTAACAAATCGACGGGAAACTGTGGGTTCCCTTTCAGCTCCGTTATAAAACCATCGACCTGCTGATTCAATTGCACAACTGAATTCCGCATCGCATTCATTTCTTCATTGGGATTATTGGCGGCGCTCTTCGCCAGACTTGCTTCAAGCGTTGAAACCACTTCATTTAACTTTGAGACTTCAGTTTTCGCGCCATAAATCATCATACCCAGCCCGGCTGCCGTGCTTAATGCAACGACGCCAAATCCCAATGCTACATAACTGAAAAGCTTTGCTTTTTTAACCTTACTTTCAGCCTCTTCAAGCTGTCTTTTAATATCTTCCTGTTCAAACCCAAATGGACTCAACTTTACATTGGCAACGTCTTCTTTCTCAGGCGCGGCAGTCTGTTCCGAACCCGGTCCGGCAACCGCTTCGTTATCTCCCGGTTTTAACCCGGCAGTTTCCGTGTCAAACCCCTGAACCGCTTCATCCGGCCCTAGAAAACCAGAGTCGCCAAAAACATCCGCCAACTCATCGTCTTTATTGACGCCTGCATCAGAAATTTCCATATCCGCCGTAATATCAAAATCAGGCAAAAGAAAATCATCTTCCTTCGCCGAGGAGGGTTCTTCAGCTTCCCCTAACTGAACGCCCTCTGCCTGCCAGGAAGAATCGTCACTAACTTCATCGAGCTGAAAAAGGTCATTAATTTCACTCAAATCCGCATCATCCCCAAACGCCTCGTTCTTTCCAAGATTTTGATCTAACTCGCCTTCCGCATCAAAGCCGGCATCCGCAAGCAAATTGTCAATGCCGTTATCATCCTGCAATTCATTAAATGATTCTTCGGCCACCGTCTCCAGCTCTTCATCGGCGGCAGGTAAATCCGCAGACTCCGAATCACCCCGAATCAAATCGGAACTATCAAACTCATCGCTAAAGCCGGAAAAATCATCGATCTCATCCGCTATATCTTCTTCCCGATCCTCTGCATCGACGGCTTCCGCAGCCGGTGCAGCAGTCAGTTCATCATCCTGAATCAGATCCGACTCATCAAAGTGATCGCTAAGGAAAGAAAAATCATCGTTCTCATCCGCTATATCTTCTTCCCGATCCTCTACATCGACGGCTTCCGCAGCCGGTGCAGCAGTCACTTCATCATCCTGAATCAGATCCGACTCATCAAAGTGATCGCTAAGGAAGGAAAAGTCATCGACCTCATCCGCCAAGCCTGTACCGGCCTCTTCTTCCACATCGGATTCATCGACGACTTCCGTGGTCTCAGTCGAATCCACTGCCGCTGATGCAAACTGTTCGACATCCGATAATGCTTCCGCGGAAGCCTGTTCAGATTCAGCACCGGCTTTTTCATCCTCGGCCGCATCCGACAAGTCCTGTTCAACAAATTCAGGCTCATTGAAGTCGCTAAAATCCGAAAACTCATTCACTTCGTCAAGCGCGCCAACATCTTTGTCCAGACCGGAGCCATCGGCGATTTCTTCGGGCAGGGGCAAATCCGCTACAGCCTGTTCAGCTTCAGCCGTCTGTGATAAATCCTGTTCAACAGCTTCAGGCTCATTAAAGTCGCTAAAATCCGAAAACTCATCCACTTCGTCAAGCGCGTCAATATCCTTGTCCAGACCAGACTCTTCGACGATTTTTTCGGGCGTAGTCAAACCTCCCGCCGTCGAAGCCGCTTCGGTAACGTCATCATCCTGAATGAGATCCGATGGGTCAAAATCATCGCCAACAAGGGCCATAAAATCATCAAGCTCCTCCTCTTCCGTCGCAGATGCCGAGTCCTGTCCACCCATTTCCGGCTCGTTGAAGTCACTAAAACCCGAAAAACCGTCCTGTTCGTCCGCCGCACCGGCATCCTCTGCGTTTGCTTGCTCCGGCGCATTATCCTCATGAAATCCGGTATCCATTAGCAACCTGTCAATAGCATCCTCGTCATCCTGCGACTCATTCGACGAAACAAAAGGCAAATCCTCTACAGTCCGCCCTACTTCGATAACGGCCGACTGGTTTTTTTCCGGTTCGTTAAAATCGCCTCCAAAGCTATCAAAACTCAAAAGTTCATCCAACTCGGCATCTTTCGCGTCATATACCTGCTTTTTCGTTTCTGTTTGCCCGGACGCATCGTCTGCATCAAACCCGGCATCCATCAACAATCTATCAATTGCATCAAGATCATCATCGTCTTGTATCTCATTCGACGGAAGTAAGGATGATTCCGCCTCATCCAGCATGGCATCCAGATCAACAGTAAGATTATCGCGTTTTTCTTTTGCTTTTTTATCCATTGAATCAGTCATATTCAGGCTCGGTGATGAGTTTTAAGATAACCACACGGTTTAAATGCAGCGTTAGGTGCTTATCGGCAGAGAAACAATTTTATTCATTTTAATACCAAATAAACTGAATGTTCATCAAGTTTCACCAATTTGATGCTAAACTCCCCAAAAAACTTCCAAGAAACAAAATGCAACTAGCCATCACCGTCTTAGGCAATTATCAGACTCATTTTATTGCCGAAATATTACCCGCCGTGCGCGACTGTAAATGCAATATCCTGGAAATAAGGCTATCCCGTCTCGCTCAGTCCTCCGCCGCATACCTGCTGATTCAAGGCAACTGGAATCAAATTGCCAAATTTGAAAACACCCTGGACATTATCCAGAGACGGCTGGACATCAAAATCCATACCTTAAGGCCGGAGCAGAAAGACAAGGCCAAAGAATGCGTTCCATACTCATTGGAAACAATATCCCTCGACCGCGATAGCGTCACAGAATCCATTACCTCGTTTCTGTTCGACCGGAAAATAGATATTGAGGAAATAACCGGCAGCTGCTATCAGGCGCCCTATATCCAGACTTCCGTATTCTCAACCAAATTTGTAATTTTAATTCCCCCGCAAATTCACCTGTTGTCGCTACGCGAAGAATTTATGGATTTCTGCGACCAATTGAATATAGACGCCATTCTTGAACCCATAAAACGATAACTTTAATAATGATAACTCCCGGCAACCCTGTACCCGATTTTGAGGCTTCATCTACCGGCGATAAAACGGTAAGGCTAAGCGACTACCAAAACAAATATCTCGTTATTTATTTTTACCCTAAAGACAACACGCCCGGCTGCATCCAGGAAGGCCAAAGTTTCCGCGACAACATTGAACAATTCACTGCGCTGAACGCCGTCATCGTAGGCGTATCGCGTGATACTGTCCGAGTTCACGAGGGCTTTAAATGCAAACAGGAATTCCCCTTCGACTTGCTCTCTGACCCGGATGAAAAGCTGTGCGAACTGTTTGACGTTATCAAGATGAAAAACATGTACGGCAAGCAGGTCCGAGGCATCGAGCGCAGCACCTTTCTGATCGATCCTCAGGGCCTGCTGGTTCGAGAATGGCGCAAAGTCAAAGTCAAAGGACACTGCGAAGAAGTCTTGCAAGCCTTGCATGAACTAACAGGGAATTAGCCATGAATATTCAAACATCACCGCCTAAGAAGCTGTTCGTCTTGGACACCAACGTACTGATGCATGATCCAACCGCGATCTTCCGCTTCAAGGAACATGACATTTTCATCCCGATGATTGTCCTGGAAGAACTCGATCATGCGAAAAAAGGCCTGACCGAACTGGCGCGCAATGTCAGACAAGTCAGCCGTTTCCTGGACGAATTAATCCGCGACGCCAACCAGCAAACCATCAACGACGGCTTGCCGCTATCAAGTATAAAACACGGGCCGAACACCGACACAGCCGAAAGCGGACGCCTGTATTTCCAAACCAGCGCGATGACCGCATTGCTGCCGGAAAGCATGCCCGGCAATCTGGCCGACAACTCGATACTCCGCATCGTCCTGGCGCTCACTAAGGAACTGCCGGGCACCACCGTTATCCTGGTCTCAAAAGACATCAACATGCGCATCAAGGCGGCGACCCTGGAGTTGCTGGCCGAGGACTACCATAACGACCAGACTCTGGATGACATTGACCTGCTATACAGCGGCTCAATGGCGCTGGAATCCGATTTCTGGGCCGTTCACGGCACCAAAATGGAATCCTGGCAGGAAAAAGACCGCACGTTTTACAAACTGGACGATCCGCTGGTCGCCGAATGGTACCCGAACCAGTATTTGTACATAGAAGACGAGACCAACTTTGAAGCCATCGTCAGATCTTGCGAAGGACAGGTTGCGGTATTGGAACTGGCCAAGGATTATCGGGCAAGACGCAACAATATCTGGGGCATAACGGCAAGAAACCGGGAGCAGAACTTCGCCCTCAATGTCCTGCTGGACCCCAACATTGACTTTGTCACCTTACTGGGTACGGCGGGTACGGGCAAAACCCTACTGGCTCTGGCCGCAGGCCTTAACCAAGTCATGGAAAAGAAAACCTACCAGGAAATCATCATGACCCGAGAAACCGTGCCGGTCGGTGAAGATATAGGCTTTCTGCCCGGCACCGAAGAAGAAAAAATGGCGCCGTGGATGGGCGCATTAATCGATAACCTTGAACTGCTAAGCCACAATGCTGAACAGACCGAATGGGAACAAGGCGCGGCCAGCAACATCATCATGAACCGGGTCAAAATCAGGTCGCTTAACTTTATGCGCGGACGCACCTTCCTGAATCGTTTCTTGATCATCGACGAAGCGCAAAACCTAACCTCAAAACAAATGAAAACCCTGATCACCCGCGCAGGCCCCGGAACCAAAATCATCTGTATCGGCAACCTGTCGCAAATCGACACGCCTTATTTAACGGCGACGACCTCAGGCTTAACCTATGTTGTAGACCGTTTTAAAACCTGGCCGCATGGAGCCCATATCACCTTGCGCCGCGGTGAGCGTTCACGCTTGGCCGATTACGCTTCAGATATTTTATAAAAGAAAGTATTTTGCATTGTTAACTTAATATCAAACAATACATCATAAACAAGGAGCGGGCAGCGCCGCGATATTTGGGCGGCAATTATTGCAGGATTTTAGTAATTCCACCGCAGCGGGCATTGCCCACTCCTCCTTCGGTGCTTAACTTAAAGGCATTGGCAGGACGATACCGTCAATTTTAATGGGGGGGGGCAGACTCTGAGGCATCCCCACGAATCACCCTATCTCCAACTTGCCAGAATAACCTATTAACAGCGCCCGTGCCAGACGCCCGGCTCTATCTCAATTCCATGATTATTTGGTCTGGACAATGGGGAGTACTATAACTCACCATTGATTTTGATTTAATAACGTCATACGGGTATTTTTAATCTAACTTATTTTTAGCCAAATAAGTAACAAAGCCTTTTAAATGGTCTTTTTCTTCATTGGTATCTAAGTTTATCGTTCGGAATTCTTTATAAGTAATACAGGAATCCGCCCCTTCGTCTACGTTTATAAAAATGGATCCTATTAAAATCAGGTATTTCCCTACGAATTCATCTTTTGATTTCGTAATCAAAAGATGAATTCTTTCTTGTACAGCTTCATACATGACTTCCGTTGCTTCTTGTATCGGATAGGGTTCATCTTCGATTCGTACTTTGTTTTGTTGAAACAATTGCACAATAGTATCTTCTTGGTAATCGAGTAAACTGGGTTCTTGCGGTTTGTCATTTATTTTATCTAGTGCCGCTTGTGCAGCTCCACAACAGTTTGATTCATGATCTTGACCTCTGCGGACCACTTTCCCGATTTCCCCCTCTTTAGTTATGCCAATATGCGGTCCATAAAAAATGAGCAATGCTCCATCCTCCGGCATGTGATGTGCGAATGCTTGTATACCCGTTAGTCCGGTAAATGGAAATCCATCTAATCCTCCCAGATAAAAAGGGCCTAGTAAACCACTATCTGATATTGAAAACTGCATGGCGTTTATATCATCGCTGCAAATACTGTTGGCAGTCATTACTTCATCTGGATTGAAACCTATCTGCTTTAGATATTCAATAACTAATTTTCCAAATATTTCAGAATAAATTGCGTTAGGGTAATATTTTCTTATTGTTTTAAGATATGAATTGTTCATGATTATTATTTCCTTACTTACTCATAGGCTTTTCGGTTTACGCCCCGTTTATTTAAGTGGGTTCTGGTCTCCACTTTTTAAAACTTATTTATAAAGGTAATGGTCAGTCCGTAGTTTAAATTTACCCATAACATCTGTATTCACGAAATAGATGTAGGCAATCAAACCTAAAAAAGGCAAATAAATATTCTTGTTATGTAAAAGAAGACGCTGCCCTCATGTGCATCCTGTCCAACGGACATGCGGCTTTATTGACAATACCCCACTGACGTTGCGACGGATATGATACTTTCAACGCTGGGTTTTGTCCTAACATTTATATTCCGCCTTACTTGAATCTGCCGCCCTATCAGGCTTGTTATGTGCAGTCTTATTTGCACGCCCTGCTTGAATCTCCCCGCTGTCACAAAACCGTCAACAAACGTTCATTTCTTTGTCACAGAAGAGTTTTACTCTTTGCCCAGAAGGTTAATGCTTTGCAGAACTTCCCTCAGGAGGATAAAGATATGAAACTGCTCTATTCCATCCATAAATACGACGTTTTCATGTTCACCTGGCTGATCAACGCCAGAATGCACGTCCACTTGACCAAGGCCGGCCGTTATCTGTCAAAAACCGGCGACGGCCAGCTTTACCTGGTCATCACAGGCTTGTTGTATTGGTCTGAGGGCTGGGAAAGCCCATTTCTGCAAGCCGTTCTACTGGGTTTTTCAATCGAGAGACCGATTTATTTCGTGCTCAAAAACGGCCTGAAGCGCAACCGGCCGCAAGCGGCCTTACAAAATTTCCGCAGCATCATTACCCCCTCGGATAAGTTCAGTTTTCCATCCGGCCATACGTCCGCCGCGTTCATGATGGCGACGCTGCTTGGCTATTATTTACCTCCCTTAATGATCCTGCTTTATTGTTGGGCGACATTGGTTGCATTCTCCCGTGTGGTTCTGGGCGTGCATTTTCCGACCGACACGTTGGTAGGCGCTATTTTGGGCATCAGCACCGCACTTTTCAGCTTGGGACAAATCGTAATATGAAAATTTTTTATGGCGTACAAGGCACCGGAAACGGCCACATTACTCGCGCACGGGTTATGGCGAAAGAACTCCATGCCGCAGGCATCGACGTTACCTTTCAATTTAGCGGACGCCCTGCGGATAAGTATTTCGATATGGAAATATTTAACGGCTACCAGTTGCGTACCGGCATGACCTTTAATACGGAAAAAGGGCAAGTCAATTATCTAAAAACAGCGCGTGACGCAAAACCCATTACTTTCATAAAAGATGTAAAGTCGCTCGATTTGAGCGGCTATGATCTGGTGATCAGCGATTTTGAACCGGTCACCGCCTGGGCGGCAAAAAACCGGAAAATACCGGTTTTAGGCATCGGCCATCAATATGCGTTTAACCATAACATCCCCAGAAAGGGATCGGACCCTATCGCCGACCAAGTCATAAAGTATTTTGCCCCCGCGGATGTGGGGATCGGTTTGCACTGGCATCATTTCGGCCAGCCCATTTTGCCGCCGATTATCGATACGCCCGAAACACCGAAAAGCATTATCAAAAACAAGATCATCGTGTACCTTCCGTTCGAAGACCCGAATGAAGTCGTCCGGCTTTTGTCGCCCTTTAAGAACTTTCAGTTTCACGTTTATTCGCCGGAAGTGGTTCCGTCCCAATTCGATCATATCACCTATAATCCTCTGTCGCGCGACGGTTTCCAGAAAGATTTATATGATTGCGCGGGCATTATCAACAATGCCGGATTTGAACTGGCCAGCGAGTCGTTACAGATGGGCAAAAAAATCCTGGCTAAGCCTCTACACGCGCAAATGGAACAAATCTCCAATGCCGCGGCCTTACAGCAGCTCGGCTATGGACATGTCATGAACGATCTGGATGCAGCGGTTATTGAACATTGGCTGCACGACAATCACGCCGTTCATATTACTTATCCCAATATCGCAAAAACGCTGGTGCAATGGATACAGGACGGCATGCCCAAAATGGATGCGGATTTTATTGAAGACGTATGGGATTCGGTGGAAGTTTTGCAAATCAAGCAATAGCAGGCCGTGTACCGTCTGTCATGATCCTAAATGATCCGATGATGTCCCCGGCTAAACACTACGTGGCGGACTGCTTTTATCCAGCACCGCAATCACTTCCTCGCAGCTGATTATATTTTCCTTGTTGCTGAGAATATAGTCAGCCAATCGCTCAATAGCCTGCCAATAAACAGGTGAATTTATGAACTGAAAAGCTTGCCCGAACAGCTCGGCCAGCTTTTCTTCGTGCCGGCGCCTGTCCGCGATAAAGATGTCCAGGTATTCATAAACCTTCTCAAGATCGGATGTCCCGCCGTAATAATGCAGGGCATCGATGTTAACCAAGCGGGCATTAAACTGCTCGTCATCGCGCAGGGCGACATGCCTTGCTTCCGCCAGCGGCCCGATCAGCAAATTGATCATGTCCGCCTCAAAAGCCGTCTGATATACGTCCTGCTCGACAGATGAGAAATAGCGCGTACTTTCAAGCAACGCAACCGGCAGGCTGTGAATCAGGCGCCCTCCTTCTACGACTGCGGCACAGCGATCATAGGCGAGGTTGTTCGGAAGACCGGATTTTAGGCGATCCAGCGGCTTAATGGTGATTTGAAAATGCACCGGGGGCAGTTGTTTTTGTTTATTGTAAAGATAAATGGCCGTCGCGTGACCGGCCTCATGGAAAGCGGTTTGTCTGATCAACTCTTGATCATTAACAAAGCAGAATGCATCAGCCTGGTAATTCCGTTTCATTGCTCCACCCGTAGGCTAAAAAGATGCGGCCAGCGCTGCTGACCGCACATAGAGGAAGGACAGTTAACTCTAATCCCCTTAAGCAAGGGAGTGACACACAAGAGTTGCACACAGTCTAATGAATGAAACCGGCCTTGGAAATGTGACTTATTGTCGCGCGACAATAAGACGCGGAAAATGGCGCGATATATGCTTATTGTTTGTTCTTGCGTTGTAAAAACGCCCTAAAGCCGCATGAATACTGGGCTTAAACAAATCATTATCGGCAGTCTTCAGGGCATTTCACGCAGAAAAACAGGGCATATGCCACACAAACCTGAGCAGACCTTAAACAACACAGAAACTGGTATGACTAAATCGAAACTCATTGATATATTGACTAAGAAGCGGCCTCATTTGGAACGAAAACAAGTGGAATCGGCGGTTGATTGCATGATCGAGCATATGAGTGCAGCGCTGATGTCTAACGATAGAATAGAAATCCGGGGATTTGGCAGTTTTTCCCTGCATTATCACCCACCCGTTACCGGCAGAAACCCCAGAACCGGCGCTGAATTAAGCTTGCCGGCCAGGTATTCGACCCATTTCAAACCGGGCAAAGAACTACGGCGGAGAGTTAACAAGGTACCGGGTTGTAACGGCGAGGTGCAGCCAAATACAACCGAACGCGGATAACTGTGCAAAATTGCTGATTGCAGTTTTGCAGCCCGATACGCCAAGACCGGGTTATTCTCTTAACCAGCGCTGCATGCGCAAAATAGCGCCGCCGTTACCGAAACTGTCTACCAGCCAACCTGACTCGCCTTTGTAAGCGTCGGGATGAAATACGACTGCTGACATAGCCGTCGCGCTAGCGGCGTTTTTCTGCAACAAATAGCGCTAACCGCTCACAATACTAACCATAAAAGATCTATGTTTTCAGCGAGTTATGCAGAATACTACTCTTTCTTATCAAATGCGGAAACATTCGTGTCATCACAAAGAAATATTCACGTAATAAAAGCCGCCTATCCTACCCTAAACCTCAACATGTTTAGGGGATCTATCAAATGCCGGATCTGCGCAAAGAAATAATCAACATCCTTGATGGCAAGCTCCTAACGCCGCATTTCCAGCCTATTGTTTCCCTGACCCATAAGAAAATTCTGGGTTACGAGGCGCTAATCCGGGGTCCATCCAATAGCCCTCTGCATAGTCCGTTTAACTTGTTTACGACGGCCGAACGGTTCAATTTAAGCACAAAACTCGAGTTCCTATGCCGGGAAATAACCATACAACGCTACGCCGACCTGGACATTAAAGAAAAGCTGTTTATCAACGCCAGCCCGTTGGTGCTGCTGCAACCGGAATTTAAAAAGGGCGAAACACTCAGATTGCTAGATCAGTACGGCGTCAATCCGCGCTCGGTAGTCATTGAATTAACCGAGCACAAACCAGCCGATAACTACGAAATCATGCGCGCCTCGGCCAAACACTATCGAGGCATGGGCTTTGAGATTGCTCTTGACGACTTGGGCGCCGGTTATTCGGGATTAAGGCTCTGGGCGGAATTACTGCCCGAATATGTAAAAATAGACAAACACTTCGTCCACAGCCTCCATAACGACCCGATCAAACTTAATTTTGTCCGCTCGATTCAAAGCATGGCGGTCTCCCTCAATTGCAGCGTCATTGCCGAAGGCATCGAAACACAAGAAGAATTCAAAGCCATAGAAAAAATCGGCATTACTAATGCCCAAGGCTATTATTTTGCCCGGCCAACGGCTGTTCCCGTAAAGGAAATCGACAAAGCGCTGTTTGCTATCGAACAGGATACGGATTGCAAAAGCGCTCCATTCAATAACGCCACAACAGCGGTCCAGATCATCAGGGACATCACGCCTATTTCAGCCAAAACCACCATCAGCGACGTCATGAACCTGTTTCATCACAACAGCGAACTGACCATATTGCCTCTGGTTGACGACAACATAGCGTCCGGCATTATTTTTCGTGACAAATTTCTTACCAAACTGTTCTCTAGCCGATACGGCATCGACTTACACGGCAAAAACCCAATCAAAATGTTTATCGAAAATACGCCGTTGTGTATCGATAAAAACATGCCGATCGATTTAGTCAGTAAGCAGCTGACCTCATTAATGACCAATGACCCGGCTTTTATCATTACCCATAACGGGGAATATATGGGCGTAGGCACTCTGCTGGACTTACTCGCCGAATTCACCCGCCAGCAAATCGATAACGCCAAACACGCCAATCCCCTAACGCTGTTGCCGGGCAGCGTTCCGATCAATAACCAGATCAATCAATTGCTGGCTAACAAAATCCCGTTCGGTTTCGGCTATTTTGATCTTGATAACTTCAAACCTTTTAACGATGTCTACAGCTACGATGCCGGCGACGCGATCATCAAAGCCGTCGCCAATACGCTGATTCAATACATCCCGGCAGAGAGCGGCCGGGTCGGTCATATAGGCGGCGATGATTTTATTGTAATTTTTACCTGCGATGACTGGTTAACACGCTGTAAAAACATACTGAAAGCCTTTGAAAGCACCGTCCCGTCCCATTACAGCGACAAGGATATAAATGCCGGGGGCATTCATACTGAAAACAGGGCCGGAGAGAAATGTTTTTTCCCGTTGATCAGCCTGTCCGTCGGCTTGGTGGATCCGGTATCAACGAGCCAGTGCCAATCCCATGTCGATATAGCCGACTTGGCATCCGAAGCCAAAAAAATGGCAAAAAAAATACCCGGCAACAGTCTCTTTATTAACCAACGAATGGCCGCAAAAAATTCCGGCAATTTTCAATCCTTTACACACTCAGCAACCAAACTGCACATAGTTAATTAAGCCTAAAGCGTCTCTTTTAATAACAAACTGACCGGGGAACAGCTCATGAAAATTAATAAGCACGTAACCGATGTGGAACATATTCTTACCGATGCTGATTCTATTGTTTCCAATACCAATCTAAAAGGGGTTATCACTTATGTTAACGATGCTTTTATCCGTATCAGCGGCTATTCCAGAGAAGAACTGATCGGCGCATCGCACAACATCGTGCGTCATCCCGACATGCCGCCCGAAGCCTTTGCCGATTTGTGGCGTTCGATGAAAGCAGGCCGCCCGTGGACCGGCATCGTCAAAAACCGCTGCAAAAACGGCGATTACTATTGGGTGCTGGCTAATGTCACACCGCTTTATGAGGGCGATCAACTGGTCGGCTACATGTCGGTCCGCAGCAAACCCGCGCATGAACACATCAAGACCGCGGACGCGGCTTACCGGTTATTTCGCGAAGGCAAGGCCCGCAACTTGAAAATCCAGGACGGCAAGGTCGTAAGACCCTCTATTTTAAAGCAATTAGAATTCAGCGATTTGACCATCAAGGCCCGTCTGATCGCTATTGTCGGCCTGCTATCACTCTTACTGCTGATTATCGGCGGCATAGGATTACTCGGCATGAGCGAGACCAAAGAAGGTCTGCGTACCGTGTATCAGGACCGCACCCTTCCTATCAGCCGGATTGCCGAAATTCAAAACTTGTTGCAGGGTAATCGACTGGCTATTGTCGCAAGCTTCAATAACCCGACACCTGAAGCGATCCAACAAAACACCGCGGACGTGGAGCAAAACATCGACAAAATCACCCGGCTTTGGGCCGGCTATATGTCCACCCGATTAACCGCTGAAGAAAAAATACTGGCCGACCAATTTGCCGAATACAGAAAACAGTTCGTGGCGGATGGGTTAAAACCGGCGGTTGCGGCATTGCGGGGCAACCGCCTGGCGCAGGCCGACATAGACAGGATCAACGACCTTTATTTACCGGTCGAAGAAAGTATCCGGCAACTGATGCAAATGCAGCTCGATATAGCCGGACAGGAGTTCGGGGCCGCCCAGTCCCGCCATGAAACCTTCCGCACTTTTTCCATCGGCCTGATCGCGGCAGGCATTGCGTTGGTGCTGTGGCTCGGTTTGGTTCTGGTCCGCGTGATCATACATCCGCTTGAGGCCTCCATCGCCCACTTCGGCCAAATTGCACAGGGCAATTACAACAATGTCATAGACATAGAACGCCGGAATGAAATCGGCAAAGTCATGGAAGCCCTCAAAGCGATGCAAACCAAACTGGGTTTTGACGTCGCCGAAAACCAGCGCGTCGCCGATGAAAACCTGCGCATCAAGATTGCGTTGGATAACGTCAGCACCGGCGTCATGATCGCCGACAACGACGGTAAAATTATTTATGCGAACCCATCGGTAAGCGATATGCTCAGCAAGGCCGAGCAAGGTATCCGCAATGATTTTCCGGGTTTTTCAGCCGGCAAACTGGTCGGCAGCAAGATTGACAGTTTTCATAAAAAACCTGCGCACCAGGCGCAATTACTCGGCGCATTAACCGGCACCTACACAACCACTATGGAACTGGGCGGCCGTTCGATGGTAGTGGCAGCCAGCCCAGTCATCAATAAACAGGGGCAACGTCTGGGTTCGGTAGCCGAATGGCAGGACCGCACCGCCGAAATCGCCGTCGAAAAAGAGGTATCAACCATTGTCGCTGCCGCTACTCTGGGCGACTTTACCCATCGTTTCGACTTACGCGGCAAGGAAGGCTTCTTGCGCGAATTGGGCGAAGCCCTCAACCAGCTCCTGTATACCACCGAAACAGGCATCAATGAAACCGTGCGCGTGCTCGAAGCGCTGTCCCGCGGCGACCTGACGCAAACCATCACTCATGACTACCACGGCACGTTCGGACAACTGAAGGACAATTCCAATACCACGGTGGAAAAACTTAAAAATATCATCCATCTGATCAAGGAGGCCGCCGGCTGCATCAACACCGGCGTACAGGAAATTGCTTCGGGCAACAATGACCTGGCGCACCGTACCGAAGAGCAAGCCACCCGTCTGGAACAAACAGCCGCAAGCATGCAAGAACTTACATCCAGCGTGCAGCATAATACCGAGAACGCCAAACAGACCAACCGGCTTGCCACGGGCGCAGCAGAAATAGCCGACCAAGGCGGTGTGGCGGTTGGCCAGGTTGTCTCCACCATGAATGAAATAAAAGAATCTTCGCAAAAGATCGAGCAGATCATTTCCGTGATCGACGACATCGCCTTCCAGACCAATATTCTCGCCTTCAACGCCGCCGTTCAAGCCGCCCATGCCGGCATCCACGGACACGGCTTTGCCGTCGTAGCCAGCGAAGTGCGCCACCTTGCGCAACGCGCCGCCGCATCCGCGGAACAAATCAAAAGCCTGATTGAAGACTCCGTGGAAAAAATCGATGTGGGCAGTAAACTGGCCGCCCAAGCGGGGCTGACCATGAAAGAAATCGTCAGCTCCATCCGTAGCGTCTCCGGCATGATGGCCGAAATAACCGCCGCCTCCGTCGAGCAAAGCGCCGGTATCGAACAGGTCAATCTAGCCATCCTCCAAATGGATAATGTAACTCAACAAAATGCCGCCCTGGTAGAACAAGCAGCCGCCGCTACGGAATCATTGGAAGAACAAGCGCAAAACTTGGCCGTCACCGTAAGCGGCTTTAACGTAGATGAAAGACTGGCCGGCCCGGACACGTTTCCTGTCGTTGAAGATGCCGCTGTAGCACTGCCGGCGCACCAACACCGCCATCGGGAACACAAGGAACGTGTTGTTTGGGATAGCGTAAGAACCGGCGGCAATGCTCTCCATAGTCTGGAAAAGGTCGCGGCAGCCAATATGAAGCCGCAACTGCTGGCCCTCGCCAATGGCGATTGGGAGGAATTTTAATAATGACAACATTCCGGTTACCGCGCCCTGCTCCAACGTCATTAAGTTAAGCCGTTCGTGGTGATCCCCATTCGATAAACTCATGACAGGCTTCGGCTGCACTCAATCCATAAGGCAAGGTCTGCAATGAATACGTTTTATGACATTCAAATAACCGATGACCACCCTATTCTCCGTGGAAAATTTATGCCTAAAAAACTGAAAAAAAAACTGCCTAACACCCGGCAAGACCAATTTGCGTTGATCAAAAAGCAAAGCAACGCCCTGCAAAAACTGCACAAGAACGAAGGCAAACTGCATATTTTCAGTTCTCAACTTACCCGCCTGATCGATGCGATTCCCGATGCCGTTCTGCTCAAAGACAGGGACGGACGCAAATTGGTCACCAATCGGCTGACTAAAAGCCTTTTCAAACTGCACGACATTGACTGGTATAGCAAAACGGATATAACTTCGGCTTTTGCGCACCCGGAAATACATGCCGACCATGAACATGACCACCGGACGTTGAAATCGGAGTTGAACCTTGCGTTGGAAAAGCGCCAATTCCAGCTTTATTACCAAATTCAGGTAGACGGCAATTGCAAAATGATCGGAGCGGAAGCCCTGCTACGTTGGGAACATCCACAATACGGAGTGCTTACTGCGGATCAATTCATCCCGATAGCGGAACAAACAGACTTGATCCTGCCGATCGGGGCATGGGTGCTGAAAACCGCCTGCGAACAACTTAGATTATGGCAGGCCGACCCGCTGAAAAAGAAATTGCAGCTCGCCGTCAACATCAGCCCCGGTCAATTCAACAGCCCCGGTTTCGCCGAACAATTGCGCCGGACGCTGGAAGAGACCGGCGTCAATGCGAAGCGGCTTAAATTGGAACTGACCGAAAGCCTGATGCTCCATGACCTCTCCAACACCATCAAAAAAATGAAGGCGCTGAAACAGCTCGGCGTCCGCTTTTCAATGGATAACTTCGGTACCGGTTATTCCTCATTGAGTCAGCTGAAGAAGCTACCCATCGACCAGTTAAAGATCGACCCGTTCCTGATGCGCGACATCGCCATCGACACTGGCGACGCACTGATCGTAAAAACGGTCATCGCCATGACCAACAAACTGGAGATCGACGTGATTGCCGGCGGCGTGGAAACCGAACCGCAATTTGCCTGTCTAAAACAACTGGGGTGCTCGGCCTATCAAGGCTACTTGTTCGGCAAACCGATACCGCTAGATGAATTTGAAAAACTGATTAACCCGACCGACATAGCTTTCAGGATTAAATAATGCCCACCAACAAATTTGTAATCAGCAACCCCAAGCCGTCAATCACCAAGCTTCCCGCGCAGGGCCGGGAAAAAAACGATTTTATTGATGACTTCAAAGAATACTATGTCCACCTGCTGGGCCGGGACGAAAACTGCCGCTCCCCTTATTATGCCGGCGAAGCCTTATCGCTGGCGATTCGCGACCGCCTGATGGAGCGCTGGAAAACCACGCATCAAACCTATAAAAGCAATGACTGTAGACGGGGTTATTACCTGTCGATGGAATTTCTGATGGGCCGGACTTTGAGCAACGCCATGCTAAATCTGGGCGTAACCGATACCGTAACCCAGGCCATGTACGATCTCGGCATTGCCGTGGAAGAACTAATCGGCAGCGAACAGGATGCAGGGCTCGGCAATGGCGGCCTGGGCCGTCTCGCCGCCTGCTTTATAGACAGCTGCGCCACCTTGCAGCTGCCGGTGATCGGTTACGGCTTGCGTTACGAATACGGCATGTTTACCCAAACTATTATCAACGGCGAACAGGTCGAAAAACCCGATCATTGGTTGCGCCACGGTAACGTCTGGGAAATCGAGCGCCTGGAATATTCGCATTGCATTAAATTCGGCGGCCATACAGAAGTCCAGACCGACGAGAACGGCAAACAACGGCATTGCTGGATGGCGACCAGTAATGTATTGGCCGTGCCTTTCGATACGCCGATACCCGGCTATCGGAATGGAACCGTTAACTCACTGCGGCTGTGGAAGGCGATAGCTACCGAGGAATTCAACCTGGATGAATTCAATGCAGGCGGTTATGCGGAAGCCGTCGCGGCAAAAATCACGGCCGAAAATATCACGATGGTGCTGTACCCCAACGATGCCAACGAAAACGGCAAGGAACTGAGATTGCGGCAGCAATACTTCCTGGCTTCCGCCAGCTTGCAGGATGTCATCGCCCACTGGACAAGCCTGCACGGCGATAATTTCGAGCATTTTGCCGAAAAAAGCTGCTTCCAGCTAAACGACACCCACCCGAGCATTGCGATTGCCGAACTGATGCGCCTGCTGATGGACATGCACGGATTAACCTGGGATCAAGCCTGGACAATCACCAAAAACACCATGGCCTATACCAACCACACCTTGCTGCCCGAAGCGCTGGAAAAATGGCCGGTTAGCCTGATGCAGCGGTTGCTGCCGAGGCTGATGGAGATTATTTTTGAAATCAACGCCCGTTTTCTGGCTGAAGTTTCGATGCACTGGCCTGCGGATACCGATCGATTAAGCCGGATGTCGATCATCGAGGAAGGCGACCGGCAACAGGTAAGAATGGCCCATCTTGCGATAGTCGGCAGTTTTTCCGTGAACGGGGTTGCCCAGCTGCATTCCAAGTTACTGACGCAGGACTTGTTCAGGGACTTTTACGCCTTATGGCCGCATAAATTCAACAATAAAACTAACGGCGTGACGCCGCGGCGCTGGTTAGCGGCCTGCAATCCCGAGTTGGCAAGCCTGATAACGGAAACCATAGGCGACAAATGGGTCACCGATTTATCGCAACTGAAAAAACTGGAACCCCACGCCGACGACGCCAAATTCCGTCAACGCTGGCACGCGATCAAGCAGGCGGGAAAACAACGTTTGATTGACTATAAAAAAACCAAACACGGCGCGGAACTGCATTTGAATGTCGATGCCTTATTCGATGTGCAGGTTAAACGCATTCATGAATACAAGCGTCAGCTGCTCAATGTATTGCATGTCATCCATCTTTATAACTGCATAAAGAAAGGCGACGCCGACCGGGTGCCAAGATGCGTATTAATCGGCGGCAAAGCGGCTCCCGGTTACCGCATGGCGAAAAAAACCATCAAGCTGATCAACAATGTCGCCCAAGTCATTAATTCCGACCCTGATATAGGCGACAAACTGACCTTGCTGTTTTTACCGGATTACCGCGTTTCGGCGATGGAAAAGATCTGTCCCGGCGCCGATTTATCCGAACAAATATCCACCGCCGGCAAGGAAGCTTCAGGCACAGGCAATATGAAACTGATGATGAACGGCGCGCTCACCATCGGCACACTGGACGGCGCAAACATTGAAATCCGCGAAGAAGTAGGCGATGAAAACTTCTTTTTGTTCGGCTTGACCGAAGAGCAAATTGAAGCAAGGCGAGCCCACTACGACCCGCTCGACATGATCGACCAGGACGAAGATTTGCAGCAAGTCATGCATCTACTGGAATCCGGCTATTTCAACCAGTTCGAGCCGGGCATCTTCGACGACCTGATCAACTCGATAAAAAGTCCTCACGATCCCTGGATGACGATTGCCGATTTTAGAAGCTACGTCGATACCCAAAAACGGGTTGAAGACGCCTATCGGGACAAAGATCACTGGATCAAAATGAGCATTTTAAATTGCGCGAACAGCGGCAAGTTTTCTACCGACAGGACGATCGGCGAATACAACCGCGATATTTGGAAATTAACACCGCAACCGGCTGTAACGCATAAATTGGAAAATCCGACTTAGCCTAACAGCCACCGGGCGACGCGGGTTGGCTCCCGTTCATAAAGCACAATGACGTCGTAGGAGCGGGCCGCGCCCGCGACATTTGGGCAGCGACTGTAGAAATCGCGGGCATGACCGGTCCTACAATACTTCACTTAATGGCAGTGACGCAGCGCGCGGGAACGAGGAGGTTTTTGCAACATTATCACAAACACTGAAGTTTGGGAGCCTCGCGTTTTTTAACTTATCTTGAGTTCATCGTACTATCCAGTAACATCTGAAAGGCTTCAGGCGTAATACTCAAGGTTCCTCGAAAAGGATTATCCATCGCAGCGATAAAAAACAGCATCAAGCCGACAAACAGCGAAAGAATACCGGACAAAGCCAGATGAATCGAGACCCTATCAATAGAGAACATCCAGATCAGGGCCAGGTTCAACGCCGCCCCGATCACCACCACATACCAGAGTTCCTCGGGCAATGAGGCCCCCACGCTTTGCTTTCCCGCCACCCGAGCCTCGATGAAAACGTTGAATTGCCGTAGCGCTTCTGCATGCAGAATCTCTTCACCCTTGGTCTTTGGCTCGAAAGCGAACAAGTCTTTCTGAAAGTTCGTAACGCGCATCGAGCCGCCCATCGGAACTATCCCGCGCTGCTGGGCAGGCCAAGCCTCATCGATCACATAATGGACATATCCGCGTAGATGGTTTTGGTAGCTGCTCCGAACCGGTTCAGGATAGCTGGAAACATCCCGGTATAACGCGGCAATACTTGTCACCTCTCTTGCGACTTTACCGTCTACATCACTGAAGTTCTGGTAAGTAGCGACGGCGATCAAGCCGAGCATCAAACCGTAGAAAACGCCGTAAGCCGAAAGAAAATAGCTGACAAACTCGTTTTCTCCCCCCTGTTCAGACCCAAGCCATTTCCGTATCCACGGCCTTAATGTCAGCAGGCCAATCCAGGTATAGCTCAGGCAGACAAGGCACATCAACCCGGCCAGAAGCCCATTCGGAATATCGTATATCCAGTAAAACATTAATCATTATCTCCGGTAATCAATTATATATAGAGTCAGCAGGACTTTTGCCCTTATAACATAAAGTTCACAAATGCCTAGGGAAGTGCTGATTTAATCCTTCGACAAGCTCAGGATGAACGGTAAGTTTCTGATTTCGTTCATGGTGAGCTTGTCGAACCATGAGCGAAATCAATTTGTTCAGCGCTTCCCTAGGGTACACCGCTGACAGCATTTAAAACATCGATTCATCATAACTGAAAGATACGGCCAATGGGATGAACTCCTCCCTCCTATCGGTATCAACGCGCCAGAATTCAAGTAAATTCCACGCGCTACGTCACAGCCATTAAGGAACATGTATAAATTAATTTAAGCAATCAGCATGAAGGACATGAAGACTTAAATCCTTCATGTCCTTCATGCGCTTCATGGTTTAAAAATAAAATTTGCTCAAGTTATTTCATGCACGATCCTAAGTTAAGTGCGTAGGAGCGGGCCATTATGCTTAACTTAAAGCAGCGCGGCGGCGTTTCCGTCTGGTCGTGCGGTATCTGTGCCGGCCTGTATAGTTCGTCCTGGAAGTTTAAATATCTACGGACAAGTACTTAAGCAAAGATTGCGGATCATCACTTCCTCATCAGCGGGAACGATCAACACGGGCTTGTGACCGGCAAGACCGATGTCGGTCATCCCGGAATGGTTGGCTGTCTGGTCCAACGCAAACCCAAGAAAATCCAGGGGAGCGCAGATTTTTTCACGGACTTCGGCCGAATGCTCGCCGATGCCGCCGGTAAAAACCAGCGCATCGATACCGCCCGCCTTGGCCGCAAAACCGCCTATCGCGGCCCTTACCTGACGGCAAAAATAATCGACCGCGAATTGGGCGTTTTCACTGTTACTCGAAAGAAGCTCGTTCATTTCCGAGCTTTCGCCCGCCGACAAAGCCATCAATCCCATCTTGTGGAAGACCACGTCGCTCAATTGTTCGGGATTGTAATGTTTCGCCAGCTCCAGCATCACGCCGGGATCAAGGTCGCCGCTTCGGGTTCCCATCGGAATGCCGCCCGCCGGGGTATAACCCATCGTCGTGTCCACGGATTTCAGGTTTTCCATCAGGCAAAGGCTGGCGCCGCTGCCCAAATGGGCGACGGCAACTTTTTTATAAGCCGCATCGCCGAGCATATCGGGCAAAACTTTGGCGATATAGGCGTAATTGAGCCCATGAAAACCGAAGCGGCGCAAGCCAAGCTCGTTCGGAATCGGCAGGCGTTTGGCCAAATCGGGCATCGTGGCATGAAAAGCCGTATCGAAGCAGACGACTTGCGGCGCGTTGAAACGTTGCAGGCACAAATCCAGCCCGAGCAAATTGCCCGGCAAATGCAGCGGGGCAAGATGGATCAACTGTTCCAGCCGGCAACGCTCGGCCGCATCGACCCGCCTTGCCGAATCGCTAATATCGCCGCCGTGGACAAAACGATGCCCGACCCGCTCCGGCATATCGCCTTCCAGATCGTGCAGCAACTGATCGAATGCTTCCCGTTGATCACGCACATGCTCATAACGGAAATTGCGCCGCGCCCCGTCAGCGGCAAACAGGCTCGCCTTGATCGAAGACGAGCCGCTGTTGATCGTTAGAACCGAACGCTTCAATACGGCCACACCCAGTTATCAACCTCGGGCAAATCGGTGCCGTGTTCGTAAGCGTAGTTGCGGCATTCGATCTGCATATCGCGCATGCTTTCTTTGACATGCGCGCCCGCCACGCGCAAAGACGGAACGCGGTTGATCGCATCGATCACCAGGCTGAAGCGGTCGATCTCGTTTTGGATTGCGAGCTCCAGCGGCGTATTGATGCTGCCTTTTTCCTTGTAGCCGCGCACATGCAGGTTCTTGTGGTTGTTGCGGCGATAGGCCAGGCGATGGATCAGCCAGGGATAGCCGTGGAAGTTGAACAGGATAGGCTTATCCAGCGTAAACAGGCTATCGAAATCCTTGTCCGACAAGCCGTGCGGATGTTCGCTGTCCGGCGTCAGCTTGTAAAGATCGACCACGTTGATGAAGCGAATCTTCAGTTCCGGGAAATTCTCGCGCAGCAACACCACTGCGGCCAGCGCTTCCTTGGTCGGGATGTCGCCCGCGCTCGCGATAACCAGATCCGGTTCGACGCCTTGATCGTTACTCGCCCAGCCCCAGATGCCGATGCCTTTGGTGCAGTGCTTGATCGCCGCATCCATGTCCAGAAATTGCAAATGCTTTTGCTTGTCGCAAACGATCACGTTGATGTAATTGGTGCTCTTCAAGCAATGATCGGCAACCGACAGCAGACAGTTAACGTCGGGCGGCAGGTAGATCCGCGTCACCTCCGGGCTTTTGTTGACCACCACGTCGAGAAAGCCCGGATCCTGATGGGTAAAGCCGTTGTGATCCTGGCGCCAGACGGTCGAGGTGATTAAGAGGTTCAGCGATGACACCGGCGCGCGCCATGCGACTTCCTTGGACATCGCCAGCCATTTGGCATGCTGGTTGAACATCGAATCGATCACATGCACGAAGGCTTCGTAGGTGGAGAAGAAACCGTGGCGGCCGGTCAGCAGATAGCCTTCCAGCCAGCCTTCCAAGGTATGCTCGGACAGCATCTCCATGACCCGACCGTCCGGCGACAGTTCGCCGCCGCCCGCATCTTCCGGCAGATAGTCGGCCAGCCAGGTTTTCTTACTGGCCTCGTACACGTCGTCCAGCTTGTTCGAGCTGTTTTCGTCGGGGCCGAACACGCGGAAATTGTTCATATTCAAGCGCATGATGTCGCGCAGGAACTTGCCTAGAGGACGCGTGTTTTCGGCGCTGGTGGTTCCAGGCTTGGTCACGACGGCGGCATAGTCGCGGCAATCCGGCATGTGCAGGGCTTTGCGCAGCAGGCCGCCGTTGGCGTGGGGGTTGGCGCTCATGCGCCGAGCGCCCTTGGGTGCAAGGGCTTTGAATTCGGGCAGCAAGCGCCCGTCCCGGTCAAACAGTTGTTCCGGCTTGTAACTGCGCAGCCAGTCTTCCAGCTGTTTGAAATGCTCCGGCGTGTCGCGCACGTTGCCCAGCGGCACTTGGTGAGCGCGCCAGAAGCCTTCCACTTTCTTGCCATCGACTTCTTTCGGCCCGGTCCAGCCTTTGGGCGAGCGCAACACGATCATCGGCCAGCGCGGGCGGACCGGCTGGCAGCTAGCGCGCGCTTCCTGTTGGATACGGCGGATTTCCAGCACGCACTGCTCCATAGCGGCCGCCATAGCCTGGTGCATCGCGTCCGGGTCGCTACCCTCGACGAAATAAGGCGTCCAGCCGTAGCCCTTGAACAGGTTTTCCAATTCTTCGTGCGGGATGCGCGACAGGATGGTCGGGTTGTTGATCTTGTAGCCGTTCAGATGCAGGATCGGCAGCACCGCGCCGTCGCGGATCGGGTTCAGGAATTTATTGGAATGCCAGGAGGTCGCCAGCGGTGCGGTTTCGGATTCGCCATCGCCGACCACCACCGCAACAATCAAATCCGGGTTGTCGTAAGCCGCGCCGAACGCATGCGAGACGCTGTAGCCGAGTTCGCCGCCTTCATGAATCGAGCCCGGCGTTTCCGGCGTGCAATGGCTGCCGATGCCGCCCGGAAAGGAGAATTCCTTGAAAAATTGGCGCATGCCGTGTTCGTCTTCGCTCTTGTTCGGATAGGTTTCGCTGTACGCGCCCTCCAGATAAACCGGACCGAGCACGCCCGGCGCGCCGTGTCCCGGACCGGCCATAAAAATAGCATTCAGGTCGTACTTATTAATCAGCCGGTTGAGGTGGATATAGGTAAAAGAAAGGCCGGGACTTGATCCCCAATGCCCCAGCAAGCGACTCTTCACATGCTCAAGCTTGAGCGGTTCGCGCAGCAACGGATTGTCGCGCAGATAAATCATGCCCGCGGCAAGATAGTTACATGCGCGCCAATAGGCGTCAATCTTGCTGATTTCTTCTTGGGATAGCTTCGTCTGTTGGGTGGTCATGGTTTATAGATCCGGGTTTGGTTTCATAGGGGACAATTGACTTTCGATATTAGACATTCTCATTATGACGCCTATATGACAGGCTGGCTAACACTACAAGGTAATCGCTCTTAAGTGCCCCAGTACCGCATGCTTATTCCGGTTCTTACCCTCCCACCTCAATTAAACTCAAACCACATCATACGAAGTCTCTTTTTTCCTGTCTTTTCTGGACATTATCCAGCGTTAAGGACCGTGCATAAATTAATTTAGGCAATTACCATGAAGAGCATGAAGGACATGAAGACTTAAACCTTTCATGCCGCTTCATGTCCTTCATGGTTAAAAAATGAAAAATAAAACTTGCTCAAGTTATTTCATGCACGTTCCTAATCGGCATCGATAACAGCTTGGGCATGCACTATCCAATTAAGTGATTACGCGCTGACTTTTAAGTAATTTACCAAAATGGAACAACAAATGTTGACTCGACAAATGATAATCATTATTATTTGCAACCATGAACAAACAACTTCCCCCCTCTACAGAACCTTTAGACTTAACGCTGTCGACAAAACAGGACACAACGCCTGTTTTACGACCACCAGGGAAGGTGGAAGTGCCGGCAGTGACGGGATCACAGCTGGTGCGGCAGAGGTTAAACAGCGCGGAGCTATTTAGCTCGGGCCGCGAAGTTGTGATCGAGCACGCCGGTGAAGAATACCGATTACGTTTAACGCGCCAGGACAAATTAATCCTGACCAAATAATTTGTAAAAAGCAGCCAGCCATCAACCAACACTTCCGCTGTTGGTAGCCAGCCAATGTCAAAGAAACGCTGCATACCGCGGCTTCGGCAGACTTTATCCTGCCCAACATTTGGATGGTGAAATCAATGAACTCAATAAATTCAAATAAACGACACAAGAAAGTAAGCCTTGCCGGTAACGCCGATTGTCGCGTGGTATTTTGTCCTGATTGCGGCACCCTAGAGATAAATCTGGGCGAAACTAAGATACGCACCAATTGCGAATCGCTGCACATACTCAGCTCAGTCTTAAACCACGCCAAGGTGCGGATCGCCCAGATGCAAGATGCGGCGCCGGCGCATCGCAATACTCAGCCGGCAATAGGCCGCGTTCACTAAAAATCATCCTGAAAACCCCTGCCCCTGAGTCACACGCTATCGGCCAGGAACATATATAAAGCATCGGTTTCATCGCCGATCCAGATAAATCTACTACATAACACAAATCAGCCACCCAGCTTTCTTGCCAGGCAGCCACCACTATAAATATTAAGGGGAAAGGCATGTCGAAAAGAAATACGGCTTTAAAGAAAGCAAGCTGGCGGCTGGCCGCATTATTGCCGCTGGGAGCCGCGCTGAACGGAATGGCGATGGCCGCCGAGCGCCCAACCAAAGCGCAGGCTACTGAAAAAAAAGAGATCACTCTGCCGGCCGTTAAGGTTAAAGCGGCGCGCGATAATACCTCCGGCAATTACAAAGTCGGCAGCTCGACGGCCGGCACCAAAACCGACACTCCGCTGATAGAAACGCCCCAATCGATCTCGGTGATTACCAGCGATCAAATGGAAGCGCAAAATGTCAGCACTATGGCCGAAGCCTTGCGCTACACGCCCGGCGTGCAAAGCGAGACCTTCGGTTTTGAACCGCGCACCACCTTCATCAAAATTCGCGGCTTCGATGCGACGGAAACCGGGCTTTACCGCGACGGCCTCAAACTCAGCAATCCCGGCTTCGCCGTAGGTTACAGCCTGGAACCTTATGGCGCGGAACGCATTGAAGTGCCGCGCGGACCCGCGTCGGTACTTTACGGACAAGCCAGCCCCGGCGGCTTGGTTAACTACGTGTCCAAGCGGCCGACATTCGACCCGTTCCGGGAAATCAAGTTTGAAGCGGGAACTTACGACCGCTTCCAAGGCGAACTCGATGTCGGCGGCGCGCTTGATGAACGGAAAACGCTGGCCTATCGCGTCACCGGCCTGGTGCGCGACAGCGAAACCCAGGTCGATTTCATCAAAGACAACCGTATTTATGTCGCTCCGGCGCTGACCTGGAAACCCAGCGACGATACGACGCTGACTTTTTTAAGCCATTACCAAAAGGATGACACCAAACCCTCGCAACGTTTACCGGCCGAAGGCACGTTGCGCACCAATGCCAACGGCAAAATTCCGACCAATCGTTTCACCGGCGAGCCGAATGTCGATCAATACAGCCGGGAAGAGTTTGCCGTCGGTTACGCCTTGGAGCATCGCGTCAACGATGCGCTGACGTTGCGCCAGAACACCCGTTACTACAACAACGAAGTCGATGACCGCTCCATTTATACGACCGCATTGCTGGCCGACCAACGCACGATCAGCCGCGCATTGTATGAGAGCTTCGGCAAAGTCCACGGCTTCAACCTCGACAACCAGGCCCAGTTTAAATTCTCGACAGCGGTACTGGATCATACCTTGCTGTCGGGCCTCGATTTTCAACATGTCGGCTCCAATTCGCTGCAAACTTACGGCGCCGCGCCGAACCTCGACATTTTCAATCCGGTCTACGGCTCGGCGGTTGCGTCCGCTCCGGTCTTTAAAAACGAGGATGCGACCCAGAACCAGATCGGGCTTTATCTTCAAGACCAGATCAAATTCGGCGAGCACTGGCGAGCGACATTGGGCGGGCGCTATGACCGCGCCGACAGCGTGATCAAAAACAAGCTCACCGGTTTAAGCACAACGCAGGACGACAATGCACTGACCGGCCGCGCCGGCCTGGTGTACGTGGCCGACAACGGCCTGGCCCCGTACTTCAGTTATGCGCAATCCTTTCTTCCCGCGCTGGGCACCGATGCGGCCGGCAAAGCCCTTAAACCCGAAACGGGGGAACAATATGAGTTCGGCGTCAAATTCCAGCCGAAAAACCAAAACAGCTTCGTCACGCTGGCTTATTTCGACCTTACGCGTACAGACTTCCTGACCCCCGACCCGATCACTTATGCGAATGTGCAACGGGGCGAAGCCAATTCCCGCGGCGTCGAACTGGAAGGCGTCGCCAGTTTGGATAACGGCTTAAACCTGACCGGCAACTATACCTACCTGAATGCGGAAGTGACCAAGAGCTCCTTTACCGCCGAAATCGGAGAGCCGCTTGAATACACCCCCGAGCACAAGGCTTCTGTATGGGCCGATTACACCGTACCGGCCGGTATCGCCAAAGGTTGGGGCGTGGGCGGCGGCGCACGCTATATCGGCACATCGTTCGGCAACAGCTATGCCGCCAAAAACACGATCGAAGTGCCCAGCGTGGTCTTGTTCGATGCATCGACTCATTACAAATGGAAGCAGTTTCAGTTCTCCATCAATCTGCAAAATGCGCTTGATAAAGAATACGTCGCCACGGCCTTTACCAGCGGCGGCGAGTTCGCAACATTCGGACCGAGACGCGTCGTAACGGGTTCCGTCAAATACAGTTTTTAATCCAGGCCGCTACAGCGTTAAAGCCCGCTTTACCGCTGTAGCGGCAAACATTCACTCGACCCAGGAGAAGCACATGAGTAGCGACACTTTCATACTGAAAGCAGTAAAAACTCCCGCAGAAAAAAACAGGGAGAGCTCACAGAATCCTGACTTCATCTTCACCGATAAAAGTCTGCATCACTACGAAGAAAGCCTGCTAAAAGGCATTGAACTGATGCAAAAAAGCATGTCGGCCGCTGACAAACCGTTCAGCGGCGTCCTGCCGCACGAGCTTGCGGCCCAATTTCACTCGATCGATTTAAATCGATCGTGCAACGATCTTAACGACGCCTTGGCGGAAATTGAGCAACTCTATCTCAATCATGCGATTTATTTTCATCATCCTCACTATGTCGCCCATCTGAACTGCCCGGTTGCGGTGCCCGCCATTTTGGCCGAACTGCTGTTGACCTCGATTAATTCCTCGGTGGACACCTGGGATCAAAGCGCGGGCGGTACGCTGATCGAACAAAAACTGATCGACTGGACCGCGGAAAGAATCGGCCTGGGCGCGGAGGCGGACGGCATTTTCACCAGCGGCGGCACCCAATCCAACCTGATGGCGATGCTGCTCGCGCGCGACAGTTTCTGCGCAAAAAAATGGCGACATAACAATAAAGCGCAGGGCTTGCCGGTAGATTTCCGCAAATTGCGCATTTTCAGCTCGCAGATGAGCCATTTCAGCGTGCAAAAAGCGGCGGCGATACTGGGCTTGGGCTATGACTCGGTGATTTCCGTTCCTTGCGACCGCTATTTCAAAATGAACGCCCAGGCGCTGGAACAGGCCATCGAGCAGTGTCTGGCCGACGGCTTAATCCCGATGGCGGTTGTCGCCACCGCCGGCACGACCGATTTCGGCAGCATCGATCCCTTGCCTGAAATCGCCGAACTCTGCCGCATTCATCAATTGTGGATGCACGTCGACGCCGCTTATGGTTGCGGTTTGCTGGTATCGCCCAAGTTTCGCCATTTGCTGGCGGGCATCGAGTCCGCCGATTCGGTCACCGTCGATTACCACAAATCTTTCTTGCAACCGGTCAGTTGCAGCGCGTTCCTGGTCAGGGACAAACACTATTTAGCCGTAGTCACCCACCATGCCGAATACCTGAACCCGCTCAGCCAAGCCAATGAAGGCACGCCCAATCTGGTCAATAAAAGCATCCAGACCACCAAGCGCTTTGACGCGCTGAAACTCTGGCTGACCCTCAGAACGATGGGCGCCGACCAACTTGGCGCGGCGTTCGACCGCAATATTCATTTGGCGAAACAGACTTATTTGCTGCTGCTGTCGGAACAAAGCATCGAAGTGATCCATCAGCCGCAGCTGAGCACGCTGGTGTTCCGTTATCGCCCGTCCCGGCGACATTCGGAACACGACATCGACCGCGTTAACGCCTATATCCGCAAAGCCCTGTTCAGGTCCGGCGAAGCGGTCATAGCAAGCACCAAAGTACATGGCAAACAATATCTTAAATTCACTTTACTGAACCCGTTGACGACTATCCAGGACATGCAGGCCGTGCTTAAACTGATCACCCATCATGGGCAAAACTACTTCAATTCACCCGACAAAACCGTAACCCAAGCGGCCCACCCGGCCGCCAACCAGGCATTCATCAAGGAGGCCTGCGATGCGTGAGATCACTTATGATGTAATCGGCATCGGCGTAGGTCCGTTTAATTTAAGCTTGGCTTGCCTAATGCAACCGATAGAAGGCTTGAACAGCCTTTTTCTGGACAAAAGCGAGGGCTTTAACTGGCACCCGGGCATTTTGCTGCAAGACGCGCATTTGCAGACCCCTTTCCTGTCCGACCTGGTGACCTTGGCCGACCCGACCAGCCCGTTCAGCTTTTTAAACTACATCAAGCAGCAAGGCCGGATTTATTCGTTTTACATCAGGGAAAACTTCTTCCTGATGCGCAGCGAATACAACCAATACTGCCAATGGGCGGCGAGCAAGCTGGACAATGTCGCATTCAACACCCACGTCGGGCAAATCGAGTACGACGAGAGCCTGGGCTGTTATGTGATCCAGTCACAGTGCATGAAAACCGGGAAAGCCAAAACTTACCGTGCGAAAAAGTTGGTGCTGGGCACCGGAACCCTGCCCTACACGCCCGCGTGCTGCCTGGAAACGGCCGACAAATCGGTGCATTCATCGCAGTATTTGCGGCACAAGAAGACGCTGCAACGCAAAAAGTCGATTACGGTATTGGGCAGCGGGCAAAGCGCCGCGGAGATTGTTTACGACCTGCTTCAGGACATCGACAGTTACGGCTATGAACTGAGCTGGATAACCAGATCGCCCCGATTCTTTCCGCTGGAGTACAGCAAGCTGACGCTGGAAATGACCTCGCCGGAATATGTGGACTATTTCCACCAACTGCCCGCGCACAAACGGGAGCGTTTAATCGACGGCCAGAAAAACCTGTACAAGGGCATTAACGGCTCCTTGATTAACGACATTTACGACCTGATGTACGTTAAGCGCTTAAGCCATGATTTTCGGGTTAATTTGTTGACGAACTCGGAATTAAAAGCCGCCGAATTCAATGCCGGTGACGGGCGTTTTGAGCTGGAATTCTTTCAAGGCGAGCAGGAGGCGGGCTACAGCCACCGCACTGAAGGGCTGGTGCTGGCGACCGGCTACAGTTACCAGTTGCCGGCGTTTATCGACGGCATCGCGTCGCGCATTCAGCGGGATCCGCAAGCCCGGTTCGCGGTCAACAGGAACTACAGCATCGACCCTAATGGCGGCGAGATATTCGTGCAGAACGTGGGACTGCATACGCACGGCTTCGTCACGCCGGACTTGGGCATGGTCTGCTACCGCAATGCCTGCATTATCAAAGCCGTCACCGGCCAGGAGCACTACCCGATAGAGCAAAGCATCGCCTTTCAGCGGTTCTCGGCGCCGGAAGAAAAAGTCAGCGCCGTTGAGCCATCCGGTGTTTTAGTATGAATCCGCAGCTGAAATTTTTTCTCGTTGCGATGGTCGCGGTTTCGGTAATCAGCGACTCGATGCTGATTCCGTTCTATCCGCAATTCTTTGCCGCCGCCTTTTCGATAACGGCCCCGCAACACATCGGCCTGTACCTGAGCGCAAGCTGCTTTGTCGTCATGCTGGCGTTTCCGTTATGGGCCGCCGCGGCCAAACATATGCCGGTGCTCAGGCTGTTGATTTATACGCAATTTGCCGCGGGCGTGTTGAGCATATTGTGTTATGAATCCGGCTCGCTGCCGGAGTTCTGGTTCGTGTCGCTGTTGATGATGGTGTTTAAAGCCAGTTATCTGCTGATTTACCCTTTTGTGATGAGCCTTGAGCACAAAGACAAGCACGGCGGCACGATCGGGTTGCTGTCGGTCATCGTACACCTGGGCGCCATAGCCGGCGCAGGCATCGGCGGTTTTGCGCTGGATCTGTTCGAACCGCGACTGATCTTTCTGTTGATGTCGGTAGGCGATTTTTTACAGATGCTGGTGTGCGCGTTCCTGCTCGGCAAAGATAAAACCGATGCGGAAGCATCGCCGGAGGCTCCGCAATATCCGGCGGAACAGGCGGCAGAGGTTTTAACCGGGAGCCTGGTTTATAAACTGGGCTTGGTCATGCTGCTCTTCTATTTCAGCGTTTACCTGATACGGCCTTTCTTCTCGCGCTATTGGGAAGCCATCTCCGCATGGAACGGCGGGATTGTCACCGGCTTGGTTTTCGCCATACCGGGGGCTATCGCATTGCTGGCGCTGTGCATCAATAAAAACATGGGCAGCAGCAAGCACGGGATTGTTTCGGCGGCTTTACTGGGCATGTTCGGGCTGTTGCTGCAAGCCTCCGGGCAACAGGCGATTGTGCTGCTGGGCCGATGCCTGTTCGGCTGGGCGCTGTTCCAGGCCACCGTCCGTCTGGACTTGCTGTTATTCGAAGTCAGCACGCCCGCATCTTATGCCGCCGACTTCAGCAAGATCTATTTTTTTCAAAGCCTGGGCGCGCTGATTGCCTCATATACCGCAGGTTCGTTAGTCGCCGCCCAAGGCCTGCAAATGCCCTTTATCGCGGGCGCCTTGGGACTGGTGCTGACGGCTTTTTTGTACGCGCTGCTGTTCAAGGCGGCGCCAAAGCCTATGAATGCGGTTATGGAAACGTCGTAAGGGGTGCTGACGCAGCACAATGTTTATAACTTGTTTTTATTACCATGAAGGACATAAAGATAATGAAGGGAAGTAGTTGTAGGCCGGAATAAGACCACCCAAGCCTGTCCTGAGCTTGACGAAGGGCGCAGCGCGTGGTGGCGTTTCCGGCGAATCCGGGCGGTGTGCCGGAAACGCTTGTTCTCGCTGACGCTCGAAAAGCCTTATTCCGGCCTACAGGGCTGGAATTCAGGGCCGAATGTTTTATGAGTCGTCTCAATATCACGCATGAAGTCAATGCAGTAGTCTCTTCAAGTCCTTCATGGTCTTCATGGTAAATATAAATAACATTTTTTGGAATCAGCACCCGTCGTAAGCACTCGCAGCGCCTTGTTTTAATAAACCTGAAACCACAGTTGGAGGCTGTGAAAGCCGTTCGTGCTGAGCCCGTCGAAGCATCGACAGCTAACAACCTCTGCAACTCCCACACTGACAATGAGCAACAAAACATGAATTACGAATCTTTCATCTTCAAAAAATACATACCCGCGATAGGCACGTTCCGTTTACGCCCCTTGCAAATCCCGCAAGATATTGCGTTGATCCATGATTGGGTCAACAGGGACTATGCAAGCTATTGGGGACTGCAAGGCTACTCAGTCGAACAGGTCGAAGCGGAATACCGGAAAATCGCCGAGCAGTCGCTGGTTTATTTGGGCTTTTGCAACGACCAACCCGCTTTTCTACTGGAATGTTACGACCCCGAACACCATGCGCTTAGCGAACATTATGCCTGGCAAGCCGGCGACCGGGGCATGCATATCCTGGTCGCGCCTGCCGAGCGCCCGATAGCCAATTTCACCGGCTCGGTTTTTACCGTCATCATGGACTTTATATTCAGCGATCCGGCGGCGCAGCGAATAGTCGTCGAGCCGGACATCAATAATGAAAAAATCCATGCCTTGAATAAACGGGTGGGATTTGAATATCAAAAAGTCATAACGCTGCCCAATAAAACCGCCCATCTGGCATTTTGCAGCCGGGAACAATACCGCGCTGCGCGGGGCAAAAACCCGGTCTCCGTATCGCCCAATCACGTCGTCGCTCATTTGCGGGAAGACGTCTGGGCGCATGTGAATACCCTGCATCTTTGCAAAGCGATCAGCGAGTTTGCGCACGAATTGCTGATAACGCCCGAACTCCAGTTCTCGGAAGGCGACTGGGGACATTACCGGCTCAAGACCGACAAGCCGGGCGTCGAATACAGCTTCCGCGCGCAAGTGTTGAGCCTGGAACACTGGTATATCGACAAGGCTTCCGTTGAAAAATTCGTTGACGGCGACAAGGCCGCGTCGGATTCCTTGAGCTTTATCCTGGAAGTCAGCGAAGGCCTGGGCATTGATCCTTCGATACTGCCGACTTATATGGAAGAAATCACCAGTACGCTGTACGGCAGCGCTTATAAGCACACCAAGAAGGGTGTCGATGTGGCGCAACTCCTCGACGCCGATTTTCAGACCGTCGAAACCGCGATGATGGAAGGCCATCCCGCCTTTCTGGCCAATAACGGCCGCATCGGTTTCGATGCGGCCGACTATCAGGCTTATTCGCCGGAAGCCGCGGCGCCGGTTAAGCTAATCTGGCTGGCGGCGCATAAAAGCAAAACGGTTTTCGCCTGTGCGGACGATTTGTCTTATACGGAATTGCTGGAGCAGGAGCTGGGAAATTCGACTCTTGACCAATTTACCCGAACATTGGCGCGGCAGGGGCTGGATACCGATGATTATTGGTTTATGCCGGTGCATCCGTGGCAATGGTATAACAAACTGGCCGTCATCTTTGCCGCCGACATCGCCGCACGGCATTTGGTCTGCTTGGGGTTCGTCGAGGATGTCTATCTTGCCCAGCAATCGATCCGCACCTTCTTCAATACCAGCCATCCGCACAAACGCTATGTCAAAACGGCCTTGTCGATCCTGAATATGGGGTTCATGCGCGGACTGTCGCCCTACTACATGAGTACCACGCCCGCCATTAACGACTGCATCAACGGGCTGATTGAACACGACCCTTATCTGGCGGAAAAAGGTTTCAGCATACTGCGTGAAGTCGCCGCTGTCGGTTATCGCAACCATTATTACGAAACGGCCACGGCTAAGGACAGCCCCTATAAAAAAATGCTGTCCGCGCTGTGGCGCGAAAGCCCGGTGCCGCAGTTAAAGCCGGGACAGCGATTGATGACGATGGCCGCCCTGCTGCATACCGACGCCCAGGGAACCGCCTTGTTGCCCGAGTTGATCAAATCGTCCGGCGTCGATACCGCAAGCTGGCTGCGGCGTTATTTGAACTGCTATTTGAGCCCCCTGCTGCATTGTTTCTACGCCTACGATCTGGTGTTTATGCCGCACGGCGAAAACCTGATCCTGGTCCTGGAAAACAATGTCCCGGTCAGGGCCATCATGAAAGACATTGCCGAAGAGGCCGCGATCATGAACAAGGAAATCGTGCTGTCCGAAAAAGTGCAGCGCCTGTCGGTATTCGTGCCGGAAGAGCTGAAAATATTGTCTATCTTTACGGACTTTTTTGACCTGATTTTCCGTTATATGTCCCACATTCTGGTTGAGCACGGCGGTTATTCCGAACAGCGGTTTTGGCAACTGGTCGCCGAGTGCGTACTGGACTATCAACGCACGCATCCCGAACTGGCCGATAAATTCGAGCGGTACGACCTGTTCGCGCCCGAATTTATCCGCTCCTGCCTGAACCGGCTGCAATTGGGCAATAATCAGCAAATGATCGATCTCGCCGACCCGGCCAAAAACCTGAAATTTGTCGGCACGTTGAAAAATCCGATAGCCGTCTTTAAAACCAAGGCCGTCGCGCCTGACATAGCGGAGGCGTGCGTATGAGCGGCGGGATTTTATATCGCGCGCCGACGTTTTCGCGGTAACGCTTATGTTGACGCGCAGCTCAATCAAGCACTGGTATCTGATCCATAAATGGACGAGCCTGATCTGCACCGCATTCATGCTGTTGCTGTGCCTGACCGGCCTGCCGTTGATTTTCTCCGATGAAATCGATCGCGCGCTCGGCTATAGCGTAACCCCGCCGGACCTGCCTGAAACGGCGGAGCGGGCCGACCTGGATGCGATCATCTCGGCCGCCAAAGCGCGGAGGCCCGGCGATGCCGTGCAATTTATCGTGGCCGACCCGGACGAGCCCGATCTCTGGTTTGTGCGCATGGCCGAAAACGTGGCGGCGGCGAAACCCTCGGCATTTTATGCGTTCGACGCCCGCACCGGCGATTATCTGTATCAGTATCCGCTGGACCAGGGCGTCATGAATATCATGCTGAGGCTGCATGTCGATATGTTCGCGGGCCTCTGGGGGACGTTGTTTCTGGGGTTGATGGGGCTGCTGCTGGTCGCCTCGCTGGTCTCGGGCGTCGTGTTGTACGGCCCGTTCATGCGCAAGCTTGCATTCGGCGCCGTGCGGCGCAAGCAATCGACGCGTTTAAAGTGGCTGGATCTGCACAACCTGCTCGGCATCGCGACATTGGTCTGGTTTCTTGTCGTCGGCGCTACCGGCGTAATCAATACGCTGGCGACGCCGATATTCGGACAATGGCAATCCGGCGAATTGGCCGATATGACCGCCCCCTACCGCACTATGCCCCCGGTTCGGGAACCCGGCTCGGTGCAGAAAGCGCTCGATGCCGCCCGCACGGTTGCGCCCGATATGTCGCTCGGTTTTATCGCGTTTCCCGGCAACGGCTTTGCAGGGCCGCGCCATTTTGTCGCCTTCATGCAAGGCAATTCGCCGCTAACGTCCAAGCTGCTGAAACCGGTCTTGATCGATGCGCAAACAGGAGGCGTCGTTGAAACGCGCGAATTGCCCTGGTACGTCACCGCGCTTTTGATCTCCAAACCGCTGCATTTCGGCGATTACGGCGGCCTGCCGCTGAAGATTATCTGGGCGTTGCTCGATATACTCAGCATTGCGGTACTCGGCAGCGGCTTGTATCTGTGGTTGAAAAAACGCAATGTATCAATTGAAGCCCGGCTGGACGCGCTGCCGAACGAAAAGGAGAAAGATTGCGCATGAAAACATCACTAACCGGGATACAAATATGGGCGATGCCGGTCTTGCTGGGCTTAGTCAGCACTGGTGGTCTTACCGCCGCCCTGCTGTTCGACGGCATCGGCGATGCGGTGTCATGGATTGCCCTTGCCGCGCCGGTCGTGACCGCTCTTTGGTACGGCGTCCGGCGTACTTAATCGGCGGGTTAAGTCCCGTACACGCCGCTGTAAATCTGCATTTCGGCTTCGGCCTGCGGCTTTGCTTTTTTCAAATAACAGCCAAACCATGAGCTAGCCTGGTTGACATAGTTGGTTTTATGGCTGCTTTCAGCGCTGGATTCGGCCAACAGGCGATAATGCCGTGAAATGACCAGTGCAAGACAAGGCGATTGTCCCATTGCATACTGGACTTTTAAATAGTCTATCGCGCTGATCAGCAGCTCATGTTTTTTATCGTCTTGCATCGTGGTTATTCCTTACCCAGCTGGACTGGAAGCCTGTTCATTTTTGATTTTGCCAAAGAGAGAAATATCTTCCAGACAATCTGCTTCGAGCCAAAATCCAGGCATCTAAAATCTGTTGCATGGATTTGCCCTTTTTCAACAAGAGCAGTCAATACCTCAGGCGCTATAGCCAGTTTCACAGATGGAGATGGACGAAAAATAGAAAAAAATGTTTTCATGACTGGGCCGGGTATTTATTGCTTTAACTCAAATAATAATGATTCTTATTTAAAAGTAAAGTGTTTTTTCCTCCCGCATTCTTCTCTCTTTCAAGTCTTACTTTTAATATGCCGCATATAGCCTTTTCCATTAAAAGCTCGTCATGGCTAAAACTTATTCCATCGGCTTAGAGGATGATGCGCATTTCCTGCGTATAAACTAAGGCTAACTTCCCAACATTATTCCCTGTGCTCAAAACAAAAGTAGCTGATTGACGTTTCCATCCGGCAACACGCAATTATTTGTCATCTGCTCGACGACAATTAGCCTGCCCGACACACATACTCACCAACTGTAACAAAGCCCGTTAAGGAAGCGCCGCCCCCTTTCGTTCATGGTTCGACAAAGAACCTCTAAACGAGTCTGAAAATACACTTATAAATCAATATACTACTATTCTATTTAAAGACTAAATCAACGCTTCCTTTAAGTATTTTTCATATAAATGCCGACAAGTATTGACCTAGCAAATGATAATCATTATTATTTGCATGCAAGACAAATTACCTTTGCCTGCAAAACGGGACATAACGCCGGCTTTGCGGCATCGGTTAACCGGCACCGAATGTTCGGTACGGGACGCGAATTGTCAGCGAATACGCGGGAAAAATGATTGAGCTTGACCCGTCAGGGCAAATTAATCCTGACTAAATATTTTATCTTAATACAGTTATTGCACTTTATTGTCGGCAGGTTATTTTCCTCCTACCTACCGGCCTCTCTCCTGATCATGATACGGAGGATGAACATGCCGACAATAAAGTGCAATACACATACTAAGAGCAGCCAGCCAGCCATCCGACACTCAAGTGTCCGGTAGCCAGCCAATGTCAATGAAACGTAGCGATTTGCCGCTTCGGCAGACTGTGCATTTGGATGGTGAAAATCAATGAATTTAACTAAACGACACAAGAAAACAGGCCTACCCGGTAGCAGCAATTGCCGCATGGCGTTTTGTGCAAATACAAAATGCGTCGCCGGCAAATGGCCGCAATCGACAACTAACCTGCCGCGTTCACTAAAATGATTTTCCCGGCACTCAACTTCCATTTCATGGACAACTACTCCACGCCCTTGATGCTGGGAAATATTGTCCATGGCGGAACTACCCGCATCAACGACCGCCCATGGATTGCGTTGAGTCTAGTGCTATGCGCGCATCTGGCCCTATTTACAGCATTATCCCAGCAGCAGCCGTCTTCACCGCTTGAGACCATCGCCCAACCGATCATGGTCAGCTTGATGAGTGCGCCGCAAACAACGCTGCAAAAGCCTTTGCCCGCTGCCCAGCCGGTGGCGGAGGTGCAAAAACCGGTTAAGAAAACGGTCAAAACCCCGGTCAATAAACCTGCCGTACCGCTTACAAAACAAACCAGCCGGCCGACCCCTCCTGCGGAACAAACATCAACACCGGCGGCCGCTCCAAGCTCCTCTATTGCCGAACAACAGTCGAAAGCGACAAACAGCCGGGCGCCTGCTGACACCCAGACATATCAATCGCCTGACTTCAACGCCGCTTATTTAAACAACCCTTCTCCCGCTTATCCGCCACTCTCGAGGCGGCTGGGCGAACAAGGTTTGGTATTGTTGCTCGTACACGTGACGCAAGACGGTGCAGCCGGTTCTGTCGAACTGCAAACCGGCAGCGGCTCAAACCGTCTCGATCAGGCCGCACTGGAAGCCGTCAAAAAATGGCGCTTCATTCCGGCCAAACGCGGCGAACAATCGGTCAGTGCATCGGTAGTAGTGCCGGTCAGATTTTCAATAGAGGAAGGATAAATCATCATGCAAGCGGAACATATCTTAGACAACCTGGAGTTCATCAGCCAAGGCGGCGCCGTATCGATTACCGTAGCGGCAGGCCTGCTGGCCATGTCCATCGGAAGTTGGACTTTAATGGTCATCAAAGCCATACAGGCGCGGCGTTTAAAAAACAGCAGTGCGGCTTTTTTAACACGATTTTGGCATGCCTCGTCGTCAACCCTGACGTCAATGGCGGCGGCCATGGGCCAGGATTTGAAAAAAGCGGAAAACCCGTTTGCGCGCCTTGCGCTGCAAGGCATCAGCGCTACCGACCACCACAAACGTTACACCGCGCAACGGGTAAGGGATGATGAAAATACCGCGTTGCAGGAACATTCGCGGCATGATGAATTTATTGCCCAGGCGCTACGCCGAACTATCGGCCAGGAAGCCATGCAGATGGAAACAGGACTGACCTTATTGGCTTCGGTAGGCAGTATCGCCCCTTTCATCGGATTGTTCGGCACCGTCTGGGGCATTTATCATGCGCTCGGCACCATCGCCGTCGGCGGCCAAGCTACTGTAGACAAAGTGGCAGGCCCGGTCGGTGAAGCATTGATCATGACCGCATTCGGCCTGGCAGTCGCCATCCCAGCGGTTCTCGCCTATAACACCTTGGTGCGCGACAACCGCCTGTTAATGGGCGAATTGGAAACGTTCGCCCACGACCTGCATACCTACCTGACCACCGGAGTACCGCTGGCAGCCGTGCAAATTACCGAAACGGTACCGTCGGAGAATTCAAGCCAGACCGCCCCTGCCCGGCCCTCATCAGACGCTCCGCAAGCAAATTCTCTTCAAGCGGAGGTGTCACTATGATCGGTTCAGGCGGCTTCGGCGGCGATAACCGTCATACCCAACCGATGGCGGAAATCAATACGACGCCGATGGTGGATGTCATGCTGGTGCTGTTGGTGATTTTCATCATTACCGCCCCCTTGCTGACCCACTCGATCAAAATCGACCTGCCGCAAGCGGGCAGCCAAGCCAACCCGGAAAAACCCGACACCGTCACCCTGTCGATTGATGCGGAAGGCAAACTGTTTTGGAACGATGCGCTATTTGAACAAGAAGAACTTGCGTTGCGATTGGAGACGGCGGCGCAGAAAAAGCCGCAGCCCGAATTGCATTTGCGCGCTGACAAAGCCACAAATTATCAGCAATTAGCCATGGTGATGTCCGCCGCGCAAACAGTGGGAATAGAAAAGCTCGGCTTTGTGACCGAACCAAAATCAAAGGAATAGCGCTTTTCCAATTTACTTTTAACCGTATATTCAGCCCGCCAAAAAGCTTTTGTCGCTTGTATAGCCGGCCAACTATTACAAAAACAACTGAAGCTTTGTATGAAACAATCATTCCAATACAGGCAACCGCATACCAGAGCGACATTGCTGCTGATGCTTGCCGCAGTACCTATAGCGAGTTTGGCGGATGCCGCCGATATAAAAAGCGATGCGCGCACCGCTGCCGTATCCGATACGGAAGAAGCAGAGAGCGAAAAGAAGTACCACAAGGAAAAACATCAAGCTGACCATAAAACCACCCTGGAAAAAACGGTTCTTACCTGAGTTCCGCCTATACCGATGCCGCCAACACCGTGCTGGAAAACGCCATTGGCGACAGAGGCAAAATACCGGGCTATTGGCTGTGGAACACGCAAATCACCAAGGTCTTCCGCGTCACAAGGCCAACCTGCGGATCGGTCTTGCCGGCAACAACCTGTTCAATCAGGACGACTACTTCCGCGGCGTGGGTATCAGCCTGGGCCGAATGCCGGGACCGGGGCGCTCAGTGATGCTCAGCGTTCAAATAGATATATAAGGAAAACTGATATGCAACCAAAAATTGATCGCTAACTCACATCTCGAGCAAATCGGTCAACGACAGCTTTCCGCCTCGGCCTGTCGTTGGCATTATTGACGGACCGGGCTAACGCAGTATTTTCAGCAAACTGATGCCCTGTCTTAATCGGTCGTATTCATTGGGCTTAGTCTATCTATCCGGCTGTTGTTTTTTACTTAATCGCCTTGAAGCGAGAATAAATCTGTAAATCAGGCTTATGCAGCAATGCATAAGCCGCCCCACATTTAGCCAGCCATCACTTGGGTGTGAGTAGCCAGCCAGAAACAAACCAACCTCAACGAGGAAAATGTTTATGCGCTATTACCAACATCAAGTACTGCCGCTAACCATCGCTACATTAACGGACGCACTCTATTCCAAAGCTGCGGAGATTACTCCGCGGCCGCGTTCTGCTATGAAAGCGAAAAGCGCAGGTACTTTTACCGCAATGCAAGTATCAATCTGTCATAAATATGCGGCGGAGCTACTCCGTAGCGAAGCCGCCGTTAACGATATTCCGGCCGCTATTAGCGCACGAGATTATCGCGCATTAACGCGGCGCTTATCGCCTGATGAGGCTGACTTCTTCCGTAAGCAGCCGGAAGCGGCGGCTACACGCAAGCTACACCGGTTCGACATCCTCCATTTCCACATCGGCGCGCCCGGCCTCAATGCATTGCGTAGCGAGGCGGCCCAATGATCCTGCACAGCATTCTTAACGGCATCGGGGAAACGCCTATCGTCCGCCTGTCGCGTTTGTTTCGCAATTCGCCATGCGAGGTTCTCGCCAAGCTGGAAATGCTCAATCCCGGCGGCAGCGTCAAGGACAGGCCGGCGCGCTACATCATCGAACGCGGTCTGGCCGACGGCACTATTCAGCCGGATTCGCATATCGTCGAAAGCTCGTCGGGCAATCTCGCCATTGCCTTGGCGATGGCTTGCCGTATCCACGGCTTGCGTTTTACGGCGGTGGTCGATCCGAAAATATCGCCGATCAATTTAAAGATCATTCGATGCTACGGCGGCGATATCGAACTGGTGACCGAGAAAGACAGCCAAAACGGCTATCTGGAAACCCGTATCGAGCGTGTAAAACACCTGTTGCGCGAGCAGCCGGATGCAGTATGGATCAACCAGTATGCCAACAAACGTAACTGGCAAAGCCACTATCACGGCGAGGGCGAAGAGATCCTGAAATCTCTGGATGGGCCGGTGGATTATCTGGTGCTGGGCGTCAGTACATCCGGCACCGTACATGGCATCTCCCGGCGGCTGCGGGAAGCATGGCCGGATCTGAAGGTTGTGGCGGTGGATGCCGTCGGTTCGGTGCTGTTCGGCACCCCGCCGTCTCCGCGCGAACTGCCCGGAATCGGCGCCAGCCGCGTACCGGAGCTGTTGCAGCGCGGCGAGATCGATCAGGCCATTCATATCGACGACTATGAGTCGGCCGTCGCTTGCCGGGAGCTGGTCAAGCACGAAGGCATTTTCGCCGGGGGCTCGTCCGGCTCGGTTATCGCAGCCATTCAGCGTCTCTCCTCGCAAGCGCCGCGCGGCGCACGCATCCTGACCGTCCTACCCGACCGGGGCGAGCGCTACCTGGATTCCGTCTATGACGACGAATGGCTGTCGCGCATGAAAGATCGGCATCTGGACCGCACATCACACTTACTTGGACAAATAGCATGACTACACCAACCAACTCACCGGATTTACTTTATCTCAGCCGCAACGACTTGATCGAATTAGGCGGCGGCCATTCACAGCCCTATGTCGACGCAATCATCGACGGGCTTACGGCGCACGTGCGCCGCGATTATGTGCAGCCGCTCAAACCCTACCTGCGCTGGCCGGGCGCCGACCATATCGCCGACCGCATAATCGCGATGCCTTGTTACCTGGGCGGCGAACAGGCAATCGCCGGACTCAAATGGATCGGCAGCCGCCAGCACAACCCTGCCCGGTTCGGCTTGGAGCGCGCCAGCGCGGTAGTGCTGCTGAACGACGCGCAAACCAACTATCCGATTGCGATCATGGAAGGCGGACTGATCAGCGGCATGCGCACCGCCGCCATCACCGCCGTCGCCGCGCGTCATCTGGCGCGCGGTGGATTCACTGACGTCGCCGGTATCGGTTGCGGCCCGATTGCGCGCATGCAGATGCAAACATTGCTGGAGCAGTTCCCGTCGATCGAACGTTTGCATCTGTTCGACTTGTCGTCCGCTGCCGCCGACGCTTTCATTGCCGAACTGGCCGGGCGTTTCCCGCGTATCGCCTTCGTTAAGGCCGGCTCGGCGGAAGCCGCGGTGCGCGCCGCCGACGTGATCGTTACCTGCACGGTAGCCGACGCGCCTTACTTGCGCTACGACTGGCTCAAGCCCGGCGCTTTCGTCAGTAATGTATCGATCATGGACGTGCATAAGGAAGTCTACGAACTAGCCGACAAGGTGGTGGTTGACGATTGGGAGCAATCCAACCGCGAGAAAAAAATCATCAACCAGCTGGTGCTGGAAGGGCGTTTCAGCCGCGAACACCTGCATGCCGAATTAGGTGAAATCGTCGTCGGCGACAAGCCGGGCCGGGAAAACGATCGGGAGATTATTCTGCTCAACCCGATGGGCATGGCGCTCGACGACATCGTCTGCGCACGGCATTTCTATCATCTGGCGCGCGAGCGCGGAATCGGCACGCAACTGCCGTTATACGGTTGAAGCCTATGCAGTCCATCACAACTCATCCCTATGCGCGGCGTTTAACTCAAGACCTGTTCGACGCACTCTGGCTGGAAGATCTTTACGGCTTTCGCAAACACTGTGTGTTCGATTCGGCTTCCAATGGCGAAACGGTGCTGAAAGTTGCGCTCGACGAATTGCGCTCGCTGCACTGGAGCGGCCGCCGGGCCGCCGGATTGCGCCCGTTCCGGGTTTCGGATCGGCCCGTCGTCTTGCATGGCGCTACGCACCCGACAGACTTGAATGCCGTCCAAAGCGTCGAGGCCTTGCAATCGGCCGACTGGTGGCTCGACCGGAGCGGCCGCTTTTCCCGCTTTTTCCGGCTTGCCTACGTCCAGGCCGCGTTCTCGGCTGAGCATGAACACAGCATCGTCGCCAAACTGACAGCGGCACCGGACGACCTGCTGTCCTGGGAAGCGCTAAGTTGCCTGAAAGACCGGCCGTTCCATCCGTTGGCCCGCGCCAAGGACTGGGACGGAAGCGACGGCACAGCCTATTCGCCGGAAACCATGACATCAGTCCCGCTGCACTGGGTGGCCTTATTGCGGGACAACCTACGAGGCAGCGCCATGACCGGCCAGCCCCTTGCAGAACTCCTGCTCGACCGTATCGAGCGGGACACATTGAGCTCGACCGCCCACGCTCACGGCGCCGATGGCGATGCCTGGCTATGGTTGCCGGTTCACCCGTGGCAATGGGCGCGGTTTGATTGGGACGAGCTGTCGGCAACGGCGGCACATATCGACTTGGGACCGGGGCCGGGATCGGCGATCCCGACCGCTTCGCTACGCTCGCTTGCTATCGCCGGAAATTCCGGCATGCATCTTAAAGTGTCGCTCTCTATCAACGCACTCGGCGCTATCCGCACCCTGCCGCCGCGCTACCTGCACAATGCCGTACTCGCCGGAGCCTGTCTGGAAAGCCTGCGCCGGAAGGACGCCTGGCTGGCGTCGAACCTGCTGCTGTGCGACGAGAATCAATGGTGGGCGCTGCGGCAGCATGACGCACTCGAAGCCGATCCTGGCGAGCTGGCCTGCCTGATCCGCAGATATCCGGCGCTGCCGGGAACCCGGCTGATTCCGATGGCGGCGCTGCCGATGACAAGCGCTGATGGCGCACTGCCTGCATTCGATCATCTGCTGGGCTGCGCGGCGCATGAACAAGAGGCTTGGATGCTGTTCTCCGACATCGCCCGCGCTTTGCTGGAGTTGGGCCTGCGCTGTTTCGCGCAAGGCGTGATGCCGGAGCTGCACGGACAGAACGTGCTGTTGGCTTTCCAGGGGAAGCGTATCGCCGCGCTGGTGCTGCGCGACCACGACACCTTGCGCATCTGCCGGCCGCTGATGCAGGCCCAAGGCGTAACAGCGCCCGCTTACGTCATCGACCGCGGCACGCCCAATACGCTGGAACCGGACAGTCCGCGCGAACTGCTGGCCTATCTGCAAACCTTGGCCATCGAAGTCAACCTGTACGCCATTCTCGCCGCGCTGGCCGAACGCTACGGCCGCGAAGAAGCGCATGGCTGGCATATCGTCCGCACGGTGCTGGAAGACTGCCTGGCATGCGTGCCGCTACCGGATGAAATCGCCGCTCAGACCAAGACTCTGCTGCTGGACGAAGCCGATTGGCCATTCAAGCAGGTGCTCGCACCGCTGCTCGGCCGCCCGAGCTTCGGCACCGGCATGCCCAGCGCGATGGGGCGATTGATCAATCCCTTGCTGACCGTGGAGCGTAATGAATGAGCGCCGTGCTGTCGGGTTCCCGCAACCTTGCGCTGCTGCTGAGCTGTCAGGCCGTGACCACGCTCGGCATGATGGTGCTGGTGCCGATCATGCCGCTGTACGTGGCGACGCTGACGCAGCCGGACTCGGTCGGCGCGGCGCGCTGGAGCAGTCTCGCCTTGGCCGCGCCGGCCTTGGGCGTGTTGTGCTCCGCCCCCTACGCCGGTCAATGGTGCGACCGCTTCGGTTATCGCCGCATGCTGCTAGTGTCGCTGACCGTGTTTATTGTCAGCATGCTGCTGATGGCCTTGAGTCCGAATGTTTACGGTTTCATGCTGGGCCGCTTGCTGCAAGGCATCAGCACCATCGGCGTGGTGCTGACCGCCTTCATCGGTTACGTCAGCGACGACGCATCGCGCGGGCGCTCGCTGGGCTTGCAGGAAAGCGCCATCGCCTGCGGTTCGCTGGCGGGGCCGATCCTTGGCGGCATCATGCTGGACTATTGGTCGCTCAAGCCGCTGCTGACAACCAGCGCGCTGCTGACCGGCATCATCGGCGGGCTGCTGTGGAGCCGGCTCAGCGAACCGCCAAAAACAAAGCCCGTTCCCGATGTTCCGCAGTTCGCCGGACTGCGCACCGTACTCGCCGACGCCGATTTGCGCAAATGGATGCTCGCCGCCTGTTTGATTCAGGCCGCCGCGTTCGCGCTGGTCAATGTCTTTGCGCTTTACGTGACGGCTCATTTCCCCGCTGCCGACGCCACTGCCGGCAAGATCGGGCTGCTGCACGCGCTGGGCTGGCTCGCCGCCATGCTGGCCGGTCCGCTGTGGGGCCGTCTCAACGACCGCGGCGAACCGCGACGCCATTTTACGCTGGCCGCCGTTGGCTGCGCCTTGTCGATCGGATTACTGACTGTGGCCGACCAAATCTGGCTCGTCGCCCTGCTGCGGATGGTTCAGGGCGCGTGTTATGCAGCGCTGGCGCAGTCGATGCTGCTGGCCTGTAGCCGTCAACTGCCTGCCTCGGCCTATGGGCATGTGACAGGCTTAAGCAGGAGTTTCATGGTCGTCGGCCAACTGCTGGGCCCGCTGCTGATCATGGTTCTGATGCCGCGCCTCGACCAAGTCAACCTCGTTTGGCCGGTGGCGGCGTTGTTCCTGGCCGCCGGATTGCTGGTTCATAGCGGCCGACATGCCGCTTTAACTCCCTGTAAACAAAATTAAAGGAAAAATTCAGATGTCACCACACCTACCGCAACTTGCCGCAATAGAGCGGCGTCTGGTGGAACAGTACCTCAATACTTATTGCCGGGAAACCGCTTGTTTCGACCCTCGCCTTGCGCCTGCCGAACCGGGACCGGTCGAATTGCATGCGCCGATTGAAGCCTGGCGAGCCGCAGGGCTGATGCCTTATCGGGTGTCGTTTGCCCAAACCGGGTATCAGCTGGTCGGGGCGCTAAGCTATTTCTCGCCGATCGGCTACCACCGCGTGTCGCCTTTCGCCTGGATCGGACTGAATGGCGACTGGAGCCCCCTAACCGACGACGTAAAGCCCCTGGTCGATCTGATCGTCGACACGCTCGCTGCGACCGGCAATCATCCTGCCGATGCCGCGGATCACTGTCGCGACCGCCTGAAGACACTGATGTACAACAGTATCGATAAGGTGCATCGCTTCCACCGATATAAGCCTGATGGGCTGCGCTCGTCTTTTCTGGCAGCCGAGCAAGGCTTGCGTTTCGGCCACATTTTCCATGTGACCTCCAAAGCCTCGGAAGGCTTTAGCGAAGAAGACATGCAGCGCTACGCGCCCGAGCTGGGAGCCTCGTTCCGCCTGCATTACTTCGCGGTAGCCGACGGACTGCTCGACGAGCGCGTCCTGGGCGGAGACTGCTTGCCGGTCGATCCTGAGGCGGCCCGCTTAGCCGAAAACTTGTTGGCCGATGGCGATTATCGGCTGTTGCCGTGCCATCCCTGGCAAGCTAATTATTTACTGGGCCTGCCTGGAATCGATGCACTGGTAAAAAGCCGTTCGCTGATCTCGTTGGGTCCGTTGGGAGAAGTGGCTTGGCCCACGTCTTCGGTTCGCACGGTGTGGCTGCCCGGCCAAAGTCTGTTCCTCAAGCTATCGCTCGATATCCGCATCACCAATTTCATCCGCAATAACCCGCCCGAGCAGGTCGAGCGGGCGCTGGACGCCAGCCTCGCGCTGTCTTTTCTGCCACGGCAGGTACTCGAACAATCCGTGTTCCGCATTCTTCCGGAATTGGGAAGCCGGACCTTGAAGCTGTCGAGCGACGCACTACGCGCCGCTTGCGCAGTGGTGTACCGGCAAGCGATGCCGCTTGAGGAAGCCGAACACGTTCAGGTGCTTGCGTCGGTGCTGGAGGAACCGGCTGACGGGGAAATCCCATTGCTGGCCTTGCTTCGGCAAGCAGCCGGGATACAAGCGCCCGACGAGGCGCTGGTTAGGTCGTGGTGGGCCCGCTACCTCGACGTCACGCTGCTGCCGTTGCTTCGGCTATTTTCCGATTACGGCATCAGCCTGGAAGCCCATCTGCAAAACACCATGGTGGCTTTCCTGGGCGGCTGGCCGGTGCGCGGCTATGCGCGCGATATGGAAGGCGCCAGCATCAGCCGCGCGCGTTTTCCGTTCCTCGACCGGCTGAACCCCGACAGTCCCGCGCTGTACGAGGAAGAGCAAGCATGGCATCGCTTCCAGTATTACGTGCTGGTCAATCACATAGGCCATGCCATTGCCTGTCTGGCGCGCACCGGACTGACCACGGAGGCCGCGCTGTGGCGGGACACCGCGGATAACCTTAATGCGACCGGCAACCCGCTGGCACAGACATTACTCAACCAACCTACGCTGCCGGCAAAAGCCAACATGCTCAGCAGTTTCCATCAACACGGCGAACGTCCGGTCTGGGTCGAAATCCCCAACCCCATGCTATCTCAAAGGTAACTCCATGCAACCCTACGATTATCAAAACCTGCTCGACAGTCCCTTTTACCGGCAGGCCAGCCGCCGCGTGCTGCGCCAACTGCTGGAAGCCTTGCTGTTCGAAGACGCGTTACCGCACTACGAGTGGCAGGGCGAAACTCTGATTGTGCCCGCCCTCAGTGCCGACCACGCGCCGGTCAGCTACCGGTGCCGTGCGCAACATACTTTCAGTTTCGGTCGCATACGCATCACTGAGCCGCTGCTGCGCGAGGCTGACGGCGTTAGCGAAGACGCGACCGATCCCGCGCTGTTCCTGGCGGAAATCGCGCCATGGCTGGGCGCCGACCCAATCCTGCTCAGCCGGTTCGCGGCAGAACTAACGGCGACCCAGATCAAGGATGCCCAAACCCTGCATGCGCGCGGCTATCAGGCATTGCGCGGTGCCGATTACGATACGGTGGAGGCCCGGCTGACCGATAGCCACCCGTACCATCCGAGCTATAAATCGCGCCTCGGCTTCACGTTGTCCGACAACCGCGCCTATGCGCCGGAGTTCTCGCCGACTGTGACGCCGTTGCTGTTGGCGGTGCGCCGCGATTGCAGCCGTTGGGCCGTCAGCGCTACGCTGAACCAGCCATTACTGGGCGAAGCGGACGTGCAGCGTTTTTCCGATGAGCTGACTCGGCGCGGATTGCAGGCCGAAGACTATCTGCCGCTGCCGGTTCATCCCTGGCAATGGGACGAAGTGATCCTGCCCGGCTACCATCAGGCGATGGCGCGCGGCGAATTGCTGCCGATCGGGCCGCTAGCGGATCATTACCTGCCGCAACAATCGATCCGCACCCTGAGCAACCTGAGCGACCCCGGCCGCCTGTCGCTCAAGCTGGCGATGAACCTAGTCAATACTTCCACGTCGCGCGTGCTGGCGCCCCATACCGTGCAAAACGCCCCTGTCATCAGCGACTGGCTGCACGCGCTGGTGGAGCGCACCGACTGGGCTGAACCGATGGCGCGGCCGGTGCTGTTGCGCGAAGTGGCCGGCGTAAGTTTCAGCTCTAAGGCTCCGGCGCACGGACAGTACGGGGCATTGGCCTGCATCTGGCGCGAAAGCGTGCATAACCATTTGCAGCCGGGTGAAGCCGCGCTTCCGATGACGGCCTTGATGCATGTGGACGCCGATGGACGGCCCTTTATCGACCCGTGGGTAAAGCGCTACGGCTCCGAAGCGTGGTTAAAGCGGCTGATCGAGCGAGCTTGGTTGCCGGTATTGCATCTGCTGTGGGAACACGGCACGGCGCTGGAATCGCATGCGCAAAACATGATCCTGCTGCACGAAGACGGATTCCCGGCGCGCGTGGCGCTCAAGGACTTTCACGACGGCGTGCGCTTCAGCAAGGCGCTACTGTCCGGTCCCGCGCCGGTGTTGACAGCGCCGCCCGCCGAGCATGCACGCGTCAATCCTAACTCTTTTCTGGAAACCGCCGACGCCGACGAGCTGCGCGATTTTACTTTCGATGCGCTGTTCTTCGTCAACCTGGCCGAACTGGCCTGGTTGTTCCAGCGCTTCTACGATATGGCCGGGGCGCGGTTCTGGCAGATCACCCGCGAGGTGCTTCGCGCTCATCAACAGCGTCATCCGCGGCTGGCGGCGCGTTATGCGTTATTCGACTGCTTTGCCGATCAGGTCTCGATTGAACTGCTCGCCAGCCGCCGATTCCGGCAGGAAATCCGTTTGCGCACGCGGCTTGCGCCAAACCCACTGGCGCAACAGGGCAAGCTGTGATGCGCCTGAAAGCCCGCTTGCAACTGAACGAGCCGCTATACGGGCTGTTTTGCTCGACGCCGGCCGCACTCTCCGTCGAGCTTATCGCCGCGGCCGGTTACGACTTCGCGGTGATCGACCTGGAACACACGCTGATTGGCCCCGAACAACTTGCCGGCATGTTGTTGGCGGCACGCGCCGGCGGCATAGCCGCGCTGGTCCGGGTGGCGGCTCCGCATCAAGCGTTGCAGGCGCTGGACGCCGGGGCCGAAGGCATCGTGTTTCCACGCATCCGCTCGGCGCAAGCCGCTCTGGATGCGGTGCGGCTTTGTCATTTTTCCCCGCGCGGCGACCGTAGTCTGAACGCCACCTGGCGCAACGGCTACGGCCGCGACGACTTGGCCGCTGCCATGTCAACTGAGCGCGAGCACACCCTGGTAGTGGCAATGATCGAAGACCGTGAAGGCGTCGAACAAGCCAACGCCATCGCTGCGGTGGACGGAATCGACGTGCTGCTGGAAGGCGCGGCCGACCTCTCGCAGTCGCTCGGACTGCCTTGGCAGACCCGCCACCCGGACATCTGTGCGGCGGTGTCGCGCATACACGCGGCAGCTTTACAGCACGGCAAAACCTTCTGCGCCCTGCCGCGCGCGCCGGAGGATTTTCAAGCCTGGCGCCGAAACCAAGTCCGCATGTTCATCCTGGGCGACGATCGCGGTATCGCCCGCCGCGCTATGGCCGCCCATCTGACCCAACATCAACTAAAGGACATCGAGCAATGAACCTGCAACAGTTACATAATTACCTGGAAGGCCAAACGGAGCCGGTGTGCGCCTATCTGTACGATTTGGCGCATTTGCGCCGGCGCGTCGACACGCTACGCCGTAACCTGCCTTCGCAATGCAAGCTGTTCTACGCCATCAAGGCCAACAGCGACGCGCCGATCCTGGAGTCGCTGTTACAGCGTAGCGACGGCTTTGAAGTAGCCTCGCTGGGTGAAATCCAGCGCGTGCGCGCCGTCGACAGCGCCGTGCCGGTTATATTCGGCGGTCCCGGCAAGACCGATGCCGAACTGGAAGGCGCTCTTGAGCACAGGGTCACACTGATCCATGTGGAAAGCGAACACCAGTTGCGGCGTCTCGATTGGATCGCGCGCCAGCGCAACCAAGTGGCGAACATCCTGCTGCGGGTCAATCCGGCGTATGTGCCGCAGCAAGCCACGTTGCGCATGGGCGGACAAGCCAGTCAATTCGGTATCGAAGAGGCGCGGATACCGGCGCTGATTGAATTGGCGCTAAGCCTACCGGGCGTGCGCCTGAAAGGCCTGCATATCCATGCCATCTCCAACAATTTGGATGCACTGACCCATCTTGCCCTGCTCGAACACTACTTCGATCTGGCGGAAGCTTGGCAGCGCCGCTATGGGCTGGCGTTCGATTGGCTCAATGTCGGCGGCGGCATCGGCGTGAACTACGCCGAGCCGCTCGCGCAATTCGATTGGGAAGGCTTCTGCGCCGGACTATCGGCGCTGATCGCCGCGCGTCAACCCGGCTTCGGCATTATCTTCGAATGCGGCCGCTTCCTCACCGCCGACTGCGGTTATTACCTGGCCGAAGTCACCGACGTGAAAAGTAACTACGGCAAACACTTCGCCATTTTGCGCGGCGGATCGCACCATTTCCGCTTACCGGTGTCTTGGCAACACAATCATCCGTTCGTGATCCTGCCGCGCGACGCTTGGCCTTACCCGTTTTCGCGTCCAGGCGTACACCACGCCCAAATCACGCTGTGCGGCGAACTCTGCACGCCCAAGGACGTCCTGGCGCGCGACGCCCACGTCGATGACCTGCGCGCGGGCGACTGTGTCGCTTTCTTGCTGGCCGGCGCCTACGGCTGGCACATTTCCCATCACGACTTCCTGAGTCACCCGCACCCGGACCGGGTGTACCTAGACAACTGTATAGAAAGGATCTGACCATGCTTTGTTCTCTTCCCATCCATTTTGTGCGCATAGACCTTATTCGCCCGAACGAACGCCACCATCCCGAACATGCCGCGGCCTTGGCCGATACGATCATGCGCGAGCAGCTCTGGCGCATTCCGATTACGCTCGAACGCAACAGTTTGGCCGTCATGGACGGCCATCACCGCTTCGAGGCGGCGCGGCGGCTCAAGCTGAGCCATGTTCCGTGCCTGCTCCTCGACTACGAGCAGGTGGAGGTCATCGCCACGCGGCAGGGCTATATCGTTACCCCCCAGGAGATCGTGCGCCGCGCCCGGACCGGAGACTTATACCCACCCAAAACGACCCGCCATCGGTTTCCGTCGCCGCTACCCGTCTGCAACATTTCATTATGGCTGCTGCAAGACCGGGGCGCACCACTTCCCTCGTCCGCAGTGCGATCCGTTGACCGGCATGCGGCAAAAATGATCAGGAAGTCCGCCGAACGGTGGATACCGTCCGGCTTTGCCACCCGGCCGGGCAACCCTCCCTAGCCGCGCCGTCACCGGCTGCGTACTTTGCATAAGCATCTTATTTTTCATACACATCAACCTAAAGAGGTATCCTCCATGCAATTTAATTTACCCACCTTGGCAAGCGGTCTTACGCTGGCGTTTTTGCTTCCCCAGGCCAACGCCGAGAGCCTAGACAAGGCCGAACCGGCCACGCAGCTTTCCACCGTGAATGTGGCCGCCGAGCAAAGCAAGAGCTTCAAGTCCAATGTCGTTCAGGTCGGCACATTCCGCGACATGGCGCCGCTCGACGTTCCGCAGACCAGCAACGTGGTCACCCGGGAGGTGCTCGATGCCCAAGCGGCGAGCACCCTGTTCGGCGCCTTGCGTAACACGGCCGGCGTTACCCGCGCGCAATTGAACGGTTCGACTTACGACAATATTTCGATTCGCGGCATTCTGGTGGAAAATCGCAGCAATTACCGGCTGAACGGATCATTGCCGGTCATCAATCTGATCGACATTCCGTTGGAGAACAAGGAACGCGTCGAAGTGCTCAAAGGCGCTTCGTCGCTTTATTACGGCTTTGTGCCGCCCTCCGGTATCGTCAACATGGTCACCAAACGCGCCGGCAAGAATCCAATTACCAATGTGTCGGTGCAGGCCAACCAATATGGCGGGACAAATGGACACATTGATGCGGCCAGGCGCTTTGGCGACCGGCAGCAATTCGGCGCGCGCGTCAACCTGCTCGGTGGCCGCGAGGACATCGGCATCGACAATTTTTCCGGCTACCGTGCGCTGACTTCGGGCGCTTTTGACTGGCTGGTCAACGATAAACTTTCGCTGAAATTCGATATTGAACATTACCGCAAAGAAGTCTCCGAGCAGGCGGGAATCCAGGTGCCTGCGGCAGTCAACGGCGTTATCACCTTGCCCGGCGTACCGGACGCGACCCGCAATCTCGCCAGCGAATGGCAGAAATACGACGCCGAAGCCACTAATCTGCTGCTGCGCGCCGATTATGCGATCAATGACGATTGGGCGTTGTTAGTCGAAGCCGGTAAAGCGGAAGTCCTGCGCGACCGTAATTTCTCGCAATTCCAAAACTATAATCTCGCCACCGGCCAAGGCACCCTGCGCACTTTCTTCCAGCGTGGAGCGGAGTGGAATAACGAGAATATTCGCGGCGAAGTGTTCGGCCGCTTCCCGGGCGAGTGGATCACGCATGAAGTGTCGCTGGGCGTTACCGGCAATGAGCGCAGTCAGGATCCCCGCTCCTCCTCCACGTTCGACGTGACGCAAAACCTGTACAACCCGGTTGACATCCCACAACGATCTCCGACCGCCCCATTCACTTCAAATTCATCGAAAATAACGGACCTGGGCGCGTATTTATCCGACCGCGTTTTGCTTGGCGAGAAATGGCAAGCCATGCTGGGAGTGCGCGGCAGCAACTATGAGAGCGTCGGAGCTACCTCGCGTTTTAAGGCGGACACTATCAATCCGTCGCTGGCGCTGACGTATAAGCCTCTTACCAACGTATCTATCTACGGCAGTTACATCGAAGGGGTCGAGGAAAGCGGGCAAGCGCCGGCCAACCGCGCCAATAATGGCGAGATATTGGCCCCGGCTGTGTCGGAGCAGAAGGAAGCCGGCGTGAAGGCGGAGCTTGGAAAAGGGATATTGCTGCAGGCGGCGTATTTCGACATCAAGCGCGCATCGACCACGGTAGACTCGGCCAACCGCTTTGTGCTGAACGGCATGGCGCAGTACAGGGGCGTGGAATTGTCGGCCTCCGGCGAAGTGACCCCGCAACTGTCGCTGATCGGGTCGGCCATGTTCATGAATGCCAAGCAGCTGAACGCCGCCAATACGGCAACCTTCGGCAAGACGCCCGATAACACGCCGGAGCAAACCGCCAGCCTGTTCGCCGAGTATCGCCTGCAAAGCGTGCCGGGACTGGCGCTCAGCAGCGGGGTGCATTACGTCGGCAAGCGCCCGGTCAATAGTGAAAACCAAGCTTTCGTCGATGACTATGCGGTGTTGTCGTTAGGCGCGCGCTATGCGACCCGCATTGCGGGCAAGCTGACCACGGTTCAGGCGGTGCTCGACAATGCGACCAACAATAATTACTGGAGTACCGCGGGTAACGGCTTGCTGGGGGTCGGCGCGCCGATTTCGCTAAAGCTCGCAGCCAAGGTCGAATTCTGACCGCCGCTGCCGTTGCGGTAGCTCGGGCTACCAAGGGCGGGTACATTTTGCATAAAGATTAAAGGCAAAAGGCGCGCCCTTTTGCCTTGCGCCTTACAAAGCAATCTGTTTAATCCGTATTAATCTCCGGCTGAATAATTATCATGATTTCTACCATCTAAAAGGAAAAAATACCCATGAAATCTCCTGTTTTTCAATCCTGTCTCCCGGCCTTAGCAGTGCTATGTTCGCGTATTGCTCGGGCATCGGACAGACTGTGCCACTTTCGGCGAAAGCTGGTTTTTGCGCCGGCAAGGGAATCATGACCGCGCGCGGTTGGCGAGTGCGCCCTTTCCTTGCCAAAGTCCATCGCTATGCGGGCCTGGGCATGGCTTTGTTCTTGATTGTGAGCGGACTCACCGGGGCGTTGCTGGCTTTTTATCATGAGCTGGATCAGGCATTGAATCCCGGCCTGTTCCGTGTGCAGGAGCGCCGGACTGCGGCACTCGGGCCGGATGCGTTGGTTGCCGCCGTACAGAAGGCGTATCCGAATACCCAGGTCAGCTTTCTCGCGCTGCACCGCGCGGACCGGGAGAGTGTGCATGTGCGTTTGAGTCCGGGCAACCAATCCGCCGACGGCAAACCGAATGTGCCTGACATCGATGAGGTCTATCTCGATCCCTACGATGGGCGGATACTGGGCGGTCGCCAAACGGACGCATTGCGTGCGGACCGGATACACCTGATGCCCTTCCTCTATGGCCTGCACCGTTCGATGCACCTGCCGGAACGCTGGGGAGTCTGGTTGATGGGACTGGTGGCGCTGACATGGATGTTCGATTGCTTGGTCGGGGTTTATTTGACGCTGCCAAGCTATCGGAACCCCAAAACATCGGCTTGCCGAACAGTAGGCTACTCGACCGAAAGGAATTGGCGGCAACGCTGGAAACCGGCCTGGCTAATCAAGCGCGGCGCCGGTGCTCCACGCCTCAATTTCGATTTACACCGTGCCGGCGGTTTGTGGCTTTGGGGCATGCTGTTCACGCTTGCCATGAGCGGCGCGTATTTCAACCTGGCTCAGGAAGTGTTCCGGCCCGTGGTGAGCCTGTTCGGCACGTTGAGCCCCAACCCGGTACAGGCGCTGCCCAAACGCTCCGGCGTACAGCCCGCGCCGCAACTGTCGTTCGAGGCCGCCATCGAACGCGCGCGAACCCTGTTGCCTGAGCAAGCGCGCGGTATGCAGCCCGACTTCGTCGGTTACATGCCGGCGCAGGGCGTTTATCGGGTAGGTTTTCAGGAGCAGGGGCGCGGCGAATCGGCCTTCATCCTTGGCTTTGAACAGGTATTTGTCGATGCCGACACAAGTCAACTCAGAGGCCGGCGAGGCTACGGCAGCGGCACCCCGTCCGACAAGTTCCTCGCTTGGCAGTTTCCGCTGCATTCCGGTCAAGTTCTTGGCCTGCCGGGACGGATTGTTGTCTGCATTACCGGACTGGCGACGGTAATGTTATCGATAACCGGGGTGCTGATCTGGAATAGGAAGCGTAAATCAAGAGGCAGAGCGGCTCAGCCGGTCTCACGATGAAATCAAGACGGTGATAAAGCCTATAGGCCGGTATGTTAAAAAGCATACCGTGCTTTAAGCATAAAGACTGCCATTCCCCCCTCAACCATGCGTGTATTTCCCCTCGACAGCATAAGCATCTCCACAACTTTTTACATTATAAATACAATAAGTTATAAGTCGGCCTAGCTCCCTCTCCTGCTGGATAGGGCTGGGGTGAGGAGAATAAAAACAACCCTTTATATTCCCCCTCATCCCAACCTTCTCCCTCAAGGGAGAAGGGGCTAGAACTTGTGTAGATACCTATGCCTCGACAGTTGGCTCACTGTATTTCATAAGATCGCATCATAAAAGCCATCGGGAAGAAGAAATTCATTTGACTTGTAAATAGGAATCGTTATCATTAACGTCAAATAAAACTTGATCCGGTTTTAACATGGAAAATAACTTGGTACACATAGCACTCTCGGTACATACCTTAGCCTCACTCATTGAAAGCGAATGTATTCATGCAGTGGATTTTAAGTGCCTGGATATTGACTCGAAAAAAACGGTCTGGAAATTATTCCTATCCACTGTGAAATTAACGAAAAAAGAATAAAACCGGATATCAGGAGAATTACTATGTCTGAAAAAGATCAGCAAAAGACGTTATTAATGGCTATCGAATATTTGAAAACTCAATATGAAGCTCTGCAAAATCCTTGTATTGCCCTGCTCATTTCCCGATATTACCGCTTACTTGCAAATTTAAGTATTGCTAAAAACAAGCGGGGAAAGTACGTCAAATACTCAAGGCATTCCCAAAAAATGCAAAATCAGCTTAATGATTTTATTCAGCCTCATGAATGCAACTGATAAAGGAAAAACCGTGGAACAAAACCTGAATAGCATCGCAACACTCATTAAAGAAAAAAAAACCGATGATTTATCGTTTATTAAATTACATTCCACCCTCTGCTTTTTAATGACACGATTTCATAAGGATCAATGTCCTAAGCTTGCCCACTTTATTGTCAGCCACATTCGTCTGGTAATTGAGCATCCTGATGTAGCCGGTTCTCCTGATTGCCGAACCCTATACTTGCAACTGCTGCAACAATGGCAAAACATAAGAGCGACTTTGTTGGAACAAAGGACAAATATTTCAACGGATAGAAAAACCGCCCATTAATTCACTGGCACTCAGTCAGTATTGATAAGTAATCGAGCTAAAGTTTTCCGGTATTTTGGAGTGCAAGCTCTGCTTGCCAAGCAGGCGAAGCCTGCACTCCAATTTGGCTGGGCTCGCTCGGGCTGACGGTGTTTTTTGTGCTGGGCTCGCTATAACTGCCGCTACGCCAACATCACGAAAACGGGAACTGCGGCAACCAACGCGCTTTTGTGGTTTACGGATTTAATTCTTCAATATTTAATTTTTCAATCGCATCTCCAGCCAGCCAATAAGCTTTTGCCGCTTGTATAGCCAGCCAACCATCTCTATACAAAACAACAGGGGCTTTATATGAAACATCCATTCCAACGCAGGCAAGGACGCGCCAGTGCGGCATTGCTATTGGCGCTTGCCGGCGCACCGTTAGTCACGTTGGCCGATACCGCGGCAAGCAAGAAAATACCGCCGGCCAAACCTAAAAACGAAACCGTGCTGCCGGAAGTCAAGACCAACGCAGCGCGGATATACCCCGGATCCCCTGACGATGTCGCGAGAACGGGCAGCAAGACCGATACGCCGCTACGCGATATTCCGGCCAGCGTGGCGGTGGTGCCGGAAAAACTGCTCAAGGAACAGGCCGCCATCACCCTGAATGACGCCATGCGCAATGTCAGCAGCGTTCAGCCGCAAATGGCGGGCGGCTACGGTTATGCCAATAACTATACCTCGCGCGGTTTGAGTTTAAGCTTTTTACGCGACGATATGCCCGACGGGCCGTCCCAAAACGGCTATTACCGCACTCTGTATGACGTCGAGCGCATCGAAGTGTTAAAAGGCCCCGGCTCCGCACTGTTCGGCGCTGCAAACGGCGGCGGCAGCATTAACATGATCACCAAAAAGCCGCAAAAAAAGTTCAATGTATCGGGAGGCACAACGTTCGGCAGTTTCGGCACAGGCACCGGCTATCTCGATTTAACCGGGCCGATGCTGAACGATACGGCGGGCCGCTTAATCGTGAACGGCGAACACTCGGACGGCTTTCGCGGTTTAGGCCGCGACATTGTCGAAATTTCCCCGAGTCTGACCTGGAACATAGCCGATAATAAAACACTGACCGTTGATTTCGATCATCGCGATATCCAGGTTAAGCCGGACAATTTCGGCATCCTTTTCGACGCCAAAGGCAATCTTCCCGAGGTCTCCCGCGAAACCCGCTACTACACCCCGTTTAATAAAACAGACCAGCAAATCAACCGGGTCGGCGTCACCCACGACTGGACATTCTCCGACGCATTGAGCATGCGCACCGCAATGACCACTGAAAACCGTCAGCTGAACTTAATCAGAAACCTGTCCGCCACCGCCACGTTGGCGAACACCGTAACGGGACGAAACGCGCGCAGACAAGCCGATGACGCTTCTTACACCACGTTCCAGAATGAGTTGACCTGGAAAACAAGCACCGGACCGGTTGATCACACGATACTCGGCGGATTTGAATATAAAAATACCGACATCGACTCGAATGTCGATATTTATATGTTCCCCAATATCGCCAACTTGTTGAACCCGGTCGTATTGGAAACTTCGCTGGCAGGAAACACCAACTACCAGCTGTTCGACCGAAAAATGACCAGCGATACCGTGTCTTTCTACGGACAAGACCAGCTGGCGTTCGGCGAACATTGGAAACTGCGCGGCGGCGTCCGCCACGACATTATCAATTACGACGACAAAGGCTTTGAACGGACGGTTCAGAGTCTCGCGGGCATATCCAAATACCGTGAAATTAACGAAAGCAAGTCCTTTACCACCGGATCGATAGGCGGAGTATTTCAGCCGACCAAGAACCTGGCTTTTTACGCGGGCTATAGCGAAGGGGCATTCATCAACCTGGGTACAGAAAGCAAGGCCTACCCGACAGCGCCTGAAACCTCTTCACAGGTGGAAGTCGGCGCTAAAACCACGCTGCTGGACGGCAAGGTCGACTTGAATGCAGCGCTGTTCGATACCGAGCGCAGCGACTATTTCGTCACCTTGCCCGGCAACAACGGCCTGGCGACCCAGGACGGCAAAGACCGGTCCCAAGGCGTGGAAATGGATATTGGCGTCCACCCGCTCGCAGGCTGGAATATCACCGGCAATGCGGTATGGATGGACCCGGAAACGCTGTCTCGGGCCGTCGCCAGCAATGCGACTTTGGGCGTCAACAATCGCAGCATTTACGGCACTACCCCGACAGGCGTCAGCAAAGAAACATTCAGCATCTGGAACAATTATGAAATCCAGCAAGGGGCCGTCAAAGGCCTAAGCTTCGGCGTAGGCGTTACCCATAAAGGCGAGTCTTATGCGGATAACCTGAACTTGCTCAAAGTGCCGTCCTACACGACGGTCGACGCCGCAATCGCCTATCGCCAACCCCGCTGGGAAGCCGCGGTTAACCTGAAGAACCTGACCGATGAGAATTACTATACCAACCCGACATTTGTCGGCGCTCTGCCCGGCGACCCGCTTAGCGTTTACGGCAGCCTGCGTTTTAACTTTAACTAAAGCGGAGACCGGACATGCTGCAAGCATCTGAACTCACTAAAGCCTATAACGGCGTCGTTGCCCTGAACAAACTGAACCTGACCGTCAACAGCGGCGAGATTTTCTGCCTGCTGGGCGCGAACGGCGCAGGCAAAACCACGACAATCAATTTGTTCCTGAATTTCGTGACGCCGACCGCCGGACGGGCGCTGGTAAACGGTATCGACGTCAGCGCGGAACCGCTCGAGGTAAAGCGCCACATCGCCTATATTCCTGAAACGGTGATGCTTTACCCCAGCCTTTCCGGCCTGGAGAATCTTAACTATTTCACCACGCTCGCGCTCGGGCATAAGCGGCCCGAGCATGAATTGCTCAAGTTGCTCGCCGAAGCCGGGCTGGCGAAAGAGGCGGCGTTCAAACGCGTCTCCGGTTACTCGAAAGGCATGCGGCAAAAAGTCGGCATTGCGATTGCGATGGCGAAAAACGCCAAAGCATTGCTGCTCGACGAGCCGACCTCCGGCCTCGATCCGCAAGCGGCCAACGAATTCTCCAAACTGCTGGACCGGCTCAAGGCCGATGGCGTGGCGATCCTGATGGCTACCCACGACCTGTTCCTGGCCAAGCAGGTCGGTACGCGCGTCGGCATCATGCAGCGCGGGATACTGGTCTCGACGATGACGACCGATGATCTGGGCCACGCCGATCTCGAACGTATTTATCTCGATATCGCCTCCTGCACCGATGCAGGAGGCGCGCCCCCAAGGACGGGGGAGGCAGAGCAACGCACGGAGCAGTTGCCGAGCGCCATGCAGGGAGCAGTTGCCGGACAAAAGGAGGCCCGATGAATACCGCCGCAACTGTTGCCGGCGGCAAAACCGATGCCGGCGTTATCGATACCATTGCACGCAAGGAATTAGTTGAGCTGCTGCGCGATTCGCGTTTCTGGTGGACCGGCGGCATCATTCTGCTGCTGATGTTGATCGCTCTGTTTCTGGGCTGGCGGCAAATGCAGCGCGTTGACGGCGAGCACGCCGCGGCGCGCGCAGTGACTTATCAGCAATGGCTTGATCAGGGCGATAAAAATCCGCACCAGGCGGCCCATTTTGGGCAATACGCTTTCAAGCCGGTAAGTCCGTTGGCTTTCGTCGATCCGGGCATCGATCAATTTGTCGGCTCGACGGTGTGGGTGGAAGCGCACAAACAAAACGAATTCAATTTCCGTCCGGCGCGGGATGCAACCTCGCTGCAACGCTTCGGCGAGCTGACCATGGCGTTCGTATTACAAATACTCGCGCCGCTGGTCATTGTGCTGCTCGGATTTTCCGCATTCACCGGCGAGCGCGAACGCGGCACCCTTCGGCAATTGTTGAGCATCGGCGTAAAGCCTACGCAATTGCTGGTCGGCAAAGGCCTGGCGATTATCGCGGCCGTCGGCGCTTTACTGCTGCCGGTAGCGCTGCTCGGCTTTATCGCGCTGGGTTTTGTCGACGATCAACATGCGGACGCGAAAAATTTATACCTGCGGAGCACTTGGCTGATCCTGGGCTACGCAATTTATTTGACCGGGTTTATTGCATTGGCGTTGGGCGTATCGGCCGCCTCGTCGTCATCCCGCAAAGCGTTGATCGGGCTGCTCGCGTTTTGGGTAGTGAACGGTTTTATCGCGCCACGGGCCATGACGGATTTAGCCCGCATCGTCAGCCCGACGCCGACCAAGGTGGAATTCCAAAACGGCCTCAACGAAGCGCGGAAAGCGACTTTTGGTCACGATGAAACGCATCCCGCTTTCGCCGCTTTCCGCGATGAAGTATTTAAAAAGTACAACGTGACCCGCATTGAGGATTTGCCGGTCAGCTTTCGCGGCCTGACCTTACGCAAAGACGACGAGAACGGCTACCGCATTTACGACGAGCACTACGGCGCGCTCTGGGCCATCTATGCGCGCCAGGAACGTATCCGCGCGATCGCCGGGTTTGCGTTCCCGCTGGCCGCGCTCAGACCGTTTTCGATGGGCTTGGCGGGCACCGATACCTTTCATCAAAACCGCTTCGCCACGGCTGCCGAACTGTACCGGCGGCAGATCCAGACCGCGATGAGCGAAGACCTGATTCAGCACCACAAAAACGGCGACAACAACTATGTATCGAACCGCCGGTTGTGGGAACAGATCCCGGCGCTGGAACACAAAATACCGGAAGCAAGAACCGCTATCGCCGAACAGGGCTTGAATCTGGGGATTTTATCGGCTTGGATGTTCGGGGCAATCGCTTTTGCGGTAACGGCTACGCGGCGCTTACGGCCATTATAAGGACTAGCAACAATGCACACATCACTGTATTTAAAAGAGATATTCAACTTTGAGCGCTCACTGTTCCGCGCCGACCGCCTGGATTTTTTTGTCGCATTGATTCTGGTTGCGGCAGTCGGTTACGCGTTTGTCAACGGCCAGTCATGGATCAACAAACAGCAGCAAGCCGTGCATGCGGCGCAAACCGAAGAGTCGGTGCGCCTGCAAGAGCTGAAAGACAAACTAGCCCGGATTGATGCGGGCGGCCTTGCACCGGCCAAGGCGTTTGAAAATCCGGTCAACGCCTATTGGGTGGGCAATCGCCATGCGGCAAGCTATGCCGTGCTGCCGCCTACCGCATTCGCCGCGACCGCAATCGGCCAAAGCGATCTCAACCCGCCCTACGTCAAGGTATCCTCCGATAATAAAGAGTCGTTCGCCTTAAACGAGGAAATCGAAAACCCCGGCAATTTGCTGATCGGCAATTTCGATCTGGCTTTTGTCGTCGTGTTTTTATTGCCGCTGCTGATTATTGCGCTGTCGTACAACGTACTCTCCGCCGAGCACGAGCAGGGTACGCTGGCTGTCACAATGACAAACCCGGTGCCGCTTTGGGTTTTGATCGCCGGTAAACTCGGCTTTCGCGCGGCGCTTGTCTTCTCGCTGACTGCCGGCATGACGGTGATCTGCTTGCTGGCCATCGGTACCGATTTGTCGACGATGGATAGCTTGGTGCGGCTGGGCTGGTGGATGCTGCTGTTGCTGGCCTACATCCTGTTCTGGTTGACCCTGGCCGCGGCGGTCAACGTGCTGGCCAAATCATCCGCACAGAACGCGCTGATGTTGACGGGGCTGTGGATTGTGATTTTGCTGGTGTTGCCGAGCTTTATCAGCATCGCGGTCAACGTCGCCTACCCGGTTCCGTCCCGCGTCGCCATGGTAGGACAGATCCGCGCCGCACAAACCGATGCGAACCAGGAGTCCGACGCAACCGTTGCGCGTTTTGAGCAAGAGCATCCCGAAATGACCGCGAAACCGCTTGCAAAAGCCGATGACGTTGCGGCCATCAGGAAGCGGGTATTGGTGCAGCAAGCGGCGGCCGGCCGGATTAGCCAAATCATGGCGGGGTACGATAGGCAATTGGCGCGGCAACAGCGCGTCGTCGACAGTCTGCGCTTTTTATCGCCGGCGATTGTGATGCAGGAGGCGTTAAACGCCGTAGCCGGCACCGACAACAGCCGCTACCGGCATTTGTCTGAACAGGTCGATGCGTTTCACCGCGAATGGCAAGCGTTTTTCCTGCCGAAAGTGCTTGAGAACACGCCGCTCACACTCGAGGATTACCAACATTTTCCGCGCTTTGTCTATGCCGGCCCGGCCGTTTCCGAGACCAATATGCGCCTGCTCAGCGGGCTGCTCGGCTTGGTTGTCCCGATTGCTGTGCTATATTTGTTCAGCCTTCGCCGCATCCGGGATTATCCGATTACGGCATGACCAAGCTCAGGCATAAATGGAAAACCGCCGGAACCGACAGGCCGATTCCGGCGTTCCGACAAACGAAACAGAATAGGATAAATAATGGTGCAAACGCAAAGCCGGGACACAACATTCAGCCGGCAACCTAAACGCTTTCATTGGCTCAAATGGCTGCGCCGCATGCATGCCTGGGTCGGGCTGTGGGGTGCGGCGCTGGGTCTGTTGTTCGGCGTTAGCGGAATTTTGCTCAATCATCGCATGGTGATGAAGATTCCGGCAGCGCATATGGAACAGTCGCAAGTCGAACTGGCCTTGCCCGAGCCGCCTCCGGCCGATGCAAAAGCCCTGGCAGAATGGCTGCAAGTCCAATTAAACATCGGCCGGGAACCTCATAAAATTTCCACCGAACCGGCAAAAACCGTGACCTGGGGCGGACAAAGCTTCCGGCAGCCCGGCCAATGGAAGATTGACTTCCACAATCCGCAGCATTCCGTTAACGCGGAATACTGGGTAGGGAATACTTATGTTTCGATAAGACATCAGGATGCCAACGCGTTCGCATTCATCACCCGCCTGCATAAGGGCGTCGGTATGGGGACCGGCTGGGTGCTGCTGGCCGATACGCTGGCCGGCGGATTGGTATTTCTTTCCCTGACCGGCCTATTGTTGTGGACTAAGCTGCACGGCTCGCGTTTGGCTATGGCCGGGCTGGGGCTGGGCTCGCTTGGACTGATGGTGTTTTTTGTGCTGGACTCGCTATAACGGATGCTGCGCGAGTCGTATAGGCGGCTCCCATCCACCCGCCGCACTCCAAGATTCCGTTCCCCTTCGACAGGCTCAGGGCGAACGGAATCTTGGAACGCTCAAGCTTTGCGGGTCGCTGAAGTGTCAGAACAGCATGCCTGCGCCGGAGAGTTGGAACGACGGTGTTTTTCTTCGTGTCTTCGTGGTAAATATTTTTTAACCTGCTTGCCCCGATCCCAATCTCCATGCCGGTTTCTATTCAGGTACCGAAAAATCCATTTCGACCTTGCCCTCAACCAGTTTCAGGTTGGCTTCAAACTCCTTGCCTTTGCCGGATTTAAAGCCTTTTAACAGCCCGGTCTCGCCTTTGCTGAGCAGTTTTTTGGCCATCGCTGCGGTGATTTTTTTATGCGCAACAGTTTTCCAGATCGCCATTTTGCAGCCGTTGCGCCATTCGCTACAGCTGTAGGCTTTTGCGGTTTCAATGATTTTGCCGTTACACAGCGGGCAATCGGCAATGGCTTCTGTTACAACGGCCCGCTGCACCGGCTCGGCTTTGATATAACCTGTTTCGCCCTGTTTGCCCAGCGTCAGTTGGGCGTTGAACACCTCATCGCCCGGCTTGACCGCGTAACTGTGCAGGGTCCGGCCGGTTTGCAGTAATTGGCAGGCCATGTCCCGGTTGACCGGAACGCCAAGCATTTCCTTCCATAACACGAACTTGCAACCGGCTTTCCAATCGCTGCAACCGTAGCCTTTCCGGCCTTCGATTACGGGATGGCCGCATAAGGGGCAATCGCCGAGGCGGCTTTGATCGTACAGCGGCCGGTCCGATTGATCTTTTATGTTCCGGGTAAACCGGATGATTTCGGCCATGAACCGGTCGGGGTCGTACTCGTTGTGTTCTATTTTTTTGAGCTTGGCCTCCCATTCGCCGGTCATCGCCGCAGACTTCAGCCTGTCGTCGGCGATAATCGAGATCAGGCGCCGCCCGGATTCGGTGCTCAGCAAGTTCTTTTTTTGCCGCTGGATGTAGTTCCGCTTGATCAGCACCTCGATAATCGAGGCCCGGGTTGCGGGCGTGCCGAGACCCTTTTCTTTCAACGCTTCTTTGAGTTGTTCGTCGTCGCAGGTCTTACCGGCCGATTCCATGATGCCGAGCAGGCTCGCTTCGTTATAGGGTTTGGGCGGCGTGGTTTTGCCCTGAGTTATCGACGGCTGTTGCGGACCGGTTTCGCCTTTTACAAAATTGGGCAGGATTTTTTGCGTCTTATCGGCCTGATTTGCCGCATCGTTTTTATACAAGACCTGCCAGCCGGGCGATTCGATCATCGTGCCGGTGGTTTTGAATTCGACTGTGGTAGCGGCGGCACCAGATACCTCGCCTAACACGGTGGTGATTTGCTTGATGCAGGGCGGATAGAACGCCGCGATAAAGCGCAGCGCTATCGCCTCAAAGACTTTGGCTTCATTACCCGACAGCGCTCCAGGCAAGGCGGCCGTGGGGATGATCGCATGATGGTCGTTGACCTTGGCGTCATTGAACAGACGGCCGCTCAGCGTCAGTTTATCGAGGTCGAGCGGCTCAATCTGCTGCTCGAATTTAATGCGCAATTTCGTCAGCAAGGGCTTCATACCCGGCTTCATGTCGTTGGTCAAATAACGGCTGTCGGTGCGCGGATAGGTGACGTGTTTTTTCTCGTATAGCTGTTGGGCGGCGCTTAAGGTTTGCTCGGCGGTCAGGCCGTGGCGGATGCTCATGTCTTTTTGCAAATCGGTCAAATCGTACAATAACGGCGGACTCAGCGTTTCCTTCTTGCCCTTGACCCCGGTAATCTGGAAATCCTGGCCGGTAATTTGGTTTAACAGGGTTTCCGCGTCGGCTTTTCGGTCGAACCGCCCGCCGACATATTGAAAATCGGCATCCCGGTACAGGGTGTGCAACTCCCAAAAATCCTTGGCGACGAAATTGCTGATTTCCGCATCTTTTTGCACGATCAGCGCCAGCACCGGAGTTTGCACCCGGCCTATCGTCCATAAGCCGCCCTGCCCGCCGAACTTCAGGGTGTAAAGCCGCGTGGCGTTCAAGCCGACGATCCAGTCCGATTCGCTACGGCATTTGGCCGCGCGATAAAGTCCGTCGTAAGCGCGCCCCTCCTGCAACGCTGCAAAACCCTTGCGTATCGCATCATCGGTTAGTGAGCTGATCCACAAGCGTTTAAACGGTTTTTGCATGCACCCGGACCAGGACAGGATGTACCTGAAAATCAGCTCTCCTTCCCGCCCCGCATCGGTTGCGCAGATGATTTCGTCGGCAGCCTTGAACAAGCGCTTGATGGTGTTCAGCTGTTTTTGCGCTTGAGCATCGCCCCTGGCTTTTAAGCCGAATTGCTCGGGAATGATCGGCAGCGATTCCAACGACCAGCGTTTCCAGGCCTTGTTATATTCATCGGGCTCTTTCAATTCGACCAGATGGCCGAACGCCCAGGTAATTTGATAGCCGTCGCCCTCGAAATAACCGTCGCGCTTGTTGCCGATGTTCAGGCATTTGGCTATGTCGCGGGCGACTGAGGGTTTTTCGGTCAGGATGACTTTCATGAGAATATCGTTCCCACTTTCCGGCATAGGAACGAGTAAAGATTATCACCACGAAGACACGAAGGACACGAAGTTTTATTTCTTCGTGCTCTTCGTGTCTTCGTGGTGAATAAACGCTTTTCAGTCGCTTGGGGCCACAATCTCATTATTTAATAATCTTGTAACACGGCACATATTTCTTCCCCGGCAATTTCATCCGGTGCTGCTCAACGAACGAGGCCAGCAGGGAATCCATCAACGCCATGATCTCCGTATCGCCGCGAATCTCGAAATGACCGTATTGTTCGATAGCGCGTATACCGTCGTCCTTTACGTTGCCAGCCACGATGCCGGAAAACGCACGGCGCAGGTTGGCGGCTAGCAGGTGGCTGTCCTGCTCTTTGTTCAAGGCCAGGTTTCTCATGTTGTCATGGGTCGGTATAAACGGCTGTTGAAACGGGACGTCGACCTTCAGCAACCAGTTGAAATAGTAGGCGTCGCCCTTTTCTTTGCGGAACTGGCGCACCTGCTGGATGCCCGCCTGCATTTCCCTGGCGACCTCCACCGGATCGTTGATAATGATTTTGTAACGCTGCCGTGCGGATTCGCCCAAGGTGCCGGCAATAAACCGGTCGATTTCCTTGAAGTAATCCTCTGAACTGTCGAGCCCGGTGAATACCAGCGGAAACGGCATGTCCTTGTTATCGGGGTGCAGCAAGACGCCCAATATGTAGAGTATTTCCTCAGCCGTGCCCGCGCCGCCGGGAAACACCACGATGCCGTGCCCGGTGCGGACAAAAGCCTCCAGGCGTTTTTCAATATCCGGCAGAATCACCAGCTCGTTGACGATCGGGTTAGGCGATTCGGCCGCAATAATGCCGGGTTCCGTTATCCCGAGATACTGGCCGTTTTTTATCCGCTGCTTGGCGTGACCGATGGTGGCGCCTTTCATCGGGCCTTTCATTGCGCCCGGTCCGCAGCCGGTGCAAATATCCAGGCCGCGCAGCCCCAGCTCGTAACCGACGATCTTGCTGTAATCATATTCTTTACGGCTGATTGAATGCCCGCCCCAACACACGACCAGCTTAGGCGGAGTCATCGGTCGCAAAATATTGGCGTTGCGCAGGATGTGGAACACGGCGCTGCTGACGCCGTCCGAGCTGTCCAGATCAATCTTCGGGTTATCGGTAATCTCGTCGCTGACATAAATAATGTCGCGCAGTACCGTGAACAAATGTTCATTGATACCTTTGATCATGTTGCCGTCGACAAAGGCATGGGCCGGGGCGGCCTTGATATCCAGCTTAATGCCGCGCTGTTCCTGGACTACGCGTATCTCAAAATCGGGATAGCGTTCCAACAATTCCTTGCCGTCATCCAAGGTGCTGCCGCAATTCAATACGGCGAGCGAGCAGTTGCGAAACAGCCGGTACAGCCCGCCTTGGCTGGTATCCAGCAGCTTGCTTACTTCGGCCTTGGACAGTACATCCAGACGGCCTTCGGGAATGATGATTGCGTCAATTACGGGGTATTTCATGATGTTCCTAAATAGTTATGTCCGTGCGCTTCCCGGCTGTATTCAGCGGAGACAACACACCCGTTTTTATTCATTCGGCATTCAGCGGTCTATCGATACTCTTTAGCACAGGCCAACTATCGCGGACTATAGAAATGAATTCAATCGCTAAAAGAATGCTGTTCGCCGCTTTTGCGCTGCTGCCCTGCGCTTGCGCCCATTATGCGTATTATCCGGGCCATAGCGCTTACAGCAGCGGTTACACCATTATGCACAGAAACGACTACGGCGAAAGACCGGACTATTATGATAACGGCTATCGGCGCTTTCCACATCCTCCCCATCACGATCAGCACAATATCCGGCCCCATCGCCCCCCAGCTGATTCGGGAGATCGTCGGCCGGGCCAAAATTATGATCATCCCTTTAACGACGGAAACAATTACCGTCATGACTTTGACCGCAGGAATCGTTATTAACGCTTTACCGATCAATAAACGTCTTGCCCGAAACAGCGCCGTCTAAATTTTCAATGGCTATACTGGAGATTAGCCTCTATAATGCTGATCCTAAGTAGATAGCATTTCGCACAAACTCGAAACGTCTGCTTAGGTTTTGCATGTTATTCAGCACTTTTCAGAAATTCCATTCGCTTTTCTCTTCAAAATTGCCCAGCATGATTTGCAATCAAACTTTTTTCATTGATTTATATAGGTAATTTTATGGCAACAGGTACTGTTAAGTGGTTCAACGAAGCAAAAGGTTTCGGTTTTATTTCTCCTAGCGACGGCAGCGCAGACGTGTTTGTACACTTTTCCGCAATCGCAAGCGACGGCGGTTACCGTACCTTGGCTGAAGGCCAAGCCGTTAAGTACGATGTAGAATCAGGCCCTAAAGGCCCACAAGCGTCACAAGTAAGCGCGGCTTAAAACCGCTTTACTTTTCAATACCCGGCCCCGCCGTCGACACGATGCGGGGTCGTGGCACAACCGGTTAACCCGGACCATCAACTCACCCCCTAATTTAGGACATGTCTTTTGAAACGAATTTTTGTAGGAAACTTACCTAGCGAAGCCACTGAAGAAACTGTACAGGCTTTATTTTCCGAATACGGAAAAGTCCGCTCCATTCAACTTGTTTCCGATATATTTAGCGGAAAATGCCGGGGCTTCGGCTTTATCGGAATGGAAGGCCACGAAGCAAGAGCCGCGATAGCCGGGCTTGACGGCAATCTGTATTGCGGAAAACCTTTAAAGGTTAAATTTGAAGATACGACTGCCGGTAAAAATGGCAGACGCCATTGAAACATTAACGGCATAGTCCCACTCTCCCCGATTACTCAACGGCCTTAGCCGCAGCATGACGCGGGATTATCGCTGAACTATCTGGGCGACCAGCTTTTCCGGTCGCCCCCAATGCCGGACAACAACGGCCGCATCCTTTTCTCTTTAAGCACACCGCAGAATTGCATGCTGCTTTTATCGTTAGATAGCCCCGCTTTGCCTGAATATTCGTTATATCCAACGTAATAATCCATAGCCCTGTTTGAAGAAATAAAGCTTGACAGCCCATCGCCGCCAAACCGTTTTTCCACAGATGCGGACAATACACTTTTATTTCAGCAGCATAGCCGGAAAACCTCATTCCAACTGTAAAAATGCCACTTACAAAGCCCGTTTTAACGCGCTAAGTCATTGATATTTTATTACATATCCAAAACAGCCGAGCACTGGCTACAATTTGAACGATCTAACAAAAAAGCTTAAGAAGTGAATAGTTAGGAGATTTATTTTCAGCTTATGCACAGAGTTATCCACAGAAAATGTGGATAACTCCAAACTGTAACACGGCCTTCTTTAGCCGCCGGTTCACGTTGCAAACATCCGGCTAAGAACTCATGCCGATGCTTTATTCCTGCTTATCATTCACCAAATCGTAGGTGATATCCGGGTTAAATCCCATCGGCCAGTAAATGGCCGCGAACGGCGGCCAGAATATTGAAACGGTGCGGAATTTCGTTCTCAGTTTGCCTTCTTTGACAACCTTGCCGTCTTTTTGCAGGCTGTAAGGTATGCCGCCTCCAGGCGGCACGCCCGCCGCAGTCCAGAAAAACGGTTTGGTGGTGACTTTGCCGTCGGCTTTAATGTCTACCGGCTCCGGCCTTTTATAGATATACAGATCGGCGCCGGGTGGAACTTTGAAGGTGCCGGTCGTGGTGCAGCCTGTGACCATGAGCAGTACAGCCAAGGCTAAACATATTTTTCTTATCATTGTCGTTCTCCAGGTTGAGTGGGATTAACTATCCCAACGCTTAAAAATCAAAGAAGTATTGATACCCCCGAAAGCAAAATTGTTACTCATCACATAGTCGCAATCGCATTTCCGGAAATTCTCTTTGATATAATCCAGCCGGGCGCACTCAGGGTCAACGTTGTCAAGATTGGCCGTGGCGTGAAACCAGCCTTCATTCATCATGTTGACCGCCACCCAGGCTTCCAGCGCGCCGCAAGCGCCCAGGGTGTGGCCGGTAAAGCTTTTCAACGCACTGATCGGCGTTTTATCGCCGAATACCGCCGATGTCGCATGGCTTTCGGCGACATCGCCGTGACTGGTCGCCGTGCCGTGCGCACTGATGTATCCGATTGAGGATGCTTCAAGCTGCGCATCCTGCAAAGCCAGACGCATCGCAACCTGCATGCTGCCGCTGTCAGGCTGGGTCACATGCAGGCCGTCCGCATTGCAGCCGAAACCCGCCACTTCGGCATGGATACGGGCGCCGCGCGCCAATGCATATTCCAGCTCTTCCAATATCAAGGTGCCTGCCCCCTCGCCGATGACCAGGCCGTCCCGGTCGCGATCGAAAGGCCGGGGACTTTTGTCAGGTGTATCATTGCGAAGACTGGTTGCAAACAAGGTATCGAATACGGCGGCCTGAATCGGCGAAAGCTCTTCCGCGCCGCCGGCCACCATCAGTTTTTGCCGGCCGAATTTTATCGCCTCATAGGCGTAGCCGATACCCTGGCTGCCCGAGGTGCAGGCGCTTGAGGTTGTGTAAATCCTGCCGTTGATGCCAAAAAAAAGACTGATGTTGACCGGTGCGGTATGGCTCATCATCCTGATATACGAGGTGGCATTCAAACCGCCGGTGGCATGGTTGAGCAGCATGTTGCCGAACTCGGCGATCGCATCGGGACTACCCGATGAACTGCCGTAAGCAATGCCGGTCTGCCCGTTTTTAAGACAGGCGTCATCCAACAAACCGGCATCGATCAAGGCCAATTCGGTTGCGCGGGTTGCCATTAAGGCTACGCGCCCCATGCTGCGAACCTGCTTGCGCGAATAATGCTCAGGTCTAGTGAATTCGGCGGGTCCACCCAAGCGGGTATTCAAGCCTTGGTACTTGTCCCAGCCCGGCATGGTTTGGATGCCGGTTGACTTGTTTTTAAGGCGCTCGGCAACCTGACTCCAGTCGCTGCCTATCGGTGAAATCCCCGCCATACCGGTCACCACCACGCGTTTCAACATAAGCCACCGTTGACCGAAATAACCTGCCGGGTCACATAGGCCGCATCTTCGGACATTAAAAAAGCCACGACGGCGGCGACTTCTTTGGGGCTGCCCACCCTGCGCGCCGGAATCATTTTCTTGATTTCATCGCTAGGCAACTCACTGACCATATCGGTCTCGATCAGGCCCGGCGCGACGCAATTGACGGTGATGTCGCGCTTTGCCAATTCCAGCGCCAGCGCCTTGGTCGCACCGATAATACCGGCTTTTGCCGCACTGTAATTGACCTGACCACGGTTACCCATTAAACCGGAAACCGAAGACAAGGTAACGATACGCCCCGGCCTGCGCCGCCTGACCATCGGCATCACCACCGGCTGCAAGACATTGTAGAAACCGTCCAGATTGCTGTGTATCACACTGTCCCACTGTTCGCCGGTCAGCGACGGGAAAGCGTTATCGGCGGTGATGCCCGCGTTGCAGACCACGCCGTAATAAGCGCCGTGGTTTTCAATATCCTGATTGATCTGTTCGCTGCATTGCTCGCGGTCGGCAATGTCGAACTGCAAAATCCGGGCGTCCCGGCCCAATCGTTCGACTTCGGCTTTGACTTCCTCGGCCTGCGCACGCTGGCTGCGGCAATGGATGACCAAATCAAAGCCCTGTTTAGCCAGATATAACGCAATGGCTTTGCCGATACCCCGGCTGGAGCCGGTTACTAAAACAGTTTTGTTCATTTTGTACTCGTGTGTTGTTTTTAACATCATCTCGTCATCTCGTTCCCACGCAACGCGTCACTGCCATTAAGTTAAGCCGTTCGTGGTAAGCCCTTCGACTACGCTCAGGAGAGCCTTATCGAACCATGAATGGCTTAACTCAGTGGGTTCGGATTTTTCCATTCACCCTTCGACAGGCTCAGGGCGAACGGAAAAACCCTTAACTTAATGCAGGACGCAACGCGTGGGAACGAGGCGCTCATATTGTACTCATATGTTGTTTAACGGCGGCTGATAAACATTGAGCTTGGCGGTGACTTCCACACCCTTCCCCTGAATCCGGCAGTCAAAAACCCCTAAATTATCATCCTGCATGATTTTTTCCACCTTTATCGTCAACGCTGAACCAACCTTAAATGCGGCAACGTTACTGTGATAACGCCGGGTTCCCAACAAAAATCCCAGCCGTATCGGCTCACCGGCCTGTGTCGCCATCATGCCGGCATAGGCGGCTATCGTCTGGGCCATGTATTCAATACCGGCCCAGGCAGGGACAGATTCATGATCGCCCAACAAACCATCGGCGCGCACGACAAGTTCGGCCGTCAGGCCCTGATCGTCATAGTCGATAATACGATCCAGCAACACCATGCTGCCGCTATGCGGGATCAGGTCGGCTACATCGTTCATGCCCGCCCCAACACAATAGACACATTATTGCCGCCAAACGCAAACGAATTGCTTTGACAGGTGTTGATCCGGCGTCCCAACGCCCTGCCTTTCTTGACCAGATTCAGCGCCGGTAACGCTGGATCCGTCTCGTCATCGTTAATATTCGGTATCAGCGCGCCTTGCTGATCGGCACTGGTCAGCAACAGCCAACAAAAGGCCAACTCCAATGCGGCGGCAGCGCCCAGCGTATGCCCAGTCATGCCCTTGCTGGAACTCGCCGCCACCGTTGATCCGAACAAGGCGTTAACGGCCTTGCCTTCCATCGCATCGTTCAATAATGTCGCCGTTCCGTGCAGGTTCAGGTAATCGATCTCGGCCGGTGTTTTGCCCGCGTCATCCAGCGCAATCCGCATGGCCCCGATCACGTCGGTTGCGTCCGGGTCCGGTGCGGCAAAATGATAGGCGTCGCTGCTTGCGCCTATGCCTTGTAATATGACCGGGCCGGGTTCCGTACTCAACACAAACAGGCTGGCCGCTTCGCCGATATTGATGCCGTCTCGGTGCAGGCCGAACGGCTTGCACAAGCCGCCGCTGATCGATTCCAGCGCAGCAAAACCGTTAACGGTCAAACCGCACAAGCTGTCCGCCCCGCCCACGATGACCGCATCGCATAAGCCCTGCCGGATTAAGCGCCGCGCCGACGCAAACGCCTTGCCGCTGGAAGAACAGGCCGTGGAAATCGTGTAGGCAGGACCTTGCACGCCCAGGAAATCGGCCAGAAAATCCGCCCCTGCGCCCATTTGCTGCTGCTTGTAATGATACTCTTTTGGCAATGAGCCGTGATCCGCCAAATAATCCAAAGCCAGCTCGGTGTTGCGCACCCCCGACGTACTGGTACCCAGTACAATGCCGATGCGATCGGCACCGAACCGGGCAATCATGTCGCCGACCGTCTGTTCGATCTGGCTTAATGCCGCCAGCAGCAGGCGATTGTTCCGGCAGTTGTACATGCGGTAACGCTCCGCAATCTCAGGCAGCTCGGAACTCACAGCGCCGACCATGCAGCGGGTCCCGAACTCGTCGCTTGCTGATAATCCCGACCGGTCACCGGCCAGCAGGCGCTTTAATACCTCGGCCTTGCTATTGCCGACCGCGCATAACAGGCCTAGATCATTCAGGTATAAGGTCATAACTTAGCGTTTTAATGTTCAAGCGGTAATTGTACTGAAAATTGACCAGTTCAACGGCTTTGGGCCACACAGGATCAGGGGATAAATAATTAACTTCGACTTGTTTTTTATTCCCGACCGTTAAAATTCGTTTGTTCTGGCCCGCTTCCAATCGCCATCCGGCCGGAAGTTTTTTTTGCAGCTCGGCTATCGGCCAATAAGCCAGTTGCAGATCGGAAATGATAAATTCCGGGGCGACCGAGTCCGGCAATAACGGGCTTTTATCGGAGACCACAGTATTGCCGTCGTAGGTCAAATTGAACAGGCTCAAGCCGTCGTTACTGAGTCCGGCCATCGCGATATGTTTCGCGTCCAGCTCCAGAACCGCCAACAGGGATTCCTGCCGATCGGCCCACACCGCGTTGATTTGCTGCACTATCCGTCTGGCCGGGCCTAAAGGTTGCGCGATCGGCATTAGTTCAGGTTTAGCGGTAACTGGCTCCGGCGGTATCAGCGCACAGCCGGACAGCCATAGTAAAAAAATACATATTACGCTGGTTCCCAAGCCCCAGCTTGGGAACCCAGGTAACGAAGCTCTCGGCAACCGCTCCTGCGTTGCTCTACCTCCTGCATCCATGCAAGTCGCTGCTTCGCGAGACAGGAAGCTGGAGCTTCCCGCACTGAATTCCCAAGCTGGAGCTTGGGAACTAGCACTCAAAATCCTTACCTGCATAACTCAACCAACGTATCCAACCTCGGACGTGCATTTTTGACGTAAGGATTGTTTTCATCCCAGGCATAACCGGCCAGTATTGAACTGATCATTGCCTTCACTTCGGGTTGTTGTCTCGGGTGGAAGATCACATCCTGAAAACGGCCGTCATACCAGGCATCGACATACACCCGGAAAGTATTGACGCCGCGCTGCAAGGGTTCGGCGTAATCCCGCTGCCAGTCGACCGCTTCATTGTTAAATTGCCTGACCAGCACATCCGCAGCCAGGCTGGACGATTTCATCGCTATCGTCACGCCGGATGAAAACACCGGGTCCAGGAACTCGCCGGCATTGCCGAGCAGCGCATAGCCTTTGCCGTACAGGCTTTTTACATTGGCGGAATAGCCGACGATGGTGTTGATTTTTTCATCGAACACAGCGTTTTGAAGCAATGCGGCCAGGCTGGGGTCTTGATTGATGATGTCCTTCAAGGCTTGGTCGTTATTGTCCCAGCCCTGAAGAAATTCCGGTTCCGCGACCACGCCGACGCTGCTGCGCCCGTTGCTGAACGGGATCAGCCAATACCAGACATCCTGATGCACGGGATGCACCGTGATCCGAATCTTGTTTCTGTCGAATTGCCCTTCCCCGATCCTATCTTCAATATGCCCGAACAAGGCTTGCCTGACCGGGAACCCGGACGGCGATTCCAAATCCAGCAGCCTTGGCAAGATACGCCCGAAACCGCTGGCGTCCAGCACAAAATCGGCACTGTAGGTCATGACTTCGCCAAGCTGATTGCGCACCGTAAGCTTCGGCCGGTCGGCTGCAATATCTGCCGCCAGCACTTCCATTTGCCACTGTATGTTAACGCCCATGCGCACGGCTTCATCGGCGAGCAGCTTGTCGAACCGGCCGCGCTGCACCTGGAACGTGGTGCCCATGCCGGGACTGAATTTGTCCTCGAAAGAAAACTCGGTTTGCAGTTCCCGGCAGACGAAAGACGCGCCGTTTTTATACTGGAACCCGGCATTGACTAGCGCGTCCAGCATCCCGGCCTGCTTGATGAATTCCATGCATTGCGGCAGCAGGCTTTCGCCGATGCTGAAGCGCGGAAACAGCTGCCGCTCCAGAATGGTCACTTTAAAGCCCTGGTTTTGCAGCAATGCCCCGGCGATGCTGCCGGAAGGCCCGGCACCGATGATGATAATTTCGCCTTTGTTATTCTTATTATTTGTCATGCCGATTTCATGCTCCTATCTGCATATCAGGGTTAACTATTCACCACGAAGACACGAAGTGCATGAAGAACTAAAAGCTTCGTGTTCTCGGCAATTGCTCCTGCATCCATGCAGTCGTTCGTGTCTTCGTGGTGAGTAAAAAATAATGCTCATTCAGAGGAAATTGTCTTAAGCCCAATCAATGGCGCGCACAGCAGCGCCGCTACAATACCGGCAGTCACCGTAAATCCGAACGCATGCACGATCTCGGTGGAGCTTATCGCCAACAAGCCGAACGCCAGCAAGGTCGTCAATGCCGACAGTGTAACACCCAGCGAGGTGCTGGCTCGCCTGTCGCCCGCCATGAAAAAGAACAGCCCGTAATCGACGCCGATGCCCAGCACCAGCAACAACGCAAACAGGTTGAACAGGCTGAACAACTGGCCGAACCAGCCCAGCATGGCTAACGAAACCGCCAGCGAAACAACCGGGACCGACATGATGGTTACGCTATTGCGCCAACCGAACTTGAAGCCCAAGCCCAACGAGGCTAGGCAGAAAGCAGCCAGCAGCAAGCCGCTGGCCCTGATCCGGTAACGCGCAAACAATGACGACACCGCTTCGACCTGATCCACCCAGACTACGCCGGGCAAATCCTGTAACTCCGTTAATGCGCCAGCATCGCTGATACCGGTTAACGCAACCGTGCTTTGACAGCGACCGGAATCACAACCCAGCCACAACTGCTGCTTGGCTTCATCGGCAGTCGCCAGCCATTCCGGCAAGGCCAGCGTATTAGACTCCGCCGAGGCAAACTGCTTCAGTTCGGCCTTCACCGCCGTCTGTTCAAAACCGAGATCGGTCATGTAATGTTCAAGCAAGCCCGAGTCGTACAGCTTCTGCTTTAACAGCCGGTAATTTTGTTGCTGCCGGTTTACATCAGGCCAATAGCCGCTCAAGCCTTCATAAGCGGTCAGCGATTTTTGCTGTTTTAACATGTCCAGACGCTGAAGCAGTCTTTGTTCATTTTGGTGCCAGTCCGCTTGATCTTGCCCCGACACCAGAAAAAACCGGTTGTCGGGACTCATCGGAAATAAAGACCGGATTTTATCGGCGGTGCGGAGTAACTCGGCCGGCGGCGATTGCAGCAAGCGCACATCGTCCTGCGGCGTCAGCATCCACAGTCCGCCAGCAATAAAAACCGTCAACAGCAAGCTTAAGCCACGCCGATGCTTGCTTACCCAAAGCGGCCAGTGCTGCTCCCAATAGCTTGTCAGTTTAAGTATGCCCGGCTGATGATCAAACTTGAACCCGGTTAGCAGCAACGGAAACAGCAGTACCACCGTCAGCCACGCAACCAGCAAACCCATCGCGGAAAATAACGCCACTTCCTGCAAGCCTGGAAACGGCGAAAAACCCAAGCCTGCGTAACTCAGCAGGTTGCTTATGAGCCCCAACGTAAGCCCCGGCAGAATAAACTTTAAGCCTTTCCGGGGATTCCAGTCCTTCTCGCCGAAACTGTCGCACAAAAAATGCTGCGCATAGTCGTCGGCGACGCCGATCAAGCTGGCGCCGAAAACCAACGTCAGGATATGTATTTTACCGAAAAACAGCACGCAAATAACCCACGCGGCAAGCAGGCCGCTGCCGATTGCGAGGCTCGATAACAGCAATGGCCTGACGCTGCGGAAAGTTGCCCACAGCAATACGATAATGCCGAGACTCGAACCTATGCCGACCGTGGAAATTTCCTGTTTGGCCGCCTTGGCGCCATGTGCGGTAAACAAAGGCATGCCGGAAACCAGCAGCTCGCCGCCATCTGCTTTGACTTGTTCGGTTGCGCCGTCAACCAGATTCGACAAGATTTCCAGCTTGTCCAACTGCAACCTTTCATCCTGCAACTCGGTCAACAACAGCGCGTAAAACCGCTGCCGGTCCGACAACACGACGATGCCCTGCTCCAGATTCAGCTTGACCGGATTTTGCGCGTTGAAATAACGGCTGAATATCAGCGACGGATCGCGCTCCAGATCGGCCGCCTGCATCTGCCCGATCGGGCTGTTAAGCATTTCCAGATTTTGCCTGATCAACTGCTCGGGATGAGTCGCCAAGATTGCCTGGGTTTGCGCATCCAGCAGCTGATAACGGTAAGGGAATAGTTGCCGGTATTGCCGGATGTATTGCTGCTGGGGAATCTCCAGCACCACCTTGTTAAACAGCAGGCTTTGTTCCAGTTGCTGTTTGAGTTTTTGTGCATGGCCGATAGCTTCGTCAGACGTCGCCGCCCCCGCCAGCCAGACCACTTTCCGGTTCGACAGCTGATTATGTTGCCGGGTGGCTTTGGCGATTTCCGGCTGCTGTTCGTTGCTTGGCAATAACGCCAAAAAGCTCGTTTCCAGCCAATCTTTAGTCAAGGCTTGGCCGCCGAGAATACAGATGGCCAGCATTCCGGCCAGCCAAAGCCCCGCGGTCAGTTTAGGGTGATAAACGCTCAAAATCGGCTTCCTGTTCCTCGGTTAATTGCGCAGGGTGCGTGATGCCGTCGAAGGTGATGCGGGTGACATTGCCGGCGGCTTCGCGTATTTCCAACCAGCGCAGCTCGGTGTCGCCGGACAGCAGCATCGTACTGATAATTTTTTTCAGCATCTCGTCCTTGGGGCTTAGCTCCAGCTGCCAAGACGTTTTTCGATCGGTTCCGGTGATGTTAAAGCCATCGGTCAACGCCGCCAAGTCGCCGCCCAGCATGGCCTTGAAAACCTTGCCGAAAGCCGCAGGCACCGCTTGTTCGCCCTGCCCGGTCAGCAGCTTAGACTCGTTGACCAGCAGCAATGAAACCACCGGCGTCAGGGTTTTCCAGATAACGCCCTTGCTTTGGTCGTAAGTGAACGTGCCCTTGGAAACTAAAGGCTTATGTAAAATTTTAAGCTGTTTGTGCTGGTGAAAGTCGCCCTGAGCAATCGGTGTTTTTGCCAAGCGTGCGGCGATCTCCGTCAACACCGCTTCATCTGCAACACCTAGTCCGCATGCCAATAAATACAGCAGCAGCGCTTTTATTAAAATCAAGAAGCCTCCAGCCCGAGTCTTTCAAGCAACACGACAGGCGATGCAAAGCACATTTCCCGCGTCGCCATGTTTACAGCCACCTGGATGCTATGGCCTTTGGTCAGCCTTAGGCCTGTGTGTTTATCGGTGATCAGGTAGTTTATTTTCAAGCGGTTTTCCCATTCGACGATTTGGGCTCTTACGGTAATAATCTGCCCGAAAACGGCAGGCCGCGCATAACGGATGCCGAGATCGATGACCGGCCACGCGTAGCCGGAGTCGCGCATTTGCGGATAGTTGTAATCGATTGTTTCCAGCAGCGCGCAACGCGCTATTTCAAAATACTTGGCGTAATGCCCGTGCCAGACCACCTCCATCATGTCGACATCATGGAAGGGGATTTGCAGATCGATTGAAGTTTGATGAATCATTATTATCTCGTTCCCACGGCCGCGTGGAAATGCAGTTTAAGGCCTGTCCTGAGCTGTGCCGAAGGGCGCGCTGAGCCGTTCTGTGCTATTTACCAAGCTCCACAGTGTAGGAAGCTCAGCTTCCCGTTTCGCGAAGCTGAGCTTCGCCTTCAGGGTTCCCAAGCTGGAGCTTGGGAACGAGCGTCAAATAACCACGCCTTAATTTAATAACAGTGGCGCAATCCATGAAACCATTCTTACCCGGTTCAACGCTATATATTATCTCATACCTTACAATCAGCCTATTCCGCTCAATGTCGCCACAGACCAAAACAAAGCGATACCGCTTAGGCTTCAGACATTTTCATAACCTGAAAACAACACCGCGTGAAGTATAATATTCGCCACACTCATAACTCACAAAGGCACCGCTATGCACGTTACCTTGGTTCATGTCCACGTAAAACCCGCCCACATCGATGACTTCATTGCCGCGACACGGCTCAACCACGAAGCTTCGATCCAGGAGCCCGGCAACCGCCGATTCGACATACTGCAATCTCCCGAAAATCCCGGCCAATTTATCCTTTATGAAGCCTATGCTTCTGCCGAGGCTGCGGCGGCCCACAAGCAAACCCGCCATTATTTAACTTGGCGCGATACCGTGGCGGACTGGATGGCCCAGCCGCGCCAAGGCGTCCGTTACGACGGCCTGTTTCCGCAAGGATAAAACCCATGCAATTTGAATCTTTCTCACTCTCGCGTTTGCCGCGCATTATTTACGGCAGCGGCCGTATCGACGAAGTCCCGGCGCTGGCGGCGAACTATGGTCGCACCGCCTTGTTGGTGACCGGTAAACACTCTTTCTGCTCGACGCCGCGCTGGCAAGCTTTTACCCAGACACTGGAAAGCAGAGGAATCAACTGGTTGCACTTTACCGTTTCCGGCGAACCGTCGCCGACGCTGGTGGATCAGGCGGTCAGCCGGTTTCGCGGCGAATCGATTGACGTGGTTATCGCTATCGGCGGCGGCAGCGTGCTCGATGCCGCCAAAGCGATAGCAGGCCTCCTGCCGCACGGCAATTCGGTCATGGATCACCTCGAAGGCGTCGGCAAAAACGTCCCGTATCACGGCCCCAGCACCCCGTTTATCGCCGTCCCGACCACCGCTGGGACCGGTAGCGAGGCGACCAAAAACTCGGTGTTGAGCGTACAAGGCCCGGACGGCTTCAAGAAATCCTTCCGCGATGAGTGTTTAATTCCCGAATACGCCGTGATCGATCCCGACTTGTTAGCGAGCTGCCCGCGCGAACTGGTCGCAGCCGACGGCATGGATGCGTTTACCCAACTGTTGGAATCCTATGTCTCGCTGAAAGCCAACCCGTTTATCGACGCGCTGGCCTGGAGCGGCATGACCGCCGTCAAGGAAGGCTTTTTTGCCGCCTGGGAAGGGAGCGAACCGGCGGCCAGCCAGGGGCGCGGCGCGATGGCTTACGCGGCCTTGCTGTCCGGCATCACCCTGGCCCAAGTGGGTCTGGGTTCGGTACACGGCTTGGCTTCGCCGTTGGGGGCTTATTTTCCTATCCCGCACGGCGTGGTCTGCGGCACGTTGGTATCCGCCGCCACCGAGGTCAATATCAAGGCCATGCAGCAGCGCGAACCTGAAAACCCGGCATTGGCTAAATATGCGCAAGTCGGGCGGTTATTGAGCGGCCTGGATGAGCTTGACGATGCTGCGGCGCGATCGGCGTTAATTGCTTTATTGGCCGAGTGGAGTGAACGGCTGCAACTGCCGCGCCTTTATGGCTATGGGATTAGTGCGGATGATTTTCCGATGATTGTTGCTAATAGTCGCGGCAGTAGCATGCAGACTAATCCGATTGTGCTGACGGATGAGGAGGTCAATGCTATTTTGATGCAGAGACTTTGAGCTGGAGTAATAGTTTGGTGCAGCTGTTCCATCATCATGATCTTCGGAACCGTATATCATGCCATTTCACTAGTTGAGTATTTACGCAAAAATGAATACTATAAGTATCATTTTATGAGGTTATGATGGAAAGTTTTAAGAATAAAGTACTATTGGGTGATTGCAGAAAAGTTTTAAAAAAACTGTCTGATAGCACTGTATCTGCGTGTATTACAGACCCACCATATAACTATGAATTTATTGGTCACAAATGGGATGACTCTGAAATTCAACGTAGAAAAAATCGCATAAAAGACAGTAAGACGTTAGTTAAAAATATCCCCTATGGCAGTGGTTTAGCTGGAGGGGTAAGAAACGAGCGTTGGTATAGGAGAAATAGAGAAAATATTCTTGAGTATGAAGATTGGTGTTTAGAGTGGGCTACAGAATTATTTCGAATATGTAAGCCTGGAGCCTCCGTTTTAGTTTTTAATAGCACTAGAACTATTGCTCATGTTCAAGTGGCTTTAGAAAAAGCTGGGTTTTATGCTCGAGATATAGTCGTGTATCGCCGTTCAAGTGGAATACCTAAAGGCATCAACATGGAAAAAAATCTTGAACAAAAAGGTTATGCCAATCCTGAAAATTGGCAAGGTTGGCATAGCTGTTTAAGAAGTGAATGGGAGGCTATTTGTGTTGTTCAAAAACCTCTTGTAAATAACTACACTCAAACTCTCTTAGAATATGGGACTGGACTTTTTTATGCCAAACATGAAGATGGTGGTTTTCAATCAAATATATTAGAAAACATTAAACGCGACAAAACCCCTGATTACAATGTCCATTGTACAGTTAAACCTTTAGAACTCATGAAAAAGCTGGTCGATATATTTGTTCCAAGGGTAGAAGGTACTATTGTTATTGACCCCTTTGCAGGATCAGGTACTACTTTAGTTGCAGCAAAACAAGCTGGGATTGATTATATCGGTATAGAAGTGGAACCTTCTTACATCGATATAATAGAAAAGAGACTTCAGTCGGTTAGCGAACTACAAGAAATGCCTTTGCTTTTCTCATAAGGTAGTCCTCCATATCGAATCCAGAAATATTTTTAATGAAATCGAATGATTGCTTACCTATGTATATATTCCAAGTTCCACTTTGACAGGCTGTTATTGCAGCAGGCAAGTTATCTTCGCGAAGGAATAAAAAAACAGGCTCATATCCTTGTTCCCTTAATAACGGCCCATATGATTTAAATTTTTTTAGAGTTCCAGAATCGCCAGATCCTATCCGATATTTAGTATCAATGGCGTAATTTTGAACGATAAGATCACATGGTTCATCGCCGCCTATACGCAAAGCTGGTTGGAATGTTGGCAGTATTTTACAGGCTTCAATGACCAGTGATTCCCAGCATTTCCCTAATTCTCGCCCCCAATACTGGCGATTTTCACGTTTAAGTGCTGGGGAAATTCCGAAAGCCTCCATTAGCAGATCGTGGTCATCATTCTCTTCCGAATAAACTTTTTCGATAAATGATGTTTTATACCGCTCAAGTACTGCGTCTAAATTCTGCTCAATTGACACTAGGTTGTTCCAAAAAAAATGAAGCGAGCGACTGCTCTAATGCGGTTGCAATTTTTTCGGCATTTATAAGGGTTATGTTCCGCTCACCACGTTCCACAGAACCTATATATGTCCTATGCAAGCCACAAAGCCCGGCAAGCTCTTCTTGAGAAAGTCTTTTCAAAATTCGAAAATACCTAACTTTTTGACCGAAAGATTGCGTTATTTCCATAAAGTAAATAATCCAGCATTGCACTCTATAAGTCGACAGACTATAAGTAGCGTAGAGCTAATTCAAATTTTTTCATCGTTTCCACACACCATGTGAGACCGAGAAATTTGGATTTCCAAAGTACTTACCAGCCGACAATTTCACGGCTCTTTGCGCTGGATTCCGGCAATCCCTGCCGGAATGACGTGCTTTTAAATGCTTGTGTATAACAATGAGTACCGTGCAGTAGCGAAGAAAACCGGCCGATGGTACGGACTGAATCCCGTTTGCCGCGCCGAGTACCGGAGCTTTCGCCGGGAATAGCCCGTAGGGGTGCGGCAGGGAGGCCGCACGTTGACGAAGGGGCAGGAGCCCCTTTCGTCAACCCCCGGCGAAAGCGAGGAACGCAGGATCAAAGCGGCAACCGGGCCGCCTTTTCTTTGGTTACTTTCTTTTGGCGGAGCAAAAGAAAGTAACTCGCCCTCGGGTGCGAGAACCCGATTCAATCAACCGTCGCGCTAGCGACACATTTTCTCGTTCCCACGCGCTGCGTGGGAATGCGGTTTAAGGCGCGCCGCGCCGCGAGTCACCGTCAAGCCTTAAAAACACGAACCAACCCGGCAACGCCCCCTTTATCTCCGGCGCTGGAATACTTCCAATGCCTGTCATCCACATACCCTCGTTTACTTGGCGCAGCGCGCCCTGGATTGCATTCCCACGCGGCGCGTGGGAACGAGGATGTGGTGTGAGTAAAGAGACAGTACTTGCAGTCCAAGGCACGCTGCGCCGCGAATCACAACCAATCCCTAAAAACAGGAATCAGCCCGGCAACACCCTCATAATCCCTGGCACTGGAATACCGCCAATGCGCAGGCTCATCGACATACCCCCGCTTCACCGGGTTTTGATGGATATACTCCAGCTTCTGCCGAAGCACCTTCTCGTTCTCGATTAGCTGCGGATGCGATCCCTCTTCCCAGCATTGATAATCCCGGTCCTCGCGTTTGTATTCCTTGCGGAAAAACGCCAGCTGTTGCAACAACCGTTCGGCGCGGCATTCTTTCAGGTGGTCGATCAGTTGGCGGGCGGTGTAGGATTTGAAGCGCGGCAATTCCACAGACAGATTCTCGGCTTGTACGATCATATGGAGGTGATTTTCCAGGATGACGTAGCCGTATATTTTCCAGCCGTGTTCTTCTTGCCGGTATCGTAGTGCGTCCAAAATGATGCCTGCGATTTGCGGTCGGGTGAATAGCGGTATCCAGTTCAGCACAGTGCAAGTTAAAAAGTGCGGGGCTTTTTCGTCGCAGATTCGGTAGCGGCTACGGCCCATAGTGTTTAATCCTCGGGGCGCGGCGCGCCCTGAACTGCATTCCCACGCGGCGCGTGGGAACGAGGAGAATCATATAAATCCCAATGCTGCTTGCGGGTCAGCTCTAGACACTGCCGCAACTCTTGTTCCAACGCCCGGTCAGCACTCAAAAACAAACTATGCTCCCGCAATTGCTCAACAGTCTTTTGCAAAGCCGGGCTTAACGCCTCCACATTACCCCGCAACTCAACGCCCTGAACAACCGCAAGCAACACAGCCACCGCAACCTGCTCGGTCAACTCCAAAATGCGGATACAATCTCTCGCTGCTATCGTGCCCATGCTGACCTTGTCCTGGTTATGGCACTCGGTAGAGCGGGAAAACACGCTGGCGGGCATGGTCAATTTAAGCGCTTCGGCCGTCCAGGCGGACACCGCTATTTGCAAGGCCTTGAAGCCGTGGTTCAACACCGCTTGCTCGCCGGTAGCGCCGGAAAGATTGGCGGGCAGACCGTGGTTGAATTTGGGGTCCATCAACTGCGCCATTTGCCGGTCCATTAAATCGGCCAGATTGGCCACGGCGGTCTTCAGGCTGTCCATCGCAAAAGCGATATGGCCGCCGTAAAAATGGCCGCCATGCAGGACGTGTTCGCCTTCGGCATCGATGATCGGGTTGTCGTTGGCGCTGTTTAATTCATTCTCGATAAACTGCCGCAGCCAGGGCAACGAGTCTTCCAGCACGCCGATGATATGCGGCGCGCAGCGCAACGAATAGCGATCCTGCAAGCGGGTATCGTGGCGCGGCGCACTGCGCTGCAACTGCAAATCCGAACGTATCCGCTCGGCGACGCGGTTTTGGCCGGGGTGCGGCTTGACCGAAAACAGTTTCTCGTCAAAATGGTAGGCATTGCCGTTCAAGGCGATCGAAGCCAGGCTGGTGATCCGCGTGGCCAACCGGGATAAATATTCGGCGCGTTGATAGGCCAGGCAGGCAATGCCGGTCATGACCGCCGTGCCGTTCATGATCGCGAGGCCTTCTTTCGGTTTTAAGGTCAGCGCTTCGATATTGAGTTCCGCAAAAACCGTTTGCGTCGGCTGACGCCGGCCCTGATACAGCACATCCCGCTCCCCGGCCAGCACGGCGGCGACATAGGATAACGGCGTTAAATCGCCGCTGGCGCCGACCGAACCTTCCTGCGGGATCAACGGCAGGATGTCCTGCTTTAATAATTCAGCCAACTGTTTCAATAGTTTGTAGCGCACGCCCGAGTAACCGCGCGCCAGACTGGTCAGGCGCGCGGCCAGTATGGCCCGTGTCTGCTGGGCGTCAAAATGATCGCCCAGCCCGCAGCCGTGGAACGTGTACAGATGCTTGGGCAGTTGCTCGACCAGGTTCAGCGGAATGGAGACCGTGCAGGACTCGCCGTAGCCGGTGGTTACGCCGTAAACAAAGCCTTCTTCCTTTAACAAGGTATCGATAAACCGGGCGCCTTTGTTGATGCGCTCAATAAATTTCGGCTGCCTGCCTAACTCAACCTGCGCTTGTTGGTTGGCTATTTGGCAAATAGACTCAATCGTCAACGCCTGCCCATCAAAAACCACGGTATTCTTACTGTTCATCGCTTTCTTTATCAATCAATTGCCAAAAATCAAAAAAGTTAAACCACTGTAACGGTTCCATTAAGCAATAATGCTCCAGTCGCCGGGCATAGCTTTGTATGGTTTGCTGTATGGCATGCTCGCGGGTTTTTCTGGGGAACGTCAACAGTTCGCTGAAATGTTCAAAATAGATCGCCTGTCTGCCCTGCTGTTTCAGGCAAAACAAGGTGTAAACCGGACATTTAAGCAGCGAGGCCAGGATAAACGGGCCTTGCGGAAACAACGCATCAGCGCCCAGAAACTCGGCCCGGCTCACGCGCGGATGCGGGCTTACCGGCGTCCGGTCCGCGGCAATGATGACCAGTTCGCCGTTGTCGATTTTATCGCTCAGCAGCATTGACGTGGCGGCGCTGATGTCGGTCACCTGGATCAGGTTTAAGCCGCTATTCTCGTTGGTTTGCTTCAGCAGGCGATTGAATTTTTCGGCGTGCTTGGTGTGTACCAGCACGTTGATGCGGGGCGCGCCATCCATATCCGCAATCACGCGGCAGACTTCAAGATTGCCCAGGTGCGAGCCCAGCAGGACTGCGCCCCTGCCGGTCTTGATTTGAGCCAGCAATTCGCCGCGCCCTGCATAATCCACGTCCGCCAGCGTCAACGCGCCGGACCAGGCCGCCAATTTGTCGATAATGGCGTTGGCAAAGCAGATGAAGTGCCGGTAGCTGTCCAGGAGGCTTCCGCTCAAATCCGATGCGGGCGAAAGCTTCGCAACGCGCTTTAAATAGGCTTGGCTGGCCGCCCTGCCCGGCTTGTTCGCCAGCCAGTAATAACTGACGACCGGGTATAAAAACCACTGCAACGCGCTACGCCCCAGCAACAGGTAAACGCGCAGCAAGAAACGCATGCCCCGGATCATGCTCCATTCGCCCATCTCCGACCAATGCGAAGATTTACTCATCTATAGCGCCTGCCCAGCAGTTGCGGGATGCGCGGCAACATGCCGAAAAACAGCTTGGCGTGGGTTTTCGAGATCCTCAGGTTATCTTGCCATAATTTGAAATGCGACACGCCGTCATAAGGATACTGCACACGCGTCGGTATATTGATTACGTCTACGCCTTGCCAATACAGGCGCACCAGGATGTCGATGTCAAAATCCATGCGCTCGGCTATCTGAGTGGTGCGGGTTAGCTCTGCCACCGCAGCCAAGGGATACACACGGAAACCGCACATGCTGTCTTCAATCGCAAGCGACAAGGTGTTGATCCATACCCACAGGTTAGCGATAGTTCGGCCGTAAACCCGGCTCTTCGGCGCGGTTTGATCGAACACCGGCCGTCCTAAAATCAGCGCATCAGGATGCCGCTTTCCGGCCTCGACAAACGCCGGAATATCGTTCACGTCGTGCTGTCCGTCGGCATCGATCTGGATTGCATGGCTGAATCCCATAGCCTGCGCCGCCTTAAAGCCGTCCAGTACCGCAGCGCCTTTGCCGCCGTTTTCAGGACGGTTGATTAAGGTCAGCCAGTCCGGTTCCCGTTCGGCACAATCCGCCAGAATCCGGGAGCAAGATGCCGAGCTGCCGTCATTAACCAGTAAAGTCGGCATGCCGAAGCTTTTTAATTGGGCCAGCACCAGGGGAATCGCGGCTTCGTGATTGTAAACGGGAATGATGATGCAAGGTTTCATTGGCTATAAAACTCCGAAAGCATTATTCACCACGAAGAGCATGAAGGACACGAAGAAAAATAGTTTGAAAACTTCGTGGTTATTCGTTTTTGTACTGAATACTTTCATCGTCACTTACCCTCGTAAACCATGCGCCCCGAGCTATGCGCGCCGCGCTCCGAGCTGAAATTGAAATACAGTTTTCCCGTTGCCGGATTCCAGTCGAGCGTCAGCGTTAATTGATCGCCGGGCTGGATGACTTGGGTGAATTTAACCACTTCCATCTGCGAAAACGGTTTATCAATAACGAAAAACAGCTTGCCGAAATGCTCCACCCAAGCCAGTTGTACTACGCCCGGCAAAATCGGGTAATCGGCAAAATGATCGGGGAAATAAAGCAAGTCTTCGGGAACTTTAAGATCAAGCCGGACGCCTTCATGAGTCATATTAAAATTGAGCGTCTGGGGGAGTTTTCGGCCATCAAAATCCAGCAGGATTTTTAATAGATGATGCTCGATCTTACCTTGAGTGGTTAACGGCATCGTGTTTACAAACAACCATTTTCTGGGCAACACCACCGGCTCGAACCATTGCTCAAGCGTTCTGCGCAGTTGCCTGATTAGCCGGTTTCTGCCTTGGATTGCCAACTGCTCCAAGCCCTGTTGACTTAGCACTACGACCGCCGCGACGACATCCCGGTGATTGGTTATCACCAGCGCATGCGCATCCTCTATCCACGGCTCGGCCATCAAGCGTTGCTCCAGTTCGGCCAGGGACAGGCGTTTTTCTTCGACTTTGACGATACGATCCGACCTGCCGTGCAACATGAACCGGCCATCATCGTGCAAGGTGATTTGATCGTCCAACTGGAAACCTTGCTCTGCTTGCAAGTAAGGCGAATGTAGCAACCAGTTGCCATCGATATGACTCAACGCCATGCCTGAAAATAACGTCCAAGCCTCATCCTGCCGCCGCCAGGCGATACCGCCGGTCTCGGAGCTGCCGTAGACTTCGATCACCGCCTGCCCGCTTTCGTTCAATATCCGCTCCGCCGCATTTCCCGGCAACGCGCCGCCGGAACTGAAAACCGCCTTTAACCCGGCAATGCCGTCCCAGGGCGATGCCTGATCCAAGCGCTTTAAATGCGCCGGGCTGGCAATCCAGTAAGCCGGTCCGTGTTGAATGGCGTTCACCAGCGCTTCAGGATTGATATACGCCTGACTATGAAAACACCGCCCTGCCGACAACGGCCATAACACGCGGAACAGCAAGCCGTAGATATGTTGATGGCTGACCGTCGCCAATGCCGCAGCATCACCCAGTTGTTCGCCCCAGTTTTTTTCCAGCGTGTCGATTTCAAGCTGAAACTGGTGCAGGCATTTGGCTATCGGCTTGGCCTGCCCCGTAGAACCGGAAGTAAAAATAACCAGCCGACTGTCTAAAGGGTTTAACGGCGATAACGATTGGGTTGGACTGTTCGTCACGTCCAAGCAGCAATCGAAACGCTCGCCAATGTGCCAGTCGCCCAGCAATTGACAGTCTTTTGCTAATTGCTCTGCTGTGCCGGGACGGTTATTGCCGGGTATCCAGATTTGTTTACCGGCATGCAGCAACGCAAACAGCAGCACGGCGAAAGGATAGGCGTCTTCAGTGTACAGCGCGTAACGCAAAAACGGCTGCGCTTGCAGTTTGCCGGTCCAGGATTCAACGGCGTTGGCAAACTGCCCTGTCGAATAATACCGTCCGGCATGATAGGCGACAGGCGCGTCTACCGGCCTGTTGCCAATTAAGCAGAGAGACAACGGCAGCAGTTTATCTGACATGTTTCTGGGTTCTGATTCTGACCAGATATTCTGCGGCGAATAAAACGCCCATCAACACGTAAGCGATCAGGCCGTTGTATAAACTCCAGACTTCCAAGCTGGCCCAAAGAGCCGTCGCCAAGGCCAATGCGCCGTTAATGATAAAGAAACCGCACCAGATTTGCGTCACGCGGCGGGTATAAATCACGCCTTCCGGCGGCAAGTCGGGGTGCTGAATGCGCGCCAAGCGCTCAATCAAACTGGGCGGATAAAACAAGCTCCAGCCGAAAATGAGCAGCATCAAGCCATTGACCAGCGCCGGATAAAACAGCAAGGTGCCTAACTGGTTGCTCCACATCGCAAACACGCAATAGCCGATGCCCGCAATCGTTAAAGGAATACTCCAATGTTTGCTGGAATAACCCGCCGCCAGTCTGACCAGCAGCAACACGATCAATAGGGCGGCGATTTTCCAGGGCTCGAAATGACGTCCGCCGAAAAAGACTGCCGCCGGGTATAACAGGATTGACAGGCCAATCATGCTGTTTGCAAGCAAGCGCATATTTATCTCGTTCCCACGCGCTGCGTCACGGCCAAGTTAACCACAATGACACCGTAGGAGCGGGCCGTGCCCGCGACATTTGAGCAGCGATTGCAGAATTGTAGCTACTTCATCGCGGGCATGGCCCGCTCCTACAACGCTTAACTTCATAGCCGTGACTCGCGGCGTAGCGCGTAGGAACGAGAAAAAAGGACATAACCGGATCGATAAAACCAGCAACCGCATATTAGTCATTAAGCATCTTGTAAACCGCCTCGACCACATCGCCAATAGTGCGGGCCGTTTTGAAATCTTCGGCTTTGATCGCTTTGCCGGTCATTTCTTTAAGCCTGACGATCATGTCCACCGCATCGATACTGTCGAAATCCAGGTCTTCATACAGCCGCGCGTCCAGGGTGATGGCCTGTTCGTCCATCTCGAACAGCTCGACCATTATCTCCCTGACCGCCGTTAAAATTTCTTCACGCTCTTTGATCATCATAACCTCAACCGCGCGCCGCTTGAATGTATTCAGCCAACGTTGAAACCGAAGAGAAAATCTTCACCGCGTCTTCTTTTTCGGCATCGATCTTTACATCGTATTTTTTGCGGATAGCCAAGCCCAATTCCAGCGCATCGATGGAATCAAGCCCCAAACCGTCGTTAAACAGCGGCGCATGACTGTCTATATCCGCCACGCTGATATCCTCCAGCTCCAGCGTATCGATAATCAGTTGTTTTAATTCATTTTCCATCGTGTTTATAAAGCTCTCTGTTGCGTAAAATAATCTTGCAGGTACTGGGTAAAACGGCGTGTCCCGACCGATTTTGGACTGATGCCGACAAACTCATCCAGCGCAATGTCGTCGCCGACGTGCATGGTCAGATGAAAGCGGCGGTCGGGAATTTGATACCACTGCTCGGCCTTGGTTAAGGTGCTGGGATAACAGCTCAGCGTGACCGGCGTCACCACGGCGTTGGCCTGCAACGCAATGGCCGCCGTTCCGCGTTGAAAACGATACGGCTTGCCGGGTATTGACCGGGTTCCCTCAGGAAAAATAACCATCGACCCGCCCGAGCGCAACCAGGCAACGCATTCGGCTATCATTTGCTCGGGATCGCCGTTGCTGATGTATCCCGCATTGACGATCGGGCCGCGCATGAACGGATTATGCCACAGCCCGGCTTTGACAATACAGCCGGCCTGTTTGATACGGCTGATCAAAAACACAATATCGACCAGCGTTGGATGATTGGCGATGATCAACTGGCCGGGCCGGTTAAGCTTGTCCAGGCCCACGACTTCGTAAGTCATTACGCCCAGTCTGTGCATCAAACCGATGAAGACATAAAAACTGTAAGACACTATTTTTTGGCCCCGGCTGACCTTTTGCCGCGGATTGCCGGGCAAAAAAGACAATACAGGAAACACCAATATCCACAGCAATAAGCCGCCCGCGCCAAAACTAAAAAAACTCAGTCCTGTTGCAAAAAGACGCCAGCCGTAGCCGAGTTTTGCTGCTATTTTTTGTACCATTCCCAACTGTGTCTATGATTGCCCAGCGCCAACGCTTTATCGTCGGAAACAAGAAACTTTAAAAAAGAGAATATCTGCAAGGCATGCTCGCCATCATCGCGCCGAGCGGGCGACCTGCTAAACCGCATCGGTAAGCCGTTCCCGGCTAAAGAAATCCTTAACGCCAGCGCACAAACCGCAGGCCCATTCAGTGCAAACGGCTGCGACGGATAAAAATCCGATAGCGGTTCATCATACAAAACCATCAGCACCTCGCTATGGTGTTCCTGCAAAAGCCCCAATGCTTCAATAAATGCAGGAGCAATGCCGTCCTGGCCCGGCGCAATCACGGTAATTTCCTGATGATTGGCATAGGCTATCGAAAACAGTCCCGATATGGCATTATGAACCGACAGGCTAAAAGCTGTCGGCGAAACTTCCTCGCCTTTCTGCATGCTTTGAAGCATCTCCAATGACTTGTTCACTTCGCCATGGGCGGAGCTGAAAACAATCGGCAGTGTTTTATCGCCATCCCTGCAACCGTCCGCCGCATTAAAAACCGCTCTGGCTAATGGGCTTAATCTGCGTTGCAGTGTCTTTGGCGCCGTAGCCGGTAGCGCCGCTTTTTCGGCTTGGACAAAGGCTTTGCCGCCAAGCCAATCCTCGCGGCTGCTGACGCCGGGAGCCCAGGCATTCCAGTTCAGCACGGCAAAATCGACCGCTTTTGATAGTACCATTATATCAACCCCGTTGACCGTTGACACTTGATGGATAGCACCGGGCGTTTATAGCCGCGTCCGATTTGCTGTGACTGTATTAGCGCGATGGCATGACGCCCAGAACCGGCGTGTTGCTTTTAAACATCGCCCAGACGGATACGCCGGGCGTCAGCATCAGACTTTGTGCGCTCTGCTGCGTGATCATCGCGGCCAATGTCTCGCCGCCGGCCAGCAGCACAATCACCTCCGCATTGACTTCGTCCTGCTGGACGCGAATCACGCTGCCGGACAAACAATTTCGCGCCGCGTAGCGAGTGGACCCGGAATCGATGACCAGCGTGATGTCGGCGCTGTTGACCAGCAATACCGCATCGTCGCCGACCTTTAACCCGAGATCGTTCAGCGATGTCTGGGTGAGAGTGGTAATCACCTGTTCGCCGCCTTTCAAGGTCACGGCAATCTCGGCATTCACCGTGCCGGCCTGAACCGCGCTAATACTGCCGAAAAGCTGGTTGCTGGCGCTGGTTTTAACCACCAGCCGTTGCAACAGCAGGACCGTATCGGGGTCGCCTGCGAGACCTCGGTTGAGCTGTTCCAGAAATTGCCGATGCTGTTGTTCCAGGCGGGTAAACAGCGCCAGCAAAGAGCGTCCCGCCTCGGTCAAACAGGTGCCGCCGCCTTTACTGCCGCCGGTGGCGGTGCTGACCAATGTTTTCGGTGCGCCGTTGTTGGCTCTTTCGATGATTTGCCAGGCGCCTTTATAACTCAAGCCCACCTGCTTGGCGGCCTGATTGAGCGAGCCGCTTTGCTCTATCGCCCTTAGCAAACCGATCATGCGGCTGTCCAGACCGGCCAGCCGCAATTCGCCATCGACCCAGCAAGTCGGAATAGTGTTGTAATTTGAATTACCGATCATAAATGCTTGTATTGCGGTATAAAAATTGAGTTAAACATTATTTCCCAGTCAGGGCAACCCGTTTCCAATCAAATGACGTGAGGGCGGTGCTGAATATCCCTACATTGTCACCAAGTCTACAGAACATAACAAAATGTCCGAAACAAAACATTATCCACTTTTTCGACGACAAAAATAATCAATATAACTCAATAACTTAATATCGTTAACATTCATTGGCACACCGCTTGCTTAAGCATTACCATTAACATCGTTATGTACTTTTATACATAACGAGTTAAACTAGAGCGCCGTCTTATTTTAGTTTTCCAAAATAAGACCTGTATGTATCGGCGAATCAACGTACAACTTGCATGGATGCAGGAGCAATTGCCGAGATGTAAACATCATAACTCATAATTATTAGGTCATTGACGATGAGAAGAATACCTCTTGCCGGTGTGGCGGGCCACACACTCAGTTTGATTGTCGCCGGCGGCTTTTGCATGGCCGGTAGCGGCACTGCTCAGGCTGCTGAGCAGAAAAAATACACCAAACCCCCTGTCGCACCGTTTGCCAGCCAGATGCCCGATGCCTTGCTGGGTTCCGACAAATACGAAAAACCGGTCTGGAACCTGCACGACACACTGAAACTGCCGAAATGGCTGTCGCTGTCGGTGGAGCAGCGCACCCGCTACGAGACCATGGACGGAAGATTCAATGCCAACGGTAAAGGCGGCGACCAGCAAATTCCGCTGCAAACCGACGTCTGGCTGCAAGCCAACCTGGGCGCGTTCCGGTTCGGCGCGGAGTTCCTGGATTCGCGCGCCTTGAGTGCCGACAGCGGTTCCGGCGTCAACAACACCCATGCCGATCAAGCCGATTTTATCCAAGGTTATGCCGCCTGGGCCGACCAGAATGTTTTATACAGCGGCATCGGCGCCGAGGTGACTGCCGGCAGGCAAACCCTGAATCTCGGCAGCCGCCGATTGATTGCCAGAAACGCCATGCGCAACACCATCAACAGTTTTACCGGGGCAAAGCTGCGTCTGCTGGATTACGGTAACTGGCAATTCAACGGCTTTGTCACCATGCCGGTGCTGCGCTTCCCGACTGCCGCCGCCGACATTCTCAACGAAACGCACCAATGGGACGAAGAGGACACCAACACCCTGTTTTCAGGCGGCTTTTTGGAACTGTACAACCTGGGCTGGGGCGTCAACAGCGAAGTTTATCTGTATCATCTTGACGAGAGCGACAGCGCCCGCAATCCGACCCGCAATCGCCGCTATTTTACGCCCGGCATGCGCTTCTTTATCAAGCCCGCCAAAGCCGAATTCGACTTTGAGCTGGAAACCATCGGCCAATTCGGCACGGTGCGGGCAACCACCGGCGCCACCGACGGCAGGGATTTACAGCATCAGGCCTGGTACCAACATGCCGACGTCGGCTATACCTTCGATATGCCGTGGTCGCCGCGTCTAGGCTTGCAATACGACTACGCCAGCGGCGATGCAAATCCCAATGACGACAAAGACCAGCGTTTCGACACACTGTACGGCGCCCGCCGTTTCGAGTTCGGCCCCACCGGCATTTACGGTGCGTTCGCCCGCAGCAATATCAACAGCCCCGGCTACCGGATCGGAATTAATCCGCGTTCCGACGTACAAGCCTTTTTAGGCCATCGGGTGTTCTGGCTGGCATCGGCAAAAGACAGCTGGACCAGTGCAGGACTGCAAGACACAACCGGCCGTACCGGCAATTTTGTCGGCCATCAATTGGAATTATCGACTCGCTGGGATGTCAACAGCAGCCTGAACCTTGAAACAGGTTGGGCGCATTTGTTTAAAGGCCACTTCGCCAAAAATGCACCGTCGGCGCCCAATGCGCAAGACGTCGAATATTTTTATGTGCAAAGCATGCTTAGATTTTAAGGCGCTTGCCAGGCATTCTTTCCCACACCTTTGGAGATATAACGCATGTTACCCACTATCTTTTCCCGTACAATCCTGGCCTTGGCGTTGCTGCTATTCGGTCAAACAAGCATGGCCGCAACAGTCCTGGTCGCCGTCGCAGCCAATTTCACCAAACCGATGACCGAAATTGCCGAGGCTTTTGAAAAATCTACCGGCCACAGCGCCAAGCTGTCGTTCGGCTCCTCCGGCAAATTCGTCTCCCAAATCGAGAACGGCGCGCCGTTCGAAGTGTTTATGGCCGCGGATGCGGAAAACGCAATCAAATTGCAAAATGCAGGGCTGGCGGTAGCCGATACCCGCTTCACCTACGCGCTCGGAAAACTGGTGCTGTGGTCGGCAACGCCGGGATTGGTCGACGAGCAAGGCCAAATCCTGAGTAAAGGCGGGTTCAAACATATCGCGCTGGCCGATCCCAAACTGGCTCCCTATGGTGCGGCGGCGCTGGACGTGTTAAAAAATATGGGGCTTTTTGAAAAGCTGCAACCTTTATTTGTGCTGGGCGAAAACATCTCGCAAACCCATCAATTCGTCAGTACCGGCAATGCCGAATTGGGCTTTGTCGCCTTATCGCAAGTCATCGGCAACGGCAAGATCGGCAGCGGCTCGGGGTGGATCGTACCGGACGACCGCCATGCGCCAATTCGGCAGGATGCGATATTGCTGAGCAAAGGCGTGGAAAATCCGGCCGCACCGGCACTGCTGCAATTTTTAAAAGCGCCGCAGGCCCAAACGATTATCCGTAAATACGGTTACAACCTCCCCAACCAATCTTGAAGCCATGTTAAGCGCCTCCGATATTGCCACCTTGTGGCTGACATTCAAAGTTGCAGGTTACGCCACACTGCTGATGATGTTGCTGGGAACGCCGTTGGCCTGGTGGCTGGCGCGCACTGCATCGCGCTGGAAAGGCGTCTGCAATGCGCTGGTCGCGCTACCGCTGGTGTTGCCGCCGACCGTGCTGGGCTTCTATCTGCTGGTCATGATGGGGCCGAACGGCGCTATCGGCCGCTTGACCACCGAACTGGGCCTTGGCACCTTGCCGTTTACCTTTCCCGGATTGGTGGTGGCGTCGGTGCTGTATTCGTTGCCGTTTGTCGTACAACCGTTGCAAACCGCATTCGCCACGATCGGCGAACATCCCCTGGAAGCGGCGGCGACTTTGCGCGCCGGCCCTTTGGATACTTTTTTCAGCGTCGTCGTACCGCTGGCGAAACCCGGATTCATGACCGCCGCTATCTTGGGCTTTGCCCATACCGTCGGCGAATTCGGCGTGGTATTGATGGTCGGCGGCAATATTCCCGACAAAACCCGCGTGGTGTCGGTACAAATCTACAATCATGTCGAAGCCCTGGAATACAGCGAAGCCCACTGGTTGGCGGGCTGTTTGCTGCTGTTCTCGTTCAGCGTGTTGCTGGTGCTGTACACCGCGCTGAAAACACAGCCTGTCGCTCATCCGCTTAAATAATCGGCAACTGATTGGCTTAGGATCGTGTATAAATTAATTTAGGCAATTACCATGAAGAGCATGAAGGACATGAAGACTTAAACCTTTCATGCCGCTTCATGTCCTTCATGGTTAAAAAATGAAAAATAAAACTTGCTCAAGTTATTTCATGCACGTTCCTTAGGATATGGTCAGTAATAACTTCCCGATAGGGATCGGATGAAATTTTTCCGTTCACCCTGAGCCCAGCCGAAGGGCTCAGCACGAACGACTTGACGACCGAAAATAGTGATTTCGGGAAGTTATTTGTAACCAGATCCTTAGAAAAATGGAACTCGGATTAGAAGGATTGTCACGAATTTTTATTTATCCTATTTGCTTTGGCCGTTTCATAGACATTTCTATCAGTGAAGATCAGTAAAATCCGCGTTTTATTATTTAAAAAAATATTATGACAACAATACTAGCCCGCTTCCAGCTCGACTACGGCGACTTTAAACTGGACGTCGATTTAACACTGCCCGGCACCGGCATTACGGTGTTGTTCGGCCATTCCGGCTCCGGCAAAACCACCCTGCTTCGCTGTATCGCCGGACTGCAACGCGCGCCGCTGGGTAAGCTTGAAATCAACGGCCATGTTTGGCAGGACAGCGAACGCAACCTGTTCCTGCCTACTTATAAACGGCCGCTGGGCTACGTGTTTCAGGAAGCCAACCTGTTTCCGCATTTGACGGTGCGGGATAACCTGCACTACGGTTTGAAGCGGATCAAACAAAATTCGGGCACGGTCAAACTGGAACAGGCCGTTGAACTGCTGGGCATCGGCCACCTGATGGAGCGCATGCCCGGACACTTGTCCGGCGGCGAGCGCCAGCGGGTCGCAATCGCCCGCGCCCTGGCGCTCAATCCTGAAGTCCTGCTGATGGACGAACCGCTGGCGTCGCTGGATTTCAAACGCAAGCAGGAAATTCTGCCGTTTTTAAGCCGACTGCATCAGCAACTGGACATTCCGGTGCTGTACGTCACCCATTCGCAGCAAGAGGTCGCGCAACTGGCCGACACGCTGGTGATCCTGGAAGACGGCCGGGCGCTGGCTTCCGGGCCGCTGCCGGAAACGCAAAGCCGTCTCGACGTGCCGCTGGCGCAAGACCGGGAAGCCGCCACGGTTTGGCAGGCGACCGTCGCCGAACACGAAGCCGACTATCATCTGACCCGCGTCGCCTTTGCCGGAGGTTCACTCAGCCTACCGGCGGTCGATGCAGAGATCGGCACACCGTTACGGGTACAGATTTACGCCCGCGACGTCAGCATCGCCCTTGAAGCGCCGACCGCCACCAGCATTCTCAATGTGCTGCCTGCAACGATCACCGGCATCGCCGACGGTCGCGACGGCCAAACTGTGGTGCAAATGCGGATTGGCAATCAGGCGCTGCTGGCGCACATCACCCGCAAATCGGCGCTAATGCTGGGTTTGCAGATCGGCATGGCGGTTTACGTGCAGATCAAGGGTACCTCGATATTAAATTAATCAACATCTGGAGATTCATCATGAAAGCAAGCGCACGCAATCAGTTTACCGGTACCGTCAGCCAAGTCATTATCGGCGCAGTCAATGCCGAGGTTCATATCGGCTTGAAAGGCGGAGAGACCATCGTCGCCTCGATTACCAAGGAATCCGTCGAAACCTTGGGGATCAAGATCGGCATGGAAGTGGTCGCGCTGGTCAAAGCCCCGCAAATCATCATCGTCACCGATTTCGGCGGCTACCGGCTGTCGGCCCGTAACCAGCTGCAAGGCACGGTAACCCTGGTTAAACCGGGGGCTGTCAATGCCGAAGTCGATATTGAGCTGAAAGGCGGCGAGCAGGTTGCCGCCACCGTGACCAACGACAGCGTCGAAGCCTTGGGTTTGAGCAAAGGCCAAGCCGCCACGGCGGTGTTCAAGGCCGGCGCGGTGATCCTGGCTGTCGCCGGCTGATAATCTTCCGCTTCCTCGTTCCCACGCCTGTCCTGAGCTTTATCGAAGGGCAGCGCGTGGGAACGAGGGAAACATCTCTTAATTAACGGAGGTAACCATGCTGCTGGAAATGAATGTAAAACTGCGCAGGGGACATTTCGACCTGACTACGCGCTTGTCGATCAGCGACTCAAGCGTCGGCCTGTTCGGCAAATCCGGCGCAGGCAAAAGCACGGTGCTCGGCTTAATCGCCGGTACTATTCAGCCGCAAAACGGACATATCGTGCTGGACGGCAAAATCCTGTTCGACAGCCGCAAAGGCATCATGATGCCGCGCGAACAGCGGCCTGTGGGCGCTGTATTGCAAATCGACTGCGCCGATTCGACTGAAACCGTTCGCGACAACCTGACCTCCGCCTATAACCGGACGCTGAAACACCGCCGCATTTTTAAGCTGGATTTTCTAATCGAGCTGTTGGAATTGGGGCCTATCCTGAACCATGTCATCGAACTGCTTTCCGCCGGTGAACGCCAACGGGTGGCGCTGGCCCGCTCGCTACTGAAATCGCCGCGACTATTGCTGCTGGACGAGACCTTTGCCGCGATCGGCAACGGTTACCGAATACAATTGCTGCCGATTCTAAAACGCTTACAGGATGAACTGAGCTTGCCGGTGCTGTATGCCAGCCAATCCCTGGGAGAGATTCTGGAGCTGACCGACCGGCTGATTGTGCTGGAACAAGGCAAAGTGCTGCACAACGGCTCGCTGCTCGATGTCGCCAAGCAGCAAGGCATGTTGCGCTATCTGGGCATCCGCCAGATCGACAACATCTTGCCGGTGACCGTCAGCCGTCACGACTATGTGTCCGGTTGCAGCCTGGCCCACAGCTTCGGCCTGCCGCTGACCTTGCCGCTACGGCCGCATTTAGCTGTCGGCAGTGAGGCGCAAGTGTCGATACGCGCCAAAGACATAGCCTTATCGCGCAGCTATATCGACGGCATATCGATACAAAATCAAATCAAGGGCCGCATCTGCGCACTGATTCCCAGCGGAGAAAGCCTGATCGTGCAGGTCGATTGCGGCAGTACGCTGCTGGCTGAAATTACGCCGGGCGCTGGCCGGAACATGGCCTTGCAGGAAGGTGAAGTCATCTATTGCCTGATTAAAACCCACTCCATTGCTTACCTGACCGAGCTCGACGCCCTGCCCTACCAACGGGTAATCAGTCACGGCGACGGCCAATATTATCTCGATACAGCCGGCTCGAACGACGGCTTCTTGCCTGAATAACCCGACACCTTTAGCCGGTCTCAGCAAACCAGCGCCTGCAACCGCTGGTGGCTCCCCAACTATCCCACTATGTTTATCCGTCAAATCCATTACCTGCTGGCGCTGTCGAAAACCGAACATTTCGGCCGTGCGGCTGAAATATGCTGCGTTTCCCAACCGGCCTTATCCACCGCCATCCAGCATCTTGAAGAAGAACTGGGCGTTACCCTCATCCGCCGCGGCCAACGCTTTCAGGGCTTTACGATGGAAGGCGAACGCCTGTTGCAATGGGCGCGGATTCTGGCGCAAGACTGGGAATGCATGAGGCAGGAAGCGGCGCAATGCAACCGGCAACTCACCGGCACGCTCCGCATCGGCGCCATTCCCACTACGCTGGCCGTGGCTCCATTGTTAACCGAACCTTACCAGAGCGATTATCCGGGCGTCGGCGTCAAACTGGTTTCGCTATGCGCCGACGACCTGATCCGTCAACTCGACAACTTCGAGCTTGATTTGGGGCTGACTTATCTCGAAGATCCCGGACTGAAAGGTTTCCGAAAACTGCCATTGTACCGGGAACGTCATGTGCTGTTGGCCCGCAGCCCCGACCCCAGGCTTTTTAAAGACAATTTAGGCTGGGCCGATGTCGCAAAATTGCCGCTGTGCCTGCTAACGCCGAACATGCAAAACCGCCGCCTGATCGACGCCGCCTTCCGAGAAGCGGGCATAAGCCCCAACATCATGCTGGAAACAGACTCGGTGTTCGCCCTGTACGCCTACGTTCGCAGCGCAGGCCTGTACAGCGTGGTGCCGCACAGCCTGTTAAGCCTGTTTGAAATGAGCAGGGACGTCACCGCCATTCCATTGAACCCTGAACTATCGCGGGAAATCGGCCTGATCGCCCGCCGCCAGGATTTGCCGCCACCGTTGCAGAACGCCGCCTGGAACATCGCCCAAAGCCTCAATCTGCAACACCGTTTCGACGGTTTGATAACCGCAATCTATTAACCGATACGGCGAAACGATTAGACGCTGACGCCGCAAGCACCGGACAATACTGCCACCCGGCCGGGATAAATCAGGGCCGTCCGCATCGCGGACGCGCCCTCCCCCAACTATCATTAAGGCAAAGCAAAATGGCAAAAATTATTCTGGTTCTTTACGACGATCCTATCGACGGTTATCCAACATCCTATGCCCGTAACGACCTGCCTCAGCCGGAGCGTTACCCTGACGGACAAACACTGCCTACGCCCAAGGCCATCGACTTCAAACCCGGTGCATTGCTCGGCAGTGTTTCAGGCGAGTTGGGTTTGCGTAACTACCTGGAATCGAACGGTCATCAACTGGTCGTGACGTCCAGCAAGGACGGTGCCGACAGCGTTCTGGACCGCGAGCTGCACGACGCCGAAATCGTCATTTCCCAACCGTTCTGGCCGGCCTATATGACCGCCGAACGCATCGCCAAGGCGAAAAACCTGAAGATGATCGTGACCGCCGGTATCGGCTCCGATCACACCGATCTGCAAGCCGCGATGGAACGCAACATTACCGTTGCCGAAGTGACTTATTGCAACAGCAACAGCGTTGCCGAACATGTGGTCATGATGACGCTCGCGCTGGTGCGCAACTACATTCCGTCCTACAACTGGGTGATCAAAGGCGGCTGGAATATCGCCGACTGCGTGGCGCGTTCCTACGACCTGGAAGCGATGAACGTCGGCACCGTCGCGGCCGGTCGTATCGGTCTGCGCGTATTGCGCCTGCTCAAACCGTTCGATGTGAAACTGCACTATCTGGATCGTCATAGACTGCCGGAAGCGGTCGAACAGGAACTTAACCTGACCTATCACTCCAGCCTGGAAAGTCTGACCGAGGTGTGCGACGTCGTGACCTTAAACTGTCCGCTGCATCCTGAAACCGAGCACATGATCAACGAGCAGACGCTGAAGCACTTCAAACGCGGCGCCTATCTGATCAATACGGCGCGCGGCAAGTTGTGCGACCGCGATGCGATTGTCAATGCGCTGGAAAGCGGACAACTGGCGGGTTATGCCGGCGACGTCTGGTTCCCGCAACCGGCACCCAACGACCATCCTTGGCGCACGATGCCGAATCATGGCATGACGCCGCACATTTCAGGCACCAGCCTGTCGGCGCAGACACGTTACGCTGCCGGTACCCGCGAAATTCTTGAGTGCTACTTTGAAAATCGGCCCATTCGCGACGAATACCTGATTGTCCAAGGCGGCAAGCTGGCCGGCGTCGGTGCGCATTCCTATAGTAAAGGCAATGCCACCGGTGGATCGGAAGAAGCGGCCAAGTTCAAGAAGGATTGATAGTAATCGTTTGAACTGAAGCCGGGGATGCGCGGGTCAATGCCGCATCCCCTTTGCCGACTTGGAAGGAGGGGCTTAACTAATGCCGCTTAAGAATAAAAATAGAAATGGCGGCAAAGTCCTTCCGCCAAGACCTTCGCTATTACATATAGCTTGGGCCGGACTGGGGTCAAGTTTGGCTATCGCTTCCATTGCCGCCTTAAGTCAACTTTCCGGCCACCCCTGGATATTGGGTTCTTTCGGCGCATCCTGTGTTTTATTGTTCGGATTCCCGGATGCGGTATTTGCACAACCGCGCAATCTGATCGTCGGTCACTTACTTTGCTCTTTGATTGGCTTGGGTTTTCTCAAATTCGTCGGCCCCGACTGGTGGAGCATGGCTTTGGCTGTCGGCACCGCCCTGGCTGCGATGCTGGTCACACGTACCGTTCACCCGCCCGCAGGTTCCAATCCTGTGATTATTTTTTTAACCCGACCGGACTGGTCGTTTTTATTGTTTCCAACCTTGGCGGGCGCAATAGTTTTGTTTTTCCTGGCGCGTCTTATCTTCAAGCTGACGCGTACCGTTCGGCAAGCAGCCGCTATAAATTCTTAACCGCGCAAATGCGTTGCATCACAGCAGGCCGTGGCGTTTTCTGTTCACCCTGCTCAAATGCGACTATAGTCAGTACAGGGGAATAAACTTCCAACAGTTCATCCGGCTGCAACAAGAAATCGGGATTGCTGGGCTTGCCGTAATGTTCGTTGCCCATCATGAAGGTTTCATAAATCAACACGCCGCCCGGATTAAGCATTTCGGCAAGAGTGAGAAGCAACGGCCGATACAGATAGCGGCTGACTATTAAGCCGTCATACCGCCGCTCTGAGTCAGGCCAACCGCCCGCTTCAAAGTCGGCAATAGACGCGTTGATATTGTCCACCCCCAGCATGCTCGATAAGGCCTGAGCATCGCGGTCAATCGCATCGACCCGATAGCCTTGCTTGGCAAGGCAGATTGCATGGCGTCCATTGCCGCAGGCAAGGTCGAGTACCCGGCCTTCTTTAGCTATCAACGGAGCGTGTTTAACAATCCAGGGCGACGGTTTTTCCAGCAAATAGTGTTTCATCATCAGTGAGCCTTGACTATAAGTTGTTGTCGTTATTCCGTAAATACGGGGTTATTGAATGAATGAAATTCAACCAAAGCTACTGATTTATTTTACTGGGTTTTGATAAAAGCCGACATGCCTGCATTTGTCATCCTAAAGCGATTGTCTTGATAATTTATTAACAAATAGAATGCAAGGCTGCGCCAGGATGAATGCATCCCACCGAAAACAGCCTAGCACATTGGACGGCAAATCAGCCTCCATTCTTCGCCGATCTCAATTTCCAGGCCGCCCTGACGACCAGCGCGACGGCGGTCAGAAAACCGACCGTTGTCAATGTGAAGCTCAATCCCGCCTGAAACGGAAAATGCGCTTCGACAGGAATCGTAGCGACAACGGATGGCTTCGGCGTCAGGCCCCTGACCAGGAATGACAGTGGATTGAAAAAAGCACCGAAACAACAAGCGGCAACAACCCAGACGGGCGGATCGATGGCATACTGCCGAAACAGCAGGAAAAAGATGAACAGGAATTGGGCCATCATCAGATAGTCGATATGAGCCCTGATAATGTCGGCCCGTTCGACCAGCAATCCGGCCAAGCCGCCGTCCGGGAAAAACAGTGTGAAGCCGAGCACCCAGGCGATCGCAAGCGCTATCGCCAGACACAGTCCGGCAAACGCCAAAAGAAAAAGGTTGGTCATCGGTTCGTGTGAAATTTTCTGGTTTGTCATGGTTACCCTCATCGTTATACGGGGGCTTTCGCCCCACCTTGTTGGACGCCAATAGCGGCGAATTGCCCAAACCACCGCCACTTGGAGGGAGTTGTCAACAGCCTGCTATTTGACTAGACTGCACTGCCAACGCCTGCGTTAAAGACGGGGATCAAAACAATGTATCGGAGTATAAACAATGACAGACAGCCCCCGCTTGTATGAACGTGCTGCGACAGACACCGTCCAGTTCGACGCGCTCTGGGACATCAGCGACGGGCGCACGTTTTTTACCGGGCCGCTGTACTACAACGCGAGCCATCAACACGGCGCGCCTGTTTTTCTCGCCGGAATCTACGGCCGTTTTCGCCTGCGGCTGCATGGCGGCGATTGGCTGTCCTGCCGCACTGCACTTATTCCGGCCGGTGTCCTGCATGAGCTCGATGTCGGCGGCGACCCGCTGGCGGTGTTTTATATCGAACCGAATATCGCCGGGGCCGATGCGCTGAAACCGCTGATCCGTAATACTCGCCAAATAGACGGCGCGCTGGTCGGCACGGCCGGCGAGATTGCGTTCATGCGCGACCTTTACGAAGACCGCTATAATCCCCAGTGGACTGCGGAGCCATTGGCCGATCTGATGGATTTTTCCAAACGGCGGTCAGGAGCAGAGCCGATCGATCCGCGCATAGCCCAGGTGGTGGAATTTTTATTCGAACATGGCGACGATCTGACCTCAGTGGCGACGCTGTCGGAAGCGGTCGGGCTATCCGCCTCGCGATTCCAACACCTGTTCACAAAACAGATCGGCGTCCCTTTCCGCCGTTACCGAAGCTGGATCCGGGTACGGAAAGCGATATGCGAAATACTCAAAGGCAACAACTTCACGACTGCGGCGCACGCTACCGGGTTTTCGGACTCGGCCCATTTTAGCCATGAATTCCGCAAGACTTTCGGTGCGCCGCCCACGGTAGGCCTGCAAAAGCTGGCCCGATTGCAGCGCTGAACAGTGGGTGCACCTGTGAACCTGATAGCAAAACCTGAACATAGTCTTGCTTCGATGGAGGCCGGCGGATTGGGCGTGCTCCACTTGCGGCGCTATTGGTCTAAACGGATGCTGGAAATCGAGGGCCGGCTTGATCCGAGCAGTGTGCATGGCGAATACGGACTTGATTTCACGCTGATGCAGGGCCTGGGTTTGGGCATTGTCGAACCGGCGGAATATCTGTTTCATCAACGCCCTAGCTATGCCGAATTCGAACAGTGGATTGTGCAAAAGCTCGGCGGTGCTCCCGATGCCGCCTTGGTGGAGCGCCTTAATGCAATGGTTAGGCGTTATCTGGAACATCCGCGGCGTATCTACCCCATCAATGGGGAAGACATTCAAGACCCCGTGTTGTCGGCAGAGGACTTGGCGTTCTGGCGGGAAAACGGCTACGTGGTGCTGCGCAACGCGGTTTCCGCTGAGGATTGCCGGGAAGCGGAATCGGCGATATGGGACTTTCTCGGCATGGATCCGCTAAACTCAGAGAGTTGGTACAACGGAACGCATCTGTTTTGGGTGCCGCTGTTCCTGCATCCGGCCCTGAATAAAAACCGCGCAGCACCGCGCATCCGCAAAGCGTTCGAGCAACTTTGGGGAACAGGCGACTTATGGGCTAGCGTAGACCGTTCCAGCCTGAACCGGCCTGAGCGCGGCGGTATCAATATATCCGGCCCCAGCCGCATACACTGGGATGTCAGCCTTGCCTTGCCGATTCCGTTCGGCGTCCAGGGCCTGTTATACCTGAGCGATACCAGCGCCGAACAAGGCGCTTTCCGTTGTGTGCCGGGATTCCACCGCCGTATAGATCACTGGCTGGAGGAACTTCCGCCGGAGCAAAACCCGCGCGAACAGGATTTGGAAAGCCTGGATCCGGTGCCGGTCACCGGCTCGGCCGGGGATTTCATCCTCTGGCACCACGCCTTGCCGCACGCCAGCGGCCGCAACTTGGCGCATTACCCGCGGTTGGTGCAATACATTAAATTGTTTCCTCACGACCACGGCATCCATTCCGTCTGGAAATAAGAAGAACCCTTTCAACATTGCCTCAAGAATACAGGAGCAATGACGTGGCAGCCCCCCGGCTAATCTTCAAACTGATTGCTGATGCGCATGGCTTCCGCAACGGTGGTGCGTTTAGCCACAGCCATTGCCACCGCGCTGCTGCGCAGGGTGTTTCCCGCTATTTTTTTTCGCGCCAGTTTAATAAAAACACTGGTGTCTGGATCATTGGCGGCATCGGTCAGTTCGGTATTCATTTCCAGCAATTCATAAACGCCCACCCGGCCTTGATAGCCGGTGCCGTTGCAATGGATGCAGCCCCTGCCGCGGACAAAGCCTTGCGGATCCAAAGTATCGCCCAATTCAAGTTTAAGCCAAGTCTGTTCGAAGGGTTCCGGTATGGAAGGCTGGGCGCAACTTTCGCAGACGACCCGCACCAGCCGTTGGGCAATGACGCCCAACAAGGACATGGCGACCATAAAGCGCGGCACGCCCATGTCCATCAGCCGAATGGGCGAGCTGACGGCATCGTTGGTATGCAAGGTTGACAACACTAAATGGCCTGTCATCGCGGCGCGCAGGCCGATCTGCGCGGTTTCATGATCGCGCATTTCGCCGACCAGAACGATGTCCGGGTCTTGCCGCAAGGCGGAACGCAGTACCCGGGCAAAGTCGAGATCGATCTTTTCGTTTATCTGCACCTGGTTAATGCCGGGCAAACGGTATTCGACCGGGTCTTCCACGGTAATAATTTTGTTGGCGGAGGAGTTGAGTTCGCTGAGGGCGGCATAAAGAGTAGTGGTTTTACCGCTACCGGTTGGCCCGGTAACCAGTATCATGCCGTCAGGACGATGCAGCAGCTTGCGAAAACGGGCCAACAGTTCGGGCGGCATGCCCAGTTTTTCCAGCGAAAACCCTTCTGCATTCTGGATCAATAAACGCATGACCACGGATTCGCCGTAGATGGTCGGCATGGTCGATATACGCACGTCGACTGACTGTAGCCGCACTTTGACCTGGAAGCGGCCATCCTGCGGTAAACGTTTCTCGGAGATGTCGAGCCCTGACATGAGTTTGAGCCGCAATACCAGCGCTGTGGTAATTTTCAGGTCGGCTTCGGTTTGTTGGTGCAGTACGCCGTCAATGCGAAAACGGATATACAATTTATGTTCTTGCGGCTCTATATGGATGTCGGAAGCCCGTACTTGCACGGCGTCTTCAAACACTGATTTCAACAATCTGACGACAGGCGCATCGGCCGCTTCAGCCGATGTCAGCATTGAATTGAGATCGATATTGTCATCATCCGCCATATCGCTGCGCAATTGTTCGGCCAGTTTATCGATTTCATCGGTGCGCCGATAGGACTGGTCTATCGCCATCAACAAGTCAGCTTCCCTGACTACGGCGGGCTGAATATTCTTTTTCAGGATACGGCTTAATTCATCCAGCCCCATTAAGTCGGTAGGATCGGCCATAGCCAACAGGACGTCGTATTCGTTATTTTCCAGCAACAAGACCCGGAAACGCCGGGCAGCCGTCTCGGGCAACAACTTGATCGTTTCAGGCCTGCGCGGATATTGCAAAATATCCAAAAACGGGATTTTTAATTGCTGCGACAGAAAACTAAGCAGTTCCGTTTCACTGATAAAGTTTAAATTGATCAGGGTGCGGCCCAGCTGTCTTCCGGTTTTCTTTTGTTCGGCCAGCGCCGTCGTGAGTTGTTCTTCGGTAATAATCCGGTTTTGAACCAGCAGGTCGCCGAGACGAATTTTTTTGGTAATGTCCATGGGGGTCGTCAATTGCAGTCAGTTATGTATCGGTTGTTTAAATTTAGCACAGCTAAAATAAATACTGATAACTTTCCATAATGATGCGTTTCACTGCGTTCGACACATCCTACAATAAAAAAAGCCCCGGTTGTTCCAGGAACAACCGGGGCTTTTATTTCACTTAAAGCGTCTGAGCTTTAAGACGACAAGATTACATCATGCCGCCCATACCACCCATGCCGCCCATACCGCCCATGCCGCCCATGTCGCCGTGCGCATGTTTGTCATCGCTAGGTGCGTCGGCAATCATCACTTCGGTAGTCAGCATCAAGCCGGCAACAGAAGCCGCGTTTTGCAGTGCAGTACGGGTTACTTTCGCAGGGTCTAAGATACCCATTTCGATCATGTCGCCATACTGGCCGGTTGCCGCGTTGTAACCGAAGTTACCTGTGCCTTTTTGCACTTCGTTGAATACCACTGAAGGCTCGTCGCCTGCGTTGGAAACGATTTGACGCAGAGGCTCTTCCATCGCGCGACGCAGGATGTTGATACCGACTGTTTGGTCGTGGTTAACGCCTTCCAGTTTATCCAGAGCGGAAATAGCGCGGACCAGTGCAGAACCGCCGCCGGCAACAACGCCTTCTTCAACCGCTGCGCGTGTTGAATGCAGCGCGTCTTCAACGCGGGCTTTCTTTTCTTTCATTTCGATTTCTGTTGCAGCGCCGACTTTAATCACAGCAACGCCGCCCGCTAATTTAGCCAGACGCTCTTGCAGTTTTTCTTTGTCATAGTCGGAAGTTGCTTCGTCGGCTTGTGCGCGAATTTGTGCGACACGGGCTTTGATTTGCTCTTCAGAACCTGCACCATCAATGATAGTGGTGTTTTCTTTAGTGATTTGTACTTTTTTAGCTGTACCCAATTGCGATAATTCAGCTTTTTCCAGGCTCAAACCAACTTCTTCGGAAATAACCACACCGCCTGTCAACACAGCAATGTCTTCCAACATGGCTTTACGACGATCGCCGAAACCTGGAGCCTTAACGGCTGCAACTTTAACGATACCGCGAATGGTGTTGACAACCAAAGTAGCCAACGCTTCGCCTTCAACATCTTCGGCAACGATCAATAAAGGGCGGCCGGCTTTGGCAACGCCTTCCAGAACCGGCAGCATGTCGCGGATATTGGAGATTTTCTTGTCGTAGATAAGAATCATTGGGTCGTCTAATTCGACGCTCATGTTTTCTTGTTTGTTGATGAAATAAGGCGACAAATAACCGCGGTCGAACTGCATACCTTCAACAACGTCTAACTGGTTGTCCAGGCCTGAACCTTCTTCAACAGTGATTACGCCTTCTTTACCGACTTTTTCCATCGCTTCCGCAATGATTTTGCCGACAGACTCGTCAGAATTTGCAGAAATAGTACCTACCTGAGCAATCGCTTTGTTATCGACACAAGGCGTAGCGGAAGCCACAATCGCATCAACGGCTTTAGACACAGCTAAATCGATGCCGCGTTTTAAATCCATCGGGTTCATGCCCGCTGCAACGGCTTTTAAGCCTTCGTTGACGATAGATTGCGCCAATACGGTTGCAGTCGTAGTACCGTCACCGGCTACGTCGGAAGTGTGCGAAGCCACTTCTTTAACCATTTGCGCGCCCATGTTTTCGAATTTGTCTTTCAATTCGATTTCTTTTGCAACCGATACACCGTCTTTAGTGATGGTTGGAGCGCCGAAACTTTTGTCCAGAATCGCGTTGCGGCCTTTAGGGCCTAAAGTTACTTTTACTGCGTTTGCTAAAATATTGACACCACGCGCCATACGGACACGAGCATCATCACCAAATAATACGTCTTTTGCTGCCATTTTTATTCCTTAAATATTTTGTATGTAAATTTGATTAACGCGTTCAGGCTTAACCTAAAACGCCCATGATGTCTTCTTCACGCATAACGATCAGTTCTTCGCCGTCAACTTTAACTTCGTTGCCGGCGTATTTGCCAAACAGCACTTTGTCGCCGACTTTAACGTCCAGGGCGCGTACTGTGCCGTTGTCCAGTGGTTTACCGTTACCTACCGCCAAGATCACGCCTTGGCTTGGTTTTTCGGCTGCTGAACCAGGCAACACGATACCGCCGGGAGTTGTAGTTTCTTCTTCAACGCGTTTGACTATCACTCTGTCGTGTAACGGACGTATTTTCATCAATATCTCCTAACATTAAAATTAAAGGGTAAACTTGTTATTAGCACTCGCTAGTAATGAGTGCTAATGATAATGAGCTTTTGCAGTGTGTCAAGTTCTTTGGCATCATTCTCTATCACAATACAGCGACAACATGACCTATGAATGACAACCAACTACTACGCTATAGCCGTCAAATCATGCTTCCTCAAGTCGATATTGAGGGGCAACAAAAACTTCTAGCCGCCAGTGTGTTGATTGTCGGCGCCGGGGGGCTTGGCTCCCCGGCCGCTATGTATCTTGCCGCGGCCGGTGTCGGCAATATCGCGATTTATGATGACGACATCGTGGACTTATCCAATCTGCAAAGGCAAATTACTCATCACACACCGGATATTGGGACTGATAAGGTAATTTCAACCCGCAAGACACTTAATGAATTAAATCCCGATGTCAAAGTAAGGGCGGTTAAACAAAGATTGAATGGCGAACAACTTGATTCCGAAGTGATGCTGGCCGACGTGGTTTTGGACTGTAGCGATAATTTCTCAACGCGCTTTGCGATCAATCGCGCCTGCGTCAAACAGCAAACGCCGCTGGTATCAGGAGCGGCGATTCGCTTTGAAGGCCAAGTGACTGTGTTTACGCCGGGTACAAATGACAGCCCTTGCTACAATTGCCTCTACAACAGCGACGGCGAAGAATTGCAAAATTGCGCCACAAATGGCGTCATAGCCCCTGTCACCGGCATAGTCGGCAGCATTCAGGCCCTGGAAGCGATGAAGCTGATAATGAATATCGGAGACACGTTAACCGGACGCTTGCTGCTGTTGGACGGATTAACAATGGAATGGAATTCGCTGAAATTGCGGAAAAACCCAAGCTGCCCGACATGCAGCGGTTTACCGGTTTGATGGCCGATGAGCTTCCAGGCGATGCAATTCGCCTGGAAGCTCATCAACAACACAGCTTTACTTTTTGGCTAGCAATCCCTGGAAATATTTAATGGCCTTTTCTGCAAAATCGTTCACCATCGACGGACTATCGCCATGCGGTTCAATTTCACCGAACGGCTTGTCGCTGGCTTTGGTGAACCGGTAAATAAAATAGCCTAACGGTGCAAACGCAAACGCCGCGATCAGTATCATAACCACGAACAACTCAGTAACTCCACCCATGATTCCTCCTCATATTTTTATATGTGTATTATTATTTTCAAGGTGAACTTAAATAATACTCTCTTCCTGCTTCCGGTCAAAAAAAACGTCTTTCCCTAGCTATCTAAATATCTTGAAATTTTAACCAGTTATCATTGATTCTCTACCCCCCCTGCCTTGCGGTCAAATAAAGCAATAACCGCATAGAACAATAGCATTGCCGGCTTTGGGCGCCGTCAAAAGTTGCGTAAAAAAATAGTTCATCGTATACTTCAGGCCAGCTTACTTGATCGAGCTAGCATAATAATTTAAACACTACTGGAGATTCACAATGAAATGGGAAACACCAAGCTACACAGACCTGCGTTTCGGTTTTGAAGTAACAATGTACATCTACAATCGTTAATTCGATTTGGATCAAAAAAGGGGCTCTGGATGAGCCCCTTTTTTTTTGCCTGAAACCCTTTATTACCGTATCATCTAGCCCTTATCCCCAATTTAAATTACCTCCCAAACTATGAAGATCAGAGTTCTCGGTTCAGGTGCAGGCGGCGGTTTTCCTCAATGGAACTGCAACTGCCATAATTGCCGCCGCTTGCGGCACAAGGAAATGAACGGCAAAGCCCGTACCCAGTCATCGATTGCGGTCAGTACCGACAACCTTAACTGGCTGCTGTTCAACACCTCCCCCGACATTCGCGCGCAACTGGAAGCTTTTCCAGCCATCCAGCCTAAAGAAGGCGTTCGCGATACCGGCATTAAAGCGATCATGTTGATCGACAGCCAGATTGACCATACCACCGGACTGCTGATGCTCCGGGAAGGCAAGCCGCTGGACGTTTACTGCACGGAAATGGTCAAGCAAGACCTGACCACCGGCTTCCCTTTATTTAATATGCTGGCCGATTACTGCACCGTCAACCATCACCCGATTCCTTATGACGGCAGCAGTTTTACGATACCCGGCATTGACGACTTACGCTTTTACACCCAAGCCCTAAAAAGCAAGGCGCCGCCTTATTCTCCGCATCGGCATGATCCGCATGACGGCGACAATATCGGCGTCATCATCGAGCAAATTTCTACAGGCAAAAAAGTGTTCTATTCCCCCGGTCTGGGCGAAATAGAACCGCACGTCATGGCTGCGATGCAAACCGTCGATTGTTTACTGGTGGACGGCACCTTCTGGACCGATGACGAAATGTGTACTCAGAATATCAGCCATAAAAAAGCCCGCGAGATAGGCCACTTGCCTCAATCCGGCGAAGGCGGCATGATAGAAGTCCTAAACGGCGTTGCCAAAGCCCGCAAGATATTAATCCATATCAACAACACCAACCCGATCTTAGACGACGATTCCGAACAGCGTAAAATACTCGATGCCGCCGGCATTGAAGTCGCCTACGACGGTCTGGAAATCGATTTATAAAGGATGCACCATGAGCAGTGATAATACACCCTGGACCAAAGAACAATTTGAAGCCGAACTCCGCGGCATGGAAAGCCATTACCATATTCATCATCCTTACCATACCCTGATGAACGAAGGTAAACTGACCAAAGCGCAATTACAGGGCTGGGTCGCCAACCGCTTTTATTATCAGGTCTGCATTCCGATTAAAGACGCCAACATCCTGGCCAACTGCCCGGACCGGGAAACCCGCGCAAAATGGATACAACGGATTATGGATCATGACGGACATCCCGGCGATTCGGGCGGCATCGAAGCCTGGATACAACTGGGCATAGCCGTCGGCCTGACGCGTGAAGACATCACCTCGTTGAAATTCGTATTGCCGGGCGTGCGCTTTGCCGTCGATGCCTATGTTAATTTTGCCCGCCGGGCGGAATGGCACGAAGCGGCAAGCTCCTCGTTAACCGAGCTGTTCGCTCCCAAGATTCACCAGCAACGCCTCGACAACTGGCCGGAGCACTACCCCTGGGTGGACCAGGAAGGCTATATCTATTTCCGCAAACGCCTGACCGAAGCACGCCGCGATGTCGAACACGGCTTGGCGATTACATTGGATTGGTATAAAACCCGCGAACAACAAGAGCGCATGATTCAAATCCTGAAATTCAAGCTGGATGTGCTGTGGACGATGGCCGATGCGATGTATATGGCTTATATTCACGAGATGCCGCCGTATTTTAATATTAAGGCGTAGACAACCAACTGGAGGCAGGCAATGCAATGGGCTGAAGTTATTAATAATCCGTATTTTGAAAATCTACCTTTTAAAATCGAATTGAATCGCTATGGCAAAATTGAAATGACTCCCGCCTCCAATAAACACGGTCGATTGCAATTACATATCGGTGCTTTGCTCGAACGCAAGCTAAAAAAAGGTGAAGCATTGATCGAATGCTCAATTCAAACTACCGAAGGCGTGAAAGTTGCCGATGTCGCTTGGTGTTCCAAAGCATTTATCAAGCAACACGGCTATGAAACGCCTTATACACATGCCCCTGAAATTTGCATTGAAGTTGTCTCGCCGTCCAATTCGAAAGAAGAAATGACCAATAAGGTTCAGCTGTATTTGCAGGCAGGTGCTGAAGAAGTTTGGATTGCGTGGGAAAACGGCATTGTTGATTATTACGGCAAGACCGGGAAAATTGAGCAATCGGCATACAGCATTAACGTTACGATTCCAATAAATTAGCGAGTTAAATGCCTACAGTTAAAGAGAAAGTGTCTGAAATAGTTCAAGCTCAACCCGATGACAGCAGCTTTGATGAGATTTTGCATGAGTTGGCTTTTACGCGGATGATAGAATGGGGCTTAGAGGATACTCGACAAGGCCGGGCAATCCCTAATGAAGAAATGCAACAACGCATGGACTCATGGCGTAAATAAACTGGACAACTCAAACGGAGTGCTGGCTTCGGGATATTTTCGACTATATCGCCGTAGATAACCCTGCCCCGCAGCTGAGAAAGTTGTTTCCGGCCTTTATGCAAAAGCCCAGTTATTACACGAATTTCCAGAAATTGGCTACTCGTACCGAAAAGAACCCGATGGCGATATTCGCATTTTGTTGTACGGTCATTACCGAATCGCGTATTTGATAAAAACCTCGGAGAGTATCGATATTTTGGGTGTATTTCACGGTGCTCTCGATATAAATCGATTACTGACATCACTATAATGTTAATTTAAAGTGTCGCACACAAACTCAAAATGACTATAAACCCAGACCAAACCATCAAGTTTTCCCCCCTGCACCGTCTGCAATGGGAAGAAGCCCAGCAAAAAGACGTCATTCTCTACCCTGAAGGCATGGTGGAGCTTAACCAAAGTTCCGCAGAAATCCTGAAATGTTGCGACGGCACCCGCAACCTTGCCCAAATCGTCAGCGATCTGGAGCGGAAATTTGCAACGACAGGACTTACCAACGACATTACCGCTTTCCTAGAGGTCGCTTTAAAAAATGGCTGGATCCAACAAAACTAACCCTACGACCGCGCTCAGGACAGGCATCACCCCGCCGCGCTGGCTGCTGGCTGAACTGACTTATGCCTGCCCGCTGCAATGCCCTTACTGCGCCAACCCGATTGATTATACGAAATACCAATCCGAACTGGACACCGAGGACTGGAAACGCGTACTCACGCAAGCCCGCAAAATGGGCGCTGTGCAACTGGGTTTTTCCGGCGGCGAACCGTTAACCCGGAAAGACCTACCCGAGCTGGTCAAACACGCAAGAGACCTTGGCTATTATTCCAACCTGATTACCTCGGGCTACGGTCTGACCGAAGAAAAAATTGCCCAACTCAAGGACGCGGGTCTTGACCATATCCAGGTCAGCATCCAGGCCAGCACCCAGGAGCTGAACGACCATATCGCAGGCACCGAATCGTTCCAGCACAAAAAAGACGTCGCGCATCTGGTCAAAAAACACGGCTACCCGATGGTGCTGTGCGTGGTCATACACCGCGAAAATATCCACCAGATGCCCCAAATTCTGGAAATGGCCGAAGAGCTGGGCGCGGATTACCTGGAACTGGCGAACACACAGTATTACGGCTGGGCGCACGCCAACCGCGACTTATTGCTGCCCACTAAAGAGCAATTCGAACAGGCCGAGCAAATCGCCCAAGCTTTTAAAGAAAAAGTCGCCGGCAAGATGAAAATTTATTATGTAGTGCCGGATTTTTATGAAGACCGCCCCAAAGCCTGCATGAACGGCTGGGGCACGACCTTCTTGACCATTGCTCCGGACGGCGTTGCCCTGCCCTGCCACTCCGCCCGAGAACTGCCGGGGATGGACTGCCCCAATGTCAAAGACTACAGCATCGAACAGATCTGGTACGAATCGCTTACCTTCAATTTTTTCCGTGGTTTCGAATGGATGAAAGAGCCTTGCAGCAGCTGCGATGAAAAGGAAAAAGATTTCGGCGGCTGCCGTTGCCAAGCGTATTTATTAAGCGGCGATATGTACGCGGCCGACCCGGTGTGCAGCAAATCGCCGAACCACCATGTTATTCAAGAAGCGATAGATTCCGCCAAAGCAAGCGCGTTAGCAGATAATGAAAAACCGCTGATTTTCCGTAACAGCAAAAACTCGCGGCTGTTATCTTAAGGCAATGTCCGGCAAAGAATATATATCTTTTCTTTTTTACCACGAAGACACAAAGGACACGAAGAAAAAACATAAACTTCGTACCCTTCGAGTCTTCATGGTGAATACTTGTAAAACTCTGGACTTGATCAGGTAATTGCCAAAATCAGTCTCAACTGTATCAGGCATTGACTGTCTCAGTTCGACCCATAGCCGAATTTCATTCCCGTATCTTCATGACAAGCCCGGTAGCGACTAACGCAAAAAGACCGGAGGTCATAAAGGCCAAGGTGTAATTCCCGAACAAGCCATGCAAATAGCCGGCTCCGTAACTGGCTAACGCTGCGCCGATCTGATGGGCAAAGCAAATCCAGCCAAAAACGACCCCGACATTTTGTTTGCCGAATAAGTCGGCTGTGAGCGCCGAGGTTGCCGGAACCGTCGACAGCCAATTCAGCCCGTAAACCACGGAAAAGGCCATCAGTTGCCCGGTTGATTCGACATACGGCAGCAATAATAATGAAATACCGCGAAGCGCATAATAAACCGCAAGCGGCCAGCGCTTGCCGAAGCGATCGCATAACCAGCCGGAAAAAATGGTGCCGGCAATATCGGTCGCGCCCATTACGCCTAATGACACGGCCATGGTCATTTCCGGGAAACCGTGTTCGATGCCGTGAGAAATCAAATGCGTCTGAAACAGGCCTGAGGTGGTAAAACCGCAGATGCCGAAGCTGAAAGCCAGCAACCAAAATTGAGAGCTGGCCATTGCCGAACGCATCGGGTTCGGGTCAGGTGGAATCTTAGCTTCAGCATACCCATTGTCGCCATAAGGCTGTAATCCTTTTAAACCGGGATTATCAGCCATCAATATCATGATCAGAGGCAATACGACCAAACCCAGCATTAACGCTATAAACAGCGTGACAGCCCGCCAGCCCAACTGCATGTTCAGGTTCATGATAATCGGCGTGAAAATGAGTTGGCCCGACGAAAAAGCCGCCCCCAAAATACCTAAAGCCAGACCGCGCCGCTGCCGAAACCAGCGATTGACAACGGCGGACCCCATCACGATTGAGGTGCCTCCCGAACCTGCGCCGATGATCACGCCCCAAAAAAGATACAGCTGCCAAGGTTCCTGCATCAAAACACTGCCGCCCGCACCTAACGTCACCAAAGTGAGCGTTATCAGCGTGGTGGCTTTGGTGCCGTACAAATCCATCAGCCTGCCTAAAAAAGGGCCAGCCAGCCCAAATAACAGCAGGTTGACCGAAACGGCGCCGCTGATTGTTTCCCGGCTCCAGTTAAATTCATGCTCCAGCGACAGCATAATGATGCCCGGAACAGATCGGAGCGTCGATGCAGCAAACAAACAAGTAAAAGTAACAGCGAGTACGACCCAGGCATAATGGATGCCTGTGCGTTTAAGGGTTGTCATGATTAGCGACGTATTTGGAATAGTTAAAGTAATTACTGGTTATCTCGTTCCCACGCGCTGCGTGGGAATGCAGTCAAGGCGCGCTGCGCCGTGAGTCACGGTTAGCTTATAGAAAATGCAGACCGGACAAATCGGGACGCAGCGCGTGGGAACGAGGGCGGTACCATCTATGCTCGGAGGAAAAGAGAATCCTGTCGCTCTGACAATCCCGTTATCCATAAATCACGGCGCATCTTCCAGATCATCCAGCAGCTCAATCAAACGAGTCACGCCCTGAAGTAAGATACCGCCAACACCCAACGCAAACCAAACACCAATCACAAACCCCCAATGAATCGGCGCGGCGAAAAACTCTTCCCTGAACCAGAAGGTATGCCCCCATTCATTAAAGCCGACGCTGACCAGGATCATGAACGGCCCGAATACCGCCAGCGTCAACGGCAGCGAAATACCCTTCGCATACAGCGGCAAGCGGGTCCGGGCATAAACCCAGGCGCTTCCGCCTAAGATGACATACAGCGGAAAATTAAAATAAAACTCGATAATATGATTGGCCGTAAACGGGGTGTCGCGGATCGCGACCTGATGCCAGGAATTATCCTGTTCGGCAAAATAACTGCCGGCCCAGTAGACGGCAAAGGTGTAAACGCTAATCCACATGGTCAACGTGAAATAACGGCAAATTTCTTCTTTAGGGCTGATCGAATCCAGATTGCGATCTCGTGAAACCCATAAATATCCCCATAAGCCCGTCGTAAATAGCGCAATAACCACCAGCTCAATATAAAACAAACGCATCCAGTATTGCTCGAAGGCGGGTTCATAGGAATCCAGTCCGGCGGAAACCGCAAATTCACCTTGATACAAACGCAAGCCAATGTAGATGACAGTAAGTATGCCGAAAGCCTTTAGATAAGTGGGCAAATCCTTCAAATACCAGGGCGCGTTACCCAGTTGTTCAAGCGGGGCTTTTAATTGCTCAGGCAGCGCGGCCTTTAATTGCTCGGATGATAGTGCCATGATGTTCTCCTAATGAGGTTAATCGAATTTTGGAATGACAGCGGCGGTAATGCTCGATATATAGCGTTTGCCGGTAAGATCATAAAGAAACAACAGGCCGCCGATTCGGCTATCCGCATCGCGAATCAAACCGTCCAGTTTTTCGGATTCCCATAAGCCGTCTTTGACGATCATCGTCAGAGTGCGCTGTTCGCCCGGCTTGATCGCGTCGTTATTATCCAAACTCATGCCTTCCTCGGAAACGGTCGAACTACCGGAAAGATCTTGATGCGCTACAGGCAGATCCTTGTTCAAAAAATACACATTGGCTGTCGAAAATTCGCCGATATGAAGGGGAGCATTGCTTTGGTTATCGATTTTCAAGTCAAACTTCATCGCCCGTTCCGCTACGCGGTATTCGGCTTTTAAAGTATCGACATTGACGATACCGGCATTCACCTTGGCAGGTAGCGGTAAAATCTGGTCTAAAGACGCCTGTAGAGGAATCGTGTTGGGATGGTCATTGTTCGCCATCGCATTAAAGGCCAAGACCATGACAGGTATAGCGACCATGGCCGATTTGGCAATCAGCTTATCTTGCGGCGTGATCAACTCATCTTCCATGCCGGCTTCCAGCATGCGATAGCGGGATATAAACAAGGGTCTGCGTACCCACCAGAGTAACCAAGCCGTTGCCAATATGCCCCAGAACGCATGCCACAACACCCCATTGGCAAAGCCATAGCTTTCCATATCGATCATCTCGCCGTTGATGATTTTGGCCGAGTTGCTAAAGTCCGACGCATCGCCGGCTATATCCAGCCACACGCCCGGCCCCATCACTTGTCCGGCATCTTTTAAGTTAAAGAACGGATGGATGTGATAGCGTCCCGGCAAACGTCCCTTCAGCACGACCTTGAAGTCGTAATCGCCGCCCGGTTCCAAAGCCACTGAATTAGTCCACGGCTTGCCGTTCAGATAACGCTCGGTTCTGATCAACACCGGCCCCGGCGTCGATATGTTTAAAAATGAGGCTTCCGGTTTGGGTACGCCGATAGGCCAATCCTCGGCGACATGAAATTTACCGCTGACGCTGATTTCCTCATTGACGTTGAAAGCCTGTTTCGACCAATGCACGTCATACCATTGGATGGTGCGCATTCTGATGAACGGCTCCAGTGCTTTCTCACCGTGAGCCATGACTGTCTGGACATCCATCAAGTACACGGAAAAGATAAGGCAGAATGCCGTTAAGGTTTTGACTAAAATCGTTTTCATAAACCCTCCCTTTAGATTTTGTTAAGGTAACGAACTGTCGAGAACCACTTGCCGATATACCACCATAAGGTGTACATCAGGGAGCATAAAAGCGCCGAGGCAAATGCCGACAGCGGTGTCGCATATTGGCCGTAGGTCCGCAAAGTGCCTCGTTCAATGATGCGTAAATATTCAGGCATGCCGGTGCGGATGTACTGGAAGCCGAATAAATCGGCGACGGTCACTTGCCCGTTACCTTGCTCAACAGGCACATGAAATAGGCCGAAGATCGGCCAATTAGTAGGGTAAAACAGTAACGCAAAAGCGGCACCGCCGAAAATGGCCGTTATCGTCAGGCTGTTGCTCAGCATCAGGATAAAGTCCAGAACCAATGCGCCCGGCAACATCGTGGCCGGTAGCACCATGTTGATCGGAAAAAAGTTCCAATAATGATAAGCAAAGACCCTTGTAATCCAAGTGCCTATCAGCAGCGCGGCAACGCACAGCGTGGCGCCCATCGGCAGGCGGAATTTATTCCACATGACATACTGAACCGCAGCCGGAAAGGTAATGCCCATCAGCGGCGTCACCAGCGGCCAGTATTGACGGTCTTTCCAGTCCACCCAGAAATCCCAGTCGCCGACGGTCAGCGCAAAATGAAGATGAAAGGCTCCGATAAACAGGAAAAGAGCCAATACCAGGATCAGGTAATCGTAAGCGCGGCTAATCCGCGCCTTTTCTCCGGTGTACGGTCGAAAAGACCGGTTTGAAATATTTGCTGACATCATTGCGTCTCCTATCAATAGCAATAGATAAGGCGGACTCGCCTATCCAAAAAGTCAGCGTGTTGTAAATTTTGTCGGCCGGCCATTGAGGGGGAACTGGACCGACTCAAGCTAAACAACACGCTTGAGTGATACAGTAAGTTGAAAAGACGGCGTTGTTAAATGTATAAATTTCATCCCATCATTGACGCAATTCATAGCCGGCGCGTGCTGTGTTTTTGTTATGCTAATCGCTGCCAAACCAACGCTAAAAGAGTCCCGAATGTCTAATTTAAGAACCTTTGACCTGAACTTATTGGTGGCCTTCGATGTGCTGATGCAGGAGTTGAACGTGACCCGCGCGGCGGAACAGATGTTCATTACGCAATCGGCAATGAGCCATATTTTGCAGAGGCTGCGGCAACAACTGGATGACCCTCTGCTGGTTAAAACGCCGAAAGGCATGAAACCGACCGAAAGAGCGCTGGCCTTGATCGAACCGGTCAGAAGTTTATTGACTGAGGTGGAGCAGCTGATTCAGCCGCCATTGGAATTCGAGGCAGGAACCAGTCAACGGCGATTCGTGCTTGCGGCCACGGATTACATGGAATTGCTGTTAATACCGGCGTTATCGGGATTGATCGATCAAACTGCCCCCGGTATCGATCTTCACATTAAGCGTACCGAATCGTCGTTCCCGGCCGCGCAATTGGAGAACGGCAGCCTCGATGTCGTGCTCGGGTTCGAGTCGGTGTTAAAGCCGCCCGCGCATTTACACTGCGAACATTTATTCAGCGATCAAATGGCCTGCGTGGTCAGGCAGGATCATCCGCTGATAACAAAACCGCCGTCGTTGGAAGCCTATCTGGCCGCCTCCCATATGTTGATTTCCCGAACCGGCAGCAATGTCGGCTTAATCGACCAAAAACTGGCGGAACAGAGCTTGGAGCGGCGCATCAAGCTGATCGTCCCACACTTTCTTTCCGCACCGCTGATTGTTGCCGAAACCGATATGATCTTGTCGCTGCCTTATCGAATTGCCGAGCAATTTAAAAAATTTGCGCCGCTGGAAATCTTTCCGGTGCCTGTCGAGCTTCCCAGCTACGAGTTAGTGATGATTTGGCATCCGTTACAGGATAAAGATCCGGCCCATCTTTGGCTGCGGGACAAAATAACAGCGATAGGCCGGAACATGAATGGCTCATGAGTTTGGTTATCTTCCAGGCAATCCGCCAGCCAAAGCTTTTACCTGTAACAGATAATACGGCGGTTTTGAGGCCGATACGCCGCCGTTAAGCGTTGCCGACTGATGCAATCGATTGACTACCGCAAACAATTGCCCATTAGGCCCAAAGCTGAACGAATCCACCCATGACAAGCGCGGGCACTGCGCAAGCCGCCGGTATTTTTTATCGGCCGAGATAACGCCAATTGCGTTGGCCGCCAGCTCGCCCAGATAGATATTGTTATCCTTATCGATGGTGATGCCGTCCGAAATCGGTTTATCGCTGTAGCGTTCAACGCGGTTTGCCAGCATTTTGGCATCCAGTTTTTCATTGACCAGATCGTCCGCTTTTATCCGGTATAAACTCAGTCCATGCATCGGACCGAAATAAACCCATTCGTTGTTCAAATCTTCCGTAATCGGATTGACTCCGATATGAGGCCGAAGCAATTTTCCGGCTTTATCTTTAACTTGAATCGGGACATTGTCGATAACCAGATCGACCTGTTCAGGAATAACGCTGCCATGTCCTTCAAGTACGCGTCTTGCCGTTCCTGTGCTCAGGTTGACGACAATCAGCCCCGCATTGGCGCCTCCGGCCGGGTCGCTGATAAAAATATGATTGTGTTTGCTATCGACTGAAAAATCGTTAACAAAAGCATCTTTCGGCGCTACCGGAGTCGGCAAATGGATGACCTGGTGCAGCTTATTGCTACGGGTATCCCACCCGACCAATTTAGGTGTGACACCGCTACGCATGCCGTTATCCAACATCCACACGATGCCATTGGCATCACTACGAATGCCCAGAACGGAATCCAGTTTCAGATCCGATATTGAATCCGCGTCCGACAGTTCTTTATTAGGAAACGGCAGCAGGGCATTATCTTTATATTCAACCACCGTGTATTTAGGCTGATAAAACTGATGCATGCTGATGACGATGCGGCCATTATCGGTAACGGTGACATTACCCGGTCCGGTATCGAGATGGGCGATAATGTCGAATTTTGAATCGGGACTTGCTGCCGCGTCAAAGGTGAACATCATTAAAAGAACGGTGACTTTAACGAGGGTATTCATAAATAACTCCAATTGAACAAGATTCATTGAAAACATTACTCTGTCGAGTTAAGTCTGTTAAATGATCTTTATTCATGGCGGTATTTATAAATTTTGTGAGGTTGGGGGGAGAGCAGATATTTAAATAAAATCATGCCAGTCCGGTCTTGACGTATTGCCGAATTTCATTCTGCAATACGCATCGCCATAAAGCGGCCAGTCGCGACCGCCAGCAATTGGCCGAACTGCGACCGTCAGTGTCAGGTTCAATCCAAGCCAATATTTTGAAACTGTCAGATCAAATTCAGAATCTTACAAATAACTTATCCCCTAGCTTCTACAATCCCTCCCAAGGCGTGTACAAACCGTCCACATTAACCCCGAACATATCCAGAACCCGGCCAACGGTTTCATCGACCATGGCCGCGAGCGAATCCGATTTGCTGTAAAAAGCGGGCATCGGCGGAAAAATGATGCCGCCCATTTCGGTGACGCTCCCCATGTTGCGGATATGCACCAGGTTTAACGGCGTCTCACGGGGCATGATCACCAAGCGCCGACGCTCTTTTAACACGACATCAGCCGAGCGTGAAATCAGGTTGTCGCCAAAACCGTGCGCCACCGCCGACAGGGTTTTCATCGAACACGGCGCGATAATCATCCCTTCTGTTTTAAAACCGCCGCTGGAAATACTGGCGGCAATATCATCGATGCCGTGAGTCACATCAGCCAACTCGGCCAGCTCGGCGCGCTTCATATCCATTTCATGCTTTAAATTCACCACACCGGCTGACGATATGACCAAATGCGTTTCCCATTGATCCTGCGCCTGCAAGACTTGCAGCATCCTGACCCCATAAACCGCGCCGGTGGCGCCGGTCATGGCGATGATTAATCGTTTTTTTTGCTTCATTTTTATGGTTCAAGATGTGATTTTATATTGCACCACGAAGACACGAAGGACGCGAAGTTTTTACCTTGTCTTTCTTCGTGCTCTTCGTGCCTTCGTGGTGATATTTTTAAATTGATCCCGGTGGATGGGACTACTCCCCTGCCCTGACATCAAACTCAATCTTCCAGCGGCCTTGGTCTTTCTGGGATACGGCTTGCAGCTCCAGCGTACCGACTTCGGTTACGGCGGCACACAAATGCACCGGCACGACTTCGCCAGGTCTGCGGCCTTCTTCCGGCAAGGTGATTTCAATCTCATCCAGCTCATCAAGCTCTTCGTCGGTCCAGTAATCCAAACGGATTCCGACTTTATCCTCTCGCCGGATATGGGAGGAAAAAAAACGGAACCGAACCGGCTCACCAATCACCAGACCAAATTCATCATCCGGCAATTCTTGTTGAGTCCCTTCTTCCATGCCGAATGGGGCTATGCACAAAGCCTGAATTTCAGGTACCAGTCCGGGCACTGCGGGCATCGCGCTTTCTATGCCAACATAATAAGAAGCCGCCGTGCCGCCTTTAATGCGCACTCCCTTGCCTTTGCGAACGTAGCCATAGTAAGCAGCACCGCGGGCGACCGCCAGATCAAGATCGGCACCGGCCAATAATCGGGCTGCGGGCGCTTGCTCAACGCTCAACCATGAATTCAAAACCTCCATTAAGCGTTCAGCCAGGGTGTCGGCTTTTAACACGCCGCCGTTAAACAACACGGCAGTGGGGTGCAGGAAACTTGCGTGATCAGACAGATTGATGTCTTTAAGTTCGTCAGTAGCGCCTTGCTGTTTGGCCAGGAACGCTGCCAAATGTCGGGTAATACCTGCATCCTGGGCATAAGGTAAACCGGCGGTTCTTAAGCCGGTACGGGGACGGCTTACCGGCCTGTCACTGACAGCCACCTTAGGCAGGAAGCCTTCAACCAGTACACGATTGACTTCCTCACGGGTTAATTCGGTGCGCAATGTGCCGCCGATTAAAGATGAGCCCCTGCTTGCAACCACCAGCGGGATATTATCAAGCTCGGAATGAGTGAAAAGCTTTTCCTTGGCATCGCGGCAGCTGTGGGTCAACGCCTGAAGCTGCCAAGGTTCTAAACGTTTCCCATCTTTTTCCAGCTTGGCTTTAACGGTATAGGCCAAGGCCAAATCCATGTTATCGCCGCCCAGCAGGATATGATCGCCGACAGCAACGCGGGTCAGTTCCAGATTGCCGTCTTTTTCAGTGACAGCTATCAATGATAAGTCTGTGGTGCCGCCGCCAATATCTATTACCAGGATAATGTCGCCGACCTCTGCGTGCTTGCGCCAGTCGCCGTGGCTTTTCTCTATCCAGCTGTACAACGCCGCCTGAGGCTCCTCCAGAAGAATAGCCTGCCCAAGCCCCACGGCACGAGCCGCTTCAACCGTCAACTCCCGTGCCGCAGGATCGAACGAAGCCGGCACGGTAATCACGACATCTTGTTGATCCAGCGGGGCATTCGGATGCTGGCTTTGCCAGGCATCGCGCAGATGTTGCAGATAAGCCGTGGTTGCCTGGAACGGCGAGACGCGCTCGACTTCGTCAGGTGCATCAGTGGGCAAAATTGGCGCTTTACAGTCGACTCCCGTATGACATAACCAGCTTTTAGCGCTGGATACCAAACGTATAGAGGTTTTGCTGCCCAAATTACGGGCAATCTCGCCGACCAGATAATCCGGTTTTGAGGTCCAGGGCAACGAAGTTGAATCTTGAGCAAGTTCAGCTTCATGCGCCTGATACATAAACGACGGCAACTGTTGTTTTTCTTCAACCAAACCGGGAGATGTCAGTTGCGGTATTGCCATCACTTGTGGAGAAAACTCTTCGTCGTCGATATTTCCAAGATCGGCATAAGACAACACGCAATGAGTCGTGCCCAAATCGATACCGACAGAATACTGTGCTCCGAAAACTGCGTTTTGCGCCTGCTGAACAACTACGCTTTCAGCTGTCGCGTTCGCTTGTTCATGACCGGGCCAATCGCTCATAACTCGACCTCTGCCGGTGCAACTATAGCGGCATTATATCCTGACGTCAGCTTGGGCAACCTGACATCAGTGACTTGCCAGCCTTTATGAACCAGCGTACCGGTAAAAGGCGCCGTACCGACGATGTTGCCTGTTAAACGCACGGTAGCGGCGTCAAAACCGTCAGGCAGCGTAATTTTGCTGCCTTCCTGTTCGCTACGGACGGCGGCTAAAGTAAAGTGCTCGTTAATCGCTTTATTGCAACCTTCATGCACGACGCGGGCGGCAACGCCAATATCGGCGTCGCTGAAAACGGTAATATCTTCTTTAATGAAATCGATGAAACGAGCTTCTTTTTGCAGCAACCCCAGTAATTGCAAGGCCGCATCCGGGGTTGCCTCTTTCAACACAACAGGTTCCGGTGTGGGCGCATGAACCAATTTTTCAACTTCGACGATTTTCTCGACAATTTTTACTACCGGTTCAGCAGCTTGAATAGCTGCTTTTTTCTTGCATCGAGCCCGACTGATCAGTATCGACAGCAATAACACCACTAGAAGCAACGACAACAGAGCGACAGTACCTGCCAAACAAACATGCCATAAATCAAAGGTGGTGGGCTTTAAGGATAAATCAATTCCATAAGTATTCATTACACGAGGCTCTTTTAGTTGTTATTGTTGACCTGATTTGCGGGCGGCTTCGCTGAACATCATACCTTGCAGCACATTACGAGTGGTTTGCATGCGCATCTGTTTCAAATGACGATCCGCAATGGTTCCCGGCACTTTTTCAGCCAGATAAACTTCTCGCATCTGGGATAACACCGGCTCGCATTGTTTCATGATCGCTTCTGTCGCCTTACGGCTTTCCAACTCCTGCTGAGCAGGCTTTTGCATTTCAGCTGAAACACACTTTTTATATTGGTATTGAGCATCCTGAATTTTCTTAATTGTGGCATCGGAAAGAGTCGTGTCATGCCAATCATTTTTGGCGTCCTCAGCAAAAGCCGTTGAAGCCGATAACAAGACAGTTAAGAAAAGAATCTTTTTCATGGTATTTTCCGCTAGTGTTAATGGAACTTTGAATGCTTGATTTTACGCTAACTGGTCAAAAATAAATAACATTTGTCCAAAGGACTCTGCATTACAGACAATGCATCCGTTCTTCTTTATTTTCAATGAAATAGCAACCTCAACATTCCAAAAAAAATGCTTTACCCTAAACTGCGGTCAAAAAAAAACCCAAGCGTTTCGGCTTGGGTTTTTGATTTAAGAGCTTGGCAATTCCCTACTTTCGCATGGCAAACTGCCACACTATCATCGGCG
>NZ_PTIY01000001.1 GCF_002934365.1 Methylobacter tundripaludum | reverse complement strand
ATAAGCTCAACCATCGCCCTCGAAAAACACTCAATTTTAAAACACCTCATGAGGTCTTTTTTCCTGAACAAGAGAGGGATGCCGCATGATTACTAAGATTGCACTTCGGAGTTGAATCCGCCACACGAATTAAGACAAAGCAATCCATCACTCAATATTCTGCACCTGTTCACGCATTTGCTCGATCAGCACTTTAAGCTCTATCGCTATTTTGGTCATTTCCTTGTCGGCCGATTTAGAACCCAAGGTATTGGCTTCGCGGTTCAGCTCCTGCATTAAAAAATCCAGCCGTCTGCCGACCGGGTCTTTTTGCTGGAGTACCCGCAATACTTCCGTGATATGGGTTTCCAGTCTGTCGAGCTCTTCGGCGATGTCCAGTTTTTGCGTCAACAGAACCAGTTCCTGTTCCAAGCGGTCGAAGTCGGGTTGCGCGACCAGTTCGGTAATCCGGTCTTTCAGCTTGTTGCGAATCAGCAGCAGCACTTCCGGCATGCGTTTGCCCGCTGATACGACGAAACTCAGCATCTTTGCGCAACGCTCTTCAATCAGGAGTTTAAGTTGGGCGCCTTCTCTTTCCCGCGCTTCCAGCAGTTGCGCCAGCGTTTGATCGACCAGGGCGGCGATGCCCTGGCTGAGTTGCTCTTTATCAATATCCGGTTCCTGCTGGATGCCGGGGAATGCCAGTACATCCAGCGCTGAAAAAGACAAGGGAGCGGGCATTTGCTGTTCTATGGCGGAGGCTGCGGCAAGCAGCGTGGTGACGGCATCGGCATTGATGATGAAGTTTTGTCCGCTTTTAGCCTGTTTTTTGTAGCTCAATGAGCATTCAACTTTGCCCCGGTTGATCTTGGCGGCAATGGCTGAACGCAGGTCGGCTTCGACAAAACGCAGGCGATCCGGCAGTTTTAAGCTGATGTCGCAGTAACGGTGATTGACTGAGCGCAATTCACAGCTTATGGTTAAGTCGCCTATTTCTGTTTCATTGCCGGCAAATGCGGTCATGCTTCTAATCATTTTTCACCTATAATCAACGGGCTTAAGTATAAACACACAACACGATGGCTGAATATTACGATCCGCAGACCTATCCCAAAGAGTGGAATTACCTGCAAACCGGCACCATTATAGATCAGTATGTCATTGAGCGGGAGTTGGCGCACGGCGGTTTCAGTTCCGTTTATCTGGCCCGGCAAATAGCGGATCAGGTTCAGGTTGCGATTAAGGAATATCTGCCGCGAAAATTCGCCCACCGCACCTGGAACAATGTGGTCGTCGCCAACAGCGAAGAGTCCGCGGCTTTATTCAAGCGCGGCCGGGTGCTGTTTTTCGAGGAAGCCAAAGTTTTGTCGGCGCTGAAACATCCCAATATTGTCGAAGTGATCGGTTTTTTTAAAGCCAACTCCACTGTTTATATGGTGATGACTTATGACTACGGGCTTACGCTAGACAAGCTGTTAAAAAACAAGTCGCTGTCCGTTTCCGAAGATTTTTTGCTGACCTTGTTCAACTCGTTGTTGGCGGGAGTCGGTCATATTCACAGCCGCCAGTTTATTCATCTCGACATTAAACCCGCCAATATTCTGGTGCGTCCGGGCAACGATGCGTTATTGCTGGATTTCGGCGCGATTCAGAGTTTTCCTAAATCGCACCTGGACAAACAAAGCAAGGTTTTAACCAAAGGCTACTCGCCGATAGAACAGCACGACCTGAGCGCCGAGCTGGGCCCGTGGACGGATATTTACGCGGTGGGCGCGAGTATGCGCACTTGTCTGGAGCTTAAAGTCCCGGTTTCCGCACAGGACAGGGTGCTGCAGGATACGCTGGTGCCTGCGGTGAAAGCGTTTAAACGGAAATTCCCTGAACACCTGTTGAAAGCTGTCGATTGGGCTATGGCGCTGCAACCGGAAAATCGTCCGCAATCGGTTGCCGAAATGCGGCAGGCGCTAACGGGCGGTTGATTATTGGTAACTGATGTTACTCAAACCACAAAAACTCACCACGAAGGCACGAAGGACACGGAGAAAAATATAAAACTTCGTGTCCTTCGTGCCTTCGTGGTGAAAATTTCTTAGTTATTGCGTAACTTCCGTTAGTAAATTGAACCGCCGGACAGCGCGCCGTTCAGGTATACTGTGCGGTTTTCATTTTACCGGAATATACATGAGACCTAGCGGACGCAACCCTGATCAACTAAGAGACATCAAATTCACCTGCGGTTTTACCAAACATGCGGAAGGCTCTGTTCTGGTTGAATTCGGCGATACCCGTGTGCTTTGCACCGCCAGTGTCGACAGGAGCGTCCCGCGCTTTCTTAAAGGCAAAGGCGAAGGCTGGATTACCGCCGAATACGGCATGCTGCCGCGCTCGACCCATACCCGGATGGGACGGGAAGCCAGCCACGGCAAACAAGGCGGGAGGACGCTGGAGATTCAACGCCTGATTGGCCGTTCGCTGCGGGCGGCGATTGACTTGAAAGCGCTGGGAGAACATACCATCACCATCGATTGCGACGTGTTGCAGGCGGATGGCGGAACCCGCACAGCATCGATTACCGGCGGATTTGTCGCGCTGTCGCTGGCGGTGCAGAAAATGCTCAAACGCAAACAAATCAAGACCAATCCGCTGCATGGGCAGGTCGCTTCGGTTTCTGTAGGCATCTTTAACGGCGTGCCGGTGCTGGATCTGGATTATGCCGAAGACAGCAATGCAGAAACCGATATGAATGTGGTCATGAACGATGCCGCGGCGTTTATCGAGGTGCAGGGCACGGCCGAGGGCCATGCGTTCAGGAAAGAGGAACTGGACGCGATGCTGGAACTGGCAGGTTCAGGCATCAAGGAATTACTGGAAAAACAACGGATAGCGATAGAAGAGCATAAATGACCTTTTCGACCTTACAAAAAATCGTCCTGGCCAGCGGCAATCCCGGCAAGATCAGGGAAATTCAGGCAATACTGGCGGAGCATCCGATCGTTCCGCAGTCCGAATTTAATGTTGTCGACGTGGAAGAAACCGGCGCTACGTTCGTCGAAAACGCCATTTTAAAAGCCAGGAATGCGGCGTTGCATTGCCAATTACCTGCAATTGCCGACGATTCGGGCTTGGTCGTTGACGCCTTGAACGGCGCGCCCGGCGTCATTTCGGCAAGATATGCCGGTGTCGGCGCCAGCGACCGGGACAATGTGGATAAGTTGTTGCGGGAGCTTGACGGCGTCCCGGATGAACTGCGCACGGCGCGGTTTATCTGCGTGATGGTGTTTATGGAACATGCCTATGATCCTTGCCCGGTCATCGCCCAAGGCGTTTGGGAAGGCAGGATTCTGGATCACGCCGTCGGCGAAAACGGTTTCGGCTACGATCCGGTATTCTGGGTGCCGGAACAGCAGTGCGCATCGGCGCAATTGCCGGCGGCCGTTAAAAATGCGCTCAGTCACAGAGGACAGGCGCTAAAACGTTTAACGGCATTGATCAAGGAAAGGGAAGCCGCCTGATGTGTTGAGGCGGCCGCCTCGCATAGCCTCGATAATATGTTGATGAACAGACTACTCCCTATCGCCACCCGGTTCGCCGATGCCGTTACAGAAATAACACCGCTCGGCAACGGGCTGATCAATGACACCTATTTGGTCGTAACGCAATCCTCCCGCTTTGTCCTGCAACGCATCAATACCCAGGTTTTTCCTGCGCCCGAACTGATTATGGCGAACCTGACCACGCTTCATCGGCATATCGTGCAAAAAGCCGGCGCCAAGCTGCAAATCCCGGAAGTTTTAAACACCGCCGATAACGAGCCGCTGTATCGGGATCAAAACGGCGATTGCTGGCGGGCGCTAAGCTTTATCGCCAATACCGAAAGTATCGAGGCTGTCGGCAGTCTCGGCGACGCGGAGCAGGCCGGTTTTGCGCTGGGGCATTTTCATCGCTTAACCAGCGACCTTGATCCTTTGCTGTTGCATGACACCCTGCCCGGCTTTCATATAACGCCGGGCTATGTAGTGCGTTACCATCAGGTCTTACAGCAGGCCGGGGCCGCAAGTTGTAAAGAAAGCCGTGATTGCGCTGAATTTATCGGCGAATTCCGGCATATCGTCGATGATCTGGAAAATGCAAAGCAGCAGGGTTTGCTGTCTTTGCGTGTGATTCACGGCGATCCCAAATTAAACAACGTGTTGTTCGATAAACACACTAAAAAAATCGTCAGCTTGATCGACCTGGATACCGTCAAACCGGGACTGGTGCATTACGATATTGGCGATTGCCTGCGCTCTTGCTGCTATACCGCCGCGCCGGTCGGGTTTGACCTGAATCTTTGCGCCGCCCTGTTGAAAAGCTATCTGAACGAGGCCGGTGCGTTTTTTACCGAACACGATTATCACTATTTATATCCCGCTATCCGCTTGATCCCTTTTGAATTAGGCATCCGGTTTTATACCGATTATCTGGAAGGCAACCGGTATTTTAAGGCGGCCGATCCCGAGCAGAACTTGCGCCGTGCGCTTGATCAATTCCACTTATGCGCAAGCGTCATGTCGCAGGAAGCGGCAATCAAAGCCCTGATCTTGCAGTTACAAAACAACGTTATTAGCAAGTAAAACCTCCTATTCATCGCCTGTTCCAGACTGAAAATACCTATGCAGGCTGTCGCCGGCAGGATCAAACGCGACTGCTTTTTAGGGCAAGCGGTTTAACTTCAGGCTAGCCGCCAATATAAGTTTATTTTTATTCCCTTCTGTGCTATTACATCAGGCCGCTTAGGAACAGACATAAATTAATTTACGCAATTACCATGAAGAGCATGAAGGACATGAAGACGTCAATCCTTATACCTTTCATGTTCTTCATGGTTTAAAAATAAAACTTGCTCGAGTTATTTTATGCACATTCCTTTCGACAGGCTCAGGGCGAACGGAAAAATCCTTAACTTAATGGCAGTGACGCGCTGTGTGATAACGAGAGCTAACTCAATACCTGCGCGCACACCCCTATCAGAAGTTTTATGTTCCATTCTTCATACCCTTGCGGTTAAATACCGGAACACTCATCCAGCAAACAAAATCAATGAAAGCCGAACCCTGTACCTACGTTATTTTTGGAGCCACCGGAAACCTGTCCCGGATTAAGTTGATGCCGTCTTTGTATCATCTTGACGCCGCGAACCGCCTGCCCGAAGGCACACGTATCCTGGCCATAGGCCGCAGGCCCTGGGATCAGCAAAAATGGCTGGCGGAAGTCAGGCAAATGATCGAGGCCAAAGTCTCGGACAATTTTGATGAAACCGTGTTCCAGCGTTTTAGCGCCCGGCTGCATTATCATCAAGGCGATATAAAACAGTCGCAGTGTTATAGCGAACTGGCCGACACGCTGGACCTGACAAACCGGTTCCCTAAAAACATCGCGTTCTATCTTTCGATAAGCCCTTCGGACTTCGGCACGGTCATGAAGCTGTTGAGCGATACCGGCCTGTTTGATGAACAATACGGCTGGCGGCGGGTGATTATCGAAAAACCGTTCGGCTACGATTTGGACAGCGCCAAGGCTCTGCAAAAACGCATCAGCCGCTATTTATCGGAAGAGCAGATTTACCGCATCGATCATTATCTGGGCAAAGGCATGGTGCAAAACGTGCTGGTGTTCCGTTTCGCCAATGTGATGCTGGAGCCGTTATGGAACCGCAACTATATCGACCATATCCAGATCACCCATTCCGAAGACATCGGCATCGGCAGCCGCGCCGATTACTATGACAACGCCGGCGCCATGCGCGACATGCTGCAAAGCCATCTGCTGCAACTGTTGACGCTGGTCGCGATGGAGCCGCCGGTTTCGATGGAAGCCGAATCCCTGCGCGACGAAAAAGTCAAAGTATTGAAATCCATCCGCCCCATTCCCAGAGAAGCGGTACACGGCCATGCCTTCCGCGCCCAATACGGCAAAGGCAGCGTCGGCGGCGAACGGGTCAACGGCTATTTGCAGGAAGACGGCATACCGCCTAACAGCATCACCGAAACCTATGCCGCAATGAAGCTGTATATCGACAACTGGCGCTGGCGCGGCGTGCCTTTTTACCTGCGCACCGGCAAGCGCATGGCCAAGGCGCAATCGACCATCTCGATTTGTTTTCGCCATCCGCCGTTGCAGTTTTTCCGCGGCACCGAGGTGCAGTGCATGAACCCCAACTGGGTGCTGTTAGGGATACAGCCGGAAGAGTTCATCCGTATTGAAATGACCGTAAAAGAGCCGGGCCTGGAGATGCGCACCCGCTCCAGCAGCCTGGACGCGAGCTTCCGCCAGGAGAATGAAAAAGCCATCGATGCTTACGAAGACTTGTTGCTGGACGTATTAAAAGGCGACCGCTCGTTATTTCTGCGCTTTGATGAAGTAGAATATGCATGGCGCATTGTCGATCCTATCCTGCAAACCTGGGCGATAGAGCGTGACTATATCGTCACCTATCCGGCCGGTTCCTGGGGGCCGGAAGACAGCCGCCGTTTATTCGACAAAGAAAGCCAATCCTGGCGCAGCTCATTAACCCCGGAGTGTAATTGAATGCAAACAAACAGCCGCTGGCATTATCTGGAAACTGGAGATGATGTGGCACAAGCCGCCTGCCAACAAATTCTTAACGCCGCAACATCGGCTATAGCAGAACGCGGCAAATTCAAGCTGGTTTTAGCCGGAGGCGGCACCCCGGAAAAAGTCTACCGCCTGCTTGCCGAGTCCGATGCCGATTGGGTGAACTGGCATATTTATTACGGCGATGAGCGCTGCTTGCCTGCCGATCACCAGGACAGAAACAGCCTGATGGCAAACCGGGTGTTATTGGACAAAGTGGCTATCCCGGCCAATCAGATATTTACCATGCCCGCCGAACTGGGGCCGGAAGTTGCGGCCGACCGCTATAAACTCGCCGTCAGCAAGGCCGGAACCTTCGATATGGTATTGCTGGGCATGGGCGAGGACGGCCATACTGCCAGCCTGTTTCCCGGCCATCAACATCAGCAGGATGAACTGGTGCACGCCGTTTACAATTCGCCCAAGCCGCCGCCGGAGCGCGTTTCGATCAGCGCCAAGGCATTAAGCAACACGCGGGAACTGATCTTTTTGATCACCGGCGCGAATAAACAGGAAGCCGTCAAGCTGTGGCGTTCAGGATCGGATTTACCGGTTGCGAGCATTGTTCCTGAAAATCCAATTGATGTTTACATTGATAGCGATGCGTTTAAGCCGTAGTTCATAACTATCGATCAAAATTGCGAGTAAGACCTTCCAGGTTTTTAAAACCTGGAAGGTCTGGCATAGCGGGGGGAGCTTCCTACCGCTTTGTCCAAGCGGCTCGATCCTGTATCATGTGAGCTCTTTAATTCAATATGTCCGTACAAAAATTCAGCTTCGGCCTCGAACTTTTCACCTTAGATTTATGAATATCGGCAAACTGTATATTATTTCCGCCCCGTCCGGCGCCGGTAAGACCAGCCTGGTTAAACAACTGGTTGCCGATCTGGACGGCCTGACCGTATCGATCTCCCATACCACCCGCCAGATGCGGCCCGGCGAAGCGCACGGCCAGGATTATTACTTCGTCACTGTCGCGGACTTTCAAGCCATGCAGGCACAACAGGCGTTTCTTGAACATGCGCAGGTGTTTGATAATTTTTACGGCACGGCGCAGCAGACGGTCGAAGAAAACCTGAATCGGGGGCTGGATGTGATTCTCGAAATCGACTGGCAGGGCGCGGAGCAAATCAAAAAACTGCTGCCCGACAGTCTCTCGATTTTTATCCTGCCGCCATCGACCGAAGTGCTGTTGCAGCGGCTCAGAAACCGGGGACAGGATGACGAACAGATCATCGCCCGCCGGATGCGCGATGCGGTGACCGAAATCCGCCACCATGACGAGTTCGATTATTTGGTGGTCAATGATGACTTTGCGCTGGCGCTGACTGAATTAAAAAGCATCATTATCGCCAACCGGTTGACCCGGCAGCGCCAGCAGCATAATCTGCGGCCTTTGTTGGCTTCGCTGCTTTCGTAGAGAACGATAATAAAGAGCACCACGAAGGCACGAAGGACACGAAGAAAAAGCCAAAGTAAAAAAACTTCGTGTTCTTCGTGCCTTCGTGGTGAAAAATATTTAAATAACCCCGTTCTCAACCACCGGCAGCACCCAATACCTGATCCCCGAACCGGAAAACTCCACTCTCAGCCGATCCAGTAATTGGACTAATTCATCCTCCGGCACGTACATCTGAAAGCGGATCTTTTTCTGCCGCCCGCTGACCTGCTCAGCCAGCGACAAGCCTTCATGTTTATGGTCATGGGAATTGACCGGAAAACTGCAAAAACCGTGTTCCGATTCCAGCGTCAACAGGCAATCGACAACCGCTTCTTCAAGGCTCGGCGGCACTCCGAGCGTGACTAAATATTCCTTGCTATTCATTCCTTAACCTCCGGCGGCAGTCCAAATAATTTAAACAAAATCGGCAGCAAAAATAAGGTCAAAAAGGTCGATGACACCAAGCCGCCGACCACCACGATAGCCAACGGCCGTTGAATTTCAGACCCCGGCCCCGTTGCAAACAGCAACGGAATCAGGCCGAACGCCGCGATGCTGGCGGTCATCAGCACCGGACGCAAACGCCGGGACGAGCCAAGCTGAACCACTTTGGCCAAATCCATGCCGGCGGCGAGCAGCTGGTTAAAATAACTGACCATGACCACGCCGTTCAACACCGCAATACCCAACAGCGCGATAAAGCCGACCGATGCCGGTACCGATAAATACTCGCCGGACAGCCATAAGGCGAACACGCCGCCAACCAGCGCCAACGGGATGTTGGATAGCACCAATACGGCTTGCCGGACCGAGCCGAACGTCGTAAACAATAATAAAAAAATCAGACCTAACGAAACCGGAATGACCACCGACAGCGTCGCCGCAGCGCGTTGCTGGTTCTCGAACTGGCCGCCGAACTCAACCGTGTAGCCGGTCGGCAAGTCGATTTTTTCAGCAACCGTTTTGCGGGCTTCATCGACAAAGCCTACCAAGTCCCGGTCCTTTACATTGCTGGTAATGACCACAAAGCGTTGGCCCCGTTCCCTGCCCACCGACACCACGCCTTCCACTTTCTCAATTTTGGCGACCGCGGTGACCGGCGCCTGCCCGCCATCCGGCAACGCGATTTGCAGGTTGTCGAAATTGGCGGTATTGCTGTCGCCGCGCAAAATCAAAGGTGTGCGCTTGATGCCTTCCTGGACTATTCCCAACTTCAAACCTTCTATCTGCGCCCGCAGCAACGTTTCAATGCTGTCGCTGTCCAGGCCCAAGCGCCCTGCGGCATATTTATCGATGGTCAGTTGCAAAAACTGCATCCCGGCGTTTTGCCTGGCGAATACGTCGCTGGAACCGGTTATGTTTCTCAATACATCGGCTATTTGCTGGGCTTTTTCATTGAGTACGGCCAGGTCGGCGCCGAATAATTTAACCGCCACATCGCCGCGCGTTCCGGTCAGCATTTCCGAGACCCGCATTTCGATCGGCTGGGTAAACTGAAAGGCGATACCCGGCGTTTGCGCCATGACCTTTCGAATCTCATCCAGCAATTGTTCCTTGCTGTCCATACGCCACTGGTCTTTAGGCTTCAATATTAAAAAGGTATCGGTATCGTTCAGGCTCATCGGGTCAAGCCCCAACTCGTCGGAGCCGACGCGGGCGACGATATCGACGATTTCCGGGATGTTTTTACGCAGGTTTTTTTGCACCTGTATATCCAGCGCCACGGATTGATCCAGCGTAATCGACGGCAGTTTTTCCAGCTGCACGATGATGTCGCCTTCGTCCATGGTCGGCATAAACGTGCTGCCGATTTGGGTGAACACCAGCACCGTCAAGGCCAACAGCGAACCTGTCGCGATAAACACTTTTTTGCTGTTTTCAAGGCACCAGGCCAAGGCGGGCTGATACAGTTTTTGCAATTGTCTGGGCAGCCAGGGTTCTTCGTGCGACACCTCCTTGAGCAAATAGGAGGCGATCACCGGAATCACCGTCAGCGACAACACCAGCGAACCGCTGAGCGCAAACACGATGGTCAAGGCCACCGGGGTGAATAATTTGCCTTCCAGCCCCTGCAAGGTCAGCAACGGCAAAAACACGATGATAATGATCAAGATGCCGGACACCACGGGGGCCGCAACTTCGCGGGTCGCCCGGTAAATAACGTGCAACCGGGGCAAACGTCGGGCTGTTTCCGTGTGAGCCATATGCGTGATCAGGTTTTCAACCACCACCACGGCGGCATCGACCAGCATGCCGATGGCTATCGCAAGGCCGCCCAAGCTCATCAGGTTGGCCGACATGCCCATGTAGTTCATCAAAATAAAGGTGAACAGTGCGGCCAGCGGCAAGGCCAGCGCGACCACCAATGCGGCGCGCAAATTACCCAGAAATAAAATCAGCAGGATGATGACCAGCGCTATGGCTTCCAGCAGCGCGTGTAAAACCGTGTTTACCGCGTGGTCCACCAAGTTGCCGCGATTATAAAAAACCTTGGCTTCAACGCCTTTAGGAAAACCGGGGCTGATTTCGGCCAGTTTTGCCTCTATCCCGGCGATGGTTTGCCTGGCGTTAGCGCCGCGCAAACTCAGCACCAGTCCGGTAACGGCTTCGCCTTCGCCGTTTTTGCTGACCGCGCCGTAGCGGGTCAACGCGCCGATTTTGATTTGTGCGACATCGCCGACGGTAATAGGGATGCCGTTTTTGCTGTCGACCACGATCACGCTGACATCGTCCAGGGTTTTGATGCGGCCTTCGGCGCGGACGATCAAGGCTTCTTCGCCGTCGGTTATTCGGCCTGCGCCGTCATTGCGGTTATTGTTTTGCAAGGCGGCCGTCAGCTGGTCAGTGCTGATGCCTCTGGCCGACATGCGGACATTATCGGGTATGACCTCAAAACTCCTGACCAAGCCGCCCAGCGAATTGACATCGGCAACGCCGGGTACTGTGCGCAGTGCGGGCCGTATCACCCAGTCCAGCAGGCTGCGGCGTTCCATCAAGCTCAAGCCGCCGCCCTCGATGTTAAACATGAACATTTCGCCCAACGGCGTGGTCATCGGCGCAATGCCGCCTTCAATGCCCGCGGGCAGACTCCCCCACATCGTGTTCAAGCGTTCGGCAATCTGCTGGCGCGCCCAGTAAATATCCGTGCCTTCCTTAAAATCGACGGTAATGTCGGTCAGCGCGTATTTGGCGATGGAGCGCAGCATGGTTTGATGCGGAATGCCCAGCAGCTCGACCTCGATCGGCGCGGTGATCCTGGCTTCAACCTCTTCCGGGGTCATGCCGGGCGCTTTAACGATGATCTTGACCTGGGTCGGCGATACTTCAGGAAAAGCGTCAATCGGGATGTTTCTAAACGCGTAATAGCCGCCGCCCGCCAGCAGCACGACCAATAACATCATCATCAGGCGCTGGCCCAGCGCAAAGCGAATCAGGCTAGCCATCACTCATCGCTCCCCAGGCCCAGCCAGTTGGCTTTCAGCGCAACCGCGCCTTGAACCGCTATCTCTTCATTGCCGGTGAGTTTGCCGCTGATAATCGACTCATCGCCCTGTTTACCGGCTACGGTAACCGGGGTTACCAAAAATCCCTGCCGGGTGCGGATAAAAATAAAGGCTTCGCCTTCGTTTTGGGCGATAGCTGTATTGGGGATTTTAAACGTCGCCTTGTCGCTGGGCTGAATAATCCGGGTATTGAGCCGTTGTCCTGCACGCAAAGATGCGGTGTCTTTCGTTACTACCGCTCTAGCCAGTATGGTCTGGTTTTCCGGGTTGACGCTTTGCCCGAGCAGGGTGATTTTTGCGCTGACTTCCGAATTTTCAACCATGACCCGGTCGCCGATTTTAATGCCGCCTATGCGTTCCTGCGGAATGGCGATTTCCAGCCAAAGCTCATCCAGGTTGGCGATGCGGTATAACGGCGCCAGTATATCGATGCGCGTTCCGGCAACGGCTAAACGCTCCAGCACTATGCCGGTAATGGGCGAACGCGCACGGAGGCGCCCGGCTAAGCGGCGCGTTTTGACGAGATGATCGATCTCGGCGGCTGTCATCCCGGCAATTTCCAGTAATTGCCTCTGCTCGTCGGCTTCGGAAACAACGGAATGATACTCGCTGCTGGTCTCCAGCCAGCGCCGTTCCGGGATCACGCCTTCTTCGAGCAGTTTTTTGTCCCGATTATAATTAACCAGGTGTATGCGCCGCACACTGTCCGCTTTCAGGTACTCCCGTTGCAGCGTCAGCAGTTCGGGGCTGTTGAGTTCGACTAAAACCTGTCCTTTTTCGACTTTATCGCCCACCGCCACATTCATTTTATCGATCAGGCCTGCTTGCGATGCGCTGACAATATATTCCTGTGTCGGTGGAACCATCACCTTAGCCGGGGCGGATAACACCGGAAATTGGGTAACGGGTTCGAGTTTACCCAGCTTTATACCGAGGTTATCAAGATTCTCCTTTGAGATTTGAATGATATTTTCAGCCGCATGGCTGCCGAAACCGGCCAGAGTCAATAACAGCACCATTGCGGGGCGAACAAAAAACAGGCTCATGGCAGCACTCCTACGGCTTGATTATAAAGCGCTATATCGCGCTGTAGCGTGATCGCCCGTTGTTTGGCGTTTAACACCGCTTGTTGGGTTCTGGACTGGATTCTTAACAAATCCATCAGGTTGATCTCACCTGCCGAAAAGCTCGACTGGTTCATTTTTAGATGCTCTTCGGCAACCTGTTGCAGTTTAGTGGCGATAATGAGTTCAGCCCGGTTGACTTCCAGATTGTGTTCGGCCTCGTGGTGCGTTTGTTCCAAATCGCGATGCAGTTGTTCGCGCTCCGCAAACAGCTTGTTCAATTCGACATTAACCGCCGCAACCCGCGGCGCCAGATGCGCGCTGCCGCCGAAGGGAACCGTAACGCCGATATTGAAACTGGCTGTACGATTACTGCGCTCATCGCCTGTGAACTGATCGCTGTTGACGCCAACGGCGACATTGGTCTGACCGGAACCGACCAGCTTAACCGTATTCAGTTCCGCCTGCTTGCGTTCGATCAGGCTATTGATCGCGACTAATGCCGGATGATTTTGTTGTATCTCGGTTAAGGCGACCAGTTTTTCCTGAAAATCGCTCGGGATTTTGACCATTTGCGTGACAGTGCTATATCGTTTTCGGGCGTGCATTAATTCCGCTTCAGCCTGCGTCACCACCGAGCGTTTTTGCAGCGATTCCGATTCGGCCAGCAATAAATCGGCTCTGGACAAGTCGCCCAGTTCGACGCGCCGCTGTACTTTAGCCAGCAGCTGATCGGTAACGGCCAGTTCTATTTTCGCCTGTGCATAGCTAAGATCCGCCAGCGCTATATTCCATAAAGCATTCCTGACCAGTCCCGCCACGCGTAATTTAACCGCTGTCGCTTGCGAGCTTGCGTTGCTTTCAGACAGCTGCGCCAATCGTTGTTCGGCATCGCGCTGGCCCAGATTCCATAGCGGCACCTGCACCACGCCGTCAATATAATGCAAGGTGCCGCTGGTTGCTTCCTGGAAACTAAGCAAGGCTTGCGATGAGCCGGCTGTCCAGCTGTCGCCGCGCTGCGCTATCGCCGAGGCTTCTTCTTCCAGCGATTTAAGCCAGGTGACATCCGGGTATTTCTCCAACGTTAAATCAACGACTTTGGATAAACTCAACGCCGGGTCGCTTTCAATCGGATCGTGATGCTCGACAATGGACGCCGAATCGGCAAAGCTGAGCGTTATCGTCATTAAAAAAACGACATTTCCAAACAGGAATCGCTTTTTAACAAGGTTCAAAAAAAACATAAGTTAATCTCAATGCGGCGTTGGCCGCGTTATATCGTTTTAATAAAAACTGGGCTGTAAAGACGTTGCGGCGCAACATTTTTACAAAAAAACGGAGATTATTGGGCAGGAGGCGCGCGCGGGGATAGCGAGGGAATAAACAACCGGCAGACGAACTGCCGCGATTGCGGGGAAAAATTAGTATCGAAAGGAGATAGGGCGGCATTAAATGCCGGGGTCTGTTGATGCAGATAATGGTTGTTATCGAGGTCTACAATAACTTGTTTGTCCTTCATTCCGGCATCGACGCCGACCAGGATGCCTTCGGAATGGGAATCATAATTGACAGTCTGGAACATCTGTTCAGCATGTTCAACGCCATATATTTCGAGACCGGGAACATGCAGGCCCAGGTCTGAAACTTTGTCTCCGGCATGCGCATGCACCAGCGGTGCAATCAGTTGCAGTATCGCCAGCAGGATAACGGTGGATTTGCGGAGTGCTATAAACATGCGGACAATGCTATGCTATAAAAAAGCAATTAACAACTGGTTGTTTACTATTAACAGGGCTTGTCTTTACTTATCCTGTTTCGTAGCGTTCCCTGCGGGGGGCGTTTTTTGATCGAACCGGGATTGATTCGTGGCGTGCTGTCAGTTTAGTCGGTGAGCAGCATCGGAATTTACCCCAACTTGCGATATAAGGTACTTCGATCCATACCGAGAATCCGCGCCGCTTGAATTTTGCTGCCTCCGGTCGCATCCAATACATGGCGAATGTAGGCAAGCTCCAGATTTTCCAGCGTCCAACCCTTGGTCATCGCATTTTGCAAAAAATCTTCGCTTTTCGGTAACCGCGAGGCTTGCGCCAAATCTTCCAGCAACAGGGTGTCATGCTCCGTTAGCGCGATAGCCCTCTCCAGCATATTGGAAAGCTCGCGTACATTACCCGGCCAATGGTAGGCGCGAATCCATCGTAAAACCTCCGCCGAAATATTAACCGGCATCATTTTACCGAGACGCAGGCTGATTTGCCGGCTCAACACATTCACCAGCTCGTCCATATCTTCCTTCCGCTCCCGCAAAGGCGGTATTTCCAGATTGATAACGTTCAGGCGGTGATAAAGATCGGCGCGGAACTGGCGTTCGTTGATTCGCTGCTCCAATGGCTGATGGGTGGCGGCAATCAGACGTATATTGACAGCGGTTTCCTGAGTATCGCCAAGCGCGCGGATTTTGCCCGATTCCAGCGCCTGCAGCAGTTTGGGTTGTATTTCCAAAGGCAGTTCTGCAATTTCATCAAGAAACAGCGTCCCGGAGTCGGCCTGCACGAACAAGCCGTGGCGGTTCTGATGGGAGTCGGTGTAAGCGCCTTTTCGGGCTCCGAACAATTCGCTTTCGACCAGGGTTTGCGGAAGCGCGGCGCAATTGACCGACACGAACGGGCCTTGCCGGCGCGGACTCAACTCGTGGATCCAGCGAGCCACCGCGCTTTTGCCGGTACCGCTTTCACCGGTTAAAAGTATTGTCGAGTCCACTGCCGCCGCGCGTTTTGCCAAGGCCAACATTTGCCGCATGCGCGGACTGTAAGCGATAAAAGCATTTTCATCGTTATTGGCGTTCGCGGAGCCGATTCTGACGGCCGTGCGGCGCATCTGCCGATCCAGCAGGGCGCGTTCTATGGCGGCGTAAAGCTCTTCTATGCGAAAAGGTTTGGTCAGAAACTCGCAAGCCCCGGCACGCACGCTTTGCATGGCAAGCTCGATACTGCCGAAAGCGGTTATGAGCAGCACCAATTGTTCCGGGCGCAGCCGGTGAATAGCCGCTATTAAGTCCAAGCCCCGCATTCCGGGCATTTCCACGTCGGAAATCACCAGGTCAAACGGTTCGGCGGCGATAGCATTCAGAGCGTCAGTGGTGTCGGTGTAGCCTGCGACCGAATAGTCCGCTTGCCGCAACATGTCCAGCAGATAATCGACAATCCCGGGATCGTCGTCTATCACCAGTACGCGGGGTTGGTCTGAACTCATATAGTCTCCTTCAGTGGAAGATGGACGATAAAACAACTGCCCTTGTCCGGCTGGGACTCGACAACGACAGTGCCGCGTAATTCGGTGATGATTGCTTTCACCACCGCGAGCCCCAAACCGGTGCCGCCCTGACCGCCACGGGTGGTAAAGAACGGTTCAAAAAGCTGCGATACATGTTCCGGCGCAATACCTTTGCCGCTGTCGGTCACGCTTAAGCGCAATGCCGGAACGGTTTCTATGGCGCGGGTTAGCGGGGCTTCGCTCAGGTCAACGGTTATCGTTCCCGCGTCGGGAATGGAAGCCAATGCGTTACCAATCAGGTTCAACACGATCTGCTGAACGCCGTCCCTATTGGTTAGCATGAACGGGAGTTGTTCCGGGTGAGTAAAGCTAAGCTCAATACCGCGGCGGCGCACTTCGTAACGCAGCATATCCAACACTTCGGCAATGGCTACGGCGACATCGCAATGCACCCGCTCGGGCGGGCTGCGGCGCGCAAATTCCAGAAGGCGTTGCACGATGCGGGTGATGCGGTCGGTCTGGACAACCAGAATTTCGGCCAGACGGCGCACGTCGTCGGGATGCTCGGCGCAATTGGCCAACGCTCTGGCACGGCCGTTGACAATTTGCAGCGGCGAACCGATTTCATGGGCCAGCCCTGCCGATAATTGCCCGATGGTGATCAGCTTGTCCGCCTCCTGTAGCGCCCGTTGCAGTTGCCGTCCTTGTTGCATTTCGGCATCCAGCCGGCGGTAAGCCGAAAACAGCTCGGCGGTCATCCGGTTAAATTCTTGCGTTACCGAAGAAAGTTCATCCTTGCCTTTTACCGGTAACGGTTCCGGCGGTTCCGTGCTGTTCCTGAAAGCCTGCATAGCTTGACGGAGTTTTTGCAGCGGGCGGGAAATATAAACATGGCCTAAAAAGAAACACAGCAAGGAGGTAAATAAAACGAAAGAAAAAAAAGACCAAAGAATATAAGTCTTGGTTTTACTTAAATCCTCTTTCATTTTTTGCAATGACCGCACTACGGCCAAATTGCCCTGCAAAGACGTCGATGTCTTATTAAAAGGCAGTGACAGTATCAGAAAGTCGGGCTCATCGTCGGGGAAATAATATTGTTTCATTTCGCCGTCAAGGGCGGTTTGCTGTAAGGTTTGTTCGACCTCTTCCGGCCATGCCAAGCTTTCCGCGCCCGAACGGATCACGGTGCGATTTTGAATGTAGATACGAACGTCGATAGAAGGCTTGAGGCGTTCTATTTGCTGCAAAAGCTCTTGCACGTCTTCCGTTTGCCTATCCCGTAAGGCGTTCCCGACCGAAATCAGCAAACTGTAAGTAAGTAAACGTGTTTCTTGTTCAACATCGTCCCGCAAATCTTGCGCTTCGGTTCGAAGTTGATACGTTCCATAGATGCCGAAAACCAGCAAAGATAAGGCGAACAGGGATAGCGTTAATTTATAGATAATCGACATAGTGGCGCATTCTGCGCCCGTATGTTGCAAAAAGCAACATTTCTGCAAAAACGCCGAGCCCTGGCGGCGAGATAAGTATAAGATAAATAAAGTATTTTTCTTTATTAAGTTGTGGCTTATTTATTGCTTTGTATTAAGGGTTTAAAAGATCCGTCAACTTGCGATGCTGTCAACAACTCAGCCAAGGGTCCAAAATTTAATAAGCATAATTACTCAAAATGAAAAATAGCCGAATACTGTTCCTCGCATTGTGCTTAATTGCAGCATCGTGCAGTTCAAAAAAAGAAACTGAAAAAGCCGACAGCCATGAGGTGATAAACCCCATAGTAAAAGATACCTCTTACAGCAGCGAATATGTCGCCGAAATTCAGTCGGTAAAGTATGTAGAGGTGAGGAGCAAAGTTAAAGGCTATATTGAAAATATTTATGTGGACGAAGGGCAGTCGGTAACGGAAGGGCAATTGCTATTCACGCTTAACTTTTTGGAGTTTGAAAAAGAACTGCAAAAAGCGAATGCGGCTTATAAAAATGCTGTTGCCGATTTGAAGGCCGCCGAAGTCGAATTAGCAAACGTGAAGTTGCTGGTAGAAAAAAACATCGTGTCCAAATCGGAGCTTGATGTCATAAAAGCAAAAGCGGATGCCTTAACAGCCAGTGTGGAAGAGGCTAAGGCGCACAAGGAGCAGGCCGCTTTATATCTGTCGTTTGCACAGATAAAAGCCCCCTACAACGGCATTATCAACCGTATCCCGAACAAAGTCGGCAGTTTGATAGCGGAAGGCGATATGTTGACCTCTATTTCCGACAACCGGGAGATCTTCGCTTATTTCAACCTCTCGGAAATCGATTACCTAAACTACATTTCCAGCGTCGAAAAGAAAACAAAAACAGTCAGTTTAAAGCTCGCCAATAACGCACTTTACGGCTACGAAGGCAAAATAGAAATGATTGAAAGTGAATTCGATCAATCAACGGGCAATATTGCTTTCAGGGCAAGGTTCCCAAATCCCGACGCCATTTTAAAACACGGCTCAAACGGCAAGGTCGTTGTCAACAAGCAGCTTAAAAACGCTTTGCTAATTCCTCAAAAGTCAACTTTTGAAATTCAAGACAAGATTTATGTTTTCGTGGTCAATCAGGACGGCGTGCTTAAGCAAAGGAATATCATCCCCAAAATGCGTTTTCCGGATTTTTATGCGGTGGAATCCGGTTTGTCCAAAGACGACAAGATATTGTTCGAGGGCGCTGAGAATGCAAAGGATGGAAATAAAATTCAACCGCTTCCTGTCGATCTGGCGACAGCTATGTCTTTAAGCAGTAAAGATTAACGGGGCGATAAGAATCATCATGACTGCTAAATTTATTCATCGTCCGGTACTTTCCATCGTCATATCGGTCATCATCACCTTGATGGGCCTGTTGTCTTTAACCCGGCTTCCTGTCACCCAGTTTCCCGATATTGCGCCGCCCGAAGTCAATGTCACGACAAAATTTACCGGCGCCAATGCGGAAGTTGTTGTCAAAGCTGTAATAACACCGCTTGAAAGAGCTATAAACGGCGTACCCGGTATGGCCTATATGTCGTCTGTTTCCGGCAATGACGGTAGCGGCGAAATTCAGATTATTTTTAAGGCGGGAACCGACCCGGAAGTCGCCGCTGTCAACGTGCAGAACAGGGTGTCTTCGGTATTGGACGAGTTGCCCGCAGAGGCGATTAAAGCAGGGGTTATTGTCGAGAAAGTGCAAAACGCCATGCTTTTATATATCAACATCCTCAGCTCTGATCCAACCTTAGATGAAAAATTTCTTTACAATTTTACCGACATCAATGTTTTAAAAGAACTCAAAAGAATAGACGGGGTTGGTTTTGCCGAAATATTGGGGTCCAGGGAATACGCCATGCGCGTGTGGTTGAAGCCCGATAAACTGTTGATGTACAACATCTCGGCTGCTGAAGTCATTGAAAAACTGAAAGCGCAAAATGTAGAAGCCGCGCCGGGTAAAATCGGTGAAAGCTCGGGTAAGAAGGCGCAGGCGCTTCAATATGTTTTAAAGTACACAGGCAAACATAACACCAAGAAAGCCTATGAAAACATTGTCTTAAGCAGTAAAAAGAGTGGCGAAATTTTGCGGCTGAAGGATGTCGCCGAAGTCGAACTCGATTCTCAGGATTATAATGTGCTTTCCAAAGAAAACGGCCAGCCCTCCGCCGCCATTTTATTAAAGCAGCGTCCGGGCAGCAATGCCAAGGAGGTCATTGACAACATCAAAACAACCATGGCGGCGATCAAAGCAACTTCCTTTCCTCCGGGTATGGACTATACCCTGAGTTACGATGTTTCCGAATTCTTGGACGCGTCTATTCATGAAGTTATCAAAACGTTAGTAGAAGCCTTCCTGTTGGTTGCCTTGGTGGTGTTTGTATTTTTGCAGGATGTTCGCTCCACCATCATACCCATTATTGCCGTGCCGGTATCGCTGGTCGGCACGTTTTTTTTCATGCAGCTAATGGGTTTTTCCCTCAACCTGATTACGCTGTTTGCGCTGGTGCTGGCCATTGGCATCGTCGTGGACAACGCCATTGTGGTCATTGAAGCCGTGCATGCCAAGATGGAGCATTCGCACATGGGGCCGAAACGCGCCACGGAGCACGCCATGCGCGAAATCAGCGGGGCGATTATTGCGATCACCCTGGTGATGGCGGCGGTCTTTCTGCCCGTAGCCTTTATGGAAGGCCCCGAGGGGGTTTTTTACCGGCAGTTTTCCCTGACCATGGCCTGTTCCATTGTGCTTTCAGGCATCACGGCGCTGACGTTGACCCCAGCGCTTTGCGCCTTATTTCTTAAAAACAGTCATCATGATGAGCAGCAAAACAAATCGGGACTTCAGCTTTTCTTTGCGGGATTTAATAACCGGTACAACAAACTGTCCGACAATTACAAAAAACTGATCGGCGCGATAGCTAACAGGAGAGTCATAACCTTTGGCATATTACTGGCGTTTTCCGTGGGCGCAGGTTTGATCGGGACTAAGGTTCCTTCGGGTTTTATTCCCGAGGAAGACCAAGGGACTATATACGCCAATATCACCACACCGTCAGGCGCAACCCTTGAGCGTACTGAGCAAGTGTCAAGTGAAGTGCAACGTATTGCATCGGGCTTGGACGGCGTGACTTCGGTTTCCAGTCTGGCGGGGTTCAGTCTGCTCTCTGAAGGCACGGGCGCGGTTTATGGCATGAATCTGATCAGCTTAAAAAACTGGGATAAAAGAATCGCCTCCGACAAGGAAATTATCCGCGAGCTTGAAGAAAAAACCCGGCATATCAAAGATGCCGGCGTTGAATTTTTCACCCCTCCGCCGGTGCCGGGTTACGGTAATTCAAGCGGCTTTGAAATGCGCTTGCTGGACAAAACCGGTGGGGGCGATCTGGCGCAATTGCAGAAAGTGGCCGATGCCTTTGTAGTAGAGCTGAACAAGCGGCCTGAAATAGCCAATGCGTTTACCACCTTCAACGCGAGTTTTCCGCAATTCCTGCTGCATATTGACGGCGATAAAGCCGCGCAAAAAGGCGTCACTGCCGAGAATGCCATGAGCACCCTGCAAACACTGATAGGCAGCGAATATGCGACCAACTTTATCCGCTTCGGTCAGTTGTATAAAGTCATGGTGCAGGCGCTGCCCGAATACCGGGCGCAACCTGACGACCTGATGAAGTTGTACATCAAAAATGAATCCGGGGAAATGGTGGCTTTTTCGTCTTTTCTGCGCATAGAAAAAGTCTACGGCCCTGAGCAGGTGACACGCTACAACATGTACACCTCGGCCATGATCAACGGACAGCCTGCTTCAGGATACAGCAGCGGGCAGGCCATTGCGGCAATCAAGGAAGTGGCGGCAACTAAATTACCGAAAGGTTTCGGCTACGATTGGGCCGGGTCGTCACGAGACCAAGCCAACGCGGGCGATCAGGCCATTTATATTTTTATGATTTGCCTGGTATTCGTCTATTTGTTACTCGCTGCGCAATATGAGAGCTTTTTATTGCCTTTTGCGGTAATTCTTTCCTTGCCGATTGGCGTCTTCGGGGCTTTGTGTTTCCTGATGCTGATGGGTTTGGAAAACAACATCTATGCCCAGATAGCCATGATTATGCTGATTGGCATTCTCGGCAAAAACGCCATCCTGATCATTGAATTCGCCACCTTGAAACACAGGGAGGGGAAAACGCCGCTCGAAGCGGCAATTGAAGGAGCCGTGTTGCGGTTACGGCCCATTTTGATGACCTCATTTGCCTTTGTTGCCGGTCTTATTCCGTTAATGTTTGCCTCGGGGGCTGGAGAGATAGGTAATAACACCATCGGTTCGGCAGCCGCAGGGGGGATGATTTTTGGGACAGTTTTCGGCGTTATTGTCATCCCTGGGCTTTATGTGGTGTTTGCAAGCATTGCAGATAAGCATCATCGCGGCGGAAGAAAAGAAGAAGCCGCCTTTACTGAAACTATCTAATATTAAATGAAGAGTCGAATTTATTACCCCTCAGCTATTGCATGTTTGATTGTCGCCTTAAGCGGTTGCGGAACACTCAATACAGTTTTGTCCATCCCGGAAAAGGAAATACCTGCAAGTTTCGGGAACCAAAAAAACACCGCCGGCTCTATTGCAAATATCAACTGGCGTGAATACTTTGCCGATAAGCCTCTACTGAAGTTGATGGATGCCGCCATAGCCAACAACATCGATTTGCAAATGGCCTTGCAGCGCATTGAAGTTTCGCGCTCAAGCGTGAAACTGGCAAACGGCGCGCTGCTGCCGCAAGTGGGTTTGAACATAGGAACCGGGATTCGTAAGTTCGGGCTTTACACGATGGACGGGGCCGGCAATGCGACTACCGAAATCACCCCCGGCCAACTCATACCCGAACATCTGCCTGACTATTATGTAGGGCTACAGGCATCCTGGGAAGTCGATATTTGGGGCAAGCTGCGAAACCAACGCAAGTCGGCGATTTCGCAATACCTGTCAAGCATTGAAGGAACGAACTTTGTCATTTCAAATCTTGTCGCCGATGTGGCGATTTACTATTACGAGCTGTTGGCGTTGGATAATCGACGGGACATTATCAAACAGACCATTTTGAAACAACAGGAGGCGTTGGATGTCATTAAATTGCAGAAAGAAGCCGGCAGGGCGAATGAATTAGCGGTACAACAATTCAACGCCCAGCTTCTCAATGCGCAGGTATTGGATAAAGAAGTGCTGCAACAAATCGCAGAAACCGAAAACAAAATTAATTTCCTGTTGGGACGCTATCCGCAGCCCATTCAGCGCACGAAAGAAGTTTTGTTCAAAGAAATTCCGCAACAAATTTCGGCGGGCGTTCCTTCTGCGTTATTGGAAAACAGGCCCGATGTTCGTGACGCGGAATTTCAGATTGAGGCCAGCAAGTTTGATTTGAAAGCGGCAAAGGCAGCGTTTTATCCTAATTTTAACATTACGGCGAGTTTCGGTTTTCAGGCCTTCAATCCCGAGTTCTTATTTATGTCGCCCGCCTCAATCGCCTATTCCGTTATGGGGACTTTAGTCGCGCCGCTGATCAATAGGAACTCGTTGGAGGCGCGATTCAACACCGCAAAAGCGAACCAGTTGACCGCAATGTATAACTATCAAAAAACAATTTTGAACGCCTATGTTGAAGTGGCGAATGAACTCTCTAATATTCAGAATTTGCAACAAATCAATGTCTTAAAAAAGCAGCAAAGCGATGTGTTGAAACAGGCGGTTGAAGCGTCAAACGAATTATTCAAATACGCCAGGGCAAGTTACCTGGAGGTACTGATCGCACAACAGAGCGCTTTGCAATCGAATCTCGAATTGATCGATGTCATCAAGCGTCAACGGCTATCGACAATAAATATTTACAAGGCCTTAGGAGGAGGATGGCGCTAGAAGGCGCAAGGTTTTTTGCGTCGATGCACGCTTTTCCGCTTCAGGCTAAATCTTCTTTTTTATAATCGGAGGGATACTATATTGATATGTTGCCGTGGATCGCGGATGCAAATGCGACCGGCCTAACAAGAAATTTACAGGGTGTTGAAAACACGGGCACAGTGCTATGCTATTAAAAAAGTAATTGGCGGCTTGTTGTTTAATTATTCACCCCAATGATAGATGAACCTGAACTTAAATTTAACCTTGTGAGTGTTATGAACAAAACTACCGGAATTATTGCCACGTTATTAATCGGTCTTTCCTTGACTTTAGGCGGGATGTCGGACGCCGCCGCCAAGCGTTTCGGCGGCGGCAGCTCTTTTGGCGGCAAGTCCTCCTATAGCGCACCGTACCAGCGTTCTGCAACGCCGCCATCGCGTCCCGCCAATCAGGACCAGCAACAAGCGGCCGCGCCAAACCAGGCGGGCAAACCGGGCTGGGCCAACCGTAGCGGTTTAATGGGCATGCTGGGCGGTTTGGCTTTAGGCGGATTATTGGGTTCGCTGTTTCACGGCGGCGGTTTTCAAGGCATTAACTTTATGGACATCCTGATTTTCGGCGGAATTGCCTTCTTATTGTATAAATTGTTCGCCGCCAAAAAGGCGGGGGCGGTCCAACCGCCTGTTTATAACCGGACGGCTGACAATGGTTATCAGGACACTGTTTCCAGCTATCACGAACCACAGTCGACCCAAGCCGGTCCGGCAGGTTTCGATACTGACATTCTGTTCAAAAAAGATAAAAACACCGGGGTTTTCGCCCAGGCCGTTCAACAGGATGCCGGATTCGTTAGCGCGGCTATTCCCAAAGACTTCGATCAGCAGGCCTTCCTTAGCGGCGCTAAAATAGCCTTTGCTAACCTGCAAAAAGCTTGGGATGAACGCGATCTTGCCGAAATCCGGGGCTTAACCACGGATAAGGTATTTGCGGAAATTCAGGATCAGCTTAAAGCGTCCGATACTGAAAACCGCACCGAAATACTGAAACTGGAAGCGGAACTGCTGGAAGTCAGGGAAGTCGGGTCGGAACTCGAAGCGGTCGTGCTGTTCGATTCGATCATGCGCGAAGATGCCGGCGCTCAAGCCGAGCAAGTCAGGGAAGTCTGGCATTTTATCAAACCGAAAGTCAGCATCCAGCCCAAATGGTATCTGGACGGCATTCAGCAATTGGCCGATTAAGTTTCCAGCGGAGACCGGTATAAAAACGGGTGTTTCCGGATTGTCGTACAGAGCGCCGGAATCGCCCGTTTTTGCTTGCGCTCAAGCCGCCCGTTTTTTCCTGTACCGGATCGATGACATTACCGACAGCGCGATCAATATGGCGCCGGTCAAGCCGGTTACAACTTCAGGAATATGATGGGTTATGCTGACCAGCATGATGCCGGCCAGCACCCCAATCGCATAATGAGCGCCGTGCTCCAGAAACACATATTCGTCCAGCGTGCCTTTCCTCACCAGGTAAACCGTCAGGCTTCGCACAAACATCGCGCCGATAGCCAGTCCCAGCATAATAATGACCACGTCCTGGGTAATCGCAAACGCGCCGATCACGCCGTCGAATGAAAACGACGCGTCCAGCACTTCAAGATAAATAAAACTCATCATGCCGCTTTTTTTAAGCGCCGCGACAACCTCTTCGCCCTCCTCCTCATGCTCGAACAAGGCTGAAAAACTGTCCACGATAACGAATAAGATAACGCCTGTGACGCCTGAAATCATGACATTCAAACGGATTTCCTCGGGCAGGTAGTTTTGGATAATTAACAGCGGACCTAAGGCCATGATTATTTCAATCGCTTCAAGCTTGCCGAACGAAGACATTTTTCGTTCCATGTAACCCAGCCAGTGCAGCTCCCGGTTTTCATCGAAGATGAACGAATAAAACACCATCAGCAGGAACATGCCGCCGAATGCCGCAATTTGCACATGGGATGCTTCCAAATGCTTGGCATAAATCGCGGGGGTTTTTAACGCCATCTCGGTTACGCCAGTAAAATCGATACCGGTAGCGGCCGAAACAATCACGATAGGAAACAGCAAGCGCATGCCGAAAACGGCGATCAAAATTCCCCAGGTTAAAAAATATTTCTGCCAGCGTTCATTCATGCGCTTTAGGATCGATGCGTTAACAACCGCATTGTCGAATGATAAACTGACTTCGAGGACTCCAAGAATAACGGCGATAAAAGCGCCCATGATTCCGCCCCAATAAAATGCTGTTGCCAAACAAACTGCGGTGACGATAAAAGAAAGACGGAAATGCTGCATGTAATACTCTATATTGTTAAGGATTAGTGTGTTTTTGTTGCGCAACTATAAGTGGATTTGATTTAAAATCAACATTTATAAAAATCCGGGCAACGCTTATTTTACGGGTTTTACGGGCTGCTTCTTGTGTAAAAGAAAAAATCGTAAGTGCTGAATTACAAGCGTACTATACCAAAATGCAAGAATTACAAATTCCAAATCGCTGATGCTTATGCCATTGTTCCGGCTGGGGACTCTTTTGTGCCTGACACTCTGTTCATCCCTGTTATTGGTTGAGTCCGCCCAGTCTGCCGAAAAAGTCTCTCTGCAACTCAAGTGGTTACATTCTTTCCAGTTTGCCGGTTACTATGCGGCCAAGGAAAAAGGCTTTTACGCTGAAGAAAATTTGGATGTCGCTATCCGTGAGCGTATTCCCGGCATCAATAACATTGAAAAAGTCCTAAAAGACGAGTCCCAATACGGCGTGGCCGATACCGGCCTGCTGGAGCACCGGCTGGTCGGCAAGCCGGTGGTGGTTTTGGCTTCCATTTTTCAGCATAGCCCGCTGGTCTACCTTACCCTGAAAAACTCAGGCATCATCAGTCCCTACGAGCTTAAGGGCAAACGCGTCATGGAAGACAGTTACGACAATGCGCCGCTACGGGCCATGCTTTATGAAGCGGGCATTTCCGCCGATGAATTTACTCATTTGGATAATTCATTCAACCCCGACGACCTGATTAACGGCAAAACCGACGCCATGGTCAGTTATCTGACCGACCAGATCGATTATTTCAAAAATAAAGGCGTCGAAATCAACATCATTGACCCCCGCAATTACGGCGTGGATTTTTTGAGCGACAATCTGTTTACCACCGAACAGGAAATAAACCGGCATCCCGACAGAGTGCGGCGCTTCCTGCGAGCCTCGCTCAAAGGCTGGGATTATGCGCTGAAACATCAGGACGAATTGATTCGGATTATTCTCGACAAATACAACACCGGCAACCGGCTTACCGCCGCTCATTTGCGCTTTGAGGCGCAGGAAACGGTGAAGATGATCCGGCCGGAAATCGTTCCTATCGGCCACACCGACACCAAACGCTTTGAACGCATCGCCGACACTTACCGGCAATTGGGTCTGGTCGAATCGATAGATCATCTGGATGGCTTTATTTATCGGCAAGACCAGCAAAACAAGCTTAATTTTACTCCGGCGGAACGGGCCTGGCTGCAAGCGCATCCGGTGATTCGCGTAGGCGTAGATCGGGATTTTGCGCCGTATGAATGGATAGACGCTAAAGGTGCGCTTGTCGGCCTGAGCGCGGATTACATCGCCTTGGTCGAGCGGCGGCTGGGGGTGAAGTTTGACATAGTGAAGGATAAACCCTGGGCGGAAATTATCGAAATGGCGCAACGTGGCGAGCTGGATATGCTTTCCAACGCCAATAAAACGCCCGAACGCGAACGCTATTTGATTTTTACCGAAACCTATCTGAATACCCCGATCATTATTGTCAGCGATAATAACGACGGTTTTGTCGGATCGCTGGATCGTCTTGACGGTAAGCGGGTGACGCTGGAAAGAGGCTATTTCATTCAGGAGCTGTTGATGCATGATCATCCTGAAATAAAGCTGGTTCCAGCTGACAATGTACACGATGCGTTGAACATGGTCAGCAGCGGCAAGGCGGATGCTTATCTTGGCGACGCCGCTTCGGCAAACTATGCAGTGAAGCGGGAGGGCATGCTCAATCTCAGTTTTTCCGGGGATACCCACTACAAAAGCTTGCATCGCATGGCAGCGACCAAAGCGAATCCCGAACTGGCAAGCCTGCTCGACAAAGCGCTGGCCGATATTCCCCTGGCTGAAAAGGAAATTATCCAGAACCGTTGGATGAGTTTGAAATATGAGCCCGGCATAAAAACCGAAACGGTTCTGCTCTATGCATCGGCGGCGCTGTTAGTGCTTACTTTTATTGTCGGCTGGAACATGCGTTTACGGCGCGAAATCTGGCAACGGAAACAGGTTGAAGAAGGGCAGCGTATGGCCGCCAGCGTTTTCGCCGGCACTCAGGAAGGCATCCTGATTACCGATGCGCAATGCAACATAATCGATACGAACCCGGCGTTCACCAGCATAACGGGATATTCACGAGACGAGGTGTTGGGTAAAAAACCGAATCTGCTCAAGTCAGGACTTCACGATGCCGGCTTCTATCAGGAAATGTGGCAAACAATCGACCGGCAGGGCTACTGGCGCGGCGAGGTTTGGAACCGTAAAAAAGGCGGGGAGGTATTTGCCGAATGGCTCACCATTTCCGCGGTTACCGACAAACGGAATAAAATAACGCATTACATTGGCGCGTCTTCGGATATTACCCAGCTTAAAGAGCATGAACGCAAGTTGGAGCTGATTGCTCACTACGATCCCCTGACCGGCGTGCCGAACCGGATTCTGTTGGCGGACCGTATGCACCTGGCGTTTGCCCAAACCCGGCGCGATAACTGTTTAATGGCGGTCGGTTATCTTGACCTGGACGGATTTAAACCCGTTAACGACAGGCTGGGGCATGAAGCGGGCGACCAACTGCTGATCGAAATTGCCCAGCGTATTAAAAATGCTCTGCGCGAAGGCGATACCGTCGCCCGCTTAGGCGGCGATGAGTTTGTATTTTTATTGTTGGGATTGGAAAAAGTTGAAGACTGCGAAATCACCCTGCATCGTCTGCTGAAAGTGATCAGTGAGCCTGTTGTCTTGAGAAACCAGCCGGTCTCGGTTTCCGCCAGTATCGGCATCAGCATTTTCCCGGAGGACGACACCGACCCGGATACGCTGTTACGGCATGCCGATCAGGCCATGTACCAAGCCAAGCAACAGGGGAAAAACTGCTTTCATATTTATAACCTGGAGCTGGACCGCCAGCTTCATGCGCATCGCGAAGCGTTGAACCGGGTTGAACAGGCGCTTGAGAACGAGGAATTCGAGCTTTATTTCCAGCCCAAAGTCGATATGCAGCAAGGCGCCGTGTTCGGTGCGGAAGCATTGATACGCTGGCGACATCCTGAGCGCGGGCTGGTCATGCCGGATGATTTTTTGCCGCTGCTTGAAAATCATGAGCTGGCAATCCGGCTCGATGCCTGGGTTATCGATAAGGCCTTGCAGCACATGGAAAACTGGCAAAGCCGGGGCCTGGAACTTCAGATCAGCATCAACATCACGGCCAGATCGCTGCAAACAGACGATTTTGTGCTGCAACTTTATTACGCATTTGAACGCTATCCCGCGACCAAGCCGGCTTATTTCGAACTGGAGATACTGGAAACCCAGGCCTTATCCGATTTAACGCTGACTTCTCAGGTTATAAAAGACTGCCAGTCGTTGGGCGTACAGTTTGCGCTGGATGATTTCGGCACCGGTTATTCTTCGCTCAGTTATCTGAAACACCTGTCGGTGGAAACATTAAAAATCGACCAGACTTTTGTGCGTGATATGCTCGAAGACGATGATGATTTAGCTATCGTGCAAGGCGTTATCGGTTTGGCCGAATCGTTCCGGCGGCAGGTCATTGCCGAAGGCGTGGAATCGATCGCACACGGTATCGCCCTGTTGCAAATGGGTTGCCGCCACGGACAAGGTTACGGTATCGCCAAACCGATGCCCGCCTCCGAGCTTGCCGCGTGGATAAAAGAATGGAAAGCCCCGGCGGAATGGAAAATATCCGATCCATATCAGGAACATTAAAGAATGATTGCAACTATTCGGTAGATCTATTTTTAATAGAACACGGATGACACTGATTAGACGGATTATCATCGTTAACTATGGAGTGCATTGATGTTTTGCTAAACGTAATGCAAGCCGCCCTCAATACTTAACGATGACATAAGCTCATAAAATGCCTTAATATTCTTACGAAGAAGCTCTATATTATCAGCGTTTATCAGCCAAATCCGTGTCATCTGCGTTCTGTTTTTTAGCTGTCGCTCCTCTGGCTGCGCGGGGTTTGCAACCTCAACCGTAACGATTTACTACCATAAACATTAACCGACATGACCTATAACGAAGACTTTTTGATCCTGGCCAATCAGCTGATTGAAGCCGGGCGCTTTATCGACAGCAAAGGCTGGGTGCCTGCGACCAGCGGCAATTTTTCCGCACGGCTGCCGGACGGCAATATCGCCATTACCGTGTCCGGCAAACACAAAGGGCGGTTACAACTGGACGATATTATGCTGATCGATAGCGACGCCAACTCGCTGGACGGCAAAAAACCGTCGGCCGAAACGGTTCTGCATACCTCGCTGTACAAACGGTTTCCTGATGTTAAGTCGGTGCTGCACCCGCATTCGATCAATGCCACGCTGTGTTCGCGGATTTTTAAATCCGAAATCGTGCTGGAAGATTATGAGCTGCTAAAAGCCCTGGCCGGCATTGACACTCACGAAAGCCGGGTTGTAATCCCGGTTTTTGCCAACGACCAGAATATCCCCCGTCTGGCCGGGCAAGTGGAACAATACATGGCCGAACACGAGGCCATATACGCCTACATCATCGCCGGACACGGGCTTTATACCTGGGGCGGTTCGGTACAGGAAACGCTGCGCCATCTCGAGGCGCTGGAATTTTTATTCGATTGTGAATTAAGGCTGCATGGCTACAGGAGATAGAAGACTATGAGCGCATTAACCGTTTACCCCGATAACCAGCCGCAGCTGGGCGAAACAGCCACTGACTTTATTGCCATCCAAAACCGGCTGAATGCCATCGGCGTACAGTTCGAACGCTGGACGGCCAACTGCGATTTTGCCGCCGATGCCGGTCAGGACACCGTGCTCGCCGCTTACAGCGATTCAATAGACCGCCTGAAACGGCAATACAATTTCCAGTCCGTTGACGTGATCAGTTTAGGCCCGGATCATCCCGAAAAAGCCGCGTTCCGGCAGAAGTTTTTGGCGGAACACACCCATGCCGATTTTGAAGTGCGTTTTTTTATCGAAGGCCGCGGCCTGTTTTTCCTGCATGTCGAAGACAAAGTCTATGCGGTGCTGTGCGAGCAAGGCGATCTGATCAGCGTACCGGCCAACACCACGCACTGGTTCGACATGGGCGAGAACCCCAAGTTTAAATGCATCCGCCTGTTCACCACGCCGGATGGCTGGGTCGCCGATTTTACCGGCAGCGACATCGCCAAATCCTTCCCTACCCTCGATCAGTACGTTGCAGGCTTGTCATGATTAAAGCCATCGTCACCGATATTGAAGGCACGACCTCGTCGATTTTATTCGTTAAGGATGTGCTGTTTCCTTATGCGCGGGCTAATCTGGCCGACTATGTCCAGCGCCACGCGAACGACCCGCAAGTCAAAGCGCTGCTGGAAGATGTCTGCACCGAAGTCGGCGAACAGCTGTCTACCGGGCAAATTATCGACCAGCTGATACAGTGGATAGACGAAGATAAAAAAGTCACGCCGTTAAAGTCCCTGCAAGGCCTGATCTGGGAAGCCGGTTACCGGCAAGGCGACTTCAAGGGCCATGTTTATCCCGATGCCGCGGAAAAAATCAAGGCATGGAAAAGTCAGGGGCTGGATTTATACGTCTATTCTTCCGGTTCGGTGCATGCGCAAAAACTGCTGTTCGGACATACCGAATACGGCGATTTGACGCCGTTGTTTTCCGGCTACTTCGATACCCATATCGGCGGCAAAAAAGACCGGGCATCGTATGACAACATAGCTGTGCAACTGGGTATCCCGGCTAATCAGCTATTGTTTTTATCGGATATTAAAGAAGAGCTGGATGCGGCCAAAGCCGCCGGTTTCCAAACCATCTGGCTGACCAGGGACAGCACGCCAGACCCGCAGGCCGAACACCGGCAGGTGAACAGTTTTGAGCAAATCAGCTGGGCTAAAGCCTGAAACCAGGCCGGCAGCGTAAGTTGAATCAGTGGTTGAAAACAGTCAAGCTTGCGCTGTACTATGCAGCTGCCGATTAATTACCCGAAGCCATCATGAAGCCAGACAGCGCCGCTATTAGAAAACGCTACGACCGCATCGCCCCGTATTTCGAGGGCATGGAGGCGGTCATGGAAGGATTGTTTTTTAAGAACTGGCGGAAAAAACTATGGGCCAAGGTCGAGGGGCACCATATCCTTGAAGTCGGCGTCGGAACGGGCAAGAATTTCGATTATTATCCCAAGGACGCCAGAATAACCGCGATCGATTTTAGCGAACAAATGCTGAAGCAGGCGGCGCAAAAACGGGACAGGAAAAATATCGCCGTCGAGCTGGAATTGATGGATATTCAGTCGCTGTACTTTGCCGATAACAGTTTCGATACGGTCATTTGTTCGTTTGTGTTTTGTTCGGTGCCGTCGGCGGTAAAGGGATTGAAGGAACTGTACCGGGTGTGCAAACCCGGCGGGCAAGTCTTGTTGCTGGAGCATGTGCTGAGCTCAAACCCGGTGCTTGCCGCGGCGATGAACCTGCTTAATCCTGTTGTTGTCAGGCTGGTCGGGGCCAACATTAACCGAAACACCGTTAAAAACGTCAAGGCCTGCGCGTTTACATCGGTGCGCGTCGATGAACGCAGCAGCGATATTATCAAGCTGATTGAAGCCAGAAAATAGCGGATATTCGGCAACGACTCAACAGGTGTCAAAAGTAGGCGCCTCCTGGCGGCCGGATTATCACTGATAAATATTGATATAAATCCGCTTAATCAGTGTTCTATTCGCAACTCCCAAGAACCGGCATGAAACTTTTTAACTGGATAGCCGCCGAATTGGGTAAAATACAGTGAATTTTTGGATTAATTATTTACGTGAAGCCACAATTAGAAAACCTGGTACAGACGCCGATCCCGACCAAACACGGCGAGTTTATCCTGCATTATTACAGCAACACCATTGATGACAAAGAGCATGTCGCCCTGGTTAAGGGCGATGTTGCGGGCAAGGAAAATGTACCGGTGCGCATCCATTCCGAGTGTTTTACCGGCGACGTCTTAGGTTCAAGACGTTGCGATTGCGGCGAACAGCTGGATATGGCGATGCAAATGATCGATAAAGCCGGTTTCGGCGTATTGATTTATCTGCGCCAGGAAGGGCGCGGCATCGGCTTGCTGAAAAAACTACAGGCTTATAACTTGCAGGATCAGGGCATGGATACCGTGGACGCCAACATTCATCTAGGCCACCTTGCCGACGAAAGGGAATACAGCATTGCCGCGTTAATGCTGGAAAACCTGAACGTAAAGTCCATCGAACTGATTACCAACAATCCCAAGAAAATAGAAGAGCTGAAAAAGCTCGGCATTAACGTCGCAGGCCGCATTCCGGTCGAAGCGGTGGTTCACGATGACAATGTCGGTTATTTAAAAACCAAAGCGAAAAAAATGGCGCACATGCTGTTTGAGACTAAAAAAAGCTAACTCAGACCTTCCAGGTTTTTAAAACCTGGAAGGTCTGGATGCTCCAAGGCCTTGATTACCTTAAGACTGTTTCAACCAATTTTACCCAATAAGCCGTACCGGCCGGCAATATCTCGTCGTTAAAATCATAATGCGGATTATGCAGCAAACAGCCGTTTTCGGAAGAGCCGTTGCCTATCCAGGCATAGCAGCCGGGTTTTTCCTGCAACATAAAGGCAAAATCTTCCGAACCCATGCTAGGTACCGGCTGCCGATCCACGCAGTCCTCCCCGGCCACGGCAACAGCCGCTTGTAGCGCCAGATTTGTTTCCGCTTCCGCATTAAAGGTCACCGGATAACCCGGATTTTCAGGGTTGAATCTGATTTGGGCGCTGACCCCGAAACCCTCGCAAATTGCATTCACCAGCCTTGTGATTTTATCGGCGATGGTTTTTTGAACCGCGCCGCTAAAGCAACGCACAGTGCCTCTTAGTACAACCGATTCCGGCAGCGCATTCCAGGTGTTGCCTGCATGAATCTGGGTAATGCTGACCACAGCGGGATCGGCGGGATTAACCGTTCTACTGACAATAGTCTGTAACGCGGTAATCAGCTGGGCCGACGCGACTATCGCATCATTGCCCAAATGCGGCAACGCGGCATGGGTCGCCTGCCCGGCGATAATGATTTCAAAGCAGTCGAACGACGCCATCATAGCGCCGGGTTTAACCGCGAAATGTCCGGGCGGAATATCGGGGAAATTATGCAGCCCGAAAACGCAGTCGGCCGGAAATTGTTCGAACAAGCCGTCATCGATCATCTGCTTGGCTCCGGCGCGGCCTTCCTCGGCCGGCTGGAAAATAAAATACACCGTGCCGTTAAAGTTTCGATGTTCGGCCAAATAACAGGCAGCGCCCAGCAGCATCGCCGAATGGCCGTCATGGCCGCAGGCATGCATTTTGCCGTCGTGGCGGGATTTGTGGGCAAAGGTGTTCCGCTCCTGAATAAACAAGGCGTCCATATCGGCGCGCAATGCGATTTTCCTGTCGCCGTTCCCTGCAGAAAGCGTTGCGACAACGCCGGTTGTGCCTAATCCCTGATGAACTTCCAGGCCGAAACTCGACAGCTTGTCGGCGATAAATTGAGCGGTTTGGGTTTCCTCAAAAGCGGTTTCAGGAAACCGGTGCAGATGTTGCCGCCACTCGCGCATTCGTGCGTGTAGTTGCTGTATATCGTTTGCGATGGACATGGGAACTCGAGTGAATTTAATAGTGGCTAATATGCTATAACTAAGGTTTGATAAAAGTAAGAATTTTTATTATGCCTCGGTTTCGGTATTCCGCGACGGGTAAACACGGGCTGGAGCGTTGCATTCACATGGCAAGAGAGCTCGGGTTTGCTCCGGCTTCTGCTGAGAATCAGGCTAAATCAACATCGTTCGGCGCGGCAACCGGAGAAAATACCGTCCGTGCGTAACATCAGTTACAATCGAATTGTGTTTTAGCGCCTGTAAAATGCAAACTTAATTGCCAAATTCAAAGGAACGATATGCTTTTTAATTTCTCCCCGTCTTTAGTATTGACCAAAGCCCCTGCAAGGTGGCTGACGATACTGGCTTTATGCGGCCTGCAAGGTTGCTTTTCACCGATGGCGCTGGATCGGGCGGTCATCGAATACGACAAGACAACAACCGACATTCTGTCCAAACAGCTGCTGTTGAATATTGCCCGCTCCCATCAGCATCAGCCCTTGCATTTCACCGGCGTTTCCAATATTGCCGCGACGTTTAATTTCCAATTTAATGCCGGGGCGACGCCGGCGTTTACCGGTGAGACCGGCTCGTTATTGACGCCGGTGTTTGGCGGCACGATGTCCGAGAACCCGACTATCAGCATCGTGCCGATCGAGGGCGAGGAGTTTACCCGCCGGTTGCTGACGCCGTTTCAGGAAAACAAGCTGACCATGCTGTTGCGCCAAGGCGTTGATGTGGACTTGATTCTGCGTCTGCTGGCAGGCGAACTGCGGGTTAACGGCGGCAGCCAGAGCGGCGTTTACCTGAACAAACCCGGCGATGCCGAAGGCTACCGGTTGTTCCGGCAAGCCGTGCTGCATTTGTCGTCGATCCAGGACAGACACAAACTGTTTGTCGAACCGTTGATGTTTGATCAGCATTGGACCTTGCCGGCCGAATCGTTGACGGCGGAACAAATGGCCGCGTTGCAAAAAGACTTCAAGGTCGAATATCAGGCCGAGCGTAAGCAAATTGTGCTGAGTAAGCGGGTGACAGGGCATATCCTGTTGACCAATTACGATCCGGCGACGTTGAGCAACGAGGAGCGCATCCGTTTGCATGAAGAAGCCGACCAAGGGGCGGTTAATGATGTCAGCGTCGATATCCGCCCCGGATATCCGGGCGGCGAATGGCCGATACACGGAGTCTTTCGCTTGCGCAGTTTTCATAATGTGCTGAATTTTATCGGCCAGTCCATCAGCGACGACCCCGAATATGCCGTAGCCAAACATCCGCAAACACCCGGTGTCAGCGAGAATCCGGTTAATACCCTGTCCTTGCTGGTCGGCGATAACGAGCCGGCGGCGGCCGATCTGAGCGTCAAGTTCGGCGAACATTATTATGCGTTGCTGCCGGAAACCGGCTATCAATGGAATCGCGAGGGATTCCGCTTGCTGTACCAGATTTTTCAAATGACGATGACCGACTTGGGAAAACAGGGCGCGCCGTCCATTACCATTGCCAAATAACGGGAGAAACTTTTGACGGGACAAATTGACAACAGCAGGGTCATGAGATGCGTGGCCTATCAAAACGGCGTCAGTATCGGCGACGTGAGTATCGAAGACATCAGCGAAGTGTTGCAACGGGAACACACTTTTGTCTGGCTGGGTTTGTGCGAGGCGGACAGCGAGCTGTTGGCAAAGATCCAGCTGGAATTCGGGTTGCATGACTTGGCTGTCGAAGACGCCTGTAGAGCGCACCAGCGTCCGAAAATCGAGGAATACGGCGAATCGCTGTTCATGGTGTTGCATACCGCCCATCTTGCGGAAAAGCAGGTCGAGTTTGGCGAAACCCATATTTTCCTCGGGCCGCGTTTCCTGGTGACGGTCAGGCACGGCGCTTCGCGCAGTCACAGCAAAGTCAGGGAGCGTTGCGAGGCCATGCCGCAGCAATTGGCCAAAGGGCCCGGATTTGTACTGTATTCGATCATGGATTTCATCGTCGATAACTATGTGCCGGTTATCGACGGCTTGCAGCAGCGGTTCGATGTGCTGGAGTCGGCGATATTTGAATACCGGCCCAGCCGGCAGACCATAGAAGGTCTTTACGAACTGAAGCGCGAGTTGCTGTTGCTTGAAGGTGCGATTAACCCGGTCATCGATATTTGCAACGAACTGATGCGCTTTCATAGAGGGCTTATTCCCAATGATGTGCAGGTGTATTTCCGCGATATTGCCGATCACATCAAACGCATCGACCAAGCGATTCACGGCATGCGCGAGATGCTGCTCGCGGCGATGCAGGTCCATCTGACCTTTGAGACGGTGCGCCAGAACGAAGTCGTCAAACGGCTGGCCGGTTGGGGGGCGATCCTGGCGATACCCACGATGGTATTCAGCTGGTACGGCATGAATTTCCGGCACATGCCGGAGCTGGATTGGGAATACAGCTATCCGGCGGTGGTTGGCGGCGTGACGCTGTGCAGCCTGCTGCTGTATTTGCGCCTGAAAAAAGCCGGCTGGCTGTAGTTATAAAATGCCCATATGACGCGCGGACAAGGATAGAGCAGCGCGTCCCATCCTGATTAATGGGCTTGTCTGAGGCCAGCGACGCTTGCCATTTCTTGCAAGGTGAAAATCCTTTCCTGGAATTCAAAGGAATACCAGCAGTCCTAATTATTGTGTCTCCAGAACGTTGTTAACTGTATACCCGCTTATTTTTACAGTTTTTTTATAACAACCGCGTTACATTAACCTCTCGGAATCTCCATAAAAGAGAGGCAATCATGACCTTTATTTACAGCTTGAGCGGCTTGCTCGCATTCGCATTATTCGTTTATCTGTTGGTGGCGTTATTTTACCCGGAGAAATTCTAATGACTGCAAACGGCTTATTTCAAATCAGTCTGTATTTTGTCGCCCTGTTGCTGCTGGCTAAGCCGTTGGGCGTTTATATGGCGGCGGTGTATGAAAATCGCCCGCTATTTCTCAAGCGAATATTGGGGCCTTTGGAAACGGGGTTTTATCGTTTGAGCGGCGTTAACCCGGAACAGGAGATGGGCTGGAAAGGCTACACAGCCGCCCTGCTCTGGTTTAATTTGTTCGGCGGGCTGGCGGTATTTGCCTTGCAAATGCTGCAAGCCTATCTGCCGCTGAATCCGCAGCAGATGCCTCATGTAACGGTCGATTCGGCATTCAACACGGCGGTCAGTTTTGCGACTAACACTAATTGGCAGGGTTACGGCGGCGAAACGACGATGAGTTATCTGACCCAGATGCTGGGGCTGAGCGTGCAGAACTTCGTTTCGGCCGCCACCGGCATGGCGGTTTTGATCGCGATGATACGCGGCTTTCAACGCACTCATGCGGACGCCATCGGCAACTTCTGGGTCGATCTGACGCGCGGCACGCTGTATATCCTGCTGCCGCTGTCGTTCGTGTTGGCGTTGGCGTTGGTTGGGCAAGGCGTGGTGCAAACCTTCAAACCTTACCAAACCGTTCCGTTGGTCGAGCAGGTCGGTACGGCAACGGAAAATAACACGCAAACCTTGGCGCTAGGCCCTGCCGCCTCGCAAATCGCGATCAAACAACTGGGTACCAACGGCGGCGGTTTTTTTAACGCCAACTCTGCGCACCCTTTTGAAAACCCGACGCCGCTGTCCAATTTCCTGGAAATGCTGGCGATCTTGCTGATCCCGGCGGCGCTGTGCCATACCTTTGGCGTGATGGTCGGCGACCCGCGCCAGGGCTGGGCCATTTTGGCTGCGATGACGCTGGTTCTAATCAGCTTGGTATTTGTCACGGTCAGTCTTGAGCAAGGCGGTAATCCTGGGCTGGCCAAGCTTGGAGTCGAGCAAAGCGTCGGCGTCGGTCAGTCCGGCGGCAACATGGAAGGCAAGGAAACGCGGTTCGGCATCGTCAATTCAGCGATCTGGGCGACTGCGACGACAGCGGCATCCAACGGTTCGGTCAATTCGATGCACGATTCCTATACGCCGCTGGGCGGTTTGGTTCCGATGTGGCTGATTCAGCTGGGCGAAGTCATTTTCGGCGGCGTCGGTTCCGGTCTTTACGGGATGTTGATTTTTGCGCTGATCGCGGTATTTGTCGCCGGTTTGATGATAGGCCGCACCCCGGAGTATCTCGGCAAAAAAATCGAGGCTTTCGAGGTAAAAATGGCGGCTATCGTAATTTTGATTCCGGCCTTTTTTATTCTGGGCGGGACGGCGTTGGCGGTCATGCTGGAGGCGGGGAAAACAGCGGTCGCCAATCCCGGCGCGCATGGGTTCAGTGAAATTCTTTACGCATTTTCCTCGGCTGCGGGTAACAACGGCAGCGCTTTTGCCGGTCTTAGCGCCAATTCCCCGTTTTATAACATAGCCCTGGCTACCGCGATGCTGGTCGGACGCTATGGAATCATTGTCCCGGTACTCGCCATTGCCGGCTCATTGGCGGCAAAAAAGACCGTGCCGACCACCGTCGGCACCTTGCCTACGCATACGCCGCTGTTCGTGATGCTGCTGATCGGTACCGTGCTGTTGGTCGGTGCGCTGACGTTCGTACCCGCATTGGCTTTAGGGCCGGTGGTCGAGCATTTAATCATGGTTGCAGCAAAAAGTTAGAAGTTAACGGCTTCGTGGTGGCTTTCAATTTAACACGGGGGCAGTTTTAAGGTTAAGTCGTTCGTGGTGAGCCCTTCGATAAACTCAGGAGAGCCTTGTCGAACCATGACCGGCTTAACCGCCCGCCCTTCGACAAGCTCAGGACGAACGGTTAAGCCTCGACACTTGTTCTGCCATAAATGGGAAGTCGTCGTGGTTTATATGAATTTAAGCAATAAGAGAAACAGGCTATGAGCAAGAAAAAACATACGCAACAGCTATTTAGCAGGCAGATCCTGGTGGATGCGCTAGGCGATACCCTGCGCAAACTGGCTCCCCAACAGCAATGGAAAAACCCGGTAATGTTCGTGGTCTATATCGGCAGTTTGCTGACCACCGGGCTATGGCTGTGGGAGTTGTATTCAGGAGACCATGCGCAAACCGGCTTCATGCTGGCCGTAACCTTCTGGCTTTGGTTCACGGTGTTGTTCGCCAACTTCGCGGAAAGCGTCGCAGAAGGCCGCAGCAAGGCGCAAGCGGCATCGTTGCGCAGCGCCAAGCGCGACATCATGGCGAAGAAACTGGACGAAGCGCATTACAGTACGGATTACGCGAAGGTTGCCAGCACCTCGTTACGGCGCGGCGACATTGTATTGATTGAAGCGGGCGACTTTGTACCCGCCGACGGCGAAGTCATCGACGGCGCGGCCAGTGTCGATGAAAGCGCTATCACCGGCGAAAGTGCGCCGGTGATCCGTGAATCGGGCGGAGATTTCAGCTCGGTAACCGGCGGTACGCGGGTGTTGTCCGACTGGCTAGTGGCGCGGATTGTGGTCAATCCCGGCGAAGCCTTCCTGGACCGTATGATTGCGATGGTGGAAAGCGCATCGCGGCAAAAAACGCCCAATGAAATTGCCCTGACTATCTTGCTGGTCGCGTTGACGCTGATCTTTTTGCTGACCACCGTGACGCTGTTGCCGTTTTCACTGTACAGCGTGGAAATCGCCAAATCCGGTACGCCGGTTTCGATCACCGTACTGGTGGCGTTGCTGGTTTGCCTGATTCCTACGACCATCGGCGGATTGCTGTCCGCTATTGGTGTTGCCGGTATCGGGCGGATGATGCAGAAAAACGTGATCGCCACCTCGGGACGGGCGATTGAAGCGGCCGGAGACGTGGATGTGTTGCTGCTGGACAAAACCGGCACGATTACGCTGGGCAACCGTCAAGCCTCGGCTTTTATACCGATCGGCGAGACCACCGAAAAAGAATTGGCTGACGCCGCGCAACTGGCGACGCTGGCCGATGAAACGCCGGAAGGCCGCAGCATCATTATTCTTGCCAAGCAGAAATTCGGCATCCGGGAGCGCAATATTCACGATCTAAATGCGACGTTTGTCGCCTTCAGCGCGCAAACCCGGATGAGCGGCGTCAATATCGGCGAGCGCCAGATTCGCAAAGGCGCTGCCGATGCGATACGCGGCTATGTCGAAGACCTGCAGGCAAAATTTCCGGAGGAAGCGACACGCATCGCCGATGTTGTTGCACGCCGGGGCAGCACGCCGCTGCTGGTTGTTGACGGCATACAGGTGTTGGGTGTCATTGAGCTGAAAGATACGGTTAAAGGCGGCATCAAGGAGCGTTTTGTCGAGCTGCGGAATATGGGCATTAGAACGATCATGATCACCGGCGATAACCGCCTGACCGCAGCGGCGATTGCGGCCGAAGCGGGCGTCGATGACTTTTTAGCCGAGGCGACGCCGGAAGCCAAACTCAAACTGATCCGCGAACAGCAGGCCGAAGGCCGTCTGGTGGCGATGACCGGCGACGGCACCAACGACGCCCCGGCGTTGGCCCAGGCCGATGTGGCGGTGGCGATGAATTCGGGTACCCAAGCGGCCAAGGAAGCCGGTAACATGGTCGATCTCGATTCCAACCCCACCAAGCTGATCGAAATCGTCGAGACCGGCAAACAAATGCTGATGACGCGCGGCGCGTTGACCACGTTTAGTCTGGCTAATGACTTGGCCAAGTATTTCGCGATCGTTCCGGCCGCGTTCGCCAGCACTTATCCGCAACTTGGCGCGCTGAATATCATGGGGCTCAGCAGCCCGGACAACGCGATACTTTCGGCGGTTATTTTTAATGCCCTGATTATCGTCGCCTTGATTCCTTTGGCCTTGAAAGGCGTGACTTACCGGCCGCAAAGTGCGGAAGCACTGTTGCGCAATAACTTGCTGGTTTACGGTGGCGGCGGCGTTATCGTGCCGTTTATAGGGATTAAGTTGATCGATCTTGGTTTAACGGCGCTACCGTTCTGATTAAAGAAAGCCTTCTCCAAAGGGAGAGGGTTGGGTGAGGGGAAATTAACATAGGAAAAAGCCTATTTGCGCTGGTTCCCAAGCTGGAGCTTGGGAACCAGCGAACACGTCGCATCTTATCAAACTAAAATCACAGGAATTATCCATGCAAACCACCATCAAACCTGCATTAATCTTACTATTATGCTTGACCGCATTGACTGGCGTTGTCTATCCGCTATTAGTCACGCTTAGCGCACAATTGCTTTTTCCCACCCAGGCAAACGGCAGTTTGCTCGGCAGTGACGAGAAACCGCTCGGTTCCGAATTAATCGGCCAAGCGTTTAGCCGTCCCGAATATTTTTGGGGACGGCCTTCGGCAACGTCGCCTATTCCCTATAACGGCGGAGCCTCCAGCGGCTCCAATCAAGGCCCTATCAATCCTGCACTGATAGACGCCGTTCAGGCGCGCATCAAAGCGTTACGCGATGCCGACCCCAGCCATTCGGAAGCTGTACCTGCGGATTTGGTGACCGCCTCGGCCAGCGGGCTTGATCCTCACATCAGCCCTGCCGCCGCTGTCTATCAAATCAACCGCGTTGCGATAGCCCGGCATTTGTCGCCGGACAGTGTGCGTGAACTGGTTGATCGTTATACACAAACGCGACAATGGGGCGTGTTGGGCGAACCCCGGGTTAATGTACTGAAATTGAATTTGGCTTTGGATCAGCGTCTTAAATGAAGTCCGGCACGAATCACAAAATCGGCGTTGACAGCATACCGGAGTACAAGGCTAGCCTTGTACATATAAATTGTTCAAAGCTTCCGCTCCTCGGCAACCGCTCCCTGCGTTGCTCTATCTCCTGCATCCTTGCAGTCGTGCTCACGCCCCTTACCTACATAATCCACAGGGATGTGGTGAATGCAGATATTGCAGGAGCAAATATCTGTCCATGTAGGCAAAGCCAGCTTTGAACTCCAAACGCACAATGCACAATGCACAATACACACTATGAACGATTCCACACGACCAGACCCTGACGCCCTGCTTGCCCGCGTAGAGCGCGAGGAAAACCAGCGACGACGCGGACGACTCAAGGTTTTTTTCGGCGCGGCAGCGGGTGTTGGCAAAACCTACGCGATGTTATTGGCGGCTCAAGCCAAGCGGGCTGAAGGCGTCGATGTGGTGGTGGGTCTGGTGGAAACTCACGACCGGCAGGAAACCGTCGCGGTATTACAAGGCCTGGATGTACTGCCGCCTAAGCTGGTGAAACATCGCGGTACGGTGCTGCGCGAGTTCGACCTGGACGGCACGCTGAAACGCCGGCCGGCGCTGGTCCTGGTGGACGAGTTGGCGCACAGTAACGCTCCAGGCTGCCGTCATCCCAAGCGCTGGCAGGATGTCGAAGAATTGCTGAATGCCGGAATCGATGTTTACAGCACGCTGAACGTCCAGCATCTGGAAAGTCTGAATGACGATGTCGGTCAGGTCACCGGCGTGCAGGTTAGGGAAACCGTGCCGGATACGGTATTCGAGCTGGCGGACGAAGTCGAATTGATTGATTTGCCGCCCGATGAATTATTGCTGAGGCTCAAGGAAGGCAAAGTTTATGTGCCTCATCAGGCGGAGCGGGCGATGCACAATTTCTTCCGCAAAGGCAACCTGATTGCGTTGCGGGAGTTATCCTTACGCCTGACCGCCGACCGGGTCGATGCGCAAATGCAAGACTACCGGGACGACCACGCGATACGCGATGTTTGGCAGGTTGGCGACAGGATATTGGTCTGCATAGGCCCCAATGCTATCGCCGAGCGGCTGGTGCGCGCCGCCAAGCGGCTGGCTACCAGTCTTCATGCGCATTGGATCGTGGCCTACGTGGAAACGCCGGAGCTGCAACGCCTGCCCGCCGAGCGTCGCGACGAGGTGTTGCGGGTGCTGCGTTTCGCCGAGCAGCTGGGCGCCGAAACGGTGACCTTGTCAGGCCCCGATATGAGCAAAGAAATCCTGGGGTTTGCCAAAAGCCGCAACGTCACCAAAATCGTGCTGGGCAAACCCGGCCGCCGTGGTTGGAAGCGCTGGGTGTTGGGCTCGGTCGTCGATACCCTGATCACCGAAGCCCATAACATCAACGTCTATTTGCTGGGCAGCCCGCGCGGCGAAGACTTAACCGAGCAAAAAAAGCCGAAAGAAATGCCGGGTGCAAAAGTGCTGCGCTCCGGTTATCCCTGGGGGCGCGCCAAGCGGCGCTGGTTAAATTGGGGCTGGGCGGTGGCTATGACGGTTTGCACCAGTTCGGTTGCCTGGCTGATGTCCGGGAAATTCGAACCGGCTAACTTGGTCATGGTCTATTTGCTGGGCGTGGTTTTCATGGCGGCGCGTTTCGGCCGCGAGGCGTCTGTGCTGACCTCGGTGTTGAGCGTTGCCGCATTCGATTTTCTGTTTGTAAACCCGGTTCATACCTTTGCGGTTGCGGATGTCCAGTATTTAGTCACATTCGTCATTATGCTGTTGGTGGGCTTGATCATCAGCCATCTGACCAGCAATATGCGCTCTCAGGCGAAGGTTGCTTCGCATCGGGAACGGCGCGCCAATGTCCTTTACGCACTGAGCGAGGATCTGGCGGCCAGCCGTACCGTAGCGGATACCGCCAGAATCGCCGCGCGTCATATTCAGGGGGAGTTCGGCGGCGCCAGCGTCTTGCTGTTTCCCACCGATGACAGCCGGATAGTCTACCCGCTGGACCCGCCAGTCCCGGAATCCCTGCGCGATTGCGATCTCAGCGTAGCGCAGTGGGTTTTTGACCACGGTCAGATGGCCGGACAAGGCACCGATACTTTGCCCGGAGCCGGGGCGGTGTTTTTTCCTATGTCCGGTTTTCGCGGCGTCATCGGTGTGCTGGTATTGCGCGCCGCCAATCTGCGCCGGGTATTTCTGCCCGAACAGCGTCGGCTATTGGATACTTTTATCAGCCAGATTGCCCAAACCATTGAGCGGGTGCGTCTTGCCGATGAGGCGCAACAGACGCAATTGCGGATGGAATCCGAGACCTTGCGCAATTCCTTGCTCAGCGCCATTTCCCACGATTTACGCACACCGTTGGCATCCATCGTCGGCGCAGCCAGTACCTTGGTGGAAGAGGACGCCCAGCTTACCCCGCCGGACCGGCAAGAGTTGAGCCTGACCATTTATGATGAAGCGCTGCGTATGTCGAACCTGGCCAATAATATTCTGGACATGGCTCGTTTGGATGCAGGACAGGCATCGCTGAACCGGCAATGGTATCCGCTGGATGAAATTGTCGGCGGAACGTTGACGCGAATGCACAAGCAACTTGCCGGGCGCGCGGTCAACGCCAAGCTGCCGGATGAGCTCTGTTTGGTGCGCGTCGACGCGGTGCTGATCGAGCAGGTGCTGGTCAATCTGCTGGAAAATGCCTGCAAATATACGTCGGCGGGCAGTCCCATCGACATCATTGCCGAAATTTCCGCCCACATGCTCAAGGTCACGATAGCGGATCGTGGCCCCGGCATACCACCGGGAGAAGAGGAAAAACTGTTCGATAAATTTTACCGGGTGCACCGGGAAGGCGCGCAAAGCGGCGTCGGTCTGGGTCTGGCTATTTGCAAAGCTATCATTATCGCGCATGGCGGCGTTATCGGCGCCGCCAACCGGCAAGGCGGAGGGGCGCAGTTCTTTTTTCTGCTGCCCGTAGACGAAGCGCCGCCGCAACTGGCAACCGAGCAGCCGCAAGATGAGTAACGCCAAACCCGTCATTGTGGTTATCGAGGATGACCCGCAAATCCGCCGATTTTTGCGCACCAGCCTGAGTGTGCAGGGATTCCAGGTGGTTGAGGCGGGAACCGGCGAGCGGGGCGTGGTGGAAATAGGCACCCGCAAGCCCGAGCTGGTCATTCTCGACCTGGGCTTGCCGGGCATGGACGGCATAGCGGTGATCCGCAAGGTTCGCGAGTGGTCCGCGGTGCCGATCATCGTGCTGTCGGCCAGAATCCAGGAAATCAACAAGATTGACGCGCTGGATGCCGGGGCAGACGATTACCTGACCAAACCGTTCAGTATCGGCGAGCTGCTGGCGCGCATCCGCGTATCGCTGCGCCACGCCGCGCAACTTACAGGAGATAGCGTCGAAACGCTGTTTCGCGTCGGCGAGTTGCAGGTCGATTTATCCCGTCGCAGCGTGCATATCGGCGACCGGGAAATTCATCTGACTCCGATCGAATACCGATTGCTGACCGTGTTGATCCATCATGCGGGCAAGGTATTGACGCACCGGCAGCTGTTGCTGGATGTTTGGGGGCCCGCCTACGTGGAGCACGCCCACTATGTGCGGATTTACATGGGACAATTGCGCCGGAAACTAGAGGTAGATCCCAATCAGCCGCGTTATTTGTTGACCGAAGCGGGCGTGGGTTATCGGTTGGCGTGTAGGGATGAGCGTGTGGGTAAATATCTTGCATAATGAGCCGTGAGAATGTGTTCTTACGGCTCGTTAAAACATCAGTGGTTTTCTACGCTATTTTGAGAACCGTTCAATCGTGTCACACAGCTCTTCGTCAAGCAGTTCTCTTTTGGATGCGATCCTATCAGCGAGAGAGCCTTTTACTTCATCTGCAAATTGAAATCCTTTAAGCCCATATTCTTTATTAAAGATTGAACAAAATTTGTACAAAGCTCTTTTTCCATCTAATATTCTTGAAAGCTTATCCCATCGGGCATCTGGACTTTGTTCATTGTTAGCGAATGCTAAAATTTTAGCCATATCTTCCAAAAATTCACTTGATTCAAGCGTCATTCCATAAGTTGAAAGGTAGTTATTGATTTTATTATGCAAATCTTCACCTATATTGGCACTGCCAAAACCTTCAGATGTAAATTTAACAGAGCTTTCCTTATTAGCTAAAATAGTACTCAATGTCGTCAATTTAATTAAATCATCCTCATGATTTAACAGCGTTTTAGCCGTAATTTCTGGTTCTAAACGATTAAGTGTTTTGCACCGGAGTTCTGATTTAAAAGCCTCCGGCTTTAATAAATAATTTTCCATTTCCCAACGGCGAAGCACATGAATATTATCTCCATAAGGTGAGGCCGCATGAAACTTGGTATCATCAGTTTCCCAAAAAACATCCTGTTTATTATCTTTCAAAAGCGTATCCCTATCTACAATGCCGTATGCAGTTAATTGCTGGCTTTCAGCTTCCCTAACTTTGCGCAACACAGCAGTGCATCCACCGCTACTTTTTTTACCGTCTTTTCCCGCACTTTCAAAACTGATTTTATCTTGATAATCACTGAACCAATGATCGCTAAAAATACGCACATCTTCAGTTGACTCCAAAAATACTTTAATACCACCTTCATACTTACTGCCGATAAAATCAGGTGCTATCTTTTTAAAGCTACTCATAATATTTCCCTGTTTAGTTCAGTTTAATTCCTGTTGTTCGATTAAATCACCACCGAAATATAAACCCTCTTTCTCAATATTCATCGACGCAGTAAAACGTCTTAGTATTTCAGTCGAATGGGTCGTCATAATTACAGTAAAGCCAGGGTGATCTTTCGCCAGTTTTTCCAATGCATTATAAAGACGATGCTGCCAGCGGATATGTAGGTGCGCGTCGATTTCATCGATTAGGATAATGGTATTGGCAGTACCATGCGCCCCTATTCGGAGAAATAAATGAACCAAGCTTTTTTCACCGCTACTCAATCTATCCAGTCCGTGTATTTCACCATCACCGGCATCAACCTGAGCTTCAGGCGGTACTTTTCGCACACCTTTTAAACGTTTCGGAGTACCGACAAAAACTTGTTCGTCTATAAGTTTCTGTGCGGCTTCGAAAGAGCCATTCTCCAGCCATTTAAGCCAAATAACCAGATTATCCAACGAGTCGCGCCATAAAGTGCTATGTGCATCGAAAGCATACAGAGGCCGATAATTCCAATGCGACGGCTGACTAATATTGCGTCCGCTTCCGTTATTGTCGTCACTGATGCCGGGAATATCCCGATAGGCTGAAAAATAGAGCGCAGTCGGTAAATGAAAACCCGGTTGTAGAAAATGCTCTTCAGGGGCACCATCCAGGCTTGCTCGAATTGTTGAAGATAAGTCCAATAGCAAATCGTCTTTACGGGACATAATAGCCTCGTAACGCCCTGGAACAGGGCTACGAAAACCCAAACGATGCCAGCTTTCCGCACTATGCATAGTCAATAAATCGTCTGTCCAAGGTTTAAGAAAAACCTCCTCGCCAATTGTTCCGGCAAGCACCGATAATACGATGGACATATCCCGGCCTTGCCAATGCAATCGCACCCAAAAATCCAATTGCGCCCGCCCGTCTTTTTTATCCAGATCTTCATGCCCGCAAGCGGAAATTTCCTTTTTACCCAATAAATTCATCAGGCAGGAAAATATCTCCAATGCCGTGGTTTTACCCATTCCATTGGCAGAAACCACCATATAGAAATTACAAGGATGATGCTTGCTGTCGGTGAAGTCTATTTCGTGAATATTTCTAAACGGGCCGATGCGGTCTAAGGTCAGAAATAAAGGCCGAAACTCATATATTCTTAATTCATCCATAATGTATCCACCTTTAAGAAAATTTTACGTTTATCGACAAAATTTTTGGATAGCCAGAGCAATCTCGCTATCGCCGACTCTTGCTCCATGTACTCGTACCGGTTCCGGTTGATCCGTCAGCTTTATTAGCATATCGCCTCTACCCAGTAACGCTTCCGCTCCTTTTTGGTCAAGAATGATTGAAGATTCCGTGTGTTTTTGTACTCTTAAAGCAATCCTGACCGGAATATTGCTACGCAAAAGCCCGCTGAACGTTACAGCATCCGGCCTTTGTGTGGCCAACACCAAATGTATTCCGGTAGAGCGCGCTTTTTGAGCGAGCCGTACCAATGGGGTTTCCAGTTCCCGCGATTGCATCAGCAAATCGGCCAACTCTTCAACCACTACCACAATGCGGGGTAAGGCCGATTTTTTGGAAGCCTCATCAATATCACGTACCCCCATTTCTACGAATAAGCGGTTCCTGGCCTCCATCGTCTCAACCAGCTCATCTAACATATTGGCTGCTTCCAAGGTAGATTTAGCAACAAAGCCACCGAATAAGTCCGGTAATTTTGCGTAAACATTCAATTCAGTGCCTTTAGGATCAATCAACGCAAACTGAAGCTTTTCTCGGCTTTGAGTTCTAAGTAACGAGCAAATCAAACTATGCAAGCAGACGGTCTTACCGCTCCCTGTTGCACCTGCCAATAAAACATGAGGGGCTTCCGCTAAATCCATGCTGAAATTTTCGCCTAGAACGGTTTGTCCCAGCCATACCGGTAATTTTTCCTTATGTGGAAGATCTGCCCATTCATTCATTCTGGCAGGAGAAACGATTTTCCAATGTTCAGGGGAACGGGGAATATCCAGATTGGCAACCCCCGCTTCTTTACTGCCGGATAAGGTAATCGCATTTTCAGGAAGTCCCAAGCGAAAAGATAACTTAGCCAAACCTTTTTTCAGGTTATCGAGGTGGTTGATGTTGGCTAGATAAAGGGCGTAGCGGTCTAATCGGATGCCCTGTTTTATATCGCGGACTTCGCTATGCACACCAATTTCAACCAATGCATTCAGCAATAAGTCAGTCTCGGTTGCTGCTGCAAGTTGAGAGTTATCAGGCTTTAAATCCTGAAATAATTCTTCACGCAACCAATTGATAAAGTTATGACCGGAACTCCAACTGGTGCGTATTTCCCGCAGGCCGCGACGGATATGGCGTTGTAAAAAGAGTTTATAACGTTGATCCGACGCAAATAAATCTTCTTGATGATAAACGCTTAATAAAGCGCGTATCGCATCATCAAAATCATGTAGCCCTTTATCATTTTCCGATTTACCAACGCCGGTGACTTCCCGGAAATCGTAGTCCCTGCCTTTTTTCTCGATAGTATCCAAACCCGATTCGGGTGGTGTTTCTATCTTTAAGGATTTTGCCAAAGCTAGACGCAATACCCCGTATTTCGCCGCTTCGGGTGTACGAAACCCTAAGCTCCTGACTTGCAGGACAATATTTTCATCTTCCTCGCTAATGGAAATGTTAGCCATAGTTTATATCCGGGCTTGTAGGAATCAACTCTACAGTGGTGCTGTCACCGTCAGCATTGTGCAGCAGGAATTCCCGGTGAATATAGGGAGCAAGCAGAGCCCGCTTTCTTTCGTCCAGTTCAGAATCGGTCGGCAATATAATGACCTGAGCCCCTGCATTGGGGTAATACTTTTCCAACAAATTGTCCTGATGTTGTTTATCGATACGGCCTAAGGGCGTATCGATGACAACCGGCAATTGCCGGTCAGCCGCCTCTTTTAAGGACCACAAAAGGGCGGTTGCGCAAAGCTGCTTCATGCCAGCGGACAGGCTGCTCATTGGCACGGTTTCTCCGGATTTGCCGTGATAGCTCAATTCAAAATTGTGGCTGATTTTTACCTCGGCGATAAGTTGGTTGGAATCCAATAATTCATGCAAATGGCGGTTAAAAGCCTGCTCCACGCTATCCCGTTTTATGGCTTTGATTTTCTGTTTATAGGCTTCCAATAATGCCAGCATATTATCCAGCAAGGTCACGCGGTCGCGCGCATTTTGGGCGTTTTTCACCTCGGCCTGCAAGGCGTTGATGGTACTCTCGGCTTTAGTGATCTCAGCCCCCGTTACTTTTTGTTCCTGGGTCAGTTTTTCCGATTCAACCTTTTGCTTCAACAGATGATTTTGTATTGATTCTTCGGCATATTGCAGTTTTTCCAGATCCACTTTATTTTCATCGGAAAGTTGGCTGACCGCTTGTAATTCATCGTCTATTTTTGCCATATCCTGGGCGGCGGAAATCGCAGTATTTAGACGCTGATAAAGCCCATTGGCCGGTTTTTGCTCTGGCTGGTAAGCGGCAAAAAAGTTCGCCAGCTTTCGCGCCTTGCCAGTATCCAAAACAAACAAAGCCTGTTCTTCGTCATTACGAATATCGCGGGCTTTCATTAATGCAGCGATACGTTTTTGATAAAAGCCAACTTGTGCGGTAGTCAGGCGAGTGGGGGGATAAGGCGGCCTGTCAAAGACTTCGATCAATTCATCGGTAATCGAACCGAGCAGCTCGGATATCTCATTGCTTTTGCTGGAAGCACTGGCCTCGGCGACATGCATAACTTGTTGGGCTAAGTCGGTATTCAAGCGCAAAAAGGCATCATGTTCAAATGCCGCGGAAATTTCCGATAAGACTTCGGCCTGTTGTTTTTCGAGCTGGCGCTTGTTTTCTTCCAGGCGTGCGTTTTTTTCCACAGACCCGGTGCCGGTCAACATGCGCATTTTGCGGCGTATATCGCTCAGGGCGTCTTCCTGGGCTTCTATGTCGGCATCGACCTCTTGCTGGGCTTGGCGCAAGGATTCCAAATGCAGTTGCAATTTTTCGAGCCGATGTTCCGCCTTGGTATGGGCTTCCCTTGCCTGGGCATCCATGGCGTTCTTTTGATATTCCCGGCGTAGCTCCTTAGCCACGATTTTTATATTTTCAGCCGGCCGGATATTCAGCAACAATTCCATTTTCTCGATCGTTTGGTTGCGGTTAGCCTCGGCCAAATAGCCAATTTCTTCGGTATCGAAAAAAAAGAAAGGGATAAAGTCCAGCGGCAATAACTCGGATAAATATTGCTGGGCGTCCTCCCCTTTGAGCGGTGCTTTGCGCGGGACATTGATCACCAACTGATCCGAGTGGTTGTCGTTGCTTAAATCCCAACGACGCGTGATGCGGATTTCCTGATGGGCTTGGTCAAGCAAAACCGCTTCAATGCTGCATTGCATGATGTTTTCGCTTCGGGCTTTTTGATTCAGAATTCCCCACCAATCCTTATGCCCCAACACAAAATTCTTTACTGAAGTTGTTGATCCCCGCTGGATGCTTGCCGTCAAATCCTTGGTGACACCGCCGAACAGTAATTTGAGACTATTAAGAAAACTGGTTTTTCCGAAACCGTTGCGGCCCATGATAATGACGATGTTCCGCTGCCCGCCCGGCTCCGGGCTGAAATCGAATTCATGCGTTCCGTAATAGGAAAACAGGTTGTTTAAAGTGATGGATTTAAAAATCATTCCGTCATTATCAATTTGTCCTTAAAAGCAGACTCGGTAAGCATTTTAAGTTTGTTCCTCAATTCCGCTTGACTGCCCCATTGACTCAGGTCCGGATATTTTTGCATTAACTCGCTTAATGAGTTGGCCAGTTCATCCGGGACATCGTGCTCTTTAGCCAATGACAGCAATAATTCCGTGTATTCATTCATGGTCTGTACTTAGCCAAGGTTCCCGCCCGTATTGTTCGGCAATACGCAGCGCACTATCGAAAACGTCAAAGTCGTTAGACCAGACGGACTGGATATACATGATTTCTTGATCGGAAATCAGCCGTTTATCCACTTGTTGTTCCGTTTCCAGCAATTTTTCGAGCATTTCTTTGCGGGTTGCTGCGATAAACGGCCCTTGTCCTTCACGGCCATCGCGCCTGACCGGGCTGCGGCGCGCTTCATCTTCGCGGATGTCTTTAAGCCAATTGCGGTATTCATTAAGCGGCTTCATCCAGGCTTCGCCGTTTTCGATGAAACTTTCCATGGATTTATCGGTTTTGACGACTGTACATGTCCAGCAGCCAAACCGGCTGCCGCCACAAGACGGTGTATTGAGGTCAACTACAACCGGACATTCGCCGCCGTTCGCCTGACGGTATAAATCTAACATAAAATCGTGGCTTTCGCCCCACGGGGGCGGGTTATGCATGAACAGATATTCCCAAACCTCATCGCTAGTCCATTTGGAAATGGGTGACAATACCAACGCATTGGGTATTTCATGATGCGGATTAAGCATACGGCTGCTTAATTCGCGGGCATTCATGCTCTGTCCGCGGCTGATGCTTTCATCGGTGCGGGTGCCTAATAGCAGTATGACACTGCCGTGTTTTCGAATCACATCTTCAATGGCCGATTTAATCGGCTTAATTTTCATTTTTGAAGTACACCATCGAAACCAGCGTGTAGGCGGCGGATAGCCTTTGCCGATCAAGTTACCCCAAAATCCTTGGTCAACGTCGGGCTGTATCAGTTCTGCATGGATAGGCAAATCGGAGGTGGCGGCATGTCTATTAATCGCCGCAATACTTTCTTCCAAATAGGATTCGATGTTGGGTGCTTCTACCCTCGTATCGGACGACACAATGTAGACCGGCTTACGCTGTGTTGAATCGAGGGATAATAACAATTCGTAAACCAGTTGCAAAACCAGCGTGGAATCCTTTCCTCCCGAATAGGCAACAACCCACGGCCTGGAATCTGCCAGAAAATTTGATTTAAGTAGGGCGCGAGAGTACTCAATATGAGACTCAGTCTGCTCAAGAGATGATGTGGTCGATAGCGCTAAATTTGTGTTCATGGGGCGATTATAAAACAATTCAGCAGATATTTTAGGGATTGTTAATTTAATCGCATTTTAGGCAGGGCGCTTTTGGCTTGAAACTTAAATTGGGACCGTGTAAATACTCTATGGCATAGGGAGCGCGGCAGGCTGTGTATCGCGGATTGTTTGAAAGACAAGCCGATGATGCTAATGAGTTGGATATTATTCGGGCAAGCTTGTGCTCTGGTACGCCGCTGGGTAACGAGCGTTTTAAGAAACAGATTGAAGTAATGGTTGGGCGAAAGGTTGGCTTAACCAAGCCAGGGCGGCCATGTCAATCGGGTTCGCTGTGAATGTAAGACTGGAAGCACGGTAGGGAGGAAACGAAATCCAACATGGAAAGCATCAATTGTTGGGCTATTTTAGTCAAGCAAGCCGGTAAAAACTGTAATAAGATAGCCGCAGTTTTTATTTTTAATAAGAGTCACTTTATGCGGCGTTTTATCTTACTGAGTTTGCTTGCCTTTCCGGTCTACGCGGCTGATGCTGTCGATGAGCGGCCGCCGGATCTTGAGGCTGTGCCGGAGGCGCCGGAGCCGCCGCTGCCGATTCAAAACGGCGAAACCATGGAGCCCGACATTACCATTATTCGTAAAAATAAGGAGACTATTCAGGAATACCGTCGCGGCGGCAGGCTTTATATGATCAAAGTTATACCGGCTGTCGGGCCTCCCTATTATTTTCTCGATACCAATGGCGACGGCAAAATGGATGTGCGCCGTAGCGATGGCGATAGAGGGTCCGACATCAATATGTGGAAGTTGCTGGAATGGTAGCCGCTTAGTCAGTGTCGGTATTTACTCGTATAACACGCCCGCAACTCGATCAATTCTTTAGTGCTTATAGTCTCGGCGAAGTCGTCAGTTTTGAGGGGATAACGGACGGCATAGACAATACCAATTATTCGGTAGCCACTACGCAAGGCCGTTTCATCCTGACTTTATTCGAGTCGCTGGCGGCCGATGAGTTGGCGCATTTTTTAAAGTTATTGTTACATCTGGGCAAAAACAGCCTGCCTTGCCCCTGCCCCCAACGCGACCGGCAGGGTAATCCGCTGCGTCAGTTTAATGGTAAACCGGCAGCGGTATTCAGGCTTTTACCCGGTTCATCAACGGCATCGCCATCAATCTTACAGTGCCAGGAAATCGGCTTGCAGCTGGCAAGTTTGCATCGCTGTACGCAGGACTATGTTTTCCCGGTAAAGAGCGGCAATGATATAAGCTGGTGCAAGACGGTGCTGAATAGGATCAGCGTTTATTTGTCGGCAGCGGATCGCGGGCTGATTGATGACGAGCTGGCTTTTCAAACTGAGAACAGCCGGGTTAATCTGCCGCGCGGCGTTATTCACGCCGATCTGTTCAGGGATAATGTGTTGTTTGCCGATGACCGGCTCAGCGGCTTGCTGGATTTTTACAGCGCCTGCACCGATACCTTGCTGCTGGACGTTGCGATAGCGGCTAACGATTGGTGCTGCGATAACGGCACGGTGAATAACGAAAAGTTCGCTGCGTTGCTGGCGGCTTATGAAACTTTAAGGCCGCTGGAGCCGCTGGAGAAACAGCACTGGCCGATCCTGCTCAGGGCGGCGGCGTTGCGTTTTTGGTTATCCCGGTTGGAGCATCAGTGCTATCCTCGCCCCGGCGAAATAACCCAGCAAAAAGACCCGCTGGTTTTTCGGCGTATATTGCTGCAACATAGGCAACAGACTTATTTATCGTTAAACCTTAGGAGTACAGCATGATTAAAATTCTTCATCTCACCTTTATTTTATTGTCGATCTCCAGCTTTGTCGGCAGGATCTATCTGGCCGAAAAGCGCCCGGAATTGCTGGAACAAAAATGGATAAAAATCGGGCCGCATATTATCAATACTTTTTTATTGATCACCGGTTTTACTTTGGTTTTTCAAGGTTCATGGTTGTCAGCCGAGTACGGCTGGATTGTCGCTAAGCTAATCGCTCTGGTCGCATACGTCGGCCTGGGGATTGTCGCGATCAAGAGTCAGGGCGAGCTGCGTTGGAAGGCTTTCGCCGGGGCGCTTGCCTGCTTCGTTTATATCGCGATAGTCGCAGTCAGCAAGCATGCCTTCATATTCTTTTAACGGCTAGAAAAACGCCGTTACAAGGAAAACTCAAGTTTATTGATTTGCCGGTCCAGCCAACATAAAACATCCTTGCCTTTATGTAACGGGGTTTCATCAAGCTCAGGGATTTGGGCGCCGGTTAATAGCTCCCAGCGGGACAGCCGGTTTTTTAGCTGTCCCTGTTCGCTGGCCGTAAAATGATAGCGTTGTATCAGCCGTTCAAACTGCGCCGGTTCCGGCGCAGTTATCAATTCCGCCAGACGTCTTAACTCCGCGAGCAAGGCTTCAATCGTTGCAACATGCGCGGCTATCAATTGAGAAACCTGCTTGGGCTGGATGTTTTCGGCCGGCGATAATGCATTGTCCGAGATAACTTTCAGGCAGTGGATTAATTCGCCTGACGAAAATCTTACGGCGATTTCATAAAATGCGGACGCCTCCATGTCGCAAAGATGGTGCGGGTCATAGTCAATCTGAGGCCTTGATACCGTTTGGATGGCGGCGGTGGGGCAAGGCGGCGTGAAAACCAGCGGCGGATAATAGCTTTTCAGGCTGTCAATATCGGTGATTTTGTCGATTAGAAACAGGCTGCCCAGGGCGTGGTCTTTATGCCCGGCAATGCCGATATTAACCAGCACCGGATGTTCAACCGCAGCAAACAAAGCGTGGGTGTAGGCTACGCCGGCAGCCATCGCGCTTTTTCCCAAGCCGGTTACGGTCAGGCAGATGTCCCGGCCCAAATAAACCGCAAACGGCTGAACAGGCGTCTCTTTTTTTAAGTTGAAATGCTCGACCAGCGGTTTGGCCTCGCAAGGCAGTGCGGCGTAGATAAAAATTCCGGGCGGATTTTGTTGATTCATGGGGCGCAATGTTTCCGTGCTGTAAACGACATTGCCTTTGTTATGGCGCTTGTTTATTTCTTGTCCTGAATCACATGAAAAGCGTCGGTGTAAATATCGCTGATCGATGCGCCTTTCATAAACGCCATTTTCTTGGTGTGGCTGACCATTTCGGGATGTCCGCACAGGAAAACCCGCCATCCGCTTAGGGATTCGGCGGAGGATAAGGCAATCTCATGAGCGCGGCCCCGGACATGATCCGATTCAATACCTTCTCCCGAGACACAAGGCGTGTAATGAAAGTTTTCAAACTCTGCGGCAAGTTCGCGCATTTCATCAATGAAATACAGTCCGTTAAGATCGCGACTGCCGTGATACAAATGGATAGGGCCTGAGTGATCCTGGGCCAAGGCGTCGGAAATAATGCCGTACAGCGGAGCAAGGCCGCTGCCGGTCCCGATCAGCAATAAGGGCTGCTCGGCGCGTCCGGGCAGGTAATGGCACGAGCCTTGGGCTTCTGAAATGGCGACAGATGCGCCTAACTCCAATTCATCATGAACCCAGCTGCTGAATTGGCCGTTCGGCAGGTGCCGGATATGAAATTCCAGAATGTTTTCATGCTGCGGGATATTCGCAATCGAATAGCTGCGGGTTAAGCCGTCGGGCCGTTTTAAATTAACAAATTGGCCGGCGAAGAAATTAAATTGGCTTTGATATTCCAAAACCAAGTGGACGATGTCGGGCGTCAACAGCTGCTTTTCGATGACGACGGCTTCAATCGAAGCGCCTTGCTGGTTGGGCAAGGCAACGGTCATATCCTGTTCTGGACGACAGATGCAAGACAGAAAGTAGTTCTGTTTTTGCAAGGTGTCTTTAAGACCGGCTTGGGCTGAGACAGGTGGAGGAGTATCAAGACTGCGCATCATGCAGGCTTGGCAAAGGCCCTGGCGGCAACCGTTAGGGATCTGCACGTTTTCCCTTAACAGGGTTTCCAATACAGTTTCATCCGGTTGACAGGAAAATGTCGATTCGCCAATCGTTATGCTTCGCATGGTCTCCACCTGGTATTTCAGTTATTTGCCTAATACGTCGTTGCGTGTGCTTTCCGCAATGGCGGCAGCTTCGGCGATCAGCTCTTGAGGTACATTCAGCTCTGTTAATGTCGCGCCAAGGTGCTCCATGACCGCATCAAAATGGCTGCTGTTCAAACCCATTTTGACCAGACGCGCATGGGCATTACGCATATCCTGGCCGGTATAATTATTGGGGCCGCCAAACGCCATGGTAAAAAAGGCCTTTTGTTTGGCGAGTTGTTTGTCCATGTCGGTGTTGTCGAAAAAACGGTTAATGCGGTAATCCGCCAGCACTTTGCGGTAAAAAATATCTACGGCCGCATTAACAGCCGCTTCGCCGCCGATTCTTTCATAGAGTGTTTGGCCGGTTTCTTGAGAATCGCTCATCATGTGTCTCCAGTTGTGTGGGTAATTATTATTATTTAAGCAAACTTGCTCAATCCGAAGTTTATAACAACAGACCGATTTATGCTATATAAAACTTTTACAAGTTATATATGTCATAATGAGCTATTATCTACATCGGCTTAACAAAAAGACATGATGAGAAGGATGAATCCGCTAATACCTCAAAAGATAAGTCCCCGGCAACACCAGATACTTGAACATTTGCTGGAAAACAGGAATGGCCTGAGTGTTGATGAATTGGCTAAAGTACTCGACATTTCAAGAACGGGCGTTCAACAGCACTTTGTCGCACTTGAGCGGGACGGCTATATCAGAAAAAGCATGCTCAATAAAACAGCCGGGCGTCCGGTAACCATCTACGTCATCACCGATAAAGGCAACAACTATTTCCCCAAGCAATACGCCTGGTTTTCAGAATTGATTCTTAGCGATTTATTGCAGGAAATAGGCCCGGAGCGTTTCAAAGCCTATATGCAAAAACTGGGCGGAAGACTCGCGGATAAACTCAGCGGCAAGTTTGATGGGAAAAGTTTAAGCGAACGCGTTGATGAATTGGCCTTGGTCATGACCGATCTTGGTTTTCAAGTCAAAGTGGGCATGGAACCCGGAACTGAAAGTCAAAATATCCAGGCTTTTAATTGTATTTATCACGATCTGGCTCAAAAGCATCATGAGATTTGCGAGTTCGATTTGGCGCTGATGTCTTCTTTGCTGGACAAAGACGTTGAGCAGCTAAGCTGTATGGCCAAGGGCGACTGTAGCTGTAGATTTAGAATCAAATAACTATTCGTAGCGCTTAATCAGTTGTCGGTAATAGCTTGCTTCCTCGGTTTTTCCGCGTTTGGTAACGCCGTTAAGGTAAACGCCGGCTTTTTTTAGCAGCATATTGACCGCCGCCTGCCGGTTTGGGGCGGACAATTGACCGGCATCAATGATTTTTTGCAAGGCGCTGATCCGAAACCGGTCCATGCCCCAGAATGCCTGGGACAACTGGTCTTGATGGCCGCCATGCTTGTTGATTTGCGGCTGTTCAACCAGTAAAACCGGGTAGTTGGCGGTGATTCTGAGCCACAGGTCATAATCTTCACAGGCAGGCAGCCGGGCGTCAAACAGACCGATGCCGGTAAATACCGAGCGGTGTATCAACGCGGTGGACGGGGATATTGCGCAGACCGGCAAGCAATGGCCGAATATCCAGCCGCCGGTCTTGGCGTATTTTTTGGGTACGTCAACCTGGATTCCGTTGCGTATCCAGTTTTCTTCGGTATGGCAAATCCTGTAGCCGGGGTCGGCCGTCAACGCCGCCTTTTGCTTGGCCAGTTTTTCAGGCAGCCATTCATCATCGGAATCCAGGAAGGCCAGCCAGTCGCCGCTGGCTTGCTGGATGCCGAGATTACGTGCGGCACTGACGCCTAGGTTTTCTTGGTAATAATAATTGACCTTCGGAAATTCCCGGCGGAGCATGGCTTCTGTGCCATCGTTAGAGCCGTCATCGATTACCGTTACTTCAGTCGGTAACAAGGTTTGTGAATAGACGGATAATAGCGCGCGTTTCAGCAGATCACGACGGTTGTAGCTGGGAATAACAACTGAAATTTTTATGACAATTACCTTGTGTTCGCCGATGACCTGACGCTGGTCTTATCAGCCTTGAGTGGAAGTCTGGCTGCGCACTCTGATGTTGCTCTTGAGCAAGTTTTATTTTTCATTTTTTTACCATGAAGGACATGAAGCGGCATGAAAGGTTTAAGTCTTCATGTCCTTCATGCTCTTCATGGTAATTGCCTAAATTAATTTACGCACGATCCTAACGTAATGATTTAAAGCCAATTAAGGCCGGATCAGCGGCTTCAACTCCGCTGATCCGCAATCCGCCCTCTTAGTTCTTTATCCGCTCTAGCGCGGGTTTGGATGTTATTGTTCCGTTACCTTCGGCGGCGTTTTTGATATAAATTTGTTTTAAGCGGTTAAAAGCCGACCATAACGTTTTATCCATAACAACTTCGTTGCCGACAGAAACAATGACCCGGATGAGTTGGGGTATTTTGTTTTTGGTTGAGACGATATAAACCGGCTGTACATACAGAACGTTATTGCCCATCGGCAGGATAATCATACGCCCCATTTCAATCCGCGACCCGCTCTGATCCCATAAGGTAAATTGCTCGGAAATCAGCGGATTCTGGTGAATCAAGGCTTCAACCTGCGCCGGTCCATTGACCTGAATATCCTTGCCGAACTTGTAAACGGTAATGCCGGGTTTATATGCCCCGCCGCAATTGGTTTGGTCGAGTGTCCCCGCTACACCGATCATGCTGAGATTGCCCCTGTTAAAAGGCGTCATCGGGTTAATCATTACAAACTCTTCAGCGTCGTTACAGTTGCCAAAGTCCATCGTCTGGTAATAAGGCAATACCTGTTCTCCACGGACATTGGCAAACTGCCAGGTTTCGGCCTGTTCGTAGAATAATTCGGGGCTTTTTTGATGATATTTCGCATACACCTTCATTTGCAGATAATAAAGATCGCGTGGATAGCGCAAGTGTTTCTTTAATTCCGCAGGCATTTCTTCCAGATTTTTAAATACCCCAGGGTACGCATTGCTGTATGCCTGAATAATCGCATCCGATGGGTCGGAAATATAAAAATCGACATCGCCGTCAAAGGCATCGACCACAACTTTAACCGAGTTGCGGATGTAGTTGAAATCTTGATGTCCTTCCAGGAAATCATCGTCCGCAGGTTTGGAAACCGGATATTTATTGGATAAGGTATAGGCGTCCTGTATCCAGTAGAACCGGTCCTTGTCTATAACCAGATAAGGATCTTTATCCAGATGCAGAAAAGGAGTCAGTCTATTAATGCGCTCGGTTATATTTCTGCGCATCTTGAGCTTGCTTTGGTTAGTGATGCCGGTTGAAAAGAATATTTTTTCATCCTTAAAATAAAAGGCGAATAATGCCTTTCTGAACAGCGATGGAATAGGTATCCCGCCCTCGCCGTGGTAAGGTTCCGCTAATTCCGGGTCGGTGCCGGCAATGCCCATGATATTTAACTTGTTAGGCACTATGGCAAAGTGGAATTGCTCCTGACCGTAGTAAATATCCGGGTGCTTAACGCTGAAGCCGACGTCGGAATACATATTTAAATCGCGTAGATACCATATCAGCTGCTTATCGGCATCCTGCGCGGCGGGAGTAGCGGCGGCGCCGTAGCCGTGAGTGTAGCGCAAGTGGGTGTTTTCCCAGTTTTGCGCTTCAGGCGGCAGCTTCGAAATATTGATTTCCCGGGCCGCAAGATTAACCTGCCGGGTATGGTCGAGAACAAAATAGCGGTCTTCATCGACCGACAGGAATTTGTAATAAGGCCTTATTTCCTGTAACTGCTTATAGTTGTCAATGATGAACTCCCTGTCCCAGACCGGAAGATTGTCAAAATGTTTTTGCGTACTCCATGATTCAATGTCGTTCGTCGCATCCAGATTAATAGTCATATCAACCGTCTTGATATTCTTCAAATCGTAAGCGGCCAGCGTCGCGTCGATATTATGCTGCATCAGCGACTTATTGGTTTTGACCGGATTCGGGTTGACGATATATTTCTGGATCAGATCGGGGATAAACTGAATCTTCGGCAAGCCTGCGACACACAGGAACAAAGCCAGCGATATTAAAAAAGGGGTTTTTACCCGGTGTTTTTCTGAAAAAATAAATAAGCCTGCGGTTATCGCTGTCGCCACGAAGGTAACGATTTCCAGCCAGATCAGCGGCAAGTGGTAGCGTAATTCCACGAAACCGGGGCCGTAAAATATCGGCTCGTGGGTCTTAGTATAAAGTAGCGTAAAGCGGTCCAGCATAAAGCCCCAGACCACAAACGCAACGACAAAGCCGATCAGCACGGTGAGATGAATCTTGGCGCCCAACGGGAACTCGGAATTTTCATCGGGTATAAAAATATGTTCCAGCCAATATAAAATGCCGACCATGCAAAAGATCAGCGAGGCGGTGATCAGCATTTCCTGTTGGATTAGCATGTAGGTCGGGTAGGACAGCATATAAAAGCTGACATCCTTGCCGTAAACCGTTTCGGTTACGCCCGAGTCGCTGCCGAAAAAATACAGCAGTGTCGATTCCCATTGATTATAGAAAGGGATGGCGATAAATATCGCCAGAATCAGCGATATTGGGGTATATACGGCTGCCGAACCGTTCATGAAGGTGTCGGCAAAACGCTGGAAACGGCGGCGTTTATCGATATTGCTGAGAAGTTCGTCAGCCGGATTGATGCCCAGGTAGCGCGAGGCGATCCAGAAGTGAAAAAAGAAAATGGCGAAGAACGCCAGCGTGACGCCGCCGGACAGGAAGAATTTGTACAGCAGCCTGAGCCAAAAATAGGCTTCAAGTTTTAATGACTGGTACCACCATAAGTCGACAAACAGATCGAGAAATATGAAATAGAAGGCGACATATAAAATGACAGCGATGACAACTGTCGCCCCAATCAGCGCGGGTAAAAGCTTCAGGTTCCGCATAGTGTCCTCTTAATGGAAAATGTTTTTAACGTTTTCGTTTTGTGCATTTTTTCAGATTACAGCTCGGGGTAAACGCACAGATTGGGTCGTATTCTAACACCCAATAAAATGTTCGTAATGATTTAGACATGATGGCTGAAAAACAATAAGGATATACTGCAACCAAACTGATCGGGAGAGTCGCCATGATCGTGACTCGAAACAATTTCACCGCTGCTTACCGGCGCCCGGCAAACTCAAACAAGTGTAAGATGATTCCCTCGATTAATAAGCAGAATATCGCATGACGCATTGGCTGATTTTTGTTGAGTTTACCGCCTTGGCTTTAGCAATCGGCGTGTCCGGTTACTTTCTCTCGCTCTACGGCGATGTTATCGCCGAAAAAACCGGTTGGGGAGGAACCTGGATCGGCATCGCTTTGCTCGCCACGGTCACTTCTCTGCCCGAGCTGGTCACCGGGATCAGTGCGGTAACGTATGTGAATGTCCCGAATATCGCGTTAGGCGATGTTTTGGGCAGTTGCGTATTCAATTTGCTGCTGATCGTGCTGCTGGATTTCCTGCATCGGGGCGCTTCGGTTTATACCCGAATCAGCCAGGGGCATATACTTTCCGCCGGTTTCGGCGTTGTGCTTCTCGGTTTCGTGGCGTTCAATCTGGTCTTGTATCAACACGGCATTAATCTGAGTTTTTGGCATGTCGGCATATACTCGCCGATCATTGTGCTGTTTTACATTTTTGCGATGCGCACGGTTTTTCGTTATGAAAAAGCCCAGCGTCAGGAAGTCGTGGAAGAAATTGCCGAGCGCTATCCGAAAATCAGTTTGCTCAAGGCGCTGACGTTCTTTATTTTAGTCTCTGTCGTGGTGGTTTTGGCGGGTATCAGGCTTCCGGTAACGGCGGAGCATTTGGCCGAAGCCATGGGCTGGCGGCGCAGCTTCGTTGGCACCGTGTTCGTGGCCACGGCTACTTCCTTGCCTGAAGTGGCGGTTACGCTTTCGGCGCTGAGAATCGGGGCGTTGGACATGGCGATCAGCGACTTGCTGGGCAGCAACCTGTTCGATCTGGTCATTATCGCCGTCGACGATATGGCTTACCTGCAAGGCCCTCTCCTTGCCAGCGTCTCGCCGGTACATTTGGTTACCAGCCAGTCGGCGATCATGATGACCGGCATTGCCGTTGTCGGGCTTCTGTATCGGCCGCAGCAACGCTTGTTCAAGACGGTAGGCTGGGTCAGTCTGTCCATGTTCATCATTTACATCCTCAACTTGTCGGTTCTCTATCTGCAACAGGAGTAGGCCAAGCGAGTGAATGTGTACGCAGTATCAATAATGGCCGGCATTGATTTGCCGGAACTGAGTTTCATCGATAATCAATGAATAGGGAGACCTTTATGCCTTCAGTTAAACGCATCGTTCTGGACGTGCTCAAGCCGCATCATCCAGATGCATTGGATTTGGCCGGCGCGATTGCCTCATTGGCCCCGGACTATCGGGTCAACCTTACCATTACGGCGGTTGATGAGAAAACCGAAAGCGCCGAGGTAATTATCGAGGGCGTAGCGGTCGATTTTGCCGCCGTTAAAGCCGTCATCGGTACAATGGGGGGGACTGTTCACAGTATCGATGAGGTTGAAGTCTCGGGCAGTCCCGCCGATCCGTTTTAAAGGCGCTGAATTGAGTAAAGCGCATTTGACCTTCGGAGACGGAAGCATTGATCAATTGGATTAAGCAGTTGTCCTTTCTATTACACATCACCGGATCGCGCGGTATCGCCCGGCGCTACGTGGTGGTGAACGGCTTTGACGGAGCGCTGACAATGCTGGGGCTTATCATCGGTTTCCATACCAGCGGCGAAACGTCGGCGACGGTGGCGGTAAGCGTTTGCCTTGGCGCCGCAATTGCGCTGTCGGTCAGCGGGGTGAGCAGCGCCTATCTCAGCGAAGCCGCCGAGCGCAGGAAAGCTTTGCGCGAGTTGGAAAAGGCTATGATCGTGACGCTCGAAACAAGTGCGCATGGACGGGCATCCCGGTTGGTGCCGATCATGATCGCTTTGGTCAACGGGCTTTCTCCGTTGCTGATTTCGGTTCTTATCACTTTGCCTTTGTGGCTGGCCTCGCAACAGATTCCTCTGCCTGTAGATCCCATGAACGCTTCTATTGGCATGGCGTTCGTGTTGATTTTCCTGTTGGGGACATACCTTGGCAAAATCGAGCATGGTTTTTGGTTATGGTCCGGTATCCGCGCCGTCTTGATTGCGGTTATTACCAGCGCGCTGATTATCGCGCTGGAACGGTGAGGCTTAACCCTAAAACCTGCGATTACAAATCTTTCGGCCCGTTTCGGTAAATCCAGCCCCGGCGGCGCAGCCATTTTTCGACTTCCACGACAAAGAACACGACCGAAGAAAGCGCCAGACAGAGCAACAGTTCATCGAGGCTCAAGGCTTCGGTCTTGAAGATCGGCTGCAACGCCGGCACATACAACACCGCCATTTGCAGGCAAAAGGTCAACAGCACCGAGCCTAACAGCGGCATGTTGGAAAACAGGCCCTGGCTGAACAGCGATTCCCGCTCCGATCTGATCGCCAAGACATGCCCCATCTGCGACAGGGCCAGCACTGTAAACACCATGCTCTGCCAGCGGGCGGAACCGGTAGAATAAGCCCAGCCTTGGGCGAATAAGGAAACGCCGCCCATCAGCAGGCCGATCCACAGAATATGTTGCCACATGCCTTGCGCAAAGATGCTTTCCTGGGGGCCGCGGGGCGGCCGTTCCATGATGCCCCGTTCTTCCGGTTCGACGGCCAGGGCCAGGCCCGGCAAGCCATCGGTAACCAGATTGATCCAGAGGATGTGGATAGGCAGCAGCGGGATCGGCAAGCCCAGAAAAGGCGCCAGAAACAGCGTCCAGATTTCCGCCGAGTTGCAGGTCATCGCATATTTGATGAATTTGCGGATGTTGTCGAAAATCCGCCGCCCTTCGCGCACCGCGGTCACGATGGTGGCGAAATTATCGTCCAGCAGCACCATATGCGAGGCCTCCCGCGCCACATCCGTGCCGATCTTGCCCATCGCGATGCCGATATTGGCCGCTCTCAACGCCGGCGCATCGTTGACGCCATCCCCGGTCATCGCTACGAATTCCCCCTTGTCCTGTAGCGCCTTGACGATTTTGATCTTTTGCTCCGGCGCAACGCGGGCATAAATACGAACGTCCTCGACTTGCTTCTCGAATTCCTCAAGATTCATCCGGGCCAGTTGCGACCCGGTCAGCACCTTGCCGCCGTCATCGACGATGCCGAGCCTGATCGCGATGGCGCGGGCGGTCGCCGGGTGGTCGCCGGTAATCATGACCGGCGTGATTCCCGCAGTCTTGCATAGCGCGACCGCTTCCTTGGCTTCCGGGCGCGGTGGGTCCATCAGTCCAACCAAACCCAGGAAAATGAGCCCGCTTTCGATAGAATCGGCATCCAGCGTTTGCGGTTGTTCAGGGAACTGCCGGTATGCCAGGGCCAGCACCCGCAGGCCTTCCTCGGCCATTTGCTCGGCAGCGGCCAATGCCGTCTCCATAGACAAAGGCTGCGGGCCGTTGCCGAGCCATTGGTTAACGCAGCGAGGCAGCACATTTTCCGGCGCGCCTTTGGTGTAAGCGACAAGTTCGCCGTTTTCCTGATGCAGCGTGGTCATCAGTTTGCGCTCGGAATCGAAAGGGATCTCGTCCAGCCGAGGCGCGTCCTTGACTAGGTTCGCGCCAACATAGCCCACGCTTTCGGCCGCTTCGTACAAAGCGATTTCGGTGGGGTCGCCCAGCAATTGACCGCCGTGGTCGCGGCGGGCGTCGTTGTTCAGGGCCAGCGCCCGTAACAACGGGGCCGGAAAATCGGGGTCTATGCTTTCCCGCAAACGCTGTTCGGCGTAAAACGCTTCGGCATGCATCCGGTTTTGCGTCAGCGTGCCGGTCTTGTCCGAGCAGATGAAGGTTACCGAACCCAAGGTTTCCACGGCGGGCAGCCTCCGTATCAGCGCGTTTTTCACGACCAGCTTGCGCGCGCCCATCGCCAAGGTCACCGTAGCTACGGCGGGCAGGGCTTCAGGGATGGCTGCCACCGCCAGACTGACGGCGGTCAAAAACATCAGTACGGGCTCTTCGCCGCGCAGTAAACCCACTACGAAAATAATCGCGCAGACGGCTAAAACCAAAAGGGCAAGGCGCATGCCGAAGCTGGCAAGGCGTTGTTGCAGCGGGGTTTTAGTCTCTTTTTCCTGGCGCAGGAGTTCGGCGATTTTACCGAGCTCGGTGTTCATCCCCGTGGCGATGACGACGCCGACGCCGCGGCCGTAGGTCGCAATAGTTCCCTTGTACGCCATATTGAGCCGGTCGCCGAGAGGTGAATCCAATTCCCGTATCAGCGCCTCCGATTTTTCGACCGGCAGCGATTCGCCGGTCAGCGCCGCCTCTTCCACCTTGAGCCTCGCCACGTCCAATAGCTTGAGGTCGGCCGGGACGACATTGCCCGCTTCAAGCATGACCAGGTCGCCGGGAACCAGCTCATGCGCCGCGATAGTTTTGGTTTTTCCCTCCCGCAGCACCTGCGCGGTGGGGCTGGACAAGCGTTTGAGCGCGGCCACGGCTTTTTCCGCACTGTACTCCTGAACGAAGCCGATGATGGCGTTCAACACGATGATGACGAGGATGACGACCGCATCCGTCATCTCGCCGAGCAAGCCCGAAACGATACAGGCCAAAATCAGCACGATGATCATGAAATCGGCGAATTGCCCCAAAAACATCCGAATCGGTCCTTTGCGGCGTTGTTCCTGGATGGCGTTTGGGCCGTAGGTCTCGAGACGTTCCTTTGCCTCCTGATGATCCAGGCCGTTTTCAGGGTTGACTTTGAGCCACGCGGTGGTTTGCCAGGGTTCAAGGAGATGCCAGGGGGGTGCGGAAGTTTGTGGTTTTTGAATCTTTGGTCGCTTGGTCAAGGTTTGACCTCCTGTAAAACAGACGCTACAAGTATCTCAATTTATATGATGATTGTAATATCCCTTAAAAAATGAAAATAAGATAGTGCGGATATTGGTGTTTTAAGAGGGTCTTTGTTCGGGCTATTTAATGATCGTTTTTGAAAGGTCGGATGGTGCGGTTTTTGTCTATCAGAACATTCAGTTGTCTAACTTTAGGGAGGATACCATAGCATAAAACTTCTTTAGCAGATTTACGCAAGTTCGTCATGCTTGTCGGGAGCGGGTATTCAATGCCATGGATGAGTACCTAGGGTCGGTGCGGCAAGATTAATGCTTGGTCGAAAGGGAGCTACGAATTACACTTTGCTGCGTTTCAAAATTGACTGACTTAAATTTCAAAGAGAAATAACTATGGATTACCTTATCGAACAAGGTATCGCGAAGGGACTTGTTTCCTTCGATGCAGAGCAGAAAAACATTAGCTACAAAACCCAAAATAAACGTTTACGTTTTACCGACCCGGAAGAAAAAGTTCGCGCCCGCGCGTATCTTTCCTTGGTATTGGAATATGGCTACACGCCCGAACAAATCGATATTGAAGTGGCCGTTGAGCATCGTGTCCCCAATGTATTTTCAGACATTGTTGTCTACGCCGACAAAACCCTCAAAAAGCCTTTGATTACCGTTGAATGCAAACGCGAAGAAGCCAGCCAGGGGGAGCTCGATCAAGGCGTTGAACAAGCCTTCGGTTACGCCAACTCAATGGATGCCGATTTCGTTTGGATGACCTCCGGCATTCGCAACGACTACTTCCGCCGCGACCGCGTTGCACCCAAAGAGCGTCATGCCAACCGTCTGGCCGATTTGCCGCGTCCCGGCAAGGAAGTTTCCCGATTCAAGTACGTTAAAGGCGGCATCGGCGGTTTTGAGCTGAAAACCGTTGAAGAAAACGAACTGACCCGCATCTTCAAACAAGCCCATGACGCGCTGTGGGCGGGCGGTAAACGTAATCCGGCGGAAGCTTTCGATGAACTGGACAAGCTGATTTTCTGCAAAATCTGGGACGAACGCATCAAACGTATAAACGGCGACCCGTATAACTTTCAGATTTTCAGTGACGACAAAGGCGATGCGCTCAAGCATCGTATCCATGACTTGTATCTGGAAGGGCGGAAAAAAGACGCCGAAGTGTTCAAAGAGGACATTCGCTTGTCCAATGCCGAATTGCAAACCGTGGTCGGTTACTTGGCGGCGACAAACCTGAATAAAACCGACCTGGACAGTAAAGGCCGCGCATTTGAGACGTTCATGACCGGTTTTTTCCGGGGCGAGTTTGGCCAATATTTTACCCCGCGCAAAATCGTCCAGTTCATCGTCGATGCCTTGCCGATCAATAATGACAGCATCGTGCTCGATACTTCCTGTGGAAGCGGCGGTTTTTTACTGCATGCGCTGGACAAAGTGCGCAAACAGGCCGACCTCAAAGCGCAACAAGGCTATTTCGACCCGGCCACGCCCGAAGGCTATAAAGAACATTTCGATTTCTGGCACGATTTTGCCGAGCATAATCTTTACGGCATCGAAATCTCGGAAGGTATCGCCCGCACCGCCAAGATGAACATGATCATCCATGACGACGGCCATACCAACGTTATCGCCTCCGATGGCCTGGAAGCCATCGATACCTTGCGCGAACGGAGCAAAAATAAAGGCTTCAAGGAAAACGGCTTCGACTACATCATCACCAACCCGCCGTTCGGCTCCAAGGTTAAGTTTGCCGAAAAACGCTACCTGGAAAATTACGCCTTGGGCAAAAAAGGCATCGACTGGATAGACGCCAAAATCAACAACGTTAATCTGTTGCGCGAAACGACCCGCGACCAGCAAACCACCGAAGTGCTGTTCATCGAGCAATGCCACCGTTTCTTGAAGCCCGGCGGTATGTTGGCGATGGTCATTCCCGACAGCATCCTGACCAACAGCTCAATGCAATATGTGCGCAATTGGATTGAAGAGCACTGGCGCATCGTCGCCGTCGTCTCGCTGCCGCAATTTGCCTTTGCCGCCAACGGCGCGGGGGTAAAAAGTTCGGTGCTGTTCCTGAAAAAATACAACGCGGCCACGACCGCCACAATCAAAGCCATCAAAACCCAAGCCCAGGATGATTTGTTTGCCGACAAAGCGTTGGGCGCTGCGCTGGAAGCGTTAATCGAAGAAAAGAAAACCGCGCTCAAGCGCGGCGATGCCGTTATCCGGCAGATTGAAGACGATTTGGTCGCCAAGCTCGACGCATTCGAAGCCCAGGGGAATCTTACTGCGGCGGACAAGCGCGAATTCAAGGCGCAAGCCAAAGCCGACATCACCGCGCACAAGGAAAGCGAAGCTTACAAAGACTGGCACCAAGCCACCAGCGACGATTATAACGAGCGCATCGCCAATCTGCGCGAAACGCTGGAAGACGACTTTCTCGCCAAGGTCAAACAGCAGCTTGAGGATTACCCGATCTTCATGGCGATTGCCGAAGATATTGGCTACGACGCCACCGGCAGGCCAACGGCGACCAATGAACTAGAGATCGTAGCTAGTGAATTAGCGCGGTTTTTGGAGCATCTTGAACAAGGAGACACGCGCCCTTTTGCCTAACCCCCGGCCTCAATGAAGACAAATTCTTCATTGTGAGTTGGGGGCAAACAGAATCCCGATATGACCCAAACTATCATCGAGGGCTTGGATATTCTCTTGCTGGATGGAGTAAAGTTGGCAGAATTGCCAGCGTTAAAGGGGGCAAGCGCATTCCGTTAGGCGATACTTACGCTATGGAAGAAACGGGGCTGTACTACCTTCGGGTTGATAATTTGGGGGCAAACGGTTCAGTGGTCGGCGAAATGAAATGGCTTACCCAGCAGACATTTGATGCTTTGGAGCGCTACCGTGTTTTCACGGATGACGTATTGATTTCAATTGCGGGCACTATAGGACGAATAACTGTATTTAATGAAGAAATCTCCCAAGGACCAACCATCCTTACAGAGAATTGCGCAAAATTACACATTGTCGATGGCATATTGCCCCAGTACTTAATGCTGCTTCTGCTTTCGAGGCCGCTTCAAAAGCAGATGGCGCGTGATTACATTCAAACCACCATTCCTAAGCTAGGGCTTGATCGTATTCGCCAATTGCGCATGCCGCCTATTCCAGAAATATCACGTCAGGAACGAGTAATTTCCGAATGGGAAGCATCACTGCAAAAATTTAATCGGACTAAAGAAAAGGCTCATGACTTACTTGCTTCCATAGATAACTATCTACTAACCGAACTTGGCATCACACTGCCACTCGAACCGGAAAACACTATCGCCAACCGCATTTTCACTGTGCAACGTCGAGAGCTGGCGGGATGGCGATTCGATCCTTATTATTTCAATATTCAATTTCATACACTTGAACAAGCCGTTGATGCAGGAAGTTACAGTACAGTTTCGTTAAATCGTCTATTTCTCAGTATGAACAATGGTATCGATTGCCGTGATTTTGTTGAAGACGGCATCCCTTATGTAAAAGTTGCCGATGTAAGAGCATTCGAAATCTCACCCAATAAGGCGCAAAAGGTACCAGTGACCGCTGTGCCTGAGCGTGGGATTGTCAGAAAAGGAGAGTTGTTGCTTACGCGTAAAGGTTCATTTGGAATTGCGGCACTGGTTGACCATAACGACAGTTTTGCAATTAGTTCGGAAGTGTTCAGAATAGAACTTGATAATAGCAAAGTCTCCGGTGAGTATTTGGTTACACTCTTGAATAGTCAATTATGCCAAAGTCAGTTTGATCGTGAAAAGATTGGTGCGATTATGGGTAGCCTGACTCAAGCGGCTCTCTCCCGAATTCATATTCCACTGCCTCCTCTGGCGAAGCAAAAAAGTATTGCAGAATTTGCCAACTCAATTCGTCTGCGATCAAAGCAGTTGATTGCTGAAGCAGAAAATGAACTCGAAACCGCCAAACGCCGCATTGAGGCTATGCTTCTTGGCGAGGTGGAAGTATGAGTTTAAAACATGACGCAGACGGTTTTCTGGTTGGCGCGCCAATCGGGCCTATTACCTTACGCGGCGTCCTGGCTGACACCTTGGGCGGTTTTCTGGTGGTGCGAGGCTACGCCAAATTCAGCGAGCTTGCCGCTCGATCCATTGCAGACCCCGGCTATCAACGTGATTTGATCCCTAAGCATCAGACTGAGATTGAAACGTTTTACCGGCGCGGTGAATACCTGTTTTTCCCGGAAGTGGTGTTGTCGCTGGAATTGCAGACAGACTACGAAAAACCCGGTGCGCCCGATGCCGATCCAGTGCAATTAGTGCTTAAGGGGGAAACGTTCAAGTCCAACATCAACGGCGTAAGCGTCAAAGTCACCAGAACCAAGACGGCGACAGGCTTAGCGAGGGCGAACATCACCTTGCCCGAGGAAGCAGGCAAAATCCTGAAACGTATTGACGGCAATCACCGCATCAGCGCCTTCGAAGCGATGACCGACGTGCAACGCCTCAATAGCAAACCCGTCTCGTTCTGCATCGTGCTGTTGACTCAAGGACAAGCCGAACAAATCGAAAAAGCGCTTTTTTACAATATCAATTCGAAAGCTAAACCTCTCACGTCCGAACAAATTTATCGAAGTATCATTGAAGATGAAGCAGGCTTTCCCGATGACGTGCTTGAACGCGATTTTGGGACTGAATTTGTTGTTTGCCGCCAAACACGTAAGGAATTGAACTTTACCTACCTATCCAATCTGCTGGACGTATTCGGTCAACACGAAGGGCAAGACGACAACCGTTGCTCGGTTTTAATCGAGTCGTTAAAGAATCTGCAAGTCGAGCGCAAGCGATTGAATGGCGTAAGCCTGCTTCCGAATAAGGATGATCTTTTGCAAGCAATTCTGAAGCTCAACAATAGCTATGTGGATGAACGACTACAATGTTCTACCTCGCTTGGACTATTTTCCGCCTTTCTGTTCTTCGCCATTCAGGACGGAGCACGCTATCGGCAATTTGAAACTTGGATGCTGAAAAATCATCTGTATGAACTCCAAGCAATCAATGCTTCAGACGTTATCCGTATTTTTGAAAAAGTGGCGAAATCGCGAAAACAGCAAATTTTTGTTTCGATGTGGTTTGACGAGAAAACCAAGTCAAATTTCGAGGCTATCAAAGCAGCGGTTGACGATCTAAATCAGATTTATACGCAAGATATTAAGCTAAGGCCAATACGGATTGATCAATTCGACACCGGCTTTTCGTATCAAATCACTGCGGAAATACTGCGCCTTATTGATGACTCTGGCTATCTGATAGCCGATTTAACAGGCGGTAACAAGAACGTTTACCATGAAATCGGTTTTTTGATGGGATTGAATCAGGGGCGGGAATTACCTCATGAAAATTTTCTGTTGCTGCACAATGATGGTATTGGTGAAGTTGCTAAGGATGTAGGTTTTAACCTTAACAATTTCAAGCAAATCCGTGTGTCTGACACTAACAGCCTGCGTGAACAACTGAAGAAGCATATAGCGATTTACTATGAGTTGGAGTTTGGCGCATGATTTGAATTCAGCCGTAAAGTACCAGTGAATCAACAGCAGTATCAGGTTTTGCATTGTGCATGACAGTAAAATCCATGGTGTTTAATACAAGTGTGAAGATGCATTTCATATGGATTCATCCATGCGGGTTAGTCCATCAAGGATGAATCGCTGTAATTGACGATTATCGGCCCTTTGCACACAAGCAATCGACGCTTCAATATAAGGATTGGGAGACGCGTCTTGGTTCAGGGCTTGGCTATAGTCAATCGGGTAATAGCCGTTGGCAATGGCAATCAGGTCGAAAAACTGCCGGGTGATGCGGCCATTAAGTTCATAAAAGGGATGAAGGGCAATCAGCTCGCATTGGTAGTAGGCCAGCCGCTCGGCAAAATGTTCCTTAGCCGCACTGTTGGCTTGTCTCAAAAACTGCTCTTGCTCCAGATTGTGGAATAACCGTTTCATCTGTGCAGGGAGGTGCTGTGCCAAACAAAACAAGCTTCCGCCTTTGCTCATATCCTCGCTACGGTATTCTCCCGCCCAATCGTATAGGCTGGCAAAGGTGTGTTTATGCAAGCCGATAAAATAGGCTTCATCAAATCGCGTGTCGGGTTGTAGCTCTGATACTTGAATTCTATAGGAAGCTATTAACAGGTTTGTTTCGATTTCATGCAACAGTTCGGCATCATCTATTCCTAAGCGATTTTTAGGGATGTCTGTGCCTGGCAGATAAATGTCACTTGCTTTGAACTGATACTTGGACACCTTTTTGCTCCATCAACTGTTTTGCCTGTTGCCTAAGCTGTTCGGTGCGTACAGGCTGATAGCCTTCGATGCGCATGGATGTTTGTACGGCTTTAATGAGCATTTCATCCAGTTTGGGATTGGTGGGCATGAGTTATCTTCCCGTGATAAGTAATCCGGCAGGAAATACGGCTGAAGCCCTGCTTAGGATAAAACAAGAGGCTAGTCCAATAACTCCGCCTGGAACCATTGGACTAGCCTCCTGCCGTGGGTGCTTTGCTTTGCGGCTGTATTTGCTTTTATCGCAAAAAGTCTGCGCCTTGTTAAACAGGTGCGCGTGCTTCGCGACCAGGTTTTGAATAGGGGCAATTTGCGGCCCTTTCGGATTTTTACGTTTTTTCATCATTTACCTCTTATAATATGTCAAGTTTGTGTGAATCCACACAGCAGTAATATACCATTTTTTAAGAGTACATAGCGCTAGTGAAATTTAGAAAAGACTTTGATGTCATCGTGGTTGGCGGCGGTCATGCGGGTACGGAAGCGGCGTTGGCTTCGGCCCGGTGCGGCGCGAACACATTGTTGTTGACGCAAAATATCGACACCCTGGGGCAAATGAGCTGCAACCCGGCGATTGGCGGGATAGGCAAGGGGCATTTGGTTAAGGAAGTCGATGCATTAGGCGGGGTAATGGCGCGGGCTATCGATCATGGCGGCATCCAGTTTCGCACTTTGAATGCGAGCAAAGGCCCGGCAGTTCGGGCGACCCGCGCCCAGGCGGACCGTCAGCTTTACAAGCAGGCGGTAAGAACGGCGCTGGAAAACCAGCCCAATCTGGCTTTGTTTCAGCAAACCGTGTCCGATTTGATCGTCGAAGGCGGCAGGGTTGCCGGGGTTAAAACCCAAATGGGCTTGAACTTTAGCGCAAGAGCCGTGGTTTTAACCACCGGCACTTTCTTGGGCGGCAAAATACATATCGGCCTGGAAAATTACAGCGGCGGCCGCGCGGGCGATCCGGCCTCGATTGCGTTGGCCGAGCGTTTAAGGGAATTGCCGTTCAGGATCGACCGTTTAAAAACCGGCACGCCGCCGCGTATCGACGGCCGGACTATCGACTTTAGCAAGCTGGAAGAGCAGCACGGCGATGATCCGGTGCCGGTGTTTTCGTTTCTCGGCAAGCGCGAGCATCATCCCCGGCAGATTCCGTGTCATATCACCCGCACCAATAACAAAACCCACGACATTATCCGTTCCGGCCTGGATCGTTCGCCGCTGTATTCCGGGATTATCGAGGGCGTCGGGCCGCGTTATTGCCCGTCGATTGAAGACAAGGTCGTGCGCTTTGCCGACCGGGATTCGCACCAGATTTTTGTCGAGCCGGAAGGCTTGAATACCCATGAGATTTACCCCAACGGCATCTCGACCAGCTTGCCTTTTGATGTGCAATATGAGCTGGTGCGCTCGATGCTGGGTTTTGAGAACGCCGAAATCTTGCGCCCCGGTTATGCGATCGAATACGACTTTTTCGATCCCAGGGATTTGAAGTCGTCATTGGAAACCAAGCATATGGACGCGCTGTTTTTCGCCGGGCAAGTCAACGGCACCACCGGTTATGAAGAAGCGGCGGCTCAAGGCTTGATCGCGGGACTCAATGCGGCGCGCCTGGTTAAAGGCCTCGACAGCTGGTGTCCGGGGCGCGATGAAGCCTATATCGGCGTGATGATCGACGATTTGATTACGCGCGGCACCCAAGAGCCGTACCGGATGTTCACCAGCCGCGCTGAATACCGCTTGCTGCTGAGGGAAGACAACGCCGATTTGCGCCTGACCGAAAAAGGCAGGGAGTTGGGCTTGGTTGACGACGAGCGCTGGCAGGCTTTCGAGACCAAGCGGGCTGCGATCGCTCAGTTGCAGGGCGAGCTGAAAAAGAAATGGGTCAGGACGGAAACGGAACAGGCGGGCCAAGTCGAGCAATATTGGGGCAAGCCGTTAATGCGGGAAGCCAATCTGATGGATTTGCTGCGCCGCCCGGAAGTGGATATTCGGCAACTGCTGTCGTTTATGGACGATGCCGGGGATATAGATCCGCAGGTAGCCGAGCAGGTTGAAATTCAGGCCAAATATGCCGGTTACATCGACAGACAGCAAACCGAGATCGACAAAGCCTTGCGCTACGATCACCTGCGTTTGCCTGAGGTGATCGATTACAGCGGCGTACCCGGCCTGTCCAATGAAGTCAGCGAGAAGCTTAAAAAGCAGCGGCCGGAAACCTTGGGCCAGGCCTCGCGTATCCCCGGTATTACTCCGGCCGCAATTTCCCTGTTGCTGGTTTATCTAAAGAAGAAAAGCGCCTGATGAAAGCCTGTCCTGAGCAAAGTCGAAGTGACTGCCGAAAAATCCTGGTCTCCGGGATAGCCGAATTAAACCTAAACGTAACTGACCATCAAGTCGATCAGTTGCTTGATTTTATAAAGCTGATTGAAAAGTGGAATAAAGCCTATAATCTGACCGCGATACGGGATAGGGAAGAGATGGCGCGGCTGCATATACTGGACAGCTTGGCGATTGTTCCGCATGTCGAGGGCAAACGCATCATCGATATTGGCACCGGGGCAGGGCTGCCCGGCATTCCGTTGGCGATCTGCCTGCCCGAAACTAGCTTTACCTTGCTTGACAGCAATGCCAAAAAAACCCGGTTTGTGCAACAGGTCGTTCTGGAGTTAAAGCTTAAAAACGTAGCAGTTGTGCATAGCCGCGTGGAAAATTATCATCCTGAGCCCGCGTATGATGCGGTTCTTACCAGGGCGTTCGCCAGCTTGCCCGATATAGTGAAACTGACTGCGCATTTGCTGGTCAAGGATGGCGTGTTGCTGGCAATGAAGGGGCAGAGTCTGGATGCAGAGCTGGCAGAGATAACAGCCAAAAAATCCGTCATATCGGTTAGCGTTCCGGGGGCTGACGTTGAACGATGTCTGGTACGAATACAATCACCTGAACAGGTCGAGGTAAGCTAGTGGGAAAAATAATTGCCATAACCAACCAAAAAGGCGGTGTAGGAAAAACCACCACCAGCGTAAATCTGGCGGCTTCGCTGGCTGCGGCTAACCGGCGCGTATTGCTGGTGGACCTTGATCCGCAGGGTAATGCGGCGATGGGCTGCGGCATCGATAAGCAGGAAGTTAAATATTCCAGCTACGATTTGTTGATGGAAGAAGTGCCTGCGTCGGAAACGGTCATCAAGCTGCCCGAGATCGGTTTTTCGGTGATTCCGGGCAATTCAGACCTGACGGCGGCCGAAGTGGAGTTGATGCATGCCGATCATAAAGAGCGGCGGCTGGCCGACGCCTTGATTCCGATCAAAGCGGACTATGATTTTATTCTGATCGATTGTCCGCCTTCGTTGAACATGCTGACCTTAAATGCGATGGTCGCCGCCAACAGCCTGTTGATACCGATGCAATGCGAATACTATGCGTTGGAAGGCTTGTCCGCGTTAATGAGCACCTTGAAAAACATCCAGGACAGCGTTAATCCCGAGCTGCATCTGGAAGGTATCCTGCGAACCATGTATGACGACAGAAATCGCCTGACCAAGGACGTATCGGAGCAATTGATCCGCTATTTCGGCGATAAGGTATTCCGAACCTGCATTCCAAGAAACATTCGCTTGGCGGAATCCCCAAGTCACGGTTTACCGGTGTTGAGTTACGATAAATCGTCGCGCGGGTCTGTGGCCTATATCGCATTGGCGGGTGAAATGATCAGAAAAGAAAAAAAATCCAGCAAATGACTTTAAAAAAACGTGGACTAGGTCGGGGGCTTGAAGCTTTGTTGGCGGAAGAGGAAAAGCATCAGCCGAAGACTGGGCAAGCGGGCGCTTATCCGGGAGCTAAAGATGCGGATCAGGATGAAATGCAGAGCGCCGGGGAAGCAGGTGGACAAGCGGCAATGCTGATGGCCTTTTTTAAGGACATTCAAAGAGAGCATCTTACTCTGTTGGCGGAAGCCGAGGCTCTAAGAAAGTTGATAGAAGAATTTGAAGCGATAGTCCGCGCTGATTTATCGTAAATCAGCGCAACGGGCATTGCCGGTGAAATGTTAAAAAAGAGAAAAATTGAATTATGGCTGTGAAAAAACGGGGATTAAATCGAGGGCTGGACGCTTTATTGGGCAGTGTTTCCGGTAAAGACGATCACGGCGACACCGGGGAAGGCCATCAGCTGCACACCCTGCCGGTCGAATACATGCAGCGGGGCAAGTATCAGCCAAGAAAAGATATTAACCCCGAAAAACTGCAAGAACTGGCCGATTCCATCAAAGCGCAAGGCATCATACAGCCGGTTGTGGTGCGTAAGATTGCCCCGGACAGGTACGAAATTATTGCCGGTGAGCGGCGTTGGCGGGCCGCGCAATTAGCCGGGTTGCAGCAGGTTCCGGTGGTCATCAAGGAGATAGACGACCGCACCGCAATGGCGATAGCGCTGATCGAGAATATCCAGCGGGAAGACCTGAATCCTTTGGAAGAGGCCGAAGCGTTAAGGCGGCTGTTGGACGAGTTTGAAATGACCCATCAGCAAGTTGCCGATGCAGTCGGCAAGTCGCGCGCGACGGTGACCAATTTATTGAGATTGATCGATTTGCACCCGGACGTGAAAAAGTTCTTGATCAACAGGCAGCTGGAAATGGGCCATGCGAGAGCGCTGCTGTCTTTGGATGGCCCGAAGCAAGTGGCTGCGGCCAACAAGATCGTCAAGGAGGGCTTAACGGTCAGGGCGGCGGAGCGTCTGGTTAAAGACAGCCAAGCCGAGCCAAAACCCCCTAAGGTAAAGGTAATAGACAACGATACCTTGCGTTTGCAGGAGGACCTGACCGCGAAACTGGGGGCAAAAGTAGTCATTGAGCATAAGGAAAATGGCGGCGGAAAGCTGGTCATCGCTTATTCCAGTTTGGAAGAGCTGGATGGGATTCTTGAGCAGATTAGAGCGTGACAGGTAATATGCTGGCGGATGAAGAGCGATCAAAAGCGGCCCTGAGTTTATTGTTTGAGCTTTCGATGCCTGCCGCTTTTCTATCTAAACCGCTTATGGGCGGTGAGCGTATAGCAAAAGGTTGTTCAGGTGCGTCTTTACGCTACGGCTTGGCATGATTTTTTTTAATAGATCATGCTCAAAAGATCAAGTGTACAAGGGAATCAGAATATAAACCATACGGTACATCAATCTTCCTTGATTTAATGGAGTCCGCTAGATATAATTCCCCCGATGTTGAGTATGGAATTGAGAGTGGTCAATACAAAGCGCACTACTGTCAGTAAAATCATAAGTTATCAAATCCTTATGATAGCGCTAATGACGGCAGGATTTGCCCTGGCAGGAGGTAGGCCTTACGCTTTATCGGCGGCTTTAGGCGGGGCGGCGGCGTTTATTCCGAATCTGTATTTTGCATTGCGGGTATATCGATCCGCAGGGCAGGAAGCAAGAAAGATCGTAAGATCTTTTTATGCCGGGGAATCAGGCAAGTTATTGTTAACAGCCGCGCTGTTCTTTATGATTTTCCAGCTTCCAAACATAGAAATATTACCGCTGCTCGCAGTATACGTAGCAGCTTTATCGGTTTTTTGGTTTGCGCTGTTGATGCGCTGACATTATTTATACTTAGAGAGGAACGATGGCTACCGAAGCTCATGCCGAAGGTGCAACCGGTTATATTATTCACCATTTAACTTCGCTAACCGTGGGCGAGGGTTTCTGGGCATTGAATCTGGATACCTTGTTTTTCTCAGCGGTTCTGGGCGGCCTGTTTGTCTGGTTTTTTAAGATGGCGGCAGAAAAGGCTACCGCCGGCGTGCCAGGATTGATTCAGAATTTTGTAGAAATGCTGATTGAGTTTGTCGATACCCAGGTTAAAGATAGCTTCCACGGTAAAAACAAATTAATCGCGCCTTTGGCATTGACCATTTTTTGCTGGGTATTCCTGTGGAACTTCATGGACTTGTTCCCGGTTGATATATTGCCGTTAATCGGTTCGATGATGGGCATTGAATACCTGCGCGTCGTTCCAAGTACGGATTTGAATGCAACATTTGCAATGTCAATTTCCGTGTTCTGTCTGATTATTTTCTACAGCATTAAAGTAAAAGGCCCTTGGGGGTTTGCTAAAGAACTGATGTTCCAGCCATTCGGCCCTTGGTTGTTACCCTTCAATCTGCTGTTAAAGTTAGTAGAAGAAATTGCAAAGCCCATTTCATTGGCGCTTCGTTTATTCGGAAACCTGTATGCGGGTGAGCTGATCTTTATTTTGATCGCTTTATTGCCTTGGTATATTCAGCCGGTGTTGAGTTTTCCCTGGGCTGTTTTTCATATTTTAATTATCACGCTACAGGCATTTATATTCATGGTATTGACCATTGTTTACCTGAGTATGGCGCACGAAGATCATTAAAGATTTTTTAACTTTTTTATAATTAACTATAGGTTTGGAGGTTTCATGGAAATTGCAAAATTGATTGCTGATGTACAAGGCATGACTGCTATCGCAGTGGGTCTGGTTCTGGGTATGGGCGCTTTAGGAACAGCGATAGGCTTCGGTCTGTTAGGTGGAAAATTCCTGGAAGGTGCTGCTCGTCAACCTGAAATGGTTCCTATGCTGCAAGTAAAAATGTTTGTTGTTGCGGGTCTGTTAGACGCGGTAACCATGATCGGCGTTGGCTTGGCGCTGTTCTTTACCTTCGCTAACCCATTCCTGTCTGCTGTAACAGCTGCGGCAGCGGGTTAATAGCCGTTTAACTTTAATAGCAACAAGAGGAACGCATCGTGAGTATCAATGCTACTCTGATTGGGCAAATGATAACCTTTGCACTTCTGGTATGGTTTACCATGAAGTACATATGGCCGCCTTTATTTGACTCTTTAGAAGAACGTAAAAAGAAAATTGCCGATGGTTTGGCTGCCGCTGAAAAAGGTCAGGAACAGATGCATTTGGCGGAGAAAAAAGCCAAAGGCGTTTTAAAAGAAGCCAAAGAACAGTCTTCGGAGATTGTGAATCTGGCTCAAAAACGTGCCAATGAACTTGTCGAAGCATCAAAAGACACCGCCAAAAAAGAAGGCGAGCGTTTGCTTCAGGTGGCAAAGGCGCAGATTGAGCAGGAAAAACAACAGGCTAAAGAAAGTTTGCGTAAAGAGGTATCGGCCTTGGCTTTGCTGGCAGCGGAACAGGTTCTGAGTGCGGAAATCGATAAAACCAAGCACCAAGACATCCTGAGCAAAATTTCTAATCAATTGGGTTAAGCATAATGAGCGAACTGGCAACATTGGCAAGGCCCTATGCAGCAGCGGTATTCAAGCGAGCCTTGGAGACTGGTACTACAGAAAAGTGGTCGAAAAGTTTGGCGTTTATATCGGCTGTGCTGAATGATAAAGAGATTTCTGTTGTAGTGGATAACCCCAAAGTAAGTAACGCGAGGTTGTCTGAGTTGATGCTCGATATTTGCCAGGAACACGTAAATGAAGAAGGTGCGAATTTTCTGAAATTACTAATTCAAAACAACCGGTTAACTTTGGCGCCGACTATTGCGTATTTATTTGAAGCCTATAGGGCGGAAAGCGAAGGTTATGTCGATGTTGAAGTGACAACTGCTTACGCCTTCTCCAAAGAAGAAAAGCAAGGTTTCACTTCAACGCTGGAAAAAACGCTAAGCAAAAAAGTCCATATGAATGTGACCGTGGATAAATCTTTAATCGGCGGCGTAGTGGTACGTGCAGGCGACAGGGTGATTGACGGTTCCATTAAAGGCCAGCTTCAACAATTAGCAAAACGACTCTAAACTAGAGCGAGAAACAGAACATGCAATTAAACCCATCTGAAATAAGTGATCTGATTAAAAAGAAGATCGAAAACTTCGACTTGAGCGCCGAGTCTCACACCGAAGGTACCGTCGTCAGTGTGACTGACGGTATTGTGCGAGTGCATGGCCTTTCGGAAGCGATGCAAGGCGAGATGCTGGAATTTCCAGGCAACACCTTTGGCATGGCGCTTAACCTTGAAAGAGATTCCGTGGGTGTGGTGGTATTAGGTCCATACCAGCATATCTCGGAAGGCGACACCGTAAAATGCACCGGAAAAATTCTGGAAGTTCCTGTCGGGGAAGCATTGCTGGGTCGCGTCGTTGATGCGCTGGGTAATCCTATCGACGGCAAGGGCGCTATCGAAACCACCGAAACTTCGCCGATTGAAAAAATCGCTCCTGGGGTAATTGCCCGTCAATCGGTTGATCAGCCCGTGCAATTGGGCTTGAAATCTATCGACGCGATGATTCCGGTAGGCCGCGGCCAGCGCGAGTTAATCATCGGCGACAGACAAACCGGTAAAACGGCTATTGCGGTTGATGCGATTATCAATCAAAAAGGTACAGGCATTAAATGTATCTATGTGGCTATCGGTCAAAAACGTTCATCAATTGCGAACGTGGTTCGTAAGCTTGAAGAGCATGGCGCGATGGAACACACGATCATCGTGTCGGCATCGGCATCGGAATCGGCCGCGCTGCAATTTATCGCACCTTATACAGGTTGTTCGATGGGTGAGTTTTTCAGGGATCGCGGCGAAGATGCGCTGATCATTTATGATGATTTAACCAAGCAAGCTTGGGCTTACCGTCAGATTTCCTTGTTGTTGCGTCGTCCGCCAGGCCGCGAAGCGTATCCAGGGGACGTGTTTTACTTGCATTCCCGTTTGCTGGAAAGAGCGTCACGGATTAATGCAGCCGAAGTTGAGAAACTGACCGGCGGCAAGGTAAAAGGCAAAACAGGGTCATTAACTGCATTGCCTATTATTGAAACTCAAGGCGGCGACGTATCGGCTTTTGTACCGACTAACGTAATCTCAATTACCGACGGTCAGATATTTCTGGAAAGCAACTTGTTCAACTCCGGCATCCGGCCTGCGGTGAATGCAGGTTTATCGGTATCGCGTGTAGGTGGTGCTGCTCAAACCAAGATCATCAAGAAATTGGGTGGCGGTACACGTCTCGATTTGGCGCAATATCGTGAGTTGGCGGCTTTCGCACAGTTTGCATCCGACTTGGATGAAAGTACCCGCAAGCAGATTGAACGCGGTCAACGCGTAACCGAACTGATGAAACAGAATCAATATTCACCTATGTCGGTCGCGCAAATGGCCGCTTCATTGTTCGCCGCTAATGAAGGATTTCTTGACGGCGTGGAAGTTAACAAGGTGCTTGATTTTGAGGCGGCTTTACAGTCGTACTTGGCGGCAGAGCATTCTGAATTAATGAACAACATTAATGCAACGGGCGATTTTAGCGATGACATAAGAAAGGGTATGCTGACCGCTATTCAGACTTTCGTCAAAACTCATAGCTGGTAAAAGGGTCTTAAGATGGCTGTTGGTAAAGAAATACGCAGCAAGATCGGAAGTATTAAAAATACTCAAAAAATTACCCGGGCAATGGAGATGGTTGCTGCGAGTAAAATGCGTAAAACAAAAGACAGAATGATGGCGACACGGCCATACTCCAAAAAGATTGGGCAGATTATCAAACATCTGGCTCACGCAAATCCGGAGTATAAACATTCTTTTCTCGTTGAACGTCCGGTCAAGCGGGTTGGCATTATTGTAATCAGTTCCGACAGAGGCTTGTGCGGAGGATTGAATTCAAATTTGTTCAGAAAAACTCTGACACAGATGACAGAATGGAACAAAGAGAATGTTGAAATAGACATTTGTACAATAGGTACCAAGGCGTTTGGTTTTTTTGGTAATCTGAAAGCAAATCTAGTCGGGCATGTTTCTAAATTAGGTGACACGCCGCACCAGCATGACATTATCGGCATCATTAAAATTATGTTGGATGCTTACGCGCAGGGTGCAATTGACGAGCTGCATGTAGTATACAATGAGTTCGTTAATACCATGACGCAGAAGCCTACTATCGAGAAATTACTGCCAGTGGTAGCCGGTGAGCTTGATGAAGGCCTAAACGGGCATTGGGATTATATTTATGAACCTGATGCCAAAGAAGTTTTGGACCATTTGTTAACCCGCTATATCGAATCCATCGTTTATCAAGGACTGGTTGAAAATAACGCTTGCGAACAGGCGGCCAGAATGGTGGCGATGAAGAGTGCTTCGGATAATGCCGGAAATATTATCAGCGAATTACAACTGGTTTATAACAAAGCCAGACAAGCTGCTATCACTCAGGAAATTTCAGAAATTGTTGCCGGTGCCGCAGCTGTTTAAGCCCAAGTAAAAATGACACAACACAAGAGGACAACTCAATGAGTTCGGGTAAAATCGTTCAGATTATCGGCGCGGTCGTTGACGTGGAATTTTCACGTACAGACCTGCCCAAAGTATATGACGCCTTAAATGTAGAAGGTATAGGCCTAGTGCTGGAAGTTCAACAGCAATTAGGTGATGGTGTCGTCAGAACTATTGCTATGGGTAGTACCGACGGTTTAAGCCGAGGCTTGGAAGTCAGTAATACTAAGGCAGCTATTGCAGTGCCGGTCGGCCAGGAAACTTTGGGCCGCATTATGAACGTCTTGGGCGAGCCCATCGACGAAAAAGGTCCTATCGGCGAAAAAGTAAAGTGGGGCATCCACCGTGAAGCACCCAGTTATGCTGAGCAGGCGGCAGCAACCGAGCTACTCGAAACCGGCATCAAGGTTATCGATTTGGTCTGTCCGTTTACCAAAGGTGGTAAAGTCGGATTGTTCGGCGGGGCCGGTGTCGGCAAGACCGTTAATATGATGGAGCTGATCCGTAATATCGCGATTGAGCACAGCGGTTACTCGGTATTTGCCGGTGTAGGCGAGCGTACTCGTGAAGGGAACGACTTCTATCACGAAATGACTGATTCAAACGTAATCGACAAAGTATCGCTGGTTTACGGTCAAATGAACGAGCCGCCAGGAAACAGATTGCGCGTTGCGTTGACCGGTTTGACGATGGCGGAATACTTCCGTGATGAAGGCCGTGACGTACTATTCTTCGTTGATAATATTTACCGTTACACCTTGGCGGGTACTGAAGTATCGGCGCTTTTAGGTCGTATGCCTTCTGCTGTGGGTTACCAACCTACGCTGGCCGAAGAAATGGGCGTATTACAAGAACGTATTACTTCAACCAAAACCGGTTCCATTACCTCTATTCAAGCGGTATATGTACCAGCGGATGACTTGACAGATCCATCGCCTGCAACCACTTTCGCGCATTTGGATGCAACCGTGGTATTGTCTCGTCAAATTGCCGAGTTAGGTATTTATCCTGCGATTGACCCGCTGGATTCCACCAGTCGTCAGTTGGATCCATTAGTCATTGGTCAAGAGCATTATGATGTGGCGCGTAAGGTCCAGGGTATCCTGCAACGTTATAAAGAATTGCGCGACATTATTGCGATCTTGGGTATGGACGAATTGTCTGAGGAAGATAAATTGACCGTAGCACGAGCGCGTAAAATGCAACGCTTCTTGTCTCAGCCTTTCTTCGTTGCCGAAGTATTTACCGGTTCACCTGGTAAATATGTATCACTGAAAGATACAATTGCCGGTTTCAAAGGTATTATCGACGGTGAATACGATGCTATTCCTGAGCAGGCTTTCTATATGGTTGGTACCATAGACGAAGCGCTTGAGAAAGCAAAAGGAATGAAATAAGTTAAAATCTGTAGGTAAAGTTCATATCCTTTACCTGCATCCATATAGGCAACAAACATGACCATGACCGTACATGTAGATATCGTTAGTGCAGAAAAGGAAATATTTTCTGGATTAGCGGAAATGGTATTTGCCCCGGCCGAACTCGGCGAGGTGGGTATTTCGCCTCGGCATGCGCCTTTAATATCCAGGCTTAAACCCGGCGAAGTTCGGGTAAAAGTCAGCGACAAGGAAATTTATCCGTTTTATGTGTCAGGTGGGATGCTGGAGATTCAACCCCATCTCATTACTATTCTGGCCGATACGGCTATAAGAGCGAAAGATATTGATGAGGCGGCCGCAATAGAAGCAAAAGCCAGGGCTGAAGAAGCATTAACCGATAAATCGGGCAAAATTGATTTTGCAGCGGCTCAGGCACAATTGCAGGAAGCTATTATGCAATTAAGAACTCTCGATAGATTTAGAAAGCGCGGCGGGTAGTCGGGATATTGCACGACTGCCTTTGCCCTTTTTGAGAAGCCCGATAACGTGTTAATACGCTATCGGGCTTTTTTGGTTTCACGTCAGGCTGTTCTGCCTGACGCCCTTCGGGTAAATGCAAATCTGTTCCAGACAGATTTGTAACGGAATATCAAATGAAAATAACGACCATTATTCTTGCGGCGGGTAAAGGAACGCGTATGCGTTCGGAGCTGCCCAAAATTTTACATAAAATTGCCAATAGACCGTTGTTGCAGCATGTTTATGACACTGCTAAGCAATTGCAACATAATACTGTCAAGATTGTTGTAGGCCACGGTGCGGAGCAAGTCACCGAGACTTTAAAGGATTTAGAGGCCGATTGGGTAGAACAAAAGCAGCAGTTAGGCACAGGACATGCCGTGCAGCAAGTCAGCGATCAAATTGCCGATGCCGACACCGTTTTGATATTGTACGGTGATGTGCCTTTGTTGAAATTGGCAACGGTCAAGTTGCTGATAAATAACGTCAATGACCAATCTCTGGCTTTGCTCACGGTGAATCTCGCCAACCCGGCAGGTTATGGCAGAATAGTTCGAAATGCCGCCGGGCAGGTTACAAAAATTGTCGAAGAAAAAGACGCGACTGCCGGTGAAAAGCTGATTAATGAAATTAATACCGGCATCATGGCGGTGCAAGGTCGACAGTTGAAAAAATGGTTGAGCCGGTTAAACAACAGCAATGCCCAAGGCGAATACTATTTGACGGATGTGATTGAAATGGCGGTTGCCGATCAAGTCAATATCGTTACCAGCCAGCCGGAAACCGAGGATGAGGTTCTGGGCGTTAATAACCGCATACAGCTCAGCCACTTGGAGCGTGTTTATCAGCAAGAGCAAGCCAATGGTTTGATGGAGCAGGGCGTCACCTTAAAAGACCCGATGCGTTTTGACCAAAGAGGCTCGATAGACAGTCTGGGGCAAGACATAGAGATTGATGTTAATGTGATCTTTGAGGGAAAAAACAGCATCGGCAGCAATGTCAAAATAGGCGCGAACACTCAAATAAAAAACTCTATCATCGGCGATTATGTGGAAATTCTGGCAAACTGCGTCATAGAAGACGCCGTCATAGGACAAGGCAGCAGAATCGGCCCTTATGCCAGACTAAGGCCGGACAGTGTTCTGGCTGAAGACGTCCATGTTGGTAATTTTGTAGAAATCAAGAAATCAACGGTAGCCGCAGGCAGCAAAATAAATCACTTGAGCTATATCGGCGATGCAACGGTCGGCAGCAAAGTGAATGTGGGAGCCGGAACCATTACCTGTAATTATGATGGCGTTAATAAGTTCAGGACCATTATTGAAGACGGCGCCTTTATCGGTTCCAATAGCCAGTTGGTCGCACCGGTTACGGTCGGCAAAAACGCCACGATAGGCGCAGGATCGACGATTACTAAAGACACTCCCGAAAACCAGTTGACGTTAAGCAGAGGCAAACAAGTGTCTATTACAGGATGGCAACGGCCCGTTAAGAAGGAGAAATAACATGTGTGGAATTGTAGGCGGTATTGCGCAACGAAATGTAGTGCCTATTCTGATGGAAGGTTTAAAGCGGCTGGAATATCGCGGTTATGATTCGGCCGGCCTTGCGGTTATCAATAATCAGCAAATCTACCGGAAACGGGAGCTGGGCAAAGTCAAAGGCCTTGAAACATTGTTGGAAGCCGAGCCTATTTCAGGCCATGTCGGTATAGCCCATACCCGATGGGCTACTCACGGTAAACCCAGTACGGCTAATGCGCATCCGCATATCAGCCGGGATACAGTGGTTGTAGTTCATAACGGCATCATTGAAAACCATGAGCATTTAAGAGAAGTGCAGCAGCAACTCGGGTACGAGTTCACTTCGGAAACCGACACTGAAGTTATCGCACATGAAATTGATCATGCAATGGAATCGATTCGGCCAAGCTCAGGGCAGGCTACCGATGGATTGCTGAGCGCCGTTAAAAAGACGGTCAAGAAGCTGGAGGGCGCTTATGCTCTCGGCATCATGAGTATTGATTACCCCGATACCCTGATAGCGTGCAGAAAAGGCAGCCCGCTGGTTATCGGCGTCGGCATAGGCGAGTATTTTATCGCCTCTGACGTGGCGGCATTACTCCCGGTTACGCAACGGTTTATATTTTTGGAAGACGGCGACATAGCCGCGATCACCATAGACGGACCGGTTATTTACGATTTGAATGATCAGTCTGTCAGTCGTCCGATCATAGAAAGCCAGTTGACAGCGGATGCCGCCGAGAAAGGCGAGTACCGCCATTACATGCTGAAAGAAATTTATGAGCAGCCCTTTGCTATCTCGCAAACGTTGGAAGGCAGGTTCATCAATAACCGCTTACAGGAAAACGCATTCGGGCATAACGCGGCGGAAGTGTTTGACAACATAAAAGCTATCCAGATTTTAGCTTGCGGCACCAGTTATCATGCCGGCTTGGTCGCGCGTTACTGGTTTGAGGAGCTGGCCCGCGTCCCCTGTAACATCGAAGTAGCCAGCGAGTTCCGCTACAGAAGTCCGGTGTTAGCGCCGGATACCCTGATTGTGACCCTCTCGCAATCCGGCGAAACAGCCGACACTTTGGCGGCATTACTGGAGGCAAAGAAGCTCGGGGCAAAATATTCATTAGCCATCTGCAACGTGCCGGAGAGTTCGCTGGTCAGGGAATCCGATTTGGTATTAATGACCCGGGCGGGTCCTGAAATCGGCGTTGCATCAACCAAGGCATTCACCACCCAATTGGCAATATTAATGTTGCTGGTCATTGCCGTCGGCAGGCGTTTTCAGTTGACTGAAATAGTAGAGCAAAAAATTACCTCGGAATTGTTCAGCTTGCCGGGCAAGATTGAAAAAGTATTGCGTTTGAATGATGAAATTAAAGTCCTGGCCGAGCAATTTGCCGAAAAACAGCATGCCTTGTTTTTAGGGAGGGGGACTCATTATCCGATAGCGATGGAGGGCGCGTTAAAATTGAAGGAAATTTCCTATATCCATGCCGAGGCCTATCCGGCTGGCGAGTTAAAACACGGCCCGCTGGCATTGATCGATGCCGACATGCCGGTGGTGACCGTGGCGCCCAATAACAGCCTGTTGGAAAAACTGAAATCAAACATTCACGAAGTCAGCGCCAGGGGCGGGCAACTAATTGTTTTTATGGATGAAACATTAGCCGCTGCCAATGATGAAAATGTGCGGATTGTAAAAATACCTCAAGTCGGCAATGAGATTTCGCCGATTGTATATACGATCCCGTTGCAGCTGCTGGCTTATCATGTCGCGGTGTTAAAAGGTACGGATGTTGACCAGCCCAGGAATCTTGCAAAATCGGTTACGGTGGAATAGACAATGGCAAAATTATCATTGCAGGAGCAATTGTTAAAATCCGGTTTAGTCAGCGCCGCTAAGGCCAAAACCATTAAATCGGAGAAGCACAAGCAAACCCAGCAGCAACGCAAGAATAAAGTTGAGGTGGTTGACGAGGCGAAGGAGTTGGCTCAAAAAGCGCAGGCTGAAAAAATCGAAAAGGACAGGCAGCTTAATCAGTTGCGCCAGCAGCAGGAAGAGCAAAAGCAGTTGGCAGCGCAAATTAAACAGATTATTGAGTTAAACAGGCATCCTCAAGATCCAGAAGGCTTGGCCTATAATTTTACCGACAATAATAAGGTCAAGCGGCTGTACGTCTCAGAAGCGATGCGCGATCAAATTGCCGAGGGACGGTTGGCTATTGTAAAGCTTGGGCAACAGTATGAAGTGGTGGGGGCCGAAGCCGCAAGAAAGATACAGTCGCGCGATGCGGCCAGCGTGATTGTATTTAATGAGTCCAATAAAACGGCCGATGCGGCTGATGATCCTTATGCGGCGTATCAAGTTCCCGACGATTTGATCTGGTAGGGAGGGAGGTTACAAAACGCAGCAACGGTTGCGGCCCTGCTCTTTAGCCAAGTAAAGCGCCTGGTCTGCTCGCTCAAATGCGGTTTCATCCGTATCATTTAGGATAAACTCGGTAAGGCCGCATGAAATGGTGATCGCAACGGAAGCGCCGCTGGCATTAAAGCCCGTTTTTTCAATGGTTTGACGCAGTTGATTGGCCAGTACCAACGCCGATTGGGTGTCGGTATTCGGCAGCAGCATAGTAAATTCTTCGCCGCCAAAGCGGGAAATAAAATCGGTTGCCCGGGAGTGGTCGGATAATTGTTTGGCTATTAACAGCAACACCTTGTCACCGGCTTTATGGCCATAGCTGTCATTGATGGTTTTGAAATGATCAATGTCCCAGACGATGAGGCTTAATGGGGAATGATAGCGTTTCCAGCGAGCCAGTTCGATTTCCAGGCGCTCGTTATAGGCATTGCGATTTGGCAGGCCTGTTAATGGGTCGCGCAATGCCTGGTTATTGGCGATTTTCAATTTTGATTTGAGCTCGGTGGATTCCGACTCCATTTCTTTTATTTTATTAGCTAAATCGTCCAGTTGTTGCTGCGTTTTTTGGCGTTGAATCGCTTCTTTTTGGGTGTGTTCCTGAATTTCTTTGGCAATGTTGGCTAATCGGTTGCTGATAATCCCTTTTAAAGGTTCCAGCTTAGTGGCGTTGGTTGAGCTTAACTTGAGTTCCTCCATTTGTTCAGAAACGGATTGATCCAGTTTGGTCCTGTTTTCGGCCGATTTTTGAGCGGCCGTACTGGCTCCCATCACGCTAATATCCAGTGTCGCCAACTGTTCGGTAATATGGGAGAGAAATTTATCTATGTCTTGTTGTTCTGATTGGCTATGTTGTTTGATTTTAAGCAGGAGCTTGAAGGATTTATCCAGAATAGTTTCAAAAGAGGCCGGGTTTTTAGCGGCAGCGGCAAGCAGACTTTTAGCTGCTTGCGCCTGCTGATCAAAAATGCTGGGAATTTCGATGCCTTCCAGCAAGTGCAATAATTGTTTGCTGACAATTTCAATATCGATGTGTCCGGCGATGACATTGGATGCCGCCGTATCGTTGTCGGGTTCAATGGCTTCAAGTATCGCGATAAACAATTGATTGGGAGTCCCGAATGCTTCTGTTTCGGTTTTTTTCTTCAGTTGCTTAAGGGCGTTCTGCTGTGTTTCAGCTGTATATTGCTGAAGCAGGAAAGTAAAAAGCAGATCGGTTTCCGGCGCTTGATTTTGCGGTGGCGCATGTTTGATCTGAGCGACGGAATTAGTGAATTTTTCAAGCTCGTCTTTAAGCGTATGGCTATTGATGCCGTTTTTTAATTGATCGCGGATGCTCAGCAGATGCGGATCGAGAAGGGGCTCCAGTCCTGTGGTTGCAATAGTTAGACGCACTATTGTTTTACAAAGCAGGTCTTCTTTTTCCTTGTAAGACTCTGCGGATTGTTCCTGTTCATCAAGCAGATTTAAATACTTTTCTTTCCATTTATCTTGGTCGGCTGCTTTACTGAAAAAACTCATGATAGACCTTGCTAAATGTTAAGGAGTAAGTGTGCTGTGTAATGGGTAGGACTTGCAAGCCGGCCTAATCTATCGCATCGGTTTGTTTCGGCTTCCTCGGCAACGGCCTTTAATGTGGTTGTGCTAATTACGGCACTTCCGCCATCCCCGGCAGTTGAGGGCAATCAGTTGATGCAGGACACAGTTATTTTGCCGCGCTTTCCTTTTGAATCAACTGATTGATGACGTCTATCATTTTTTCATGAGAACCGGCTAAAGGACCATTGGTTTTATACTTGCCGTTAACGATGATTGCAGGAACGCCGGTTACCCCGTAACGACCCGCTGTAGCGGCTGCCTGGCGCATTTTTGAGTCGACCAGAAACGAATTGTAGGCGTCATGGAATTCTTTTTCGTTAACCCCGTGCGCAACAAAGAATCTGGCCAGCTCATCTTCGGTTTCAAGGTGTTGTTTTTTGTTTTGTATGGCATCGAAAAAGTCGGCATGAACTTTGTCGACTACGCCCAGCGCTTCAGCCGTAAAATAAGCTTTGGCATGTTTGCCCCAAAGGTCGCTGAATACAGCGGGTTGTCGTATAAACTCGACGTTTTTAGGCAGATTTTTTACCCATGCTTCCAGTACCGGTTCAAAGCTATAGCAATGTGGACAGCCGTACCAGAAGAACTCAATGATTTCAATTTTATCGGGATTGTGGGTGGGCAGTGCCTGCGACAGGGTTTCATAACCGGCGGATTCAGCTTTTAATAAGGTTGAGCAGGAAAATAATAAGACTAATAAGCTGGTTTGAGCGATTTTTTTAAGCATGGCTGAAGTTCTCTATGGGGTTTGCAGGCCGGGCTTGCGCAAAGCACAATCGAATGTGGCGTAGCCCGATCTACGGAGTTTTATAAATTAAGCTTATTTCATCATCGATATGCGATAAGAAACGGCTTTTATTTCCTCATCCGTCATCTTCTTTGCAATCATGTGCATGATGTTTTCCGGATTATTGCTGCGTGCGCCGGATTTAAAATCGGTGAGTGCTTTGATCAAATAGTCGGCATGTTGCGATTTCAATGCCGGGAATGAGGCGGGTTTATTGCCCTCGCCAAAAGGACCGTGGCAGGCGATACAGGCGGACACTTCGCTTTTTAGGTTGCCGTTGCGGTATAGGTCGCTGCCTTGAGCAATGGTGGCCTGGACATCTTTGTTGCCGGCCGGTTTTTCATCGTCAGCCGCCAAGACAGGCAAGGTGTTTTCCGAAACCTTTTGCGCGGCGTAGTATGCGGAAATATCGGCAATATCCGCATCGTTTAATGTCTGAGCCATAGCCGACATCATGGGGTCGTTGCGGCTGCCGTCTTTAAATGAGCGCAACTGCTGTTCCAGATAAGAAGAATGTTGCTGTGCAAGCTTGGGGAAAGTTGCTACCATGCTGTTACCGTTTTCCCCGTGACAACTGGCGCAGGATTCGGCTTTTTGTTTTCCTGCGTTAATATTGCTTTCTGCATGTAAAATACTCGTAGCACTGGTCAACGCCAGAGAAATTGAAAGTACCTGCAATTTTTTCTTCATCAAATTCCCCTTCGGAATGGTTAATCATTTATGCCAGTCTTTTTAGTTATTCGGGTTGCTGTGCATGATCAAATTTTACTCTAAATAGTAACTCTAAGCGAGACAACGATGAATCCAGTTTATCATCAAGCAAAATTTATTAACAGTTCGCCGCATCTGAAGGATACGCCCCCGGATCGGGGACTTGAAGTGGCGTTTGCCGGGCGTTCAAATGCCGGTAAATCCAGCGCGATTAATACCTTAACCCGGCAAAACGCATTGGCCCGGATCAGTAAAACACCGGGCAGAACCCAGATGCTCAATTTTTTTGAAATTAATGAGCGGCAGCGGTTTGTCGATTTGCCGGGTTACGGCTATGCCAAAGTGCCTTTAGCGGTGAAGAAAAAATGGCATGAGTTGATGGAGACTTATTTAACCAGCCGCAAGTCATTATGCGCGATTATTCTGGTGATGGATGTGCGCCATCCTCTAACCGAATTTGACTGGCAGATGATAGAGTGGTGCGAACACACCGGATTGCCGCTGCATATATTGTTGACTAAGGCGGATAAGCTGACTTACGGCGCGGCCAAAAATACCTTGTTGCAGGTACAAAAGGAGCTAAAAGATGCGAGTTTTCCTTTAACGATACAGCTGTTTTCGTCATTGAAAAAAGCCGGGATCGATGAGGTGCATGCCGCGCTTGATCGCTTGTTTAATCCTGTTGAACAGGATCAGAGCGAAATATCGACACCTTCCTGAGCGAGCAATAATTCGCAGCCGACTTCAGCGTTGTTTCGCAATAAATCTTGATAAATCTCGTCAAGGTGTGCATCGCTGCGGGTGGGTTCATGGTGAGTGAAAAACAGTTTTTTTGCGTTGGCGGCGGTAGCCAGTTTTATCCCCGAATCATAAGTGCCGTGCCCCCAGCCTTGTTTGGAGGCATATTCCTGAGTGGTATAGGATGAGTCGACAATCAACGCATCGACATCTTTTATCGCCAGCACAACTTCATCCCATTTAGCATCAACAAAAGACTGGAATTCAGCAAATTCATCATCTTGCGGATCATAGATGTTGAGTTGCGGCTCGTAATCGCCGGTAAAGAAAACCGATTGGCCGTCGCAATCGATCCGATAGCCGAAATTCAATACCGGATGACTCAGGACAATAGGGGTGATTGTAGCGCTGCCTACCTTGACCGGTACGCCCGGCGTGACTGTGACGTACTCGATCCGGGCATTCAGCTGTGCTTCCCGTATCGGAAAGAAACTGTATTGCAACTGCACGGAAAGAGCCCGGTTGATGGTTTCATTGGTGACCGGATCAATTCCGCCGTAGATGGTAATGTGATTGTTGGGGATAAAAATAGGGATAAAAAAAGGCAGGCCCTGAATATGATCCCAATGCGTATGGGTAATGAAGATATGCGCCTTAACAGGCATTTCTTTCAGCAGGTCTTGTGCGAGGGCGTGTATGCCGGTGCCGGCGTCAAGAATGATCAAATCATTGGCATCTGTCCTGATTTCTATGCAGGTGGTATTGCCGCCGTATTTAACCGTATTGGAGCCCGGTGTGGCTATGGATCCTCGAACACCCCAGAATTTAATTTTCATTGTTGTCCTTTACTGCATGGATGTTCGCGTCTGCCGAGCATTACAGGTTAATAAAAGATTGAGCTTCCGATTTGACGGGTTCCAAATCCCCTAGCGCTTCGCAGATGGCGGGGAACGGCAGGCCAAAGCGGGAGATAATGGCTTCGGGAAACTCTTCTATCAGCGGATTGCCGCCATCACCGAACTGCATGTATTTGCTGATTTGATTCGCGGCAAAAACGCAATCCCTTAAGATATTTTGGTTGAGGCCAGGATTATGATGATGGGCAATAGCGTCAATTAACAGTTCCGACAGCTCCCATTTTTCGGCCAGCATTTTGCCGGCTTGCGAATGATTAAGGCCGATAAACTCGAGTTCGGTCTGATGCAGCGGCAACTGTTGTTCTTTGCTTTTTTCCAGTGCGAGTTTAAATTCATCCGGCATAAATTCAGCAAATACGACTTTGCCAAAGTCATGCAGCAACCCGGCAACAAAGCAATCGCCGGATACCATTGCAGACAAGCCTATGCGCTCGGCAAGCATTTTGCTGATCGCCGCGGTGGTCAATGAATGCAACAGGAATTTGGAGGTGTTGAAATCGGCCTTGTTATCGGCATTCAGCATGCCCATTGCAGCGACGCCTAGGGCTATATTTTTTATGGTGTTGATTCCAATATGCACGACCGCCCGCTGCACCGAGGTGATTTTTTGCGGTAAACCGTAGAAAGACGAGTTAATGGCTTTAAGGATTTTAACCGTCATGATCGGGTCGCATTCAATGACGCGGACAATGTCCTTTGCCGAAGCGTTGAGGTCTGACGTTAATTCCATGACTTGTTGAACGCTTTTAGGAAAAGCGGGCATTTTTTCAACGAGGACGATGAGAGTTTCGTTTTTTGAATTCGGCATTGTGTGTCGTTAAGCAAGAGTCAACAAGAAAAACATAGCAGGGAACAGTATTTATCAGATAGGCAGGCCAAAGTTATATGTCCACTATAATACAACACCGATACAATGCCGAAAAATAATAACTGACGGTTAGTGAGCTTCATCCCAATTATTGCCTATGCCTATATCGACAATCAGCGGTACGTCAAGACCGGCGGCGGCACACATGATTGATCTGATCTTTGCCACGCAATCGTCCAGCTGCTCTTCGGCAATCTCAAATACCAGTTCGTCATGCACCTGCATGATCATTTTGGCGTCCGGGGTGTCCCGATACAGCCACCGGTCGGCGGCAATCATCGCGCGTTTAATGATGTCCGCCGCAGTGCCCTGCATCGGCGCATTGATGGCCGTGCGTTCGGCGTATTGGCGGCGTGCCGCGTTGCGCGAATTGATCTCCGGCAAATACAGCCGCCTGCCGAACAGGGTTTCAACATAGCCTTGCGCGCGGGCTTGCTCCCGGATGTTGTCCATATAGTTCTTAACGCCCGGATAACGGGTGAAATACAGATCGATATAAGATTGCGCCTGGCTGCGCGACAAGCCCAGCTGTTGTGCCAAGCCAAACGATGACATGCCGTAAATCAGGCCGAAATTGATCGCCTTGGCCGAACGGCGCAAATCGGTGGTGACTTGCTCGGGAGCAACGCCGAACACCTCCGCCGCGGTGGCCCGGTGTACGTCCTGCCCTTCGGTAAAGGCTTTCAACAAGCCTTCATCGGCCGACAAATGCGCCATGATGCGTAACTCGATTTGCGAATAATCGGCGGCGACGACTTTTTTGCCTTCGGGTGCGACAAACGCCTGCCGGATTTTTCGGCCTTCTTCGCTGCGTATCGGAATATTTTGCAGGTTGGGGTCGGACGAAGACAGCCTGCCAGTTGCGGCTACCGCCTGATGATACGAGGTATGAATCCGGCCTGTTTGCCCGTCAACCTGTTGCGGCAGTTTGTCGGTATAGGTCGATTTCAGCTTGCTTAAACTGCGGTACTCCAGAATCAGCTTGGGCAACGGGTAGTCGATGGCTAATTCCTGTAATACCGATTCTTCAGTTGACGGTTGCCCTTTGGGCGTTTTCTTTAATACGGGCAGTTTTTGCTGGTCGTAGAGTATGTCCTGAATCTGTTTGGGCGAACCCAGATTAAATGTCTGCCCGGCCAGGTCGTGCGCATGTTGTTCAAGGGAGATAATCTGGCTGGAAAGCTCAAGGCTTTGCTGCGCAAGCATCGCGGTGTCGATTAATACGCCATTGTTTTCAATCCGGGCCAGTACGCTAATCAGCGGGACTTCCATTTCCGTATATAACTCAAGCAATCTCGGCTGCTGCGCCAGTTTTGCGGACAGCACTTGATGCAGTTGCAGGGTAATGTCGGCGTCTTCCGCCGCGTAAGGTGCGGCTTGTTCTATCGAGACTTCTTGGAAGCCTATCTGCTTTGCGCCCTTCCCTGCAACATCCTCGTAATGGATGGTTTCGACGCCAAGGTATTCCTTAGCCAAGTCGTCCATATTATGTTTGGTGGCCGTGCTGTTTAACACGTAGGATTCCAGCATGGTGTCGTGGGCAATGCCGCGCAGGGCAATACCGTGATTGGCCAGCACATGCATGTCGTATTTCAGGTTTTGCCCGAGCTTAGCCTTATGCGGATTTTCCAGCAGAGGCCGCAGTTTTTCCAGTATTTCAGACCGGTCCAGCTGATCCGGTACGCCCGGATAGTCATGAGCCAAAGGCACATAGGCGGCTTTGCCCGGCGTAACTGCAAAGGATATGCCGACTATCTGCGCCTTGCTGTAATCGAGGCTGGTGGTTTCGGTGTCGAAGGCAAACAGTTCGGCTTTTTCCAGTTGGGCCAGCCAGTCGTTAAAGTGCGGCTCGGTTAATATAGTTTCATGATTGGAATCGATTTTGGCTGGCTTGTCTTCGTCGGCTTCGACAGGACTGAGGACAGGCTTAGTCGAAGCACCTGTGCTGAGCCCTTCGGCTACGCTCAGGACCGGCTCAGTCGAAGCATCCAGCGATTTTAACCAGGATGAAAAACCCAGTTCGGCCAATAAGTTTTTCAGTTCCGCCTTATCCATCGGTTGCTGTTTCAAGTCTTCGATGCCGTAGGGCAAATCCAGGTCGCATTTAATGGTGGTCAGTTGTTTCGATAACGGCAGTTGCTCCAAACTGGCGCGCAGGTTCTCGCCGATTTTGCCGCCGATTTCATTGGCATGGGCGATCAGGTTTTCCAGTGTCTGATATTGCTCCAGCCATTTTGCCGCCGTTTTGGGGCCGACCTTGGGCACGCCGGGAATATTGTCGACGGTGTCGCCGACCAAGGCCAGATAATCGATAATCTGTTCCGGCCTGACCCCGAATTTGTCGATAACGCCTTGAATATCCATGCGCGTATTGGACATGGTGTTTTCCAGGATAATATGGTCGGTAACCAGCTGCGCCATATCCTTGTCGCCGGTGGAAATGATGACGTCATAGCCTTGCTGCTCGGCGTGTTGGGCCAGCGCTCCGAGCACATCGTCGGCTTCCACGCCGGACTCGATAATCAACGGCAAGCCCATGGCCCGGATCAGGTTGTGCAACGGTTCAATCTGTACCCGCAAATCATCGGGCATCGGCGGCCGATGAGCCTTGTACTGATCGTAAAGTTCATTGCGGAAGGTTTTACCCGAGGCATCGAAGACCACGGTGATGTGGTCGCTGTGATAGTCGGCGATCAGTTTGCGCAGCATGTTGCTGACGCCGTAAATGGCGTTGGTGGGCTCGCCGTTCGCGTTGGTCAGCGGCGGAATGGCATGGTAAGCGCGGAACAGGAAAGATGAGCCGTCAACGAGGATCAGGCGTTCCCTTCGGCTAAGCTCAGGACAGGTTTGCGTTTGTTGGGACATAAGATTTAGAGGCAAGGTTAGGTGTGAGGCGTCAGGTTTTACGCTTAACATCGACGATATTAGGCAATTGGCTTATTTTATTAAGCACTTGGCTTAACTGATCGGTGTTTTCAATTTGAATGGTCAAATTGAGTTGCGCTGAAAAATCGGGATGCGTATCCAGTGCCGCATTGGAAATATGGATTTTAGCCTGGGCTAAAATCTGGCTAACGTCGTTAAGCAAATTTTGCGGGTTAAACGCATGGATCACAATAGGCACCGCATAGCTGACCTGCTTTGATCCCCAGCTAACCGAAATAAGCTGGGCCTGTTTTTCGGGGCTGAGGTGCAGGATGTTTTCGCAGTCTTTACGGTGGATAGTAATGCCTTTCTTGTGGGAAATATAACCGATAATGTCATTGCCCTGGATCGGCGAGCAGCAATGGGCGAGAGTGGTCAGCACGTTATCAATGCCTTCTACGGAAATGGCCGATTTAATCTCGGCTTCGGGTTTTTTCCGTTGAGCAGGCGCAGGCGGGGCTTCCAGTTCAGGAATCTTAAAAAATGCCGCAAGCTGGCGGCTGGTAATATCGCCGCGGCCTATGGCTTCGAGAAACTTATCGGTGTCCGGCTGATGAAAATGTTTAGCCAACTCCGTTAAGTTGAGCGTTTTTAACCCCAGCCGCTGGCTTTCCTTGTCCAGAACCGACTTGCCTGTGGCGATATTCTGGGCTTGTTGCTGGTTTTTGAACCAGCTTTTGATTTTGCCGATCGCTGCCGATGTCTTTAAATAGCCCAGGTTCAGGTCGATCCAGTTGTGATTGGGACCGCCCTCTTTTGCCGTTAAAATTTTTACCTGTTCGCCGGATTTTAAGGTATAGGTCAGCGGTACAATGCGGCCGTTGACTTTTGCGCCGCGGCAGCGATGCCCTATTTCGGTATGAATGGCGTAGGCAAAGTCCAGCGGCGTGGAGCCTTTAACCAGATCGATTAATTTTCCGGCGGGCGTTAAAACGTAGACGCGATCATTAAATAATTCACTGCGAAAACTTTCGGACAGCGCTTCGTCGCTGCCTTTTTCTTCGAGCAACTTGCGCAAGGAGGCGATGTTTTTTTCAATGGCCGCATCATGTTTGCCGCCTTCCTTGTAAGACCAGTGCGCGGCAACCCCGAGTTCGGCAAAGTCGTGCATTTGCCGGGTGCGGATTTGCACTTCGATGCGGTTGCCGTCGGCATCGAGAATGACGGTATGCAAAGACTGGTAACCGTTCTCTTTGGGATTGGCGATGTAATCGTCAAATTCTTTGGGTATGGTTTGCCAAAGGCTATGCACCATGCCTAAAGTGGCGTAGCAGGTGGTCAGGTTATCGACGATAACCCGCACCGCCAACAGGTCATAAAGTTCGTCTATGTCCAGCTTCTTGCGGCGCATCTTTTTCCAGATGCTGTAAATATGCTTGGGGCGGCCGTAAATCTCGGCGGAAATTCCTTCTTCGGCGAGTTTGTTTTGCAGCAGGGCGATAAACTTATTGATGCAGTTTTCCCGCTGGGCGCGGTTATCGGACAACGACTTGGCGATGCGGCGATAGGATTGGGGCTCCAGATAGCGGAAAGCCATATCCTCCAGCTCCCATTTCAACTGATGAATACCCATGCGGTTGGCGATCGGCGCATAAATATCCAGCGTTTCCTGGGCAATAAAACGCCTGAGCTCATAAGACTCCCTGGGTAAGACCTTAAGCCGTTGAATCCGGTAAGCCAGCTTTATCAACACGGCGCGGACATCCTGAGTCATAGACAGCAGCATTCGGCGCAAGATTTCCGTTTGGCTGGGCTGGTCGGTCATTTCCAGGGAATAAACGGTGACCTTATTCAGCCAGTTAACATCTTTCACCAGCGTTGCAACGGTTTCCCCAAACAGTTCTTTAATGTTTGGGGCCGGATTCAAAGCGGTTAAGCGTGGATCGCTTAATATCGCCGCGATGATGGTTGCCAGATCGACATTGAAATTCATCAAAATGGTTGCCACCTCAACCCCCTTGGGGCGGAAATAATGAGGGTCTTCAGGGATTTGCGCAATGAGCGCCAGAGCCCGATTTATTTGTTCGGTATCGGACGCAGAAAAGCCGCTAAAAAGCTGTTTGTTCGGTTCGGTATTTTTTTGCATCAAACGATAGTCAATAATTCGAAAGTTTGGCAGTTATAATAGGCCAATGCCGGTAAATGTAAAAGCAGTCATTACCTACACGGACGCAGGTAAGGGGCGGAGGTTGCGCTCACCGACATTAGACTTAGCGCCTACGGTGGGCGTAGATTGGCGGAAATATATCGGCTAAATCTGTATTTTAACTTATTGAAATACAATAAAATAAATTTATGACGCTTATGGTTACGGCAACGGCGCCATATTTTTACTAAATAATTACAGTTGAAACAAAATGAAAATTACAATATTCGGAAGTGGTTATGTGGGGTTGGTGACGGGTACCTGCTTTGCGGAAGTTGGTAATGATGTTATCTGTGTCGATATTGATGAGGCGAAAATCGCCAAGCTGCAACAGAATATCATTCCAATATATGAGCCGGGACTTGAAGCCATGGTCAAAGAAAATCAATCGGAAGGCCGGTTGAGATTTACCACCGATATTAAGGAGGCGGTGGATCATGGCGTGTTCCAATTTATAGCCGTCGGTACGCCGCCGGACGATGACGGTTCGGCAGACTTGCAGTACGTGTTGGCGGTTGCCAGGAGTATTGCCGAGAATATGGACGAGTACCGGGTTGTAGTCGATAAATCGACAGTACCGGTGGGTACGGCGGATAAAGTTAAAGCGGTCATGCGGGAGATATTGGCAAGCCGCGGCAAAGAGCTGGAGTTTGATGTGGTTTCAAACCCCGAATTCCTGAAAGAGGGCGCGGCGCTGGATGATTTTATGAAGCCGGACCGGATTGTTATCGGCACCGACAACCCCAGAACGGCGGAATTGCTGAAAGCGCTGTATGCACCGTTTAACCGTAGTGTCGAGCGGGTCATCACGATGGATGTCCGTTCTGCCGAATTAACCAAGTATGCCGCGAATGCGATGCTGGCGACGAAAATCAGCTTTATGAACGAGCTGGCGAATCTGGCCGAGCGTTTGGGCGCGGATATCGAGCATGTCAGACACGGCATAGGTTCCGACAGCCGTATCGGCTACAGTTTTATTTATCCCGGTTGCGGTTATGGCGGCTCCTGTTTTCCCAAAGATGTAAAAGCGCTGGAAAGAACGGCAAAGGAATACGGTTATGATGCGGAACTGCTTAATGCGGTAGAGCGTGTCAATAATCGGCAAAAACACCGTTTGTTCGAAAAGATCAGCGAGTATTATCAAGGTCATTTAAGCGGCAAGGTATTCGCCCTGTGGGGATTGGCGTTTAAACCCAATACCGATGACATGCGCGACGCGCCTAGCCGGGTTGTGCTGGAAGCTTTGATTGAAGCCGGTGCGACGGTTCAGGCCTTTGATCCTGAAGCGTTGGGAGAAGCGCGGCGGCTTTATGGGGACAAGCCGGGGCTTAAGTTCTGCGAGTCGCCCAAGGAGACTCTAAAACAAGCCGATGTTTTGGTGATTGTTACGGAATGGAAGCAATTCCGCAGCCCTGATTTCGATATGCTGAGTCAACAGCTGAAGGACAAAGTGATTTTTGACGGTCGCAATATGTATGAGCCGGAGATGGTCAAACGTAGCGGGCTGGCTTATTACGCGATCGGAAGATAAAAAGTTGTATTTGCGCGGCAAGCGTCTAAACTAAGCGGCGAATGGTTAATAATTATCTTGGTTGGCTATATAAGACTATTCACAAATCATAAATCATATAATTTTTTATAATAGGAAAATAAAGATGAAAAGATTAATAGTGTTATGCGCCGCCTTTTTCTCATTTAATGCCATTGCCTCGCCTGTAAACATCAATACCGCTGATGCAAAAACCATAGGGGAAGCTTTGTCGGGCATAGGCCTGAAAAAAGCCGAAGCTATTGTTAAGTACCGGGAAGCAAAAGGCGCATTCAAAACCGCGGATGATTTAGTCAACGTTGATGGAATCGGCGCGAAAACCGTCGAAAAGATCAGGAACGATATTTTGTTAAGCGATGCCGCTGCTGCGGAGCAAAAGACAGATAAAAAAGTAGACGAAAAAGCCAAGTAAATTATTACCAGGCAACAACCGGCAGTTTCTAATCAGGAGCTGCCGGTTTTTTATTGCGTGGAGCTTATTGACTGGCGTGCAGCCGCTGGACGAGAAGTGGTTGCCGAGCAAAAAACAGGCGGATTAAAAATGCTGTAAAATGAACTAATCGCATTGAGCAGCGGCGCCGGTGCTGGGTGTTATTTTAATCGCAATGGTTTGATATGAAATGAATGAAGAATACGAATACGATGATGAAGAGATTGAATATTACGCAATCCGGCCTAATAAGACGCAAATAAAGAAAGATATGGCGGCGCTTTTTGCGGTCAGCGAAGAAATGTCCGAGTTATCGCCGGGGCAATTAAAAACGCTCGAGCTTCCCGAGGTCATCAATAAAGCCGTTGTCGAAGTGTCCGGCATGCCGCATAAAGGCGCCAGAAAACGGCTGCTGAAGTTTATTGCAGGCCAGCTTCATAAAATAGATGCGGAACCTATTTTAGAGAAACTGGCGCGTATCAAAAATAAAAGCGCCCACGCGGTCAGGGAGCATCATATTGTCGAGCGTTGGCGGGACCGGTTGATCGCCGAAGGCAATGACGCCTTGACCGAGTTGCTGGACGAACAGCCGCATGCCGACCGTCAGTTATTAAGGCAGTTATTGCGCAATGCCCAAAAAGAAGCCGAAGCCGGTAAGCCGCCTAAATCGTCCCGCCTGTTATATCGCCGGTTGAAGGAATTGTTTCAGGTCGAAGGCGAACCGGATGACGAGCCTGGGTTTGAGGATGAAGATGATGAGGAAGAGTTCGATGAGTCGTCCATGCCTAATAATCGCTAAACAAATCCATTTGCCGGAAATGAGCCTGCCCGGATTTGCTTTCCAGTGAAGACAGCGTAATCCCCAGCAAGCGGACATTACGCCTGCCTATATCGGTATTTTTCAATAAGTCTTCAAGAATGGCGGGTATCGCCGCTGCCGCAGTAATAGTCTGCGGCAGCGTCCGGCTGCGGGTGATTTGGACAAAATCATGATATTTGATTTTTACGGTCAGGGTATGGGCGACCAGCTGCTTCTCGGTAACTTTACTCAATGCCTTTTCCATCAAGTCTTGCAACTGCGCGATGACATCCTGTCTAGCTTTAATATCCTGCTGAAAAGTAATTTCCACGCCCACCGATTTCCTGATCCGGTAGTTATTGACCGGTCGGTTGTCTATGCCTCTTGATATGCTGTAATAATGCAAACCGGCCTTGCCGAAATAATGCTGCAACATTTCCAGCGGCAATTCCTTCAGGTCCTTGCCGGTCTTGATGCCCAGCGAGTGCATTTTTATCGAGGTCGCCTTGCCGATGCCGTGAAACTTTTCAACCGGTAGTTGTTCGACAAAGGTTTCGCCCTGTTCCGGCGTGATCAAATAAAGCCCGTCCGGTTTATTGATGTCCGAGGCGATCTTGGCGAGGAATTTGTTATAAGAAACGCCGGCCGAAGCGATCAGCTGGGTTTCCCGCTTAATCGCCGCCTTGATGGCTTTGGCGATTAAGGTCGCGGAGCCTTGATGCAAGCTGGCGTTGCTGACATCCAGGTAAGCTTCGTCCAGGGACAGGGGTTCAAACAGATCGGTGTAGTCGGCAAAGATCTTGCGAATGGCCAGCGAAGCTTCCTGATAAGCGTCGAAGCGGGGTTTTACAAAAATGGCCTGCGGGCATAAACGATAGGCATGAGCCGAGGGCATCGCGGAATGGACGCCGTATTTCCGTGCTTCGTAGCTACAGGTAGCGACGACGCCGCGGGAGTGGGGGGTGCCGCCGACGATGATCGGCTTGTTGCGGTATTGCGGGAAATCGCGCTGCTCTACGGCCGCAAAAAATGCATCCATATCGATATGAATGATTTTGCGGGTAGAGTTCATCGAGTGTAGTTAGTCAACAAGCGCTAATCCAATGGACACGAATGACACTGATTAGGCGGATTTAAACGGATTTTCAAAAAAGCCAAGTTCACTATGCATTTTACGGGCTATCAGTGTTGATCAGTCTAATCCGTGTCATCCGTGTTCTCGGCAACTGCTCCTGCGTTGCCCTAGCTCCTGCATCCATGCAGTCGTATTTTTCTAGCCACTGGATTATTTTGCGGAGTCTTTCGATTCCGGCAAGTTCAGTTCCGCGGTCATGTTCCAGTCGGAGAAAGGAAAGGGCATGACTTCGGTATTGAACGTCAGGAACAGCAAGATATGGTACGTGTAAATCGACAGGCTGCGCCCGAAATTAAGGATGTTGATGTTGGCTTTTCCGGTAAGCAGCGTTGACGCCACCTGCAATAGGATAACGGCCCAAAGCAGCATCCTGACCAGTCCGCCGATAGCCGCAAAAACCAGCATGAAGAAGATTCTTTTCCAGGTGCCAAGTTGCGTCAGGTTGTAGTTGATCTGTTCGTCCATCGTCTTAACCTCGGTTCATAATGTCGCGCAAATCAAGCGCCGCCGCATTGCAGCGAGCGATATAATTTGCCATGGACAGGGAGTAGTTGGCGAAAAGACCGTAACCGCTACCGTTTAAAATCATCGGGCTTAAAATAGGGGTCAGGGCGTTTTCCAGCGCCTTAATCATGATGTCAACGGTACGCATGGCCCGTTTGTCCAGCAAAATATCCTCAAAATCATGTTTGACCGCCCTGAGGATATGCAATAACGCCCAGCTTGCACCGCGCGCTTCATAGAAAACGTCGTCAATCTCCAACCAGCCTACTTTAGCTACGGAGGTGCCTTTTTCATCGGCTGCTTCTTTCTCAAGTTCGGTGAGTCCGGGGCCGTAGTTGCCGCCGGCGCTGTTCGCGGTCAAGCGGGTGGAAAGTCCGCCCAGGCGCTTGATCACAACCTCGGTGTATTGCCACAAATTGTCGGCCCGGGAATAAAATTGCGCTCTTTTGATGGGGCCGCCGTATTTTTGCAGGCGCTCCATATATTTATGCAGAGCCTCGACGCCTTTTTCATATTCGGCTTCGGTTGACGGCAAAGCCCAAGAGTCGTTTTCGTAGTAAAAATAAGGTTCCGCAATCGCCAGATCAGGATCTTCGGCCGATTGGGACTGATCTCTGGCAAAGTGGTTTCTTAATGCCGAGGTGGCGTCGCGCAGCATGACCAATGCGCCGTATTCCCAGTTGGAAATGTTGTCCAGAAACACGCCGGGAGGGGCGACGTCGTTGGTAATATAACCGCCGCTTTTATGCAGCAGAACCTCGGCGATATGGGCCAGGGTGTTGGTATAGACATAACCGACAGGGATGCTTTCGGTGGAGTGGGTTTCTTCGGCGCGCTTTACGGCTTCATCCATCACATTAAACTGATCGGGTTCCCTGCCCCACCAGGCGCCCAGAAAGAACAGGATGATGAGTACGATGAGGATGAAAACGCCAAAGCCCCAGAGTATTCCTTTAGATTTTATGTCGTTCAGTGTATCGTTTGCCGCCATTTTCGATGTCCCGTAAAGAGGTTTCCGAGGGTCAAAAAATATTTCGCCCTTATTGCATTTTTATATGAAAAATTGGCTACATGGTAGCAGGTTTTTTGCTTATGTGCTTATGGCGCAAGCCGCTATAACGGTTTTTTTTTGGCTCTCGGGTGCGCTTTATCATAGATTTCAGCCAGATGTTGAAAGTCCAGGTGGGTGTATATCTGGGTCGTGCTGATATTGCTGTGTCCGAGCAGTTCCTGAACGGCTCTTAAGTCCTGGCTGGATTCAAGTAAATGGCTGGCGAAAGAATGTCTCAGCATGTGCGGATGTATATGTTCGGCAATGCCTTTTTTTATACACCACCGTTTCAGTCTTAATTCAATATTGCGTTGGCCGAGCCGAATTCCGTGCGCTGAAACAAATAACGCAGGCTCGGCGGCAGGAATTTTTACGGCGCGTTGCTGTAGCCAGTTTTCGATAGCGGTAACGGCTTTGCCGCCTACCGGCAATATTCTCGATTTGCCGCCTTTGCCTAGGCGCACAGTCAGCGTACTGTCCGGCAAGTCCAGGTCGGTCAAGTCTAGTGCCGACAGCTCACTCAGCCGCAGGCCGGACGAATAGAATAATTCGAACATGGCCAAGTCGCGGATTTCGAGCAGCGAGCTGGTTCCGGCATCCAGCAAACCGGATAATTGATCGACATCCAGCGTTTTTGGCAGCTTTCTGGCTTGTTTGGGCGCTTGAATATGCTGGGCGGGATTGACGCTGGCCTGGCCTTGTTTTAACAGGTAATTATAAAAACTGCGAATAGCGGACAGCTCGCGTTGCAGGCTTTTGCTGCTCAGGCCTTTGCGGTGTCTTCCTGCTATGTGGGCGCGAATGTCCGTGAGTTTCAGGTCGGCCCACTGGCTGATGGCTTTATCTTTGCAATAGCGGGACAGGTGTTGAATATCCCGCCGGTAACTTTTTACGGTGTGTTCCGACGCGCGAACTTCGACGGTGAGTTGCTTCAAAAAGTCAGCCAGCATAAGCTCGGCATCGGGATGCATGTTAAGGATTCCGCTCCTGCAATAAAGTGATCAGCCGGGTGCCGATGATTTCGCTCATTTGATTCAAGAACAGGTTGCCCATGCTGTAATGGAAGCGGCCTTCTTCGCGGCTGCCGATGGCTAAAATGCCTTCCAATTCGGTAAACGCCATCGGAATGATCGCGCAGGATTTCACTTCGAACGCCGATTCGCCGAACAATACTCTGGCCTGAGCCATCGTCGGGCGGCCGCATTTGGGCTGGTTGCCGGCCAGTTCGTTGGCGAACGGTTCCAGGTCCTTGCTGTCCGGTTCAATAAAGAGATTGCTAAGAGCGGTGTCTGGATTGTGTTTGATGATGCGCACCGCAACAAAGTCGATCAAGAAATATTCCGACAGCACGGTATCGAGATTGGCGACGGCCTCTTCCAGCGTTGTCGCGTCCAACAGCGCCAGGGTGAGCTTGTGCATGCGGTTAAGGGACGTATCGTTATCCCTGGCGATTTCTATCAGCGCGGTGAGCTGGTTTTCCATGTCATGATGCCGACTTCTGAACAGCTCCAACTGCTTTGAGATCAGCGAGACGGCGCTGCCGGTAGGATGAGGAATACTCATGTGCTCCAGCAAATTCAAATGTTCGTGGAAAAACTCGGGATGTTTGCGCAGATAGTCTTCAACTTGGGCTGACGTGAGTTCAGCGGGTTGTTCGCTCATAAGGGTATTTGTCCTTCAAAAACAGAAATGGCAGGTCCCGTCATTAAGACCGGTTGATCACGGCCCGGCCAGCTGACGGTCAGCGTACCGCCGGGTAGCTCGACGCTGACGGTATGATCCAGCAGATTGTGTTCAATGCCGATGACCACGGCGGCGCAAGCGCCGCTGCCGCAAGCGAGAGTTTCCGCGGCGCCGCGCTCAAATACGCGCAGCTTAATGTGCTGGCGATCGACGACCTGCATGAAGCCGACATTGACCCGTTCCGGGAAAAACGCATGGCTTTCCAGGGCTTTGCCCAATTCGGCTACCGGCGCGGTTTTAATGTCCGTGACTTGAATGACGGCGTGCGGATTGCCCATCGAAACGGCGCCGAAGGCTTTTTCAGTGCCGTTAACCAGTACGGTATAGAAGCGGGATTCTTCTTCCGCCAGCAGCGGAATTTGGGCGGGGGCGTGCCGGGGTACGCCCATATCGACAGTGACCAAGTTATCGTCGTCAAAACGCAGCAGTAATTGGCCTGAATTGGTATCGACGCGGATTTCATCTTTGGCCGACAGCTTTTTATCGCGGACAAAACGGGCAAAACAGCGCGCGCCGTTGCCGCATTGGGCGACTTCGCCACCGTCCGCGTTAAAAATACGGTATTTGAAATCGGCGTTGGCGTTGACCGGTTTTTCGACCAGTAACAGCTGATCAAAGCCTATGCCGAAGTGCCGGTCGGACAGCAGCTGGATTGTCTCAGGCGTTAAAGCTACCTGCTGATTGATCGCGTCAATGACCACGAAATCATTGCCGAGGCCGTGCATTTTAGTGAAGTTGATCATTTAGTCGGTGTTTATTTAGGTAAGTGAGTTTTAAAGCGCTACGGTAACAAATGTTCGCCTGCCCAAAGCTGCGCAATGGTTTCCCTTTCCCTGATCAAGTGCAGGCTGCTTCCATCAACCATCAGCTCAGTCAGACGTGGCCTGGAATTATAATTTGAACTCATGGTAAAGCCATAGGCGCCGGATGAGCGTATCGCCAGCAAATCGCCCGGAGCGATTTTTAGCGGGCGGTCTTTACCCAAAAAGTCGCCGGTTTCGCAGACCGGGCCGACAATATCCCAGGTTGTTTCCTCGGCGTTACTTTGCAGGTTTACCGGGATGATGTTCTGCCAGGCGCTGTATAAAGAGGGGCGCACCAGGTCATTCATGGCCGCATCGACGATCGCGAAATTTTTATGGGCAGTCGGTTTAAGATATTCAACCTGGGTCACCAGGATACCGGCATTGCCGACGATAGCGCGGCCAGGCTCCAGTAAGATTTCAAAGCCTGTCCATTCGGCAGATTCAGGACAGGTTTTGCCAAGCCGCGCCAAAACCGCCTGAATATATTCGGCAGGTTCAGGCGGCTGTTCATCTTTATAGCAAATGCCCAAGCCCCCGCCCAGATCCAGGTGATGCAGGTTAATGCCTTCGGCTTTTAGTGTCGCGACCAGATCGAGAATTTTATCCAGCGCGTCCAGGAACGGCCGGGTTTCGGTCAGTTGCGAACCGATATGGCAGTCTATGCCGATCACGTTGATATACGGCATGGCCGCTGCGCGGCGATATTCAGTCAAAGCCTGTTGAATGTCTATGCCGAACTTGTTTTCCTTTAAACCGGTGGAAATATAAGGATGGGTTTTGGCGTCGACATCGGGGTTTACCCGAAAAGACACCGGCGCGATAACGCCCAGTTGTCCGGCCAGAAGGTTAATCCGGTCCAGTTCGCCGCTGACTTCGATATTAAAACAGCGGATGCCGATCTTTAACGCCGCCAGAATTTCATCCTCGCGTTTGCCGACGCCGGAAAACACGATTTTTTTAGGATCACCGCCGGCCTTAAGCACCCGTTCCAATTCGCCCAGAGAGACGATGTCGAAACCTGAGCCTAAACGGGCCAGCAGGTTGAGTATCGCAATATTGGAATTAGCCTTGACGGCGTAACAGATTAAATGCGCGTGCTCGCCAAAAGCCTGATCGAAAGCCTTCCAGTGCCGCTCCAGCGTAGCTCTTGAATAGATGTAGCAAGGGCTGCCGTATTTATAGACAATGTCCTGAACGGCGATGTCTTCGGCGAAAAGCTCGCCGTTTCGGTAATTAAAATGATCCATGTTATTTCTTTTTTTCGGGCTTGGTTTCCGGTTCGGGCGCTGGTTCCGGTTCTACATGAATCGGCGCTGCTTGTCCCGGCAAATAAAGCGGGCCGGGCTGTCCGCAGCCTGCAACAAACGAGTTTAGCAGCACAAGCAGTAATAATTTATAAGGTTTCATAGCGCATTATCATAAATCATTTTTGGTAAGCATGAGGCGCACTGGAGCCCCATGGCAAGAATGGCCGATATAATAAGCCGAATTGCAAGAAAAGGCATCAGAAATGCTGACAGTTACGGGTTTCCCTAATCAGACGGGTGGTATAGCCTTAAACTGAATGGGGCAGCGATTCCCGCCGCTTAAAATTATCGGGACTATTTCCTATGCAGATTAGGTTTGCCAGTGCGGAATTGCCGTAACTTTTGCCAGCCAATGTTTTAGCCTGTCGCGGGTTGGCGGGGTCGGGCGGTCAAAGACGAGACGGGCAGTAGCCCGGAGCACTTTAATGTGCGAGGATAATCGAAGTCCAACATTTTCCTTGGAGCGCTTATGAACCCTAAAGATTTTTTAACGTCCGCTTGCGGCGTACAGATGCCCCGGATTATTTACGGTACGGCCTGGAAGAAAGACGCAACGGCAGCGTTGGTGGAACAGGCTATCGGCTTGGGTTTTCGCGGTATCGATACCGCCTGCCAACCCAAGCATTACAACGAGGCGGGTGTCGGGGACGGCGTGGCCGCCTGCCTGCACCGAGGAATAGACCGCAGCGAGCTTTATCTGCAAAGCAAATTCACGCCGCTTAGCGGCCAGGATCCGATGAGCGTGCCTTATGATCCGAACGCCGGTCTCGGCGGGCAAGTGGCGCAATCATTCCAAGCTTCGCTGAAAAACCTGCAAACCACTTATCTGGATTGCCTGGTGCTGCACTCGCCGCTGGCAAATCCACCGCAGACAATGGAAGCATGGCGGGCGATGGAGCAGATCGTTCACAGCGGCGGTGTCAAACAGTTGGGAATCAGCAATTGCTACGATTTTGGGCAGTTTGAGCGGTTGTATCGGGATGCCGAGATCAAACCGGCCGTTATCCAGAACCGTTTTTATGCGGAGACCGGGTACGACCGGGCTATCCGCAATTTTTGCCGGGAACACGGGGTCATTTACCAAAGTTTCTGGACGCTGACCGCCAATCCCGGTGTCCTGTCTCATCCTACGCTGAAAGCTCTGGCGGTGAAATACCGGCGTAGCGCCGCCCAGATATTTTTCCGCTATTTGAGCCAGATCGGCATTATTCCGTTAACCGGGACCACATCGGAAATCCACATGCGCGAAGACTTGGCGCTATTTGACTTTGAATTGGCCGAAGGTGAATGCGATGCGGTGGAGACATTGCTTTGATTTACTCGATGTTCAGGGCGGAAAAACACGATGCCGGGCCGATTGCCGCTCTGGTTAACTCGGCTTATCGCGGCGAGTCCAGCAGACAAGGCTGGACCACGGAAGACGATTTACTGGCCGGACTAAGAACCGATACTGAAGAGATCCTGCGCTTGATCTCGAGTGAAGACTCGATGTTTCTGCTGTGCAAGGCTGAAGCGGAACTGATCGGCTCGGTGCATTTGCAGAAACAGGCGGAGCAGGTTTGCCTCGGCATGCTGGCAGTAAGCCCCGCATTGCAGGAACGGGACATCGGCAAGCAGTTGTTGGCAGCCGCGGAGCTGGCCGCGCAGGAAACCTGGGCCGTCAATAAAGCGGTTATGACCGTGATCGCATGCAGGAACGAACTGATCGCATTTTACCAGCGGCGCGGTTACCGGCGCACCGGGGTAAGCAAAGCGTTTCCGGTGAATCCCGGGCTATGGACGCCTAAAGTTACAGATTTACGCTTGGAGATATTGGAAAAGATTCTGTAGCGGTAGGGCCACCGCGCACCCTTTACGAATGCCGGCCATTGGGTTCATTGGGCAGCCTTGTCTCAGCGGTTTTCCCATAGTTTGATCATCGCCGCCTTAGAAATCGCAACCTTGCCGATAAAAGGGCGATCGACGGCGATGATCGAAAACATCATTGATCCGATCATCACTCCGAACAGGCTGGCCATAATGCGGGCTGCAACCAGATCATGTTGGTGGGCGAATGCCGAAAAGGTCAGCACCACCAGCGCGGTCATTACCACGGTCACCCATACTTCGCCGGGAATAATATCGGTCGCGGCCATCAGCCGGTTTTGCCGTGCTATTTCGACATCTTTCAAGGTGGCTGTCAGAGACCTGCGTATTTCCTCCGGCAGGCCGGGCAAGCCGGTCAGTACAGTCCGGTGCAAGTTATCGAGGATCTGCTGGGCGCCGGTATTTTCGATACCATCCGACATAGATTGCCATTCTTGCTGTGTTACTGTCTTGGCGTAGGCTGCAATCGCCAAGCCGAACTCGGGATAACGTTGTGCGTCAACCATTTTGGCCGCAAAGCTGAGCGAGCGTACTTCCTGATGCACGGCTTGCTCGGCGAATTCCTTTTCACGCCAGATGGTGTTGGCGACCAGGGCGGAAAAAATCACATAGCCGGCCATCATGGCGCCGCCCAACGGCGGCAGCATGTTGCGAAAGGACGGTTTTAGTTTCGCCAAATGAGTTCGGTGGACTATTTCAACAATCAACCAAGCCAAGGCAACCGTCGTTCCGATTATCAACAACGCCATCACCACAATCGGCAACTCAAGCAAGAACAGTATCATTTATTACATCTCCGAATTAATAGGCCCCAACCAGGCAAACGAGCATCCCGGCGCAGAAAAGGATGTGGATAAGTTTGTTCCACCGGATTAGGAGCAATGCGCTTCGTTTATTGCATCCACGAGCTACGCTCGCTTAGGAGAGCGTCTCCCGTTTGAAAGGTTTTACGATGGTGAAGTATAGCCATTAGGCACAGATATAACAAAACGTAAGGGTCGGGGTTACAAAACCCGGCTCTCTGATTCATGCCGTTCCCAGCGGGTTTATGTTGCGCATTTTCATATCGAAGCAACGATACATCGTCTATAGTTATCTTATTTTTAGAACCGTCGTTGAAAATTAGGTAAGCGCGTGAAGATCCAAGCCCGACTATTGTTGTTAATGTTATCCAAGACCACGTTCACGATGGTCATTGCCTTGCTCGTCACCTCGTATTTGACGCGGGATGTCGTGGAAACAGCGGCAAAGGAAAAATTGGCGGCGATATCGGAAGCCCGATACAGCGCGTTGAGCCGTTGGGCAGAGACGCTACAGGCACAAATGGCTATTTTGGCGGCCGAATCGACTACGGCCGGCTTGTTAGGCCAATTGAGCGCGGAATTTCACAACGTGGGCGACAATGCTCAAGTGCTGTTACAACAAAATTACCTGGCGGCAGGACGCGGTCAGGACGGGCAAAAACCGGCTTCACTTGCAGCTTACGATAAGCTGCAACGCACCGTTGTGGAATTCTTTAACCGTCGTTATGACGCCTACGGTTGGAACGATATGTTTTTGATTGATACCCAGGGTAATGTGGTGTTCAGTCTAAAAAAAGAAGCCGATTTCGCCACCAATTTACACACCGGCCCTTGGCGGGATTCGGGATTGGCGCGGGCGGTCACGCCGTTGCTGCATGATGCTATTCCAGGGCAACTCGGTTTTGCCGATTATTCGCAATATGCGGCCAACAACATGCGGCCGGCCAGTTTTGTTGCTATGCCGATATTCGATAAGGAAAAACAACAGTTTTTAGGCGTGGTGGCTATTCAATTGCCCAGCGCCGGGATGAGCGAGTTGATGATGGACAAAACAGGCCTGGGTGAAACCGGCGAGGTCATCGTAGTCGGCAAGGACAGCTGGGTGCTGACCGACTCCCGTTTCAGCAAGGAAAGCACCATATTGAAAAGACAGATTAAAGCCAAGCCCGAAGATACGGTATTGGCAGGAACAACCGCGACCCTGATCGTGCCGGATTATCGCGGTATTGAAGTGATAGCGAGGGTTAAACCGTTTACCCCCTTTGCCAACGCGCTGGGCGATAAGGCGCTATGGGGGATTATCACTAAAATCGAACACGCTGAGGTATTGCGCGAATACTATCATATCCAGCGCACGTTATTGTTTATCACGGGGGGTTTGATTCTACTTGCGGTGAGTTTGGGGGTATGGGGCGGGCGCACTATAACGCGGCCTTTGATCCGCATTACTGATGCACTGACGCGTTTGGCGAAGGGCGAACAAGTCAAGGTACCCGAATTAAATCGCAGCGACGAAATCGGCGAGATTGCCAAAGCGGCAGAGACCTTTTATACCATTGTTCAACAAGTGGAACAGGAGCACTGGCTCAGTGAAAATGTCACCTTATTGACCAGTGCGGTGTCGGCGGAAAAATCAGTCAACAAGGCGGCGGAACGGGTTTTGCATTTAATCTGCGATTTGTTGGACGTCCCCGTCGGCGCGGTTTATTTATTGGACAATGGGCGTTATCAACGCATCAGCACTCATGGCCTGGCGCGCAGTAATCAAGCCGAGACTTCATTTGAGCCGGGCGTAGGTTTATTGGGGCAGTGCGCGAAAAGCAATCAGGCCTTGGTGCTGTCGCCGGTGCCCGCCGGTTTAACGATTATCAGCACCGGCTTGGCGGAATTTGCCCCGCATGAACTGATCATTTATCCGATTGTTCATAAAAATGAAGTGTTGGCGGTGCTGGAACTGGCCGCGACGGGCTCATTGCAGGCTAAACAACACGCATTTTTGAAAGCCGCCTCCGCGGCCTTGGGCTTGCAATTCGCCAATTTGCAAGCGGCCGAACATAATTCCCTGCTGTTGGCGGAGACCAGTAAACAGGCCGCCGAGCTGCGCGCCAGTTCGGGTTATGCGCGCAGTTTAATTGAAGCCAGTCTCGATCCTCTGGTCACTATCGGTATCGACGGCAAAATCATGGATGTGAATGCGGCGACCGAAAGAGTAACCGGCGTAGCGCGCGACCAGCTGATCGGTAGCGATTTTTGCGATTATTTCACCGAGCCGGATGAAGCGCGCGCCGGTTATCAACAAGTGTTTTCCAAAGGCTTTGTCACCGATTATCCGCTGGCCATTCGGCACACGACGGGCAAAATTACCGATGTACTGTATAACGCCAGTGTTTACCGCGACAGCCAAGGCGAGGTGGCGGGGATTTTTGCCGCCGCCCGCGACGTCACCGAATTACGGGCCAGCTCCAGTTATGCGCGTAGTTTGATTGAAGCCAGTCTCGATCCCTTAGTGACTATCGGTGTGGACGGCAAAATCATGGATGTGAACGCGGCGACCGAAAAAGTCACCGGCGTAAGGCGCGACCAACTGATCGGGAGTGATTTTTGCGATTCTTTCACCGACCCGGATGAAGCGCGTGCCGGCTATAAACAGGTGTTCTCCAAAGGTTTTGTCACCGATTATCCGCTGGCCATTCGGCACACGACGGGAAAAATTACCGATGTGCTGTATAACGCCAGCGTTTACCGCGATAGCCAAGGCAAGGTGGCGGGGATTTTTGCCGCCGCCCGCGACATCACCGATAAAAAGAAAGCGGATCAAATCATGTTCGAACAGCAGCAGTCTTTGTTACAAAGCAACGCTGAAATGCAATCGATCACCGAAGAGTTGCGCAGTCAATCGGAGGAAATGAGATCGCAGAATGAAGAACTGAAATCCAGCCAAGAGGAGTTACGCGCTCAACAAGAAGAAACCTTGGAGAAAAATCAATTGCTGGAAACGCAAAGCAAGCAACTGAAAGAGGTCCTCGCCGAAGTCAATGCAAAAGCCGACCAGCTGCAACAAGCTAATCAATATAAATCGGAATTTTTAGCCAATATGTCGCACGAGTTGCGGACACCGCTGAACAGCATTTTGATCTTATCCAAGAGTTTGGCGGAAAATGACGAACACAACCTTTCCGCCGATCAGGTCGAATCGGCCGGGGTTATCAGCGAAAGCGGCACACAACTATTAACCTTGATTAACGATATTCTCGACCTGTCAAAAATCGAAGCGGGAAAACTGGAGCTGGTAAAAGAATCCTTTTCCTTGAATGACATGGCGGCTTATATACGGCGCGTTTTTTTACCGCAAGCGGAAATAAAACAGTTGTCGTTCGCGATAGAGCTCGCCGCTGACCTGCCCGAAACCATTTATACCGACAGGCAACGGCTGACGCAGGTGCTGTCGAACCTGCTGACCAATGCCATTAAGTTCACCGACGCAGGCTCGGTAAAGGTTCTGGTCAGCAAAATCGATGACGATTTGCAGATCGAAGTGGTTGATACCGGCATAGGCATTCCTCCCGATAAACTGGAACATATTTTTGGCGCATTTCAACAATTAGACGGCTCAACCAGCCGCAAGTATGGCGGCTCCGGCTTGGGGCTGGCGATCAGCCGTAATTTGACCAATTTGCTGGGCGGGGAACTTACCGTTACCAGTGCGATAGGGCAGGGCAGCCGGTTTTTTATACGCCTGAGCAAACTGTTGCAGCCTGAATCTCAGGCCGAATCGCATAATCCCGCGCCGGTATCTTCAGCAATTGCCGCAGTCACTCCGGCTGCGGGCGGCAATATTCTGTTGGTGGAGGATGATACCCGCTTGTTGGCTATTCTGGGGCGCATGATTGCCACATTAGGTTTTACCCCGGTAGCCGTCGAATCGGCCGAGCAAGCGTTATCGGCACTTGCTGAAACACCGCTTAGCGGGATTTTTCTCGATCTGGGCTTACCCGGCATGAGCGGCATGGAATTGTTGCGGCTGTTAAAAGCCGGCGAGGCTACCGCCAGGATTCCCGTGTTTATTATGTCGGGTGCGGTCGATACCGGAGAGGCTAAAAGCTTGGGCGCTCTGGGCTTTTTGGAAAAACCCGTCACCCGCGATACCATCATCAATGCACTGAAAACGATGACGCAAGCGACGCAAGATGCCGCTGTGCAGCAGATTTTACTGATTGAAGACAATCCGATCGATAGAACATTTGTCGAAAAGCTGCTGAAAGATACCGGGAGAGACATCGTTGCCGCTGAAACCGGCAGTGCGGCGTTGCAACTCTTGCAATCACAACGTTTCGATGTGGTCATTCTCGATCTGCAACTACCCGACATGACCGGTTTTGAGTGGCTAAAACAAGCACAACATCATTTGAATCCGCCGCCTATCATTATCTACTCGGCACGCGAATTAACCGAAAACGAAGTGTTCGAATTGAAAGGCGTGACCGAGAGTATAGTGACTAAGGATGCGTTAAGCGACCGTTTGCGTGAGGAAGTGCTATATGCCTTACGCTATGCTGAAGGACCCGCTACGGCAAGTTCGGAACAGGCCATAGGCAAAAAATTACTGCTGGTCGATGATGACGCGCGCAATCTTTATGCTCTCACCAAGGTGTTAAAAAGCAAAGGCTTTACGGTTGAGGTCGCGCCTGACAGCATAAAGGCGTTGGAACTGTTGGCGCAAACAACTTTTGATGTCTTGTTGACCGACATCATGATGCCGCAAGTCGATGGTTATGAGCTGATACGCCGTGTTCGCGCTTTAGATTACGACAAATTGCCGATCATCGCGATCACCGCCAAAGCGATGCAAGGCGACGACGCGCTGTGCCTGCAGGCGGGCGCGAATGCCTATTTAGCCAAACCCGTCGATGTTAATGCCTTAATCGAACTGATCAGCACGCTGTGATGACTGTTTTAATCAAATGGAAAAACCACCACATCGAGGATGTGGAAGTAAACCTGTTGTTGAGTGCGCTTAAAGAACGCTACGGTTATGACTTCTCCGGCTACGCCAGAGCGTCACTGAAACGTCGTTTGTTAGCATTGACGCATGAGTTTGATGTCGGGCAGTTATCTCAACTGATACCGATACTGCTGCATGACGAGAAGGTGGCGCAAACCGTCATCAACAGTATTTCCGTGCCGACCTCGGAATTTTTTCGCGATCCTGGCGTCTGGTATTATTTGCGCACCACTATTTTGCCGCAACTCGCCAGTTTTCCGCGCATCAACATCTGGCAAGCGGGTTGCGGCTACGGGCAGGAAGCCTACAGCCTGGCCATTCTGCTGCATGAATCAGGCTTGTTAAAAAGAAGCCGTATTTTCAGCTCCGATATTAATCCGCTATTTCTCGATAACGCGCAGAAGGGGTGTTGGCCGGCACGGTACAAACAACCATGGAGCGACAATTATGCGCGCGCCGGCGGCAGCGGAGTATTTGCCGATTTTTTTATCGAAAACAAAAATGACATTATTATTCGCGATGAATTTAAACAGCCGATAGAGTTTATTCAACATAATTTAGTTGTCGACGATGTTTTTAAAGAAATGCAGTTAGTGGTTTGCCGTAATGTTTTGCTGTATTTTGGCAATAGCTTACAAGAACAGGTTGTCAACTTGCTGACGCGCAGCTTGGAGCGCGGCGGTTATTTACTGCTGGGACGCGGCGAAAATATTGTAGATTTGGCGGAAAAACACCCGCAGCTGGAACTGCTGGATTGTTCATTACAGCTATACCGTAAACTTATTGGTACTCTTGATGTATAAAATGTTGGTCATAGGTTTATCGGCAGGCGGTATGCCGCTTGTAAAGCAGGTATTGGCTGCCTTACCTAAAGACTATTCCTTGGCGGTTGCTATCGTGGCGCATCTGCCTCAAGGTTACGAAAGTAATCTTGCGCAACTGCTGGATGCGGTAACCGACTTGCCGGTGACGACGGCAAGAGACAAACAGCCTATTGTCGCCGGGCATGTTTATGTCGCCCCGCCCGATTATCATCTGCTGGTTGAGAAAGACAGCCAGTTTAGTTTCTCCTTGTCAGAAGACGAACCCGTAAAATCCGTGCGTCCCAGTATTGACGTGTTACTTAAAAGCGCCGCGGAAGTGTTTGAAAGCGGTTTAATCGCCGTCATACTCAGTGGCGCGAACTCTGACGGCGCAGATGGCATGGTGGCCGTCAAACAACTGGGCGGTTTGTGTATGGTGTTGAATCCACTCGACGCGGAATTTTCCACCATGCCTAATGCCGTCATTCGGCAAGTCGATGTGGATTATATTGCCGGCATAGAGGACATTATCAGTCTGTTGGTTTCAGTAGACGAAAAATTATGACAGGAAAAGCCAAAATTCTGATTGTCGACGATAACCCAAACAATCGTCTTGCCATACGCACCATTTTGAAAGGCATAGATGCCGAGCTGTACGAAGCGGATAACGGTTTTGATGCGTTGACGATGGCAATTGAAACCGAGTACGCACTGGTTTTACTCGATGTGCAAATGCCCGAAATGGACGGCTATGAAGTTTGTGAACAACTACGCGCCGATGCCCGCACCGCCGACACGCCGGTGATTTTTTTGACCGCCGCCTATAAAGAAAACAGAGATAAGATGCGCGGTTATAGTGCGGGGGCGACGGACTATCTTACCAAACCCCTGGACGACCATATTTTGAAAGCCAAAGTCCATGTGTTTCTGCGCCTTTATTGGCAATATCAACAGCTACAGGAAAATAATGCCGCGCTCGCGTTGGCTGCTTCAGTCTTCGAATCGCAACAAGGCATTGTGATTTCCAATGCCGACAACATCATTGTCCGGGTCAATAAAGCCTTTTCTGAAATGACCAGCTACAGTGCCGAAGAAGCCATCGGTAAAAATCCCAGCATTCTCAAGTCGGGCCGTCACGACACCGATTTTTATCGGGCCATGTGGCAGAGCATTCATAATTTGGGCGCATGGCAAGGTGAAATCTGGAATAGGCGCAAAAACGGCGAGATTTATCCCGAATGGTTGAGCATCACGCCGGTTAAAAACAATGGGGTCATCACCCATTACATAGGCACAATGACCGACATCACTGAATACAAATCGGCTGAAGCGCAAATTCACCAACTGGCGTTTTATGATTCACTGACGGGATTGCCCAATCGCCGCTTGTTGTTAGAGCGTTTACAGCACGGCATTGAAATGTGCGTGCGCGATAACAAGCTTATGACGGTCATGATGCTGGATTTAGATAACTTCAAGCCGGTTAATGACAGTTTGGGGCATTTGGCAGGGGACGAACTGTTACAGCAAGTTGCCGGCCGCCTATTGGATTGTTTGCGTACTGCCGACATGATTGCCCGTTTGGGCGGCGATGAATTTACCGTGCTATTGGAAAACATCACCCATGCCGATGACGCGGCCCATGTCGCCGAAAACATCATCACTGCGTTAAGCAAACCTTTTTATTTGGTTCTTGAACATAAGGAAGTGCGCATTGGCGTCAGCATCGGTATCAGCGTGTATGGGCAGCATGGCACGACGCCGCAGTTACTGATGGATCATGCCGATGCGGCCTTGTATAAAGCGAAAGACAGTGGGCGCAATTGCTTTGCTTATTTTTCCGAAGACTTAACGATTGCGGCGCGTAGTCGCATCGAACTGGAATCGCGCTTGCGAGGTGTTATTGAACGTGAAGAATTATTGGTGTATTACCAGCCGCAAGTGGATATCGCCACCGACAAAATTATCGGAGCCGAAGCATTAATACGCTGGCAGCAACCCGTAGAAGGATTTACTTCGCCGGGGCAATTTATTGGTTTCGCGGAAGAAACAGGGCTTATTGACATTATCGGGGCGTGGATACTGCGTGAAGCATGTCGCCAAGGCAGGCAATGGCTGGATGCCGGTTTGCCCCCCTTGGTTTTGGCGGTCAATGTCTCTCCGCACCAATTCCGGCATAGCAATATCATCAGTCTGGTTGCCGATGTGCTGAACGACACCCGGTTTCCCGCACACTGTTTGGAATTGGAGCTCACTGAAAGCGGTTTGATGGACAATCAAGACAAAACGCGATTTATTTTGGATAATCTGCGTCAACTAGGCGTTCATATTGCAATTGACGACTTCGGCACAGGCTATTCGTCGCTGGCCTATCTCAAACATTTTCCGATCACCACGCTAAAAATCGATAAAAGTTTTATCGATGACATCCCTTACCAGCAAGACGACATGGCAATTGCCTCAACCATTATCGCGATGGGGCACATCCTGGGCTTTAAGATATTGGCCGAAGGCGTGGAAACGCCAGAGCAGCTGGCATTTTTGCTGGAAAAAGGCTGTGATAACTATCAGGGATATATCAAAAGCAAACCGGTGCCTGCGCATGAGTTTGCCCGGTTATTGCGTGATCAACAGCGGGACGGGTAACGGAAGATGGAGACTCTCTGTGCCAGATTTAACCCGTGCGGATCTTCAGTGTTTAAGCGTTGAAGTTCAGGATGCCTAAAGTTGCAGATTTGCGATTGGAGATATTGGAAAAAGTGATGTAGAGCCTGACGGCTTGCTTAGCTTGGAAAAATGTTGATTACTTCCAATACAGGTCATCAGACCAATTTATTCGGCACCGATCTGCTGCAACAACTCGATCCCAATGATCCGTTGTTCCGCCTTGCCAGCGTGCTGTCTTGGCGCGAACTGGATCAAGCCTTTGGATGAGGCTATTTTTTGCGCTGATTTTGATCGTTAAAACGGTTAAACCATCCCTGCTTCGGCTGGGTTCCGCTTAACAACTTGTTACCGGCTGAGTCGGAGTGTAGGCATGGTTGGGGGTTTTTTTCAGGGCTGACTACTTATCCAGAGTTCAGGTCAAGAAATTATGGCGCCCATTCAACGTTTGAAAAAATGGCCATCGCAATGGCCTCATTTGCGCGCTCTGTAGTATGAGCAAAATCCAAAAAGACTTCACCTTGCCTGTTTTCAAGAACATTACTCAAGTCGATAGATACAACTCCTTGAGCGTTCAATGCATTACTCTGGCGGACAAATTTGTCAATGCTATAGTTAAATACCCGCTCGATCCCCGGAGGGGTCAACAAGAAGTTATCAATAAGAAATTGCTCGTGTTTAGTACGAGATTTAAGCGAAAAGATGGATGGTTGAAGAAAATGATAAAAATCAGCTCCCGACATTTTGCTGTATTGATGCGCTAACCGAATGTTATTGGCAAAATTCTCGCTTGCCTTAATCGCCCTTGCGTTTATCTCTTCGGCATTACGCGCATTTGGCGGAGGCGACTTCTGCTTAATATATTTGAGCAATGTGGCGAAATTTATTAGCTTTACTTTCTCTAAAACAGGCACTATTTGTGATCCAAGAATATCCGGTTTTTGTGAATTCTGTAGAGTGTTTATGTTGACGCCATGTTCGTAACCGTTGTATATGTTATGTAAAATATCGGGGCCGCCATCGACAAATATTACGATATCTCCTTCTTTTAGTTTTGTCTCGCGTAAGAAATAAAGTTGCTGCTCGGAGTTCATTGATACGGCACCGTAATTAACGACCTTATATTTAGTCGTAATTTCGTTGACTTTGCGCTGCACTATGCTTGGTATAGTGTATTCGTCCGGGACTTCCTGCGAGTATATTGTGGATGAGCCATAAATGTGCACAGTATTTGTCGCGTTTTCCGGAACAAACGCAGTGCGACGGTGTCCGTCAATCACATTGATATACTTGCCTTCAAAATTTATTAATCTACGGACCTTGTCATCGAGCCTTGATCTTTCTCCGTTAGCGGATTCATGAATAAAATCCTCGTTAAAGTAAGGCGAATCAGAATATGCCGGCGGTTTGTTTGCCCGGAAAACCCACCGGGACTGATATACCGGCAGTTTTTTTATGATGAGCAGACTACATACTTCTATTAAATAAGTTGTAGCTACAAGAGTCACAAGGACAATTATTAAATTGGTTATTCTGTTGAATTTCACTGTCACTTTCTCTTGTAAGGTATGATATTGTTCTTTAAAGCGTTTGACTCCGGTCATGCCGTCCTGCACATAAGCCACGTCCTCAAATTTATCGGTTGGGTCGGTTTTCCGGCCGGTTTAACCCGCGTTTAATATCCGTTTTTGAAGCCGCATTTGAAAAATAGGCGGATTTATGGGCAAGCCTCATTTCCAGCAATGTGCGGCGCAATTCGTCAGAAATCAAAATAGATAAAAGCCGCTGTATTTCCCTGGCTTATTGTGATCGCCACAAGCCAACAGAAAGCCAGCGCAGTCCATATAAATTCAGGCCGCACGTAATAAACCGCAATTTTGGTCCGCCTGATGTCGTCAAACCGGTGTAACGCGAAGAACACTAAGATCAACAGCAACGGAAAAATATTATTGTTGACGAATGAAGTAATTCCGCCCCAACTGCCGATAAAGGGGGCCGCCCAAATGTCTAACGCTTTTGCAATAGTCGGGCTACGAAAAAAGACCGCGGCAAAAGCGAAAAAATGAAATGTCAGCAACACTCCAATCCAATCGGGCATTTTACCGGATGGCAATCTGCGCAAGGTGGGTCTCAACAAATAATTAACTGATATGCCGATGCCGTGCAACAAGCCCCAAATCAAAAAAGTCCAATTTGCACCATGCCATAAACCACTTAACAACATGGTAACCAGCACATTGCGGACGGCCTTGAGCCGTCCGTGCCGGTAGCCGCCGAGAGGCTGGAAAAGATAGTCGCGAAACCAGAATGAAAGCGTAATATGCCATCGACTCCATAAGTCGTTGAGCGAACGCGCGGCGTATGGGCGACGGAAATTATTAGGCAGATGAATTCCTAGCGCGAGCGCAAGTCCAATCGCCATGTCAGTATATCCGCTGAAGTCGCAATATATTTGGACCGAGAAACCGTAAATCGCCAGCAGCCCATCCAACGCTCCCGGCATTCCATTCTGTTTATAAACATCATCGACCGCGAAGCCGACCTGATCCGCAAAAACCAGCTTTTTTACCAAACCGAGCGAAAAAATAGCGAGCGGCACGGCAAACCGGCGTAGTGTCGCAATGCGCTGCCGTTCGAGTTGCGGCAGCAGTTCATCGGGGCGCAGAATCGGCCCGGCAATCAGGTGCGGAAAGAACAAGACGTAGGCGAGTACCGTCGACGCGGATGACGTTGCCGGAAACCTGCCTTTGTAAATATCGATTACATAGGCCGTGAGGGTAAAAGTGACGAAAGACACGCCAAGCGGCAATGGCAGATTGAGCAAACTGTCGTGTATGCCAACGAACGGGCCGATCAGCTCCCTAAAGAAAAAATCCGTGTATTTGTAGAAAACGAGCGGTAAAAATAGACCGATGACAGTCGCAACCGCCCGGTGTTTGCGTGCGACAGGACTGGTAGCGCCATTCATCCAAATTACGCCAAGATAGGCTATCGCCGTCAACAAGTAAGGCAGCCATATGTATTCGATTCGCCACCATGCGTAAAAGATCGTGCTACCAAGAATAACCAGGTAAATTCTAAATTGCTTGGGAACGACGAAGTGGAGCAGGAAGTAAACGGAAAAAAATACAAAAAATATCGGCGAACTAAATAGCATTCCCTTTCCTGTTTACTTGTTGATCGAGGCGTCGCCTGATTGGGAAAGCGTTGGCAGGATTGCCTCAGCCATCAGCCGGTGGCCTAGTGCATTGGGGTGCGGATCGGTCGGCATCGCCCAAATATCTTTCGACGGAATACCTTTCATTGTGGACAGTTGGTCGCAATAAATGTAGCCATACTCGGCGGATACTTGTCTCATAATGTCATGGGCAAAATCGAACTTGTAATCAACTAAATTGTATGTGATTGGCGTCATGGCCAGATATATGCGAATACCGTGTGCCTTGGCATAGTCCGAAAGTTGCTTGAGCTTTTCCTTCATTTTGATCATGCCGGGTGAATTCGGCTGATATACATCACGGTAGTACTGCACCATCGATTGCTCTCCCGTCTTCTCGAATACCCGGTGATAAGCGCCCCACAAAGTCACCGCCAGTTCACTGTGCTGCAACAGAAAATTACCTCCGCCAGCAGGGAGGTCTTCAGCGTCGCGCAGGCAGTAATGCACGACTATATCGGTTGGATGCAGGTCGGTAAGTTCATCAAAGAAACGGGAAACGTAGCGTTCCGTGTTGTAGTTGCCGACTCCGGCGTTTAGCACTTGCACGGGTTGCTTGTCGATAGCGCTCAACATCGTCTCAAGTTTTGCCTCGACGGTGTCCTGTTCAGGAACCCCCCAGCCAAATGTGATGGAGGCGCCTAGAAATAGGATTCTTCGTCCGCCGGGCGGCAATGCGGAAAGCGGGCCGCCGCGCAACCCATGCTCGTTAAGCCGGATCTCGACATTCTGCAGTATTGCCGATTTCGACTTAACATGGTCAAAGTCAAGCATTGGCTCGGGACGGCGGATTTTTAGCTCCTTGCCGTAGCGCCACATCTCGATATCGTAGTTGGTCATTGAGCTGTTCTTTATACGCAGGAGTCCTTCTGCGAGGCCTAGTGAGATTGCCAGAGAAAGACAGACTAAAATAATCGAGTGAAATTTTTTACTAGCTTGCCGCATAAAAACCTTCGGGAGAGTTTGAGTTATAAATCCGGATATCCTACTTCAGAAACCTTCATTGTGCTTGGCGTCCGACATATAGGCGCTTATAGGGGGCGCACATTTCCTCTGTGCGGCCGGAGCTTGTAATCTGATTGTCTTCATTATCGGGAGGATTTATTAATGCCAAGTCATGTTGCTATTACAACAATTTGCCGGTTCTCTTTTAATTAACCGCTATGGGCACGGTGCAGTTAGTCCGGCTTAAGGGTAGTGCTGTAATTTATTTTCAGACGGGTATCCTGTTTTTCTTTGTAAAGGATATAGTTCTCAATAACCAGCAATTCGATCTCCGATCCCATAAAACAACGAAAAGCATCCTCGGGGCTGCAAACAATAGGTTCGCCGCGAATGTTGAAGCTGGTGTTAACGAGAACAGGGCAGTCGGTGCGGGCTTTGAATGCGGACAGGAGTTCATGAAACCTCGGGTTGGTTTCACGATCCACGGATTGTATCCTTGCGGAATAGTCGACATGAGTCACTGCGGGTATTTCGGAGCGCGGCACATTAAGTTTATCGATCCCAAACAGCGCCAGCTCCTCTTTCGTCATTTTCCTTCGCTTATTTTGGGCTACATTTGCAACGAAAAGCATATATGGGCTGTCGCAATCAAGTTCAAACCAGTCAGCCATATCCTCTCGTAATACTGCCGGTGCAAAAGGACGAAAACTCTCGCGATACTTGACTTTAAGATTTAAGGTTTTCTGCATGGCGGGATTACGGGGATCTCCGAGTATAGAGCGCGCTCCGAGAGCGCGAGGGCCAAATTCCATGCGCCCCTGAAACCAGCCCACCGCTTTTCCCGCCGCCAAAGCGTCTACGGTGGCGGTAATCAAATCGGAGTCATTTAACTTTTCGAAGCATGCGCCAGCACTGGAGAGTTGTTGTTCAATCTCGCTATTGTTGTAACTCGGCCCAAGGTAAGCGCCGGACATTGCATCTTTTCCATTTGTCCGGCGCGGTTTGTCGAGATGTGTGTAATAAGCCGCCAAAGCCGCGCCAACAGCACCGCCGGCGTCTCCTGCGGCCGGTTGAATCCAAATTTTATCAAATTTACCGTCCCGCAAGATTCTCCCGTTAGCCACACAATTCAGTGCAACGCCGCCGGCAAGGCAAAGATTTTTGCTGCCGGTTTCACTGGAAAGGGCGCGCGTCAGCCGAAGCACTATTTCTTCCGTAACCCATTGAATAGACGCGGCAATATCCATGTGCTTTTGCGTCAAAGGTTGCCCGGGCTTTCGAGGCAGATCGCCAAAAAGCTTGTAGAATTTCTTGCCGGTCATCTTAAGGCCGGTGCAATAATTAAAATATTGCATGTCAAGCCGAAAAGTTCCGTCAGCCTTTAGATCAATGAGCTTGTCCAGGATAACGTCGGTATATTTTGCTTCTCCGTAAGGAGCCAATCCCATCACCTTGTATTCGCCCGAATTGACTTTAAAACCAAGATAATAGGTAAATGCCGAGTATAAAAGGCCTATCGAATGTGGAAAATGTATTTCTTTCGTCGTTTCCAGACGGTTCTCGCATCCGATCGCTACTGAAGTCGTTGTCCATTCGCCGACGCCATCCATTGTTAGTACAACGGCTTCCTCGAATGGTGAAGCAAAAAAAGCGGAGGCGGCGTGACTTTGGTGATGTTCAGCGAATAGCAAACGGCTTTCGATATTTGGCCCCGCGCCCAGCTTTGTCAATTCATCGCGCAGTAATATTTTTTGAAACAGCTTTTCCTTCAGCCAAACCGGCATTGCCGTTAAAAACGATTGAAAACCACGCGGTGCAAAAGCAATATATGTTTCAAGAAGTCGTTCGAATTTCAAGAAAGGCTTGTCGTAAAATACAACATAGTCAATTTGATCCAGTTTCTTGCCGCCTGCATTCAGGCAATACTCAATCGCGCTCTGGGGAAAACGGGCATCATGCTTTTCGCGCGTAAAGCGCTCTTCTTGGGCTGCGGCGATTATCTGCCCATCTGCAATCAAACACGCCGCGCTATCGTGATAAAACGCCGAAATCCCTAATATGTGCATGGGTTCTTCTGCGGATTTCAAAATATGGCGTAGATAAAGGGCGCGATTGCGGAACCCTGACTAAAAACAACCAGTCCGCCGACCAATGCCAGCACGAATACGATCGGCAAAAGCCAATATTTCTTTCGCATAGACAGGAAAACCCAAAGCTCTCGTAAGATGTTCAACATAATTAATTTCTCTTTAAAATTGATTTTTCATGTCTTGTTGTTTAGCTGCCGAAGGCGTCCGTTTTTGCCAATATGTTTGCGCTTCACGATCCAGTCTCAGCTTAAGCAAGTCTTTTTTGAAAAGGCGCATTAATAGTCCAATCGGGAAAATAGTCGATAAGAAAACGATCCCCATAATAAGGGGATTGACTACATGGGATAAAAGCAAGCCGATACGATACCAAAGATTGTTAAGCGGACGTAACGGCGCTACCCAGAAATAAGCAAGAAGAAGAAAAACAGCAGCGGTGGAGAGCCATGCCATCCACCAATAATCATGAAAGTCGCGGACTTGATAGAGTCTTACAAAACCTATGGCGGAAAATGCGGCAGAAAAAGTGATTCCAAATCCGCGTTCGCTTGGTTTTTTTTCCTGCTTCCCACGTAAGCAGTCTGAGCGTTGCTTAGTTAGTCCTGGTGGGGAGCTTTTAATCGTGACTTTTTTCATAAGATTGGCGAATGTCGGTTATTCAAAAATCCCTTAATATATACCAAATTTAATATACCAAATTTAAGAAAAACATCGTCATTTCGGTGGGAAATTGGCGCGCTCTGTCGCCTCTATAGATTATAAATTTTAAGGGACTGTTTTAGGAAGTTAATTTTAGTCAGGCCATTTCGGCATCGGATTGATTATATTGAACTAAGATTTAAATGACCAAGGCACAGCTAAGTCACGAAATGGAATTTCAAAAAGGAAGTCTTGTAAAATGGCGCGCCCGAGACGATTCGAACGTCCGACCACAGCCTTCGGAGGGCTGTACTCTATCCAGCTGAGCTACGGGCGCGTAATGCGTATTCTAACCGATCGGCGCTGTAATTACGACAACATTGTTTTCAAATGCGCCAGACTCGCCTTGCCGCGCTCTTTGATGACTTCCGGGGCCAGCTGTTTTTTGTTGACCCATTCCAGGTCGTCTTCGGGCAGTTCGCTTAAAAACCGGCTGGGTTCGCATTCGGCGACTTCGCCGTAACGTTTGCGATGGGTGCAGTAGCTGAACGTGCAGGTGCGCTGGGCGCGGGTGATGCCGACGTAGGCCAGGCGGCGTTCTTCTTCTATGTTGTCGGTTTCGATGCTGTTTTGGTGGGGCAGGATGTTTTCCTCGATGCCGATTAAAAACACATGCGGAAATTCCAAGCCCTTGGCGGCATGCAAGGTCATCAGGCTGACCTGGTCGCTGGCTTCGTCTTCCTGATTGCGTTCCATGATGTCCATCAGCATGATTTTGGCGACGATTTCCGCCAGCGGCATTTGGCCGTCGGTTTCCTTGTCGGCGATGCGTTTGAGCCATTCAATCAGTTCGTAGACGTTTTTCAGTTTGCGGTCGGCGGAGTCCTTGGTTTTGCTCTCCTCCTGTAAATGCTGCGGATAACCGATTTGGTCGATGAACTGCTCGATAACGGCAAAAGTATCGCCGCGCTCGATGCGGTCGGCGGTATCGATAACCCAGTCGCGGAATTTTGTCAGCCGGTGCATGGCTTTTTCGGACAGCCTTTGGCTCAGGCCGAATTCGGTACTGGCCGCGAACAGGCTGATATGCCGTTCGTTGGCATAGGCGCCGAGCTTTTCCAAAGTGCTCGGGCCGATTTCGCGTTTGGGCGTGTTAATCACGCGCAAAAACGCCGCATCGTCGTCCTGGTTAACGAACAGGCGCAGGTAGCCGAGAATGTCCTTGATTTCCGAATAGGCGAAAAACGAGGTGCTGCCGCTGATGAAATACGGGATGTTGTTTTCCCTTAAGCCTTTCTCGAACAAGCGGGACTGATGGTTGCCGCGATATAAAATCGCATAATCCTGGTAATTGCTGCCGGTCTTGAATTTATGATGAATGATCTCGGACACAATCTGCTGAGCTTCGATCTGCTCGTCTTTATGGCTTAAAACCCGTAGCGGATCGCCGTAACCCAGCTCGCTCCACAGCCGCTTTTCAAAAGCATGAGGATTGTTGGCGATCAGTTGGTTGGCGACTTTAAGGATGCGCCCGGTGGAGCGGTAATTCTGCTCCAGCTTGATGACGTGCAGACGGGCGTAGTCTTTTTGCAATTGCGCCAGGTTTTCTGGCTGCGCGCCGCGCCAAGCGTAAATGGATTGATCGTCATCCCCAACCACGGTAAACCGGCCCAAATTTCCGGCGATTAGCCGCACCAGCTGGTATTGAGTGATATTGGTATCCTGGTATTCATCGACCAGCAAATAGCGAATCTTGTTTTGCCACTTTTCCAGAATAGCCGGATGCTGTTGAAACAGCAGCACCGGGAGCAGAATCAGGTCGTCGAAATCGACAGCATTGTAGGCTTTCAAGCTGCGGGTATAGTCGATGTACAGATTGGCCGCCGGATATTCGTTGGCTTTGGCGATGGTTACGGACTGCTCCGGCGTGACGAAGGCGTTCTTCCATTGGCCGATTTGTCGGGCATAACTGTCGACGTTGTCGATGTCGCAGTCTTTCGCGCCGTGGCTGATCAGGTTGCGCAGCAGCGTGTGCTTGTCCTGTTCGTCGAACAGGGTCAGGCCTGATTTATAGCCCAGCGTCTTGGATTCCGCCCGCAATATATCCAGGCCCAATGAATGGAAGGTCGATACTCGCAGACCGCGTTGTTGCTTGTCGTCCAGCAGTTTGGACACCCGGCTTTTCATTTCCCGCGCGGCTTTGTTGGTGAAGGTCACCGCCGCAATATGCCGCGCAGGCAGGCCTTGCTTGACCAAGTAAGCGATTTTTTCGGTAATCACCCGCGTCTTGCCGCTGCCCGCTCCGGCCAGCACCAATAAAGGATGATCTATCGCTTTAACAGCGGCTTGTTGTTGTGGGTTTAGTTTGGACATTGATAGTTTAGCTAGTTCCCAAGCTCAAGCTTGGGAGTTCGGTTTTGGAAGCTCCAGCTTCCTGTCTCGCGAAGCTGCGACTGCATGGATGCAGGAGGTAGAGCAACGCAGGAGCGGTTGCCGAGAGCTTCGTGTTCTGAGTTCCCAATCTGGAGATTGGGAACCAGCAGAGCTTACGCTAATAAGCATTGTTCATAAAGACAACGCCGCGAAATCCTCGACCGCAACCTGCATAACCCGCTGGGGTTGCCTTTGTTGGTCAGTGATTGCCTGGTAATCGTTTTCGATTTTTTCTAAAACCAAAGCATCGAAATATTGCTCACCGCAAAACGTACATTCAAGACAAGGCACATGCTCAACAACAAGCATCTGCTCGTCTTTTTGGTAGATATAGCGTGTGGTTTTGCTGCTAAGGTGTTTATGACCACAGAACACACATTGCTCGGACATGTTATACCTCGTTCAAACTTAACTTAATCATATAGCGCATTAAACTTTACGATCCAGCTTGCGATAGCTGATGGCTTCGCTTAAATGCGCGGTTTCAATATTGTCCGATTGGGCAAGGTCGGCAATGGTGCGCGCCAATTTTAAAATCCGATGGTAAGCCCGATGCGACAGGCCGAATTTGTCCATCGCCTGCTCTAAAATCCGGTGGCTAGTTTCGGACAGCACACACAACTGTTTAACTTCCTTAGCCGCCAAAGCCGAATTGGCTTTGCCGCTACGCGCAACAGCCAAATTGCGGGCCGCAACCACGCGCGCCCTGATTTTCTCGCTGCTCTCTTCTCCTTCCGGCGAACCTTTGCGCAGCACTTCATGCGAGACCCTGGGCACTTCCAGATGCATGTCGATACGGTCCAGCAGCGGGCCGGATACTCTGGCCCGGTAGCGCATGACTTGCTCGGACGTGCAATGGCAGCGCCCCGAGGCGTCACCCAGAAAACCGCAAGGGCAGGGGTTCATCGCCGCAATCAGTTGGAAACGCGCCGGGAAATCGACTTGCCTTGCGGCGCGGGAAATGGTGATGTGGCCGGTCTCCAGCGGCTCCCTTAGCACTTCCAGAACCTTGCGGTCGAATTCCGGCAATTCGTCCAAAAATAACGTGCCATTATGCGCCAGCGAAATTTCGCCGGGCCTAGGATTACTGCCGCCACCAACCAAGGCCGCCGCCGAAGCTGTATGATGGGGCGCACGATACGGCGGCTTAAGCCAGTTGGCGACATCCAGCCCCTGATCGCTGATCGATGCAATCGCTGCGCTTTCCTGTGCCTGTTGCTCGGTTAATTGCGGCAGGATAGTCGGCAAGCGCGAGGCGATCATCGATTTGCCGGTGCCGGGCGGGCCCAGCATAATCAGGTTATGCGCGCCGGCCGCGGCAATCTCGAAAGCTCTTTTGACGTGATATTGGCCATGCACATCGGCAAAATCTATATCGGCCGCCTTTGCGGTCTGTTCTTCCTGCTGAAACTCGGCCTGTATCAGGTGCTGCCCGGTCAGATGGGAGCACACTTCCAGTAAGTGCATGGCCGGGATAATTTCAATATCCTTGACCAGCGCCGCTTCGGCGGTATTTTCCTTGGGCAGTATCAGTTTCCGCCGATTGTTTCGGGCTTGTATCGCAATCGGCAACACGCCGTTGATAGCCCGCAGTTCACCGCCCAACGACAGCTCGCCGACACATTCGTAGTGATGCAAGTGAGCCGTCGGAATCTGCCCTGATGCGGCCAGGATGCCCAACGCGATAGCCAGATCGAAACGCCCGCCTTCCTTGGGCAAGTCGGCGGGAGCCAGGTTGACCGTGATGCGCTGCATCGGGAACTCAAACTTGGAGTTTAATATCGCGCCCCGGACCCGGTCTTTGCTTTCCTTAACCGCCGTTTCCGGCAGGCCGACAATATTCAGTGCGGGCAGGCCGTTGGCGACGTGAACTTCAACGGTCACCAACGGCGCTTCGATGCCGGAGCGACCGCGACTGTAGATAACCGCTAAGGACATGGCTGCTGGTTCCGGCGGCCTACTTTTCTTCTTTGCTTAACAGTTGCTGTTCCATTTCGGCGACGCGCTTTTCCAAGTCTTCGAGCTTCGAGCGGGTTTTTGCCAACACCAGCTTTTGCACTTCAAACTCTTCGCGTGTGACCAGATCCAGCTTGCCTAACGCACCTTGCAAAATGGCATGGAAGCTTTTTTCAAGATCGTCTTTGAGGCTGTTCAAGCCCGGAGGTATGGCGCCCGCCAAACGGCTGGCAATATCATCAATGGATTTAGGATCAAACATTATGGCAATCTCACAGTAAAAGGGGTAACCGAGTAACCTAATAAAAGCATCACCACGAAGGCACGAAGGACACGGAGAAAAGCAAAATAAAAAACTTCGTGTTCTCGGCAATTGTTCCTGCATTGCTCTACCTTCCCTAACGTTTTTGCGATGAATGGGCCAAATGGCTACTCGCAACCAATGCAAAACGTTTCGGACGGGGCAACATGCCCCGTCCGGCTTTAGTAAAAAACTTCGTGTTCTTCGTGTCTTCGTGGTAAAAAAATCTACTTTAAATTAAACGCTTTTTTAACAAACTCAGGCTGCGCCAAAGCCGCTTTGTGTATATCGGCATTGTAGTAAGTCGTGTCGAACTGCTTGTTCGCGCTATCCAGTTCCCTGAACTTGCCCAGGTCGCCTTTGCTCGCAATCGTCGCGCTCCACCAGCCGGAAGGATACAGGCATTGCGGGAAGAACAAGGTCTGCAAATGCTTGAAGCCGGTTGCGCTCATCGCATCGCGCATCTCGCCGATCAGTTTTAAGTGATACAGCGCCGACTCGCTTTGCTGTACGACCATGCCGTTTTCCGACAGGCAGTTAAAGCAGTCATGGTAAAACTCTTTGCTGAACAAGCCTAAAGCCGGGCCGACCGGGTCGGTGCTGTCGACGATAATAATATCCACCGAATTCGGCTCGGCGTCTTTGACCCATTTAATGCCGTCGATAAACTTCAAGTCGGCTCTGGGATCGTTATTGGATTCGCATAATTCGGGAAAATAGATTTCCGCCAAGCGCGTGACCCGCTCGTCAATATCAATTTGCACGGCTTGTTCCACCGATTGATGCTTTAACACTTCCCTTAACGTGCCGCAGTCGCCGCCGCCGATAATCCATACCCGTTTCGGATCGGGGTGAGTGAATAACGCCGGGTGGCTCATCATTTCATGGTAAAAAAAGTTGTCGCGGGTCGATACCATCGTGCAGCCGTCAATCACCATTAAGTTGCCGAAGGTTTCGGTTTCGTAGATTTCAAGGTGCTGAAACTCGGATTGCTCCTCGTGCAGCTTTTGTTTAATTTTTAACGAAAAGGCCGAGCCGGCCCCAGAGTGTTGCTCGGTAAACCATTCAGATCGGTTCATAGTGTGGATTCCTGGAAAAATAAACGCATAAAGATTTAGTCATTATATTAGAATTCGGCATCTCACGGCACAACGGAGTTAATAAAGTTGAATTTAAGTCAAAGCAAAACCTGGACGACCCGCGAATCTGCGCAAACTTACGCGATAGACAGTTGGGGACAAAATTATTTTTCGATCAACGCCGACGGGCATGTCTCGGTAAAGCCCAGCTCCGATAAAGACGTGGAACTGGATTTGTACGAAATCGCCCAATCGCTGAACGACAAAAAGCTATCCTTGCCGGTGCTGGTGCGCTTTACCGATATTTTAAAAGACCGCGTGACCCAGTTGTCCCGCGCTTTCCAGAAAGCCTGCGCCAATAACGATTACCAGGGCAGTTACACGCCGGTGTATCCGATCAAGGTCAACCAGCAACGCAAGGTGGTTGAAGGCATTCTGGCCGCCGACAACATCGGTCTCGAAGCGGGCAGCAAGCCGGAATTGCTGGCGATTATGGCGCTGTCCAACAAAGGCGTGGTGGTCTGCAACGGCTACAAGGATCGCGCTTATATCCGTCTGGCGCTGATCGGCCTGAAAATGGGGCTGAATCTGTACCTGGTCATTGAAAAGCCGCTGGAACTGGAACTGATTATCGAGGAGGCAGCGCGCCTTAACATCAAGCCGCAACTGGGCGTTAGGGTCAGGCTGTCCAGCATCAGCGCGGGGAAATGGCAAAACAGCGGCGGCGAAAAATCCAAATTCGGCCTTCATGCCCATGAATTGCTGCTGCTGGTCCAGCGACTCAAGCAAACCGGTTTGCTGGACACGCTGAAACTGATGCACTTCCACATGGGCTCGCAAATCGCTAATATTCACGACATCAAAATAGCGCTGAAAGAAGCCGGGCAGTTTTACGTCGAGCTGCATCGTCTGGGCGCTAACGTGAAAATCGTCGATGCGGGCGGCGGGCTGGGCGTGGATTATGACGGCAGCCATTCGCGGCGCGAATCGTCAATCAACTACAGCCTGGATGAATACGCCCAAAATATCGTGCGCAGTTTTGCCGATATTTGCGCGGAAAAACAGGTGCCGCAGCCCGACATCATCACCGAATCGGGCCGTGCGCTGACCGCGCATCATGCGGTGTTGATCACCAACGTGACCGATATTGAATCGGTTTACGCCAACCACGCCGAACTGCAAGCTCTGCCGGAACCGGATAACCTGGTCGAGCATTATCATGATGCGCAGTTCGACTTGTCCGAAGCCCGAGCCCGATTTACCCAGGACAAACTGAGCATTACCGGACTGGCCGAGGCGGAGAACAACTATGCGCTGTTGTGCCGCCAGCTTCAGGCCAAGCTTAATCCGAACAATCAAAGCGAAGCCGCGATATTGCAGGAATTGAACGAGAAATTGGCCGACAAGGTGTTCTGCAATTTCTCGCTGTTCCAGTCGATGCCCGACATCTGGGGCATCGAGCAGATCTTCCCGATCATGCCGATCCACCGGCTGGACGAACAGCCCACGCGCCGCGCCGTTATCCAGGATTTAACCTGCGATTCCGACGGCCGCATCGACCAATATATCGACGGGCAGAACATCGAAAAAACCCTGCCGGTGCATCAAATCGACAGCAACGAGCCGTACCTGATCGGCTTTTTCATGCTCGGCGCATACCAGGAAATATTGGGCGACATGCACAACCTGTTTGGCGATACCCATTCGATCAACATCGAACTCGACGACCAGGGCTACCATTTTTACGACCTGCACGAAGGCGAGCATGTCGACGACCTGCTGGACTATGTGCATATCAACAGCGAAGACTTGAAAACCGCCTACCGGGAAAAACTGGCTCGTAGCGATCTTAGTGAGCAGCAGCGGCAGGAGTACGAGCAGGAGCTGATTGCCGGGTTGACGTCTTATACTTATTTGGCTAAATAACAAGAAAGCAGGCGTGATAGGCTCGGATGTATAACCATCTACACCGCCCGTCATTCCGGCAGGGAGTGCCGGGATCCAGAGCACAAGGATGTGATAAAACGAGATAAAGCCCGACCGGCTTGTGACTGAGTTAATAGAAAAAGTGGTGCTCCCATGATTTCCCTAAAAATCAAACTCGACGATATTACCGAAGCCCTGACCACACGTTTCGACATAGTAGAAGGCGGCTTTTACCTGGACACCGAAACCGGCGACATCCTGCTCAGCACCGAAGGCGTCGATGAGAGCGGCCTGCCGGACGACCTGGAAGACAATCCGCGTTATCGCCTGATCGATCCCTTAGCCTCCTATGAATCGTTCCAAATCATGGAAGACTTCGTTGACAGCCTCGGCGATACCAAGGAAGCGGTCAGGCTCCAAGAAGCGCTTAACCGCCGCAAACCGTTCCGCCAGTTCAAGGACACTTTGCACGAACACACGAGTTTAAGCGATGCTTGGTACGCATTCGAGCAGAAGGAACTGAAGCGTCTGGCCGAAGAATGGTGCGAAGAGAATGGGATTAAGGCGGAGTGGGTTTGAGGGGATATTTTATGATGACATTGGGGCTAAGGAAAAAACTAACAATTGCGAAACGCTTGACACCTTAAAAAGGATCAAGACCAGCCTCTAGTTTTCGAAAATTGACATCAGATATGACTAATGGATAATACTTCCTTGAGAGGTGTCTGCCTTGCGCCGACGTCTGGTTATCCCGCGTTGGCTTTCGACGGATCAAGGAAAAGTGCTATAGGTAATTATGGATATATGGCCCCGTCATATAATGCCTCCATTATCATGCTTAGCGTATGTGTATGGACTGATGATACGCTACCCAAGGTAAATTTAGACGCCTCTCACCTTCTTTGAACTGCCAACATGCCTAATTATGAACATTTTTTCACTGATGAAAAAATCATCAGTGCGCTTTGCAAGCAAAGAATGGTTTTTTGCCGAGATGCCCACGGAAAGGAGTTCTTAGGAAAATTTTTACCGGGTAATCAACGGACAGAAAAGCCTTCACCCATTTTAAGCTTGATGCCTCCCCGCTCCCGATGGAAGAGGGTGTGCAAACAGGCCAGCAATTCTCATCGTCAAAACACAACCAACTTGAAATTCACGGTCAAGCAACTCAGAGAAGCATCCGCTCCTGAAGATCGCTCTTGGATCGCAGCTCAAAATGAGTTAATAGAATCAATACGGGTTAAGGCTCTAGCGAAAGACCGTATATCGTTTGAATCACCAAAAATCACACCAATTCCTAAGGATAAATCAAAGTTAAAATATAGACTTATCGCAAGTTACAGCGATAATCTCGTGGATTCGACTGTCATTGGACAATGTGCAAATTATCTCCGGCGGAAATTTGATGATGCCTACTTTTTAGAATGCTCATTTGCATTCCGCTCACCTCCAGATGGTCAGAAACCTGTTACACATCACAATGCCTTTGAACAATTGGCAAAATTTTGGAAAGAAAACCAGAAGGGCAATCAAATTCAAGCATACATTGCTGAATGCGACATTCAAGGTTTTTATGACACCATTGATCGTGAAGTCATATTGTCTTGCTATGATGCGGCTGTTTTGGAGCTCAAAGAAAAGCATGGTATCGGCATTGATGACCGGGCTAAACAAGTTATTCTTGCCTATTTGGAATCATACACATACAACAATTATGGCCGCCCGAAAGCACTTTCCATATTAGGATTAAATAGTGCATCAACCGAGGTGAAAGACAGGGATGAGACGCTTCAAGAATTTCACGCTCCAGAAAGGAAATATGGGGTTCCTCAAGGCGGTGCTTTGAGCGTCTTTTTTGCAAACCTAATCCTTCATAAAGCCGATTTAGCTGTTATGAAGATACTTGAAACTCAGAGTAGCGATGGGCTTTATGTCCGATATTGCGATGATATGGTAATAGCGACCTTAGATGAAGGTATTACTGGTCGAGCTTTGGAAGCCTATACTGATGAGCTCAAAAAGTTAAAGCTGGTACACCATTCTCCAAAATCGATTGTTGCCTACTCAGGTTCAAAAAAGCGTGACTTTTGGAATACAAAGACAAAGAAAACTTACCTTTGGGGCAATAAAGCTACTGTCTCATCGGCAATGCCTTGGTTGGCTTTTGTTGGCTACCAGCTTCGCTATGACGGCATGGTAAGAATACGACCGTCTTCGATACAAAAAGAGCTAGAAAAGCAACGTAAACTACGGGAGAAGTTTTTAAAAAGCATTGAAACCGCTTTAGAGCATGACAAACCTTTAAATTACTCCAGACGCGAATTATTGGCCTCGCTGGAAGGATGTTTGAGAGCCGGTGCTATAGGAAAGCGTCCTGCATTGGATTTATCATGCGGGCTGACAGAATCAGAATTCGGTTGGTGCAAAGGTTTTAATGAACTGGCATCAGAACATTTGCCTGAATTACAGCCAATTGCCCAAAGCCAACTGAGGTGTTTAGACCGAGGGTTAGGCAAACAGCTAGCAATTGCTAAAGCTAGTTTAGCGGCGCATCCCAAACTATTAGATTCAATGAAGAATGGCGAAAACAACCCCACCCCCAAACTCAAGTACTCAGGTAAACCACGCAGTTATGCCGGTCAATTAAAGCCGAAATCAACAGACGGTAATTAAAAAATCTTTACTCTTGCCTTCATCCGTTGATGCTCGGCTTATAAAAATTAGACGGAATTTTTCGACTCCAAGCCTGTAGAGTACATATTGCATACCGTTTTATTCAGCTTGCGTACACCACTCATTAAATGTAGATTTATCCTTACTAAGGATTTGGTTAAAAATAACTTCCCGAAACCACTGTCTTCTATCGTCAAGCCGTTCGTGCTGAGCTTGTCGAAGCATGATCGGCTTGACGCGGGGTAGGCCAAAATTTTTCCGTCCACCCTTCGACAAGCCCAGGGCGAACGGAAAAATTTTATCCGATCCATATCGGGAAGTTATTAATGACCGTATCCTAAACATCATCATTTCAGGAAACTTTTATGACTGTAATTACATTCGACACTCACCAATTCATCAGCAAACTCATTGCTGCCGGTTTTGAGGCGAAGCAAGCGGAGGCTGTTTCCGATGCTTTTAAAACCGCGCAAGGTGAAACTGACTTGGCCAGCACCCGTGATCTGCGGGAAATGGAATTGCGCCTGGAAGCAAAAATAGACAAGGTAACTTCCGATCTTAAAGTCGATCTTATTAAATGGATGGCAGGGTCATTAATCGCTCAAGCGGCTGTTATTGCTACGCTGGTTAAGCTTTTGTGATATTTGAAAAATGGTACGCGAGGCGCAAAAAAGTGAAGCTATCATTCTACAAGAACAAATCATCAATGAAATCAGACAAATCCCCAGCGATAAATTAGCCGAAGTATATGATCTGATACATTGCTTCCGCCTGGACTTGAGGCATGAGTCTGATGCCTTGCCAAAACAGCGACCTATTGGTTTGGCGAAAGATATTTTTCAAATGCCGGCCAGTTTCTTTGACCCGTTACCGGATGAGAATTCTTAGCCGGCAGTCTGTAGTATTTACCCCAAGCACACACTTTTAAAAAGTGTCGTGAGCATACCCTATCCGGTTTAACAACAAGGGAGAAAGCCGATGACCATCTCGCATGTATTCGACACTTACGCAAAAACCGCCAAAGGCAGAACGCTGCATTTTAATGTGATATTGGATGAAGACGATCAGCAAAAAGCGCTTGGCTTCGCCAAACAATGGCTGGCAAGCATTAATCTGAAAGATGCCGTCGTGACCCCGGAGAATTGTTACTTTTATCACAGCCTCGAAGCTCCGGCAGCCATCAGAGCCGACATCGACAAGAACGGTTACGCAATTTATAAAATGGAAGGATGCCCCAAATAACACGAACCGGGTCAGTGTGCCGCATCCGCGCGGATAAACTCATAATATTAAACAATCTCGGGAAAATAACATGAAAGCAGGCATGATCGGCCTAGGTGCAATGGGCATCGGCATGGCCAGGAATATCGCCAAGGCCGGATACTTGACCGGCGTTTATAACCGCACGGCGGCAAAGGCGCAAAGTCTGGCCGAAGAATTGGATGTCAAGGTCTTCGATCAGCCGGAAGAGCTTGCGGCCAACGTCGATATAGTGCTGATTTGCGTGTCCGCCGATCAGGATGTGTTGGACATGGTTGAGGCGATAGCGCTTACCATCAGGCCCGGCACTGTCGTTGTCGACATGTCCACGGTCAGCGGCGATACCGCGAAGAAGGCCGCCGCTATGCTGGCCGAAAAACAGGCCGATTTTCTTGATGCTCCGGTATCCGGCGGCGTTGAGGGCGCTAAAAACGGCACATTGGCGATGATGGTCGGCGGAAATTCGGCCGCACTGGAACAAGCCCGTCCGGTGCTGGAAGCCATGACCGGGCGCATTATGCACATGGGACCGGCAGGTTCAGGCCAAGCCACCAAGGCGGTCAACCAAATCATGGCGGCGGGTATCAATCAGGCGGTGACTGAAGCGCTGGCTTTCGCACAGGCCCAAAATCTGCCGATGGATAAGGTGATCGAGGTGATTTCCGGCGGCGCGGCAGGCAACTGGTTTCTTCAGCATCGCGGTCCTACGATGACCCGAGGCGTTTTTGCTCCGGGTTTTAAACTGGCGCTACATCATAAAGATCTGAAAATCTGTCAAAGCATGGCAAAGCAATCCGGCGCATCGACTACGCTGATCGAGATGACGATTGCCGATTATCAGCGGTTAATGGCGGAAGGGTACGGCGATGAAGATATTTCAGCGCTTTACCGATTAAAATCGGATTGAAAATTAGCCTAGACCTGTTAAAGTCAGGCGCACCTTAAACATTACCGAGGAATAATTATGTCTGATTACAAAAAATACCAGTGCGGCGTTTGCGGCCATATTTACGATGAAGCGGAAGGCGATCCTGATTCAGGCATTGCGCCGGGCACTTTATGGAAAGATATTCCCGACGATTGGCGCTGCCCAGAATGCGGTGTGGATAAAAGCGAATATGATTTGCTAGGCTAATCGACCCTTACCGGAGCACAGTATGCATATCGTTATAATCGGCTCGGGCGTGGCCGGTGTCAGTTTTGCCGAGAAGTACCGCGCATTATCGGCCGACGATGACATTACGCTGGTAACCAGGGAGCATGACGGCTATTATTCCAGGCCGCTGCTGTCCCGCGGTTTTAGCAAGGCCGATATTGAGCAATCCATCATCCTGAAACCCTTTGATAAGCTGCGCGAAAACAACATCAATGTGCTGTGCGGCGTAGAAGTGACGGCCATTAATCGCGTCGGCAAATCCATTGCGATTAACGGCTCCTGCCAGGAAAAAGAGCTGCAATACGATAAACTGATTCTTGCGCCGGGTTCGTCCGCGTTTATTCCGCCTCCGTTCAGGCTGTATGAAAAGCTGTTTTTCAGCCTGAACAGCTTGGTCGATTTGAAGGCCTTGCGTAAATTCCGGCAGGGTTTTTTAAGTCAAAACCAACGGCCTGACTGGGCGATTGTCGGCGGCGGCTTGATCGGTTGCGAAGTGGCGTCCGATTTGGCGGCGGCAGGCGATAAGGTTACGCTGTTTCATGCGGTGGATCGGCTAATGGAACGCCAATTGGCGGCCGAAGATTCGGCTTTGTTGCTTAAGGTGTTGCAGGATTCCGGCGTGAAGGTGTTACTGAATCAGGCTGTGCAGGAATTTATCAAAGAGGAGGATAAAGTTTGCGTAAGAACCGAGGTGACGGCAGAGTTCGACGGGTTGATCGTCGCCTGCGGATTCAAACCGCGCACCGAATTGGCTGAGCTTGCAGGCCTCGAGACAGGCCGCGGCATCAAGGTCACCCCCTATTTGCAGACCAGCGACGAATCCATTTACGCGCTGGGCGATGTGGCCGAGTTGCCGAACGGAAAACTCTACGCCTTCATTTTGCCGATACGCAGTCAGGCTTTGTGGTTGGCGGAATTTCTGGCCGGACAAAAACAGGACGGCTGGACTCCGCCGGTTTTTACCACCAAAGCCAAAGTGCATGGTTTTGAGGCGGTCCACCCTTATAATGTTTGATACAATCAGGCGAAAGGCGAAGGGTGAAAAAACGCTTTTGCCCTTCGCCTTTCGCCTATAACATGACCCAAAATCGATACTCTGACGCGGAATGCGCCGCCGTCTATCGCGCCATTTATGAGCGCCGCGATATGCGCCATTTTTTGCCCGACCCAATCGATCCCGAGTTGTTACTCCGCCTGCTTGATGCCGCGCATCACGCGCCCAGCGTCGGTTTTATGCAGCCTTGGCGGTTTATGCGCATCAGTTGTCCTGAGCTTCGGAAAGCCATACATGCATTGGTTGAGCAGGAACGCATCCTGACCGCCAAGGCTTTGGACGAACGCGAAGACGAGTTTATGAAGCTGAAAGTGGAGGGTATACTGGAATGCCCGGAAGTGCTGGTTGCGGCCTTGTGTGATCAGCGGGAGCATTATATATTCGGCCGCCGCACCCTGCCGGAAATGGATCTGGCGTCATTGTCCTGCGCGATACAAAACATGTGGCTCGCAGCCAGGGCCGAGGGTATAGGCTTGGGCTGGGTGTCGATGTTCGAACCGGAAGCCTTGAAAACCTTGTTACGCATGCCCGAAGACAGCCAGCCGTTCGCGGTTTTATGTTTGGGGCATGTCGAGAAATTCTACGACAGACCGATGCTGGAACAAGAGCAATGGGCGGATCGTAAAGACCTTAAAGATTTATTATTTGAAAACGTTTGGAATACACCGTGCCGTTAAATTTTGTGATACCCCCGCTCAAATCAACGCTTAGCGCTGCCTTGCAAAGCAAAATCGACCAGAAAACCAAGCCGCTGGGTTCCCTGGGGCAACTCGAATCTTTGGCGTTACAGATCGGACGCTGTCAAAACAGCCTGAAACCGAGTTTAAATAAACCGTGCATCCTCATTTTTGCCGGAGACCACGGCATTGTTGAAGCCGGAGTCAGCGCTTACCCGCAAGCCGTTACTGCGCAAATGATCGCCAATTTTTTGGCCGGGGGGGCGGCGATCAGCGTTTTGGCGCGGCAACACGATATAGAACTATTGATTGTCGATGCGGGCGTCAATGCCGATTTGAACAGCCACCCAAAACTGATCGATGCAAAAATCGGCAAAGGCACCCAAAACTTTTTAACCGATCCTGCGATGACCGCCGAAGAATGCGGCAAAGCCCTGCAAGCGGGTGCGGATCAGGTTCTGCGGCAACATCAAGGCGGCTGTAACTGCATCGGCTTTGGCGAAATGGGCATCGGCAACACCTCATCCGCGGCACTGCTGATGCACCGTTTGACCGGCCTGTCGTTAGTGCGCTGCGTAGGCCGAGGCACCGGCTTAAACGACAGGCAGTTGCAACATAAGGTAACGATATTGCAGCGGGCGTTAAACCAGCATAGAGGCGCAACGGCGCCTTTAGACGTGTTGGCGACGTTCGGCGGTTTTGAAGTTGCGATGATGGTCGGCGCCTATCTAAAAGCCGCCGAACTGGGCATGCTTATTTTAGTCGATGGCTTTATTGCCGGTACAGCGCTGTTAGTCGCCGGTAGGCTGCATCCTCATGTGCTGGATTATTGCGTGTTCAGCCACGTTTCCAATGAGCAGGGCCATCAGACTTTATTGCATCAGTTCAAGGCAAAAGCCTTGCTGGATCTTGAACTGCGCTTGGGCGAAGGTTCCGGCATTGCGTTGGCCTACCCGCTGGTGAAGTCGGCGGTCGTATTTTTGAACGAGATGGCTACGTTTGCCGAGGCTGGGGTTGATCATTAAAATCGGTTAAAGCCGTATTCATCTTTTTAAACTCTCGGAGATACAACCATGCTTAGCAGCCAAGAGCTTTACCAACAGGTTAGCCATTTACCCCCATTAGAAAAATTACGTTTAGCAGAATTATTACTTGCCGATTTGGATACACCCAATCCGGAAATCGATGCTATCTGGCGTGAAGAAGCACAAAAAAGATGGAAGGCCTATAAAGCGGGTGAGCAGAAAACAGTAAGCTACGAAGCGGTTATGCAAAAATACAAATGAAAATAGAATTCCTTGAGTCCGCACAGACTGAACTGGATCAAGCGTTTGAATGGTATGAAGCTCAACAGAAAGATTTAGGCGTACAGTTTTTAAATGAATTTGATGCGGCAATTAGGAGAATTGCTACCTATCCAGAATCTTATATTTTGATTGAAAAAAATGTAAGGCGTTGCTTGGTTAAACGATTCCCTTATGGAATTTTATATGGCATAGATGCCGATAAAATTATTGTTATCGCTGTGGCGCATTTACATCGAAAACCTGATTATTGGATAGATAGAGCATAACAACCATGCGCCATCTAAAACTGTTCCTATTAGCCCTCAGCTTCTACACCCGCCTGCCGCATCCTCAAATTCTGGATTACAAGCAGCTGCCTCAGGCGGCGGTCTACTTGCCTTTGGTCGGCTGGCTGGTTGGCGGCGTCTGCGCGTTGGTATTTTACCTGGCGGATTCAGTTTGGCCGCAAGCCACGGCGGTGATCCTGGCGCTAATCGCCGGTATTTTGCTGACCGGCGCGTTGCATGAAGACGGCTTTGCCGATGTCTGTGACGGTTTCGGCGGCGGCATGGATAAACAGCGCATTCTGGAGATCATGAAAGATTCCCATATCGGGGTTTATGGCGTTCTCGGGCTGCTGTTGATGCTGTTGCTGAAGATCAGTGTGTTAATCGAAATGCCCGCCGCTGTACCTTCTGTGTTGCTGGCCGGGCACAGCATCAGCCGGTTGCCGCCGCTGTTGCTGATGCGGCGTTACCAATACGCGCGCGAACATCAGAGCAAAGCCTCGGGCGCGGTTTATCGACCCAATTTCCGGGAGTTGGCTTTTGCCGCCGTGACCGCGTTATTGCCATTGGCGTTGTTGCCGGTTTTATGCGCGCTGGCAATCATTCCGGTATTGCTTGTCAGCGTGCTGCTTGGACATTATTTTTACCGCCGTATCGGCGGCTATACCGGCGATTGCCTGGGCGCGAGCCAGCAAGTCGCCGAAACTGTTTTTTACTTAAGCGTGAGTGCCTTATGGATATTTATTTAATTCGCCACACCCAGACGGCTGCCGATCCGGGGCTGTGTTACGGTCAAAGCGATGTGGCCCTGGCGGCCGGCTTTGAGGATGAGATGGCGAACCTGCATGATAAACTGCCGGAGTTTGACGATGACTGCAAGATTTTCAGCAGCCCGTTAACGCGTTGCCTGCAATTGGCCGAGACCTTTTCCGACACGGTGACCACCGATGCGCGCTTGCAGGAACTTGATTTCGGCGACTGGGAGGGCAAGCGTTTCGACGACATCGAGGCCGATGCTTTGCAGCATTGGATGGATAACTTTGTGACCGGAGCGCCGCCTAACGGCGAAAACTTCGAAGACTTGTATCAGCGTGCGGACAGCTTTTGGCAGGATTTGTTAGCCACCGAAGCAAAGCAGGTTTTGGTGATAACCCATGCGGGCGTTATTCGCGCCTTGCTGGCGCGCGCCTTGAATCTGCCGCTGGCCAATTCATTCCAACTGCGGATCGATTCGGGTTCCGTGCATAAAATGCGCCGTGCCGACGATTATCTTTACATCGAATACATCAATTTATAATGGACCACGCTCGTAGCTATTACAAAGCAAGCTTTGTACTCCGATGCCTGGAGTCGTCCAAAGCTTGCTTTGGCAGATACTTAAGTTATCGATGAACCACGGCGGCAATATTTACCGATTCGCCCGGCGACTCGGCTGCCTGCCGGAACAGGTGCTGGATTTTTCGGCCAACATCAACCCGGAGCAGCCGGTCGATTTAAGTTGCTTGCAAGGCGTTCAGCTTACGCCTTATGCCGACCCCGATTACGGGCAGCTAAAACAGGCGATCAATCAGCGCTACCCGGTTCCTGCGGGCGTTGATCTGGAACTGTTTAACGGTGCGAGCGCGGCTATCTTCGCCCTGCTGCGCGGCTTGCAGCCGAAAGACCTGGTGTTATATACGCCGTTGTACGGCGAATATGCGCATATCGCCGGGGAGCTGGGCTGCAAGGTGCATAACATTGACCGGTTCGGTCAAATAATGGCGGATATTCCGCAACACAGCACGGTGATTTTTGTTAACCCGTCCACGCCGGACGGCCGGCTTTATGAGTTGCGGGACTTGTTGGCAAAATGGCAGGCGGCAGACTGCACGATCATCATCGATGAGTCGTTCCTGGACTTTAGCCAAGCCGATTCGGTTGCAGAATACACCGCGCATTACGCTAAGCTTTATCTGATCAAATCGCTGAGCAAATTCTACGGCTGCGCCGGTATCCGCATCGGCTTTATTCTGGCGGTGACGGCGGCGATAAAGGAATTGCAGCGCTTTGAACCGGCATGGAAATTATCCAGCCTCGACATGGCCTATATGCGGCAGGCGCTGGCAAATACCGCGTTCATCGAACGGACCCGTCGGCAGACCGCGCATTTGCGCGACTTGCTGCATCATGCCCTGCAAAACTCCGGTTTGTTCGATAAGATTTATCCGGGCCAGGCCAATTTTCTGCTGGCGCGCTTGGCGGACGGCGGCAGCGGTTATCAGTTGCAGGAACAACTGGAGCCGTCGCGGATTTTAATCCGCGTCTGCGACAATTTTGAGGGCCTGGATGAAAGCCATGTGCGTTTTGCGGTCAAGGATGAACTCGCCATAGCCCGGCTTGCCCATAGTTTTAAAAACATTAATAAATAAAAAACTCACCACGAAGGGCATGAAGAACACGAAGAAATAAACTTCATGTTCTTCATGCCCTTCGTGGTGCATAAAAACATTTTAAGTAAACAACGATGAAACCATTAGCCGTCTTCGGCACCAGTTCAGATGCGGGCAAAACCACGCTGGTCATGGCCTTGTGCCGGATTTTCGCCGACCAAGGCTTGAAGGTCGCACCGTTCAAGGCGCAAAACGTCTCCAATAATTCAGCGGTCACCAAGGAAGGACGGGAGATTTCCAGGGCGCAGTGCCTGCAAGCGGAAGCCGCGCGCGTCGAGCCGAGTTACCTGTTCAACCCGGTGCTGCTTAAATCGCACGGCAACGGTTCGGTGCAGGTGGTCGTGAACGGGCTGGTTTATCAAAACCAGTCGATTGCGGCCTATTATGCCGAAATCGACAGATTGAAAGATCAGGTCAAACAGGCCTTTTCATTATTACAGCAGGACTATGACCTGATAGTTGCGGAAGGCGCAGGCTCGCCGGTCGAGTTGAATTTGCTGAACAAGGATTTGTCCAATACCTTTGTCGCCAACAGTTTCAACAGCAAAAATATCCTGGTCGCGGACATCGAGCGCGGCGGCGTATTTGCGTCGATTTACGGCACCTTGGAGCTGATGGATCCGGTCATGCGCAGCAACCTGATCGGGGTGGTGATCAACAAGTTTCGCGGCGACCGGCGTTTTTTCGACGAGGGCGAAAAGATCATCACCGAGCGCTTCGGCGTTCCGGTTTTAGGCGTGCTGCCGTTTAAGCCGCTGAACATCGACATGGAAGACTCCCAGTCGCTGCGTAATTACCGTCAGCGCCTGGACGACGCCAAAATCCGCGTTGCCGTTATCGCCTATCCGGGCCTGAGCAATTACAACGATCTCGATGTGCTGATGGGCGACCCCGAGCTTTATGTCGAGCTGATCCACGCCCACCGCCCGCTGGAAAGCTTCGATATGGTGCTGTTGCCGGGCAGCAAGACCGTGATCCGCGATTTGCAATGGCTGAAAAAGCAGGGCCTGTTCGAGGAGATTTTGCGTTTCAATAAGCCGGTATTCGGCATCTGCGGCGGCTATCAAATGCTGTGCCGGAGCTTGCACGACCCTGATGCGATTGAACATGAAACTGCGATTGTGGAAACAGGCTTGAGCTTTATCGACGATACGGTGATTTATCAAAGCCCGAAAATACTCACACGCGGACAGTATCCGCTGTTTTCATACGCCGAGATCAGCGGCTATGAAATCCATTGCGGACGCATGGACAAGTATCCGCTGTATTATCAGGGCGGCTTGTGCTCAGGAACCCATGTGCATGGGATTTTCGATCACGATGAGTTTCGTACCGATTATTTCAAAGCCATTAATCCGCAGTATCGAGGCTATACCTATGCGCATTACCGCGAGGCCGAAATACAGGGCTTTGCCGATATGGTCGCGGAACGCCTGGATATAGCGGCCATTTTGCAGGCGTTACAGGCGGACTGATGCTTAGAATCACAAAGTTCAAAGCTTCCGCTCCTGCTCACGCCCCTTACCTACATCCATGTAGGCAAAGCAAGCTTTGAACTCCGGCATCTGTATTTTTTGGAGTCCAAAGCTTGCTTTGGCCGTTTAATGTTAAGCAAAGGCATGAGATGTTACGATGTTTTTTGAATTAGCGGCCTTGGCGTATTTTGTCGATATGATTTTTGGCGAACTTCCCTGCAAGCACCCGGTGGTATTGATGGGTGATTTTATCAATGCGTTTGAGCGCCGTTTTTACAGCGACCGGATTTTGCCCGGCGCGCTATTGGTGGTCGGTTTAATAAAATTAACCCTATTGATAAGCATCGCTGTGGCTTATCTGTGCGGCTTCTTGCCGGATTGGCTGTCGCTGACGGTTTTGGCGGTGCTTGCCTCGACAGGACTTGCGATGAATATGCTGCATGAAAGCGTCGCCGCGCTGTTGACCGCCGAGCAGCCCAAGCAGGCGCTAAGCTATCTGGTCAGCCGCGATACCCAAGACATGACCGAAACCGAAGTTTATAAAGCGGGACTGGAAACCTGGGCGGAAAATCTCAGCGACGGCGTTATCGCGCCGCTGTTTTATCTGCTGTTGTTCGGTTTGCCTGGGATTGCCGTGTATAAAGCCATCAATACGATGGATTCGATGATTGCCTATAAAACCGAACGCTATTTTTATTTCGGCAAAACGGCGGCGATAGTGGACGATATAGCCAACTACATTCCCGCCCGGCTGACCGCGTTGCTGATTGTCGCATTGGCAAAAGATAAACAACGCGTCTGGCAATGTTTACGGCGCGACGGCAACAAACTGGAAAGTCCCAATGCCGGTTACCCGATCGCGGCAATGGCCGGAGCCTTGGGCGTTGCGTTGGGCGGCGATGCCAGTTACCACGGCCAAATCAAACATAAGCCGACGCTGGGTTTAGCCCTTAATCCGGTCGACAAGTCTGCATTAACGCAGGCATTGCAAATGAAAACAGGCATTAATCTGATCGTTCTAGGCCTTTTGGCCGCCGGAGCCTTATTGTCATGAAAACACTGTTTATAGGCGGCATCAAAAGCGGGAAGTCGCGGTTGGCGGAGGCGTATATTTTAGAGCAAGCCTCAGCCGATAAACCCTACTATCTGGCGACGAACGAGGTTTTTGATGACGAGATGCAGGCGCGTATCCGCGTTCATCAGCAACGCCGCGAAGATTTATTTGCCACTATCGAAGAACCCGTTAAACTGCTTGAAGCATTGCAAAAATGCCGGGGGCCGGTTTTGGTTGAATGCGTGTCGATGTGGCTGAACAACCAGCTTTATCATCAAATTCCCGAAGCGGATATTTTGCAAGAACTGGAAGCGGTGCTACAGTTAACTTGTGACATGGTGCTGGTGCACAATGAAGTCGGACTCAGCGTCATTGCCGACAACCGCCTGGCTAGGCAGTTTGTCGATCTGTCCGGTAAAGCGGCTCAACTGATGGGACAGCATTGCGATCAGGTGTTTTTTTGCAGTGCGGGCCTGAAGATGAAAATGAAATAATTGCCTCATGCATATGATTAGGTAACTTCAAGGTAAATAGTATGACCAAAAAAACACAAGGGGTTGATGAACTTGTAAGTAAAGTGCTTGAAGCTATTTCACAGCCATACGGTGAAGATCTTATTGAGGATGTATTTCTTGCAATAGAACGGCAGCTTTCTTGGCAAAGACGATATGATGAACTTGTACTTGAATTAGGTAAAAATACAGTGAATCAATGGGTAGGGCAATATACCAAGCAAATCACCGGATTGAAAAATCCTAAGCAAGTTCCTGCAAAACGTAGCAAACTTACGAAGTCATACTCGAAGTTGTATTTATAATGAAACTAATATAGTCATGTTCTATTGATTTTTTATAAGAAAAATATTGCCTAACGAACACTCCAGCGGAGCTTCGCGTTCTGCATCGCTTAACAACAAAGAGACAACCGTGAAAAACACAGTCTGTAAACGCTTATTTAAACTGGCTTTGGCGCTCGCGCTTAGCGGATGCGCCAGCAATCCGGCGGTTAAAACCGATGCGCCTGATCAAGTTACCGGCACTATTCCCAATCGTTCGGTTGAGGATCAAGCGCAGATATTAACCGGGGCGTATGCCCATTCACAGCCGGTGCAAAACTTTATCCGGCACATGGTGCAAGAACACGGTTTTTCGGAAAGCTATTTGAACGGTTTGTTTTCGCAGGCCAAGCGCCTGGATTACGTTATTCGCCTGGAAAATCCGCCGCAATACCACGGTCCCAAACCCGCTCACCCGAAGGTGGGTGGCTGGACGCGCTACCGTCAGCAATTCATCACCGATGCGCATATCAATAACGGCATAGCCTTTTGGAGCAGTAATGCGGATGCGATCCAGAAAGCCAGCGTTACTTACGGCGTCGATCCCGAATATATTGTTGCGATTATCGGCGTGGAAACCTTTTTCGGCCGCAATGTCGGCAAAACGCGCATTCTCGATGCGTTGACTACGCTGGCATTCGACACCCAGCGGCGCTCCAAGTTTTTTACCTCGGAGCTGGAGAACTTCTTGCTGATGACCCGCGAAGAAGGCTACGAGCCTCTTAAACCGGTCGGTTCCTGGGCCGGTGCAATGGGCTTGGGTCAGTTTATGCCCAGCAGTTTCCGCACCTTGGCGGTCGATTTCAACAACGATGGGCATCGAAATCTTTGGGATCAGTACGATGCGATCGGCAGCGTAGCGCATTATTTTTCACGTAACGGCTGGCAAAGCAAAATGCCGGTAGCGGAACAAGCCAAAGGCTATAGCGGCGACGCAACCATTGAGCTGAGCGCAACCAACGGCAGCGAATACTGGCGCGTCCATCCCAATTTTAAGGTGATCAAGAAATACAATAACAGCGATAAATACGCAATGGCGGTGCATCAATTGGCTCAGGCCATAAAGCGCGGCATTTATCAGTCGGACAACAGGGTGGCAAGCTATCTTGCCCGGCGTTGAGCGTTGCGCCTCGCCTGACCGGTCGAACGTAGCGGCTGCCGAGTTTTCCGGCCCGCTACGATCATTCCTTCCTCTTACAAGCACCGCTTCATCGCCACCCCAATATCGGTCGGCGAACTGACCACTTCAATCCCTGCCGCTTTCAGCGCGGCGACTTTACCTTCCGCCGTGCCTTTGCCGCCGGTCACAATCGCGCCGGCATGGCCCATGCGCTTTCCGGGAGGCGCGGTTTGTCCTGCGATATATGCAACCACAGGCTTGGTGACGTGGGCTTTGATATATTCCGCGGCGTCTTCTTCCTCGCCGCCGCCGATTTCTCCGACCATCACGATGCCTTTGGTTTGGTCGTCGGCCTGAAAACGGCTCAGCACGTCGACGAAGTTCATGCCGTGGATCGGGTCGCCGCCGATGCCGACGCAGGTGCTTTGCCCCAAGCCTTGCGCGGTGGTTTGATGCACCGATTCATAGGTCAAGGTGCCGGAGCGCGACACGATGCCGATCGATCCGGGCCGGTGGATATGGCCGGGCATGATGCCGATTTTGCATGCGCCGGGGGTGATCACGCCGGGGCAGTTCGGTCCGATCAGCAATGCGCCGGTACCTGCCATCGCCGCTTTAACCCGCAGCATTTGCAATATGGGTATGCCTTCGGTGATGCAGACGATCAGTTGTATCCCGGCATCGACGGCTTCCAGAATCGCGTCGGCCGCGTAAAAAGGCGGCACGTAAATGACGCTGGCGGTGGCTCCGGTATCGTTGACCGCATCCTGCACGGTGTTGAACACCGGCAAACCCAAATGGGTTTCGCCGCCGCGTTCCGGGGTAACGCCGCCGACCAACTTTGTGCCGTAGTCCAGCGCCTGTTGGGAATGAAACGTGCCTTGTTTGCCGGTAAAGCCCTGGCAAATCACTTTAGTGTCTTTATCGATTAAAATGCTCATGCGGCCTCCTTAGCCAGTGCGACGACTTGTTCCGCGGCGTGCGCCAAATCATCCGCCGCATAAAGATTCAATCCGGTGTTGCTTAACAAGGCCCGGCCCTGTTCGGCATTGGTGCCTTCCAGGCGCACTACCACCGGTACCGCGACATGAACCTGTTCGACGGCGGCCAAAATACCGGCCGCGATAATGTCGCATTGGACGATGCCGCCGAAAATATTCACCAAGACCGCCTTGACGCTATGATCCGACAGGATCAGTTTGAACGCCTCGCAGACTTTTTCAACGCTGGTGCCGCCGCCGACATCGAGAAAATTGGCCGGTTGTCCGCCTTTCAGTTTAACCAGGTCCATCGTCGCCATTGCCAGTCCCGCGCCGTTGACCATGCAGCCTATATTGCCTTCCAGGGTGATGTAATTGAGCCCGAATTGCTGGGCTTTGTTTTCTTTTTCATCTTCTTGAGCGGGATCTTTCATCGCCCTTATATCGGGATGCGCTTCGACTGCGTTATCGTCGAAATTGATCTTGGCATCCAGCGCCATCAGTTCGCCGCTGTCGGTTTCTATCAGCGGGTTAATTTCAATCTGGCTGGCGTCCTTGGCTAAAAACAGGTCGTACAAGCCTTGCATGATTTTGCCCAGCGCTTTGATCTGCGCGCCTTTAAGTCCTAAGGCGTAGGCGACTTTCCGGCATTGATAGCCTTGAAGGCCCGCGGCAGGATGGACCGGAACGGTGATAATCTGCTCGGGCGTTTCGTGGGCGACGGTTTCTATATCCATGCCGCCCGCTGCCGAGGCGATAAAAATAATGCGCTGACTGCCACGGTCGACCAATACGCTCAAATAGAGTTCGCGCTTGATCGGGTAGGTCTTTTCGATCAGCACTGAGTTGATCGGCAGTCCTTCCGCGCCGGTCTGCTTGGTCACCAGCCGTTTTCCGAGCATGTCCCGGCTGAATCCGGCCACTTCAGCCGGACTCTTGGCCAGCTTGACGCCGCCGACCTTGCCCCGGCCGCCTGCGTGAACCTGTGCTTTAACCACCCAGCTCTCGCCGCCCAGCTCCTTGGCAACCTGTTCGGCGCCTTCGGGCGAGGCCGCCTGCTTGCCGTCAGGCGCCGGTATCGCGTAATGCAGAAACAACTGTTTAGCCTGGTATTCATGAATATTCATTTACGACTCCTCGATTGACCGGTAAGGTCCGGCGGGTATTTTTCACACACGGATGACAACTAAATGCTACGATTAAGGTACAAGGTTCAAGGTGCAAGGCGCAAGGTTTTTTCGCCTTGCGCCTTTAACCTCTCAAGTCCCTGCAAAACGCCATTCTAAAAACCGACATGCCGCCAAATACCGACGAGACCATTTATCCCTGCCCGTTCTCCAAAGGTTACGGCATTCCCGCCCAACAAGCCTGGTTATTGCTGAAAGTGTTTTTAGGCTATCGGCTTATCCTGGCCGGTTTGTTTGTTGTGTTGTTTTACAAGTATTCAGGGTCTTCATTGCTCGGCACTTACGACAGCCGATTATTCGTCTACACCAGCCAAAGCTACTTGCTGCTGTCAATCCTGTCGGGCATCTGCATAGCCTGGCGGCTGACGAGCTACACGACGCAGGCGCAACTGCTCATTTTTACCGACATATTCATTCTGACCTTGATCATGCATGCCTCCGGCGGTATCAACAGCGGCATGGGCGCCTTGCTTGCGGTATCCATCGCGGCGGGCGGCTTGTTGATCGGCGGCCGCTGCGCGATGGTATTTGCCGCGATGGCCAGTCTGGCCGTATTGGCCGAACAAGTCGTTGCCGCCCACATGCACAGTTTTCATTCGACTTCTTATGCCAACGCCGGAATGCTGGGCGCTTCATTTTTTACCATCGCCTTGCTGTCCTATATCCTCGCAAAGCGTAGCGAACAAATATTACGGTTGGCCGATCAACAGAAAAAAACCATTACCAAACTCGAGGACCTGAACAAATACATTATCCAGCATCTGCAATCGGGCATCATTATCGCCAACAAGCAGCAGGCGATTCAGATGGCCAATGAGTCGGCATTACGGCTGGCAAATTTACCGGTGCTGCCGGTCACGCTGAGCGACATTTCGGACCATTTATCGCAGGCATTTCAAACCTGGCTGTCCGATCCCGAACAGAATCTTGCGCTGCTGCAACTGCCGAACCAGTCCGAAATTCATAGCCGGTTCATGCCCCTGCCGACAGCTCATGAATTTTTTTACATGATCATTCTCGAGGATATTGCGCTTTATAACCAGCAGGTGCAGCAAAGCAAGCTGGCATCGCTGGGCCGGCTCACCGCCAGCATTGCCCACGAAATACGCAACCCCTTGGGCGCTATCAGCCATGCAGGGCAATTGCTCTCGGAAAACCCGCTGTTATCCGGCCAGGACCGGCGGCTGACTGAAATCATCCAAACCCACTCGGTCCGCGTCAACCATATTATTGACGATATTTTACAGCTATCCAGAAGAACCGACTCAAGACGGGAAAAGATCCAGCTAAAGCCGTGGCTGGACAGTTACCTGAACAATTTCACGCTTGAACACAATGTGAACATCGATGCGTTCAAGCTCTCGTGCCCTGCGGAATCCTTATGCGCACTGATAGATCCGGGCCATTTAAGGCAGATTATGGACAATCTGTGCCGGAATGCACTGAAATACGGAAAGCCCGAAGCCGGGCCAATCATTTTACGCGCTTTCGCGATACGACAGGCGCCCTGCATAGAAGTCGTCGATAACGGTTCCGGCATCAGCCGCAAACACCAGATCCACCTGTTTGAACCTTTTTTTACCACATCGTCTAGCGGTACGGGATTAGGCCTTTATATCTCAAGAGAGCTGGCCGAATTAAATCAGGCGAAATTGAGCTATTATTTAACGGCCGATAACCGGAGTTGTTTTCGGCTTTGCTTGTTAAATGCGGAACAGACCAGAATCGAACTATGAATAAACCATTGGCATTGATTGTAGACGACGAGCCCGATATCCGGGAGCTGTTGGAAATCACGCTGAACAGGATGGCTATCCAGACCTGCAGCGCTGAAAACGTTGCCGGAGCCAAGGCCTTGTTGCGGCAAAAGCCCTTCGATCTTTGCCTGACCGACATGAAACTGCCGGACGGCAACGGCCTGGAGCTGGTCGATTTCATACAAACGCTTCCCGATTCGATACCGGTTGCCGTTATTACCGCGCACGGCAATATGGAGTCGGCCATTCTGGCGATGAAAAAAGGCGCTTTCGATTTTGTGTCCAAACCGGTTGACTTGTCCGCGCTGAGATTGCTCGTTAACAATGCGTTAAAACTTTCCGAAGCAGGCTCTGTTAAAGCAAGGCAACCGCGCGACTCGCTGCTGGGCGAATCAGTAATCATGCAGGAGATCCGGGCAAAAATAGATAAACTCGCCCGCAGCCAGGCCCCGGTCTATATCAGCGGCGAATCAGGCTCCGGCAAGGAACTGGTTGCAAGGCTGATTCATCAGCGCAGCTCCCGTAGCGACCATGCTTTTGTCGCGATTAACTGCGGAGCGATTCCGCACGAGCTGATGGAAAGCGAATTTTTCGGTCATAAAAAAGGCAGTTTCACCGGGGCGGTCAGCGACAAAAAAGGCTTTTTTCAAGCCGCGGAAGGCGGCACCCTGTTTCTTGATGAAGTCGCCGACCTGCCGCTGCCGCTGCAAGTCAAATTACTGCGCGCGATCCAGGAAAAAAAGATCCGCCCGGTCGGAGAGCAGCAGGAAATCCCGGTCGATATTCGTTTGCTCAGCGCGACCCATAAAAACCTTGGCGATATGGTTAAGGACGGCAGTTTCAGGCAGGATTTATATTACCGTATCAATGTGATCGATCTTCATGTCCCGCCGTTGCGGGAGCGGCCCGGCGATATACCGGTCCTTGTCGATCATATATTAGTCAAACTGACCGATGCCGACAGCCAGCATAGGCCGGTCTTGTCGGCATCGGCATTAGCGGCATTGCAACGCTATCATTTTCCGGGCAATGTGCGCGAGCTTGAAAATATCCTGGAGCGGGCGCTTGCGTTGTATGACGGCAGCAGCATCGAGATAGACGATTTGAATCTGCCGGCAGACAGCCGGAAGGTCGCTAAATCGCAGGATTTTGACCCCTCCTTGGGATCATTGGCGGAACATCTGGAAAAAATTGAAAGAAAAGCCGTCACCCAGGCGCTGGAAGACAACAACTGGGATAAAACCGCCGCCGCCGAACAGCTGGGGCTGTCGCTCAGGTCGTTATGCTATCGTTTGAAGCAGCTCGATATGGATTATTGAGCCCCGCTCGCTAAAGAAGCGCTTAACAATTCGACAAGCTCACCACGAACGGAATCGGCAACTTGGGATCGTGCATCAATTAATTTAGGCAATTACCATGAAGAGCATGAAGGACATGAAGGCTTAAACCTTCATGCCGCTTCATGTCCTTCATGGTTAAAAAATGAAAAATAAAACTTGCTCAAGTTATTTCATATGAGGTTGCCGTTAAAAAACAGATCAAACCGGCGGGCGGGCCATGTGTTGGTAAGCGGTTAAGCTTGGTTTACGCAGCAACGCATTCTTGATCCGCCATTCATCCTGCGGTTCAACGCGCACAAGAAAACTGATTTTATCTTGCGCGCTATGGGCAATCGGAATTCCGTCTCGGTATAAAATGCGCTGACCCGGCTGCCCCGGTACGCGTTGTCCCGGCGTAACCAGACCGGTTAAATTCAACGGATCGGCGGCGCTGATGGCAATAAGATCGCCCTGCCCGGTTTGCTTGCGGATTTCTCTGAGGGCGCTTACCGCTTCGGGCAAGGCGTATTGTTCCCCGGCGAAGCCCTGCACGAAGCGGCCGCCGCGCAGCTCGCCCCGCGCCTCCATGTGCCGGAACACATATAACAATTCCCGCCACGGAGGCAGAATGTCTTCCTGATCCAGCAGCTTGCGAAAGATAATGCCGTAACGGCGCAGCAGGACTCGGGCGATGTGTTCGCAGTGCTGATAGCGGTCGGTTTCGACAGGCTGATTCGACCTATTTAACGACCAACGGCCGGAGGCGGCGAACGGATCGTGATGCGGATATTTTTTGCTGCGGCGTTGCTGGATTTTCTGCGGCGTGATCAGCGTGCGCAAGCCCTGAAAACTGTCAGCGGTAACCAGTCCCCAAGCGGCCAGTTCCGCCAGCGCTTCTTCCAGTTGCGATTTGAGCAGGCCGGTTTCTGCCAGCAGGTCTTCGAAGAAGCTGGCGCCCCATTGCTTCAGCGCATCGTAGACTTTTTGCCCTTTGCCCGACAACTCCAGCGCTTCATTCGCCGGCAGCGGCGCATAGGCGCGCCAGTGCGGAAGATTAGGCCGGCTGATAAAGCTGATTGAGGTGGATTTTCCGGCAGGGTTTTTGCGTTTGTTCAACGCAGTCCCGCTAGGAGCTTGCAAACGCAGCCAGGTGATTTTGCCGGAGCCGCACAATTTATCGAGATCTGAAGACAGATAGAAACGCATTCTGGCCGGCAGAATGTCGGCCTCCCAGCTGACGGCCGGAAGACAGAGGCCTTCCAGTTGCAATAAGCGCTGTTGCAAGGTGGCTTCTCCCTCGCCCGGATCATCCAGGCCGTGCCAGCGAAACAGGAAGCGCATGAAGTCCGCGGGAGCTACCGGCTCTATTTCAGTGCGCAATTGCTTGAGCGTATAGCGATGAATGCGCGCCAGTAAGCCGCGTTCGCACCATTCGGTTGCAGTGTTTTCCTGGGTAAACCTTCCTTGAATCACGAAGCCTTCCTGTTGCAAAGCGATTAAGGCGCGGTCAATAGCGGCGATGTCAAGCGCCAGCGGATCTGCCAGTTGCGCGGCGGTGACCGGTCCCAAACCTTCCAGGCGGCTGCGGATGATTTCCGTTGCGGCGCTGTCCCGATCGCTTGCTTCACCAGCGGCAACCGGGGCGATGAAAGGATGAATAACGGCCTTCGGAAACAGCAGTTGCAAAACCTCCAAGCGTTCGGCCGCAATCCATAGGCGCGTGTCATCGGCAAGGGTCATGACGGTTGCGCGTTTGCTCTTTTGCAGGCTTTCCATCAGGCTGGGCCAGCCGTGGGCAAGATTGTCATGCAAGTCCGAAAGCGGGCCGCGTGCTCCCTCGGTTTCGGTCAGAAACCCCAGCACCACCAGCGCGTCGTGAAGTTCGTCCGGGGTATGGGCTTCCGGCCAGGCTTCGATCCGTACCCGTTCGACGGCCTCGGGGTTCAGGCGGCCGATGTCGGCGGCGCTTTGCGGGTCCATGAAGCGCCGTTGCTGCACCGCCAGAGTCCTGCGTTCCTCGGCAGGGGCGTCGTCCAAAAAAGCATAGGGCCGGGCGTTGAGTATTTCCAGGGCCAGCGGGGAAGGGCTTGCCAAATCCCTGGCAATGACGGTGATCGTTCCCTGTTCGATGCCAGTCAACAGCCGTTCCAGGCCGTCGATGTCCATCAACTCGTGCAAACAGTCGGATAAGGTCTGGTTGACCAGCGGGTGATCGGGAATCTCCCGGTTTCCGGCGATGTTTTCCTGACAGGCGAGCTGATCCGGGAAGACCAGGGCGATAAGATCCTCGGCGTCGTTGCGCTGAAAATAGGCCGGGACTTTCTTTCCGGCGCGGTTGCGCGGCACGGCCAGCGCGGTGTTGGCAACCCAGCGCCAGCGCGACGGAAACATCGGGGCCGCTAACAGCGCCTGAATCAGGATGTCTTTGACCGTAGCCGCCTTGAGGTACTGCGCGGGTTCATCCAGCGGAAAACTGTGGGTCGGACCTAGCGACAACACAATGGTGTCTTCGCCGGCGGCGGCCTGTAGTTCGAAGTTGAAGCGGCGGCAGAAGCGTTTTCGCAATGCGAGGCCCCAGGCCCGGTTAATCCGGGAGCCGTAAGCCGAGTGGATGACGAAATGCATGTCGCCGGTTTCATCGAAAAAGCGTTCAAACACGATTTTCTGCTGTGTAGGCAATACCGTCAGAGCCGCCTTGGCCGCGGCCAGATATTGCGCCAGTTGCTCCGCCGCGGCATGGGGAAGCAGCAGGTTCTCTTTCAGATAACGATAAGCCTCGTCTTCTCCCTGTTCGAGCTTGGCATCCACGGTTGCGCGCAAATCCGATACCGCAAGCGACAGTTCATCGCTGCGGCCGGGCGCTTCACCGATCCAGAACGGGATATTGGGCGGCTGGCCGTGGGCATCTTCAACATAGACGCGGCCCTGTTCGATCTTGAGCATCCGATACGAGCTGTTGCCCAGTTGAAAAATATCGCCCGGCAGGCTTTCGAAAGCGAAGTCTTCATTCAGGGTGCCGACAAAAATGCCTTCAGGCTGCAAAATCACATCGTAATCGAACTGGTCGGGAATGGCCCCGCCGTTGATCAGCGCGGTCAGCCGCGCGCCCTTGCGAGGCCGCAGCATGCCGTGAACGGCATCCCGGTGCAGATAGGCACCGCGCCGGCCGCGCCGCGTATGAAAACCGTCGCTGAGCATTTTGACGACGTCTATAAACTGCTCATGGGTCAGTTCCCGGTAAGGCCAGGCAGCGGAAAAGGCCTGATAAAGATCGTTTTCGTGCCACTCGCGGCCGGCAATTTCGGCTACGATTTGCTGCGCCAGTACATCGAGCGGATGCTCGGGAATTGAAATATGGTCCAGTTCATCCCGTTGAATAGCTGCCATCATGGCAGTGCATTCCACCAGATCATCGCGCGACAGCGGAAACAGACGTCCTTTGGGCGTAGCGCCAAGGCTGTGACCGGATCGCCCGACCCGCTGCAGAAAGGTTGATATGGCATGGGGCGAGGCCAGCTGGCAAACCAGATCCACTTCACCGATATCGATACCGAGTTCCAATGAAGCCGTCGCCACCAGGGCTTTGAGCGTGCCCTGTTTTAAACGCTGTTCCGCTGCCAGCCGGTGTTCCTTGGCCAGGCTGCCATGATGGGAAGTGACAAATTCTTCGCCCAAGCGTTCGGCCAGCGCCGCAGCCACGCGTTCGGCCAGACGGCGGGTGTTCACAAAAATCAAGGTCGTGCGGTGTTGCTCGATCAACTGTTCAAGACGATTGTAGATTTCGCCCCAGACTTCCGCCGCCATGACCGCTTCCAGCGGCGAGCCGGTGACTTCTATTTGCAAATCACGCTGCCGTTTATGGCCGGTATCGATAATCGTACATTGCGTTGTCTGGGTTCCTGTCAGAAAGTGCGCCATCAGTTCGACCGGTTTTTGCGTGGCGGATAAACCGATGCGCACCGGCGGCGTTGCCGTCAGTTGCGTCAGGCGTTCCAGGGAAAGCGAAAGATGCGCGCCGCGCTTGTTGCCTGCCAGCGCATGAATCTCATCGACGATAACGCTGCGCACCGGGCTCAGCATCTCGCGTCCTGAATCCGAGGTCAGCAATATGTAAAGGGATTCCGGCGTAGTGACCAGAATATGCGGAGGCTGGCGCTTCATGGCCGCGCGTTCTGCGGTCGAGGTATCGCCGGTGCGGGTTTGGGCTCGGATAGCGACATCGGGCAGACCGCTTTCCAGTAACGCAAGACGAATCCCGTTCAGCGGCAGTTCCAGGTTTTTGTGAATGTCGTTGGACAGCGCTTTGAGCGGCGATATATAGAGAATCCGGGTTTCATCCGGCAACGGCGATTCCAGTCCCTGTTGCACCAACTGGTCGATGGCCGCAAGAAATGCCGCCAGGGTTTTACCCGAGCCGGTAGGGGCGGCGATCAGTGTGGATTCGCCCGCACGAATGACAGGCCAAGCCTGGCGCTGGACGTCCGAGGGGGCGTCGAAATGGGTATTGAACCATTGGGCGACGGTAGGATGAAACGATGTTAACGGCATGGCATCGGAAGTTAGCTTGAGAATACGGGGCCAGTATGAACGGAATCGGATCGTCAATCCAGCCACTACTCAGATTTCTGTCATCCCTGTAAATCAACATCCATTTTTCAGGCAAGTAAGATGGTGGTTGTTTTAAAAACAACAATATTTGTATGATGTTGGCTTTTAAGGTGAGGGTAGCGCTTTACCTTCTCTTAAACCCTTCTCGGCCTAAGACCGCAATAGATGAAGTGAATGCAGCGCAAAATCAATGCGGCATTAAGGACTAATGATTAAGCATTACGCTATCAAATCTCTGATTGATATAAACATAATGAGCAGTTGATTTGATCCGGCGATATTAAACAGGTTCTGACAGGCTGCAATCGGCCATTTTGCGACCTTCAAGTAGCCAAATATCTGAGACTTTTAGCGACGGCTTTGTAGCGTGATGCAGACATGATTACTTGCATGATTACTTGATTTTTTTTATAAGCACTTGGGCTTGAGTTCACATCCCGGTCATTCAGCAAAATTGCCCCGATTCGGAAATTAGAGTGTGAGCTAAAATGACTTATGTATTCGCCAGTTTTTTTACTGGCATTCACCTAACGGTCACTGGCAATTTCTCTTAGGAATTACGAAAATTAGCCAATAGAGAAGTAATATAGCCAGAACTATGCGCAAATTTGTTTGACACCCACAAATAATTCACCGAATTGGTTTTTGCTAAAAATTGACTGCCTCATTGCCGAATCAAAATATCTAAATAATCATGGAATTCGATCTCATACCTGAACGTTTCGAAACTAATCTTCGCGAAAAACTAGAGTTACTTATTACGGACGAAAAATTAGATGAGCTAGATGACATTCTGTTCAACCTGATTAGCGAAGAACCAACAAAAGACGCACTAGATTGTGTAAAGATTACAGCCGAGCTTCTGTCAGAATTTAAACGACCATGGCCATTGGCATATGCTTTGAACACACTACTTGCAGCCAATCTACTGACTAAAGACGTCGACGGTGCGATCAAAATATTTTCGCAGCTTATTGAACACTCTATAGAAAACGATACACCTACAGCAGCACTGTCTGGGATTGATAACATAAAAAGGCTGTTTGCGGAGGGTATACCTTATGACTATCTGCCTTATCTTTTTGAACAAACAGCTAGATTTTATTTACATTTTGGCGCAATCGTGGAAGCAATCACCGAGCTAATTATAGCTGCAAATCTATTCAGCGATTACGGCGCCTACCAGAGTGCATATAGAGTTCTCTACGACGCAGAACATTTAGCGCGTGAGAATAAAAATGCTGTTGAATTGGCGAAAGTCTTAACAGCCGAATGCGCTATAGCTATTATCGAAGGCGATCATGACTTTGCAGCAAAGGCAGGTAATGAAGCAATCGAACTTTATCGAATACTAGAATGTGACGTGCCAGAACACTTAACTTTGAATCTAGCCACATCAGCAATGAAAACAGAAGACTACTCCACGGCTATCAGAGTATACAAGGAGCTCTTAGCTAATAGCCAATGCAAGTCAGTTATGCTTCTGACCATTTTGATCAACTTATCTGCATGCTATCGCAGGATTGGCGAGTTAAAAAATGCAGATATTCACTTACTTAAAGCCAGAGATGAAATAAAAAAGATTTTGCCTGATCCTATTGACTTGGAACTGGCTGTCGAGTTAGAGCTGATCGCGGCAGCAAACGCTCTTGCTGGAAGTAAATTTAATGAATCTACTAAATGTCTTAATACCGCAGTCCATCTTCTTGATGATGCCGCGTCAGTTGTAGATCGACTTCACTATCGACGCGGTCATAGAGAGCGATATGTGGGTCGTATAGAATCGATGCTTTGTCAATTGCCACCTGAGGGCAAATCGGAAGATGTTGAGTTGATAATAGCTTATTGCCGAAGTAATCAACTCTCTGACTGGTTACATATATTGGACTGGGCCGATGAACTCGGGCAACTGCTTAGCGAAAGCGATAAAGCTAGACTTGATAAAGCAATTTTCCAATTGGCCAATTTTGGAGCACCATTTCTATATGGTTTTCGAGAAAAGTACAACGATGCTTTTGGAAGTGATCTGATGCCAGACCCGTGGCAAAAATTCACAGCGTTAGTTACCGATTTAACTGCTAGATACAAGTTTCGCCAACCTCTTTCCACTGCATCCGTTTTCAACTGTGTTAGCATGATTCGCCAGCGGTTGAGTGAAGGATATGGAATTCTAATCAGTATGTTTGCCGCTGGTAAAAAGGCAATGTTGTTGATTAATAGTCAATATATATTATGTGATCTGCCTGATACGGAGACTAAAGACTTTTTTTTGGCCCTGAATCAACATCGCAAAGGAAATGGTACAAGAAAAGTATGGAATGACTCCATCTGCGCTTATCAACAGGTGTTGCTTAAAAAATGCGTACCTTTGACAAAAGCACTTACAGATGACGAAACCTGTCGTGGGATCATTTTTCTACCAGATGGAATGGATTTAATTCCGATCAATTTATTGACTATTGGACATGATGTTCTTCGCAAACGCATTGCTGACGGTAAATTCGTAGTACGCACATGTTTGGCACTCTATTTGGATCGATCTTCTCCTTCCTCTTTGACATCTTTGAGCAACTTGACTGGGCTAATTGAAAAGTCGACAAATCTTAGATTTTCTAGTGAAGAAATCAAAAGTTTCTTCCGCCTGATAAACTCAGAAGGGACGGTCCTTGTCGATCCTACTTGGAGTGAATTTGAACAAAAGATGATGGTTTCAGATATTTTAATCATTGCACAGCATGGAGTATCAATTGCGCTCTTTTCTGACCCTCACTTTGGTAACTTGAGCGGTGTTGAATCTCGTGGGGTTATACGTTTTGACCAAATTCAAGAATCAGCTTACCTGTGGTCGCATCGGTTAGTTATACTGGGCACATGCCATAGCGGAGGGCTAATTAATAGAAATTTCCAAAAAATATTTAAAACACATGAGCTTATCGGATTCCCTAGCATATTTTTAACAAATAGAAAAAGTGTAGTATCAGCTGCTGATTGGGCTGTTTTAGATATGTATAACTATCTTTTGACAACGGTTTTTGCTGAGGAAATGAAACGCAATGACATTCCGCATGCTTTTAGCATCGCGATTGCAAAGCTAGTTGAAATGTCTGGATCGGATGCAATAAATCTCCTTGAACACATTGAGACACAAAGTATTAGAGACGAAATCCTTGAACACAAAGGCATCGAATACGTTGCCAACCTAAAGCAACAACCTTTCTGCTATGGTGCTTATCAAATATATACACTGTTATAAATTTCAAGTCTATGTAACGGACTTTACTCCAATCATTGTGAAAAGGCAGCTTTAAGTTTTGTCGTTTCACCATTGGGTAATAGAGCCTTTTTACTGCCGCTACGCCATTTGATTTGAATGGGTATGAGTAAGATTTATGTGTCGACTAAAGGAATTACTGCAGACATAAGCTATTGACATAAGCGAAAAGCCGCTTGGGGTCGAACTGAGTCAGTCACGAAAGTCTGGGGTCGGCCAATTTTTTGCACTCAGTGCATCGTAAAGTTGATGCCTCTGCCAGGCTGGTTCCAACTAATAACCTGACGGGCGCAAAATTTTCTTTCGGGAAAGTTAACATCTTTAAAAGAGGTGTTTCCGTGACAGTGACCATGCCATCTTTGCCTCGGATTCAAGTTCGTTTCCCCACACCTACACCAATCGACCAAGTTCAACCGTTTTCGGTTGGGCTTTTTTTATCCGCGTTCCCGCGTATTCGTGGGCGGAAATCCACCGTTCCTATTCAGGGCACATTTCACTTTCCCTGGGGCTATATTTTCTCCGAACCTTAGCCATCCGAAAAAGATCGAAGCCCACAAATGTCTGAATTTAACATTTTAAATTTGAATCGGCTGCGCACGGACTAATCGAATGGTTCGGCATCGGTTGGTGGAGAAAGATGCCCACTGCCTTACAATGTTAAGAACAGCGCGGACGTCCAGACTCTTGACTGATCGCGCTGGCGGGCGCTGATAAACAAAGGATGTTCTTGTCCACTTGCCAAGCCGAGCGGCGCAAGATCAATCTGCCCAGCCAACTCTCGGGGCAAATCGCTGTCCGTGAGCCGCTCCAGCGAGATTTTCAGCTCAGCGCCAGGCAATTCCTATACAAAACGGGATTGAGCAAGCAACGCATCACCAGACAGATCGAAAGCCATCTCGGGTGCATGCACATAAGGCTGCGGTTCACGCGGGTCGCCGACCTTGATATAACTGTCGATGCGAGTGCATGCCTGAATTTCGGCTCCCGCCAGCTTCGATAGATCGATTTCCAGGCTGTTGCCGTTGGTGTCGGTACGGAAAATCAATGTGGTCGCATTCCGGCGCCAGACGGTCTGCTCGGGATGGTCGAGCCCCAAAGTGCGAAAGCCTTGGATGACCGCTCCGGTGATCCGTATCTCACCGGTTCAATAAGCGCCGCGGTAGCGATCCTTGATCTGCGCACCGCCCAGACGCAGGCGAATCCTGCCTTCGGCAAAGCCGAGCTCCTGGTGTAAATCGCGCGACCAAATCAGCCGTTCGCCGTCGTAGAGTTCGACCTGTTCCCATCCGGCATCGCCCAGCAGCCGGTATTCCAGCGGCAGTCCCGGTTCAGCGGTGAACACATCGCCCATCAAATGAGTCCCTTGGCTAAGGCTGGCAAAGGTCTGTTCACCGGTGGTTGCAAACGTGTGCCGGGCGCGTAAGGCTCGGCCGACACCGGCACGATCGAAGCGTTCGGCGAGTACGCCGGTCAGTTCGCCGCGCGAGCCGAATACCGCCGTGGCCGGGACTCCGCCGCCGCAATGGCCTTGATGTTCGTCGCTATTGGCCGCTGCGCCGACCCGGTAACCGCGCTGCAAGGCTTCTGCGTAGACCCAGTGGAACAGCCCCCAAGCAGAACTGACTTCGAGCAGGCGCTCGAGCTCGAGATGATGCCAGTCGAGGTTGCAGCGGCGGCCTCCGACATGGGGCGTCATCAGGTGGCCCTGCGGGTCATTGGCATAGGCGGCATAGAGTTCGTCCACCGGCCAGGTGCCGGGCTTGGCAGGGTCGACGGTGACGAAAGTATGCGCGGGGCTAATAAAGGGTGCTTCGACGCGCGCAGACACAGCCCATTCGCCGGAGGCGCTGTTGGTTTTGGAATGCACCTCCTACTTTTCCAGCGGAGCATGCTGCGACCGCTCGACGTTCTTTATCCGGCCCGAGCGTTATGCGTGTGTGTTGAGTGGAGTATTCGGAAACGATTCAAACTGATCCGTTTTAAGCGAAGCGCAGAACAAGTTGATTCCATTCATGGTTCGACAAGCTCACCACGAACGGAATCAATAACTTACCGTTCATCCTGAGCCTGTCGAAGGATTTAATCAGCGCTTCCCTAGGTGAGACTCATTAAAAAAGGGGAGACTAATCCGGCCTCCCCTTCATTATTTTTGAAACTTGAAATTTGCTCCTAGGCCTTATACTTGTCCATGGCTTCCAGCTTTCCTATCGCCTCTTTTATTTTCGCTTCAGCCTCTGCATCCAGTTCCTTGCCGGCATAGACTTTTTCCAGCAAGCCTTCTTCAACCAATGCGTCTTTTATCCAGCGTTTGGTGAAGCGGTAATTGCTGTATGCCGTGGTAACTTCCCCTGTTTTCGGATCTTTTAATCCGGCGCTTTTTACTGCGACAGCTGGGGCTTTTTTAGCGGCGACCGGTTTGGCCGGAGCTGTCTTGGTTGTTGCCGGTTTAGCCGCCGCCTTAGGCGGCTCCGCTTTGGTTGCCGCAGCCTTAGGTGCAGCCGCTTTGCTCGCAGCGGTTTTAGGCTGTTCTGTTTTGGTTACCGCAGCTTTAGGCGCAGCAGGTTTAGCTGAAGCGGGTTTTTCGGTTGAGACCGCCGCCTGTGGTTTGGCTTGTTCCGTAGCGGCTGCCGGTGTTTCAGGTTTTGCTGCCGGCGAATGGGACTTAGCAGTTGCTTTTTGTTCGCCGATGATTGTATAGACAATATAGGCGACAAAAATAGTAGTTAATATAAACAATCCTTCAGTCATAATGGCTCTCCACCTCTTTAAGTTAATTTTTCATCACTGCTCTGAAATTAAGCGCCGCCGGTTAGCAGGGACGGGTCTTGTGCCTACCCTTTGCCCCCTCAGTCCTTTGAAGTCAATTATGACTTTACATTACTACTCTATGCCCTGCTGTCATGCAGGTAAACCGTATCGCTAGAGCCGGAATATACCAGAAGCCGGTGTGCAGGCAAAATTCTAATGCGAAAAACCGTAAACCTGGCCGGTACTTAGCGCTGGCATGTGGCGGTTACCAGCATATCCGGCCTTTCGCCAGCGAGGGCAGGTCATCGCGTAAACCCATTGCGTAATTGTTGAAATAAGCTTTGACCACCGCCGAGTGATTAATCAGGTTCATGCCCGCCGAGCGTAAGCGGATCAAGGGCTCTGCGTTCATGCCGTAAGCCTTGTTCAGCACATCCATGCTCGCCATCATCATCAGGTTATCGCCTTTACGCCAGCGCTCGTAACGGCGCAAGAAGCGCGAACCGGATAACGGCCTTTTTTCCCGTTTGGTTTGGATGACCAGTTCCGCAATGGCTGCGGCATCCAACAGCCCGGCGTTGACGCCTTGTCCGGCCAAGGGGTGCATCGCATGGGCGGCATCGCCGCACAGAGCGAAACGCTGATCGATATAGCGGTTTGCGTATTGAAAGCGCAACGGAAATGCGGCGCGCGGGCCGACGTCCAGCATCTTGCCGAGAATGCCGCCTGAGGCTTGTTCCAGGGCTTGCAGGAAATCTTGATCGGCAAGCGCCAGATGGTTTTTTGCCGTTTCCGAGCTCAAGGTCCAGACAATCGAACACTGCCCGTTTTTCAGCGGCAAAAAAGCCAATGGCCCTTCGTCGAGAAATCGTTGCCATGCGGTGAACTGATGACTCTTTTCGGTGCTGACCGTAGCGACCAGGCCGTCCTGATGATAGTCCCAGCCGGTGATTTCAATGCCCGCCATCGTTCTTAATGCGGAATCCCGGCCGTCGGCGGCAATCACCAGATCGGCCTCCAGGATGCGGCCGTCTTCCAGCCGCAACTGCCTGCCGCTGTCGTTTAGCTGCATATCGACGACTTTTGCCGGCGTTATGCAGGTGGCCGAGGGCAAGGTGTCCAGCACATCCCAAAGGGCGGCGACGGTGACCCGGTTTTCGACCAAATGGCCCAGTTCATTAAATTCGGTGTCGGCGCAATCGAAATGCAACTCGCCGTCGGCGGCGGCATCCCATACCCGCATGTCCCGGTAAGCGCAAATGCCGCGCCGCACCATGCCCGGCCAAGCGCCGACCGATTCCAGAATATTTTGGGAGGCTTTAGTCAGCGCGGAGACGCGAATATCGATAGGCTCCGGCGGCCACTGCCGTTCCGGGTTAAAGCGCTCCAGCAACGCAACCTTGACGCCGCCTTGCGCCAATGCGCAAGCGGTTGCCGCGCCAACCATGCCGCCGCCGCAGACGATGACTTCATAACGCTCGGTCATTGTTCTATCTCCTGCTGCCCAGGCGGGGCAAGCGCCCGGCCAAACCCATCGCGTGGCGCGTCAGCAATGCTTTTGCGGCGGGAATATGATCCAGCACCGCCAGGCCGATATTCCGTGCGGCAGCCAATGCCAGCCAATCGTTGGAAAAAATCCGCACTACGGTATCGGTAAAGTTGATGGTCCGGTCATGATCTTTCTGCCGGGATTCGGCATAAGCTGTTAAGAAATCGGCGGCGCCTATATCTTGACCGGCTTCATGCCGGGTGATGATCATTTCGGCCAGCTGCACAACATCGCGTAAACCTAGGTTAAACCCCTGTCCCGCAACCGGATGCAACTGATGTACTGCATTGCCGATAAGCACGGTTCTATCGGCGATCATTTTTTCGGCGCGTATCAGCGACAACGGGAACGCCCGCCGAGGAGCAGACAAACTAAGCCGGCCCAATCTATAGCCGAAACACTGTTGAAGCTCGGCCAAAAAATCCGCCTCGCTGCCGGACATCAGCGCTTCAGCATCTTCGCTGCTGCGCGTCCAGACCACGGCGCAATGAGCTGTATCAACCGGCAGCAAGGCCAGCGGCCCGGAAGCGGTAAAACGCTCGAATGCGGTATTGTTATGGGGTATCGATGATTTTACCGTGGTCACCAGCGCGGTTTGTCCATATTCGGTACTGTGCTGGGCTATTTCCAGCAGCTTGCGCACCGAGGAGTTGCCGCCGTCCGCGCCGACCAGCAGTTTGGCCGATATATTTAACGGCTCCTCGCCGCGTTTCAGGCTGATGTTGACGGCATCACTACCTGCCATCGAGCCGACCAGACGGGCGGGGCAAATCAGTTCCATGTCGGCCTCGGCTACCCGCTTGGCGACATGCGTTTCAATGTCCCGCGCGGTAATCACATAGCCCAGCGCCTCGACATGTTCTTTGTGCGCCGAGAGCCGGGTTTTGCCGAAATGGCCCTGATCGGAAATATGGATGTTTTTGATCGCCGTGGCGGCCTCGCTGACGCCTTGCCAGATGCCCAGCGCCTCAAGCATTTTCACGGTGCCGGCGGCCAAAGCCAAGGCCCGGTCCCCGGCCGGTGAATCATGGTGTTGTTCGCGGGTGTTTGCTTCAACTATTGCAATCTTCAGCCCGGTGTCTTTTAACGCCAGCGCCAGGCAGTTACCCGCCAAGCCGCCGCCGACAATCACTAAGTCGTAATCATGTCGCATCAGGTCGCCTGCATTAAGCTTTCAATTTCGGCAATGGTTTTGGGCACGCTGCCGGTCAAAATCTCGTGTCCCTCTGCGGTGACCAGCACATCGTCTTCGATACGGATACCTATGCCGCGCCATTGCTCGTCAACGGTCATGCAATCAGCCGGGATGTACAGGCCCGGTTCGACGGTCAACACCATGCCGGGTTCCAGCAGGCGCCATTCCTTGTCCAGTTTGTAGTCGCCGACATCATGCACGTCCATGCCTAACCAGTGGCCGATCCGGTGCATGTAAAACTGTTTGTATTTTTCATCCTTGATCAGTTTTGAGATTTTGCCTTTGAGCAAGCCCAACGATACCAGGCCTTTGGTCAGCACCTCAACCGACGCATCGTGCGCCAGATGCCACGGCAGGCCGGGCTTGATCTGTGCGAGCGCCGCCGTCTGGGCATCCAGAACCAGTTGATAAAGCTGTCGTTGGGGCTCGCTGAAACGCCCTGAAACCGGAAAAGTGCGGGTAATATCGGCGGCGTAATGGTCGCATTCCGCGCCGGCATCGATCAGCAGTAGGTCGCCGCTTTTTAACTTGTCGGCATTCTCTGTATAGTGGAGTACGCAGGCGTTCTTGCCGCCGGCCACTATCGATGGGTAAGCCACCGCACGCAAGCCGTCCTGGATAAAGTTATAGATAAGCTCCGCTTCTATCTGATACTCATACAGTCCGGGCTTGCATTTCTGCATGGCTTTGACGTGGGCGTTGGCGGACACCTCGGCGGCGCGGCGCATCAGTTTGAGTTCTTCGGGGCTCTTGAACAGGCGCATTTCGTGCAGGATATGCTCCAGAGAAACCAGTTCGCCCGGCGCAGTAACGCCGGTTCTGGATTGGCTGCGGATATGGTTTATCCAGAGCAATAAATTGTGGTCGAGATCGGAGTCCCGCCCTATCGGATAATAAACCTTGGCCTTGTCTTCCAGCATGCCCGGCAAAATGTCGTCCAGATCGTCAATCGGAAAAGAGTCGTCAGCCTTGTAATGTGCGGTGGCGCCTTCAAGGCCCGCATGCGCGCCTTCCCATAAGGCCTTTTTTTCGTCGAATTCGCGGCAAAATAAAATGTATTCGCCCTGCTTGCGGCCGGGGATAAAAACCGCCAGCGAATCCGGCTCATTAAAGCCGGTCAAATAATAAAAGTCGCTATCCTGCCGGAACGGGTAATCCACGTCCCGGTTGCGGGTTCGGACTGCGGCGCTGCCGATAAGCGCAATATTGCCGATGCCGATGTGCTGCATTAATTGTTTGCGGCGTTTTTTAAATTCGCTTTGTTTCATGTTTAGATCAGGTAAAGGTTAAGGGCGAAAGGCAAAAGGTTAAAAGTTCAAGCGGTTTTTTCGCCTTTTGTCTTTTGCCTTGCGTCTTCTTTATTCAATTCGCTACGCAGCAATAAAACCGCCGATCTGATGTATTCGGTAATTTCCATAAAATCGCTTTCATCTTCCTCGCCTTCAGCCTCCGTATCCAGCTTGGTGAACTCGACAATATCCTTCAGTATTTCAATCGTTTCCCTGGACCAGTCGGAAGCGGCCTGAGTAAATCCCACGCCCAATAGGAAGCCCTGGCACCAGTGGGTTAGCGCCTCGACCTGTTCGCTCAACAAGGTCTCATCGTCCGGCAACAACAGGTCGAATTCGAACTCGTCGCTCGCCAGCAGGCTTCGCGTTTCCTCGAACAAATGCGTCAGCACCTCTTTGTTTTGATCGGAAACCGGTGTCGCATGCCGAAACAGCTCGGTTAGCCACGCGGCGCTCTGAGCCTGTTCATTGACGCACAACATGCCCGCCGCCATGCCGTGAGCTTGCGCGGCGGTAAGTTCGGCGTCGCCTTGCATTACTATTTCACTAATTGTTTGATAAGTCATAAATTCCACATAATAATTTCACTATCGCGGACTAAAAATATCACTTATGCTACCATTGATCATAAACTTGGATAATATTTGTTAATCCTGAATCGCCCGGTAGATAGGCAATATTCTGCTTAACTACATTGCAATAACCTAGTTGCCACCATGACACAATCAAATCATTCTTTAGAGTTAAAAGACCTTGAGGACAAGCTGGATCAGCTGATCCAGCAATACGCCAGCGTAAAAAACGAAAACAGTTCGCTGAAAACCAAGCAGGATTCATTAGTCAGAGAAAAAGCCAAGCTGTTGGAAAAAACCACTCTGGCCAGAACCCGGGTTGAAGCCATGATTACCCGCCTGAAAGCAATGGAGAACGGATCGTGAACAAGAAGCCCCAGCCTGTATCCCTGATGATTATGGGCAAAGAATACAAAATTGCCTGCGCCCCTGACGAACAAAGCGACCTGATTCAGTCGGCTCAGCAGCTCGACGTTCAAATGCGGCAAATGCGCGATTCCGGTAAAGTGGCCGGCGCCGACAGGATTGCGGTGATGGCGGCGCTTAACTTGGCACACGAGTTGCAGCTGATGAAAAGTCAAAATGCCCAGCTCAACCAAACATTGAGCGAATGCCTGGCAAAAATGACTCACAAAATAGAAAACGTTTTAGAAAATCATTAAACACGCTAAAATACTTTCCTGCATTTCCTGCAGCGTTCGAGAGTGTGCTGGGTGTTTCCTGAACCTGTTTTTACCCCGGGGGCGGATACCAGTACTGGTGTGCATGCCCGTTCCATACGGGAAGCCTGATTTACCGGCCACGTCCCCACTTGAACCTCCGGTTCAAGGACGAAAGCACATTACGGCGCAGGCGGGAGATGCACCATAACATCCTCACTAAAACAAAATCCCGATGAATTACTGGCTAATGAAATCCGAACCCGATACGTTCGGGATTAACGATCTGTACAACAAACCCGACCGGACCGAACATTGGGATGGCGTGCGTAATTACCAGGCCAGAAACATGATGCGGGACGACATGAAGCTGGGCGATCAGGTTTTCTTCTATCATTCCAATTGCGACGTGCCGGGCATAGTCGGCATTATGGAAGTTGTTAAGGAAGGCTACCCGGATTTTTCCGCGTTCGATCCCGATGACAAGCATTTCGATCCCAAAAGCGATCCCGAGCATCCCCGCTGGATCATGGTTGATGTTAAATACCTCAGGACATTGTCCCGCACCATTACCCTTAAAGAATTAAAAGATAAGGAAGAGTTGGCGGACTTCGCGCTGGTAAGGCGCGGCAACCGATTATCCATAATGCCGGTCGGTAAAGACCAGTGGGAGTTTATTCTTTCGCTGGAGTAAAGCGGGTGGAGTTTAAATTAATATGGGTTCCGCCTCTCCGATCCTTGCGATTGTATTCGTTGCATTCATGCAAGTAATGTGTGGATAAATTTGTCTGCCATCAGTACAGATTCAGGTTGTCTGGAGTAATGTTAAGGTCTGGCTAAATCGGCCTGGCTATGAAACAATTGATACATTAACAAGGCGTGATTAGGACGGAATTACGCCCATTTTTTAAGGGAACGGTGTGAGAGATATTTTAGTCATTCAAATTGCTCAGTCGAAGTTGTTCCTGTTGCTTTCTTATGTCTGAGGACATCATGGGCAATAGTCATGCAATTATTCTTGCCGGCGGCAGCGGCAGTCGACTTTGGCCGCTTTCGCGCACATTACGTCCCAAACAATTGCTTCCGCTCGACGGAGAGCAAACATTGCTGCAACAAACAGCACGCCGTTTGCTCAAGCATGTCGATGCCGGGCGTTTGTTAACGGTTACCCATCAGGATCACAAGTTTGAGGTAAAAGGCCAATTGGCGGAAGTTGATGCACGGCTTCCTGCCGCAGTATTGGCCGAGCCCTGCGCCCGGAATACCCTGCCCGCGATTGCGTGGGCGGTCTGGGAGATTTTTAAGCAGGACCGGAAAGCGATGATCGGTGTTTTCCCTTCCGATCATGCAATCGGCAACGAACAAAACTTCCTGTCAGCTTGGCGCTCAGCTGAACTGGCTGCGGCGGCGGGTTATCTGGTATTGCTGGGCATCACGCCGCATGAGCCTGCAACCGGCTACGGTTATATCCAGCCCGGCGAGTCCCTGGGGCTTGATGCAGTCAACCCGGTTTTGAGCGTATCCCGATTTGTTGAAAAGCCGGATCTTGAAAATGCAAAGCGCTTTGTTGACAACGGCTATTTGTGGAATAGCGGCATGTTTGTATTTCGTGCAGGCGATTTTATGCAAATGCTGGAACAGCATCAGCCGGAAATTCACCGGGCAATAACCTCAATGCGTGGGACGGCGGACGTCGAAGCGTCTTATGAAGAGCTGCCGAATCTGTCCATCGATTACGGTCTGGCGGAAAAGGCAAAAAAAGTCGCGGTAGTGCCTGTCGCGATGAACTGGAGCGATCTCGGCAGTTGGGAGTCTATCTATCAGCATCGCGGCAAGGATGAAGCAGGAAATGTTTCCCACGGCGACGTACTGTCGCTGGATACGCAAGACAGCTTGCTATGGAGTTCGAACAGCCTACTGGCAACGATAGGCGTAAGCAATATTGCGGTGATTCAAACGGCTGATGCGACGTTGATTTGCGATCGCAGCCGCACCGAAGACATTAAGCAGTTGGTTGTACAAGTTCAGAAAACGCACCCCCATCTGACGGAAACGCATTTGACGGTACATCGTCCATGGGGAACCTACACGGTTTTGGAAGAAGGTCCACGTTTCAAGATCAAGTGTATTGTGGTCAATCCCGGCGCCAAACTTTCGATGCAAATGCACAATCACCGCTCCGAACACTGGGTTGTCGTGTCCGGTACAGCCAAAATCACCAACGGCGAGCAGGAAATCCAACTGGAGCCTAACCAATCAACCTATATTCCCAAGACGCACCGGCATCGGTTGGAAAACACCGGTACTCTTCCGTTGCAAATTATCGAGGTGCAATGCGGCGAGTATGTGGGGGAAGACGATATCGTGCGTTTCGATGATACTTATGGCCGAACATAGCTGAATGAATAAAACAGCATTAATTGCCGGAGTTGCCGAGCAGGATGGTGATTATCTGGCTGAATTCCCGCTCCAAAGTGACTATGTAGTGCATGACGCCAAACGGCGCTCATCGTTGTTTATGCGCAAGTTATTGGATGTCTCCAGAATTAGTGAACGGGAATGGGCGGCAAGCACCAGCTTGAAAGACGAAATTAAGCTGACTTACAAAGCATTCGGAGGCAATCAGGCATGAAAGCAATTATTCTTGCCGGCGGTTTAGGCACACGGATTAGTGAAGAGACATCAATCCGGCCTAAGCCTATGGTTGATGTTGGCGGCAAACCCGTACTCTGGCACATCATGAAAACCTATTCAGCCCACGGTATACATGACTTTGTCATTTGTTGCGGTTATAAAGGCTATGTGATTAAGGAGTATTTTGCCAATTACTTTTTGCACATGTCCGATGTGACATTTGACATGCGAAGTAACCAGATGGAAGTACATCAGCGCAACGCTGAACCATGGCGCGTAACATTGGTCGATACCGGCGAAGAAACCATGACCGGCGGCCGCATTAAGCGTGTTGCCGATTACATAGGCAACGAAGATTTTTGCTGCACGTATGGCGATGGCATTGGTGATGTGAATATCACTGCGCTGATTGAATTCCATAAACAGCATGGCAAACTGGCTACCTTGACAGCAATGCAGCCGCCGGGACGATTTGGCGCGCTTAATTTGAACGGGAGCAGTGTAATCGGTTTTCAGGAAAAACCGCAGGGAGATGGTAATTGGGTTAACGGCGGGTTCTTTGTACTTTCGCCAGAAGTGCTCGGTTACATTAAAGACGATCATACGGTTTGGGAGAACGAACCTATGGAGCAACTTGCCAGAGACGGACAAATGGCTGCTCATTTCCATTCCGGTTTTTGGCAGCCTATGGATACCTTGCGCGATAAAAACTATCTTGAAGCGTTATGGGCCGGCGGAAAGGCGCCGTGGAAAATATGGTAAGTCCATCATTCTGGGCCAATAGAGTCGTACTGCTAACCGGCCATACCGGTTTCAAAGGAAGCTGGTTTTCTTTGTGGTTGCAAGCTATGGGTGCAAGAGTAATCGGCTACGCACTGGCAGCGCCCACACATCCCAGTTTATTTGATGCCGCCAATGTTGCCGAAGGCATGGTTAGCATCGAGTCCGATATACGCGATTTTGCGGCGCTTTCAGCCGTGTTTGCAAAATATCAACCCGAGATTGTCATACACATGGCGGCTCAGCCTTTGGTGCGCTATTCCTACGCCAATCCGATAGAAACTTATTCCACTAACGTAATGGGTACCGTGCATTTGTTGGAAGCCGCAAGACTGACGAGCAGCGTGCGGGCAATCGTCAGCGTTACCAGCGACAAATGTTACGAGAACCGTGAATGGGTATGGGGTTATCGGGAAAACGAACCGATGGGCGGCTACGACCCATACAGTAACAGCAAGGGCTGTGCTGAGCTGGTTGCATCCGCTTATCGAAGCTCCTATTTCAATCCCGGTAATTTTACAGATCATCGCGTGGCATTAGCCTCGGCCAGAGCGGGCAATGTGATCGGAGGTGGCGATTGGGCGGAAGACCGGCTTATTCCCGACATTATGCGCGCCATCACTCAAGGCAAACCGGTGAATATTCGCAATCCACATGCCATCCGTCCTTGGCAGCATGTGCTGGAGCCGTTATCCGGTTATTTATTGCTGGCGCAAAAGCTTTATGAAGAGGGCGCGGCCTATGCAGAAGGTTGGAACTTCGGTCCGAACGATGAAGATTCCAAGCCCGTGCAATGGATAGTGGATAGCCTGACCAAATCTTGGGGTGAGGACGCGAGCTGGGTGTTGGATCAGGGCGATCATCCGCACGAGGCGCATTATCTGAAACTGGATTGCTCCAAGGCGAAAGCCCGGTTGGATTGGCGGTCGAAATGGCGTCTCGAAGATGCATTGGCTGCGATTATCGATTGGCATCGGGCATACCGGGACGGGAAAGACATGCATGAGCTGACCTTGCGTCAGATCCGGGCATATGACAATGATTTAAACAATTAAGCGGGAATTTGAAGTGGGCAAGGCAGAGTTGAAACAACAGATATTCGATCTGGTTGAGCGTTACAGTGAGTTGCATTTCGCGGAACAGGCATTTGAGGCCGGCTCCAGCGTCATCCCACCGTCCGGTAAAGTGCTTGGCGCCGGCGAATTGAAAAACATGGTCGATGCCTCCCTGGATGGCTGGCTGACCACAGGACGTTTCAACAAGGCATTTGAACAGCGCTTTGCCGAGTTTGTCGGCGTGCCTTACGCACTGACGACTACATCAGGTTCTGCGGCCAACCTGCTCGCGTTTACCGCGCTGACCTCGTACAAACTGGGCGAGCGCGCGTTAAAGCCGGGCGATGAAGTCATTACCGTAGCGGCAGGTTTTCCTACCACCGTTAATCCGATTTTGCAGAACGGCATGGTGCCGGTGTTTGTCGATGTCGATATTCCGACCTACAACATCGACCCTCAAAAAATCGAAGCGGCGGTGAGCGAACGTACTCGCGCGATCATGATCGCCCACACCTTGGGTAATCCGTATGATCTGGATGCTGTGATGGCTATCGCGCAAAAACATGACCTGTGGGTCATTGAAGATTGCTGCGATGCGCTGGGTTCGCTTTACAAAGGCCAGCATGTCGGCACTTTCGGCCATATCGCCACATGCAGTTTTTATCCGGCCCATCACATCACCATGGGCGAAGGCGGCATCGTTTTTACCAAAGACCGCAAGCTGAAAAAAATCATCGAATCCTTCCGCGATTGGGGGCGTGATTGTTACTGCGCGCCCGGCTGCGACGATACTTGCCGCAAACGTTTTGGCTGGCAACTCGGAACTTTGCCCAAAGGTTACGATCACAAATACACCTACTCGCATTTGGGCTACAACCTCAACATCAGCGACATGCAAGCCGCTTGCGCTTTAGCGCAAATGGACCGCTTGCCGGAATTTATAGCCGCACGCAAACGCAATTTCGCCTTCCTTAAGGCGCGGTTGAAATCCTGCGAAGCGCTGCTGATTCTTCCCGAGGCCACTGCGGATAGCGAGCCATCCTGGTTTGGCTTTCCCATTACCCTCAGGGAATCGGCGGGCATTGAGCGGGTCGAGCTGCTGAAATATCTGGATCAATACAAAATAGGCACACGCCTCTTGTTTGCCGGTAACCTCACACGCCAGCCTTATTTCAAAGATAGAACCTATCGTGTCAGCGGCGAACTTGCTCGCACCGATGAGATCATGAACAATACCTTCTGGATAGGTGTTTACCCCGGCCTGAATGAACAGAAGCTGGCGTTCGTGGTCGAGAAAATCGAAACGTTTCTTGGTGTGATCTCATAAAATCACGAGAACATAGGATTCGCATTGAAAGCCTCTGACGTAGTCGCCAAATTTCTGATAAACCATCGAGTTCAGACCTGTTTCGAACTCGTGGGCGGCATGATCACCCATCTCTTAGACAGCTTCGCCGAATCGGGGCAATTCAACATCGTTTCGATGCACCATGAGCAATCTGCTGCGTTCGCAGCGGAAGGCGTGGCAAGATATACCAAAGGGAAAACCATCGCACTGGCGATGGGAACCAGCGGTCCGGGTGCAACCAATCTGGTAACCGGTATCGGGAGTTGCTGGTTCGATTCCGTACCCTGCTTATTCGTCACGGGGCAAGTCAACACCCGTGAACTCAAAGGTGAACAGGCCATCAGGCAGCAAGGATTTCAGGAGCTGGATATTGTTGAAGTGGTACGGTCATTGACAAAATATGCAGTGCGAGTCGATGACCCCGAAGATTTGCTGTCGGAATTGCATAAAGCGTTATCGATATCACTGAGTGGACGTCAAGGCCCGGTGTTGCTGGATATTCCCAACGATGTCCAACGAGCCGGGATTCCTGATGCATTGGTTGAAAAATGGCTGAATGTTCCGCTGGACATCAACACCGGGCCGGAAATAGGTTTGAATGATCTGAAGAACTTGGAAGCGCTTTGTAAGGATGCGCAGCGGCCGTTGATTTGTATCGGCGGTGGAGCGCGCTGGGCCGACTCGATGAGCGATTGGCTGCTGGCGGCAGATGCTCTAGGCGTCCCGTATGTGTCTACACTGATGGGGCATGAGCGGGTGACCGCGGGCAACAATTACTTCAACATGATCGGCAGTTATGGCAATCGCGAGGCCAATTGGGCGGTACAAAACTGTGATTTGCTGATCGTAGTGGGTGCGCGCCTCGATGTTCGGCAAACAGGTTCCGACGTGGAAGACTTTGCTCGTCATGCGCATATCGTCCAGATAGACATCGATCCGTCGCAATTGGCTAATCGCGTTCAGGCCGACCTGAATATTTGTGCAACGGCGGGCAGTTTTTTCAAGGCATTTCCGCTTCAAACAAGCGTATTTTCAAGCCTGGACAAAAACTGGTTGACCGAGCTGTCAAAACAACGCGACCGGGCTCAGCTTAATGAATATGCGGACTGGGAAATCAGTCCCAGTGAGGTTGTCAAAAAACTAAATCGCATTTTGGCTAAGCATGCCGTCGATTACGTTTGTGATGTCGGCAATCATCAAATGTGGGCGGCGCAAAGCTTGCGTTTATCTCCTAACCAGGCTGTTCATTACAGCGGCGGGATGGGCGCGATGGGATTTGCATTGCCCACAGCATTGGGGATAGCCATTCAATCCAGGAACAAAGTTGTTGTGATTAGCGGAGACGGCAGCCTGCAAATCAATATCCAGGAGCTGGATACTCTGAATAGACTGGGCTTGGATCTGGCTATTATCGTAATGAACAATTCAGCGTTGGGCATGGTCAAGAATTTTCAGGATATGTATTTTGACGGCCGGAACCAATCGACTCAGAAAGGTTACAGCAGCCCCTCCTTCACCGATATTGCAACAGCCTACGGGATTGAAGCCCATCGTGTCGGCAACGCGGCGGATACAGAGCGCGCTTTGAATCTGATAGCGGAGCGCAAAAGCCCGCTGCTGATCGAAATTATGATGGATGGCGCGACGGAATGTCGGCCACGCTTAGCTTTTGGCTCGAAGCTGGATGAACAGTTTCCCCCGCTAAGCGTCTAATCGATCCGGCAGCATGATGAGAATTGCCATTCTGGGAGCGACCAGCCAAATTGCCAGAGACTTGATCGTTTCGTTTTCCACAGCGGACGACAAACAGCTGCACTTATTTGCGCGCCATCCCGACGAGGCGGCAAAATGGTTAATGTCTGTAGGTCTTTCAGGTCGCTATCCGGTAGATGAATTTTCCGGGTTTGCCAAGCAGGAATTCGATGCCGTCATTAACTTCGTTGGTGTCGGCAACCCTGCGCAGACGGTGGTCTTGGGCAATTCGATCTTTGATATCACCCTGCGTTTTGATGAGTTGGTGCTGGATTATCTAGGGGCACACCCGGCATGTCGCTACTTGTTTTTAAGCAGTGGTGCCGCATATGGATCGAGCTTCAACGAGCCGGCTGCCCGAAATACGCCGGCGGTTGTGGCGATAAACGATCTGGCCCCGCAGGAATGGTATGGCGTCGCTAAGCTGCATGCGGAATGCAGGCATCGCGCCCATCCTGAATTACCTATCATTGATATACGGGTGTTCAATTATTTCAGTCGCACACAGGATATTTCCGCACGCTTTCTAATCACGGATATTTTGCGCGCTGTTCGCGATGGAATAGTGCTGAAGGCTTCATCCGACTATATCGTGCGTGACTTCCTGCACCCATCGGATTTCTATAAACTGGTCAGCGCGCTTCTTTCTACACCGGCCGTCAACGCTGTTGTCGATTGCTATAGTCGAGCACCAATTAGTAAGCCTGAGCTATTAGCAAATATGCAAAAAGAATTTGGTCTGCAGTATGAAATAACCGACGCAACTGCCGGCGTTAATGCAACGGGTAGCAAGCCTCATTACTACTCATTGAATACCCGTGCCGCGGACTTTGGATATATACCATCCTTGACTTCCCTAGAGGGGATTGTGCAAGAAATGGAAGCGATGTTGCAACAATCTAGATCAAGCAGGATAAACATTTGTTGATGTTCGAGTGATTTATGGTGATTCAATCAATGATTTTGGTCACATGCAGAATAAGTGGTCGTGTAATTACAAATTAAGGATGGCGATGGAAACTAAAAAATTTTATGCTCAATTTGGTGAAGATAAAATTCTCAATGAGATTTTCGACAAAAAAATGGGGACTTGTGTTGAGGTCGGCGGGTTTGATGGCATAACTGGTAGTAATACCTACTTTTTCGAGAAACTGGGATGGCGTTGCTTAGTTGTTGAACCGATGCCAGCTTTCTGCAAAAAAATTAGGGATGCACGTTCATGTGAAGTTGTTGAGATGGCGGCAAGCTATAAATTAGGTGAAGTTGAATTTCATGTGGCCGTTGGAGTTGAAACGCTTTCGACAATAGAGAAAGATGAGAATCATTTTGCTCGAATCAGAAGTTTGAGTCAGCAAGAGGTGGAAAAAATTACAGTAAAAACAGCACGTTTGGATGATATTTTGCTCGAACGAGGCATAACAACCATCGATTTTCTAACAATTGATGTAGAGGGCCATGAAATGTCCGTGCTAGCGGGAATGTCTTTCAGCACAAACTCTCCTAGGATAGTAATTATCGAAGACAACTCACATGGACTTGACCCCCAAGTAAAAAAATTTATGCAATCTGTGTCATATATAAGATTTAAAAAAACAGGGTGTAACGATTGGTATGCAAAAAAGGACGATCCACTAGTTACACTGTGGAATTGTATTGCTACAGAAGTTCCAATATCCATGTATGTAATGAAACAAAAAATTAAACCTTTTGTTCCTCGTTTCTTAAAGCGAAAAACAACCTGAATTAAGTGTGGTAATAGTTAAATAATGCTATTAATTGCGATTGGACGGATTGCTCAGTTCGCGCTCTTGTTGCTAACGCTTCGGCTTGCAACAAGTTTGTTGTCGCCTGCAGAAATGGGTAAGATTTCTATCGTTACAGCGACAGTGGCCTTTTTTGCGTTGTTGCTACTCAATCCTGTTGGCATGTTTATGAATCGCCGATTACATGCTTGGGATTTGAGAGGGCAAGCGACAAATTATTTAATGTATTTTTGGCGCTATCTTCTAATAGTCAATGTATTTTCAGCCCTAGTATTGTTCGCTTTAACCGGATTTAACATTTGGAGCCCGAGCATTAACATTTATTGGCTGTTACTATTGGTTTGCGGAAACCTAATTTTTGGCACGATTAACCAAGTTGTAATTCCAGGATTGAATCTGCTCGGTCACAGAGGTTGGTTTTCTGTTCTGGCAGTCGCCACCACTGCGACGAGCTTGATTTTTGCTGTTGTGCTTGTTCGAGAGGTTTCGCCAAACGCTGAAAATTGGCTAAGTGGATTACTGATCGGCCAATTAATTGTCGGACTGATTGGAAAAAGAATCTTCTTTGGAAAATTACAGCGTGCGAACCCGAAAAGTAACAGACTCCCAAAGTTGTCACATTCACACATCCAGAGTTTTCTTGGATTCGCTTGGCCAGTTGCAATTGCCGTTGGGCTAGGATGGATTCAAAGTCAAGGTTATCGTTACCTGATGGAAGAACGTCTGGGATTGATTGAACTTGGATTATTTGTTGCTGGCTATGGAATAAGTGCTGGTTTAATTGCTGGATTTGAATCTATTTTTACAACTTATTTTCAGCCGAAATTTTATAAGCGAATAAGCAATGATAATATCAACGAGCAATATCATGCTTGGATCGAGTACTCTCAATCTATTCTACCTTCCTTACTATTGACGAGTATTCTTATAATGGCAACGGCACCGGAATTAACCCAGCTCTTACTGGGGAGTGACTTCAAACTGTCAACTCAGTTTGTTGTATGGGGCGCATTGGCTGAACTGGCAAGGATTTCAACGGCTGTTTTTGGCATGGCGGCTCATGCCCGAATGAATACAAAGCTATTGCTTCTTCCGAACTTAGTGGGAGCAGCGATGTCAATCTTATTAATCTGGTATCTGACTCCAGTTTATGGTTCACATGGCATTGGATTTGGCCTTGCATTTTCATCGATGGTCACTTTGCTATTAACTATCTACATAACCAAAAATCACCTGTCTGTAGTCTTGCCTCTGAAGCTATTTGTGAAAAGTGCAATCATGGGAGCGGTGCTATTTGTGATGGCAAAAATTTTAAGTCAATTACTGGACTATGACGGAAGTCATTTATTTGCGTTTATACGGTTGTGCGTTATTGGCTTATTATTTTTGTTGTTTCAATATTCAATGCTACTTCCTGTGTTGCGGAGAGAAGCAGTGATCTCTCATAACTGATTTAGGTTAACGGTTTATGCATTTTGCGTTCTGTAGCGATATCGAAGAATTTAATAAAGATCAATTGCGCGATAAGCAATGGAGTTACCGTTTCCCTGGTTCTGGCTGGATAACATGCTTGTATCGTATGGCTGCAGAATCTGGGATAAATGTAGCATCAGGTGATGTTGCGCTTGCAAATATTGCTTCAAAAAAATGGAATGCGAAAGATGTGTATGTAATACAGGACATGACGTCGACAGACGCAGCTAAATTGCTCGATTTGGGAGCTATGCCATTCTTAATTACTTGTTTTGAAGCGCCACTCTACGCGCCGTTTTTTTACGACAGCGTTGTTCAAATTGCCGATAGATTTAAGTTTAATTTGGGATTCGGTTTTCTAAATGGACAAGGCGGCGCTATAGGAGAAAAGACAAGGCTTCAATTTAGATTCCCTTCTTTTTATTTCGATGATATGCAAGAGGTTCGTTCATGGAAGGATAGGAAAAAGCTGGTACTTGTTGCCGCGAATAAATACAGAGCTAAAAATTTATTTATTCCTGGTCGGCTGAGCCTGATCAATGTATTACGGCAAGTTAAATCGGCGAGCTGGCAATTTATTTCTCCGGCGTATCGTAAATCATTAGCCGCATCGCTTCATGATCGACGTTTTGAAGCAATTGAGTACTTTGCAAGTAAAAAAGAGCTGGATTTGTACGGTGCAGGCTGGGGAGATTTGGATGAGCTGCCGATGGTATGGGGCAATAGGCTTAGAGATGCTGTCAAAGACCAGTATCTGGGGCGATGCGAAAACAAGCTGGAAACAATAAGTGGCTACCGCTTCTCAATTTGCTTTGAGAATATGGTATTGCCGGGATATATGACTGAAAAAATGGTTGATTGCTTTGTCGCTGGAACCGTCCCATTATATTTAGGTGCCCCGGATATTGAAACACTTGTTCCAGTAGAGTCATTTGTTGATATGCGAAATTTTAATTCTTACAATCAAGTTGATAATTATATGAACTCAGCGAATGAGCATGATGCCATAAGAATGATTAGAGCGGGGCGGGATTATTTGAGAACAGAAGCCGGGATGCTTCACTCCTATGAAGGCTTTGCGAGAAACGTAATTAGGTTGGCTAAGACATGCTAGACGTTACTGTATGCATCATGTCCTACAACCGTCCCGCATATTTGCGTGAATCGTTGCATTCCGTTCTTTCACAGACTAAACAACCTAAGAAAATTGTCATCTACGACAATGGTAGTAATAAGGATGTGTATGCAAGTATAGAAGAGTTTATAGGAAGTGAGGTCCAATGGGTTGAGGCCGAGAATAACCATCCATTTATCTGGAATTTCAGCAGAGCCATGCTTAGCAACGACTCCAAATATGTTGTGTTGCTTCACGATGATGATAGGTTGTGCTCCAATTTTCTTGAGACTCAAATCGGCTTATTGGAGGCTAACGATAGTCTTTTGGCTGTTTCATGTAATGGATATTTTATAGATGAAGCTGGTAATAAGACCGGAGAAACTCTTGTGCCCACCGTCGGTGGTGAACCTATTGAGTTGTACACATGTAGTGGGCATGTGGCTTTGAAATATGCAGGAAATTCATGTATACCCCTCTCCCCAGCGATATATCGCAGTCACGCAGTCCGTTCAGTTAAATTCAGAGAAGAATTTGGCAAGGTTTTTGACGCCGTATATTTTTGTGATTTGGCGGAAATTGGATCTATTGCGTATCAAGTTACGCCGCTATACGAGTGTCGGGTGCATGCTGGTCAGGATTCAAGCCACTTTCCATATGATCTAATGAACCGGCTCGAAGAATTTTATTGGTCAAGAACGTGCATGAATGATGCAGAGAGAATTAAACTGCGTGATTTATTGGTAAGGCAGCATACGGCTAGGAATCTTAAACGGCTTTTCCACTCAGTCAAAAAGGGGAATTTATCTTTGATGGCAACCCTTCTGCGGGACGATAAATTTAGATTTGCTGATGCTGTAAGAATAGTCGGAGCTTGGTGTATTAAGTATGTTTTTCAGAGACGATAAAATGAAGTTGCTCGCAAAAGTTCTAAAACACTGGTTATTGGCTTTTCTATATCCTCGTCCACTGCTTGGCATTCTTTATTTACCACGTTTTTTCAACCATTGGTTTCGCTATGCAGGGGAAACGGGCGCGGAAAAAATCCGCGTTCTTGATATGCAACCGTGCTTGGGAGATTGGAGTACTCATACACCATTCGATGCTCACTATTTTTATCAGGGTGCATGGCTTGCCAGACGTATCGGTGCTGCGGAAATTGCTAAGCATGTCGATATTGGTTCCAGCGTTCTCACCATTAGCGTACTGAGCGCTCAAGTCGAAACGGTTTTTGTCGATTATCGGCCACTTAAAGCATCCCTGCCGGGATTAACTTCTATTGCGGGGAATATTCTGAACCTGCCGTTTCCAGATGATTCTATCGAATCGTTATCATGTCTTCATGTTATTGAACATATTGGCCTTGGACGCTATGGCGACCCGATTGATCCTTACGGCAGCACAAAAGCGGCGCGTGAATTGCAGCGCATAGTGAGTCGTGGTGGCAACCTGTTTATTTCTTTGCCGGTTGGGCGCGAAAGAGTCTGCTTCAATGCCCATAGGGTACACTCGCCAATTTCAGTATTAAAGTTGTTTCCAGATATGAAGTTAATTGAATTTTCCTATGTGGATGATGCCGGCCAATACAGTGAAAAAAGAGCAGTGGAGGCCGCGAGCGATTTTGAGTATGGTTGCGGGCTGTTTCATTTTCAAAAGCCCTGATGGTTTTGGTCGATTATGAGTAATATTCTTATAAGGTGCATATGGTAGTTAGTCATATTCTTGGGGGTATCGGTAACCAGATGTTCCAGTATGCTGCCGGACGTGCGCTTTCGCTTGCGAATAGCCAGAAGCTTCTTCTCGACTTGGGCGATTTTTCGGATTACCGCTTGCATCATGGTTTTGAATTGAGCCGGGTGTTCAATGTGATTGCGGAAAGGGCAGAGGTGTCGACTGTGCGTCAGCTATTAGGGTGGAGAGCAAATCGCTTGGTCAAGAAAGTGCTGCGGCGCCCTCAGTTTGCAGGACTCAGGGGCAAGAAGTTTGTGGTTGAGCCCCATTTTAATTATTGGTCCGATTTCTTTAATTTGAACGATGATTGTTATTTGTTTGGCTACTGGCAATCGGAACGTTACTTCAAACCATTTGAAAGTGTTATTCGCCGGGATTTTACTTTTCGGGAGCCATTGGCTGGGCGAAATTCTGAGCTGGCATTGGAAATTGCAAATACCCAGTCAATCAGTTTACACGTCCGTCGTGGGGATTATGTCAGCGATTCCAAAACCGGAAAAATCATGGAAGTATGCTCGTCAGACTATTATCATAAGGCGATCGGTTATATTGCCGAGCGCGTTGAACGACCGGTGTTTTATGTCTTTTCTGATGATATGGAGTGGGTAAGGCAAAATTTAACCGTGGAATTTCCTTGTATTTATGTCGATCATAATCGTCAAGCGGAAAGTTACAGAGATATGCAGCTGATGAGCTTATGCAAGCATCATGTTATCGCAAATAGCACGTTTAGCTGGTGGGGTGCGTGGTTAAATCCTAGCCCAGAGAAATTGGTTGTCGCGCCCGGAAGCTGGTTTTGCAATGGGAATGATGATCGCGATTTGATGCCTAATGAATGGATTCGGCTATGAGTGATCGGTATGACTCAGTGCATACGCCTGTAAGCGTGATTATTCCGTGTTATCGTTGTGCGGATACTATCCAGCGTGCGGTTGATTCAGTGATCGCTCAAACACGCCCCCCGGAAGAGATCATATTGATTGATGACTTCAGCAATGACGGGGGAGAAACGCTGGCCGTTCTGGATCGGCTTCGGCAGGAGCATCAAGAAACGAACATAAAAGTCTTGCGACTCAATAAGAACGGTGGGCCCGGTAGTGCGCGTAACGCAGGATGGGAGCAGTCATCACAACCCTATATTGCATTCCTGGATGCGGACGACAGCTGGCATCCGGAAAAAATGGCGATTCAATATCAATGGATGGCGGCGCACCCGGATGTCGTATTGTCGGGTCATCCGAGCATCAAAATATCGGAAGGCGTTGCATTGCCGGAATTACCAGAAAGCTTGCTGGCTCGCCGGATCAATGAATGTAGATTGCTGTTCTCCAATTGCCTTCCTACACGTTCAGTCATGTTAAAACGGGAAGTCTCTTTCCGGTTTTTCCCTGAAAAGCGCTATGCAGAAGATTACTTGCTTTGGCTCACCCTTGTATTTAATGGTCAACCAGCCTGGTTTTTGAATAGTCCAATGGCTTATTCATTCAAAGAAGAGTTTGGGGATGGGGGATTAACGGGCAACCTGTGGAGAGCGCAACAAGGCATATTGGATACTTATCAAAAAATTTTTAGTGCCGGGTTTATTCCATTTTTCATGTTTATACTGGTTTCGAGTTTTTCGTTTTTAAAATACTTCCGAAGGTGGAGTATTGTAAAATGGCGTTTTTTGATTAACAGCGCCTCTTGATATTTTTGGATAGTAAAGTATGACGACTGACTCGTGGCAATCTATTCGTTGTGAACCAGCAAGAATACAAGGTGTTCGGATTAAACAGCTTTCGACTATTCCATTTTTTGTAAAACACCAACCGGTAATGCTCAGTAAACGCGATGCCTATGCGAGTGCGGTTTCTGGAGCGGTTTTGCCTAGTAACGTCTTAGTGTTGTTTGACTGGCGTAATATTTTTGACGGTCTTGCAACGGAACCCAAAGCATCGTGAAAAAAATCTGTTATGTAGCCACTATCCCTGCGGTGGTCCACGCTTTTTTGCGAGGACACATTCGAGCGGCTGCGGAAAAGTATGATGTAACTGTGGTCTGTAATAACGCCGACGCCCACTTGCTCGATGGCATCAACGCTCGACTCATTCTACTACCCATTGAGCGCAAAGCATCACCTTGGCGCGATTTAATGGTTTTGATTCAGCTGATGATTTTGTTTCGCCGTGAACGATTTGATCTCGTGCATTCCATTATGCCTAAAACAGGACTGTTGAGCATGTTGGCTGCTTGGGCGGCCGGGGTTCCCAATCGGATGCATATTTTTACCGGACAGGTTTGGGCGACAAAACAAGGATGGAAACGCGGATCACTTAAAATGTTCGATAGGCTGATAGTGCTATTCGCTAATCAGATTTTAATGGATAGTCCGTCGCAACGGGATTTTTTGGTTTCTGAAGGTATTTTGCCTCAAGGCAACGGCATCGTAATTGGGCATGGTTCAATCTGCGGCGTTGATGCCGATCAGTTTCATCCTGATGCTCAAGTGCGGGAGAAGGTGCGAAGAGAGTTAGACGTAAGCTTGGAGCAAACCATAGTCCTGTTCTTAGGGCGATTAAATCGTGATAAGGGAATACTCGATCTTGCTGCTGCGTTTGTCGAGATTGCATCAAAGCGAACAGATGCAGTGTTGGTATTGGTTGGCGCTGAAGAGGATATTTCTTTTGCTTATGTGCAAGCAATTTGTGGTGCATATGGGGATCGCTTGCGCAGAGTGAGCTTTACAACTAACCCTGAGCGCTATATGGCCGCCGCGGATATTTTTTGCCTGCCCAGCTATCGCGAAGGCTTTGGTCAGGTCATTATTGAAGCGGGAGCTACTGAAGTCCCGACCGTGGCTACGTGTATTTATGGAGTTACTGACGCAGTGGAAGACAGAAAAACAGGCTTGTTGTTTTCGGCTGGAGATGTTGCCGGTCTTACACAGTCTTTGCTGAAGCTGATAGATGATCGGTCTCTGAGGCACGAAATGGGCACTGCTGCGCGTGCGCGTGCGCTAGAGTTGTTTCCCAGCCACAAAATTTCCGAGGGAATGTTAGCGCTTTATGGCCAGCTATTGACGAAGCGTTGTGATTAATAAATGAGGGAGACGGGGACATTGCATAGCACATTTAGCTCAAGATCGAAGACGGTGCTTGTTAGCGGAGCAAATGGTTTTGTGGGCAGGTCACTCTGTGCTGAGTTGCGTCGGCAGGGGCAATCTGTTCGTGCGGTGGCGCGCTCTGTAAATTTTCAGGTCGAAAATATTGAGACCATGTCAATCGGGACTATAAACGGTGAAACGGATTGGACGGATGCGCTACGTGGTATAAAAGTGGTCATTCATCTTGCCGCGCATGTGCATGTAATGAAAGCTAGCGTAGCCGATCCGCAGGGTGCGTTTCGCAAGGTAAATGTTGAGGGTACCTTTAATCTTGCCCGGCAGGCAGCCGACGCCGGCGTACAGCGCTTTATTTTTATCAGTTCGATCAAGGTCAATGGTGAATTTACGCCATTAGGACAGCCTTATACCGCCGAAGATCGGCCTGCACCTGTTGATCCTTACGGCATTTCCAAGCTTGAAGCGGAAGATGCATTGCGGCAGTTGGCTGATGAAACCGGTATGGAAGTGGTGATCATCCGCCCGCCATTGGTCTACGGACCGGGGGTGAAAGCCAATTTTCGCAGCATGATGCGTTGGCTTGAGACGGGGGTCCCTTTACCTTTGGGTGGGATTCATAATAAGCGTACACTGGTGGCGCTGGATAATTTGGTTGATTTGATCGTAACCTGCATTGATCATCCTGCCGCTGCCAACCAGACGTTTTTGGCCGGGGACGGTGAGGACATATCTATTACCGAATTGTTGCAGCGTTTGGGCATCGCATTGGGCAAACCCGCTAAACTATTCCCTATACCTGTCTGGTTATTAAAGACAGGCGCCATGTTGTTGGGTAAGCGTGAGATGGCGCAGCGGTTGTGTGGTTCGCTTCAAGCCGACATCAGCAAAGCGTCCGATCTGTTGGGCTGGCGACCGCCGGTGAGAGTGGATGACGCGTTGAAAAAAACCGCCGCAGATTTTTTACAAAAATCATAAGCTGCTTAATCTCAGAAACATTCAATCTAAGTAATTCAGTTTTTCACTCCGACAATTTCCTGCCGGGAAAGGTTGTTGGCACTCATAGTAAGCTCAAGGAAATAATTCATGTTATTGGGAGCAGTTGCCGAAGAGCAAACACCTGTCCATACAGTTGTCAATTATTAAATAGAGGTACAAATGATTTTTTTGTGGTTTCTTTTGCTAACGAGTGCCGTGTCTTGGGGGCTTACCGGCTTTTTGCGCAGGTACGCGTTGGCGAGGAACTTAATCGATGTTCCTAATGAACGCAGTTCGCACTCGACACCAACGCCTCGTGGCGGCGGTGTCGCCATTGTGACAGCGTTTTTGGCGGCTCTCCCCCTCCTCAATAGATTTGATCTGCTGGCGAACCCTGTATGCTTGGCCTTATGGGGCGCCGGATGCGCTGTTGCGGTAACCGGCTTTTTGGATGATCATGGACATATTGCCGCACGCTGGCGCTTATTGGTACATTTCGGAGCGGCGGCTTGGGGGCTTTATTGGCTGGGTGGCTTTCCTCCTGTCTCAGCCTTTGGGTATTCGCTGGATTTGGGATGGTTTGGGTACGCGTTTGCGGCCGTGTATGTAGTCTGGTTGCTCAATTTGTACAACTTCATGGATGGCATTGATGGCCTTGCCGGTATTGAGGCGATTACGGTTTGTTGCGGGGGGGCTTTGATGGTGTGGCTTGTTGCGCCCGATTCAACCGCTTGGATGTTGCCGGTTCTTCTGGCTTCAGCAGTGTTGGGATTTCTTGTTTGGAATTTCCCTCCCGCCCGTATTTTTATGGGAGATGTAGGGAGCGGTTTTTTGGGTATCATATTGGCGCTGCTTTCGGTGCAAGCGGCAAGGATTGAACCTGGGTTATTATGGGTGTGGCTGATCTTGTTGGGTGTATTCATTGTCGATGCAACCGTTACCTTGTGTCGTCGCGTATTGCGGGGCGAGAAGTTTTATGAGGCGCACCATAGCCATGCCTATCAATATGCATCCCGCATCATAGGCGCCCATCAACCAGTCACCCTGGCAATAGGCGCTATTAATGTTTTTTGGTTGATGCCTGTTGCGGGTTTGGTTGCATTGGAAAAGTTAGACGGTATTGTTGGACTCATGGTGGCGTATTTGCCGTTATTGTTGTTGGCATATCGTTACAAGGCCGGTGATCGGCTGGCTCAAGCCAGGGATGCCGAGTGAGCTTGTTGAATCGGGGATAATGAAGCCGGTTATTAATGAAAATTGCTATAGAAAAACAGGGATAATTGATGAGGTCACGATTAGCGAACTGGTTCATTGGTCTTGCGCGTCAGAAGAAGGCATTTATTTTGATTAGCGCCGATGTTTTTTTTGCGATGTTTGCTCTTTGGGCGGCCTTTTCTTTGCGTTGGGGAGAGCTGTACATTCCTAAAGACGATGAGTGGTATCTATTTGCTGCGGCCCCGGTGATAGCCGTACCGATTTTTGTCAAGTTGGGCTTGTACCGTGCGATTATCCGTTACATAGAGGTCAGGGCGTTATGGACCATAATTCAGGCGACTACGCTTTATGCGTTGTTTTTTGCGTTTGTATTGTACGAGTCCGGCATCAAAGGCGTCCCCCGGACGGTGTTACCGCTCAACTGGTTGAATATGATGCTGCTGGTGGGCGGAAGCCGTTTTTTTGCGCGTTGGTGGTTGGGTGAGGTTTATTTAAACCTGGGTGTAGGCCGAGGTGCAAAAAATCACAGCAAAAAAAATGTAGTGATTTACGGCGCGGGAAACGCCGGCGTACAGTTGGCTTCCGCATTAGGCTATGGACGTGAATTCAGGCCGGTCGCGTTCATCGATGACGACGAGTTGCTGCATAAACAAAAGGTCAACGGTCTCCGGATTTATCCGCTCAGCTCTTTGCGGTACTTGATAGAAAAATATCAGGTTTCAGACGTTCTGCTGGCTATGCCTTCAGCTAATCGGGCGCGTAAAAGTGAAATTATTCGCTTGCTGGAGCCTTTTGCGGTTCATGTGATGTCGATGCCGGGTTTGTCCGAGATTGCCCAAGGCAAGGTCACCGTTGATGCGCTACAGGAGGTTGATATTGCCGACCTTCTGGGACGCGACGCTGTGGCCCCCGATCAATCGCTGCTGCATGCCAATATCGCAGGCAAGGTCGTAATGGTGACCGGCGCAGGCGGCTCTATCGGTTCCGAGCTTTGCCGGCAAATCATTCTGTTGCAGCCGGAGTCGTTGATTCTTTTTGAAATCAGTGAATTTGCGCTTTATGCGATAGAAAAAGAGTTGCAGCATTTATTAACCAAAGCCAAGAACGATAAAGAAATAAAACTGATTCCTGTATTGGGTTCGGTGGTAAACGCTAAGCGCTGCGAAAAAATATGCAAGACTTTCAAGGTGCGGACGATCTATCACGCGGCGGCTTACAAGCATGTGCCGATGGTCGAAAGAAATCCGGGCGAAGCGGTCTGGAACAATATATTTGGCACCTTGCATGCGGCAACGGCCGCGATAAAGACGGAGGTTGAGACTTTTGTGCTTATTTCAACGGATAAAGCGGTCAGGCCAACCAATACGATGGGAGCGACCAAGCGCTTCGCTGAATTGATTTTGCAGGCGCTCAGCTTTAATCAGGCTAATAATACAAAAACCCGTTTTACGATGGTGCGCTTCGGCAATGTATTGGGATCTTCAGGGTCCGTGGTGCCGTTGTTTAAGGAACAGATCGCAAGAGGCGGGCCGGTAACGGTGACCGACGAGAGAATCATCCGCTATTTTATGACCATACCAGAGGCGGCGCAGCTGGTCATTCAGGCCGGTGCAATGGGTCAGGGCGGCGATGTGTTTGTGCTGGATATGGGCGAACCTATCCGTATTGTTGATTTAGCCAAGAGAATGATTCATTTGAGCGGATTGGAAATCAAAGATGCAGAGCATCCGGGCGGCGACATAGAGATTAGCTATACAGGCTTAAGGCCTGGAGAAAAGCTGTATGAAGAACTTTTGATTGGCGATAACGTTTCAAAAACCGGGCACGAAAGAATTATGCGCGCGCAGGAGCAGGTGATTCCGTGGACCGAACTGGAGAAAATGTTGGCGGTATTGGAGCAGGCAACACAAGATGATGACTTTGAACGGGTTAGGGCTGTTTTGGCCGACGCAGTTACCGGTTTTGTACCGCAATGTGAAATCGAAGACTTGTTGTGGAAAGAAGACAGGCGGATTGTGAATGGATAAATTGACCAGCATGAACGTTTTCGTCCGCGTGGCAAAGGCCGGAAGTTTTGCCGGCGGCGCGCGCGATCTGGATATTTCAAGAGCCATGGCGACCAAACATATCATGCATCTTGAGGGTGTACTGGGTACGCGATTATTCAACCGAACCACGCGCAGCTTAAGCCTGACCGACGTGGGCGCGTCCTATTTGGAGCGATGCCAGCAAGTGTTGCTAGAGGTTGAGGAGATGGAGGCCGCTGTCACGCATTTGCAGACCGAGCCCAGGGGGATTTTAAGAGTCAGTGCGCCGCCGGTGATCGGGGCGACGCATATCGCTTGGGCCGTAGCTGAATTTTTGAAGATACATCCTGACTTGACCGTCGAGATGATTTTACAGAGCAGTCCGGGGGATTTGATTGACGAGGGGATCGATGTCGCTATTTCTTTGGGCGCTTTGGATGATACCAGCATGTTTGCACGGAAATTAGCCAGTTCGTCGTTGGTTGTTTGCGGTTCGCCGGAATATTTTGAGAAATACGGCGTTCCCCAGACGCCGGAAGATTTGGAGGATCACAGCTGCCTGGTCAACTGGGCTATCGCGCCGAGGAATAAATGGCTGTTCAAAGGCGAAGCCGGTTATACGGGGATAACGGTTTCAGGCCGGATGCAGGCGAATGTCGCAGACCCGATACGCATCGCCGCAATTAACGGCTTGGGCTTGGTGATGTTGCCGACTTATATCGTGGGCAGGGACATTGAAAAGGGCAAACTGAAAGCTGTTCTGGAAAATTACACCTCGCCGCCTCTGGATGTCCATGCCATATATCCCCATCGAAAGTATTTGTCGGCAAAGGTCAGGGGCTTTATGGATTTTTTGCAGGAATTTCTGGAATACCGGGTTAGCCGCGGGGAACGCAATCAGAGTGTTGATTAGTCGCGTGTTTTTGGCGGACGTTGCCCGGTATTTTCAGTAATGTAACGCCTTATTTGAACAGGTGGAGCTTCCTTTTTTTACCTATATCCTTGTAGGCAAGGGCTAAATATCAATGCTTGCCAGGAAAAATGCTCCATTATAGCGCCGTCCTGATGGCGTCGTCGTGAGTCGATTTCTTGACCGTGGCCTAGGGGATGCGATAATAGGCGACCGGAATTACTGTTTTATCAGCCTTTACGCAAGAAAAAGCAGCATCAGGGGTTGGCAATGAAGCCAGGTTTGTCGGCCAAAAACGCACGTAGAGATTAATAAGATGATAGAAAATTTAGCTCCGCAACACGCATGGGATTTGTTGCAAAATAATTCAGATGCGGTATTAGTGGATGTAAGAACGAAAGTTGAACATTCCTTTGTCGGGCATCCCCCAGGCGCTATATCCATTCCCTGGAAAGAAGCGCCCGATTGGCAAGTCAATCCGCAGTTTGTTGCCGAAGTTAAAAAGGTTGCACCTGATTGCAATACGCCGGTTTTATTGCTTTGCCGTAGCGGCCAACGTTCGCTGGATGCGGCAAAAGCATTGGAAGAGGCCGGTTATCAGTTGTTGATTAATATTGTTGACGGTTTTGAAGGCGCCCTGGATGAGCATAAGCATCGGGGTAATCTTGGCGGCTGGCGCTTTCAGGGCCTGCCTTGGGAGCAAAGTTAATCTTATAGCCAAATTTGGACCAAGCAGGGTGCGTCCAACAAAATCTAAACAGCAGTCATGACGGCGGCGCCGTCCTTTCTTCCCCCGCATTTAACCCATTAGAGTGCATCACGCATTCATCATGTTTAAAAAGGTGTGCATCGCGCATCTTACATTTGTTTATTTAAACCTTAGAGACCATAAAAGTGATCGAAAAATTAAGAAATATTGCAATTATTGCCCACGTCGACCATGGCAAAACGACCCTGGTTGATAAATTATTGCAACAGTCCGGCACGTTTGCCGCTCATACTAAAGTGACTGAGCGCATTATGGACTCCAACGATATTGAAAAAGAACGCGGCATCACCATTCTGGCCAAAAATACCGCGCTGGACTGGAACGGCTATCACATCAATATCGTCGACACCCCGGGACACGCCGACTTTGGCGGCGAAGTGGAGCGGGTGTTATCGATGGTCGATTCGGTATTGTTGCTGGTCGATGCGGTGGACGGCCCTATGCCGCAGACCCGTTTTGTGACCCAAAAAGCGTTTGCGCTGGGATTGAAGCCGATTGTGGTTATCAACAAAATCGACCGTCCGGGTGCTCGTCCTGACTGGGTTGTCGACCAAACTTTCGATTTATTCGACCGCTTGGGCGCAACCGATGAGCAACTGGACTTCCCTATCGTTTATGCGTCTGCAATCAACGGCTATGCCGGATTGGATCACAATATCTCCGGCGGCGACATGACCCCGTTATTCGAGACGATTGTTTCCAAAGTAAGCCCGCCACCTGTTGATATCGATGGCCCTTTCAAAATGCAGGTGACCAGCCTGGATTACAACACCTACACCGGCGTTATCGGTATCGGCCGGATTCAACGCGGCACTATCAAGCCCAACACGCCGCTGGTTATCGTTAATCGGGAAGGTGTTGAGCGTAAAGGCCGCATGCTGCAGGTTTACGGCTTTCACGGCTTGGACCGCGTTGAAGTTCAAGAGGCGCGGGCAGGCGATATTATTGCTTTTGCCGGTATTGAAAAGTTGGAAATATCAGACACCATCTGCCATCCCGATGCCGTAGAAGTCATGCCGCCATTGTCGGTTGATGAGCCGACGGTCAGTATGACGTTCCAGGTCAATAACTCGCCGTTTGCCGGACGCGAAGGCAAATTCGTCACCACGCGCCAAATTCGCGACCGCTTAGACAAAGAATTGCAACATAACGTTGCGTTGAAAGTTGAAGACACTGCGGATCCTGATAAATTCAAGGTATCCGGCCGCGGCGAACTGCATTTGTCGGTTTTGATTGAGAATATGCGCCGCGAAGGTTTTGAAATGGGCGTATCGCGTCCTGAAGTTATCGTCAAAGAAATTGATGGGGTAAAGTGCGAGCCTTTTGAAATGGTCACCATCGAAGTGGAGGAAATCCACCAAGGTGCGATCATGGAAAAACTGGGCGAACGCAAAGGCGATTTGACTAACATGATACCTGACGGCAAAGGGCGCATCCGTCTGGAATACATGATGCCGTCGCGCGGTTTGATCGGTTTTCAGACCGAGTTTATGACCGCTACTTCAGGTTCAGGTCTGTTGTACCATGTATTCGACCACTACGGACCGATGAAAGCGGGCGACGTGGGCAGCCGTCAACGCGGCGTAATGATTTCAATGGTTGCCGGCAAAGCCGTCACCTACTCATTGCATCCGTTACAAGAGCGAGGCGAGTTATTATTGGTTAATGGTGACGAGGTCTACGAAGGCATGCTGGTCGGTCTGCATTCACGTTCCAATGATTTAACCGTTAACCCTTGCAAGCCCAAAGCGCTAACCAATATGCGCGCTTCGGGTTCGGATGAAAACTTGGTGCTGGCGAGAATTCAGAAAATGACGCTGGAGCAAGCGTTGGAATTTATTGCCGAAGACGAACTGGTTGAAGTTACGCCAAAATCGATACGCTTGCGCAAGAAGTTGTTAACTGAAAACGAGCGTAAAAGAGCGACCAAGGGCTAAGTCAGCGGGCATCATGCTCATCGGCTCACCTTAACCGGCAAGCCGTATTCACAAAAGGGGGGGAACCGTCCGGTTCTCCCCTTTTTTGTGTTTTTGGCCGCAAAGGCCGCTCGATCAGACTTAACTCTGTAGAATTCATAGGCTAAAAATCAGTTGAGCCAAGCCTGAAAAAACATTAGGTTTGCGTTTGGTGGTTACAGCCGATCAAAATCGGAGGCGTTGTTCCGGCAACTATTTTTTTATTACCGATACAATGGATTGCCACGAACCGCATATAAGCGAGTTGAGCCCTACATTCCAAGGTTTTAAACATGAATCGATACGATCAATCTCAAGGTAAAAAAATCGGCAGAGCCGTGATTGTGGCGACGATTATTTTGGCCGCTTTGGCGAGCGCCGGTTGGTTTTATTTTAAGCATCAACAAAGCGCCGCCGTAACAGAACCTGAATCCCGTACTTTGGCGCTTCCTTCAGGTTTTGGACAGATGGATGCAATGAGTGCTTTGTCGATCAAGGAATCGATAGAGGGAGTGGCAGTGGAAGAAGCCGTTTCAGATAACATTGTCGAACTGCAACAGGAAACTGCATTTATTTTGCCCGACCTTGACCATAGCGACGCGCTGTTCCGGGAGGAAATGACAGGCATTTCTCCAGCGCTTGCCGGGCGGCTGAATACGGATCAGTTGGTCAGGAAATACGTTGTCATTGTTAACGATTTTTCGCAAGGCTTGCGGCTTGAAAAGCATCTGCGCTTTCTTCAGCCGGATCAGCCGTTTGCAGTCGAGCAACAGGATGGCTCGCTGTTTATATCGACTAAGAGCTATCAGCGCTATGACTGGCTGGCGGCGGCAATAAATGAACTGGATGTACAGGCGACGCTGGCAGTGTATAAAAAATTCAGGCCGTTATTGTTGCAGGTATTCAGGGAGTTCAGTTACCCGGATGAGTACAGCCTGGAAGATATTTTCACCAAAGCGGCGTCGGTCATTCTTGCTGCGCCTGTTGTTGACGGGCGGCTTGCAGTGCTAAGACACTCGATAAACTATAAATTTGCCGATCGGCAGCTTGAAGCGGCAAACCCGGTACATAAACAGATGCTGCGCATGGGGCCTGAAAATACCCGCATCATCCAAAATAAACTGCGCATTCTGGTTGAGGGATTGGTTAATACAAAAGAATAGTTTTAGCGCGTGCCAAACACCACGATCGTTTTGCCGTGCGCACTAATCAGTTTTTTATTTTCCAGTTCTTTTAAGACGCGCCCGGCCATTTCCCTGGAGCAACTGACCATGCGGCCGATTTCTTGTCTGGAGATATGCAGTTGCATGCCATCAGGGTGGGTTATCGCTTCTGGGCCTTTGCACAAATCCAGCAAGGTCCGGGCAATTCGACCTTCTACATCCATGAACGCCAGATCGCATAAATTACGGCTGGTGTTTAACAGTCGTGACGATAATTGCTCGCCTATCATGAAAAGAATGTCGGGGCCATGTTCCCCCAGATCTTTTCTCAAAATCTGGCGGAGCCGTTCGTAGCTGATTTCGGCCAAATGGCATTCGCCGCGCGTTTTAACGCTGACTTTTCGCGGTTCGGTCCCTTTAAATACGCCGATTTCACCGATAAATTCATTTTTATTCAAATAAGCGAGTATCAATTCGTGTCCGCCGTCGGCGTCTTCCACGCAAACACTGACCGAGCCGCTTATGATAAAATATAAGCGGTCGCCTATGTCGCCAGGCCGAATGATGGTCGTTTTGGCGGGATATTTCTTTATATGGCAAAAGCGTAAAAAATGCTCCAGCGCTGCTTTATAGGGGGATTCTTGGGGGGTAAGTGTCATAGGTGTAATTCATCTGTCCTTAGTGCCGTGGCGGGTCTGGGTAACAATGCAGGATTTTAACAAAAAAATCAATATTGTCACTCTGGCAATAAGTATTTTTATGCTACTCTATGCGTCATTTTTAACCGGGAAAATAAATGCAAGTAACAGTCAAATGGGTCGATGGCGTGATGTTCGTCGGCGAAACCGGCAGTGGACATGCTGTAGTTATGGATGGCCCTCCCGATCACGGCGGCCGTAACATGGGTGTGCGTCCGATGGAAATGCTTTTGCTGGGCGTCGGCGGTTGTTCATCTTTTGATGTGGTGCAGATTTTGCAAAAAGGCAGAAACGATATGGTTCACTGTGTGGCTGAGGTTACCGCCGAACGGGTCGACGCGATCCCTAGCGTGTTCAGCAAGATTCATCTGCATTTTATTGTCACCGGCCATGATTTAAAAGCATCTGCTGTTGAAAGAGCGGTAAAATTATCCGCAGAGAAATATTGCTCTGCTTCCATCATGCTAAGCAAGGCAGTGGAAATCACCCATGATTTTGAAGTTATCGAGGTTTAACTACGTTGAATAAATTGCAATTACACGGCTTTAACAATTTAACAAAGTCGCTCAGTTTCAATATCTATGACATCTGTTACGCTCCGGCTGAACAACAGCAGGCTTATATCGAGTATATTGATGAAGCTTATAACGCCGACAAACTGACCCAAATTCTTAAGGATGTCGCTGAAATTATCGGTGCGCAAGTCCTTAATATCGCCCGTCAGGACTATGAGCCGCAAGGCGCCAGCGTTACCATGCTGATCTCCGAAGGCGAAGCGCCGCCGCCGCCGAGTATGAACAGCCAGTCTCCCGGCCCCTTGCCTGAAACGGTGCTCGCGCATCTGGATAAAAGCCATATTACCGTGCACACTTATCCCGAAAGCCATCCCGATAACGGCATCAGCACCTTTCGCGCCGATATTGACGTCTCCACCTGCGGCCGGATTTCGCCGTTGAAAGCGCTCAATTACCTGATTCACAGCTTTGAATCCGATGTCGTGACCATGGACTATAAAGTGCGCGGTTTTACCCGCGACATTTCAGGTAAAAAACATTATATCGATCATAAGATTACGTCTATCCAGGATTATATTGCGATAGATACGCAAGAAAGTTACCAGATGATTGATGTGAATGTGTATCAGGAAAATATTTTCCACACCAAAATGATGCTCAAGGAAACCGAGCTGGAGAATTACTTATTCGAGAAGGAATGCGATTTGTCCGCCGAGCAAAAAGCGGAAATAGAAAGCAAGCTGCATAAAGAAGTGACCGAAATTTTTTATGGTCACAACTACCGTCAGCGTTATGAAGAAGTTAAGGCTTGATGCTTGATCTGCCGGGGCGAATGAATTCGCCCCGGCAGTGTCTTCTGCATTAAGTTATCTGGTTATGTTTTAATTGCCGCGCAATTAAAGTAATCGGATGAAGCACTTCCAGCGCCACTCCTCTCTCTCTTAGGCCTGCCGATATATGCAGCGCGCAACCTATGTTGGAGCTGACCAGATACTCGGGCTGACCTTCTAAAGCCACATTCAATAAATCATTTAACAAGGCTTGCGCCATTCGCGGATGGTCCAGCATGTAGCTGCCCGCCGAACCGCAGCATTGTATAGCTGCAGGCAGCTGGGTCATTTTAATATCGGGAATTTGTTGCAGCAGCTTTACCGCGCCCTGCTCCTCGCGCATGACGTTTTTTAGCGAACACGGGGTATGCAGGCAGACCGATGCCGCAAGCGGCATTAGTTGGTTGCTGAGATTGCAGCCTGATTTGATCAGAAACTGGCTAATATCAATTACTTTCCCGGCAAACTCGGTTTGTTGATATTCCTGCATCTGACTGCCGCAGCCGCTGGCGATGGTCACTATCGCGTCCAGGTTTTTATCCGCAAAAGCGCTGCAATTGGCTGCGGCCAGCTGTTCGGATGTTTCATTATCGCCGTCATGCAAATCCAGCGCACCGCAACAGGTTTGCTGTTCGGGTATAGATACATTAAACCCGGTCGCAGTTAATACCTTGATTGCCGCATCGACGGTTTCATGATCCAGCAAAGAACCCATGCAGCCGATAAACAAGCCTACGTTACCTCTCACTTCGGCAGTTGCCGGATAATGTGGGGCCAAAGGTTTTGATTCATGATAATCAGGCAGCAGACGATCGACTTTATCCAGTCTTAGCAATCCCGGCAACCCGAGCAATCGCGCCGTTGTTTGCAATCCCGTGGTTTGATAAAACCTTAAACCCGATTGCGCCAGACGGCCGGCGGTTTTGTTGTGGGACACTCTTTTCAGTAATGATACCGACAGTGTGGCGTCGCGATCGCCTTTTATTTGCTCACGAAAATTATTAACCAACCGCCCATAAGGCACCACGGCTGGACAAACCCGTTCACAGGAACGGCATAACAGGCAATTGTCGACATGCTCAACCAGCTTTTTTGATGTTTCCAGATGCCCGCCCGCCCAGGCTTGAATCAATGCAATACGGCCGCGAGGCGATTCGTTTTCGTTTTGGGTTTTATTGTAAGTGGGACAATGCGGCAGACATAAGCCGCATTTAACGCAGATGTCGGCGTCGGCTAATAAGTTATTCATGGTTTTGTGCAGAGATTGCTTCAATTATTTCTGAGTATTCATCGACTTTTGGCCGGTATAAAAACAGCCCCAGCGCCGATAGCCCGGTGAGTATGTACAAGGTGTTGAAACCATCGCCGAACACAAACATGATCAGGCCGAAAATTCCGACAACTTCAATCAGCGACATCGAAATGATGACGGTCACCAGATAACGGCTTTTGGCAATGTTCCCGGGCGTCGCGGCGGAGCAAGGCATGGTTTGATTCAAGCGAAGCTGGATGTGCCGGATCAGGTTGGTCAGCGGAAATGTCACAATTGCAATCACGTAAAACACCGTTCTGAGCAGTACCCGTTGGGCTTCCGGTAGCGGCTGTTGCAGCTGTTCGCCCAAGGTGTGGCAAATAATGATGTAAGCCGCCAGCATGGTAAGCATCATGCCGACAATAACCCAGGGCAGCATAAGATCAGCCTTTAGTTGTTTGCGTTCGACCTGATTCCCCATGTTGTTTCCTGTTAAGTGAATTTAGCGGCCTATGATACCAAACCCTGTCGCCATGAGGCTTGAATTTGTTGGGCCACGAAAACAGCCGGAAGAAATATCAAGTTGTCGGTTGTAAGGTGAAGGGCGAAAGGCGAAAGGTGAAAGGTGAAAGGCGAAGGGCGAAGGGCGAAGGGCGAAGGGCGAAGGGCGAAGGGCGAAGGGCGAAAAAATCAGGTTTCAAATTCCGGCGCCTTTAGCCCTTAGCTGTTTGCCTCTTTTTTAAACATAAAACCTTTTGACAAGATGAGACAACCGGTCGTATCATTTAGCCATGCAGCAGACTACAAAAAAACAAATTAACCGGGAAAATCTGTTAAATCAGGGTGTAACTCTGCTTATGGAGCAGGGTTACCACGGCACCGGACTGAAAGCGATTCTGGATGCGGTACAGATTCCGAAAGGCTCTTTTTATAATTACTTCGGTAGTAAAGAAAACTTCGGCGCGGAAGTTATCCAGCATTATATCGAGCCGTTTATTAAGCAATTGACCGCGCATTTGCAGCAGTCCGAAGGCGATGCGCTCGGCGCGCTGCGGCGCTATTTTGACGAGGGGATTGCCGAGCTTGAGAAAGCGGACTTCAAAGGCGGCTGTCTGCTGGGCAATTTAATGGGCGAAATCGGCGATACCAGCGATCTTTGTCAAAAATCGCTGCAATCCGCCGTCAACCGTTACCGGGATTTATTGCAATCAGGCCTCGCCCAAGCACAGCAACAAGGCACGGTAAGAACCGACAAGTCGGCAGAAGACATGGCCGATCTGCTGGTTAACGCCTGGCAGGGAGCCTTGTTAAGAATGAAAATTGAAAAATCGTCCGCACCGCTCAAGCAGTGTTGCCAGGATCTATTAGGTGATTTTTTTAAAGCGCAATCCTGATTGCGTTTTAAAAAGCCGCCCCATCGTTTTTACAATCAACCAGGAGATACAGATGCCAAAATATATTATCGAACGTGAAATCCCCGGCGCGGGTTCATTGGCTTATCGCGAGTTGCAAGACATTTCGCAAAAATCATGCGGCGTTCTTAACGAAATGGGGCCAAGAATCCAATGGGTGGAAAGCTATGTGACCGACGATAAAGTCTATTGCGTCTACATCGCGCCGGATGAAGAGGCGGTTAGAGAACATGCCGAAAAAGGTGGATTTCCAGCCAACCGCATTTCCCTGGTCAGGACCATAATCGATCCCACTACCGCAGAATAACTCATTAGACCGCTTCATCTATCCCAGCTCCCAATGCGGTTAAATCCACCTGCGGATTTAACCGCATTCAGCAAAGTAATCAGAGAAACCACGATGACAACAAAAAATACAATAAAATTCGCCCGCTCGCTGCTTGTTTGCACGGCGCTGCTTAGCCCGGTGCTGGGATACGCAGAAATATTGGCGATGGTTAATTACGAAAGCAAGCCGGGCCAAACCCCAAGACGGGAAGGCATCGCGATTATCGACGTCGATCCTGCATCGAAAAATTTTGCCAAAATCCTGAATGACATCCCGTTGCCGGACGACTTGGTCGCCCATCATATTTTTTATAACAAAGATCTCAGCAAAGCCTATATCACTTCATTGGGCAACGGCGCGCTGCATGTGATGGACATGACCCATGTTCCTTACCGGCCCAAAAAAGTCGATATGCCCGACTGCAAGGTCGCCGAAGACGTAGCCTTTTCCAAGGACAACAAGACCTGGTACATGACCTGCATGGGCTCAAGCAACGTGATAGTCGGCGATGCCCAAACCGATAAGCAGATCAAAGTGATTGCGGCCGATTCGGAAAACGCTTTTATCCGCTATCCGCACGGCATCAGCATCAATGAAGACATCGACCGCATCATGGTTACCAGCACCGTGCGTCCGTCGGATCTGGGCGATCCCGGCGAAACCGTGACCGTTATCGAAGCGTCCAGCGGCAACGTGTTATCCAGCCACAAATTGTCCGATAAACCTTCCCCTTCCGGCGTGTCTCCGGTAGAGGCGGTGTTCCTGCCCGGATCGAATCCGCCGACGGCTTATATCAACACCATGTTCGGCGGCGCGTTGTGGACGGGTACATGGAATGCGGGCAACAAGAACTTCGATTTCCAGCAAGTGTTCGATTTTAATGCGGTTAAACAGGGCGTCCCTTTGGAAATCTATTTCAATGACGAAAATGACCGCATGTATATTACAACGGCCAATCCCGGTTATTTGAATATCTTCGACATCAGCCAATCCAAGCAGAAGCCGACCTTGATAAAGGCCATACCGACCGCAGGCGGCGCTCACCATGTGGTGCTTTCGCCCGATGAGCAGTATGCCGTCGTGCAGAACAGCTTTTTAAACTTGCCGGATATGAGCGATGGTTCAATTACCGTGATCGACCTGAATAAAATGGAAGTAAAAGCCACTATCGATACATTTAAGAAGCAAGGGCTTAATCCTAACTGTATTATCATGATGCCGAAATGGCACCATGATACTGCGCACTAAGGATATGGTCAGTAATAACTTCTCGACATGGATCGGATGAAATTTTTCCGTTCGCCCTGAGCACAGCCGAAGGGCTCTGCACGAACGGTTTGACGACCGAAAATAGTAGTTATTTGTAACCAGATCCTAACGTGATGCGGGTGAGCTGCATGGAATTCTAACTAACCTGATGTTTTGCGAATGACCCTAAAAATAGCCCTGGCCCAAACCAACTTCCTGGTCGGCGACATCGCCGCGAATGTTGATAATATCGCCCGCGCCGCGATTCATGCCCGCGATGAATTGGGCGCGGAGATGATCGTTTTTCCCGAGCTGAGCCTGACCGGCTATCCGGCGGAAGACTTGTTATTGCGCGCCGATTTTATTACCGAAGCCAATAACGCGCTTTATCAGCTGGCCGACCGGGTTGAAGGTATTGCGCTGATTGTCGGCTTTCCCGAGCGCGACGGCGACAAGCTTTATAACAGCGCTGCGGTGTTGCACCAGGGCGCGATAGTGGCTTGTTACCGCAAACGGGCTCTGCCCAACTACGGCGTATTCGACGAGCAGCGTTATTTTACGGCGGGCAACCAGCCCTGCGTGTTCGAGTTTAACGGCACGTTTATAGGGCTGACCATTTGCGAAGACGTTTGGCGGCAGGGCATTATCGAAGACAACAAAGAGGCGGGAGCGGAGCTGTTGCTGACGCTGAACGCGTCGCCGTTTAATTCGGGAAAAATCCATCAGCGCGAAGCCATTATTTGCAGCCAGGTTAAAGCCGCGAAGATCCCGTTGGTTTATGTCAACCAGGTGGGCGGGCAGGACGAACTGATTTTTGACGGCGCGTCTTTTGTCGTTGACGCGGACGGAGAAGTGGTTTTCCGCGCCGAGGAATTTAAAGAACAGCTCAGCGTGGTCGAATTTGACGGCAGTCACCCGGCAAAAAGCACCTGCGCGCCGCTTTATAATGAAATCTCCAGCGAGTATCAGGCGCTGGTGCTGGGCATTAAGGATTATGTCAGGAAGAACGGTTTTCAGGGCGCCATTTTGGGCTTGTCCGGCGGCATCGATTCGGCGCTGGTTCTGGCGCTGGCCGTCGATGCCTTGGGCGCAGATAAAGTCGAAGCCGTGCTGCTGCCGTCGCGTTATACCCAAGACATGAGTAACGAAGATGCGGTGCTGGAAGCGAAAGCCTTGGGCGTGCATTACCATACCATTCCGATAGAACCCGCCGTTAACGCCTTCACCGGCATGCTGGCCGATATTTTTGCAGGGACCGCTAAAGACGCCACCGAAGAAAACATCCAGGCGCGTTGCCGCGGCGTGATCTTAATGGCCTTGTCGAACAAGCAGGGCAAGCTGTTATTAACCACCGGCAACAAGAGCGAAATGAGCGTCGGTTACGCGACCTTGTACGGCGACATGTCCGGCGGTTTTGCGCCGATCAAGGACGTACCCAAGCTGTTGGTCTACCGGTTGGCGCGTTACCGCAATACCTTATCCCAAGTGATACCGGAGAGGGTCATTATCCGCCCGCCGTCGGCCGAACTGGCGCCGGATCAGGTCGATGCGGATTCATTGCCGCCTTACGATGTATTGGATCCGATACTGGAGCGTTATATCGAAAGGGATCAATCCGCCGATCAAATCATCGCCGCCGGATTCAGGCGCGAAGATGTAGCCAGAGCCATCAGCCTGGTCGACCGTAACGAATATAAACGCAGGCAATCCCCGCCGGGGATCAGGATTACCTCCAGGGCGTTCGGCCGCGACCGGCGTTATCCGATCACTTCCGGTTATCGGGGCATTAAGTCGCCGGGTTGAAACCGCTGCTTCAAGTCTTAAGGTAATGGATTACCCTTTCTCAATTCCTGTCTATTTGTAATACAATGGGCGGGTTTTCAACCGTTTGTTTCGATCACGTAATGTTCCTGTCGGCGGGTTATAAAAACAAGGCTATAGCTGTGTTGGCTGTCGATATTGCCTATTAGCAAAAAACATCCGCATAGCTAAATAAAACATTACTGCTAGCTCAGCTACAGGTTTTTGGCTAGACGGTATTTAATAATTAAAAAAGGGTCAGTTATATGTGTTGGAGTGGTGAAGCGTCAGGCGTTCTAGCCGTCGCAGGTCTGAGTACCGCAGCTTACGTTGCGATCAAACAAGGGGAGTCGAAAGAACTTTGGATTCCGCTAACTTATTTTGCCTTAATGGAATTATTACAGGCGGCAACTTACGTCTATATCGATTTATGCGACAATCCGAGCAATCAGATACTGACGCTGCTGGGCTATCTGCACGTCTCGTTCCAGCCGTTTTTTGTCAACATGGTCGCGATGTACTTCATCCCGGAAAGCGTCAAATTAAAAATTCGCACGACGGTCTATACCATTTGCGCGATCGGTACGCTGTTCATGCTGATTAAGATGTACCCTTTTGCCTGGGCCGGTTCCTGCAACATCGGCGTGGAAGGCTTTTGCGGGCCGAGTGTCTGCTCCACCTCCGGTTCCTGGCATATCGCCTGGCAAATGCCGCTGAACGGCTTGATGTCGGATCCTGTCGGCTGGCTGTTCGGCTTTAACTGGGGCTTGCATGCATTTACTTATATCGTGGTCGCTTTTTACCTGCCGATCATTTACGGTTCCTGGCGTTTCGTAGGTTTCCATTATTTAATCGGGCCGTTTATTTCCGACATTACCACTACCGATCCCAACGAATATGCGGCGGTCTGGTGCCTGTTTTCTATCGCTTTGTGCGTATCGGTCATTAAATCCCCGATCAGAAAATACCTGCACGTTAAGACTTGGCCTTTTTATAAGAAGTATATCGGCGATTCGCTGTAGTGCGTTGGTCGGGTTAGTTTCAGCATAACCCGACTTATCTTTGCGTCCCATGTCGGGCTACGGTGCGGAGAAATTCATGGGTTCTTAAAGCTCATACTATGCGCGCCTAACCCGGCCTACGCGGCTGCGACTGTCAGTTTATATAAATAAAGCAGTGTGATTTTTTTGTTAAATGGATTCAATGGAAGGATACTTAGATTATGGCGAATGAGCAGACATCCTATTCGGCTGTCACCTGCGTAAATTGCAATCTCGACAAATTATGCATCCCTAAAGGCCTCGATCCCTCCGATGTCGGGGAATTGGCGTTAAGAGTCAACCGAAACAACATACGCCAAAAAGGGGAAGTCATTTATCATGCCGGCAGCACGTTCAGGGGCATCGTCGCGTTGCGTTCGGGCAGCGCCAAATTATTAAGTTACGATGGCGACGGCAACGAGCTGATCGTCGATTTTATTCTGCCCGGCGAACTATTGGGCTTTGACGGTTTTGCCAAGCAAACTCACAACTGCACGGCGATTGCGCTGGAAACGGTCAATTTCTGCCATCTGCCGGCGTATCGCTTGGACATGTTGGTCGGCAACACGTCGAACCTAAGCCACATCTTGCTGCAAAGGTCGTGCGACCAATTCGATTTTCAGGTGCAAAAAGCATTGTTCAATCGCCGTACCGCCGAGGAACGCGTTGCGTACTTCATAGTTGCTTTATCGGACCGGCTGAAACTCCGGGGTTATTCCGAGATGGAATTCAGGTTCAGCATGTCGCGCGAGGAAATCGGAAATTATTTGGGCATAACCCAGGAAACAGTCAGCCGTATCTTTCATCATTTTCAGGCCATGAACATGATAGAAATAAAAGCCAAGCGGTTGAAAATAATAGATAAAAAAAAGCTGTCCAGCTAACAGAATAACTGCCGGACAGCCTGGAAGAGAGGATTCGCTGAATAATCTTTGTTTCCCGCTGCCGCTAGACTCGATCGCTAACGTAGCGGGAAAACTGAAATTAAGTTAGAGCTTGCTGTTCCTATAAGCCGAGTTAGAGGAATCTTCGGCAATGGCTTTTTTAGTTGATTCGTATTTGTCGTGTTCGCTGCTTTTAATTGTTACCACTACAGCGACCATAGCCAATACCACGCCACCGACATACAACCAGAAATTGTCTTTTTCTTTTGCTTCGCTCATAAACATCTCCACAAGTATCTATTTAAAAATGAATAGGTTTTACGTTAATGCGGGGATATTTAAACAAACTTCGTCATTAATAATTTGATACAGATCAAGAAAAGTCTGTTTTGTTAACGGGGCTGTTTTTACTGGCAGCTTGTTTTTGGCGTGAGCGCTAGATGGTGCTGAGGTTCACCAAGCGGGCGGCGAGTGAAAGCCGCTCATGCCCAGACAGGCTTTCATTCGCTCCAACTGCGTTTTAGGGACGATATATTTCCGGCTCGGAGTCGTACCAGCGATTCCGGTCACTTCATGATAACCGCCCGCCGCTTCGCGCCCCAGTTCCCCGGCTTGGGATGGAATACCCCCGCACAGCGTTCGCCGCAAAAGCGGCAATTTCCTGACGCATCCAGATTCCATTCGGATAATTCGTACCAGTCGCGGCCGATCAGTAACTTTTTGCAACTGTGGCAATAGGTGCTCTCTGCGGGCTTGTCATGCACATTGCCCACATAGGCATAACGCACTCCGTTTTTTAAAGCGATTTGTCTCGCCTGTAATAATGATGCAAGCGGCGTGGGCGGCTTGTCCTGCATCTTCCAGTCAGGGTGAAACGCGGTAAAATGCATCGGCACATCCGGCCCCAGATTTTCGACCACCCATTGGGTCATGGCTTCCAGTTCGGCTTCCGAATCGTTCTCGCCGGGAATAATTAACGTCGTCAGCTCCAACCATACCGATGTTTCATGTTTGATGTATTTTAGCGTTTCCAGCACCGGGTCCAGGTGGCCGCCGGTAATCTCGTGATAAAAACGTTCGGTAAAGGCTTTCAAATCGATGTTGGCGGCATCCATCCATTGATAAAATTCGGCCCTGGGCTGTTCGCAAACATAACCTGCGGATACCGCCACCGATTTTATACCCAGACTGCGGCAGGCCTTGGCGGTGTCAATCGCATATTCATGGAAAACCACCGGATCGTTATAGGTATAAGCCACGCTGTCGCAGCCGTTATCCCGCGCCGCCTGCGCAATCGCATCGGGCGAGGCCTTGCTCATCAAGGTGTCCATTTCCCTGGATTTACTGATGTCCCAGTTCTGGCAGAACTTGCAAGCCAGATTGCAGCCCGCGGTACCGAACGAGAACACCGAGGTGCCGGGTAAAAAATGGTTCAGCGGTTTCTTTTCGATAGGATCAATCGCAAAGCCGCTGGACCGGCCGTAACTGGTCATCACAATTTGGTCGTCCAGATTCTGCCTGACAAAACACAGGCCGCGCTGGTCTTTGTGCATCTTGCAAAATCTGGGGCAAAGATCGCATTGCACACGGCCATCCTCCAGCGTGTGCCAGTAACGGGTTTTTACGGTATCGTTGGTGATAAAGTCAGTCATGGTTTTTCTCCCGGTTCCGCCAAACAAACGGCACTGTTCAGGTTATAACGTTTCGCTTTCTAGCATGACTTATTAACGGGACAAAATAAACGATTTTCGTCGGCTTAAGTAGTAACACGTATAGATGCCAAACCGCTTTGTTCTTATCATTCCGTTCTACTTTTAGAGTGATTTTTCATGGTTTAATAACCCGGTAACAGTTAAGCGTTACTGTCTTGCGGATTATCCGTATTGCTTTGGCGACAGCTCCGCGCCAAGAGCCCGTCCGTTACCCTGATAATGCCGTTGTACGGATTATTTTTTACCGAAAAACAGGACAAGTTAATGAACAGACAACCCGCCGTGGCAGGTTCTTTTTACCCTGCAAACCCCGAGCAACTTCATCTGATGCTGGACCAATATTTGAGCGATGCGGCATCCGCTGAAAAAGTTCCCAAAGCCATTATCGCGCCTCACGCCGGTTATATTTATTCCGGCCCGATCGCCGCAAGCGCCTACGCGCGGCTAAAAAAAGCCCATGACCGGATAACCCGCGTGGTGCTTATCGGCCCCTCCCATCGCGTAGCGTTCAGGGGCTTGGCTGTGAGCCGCGCGGAAACCTTTACCACGCCTTTGGGGTGCGTCCTTGTCGATCAGGAAGCCGTGCAGAAAATAGTCAAACTGCCTTTTGTCGAATACATTGAGCAGGCGCACACATACGAGCACAGTCTGGAAGTGCATCTGCCTTTTTTACAGGAAATGCTGGATAACTTCGAAATCGTGCCGATTGTTGCCGGCGACGCTTCGCCGGAACAAGTCAGCCAGGTGCTCGATGCGCTGTGGGGAGGGGAAGAAACGCTGATTGTGATCAGTTCCGACCTGAGCCATTATCATAATTACGCAACGGCCCGGCAGATGGATAAATCAACCAGCCGAACCATAGAAAAGCTGGAATATGAACAGCTCGATTTTGAATCCGCCTGTGGTAGAGTGCCGGTCAGCGGACTGCTGAAACTGGCGCGGAAAAAATCGCTGTCGATTAAAACCATCGATCTTCGCAACTCCGGCGACACCGCAGGGGATAAGTCCAGCGTAGTAGGTTACGGCGCTTATGTCATTGAATAAGGAAAACCGGCAGCGCCTGCTGGATTTGGCGAAGAATTCCATCGTACATGGATTGCAGAAAGGTCGGCCGCTAAAAGTCAACCTGGACGATTATCCGGCAGAACTGACAGAACTGCGCGCCACTTTTGTTACCTTGGAGATAAGCGGTCAGTTGCGCGGCTGCATCGGCATGCTGGAAGCGGTCAGGCCGTTAGCCGAGGATATTGCCGAGAATGCTTTTTCGGCGGCCTTCAACGATCCGCGCTTCCCGCCGCTGGACGCTTCCGAACTGGGCGGCCTAGAAATACATTTGTCGATACTGACGCCAGCAGAGCCGGTATCGTTTAGCTCCGAGCAGGATTTAGTATCCCAATTGCAACCCGGTATTGACGGACTGATTTTACAAGAGGGCCATCGGCGCGGCACTTTTTTGCCTTCGGTATGGGAGTCATTGCCGGAACCCAGGCAGTTTTTATGGCATTTAAAACAAAAAGCCGGATTACCGCCCGACTATTGGTCCAACACTATCCGAATTTACCGTTATCACGCCGAAGTAATAGACTGAGCTGTCCGTTACAGCGGACAGCAGTCCCTGAACAAAAAACAGAGACTGCCCCGCAACTTTTTATAAATCGTTCCCTACCTTTTCAATTAACTGTCAAGATCAACGCAGTGCAGATAAGTCCTGCGGTCAAACAACAGTACGACCATTAATGTAAGTTGAACAATGACGTTAAATATCCAGACTATGCTTTTCATGATAATTTCTCCCAGTCCAAAACTGCCGTTCTAATGTTCTTGATATTGTTATCGGCGGACAGTTTTTGTATTAAAGTCAAAATAGTAAATCCCTGGCAATTTAGTAAACATCCAATAACGCCGAAATGAGGATACCAGTGAAAAAGGACGTTGTTTTATATTTTGCCGGGGTATGCCTGTCTCTCTTAAAAAATTTGTCCAGACTTGCTTTTTTAAAAGCATAAAAAGCGCCATTCACTTTATTTTTATTGTAATACATACGGTTAGGGAGTGGTGCTATTCGTGGCCTTTGTGCGCCGGTATTAGAAGCGGCGGATAATGGCAGATTTTTGCCGCTATCCGCCCGTTTCATACCTCATAACAAGCCATGCTCGGCAAACGAATAAGGCTGGCCGTCACCGATAATGAAATGATCCAGCACCCGTATATCGAACAAGGCTAATGCCTGCTTGAGTTTTTCGGTGATGTGTTTGTCGGCCTGGCTGGGTTCGGAAATGCCGGATGGGTGGTTATGGGCGAAGATGACCGCCGCCGCATTATGGCGCAACGCCTGCTTGGCGACTTCCCTTGGATAAACGCTGGCGCCGTCTATCGTGCCCCTGAATAATTCATCCAGCTGGATGACCCGATGCTGATTGTCGAGAAACAGGCAGGCAAACACTTCATAGCTGTAGCCGCGCAGTTGGGCGCTGAGATAAGAGCGGGTGATTTCCGGGCTGGTCAAGGCGTTGCCGCGTTGCAATGCTTCCTTGAAATGTCGCCGGGCCATTTCCAGAACAGCCTGGAGCTGAACATAAGTGGCCTCGCCCAAGCCTTTGCCCCGGCAAAAGCGTTGCTGGTCTGATCCTAATAAGGCATTCAACGAACCAAAATCGGCGAGCAGCTCTCGAGCCAGATCGACCGCCGATTTGCCGGGCGAGCCGGTGCGCAGAAAAATAGCCAGTAGTTCCGCGTCGGTCAAAGCGGCTGAGCCGCGTTGCAACAGTTTTTCTCTGGGCCGGTCTTCTGCCGACCAATCTTTAATGGACATAGGTTCTCCCTAATGCGGTTGGTATTTAAGCATAGAAGAATTTCTTTAGACTTGCCATAATGTCGGTTTTGTTCAAGTCTCAGGGCATGACTATTAACAAGCATATTTTATTGGCCGTCAGTGGCGGCATTGCCGCCTACAAGTCGGCTGAGCTGGTCAGGCTGTTGCGAAAACAGGGCGCAGCCGTGCGCGTGGTGATGACCCGGTCGGCCATGCAGTTTGTCAGCCCGTTGACCTTTCAGGCGCTGTCCGGCAACCCGGTGCATAGCGAATTGCTGGATGCGGATGAAGAGCATGCGATGGGCCATATCAGTCTGGCGCGCTGGGCCGATGCGCTGATTATTGCGCCGGCAACGGCCAATACCCTTGCAAAATGCAGTCACGGTTTGGCGGACGATTTATTGTCGACGCTCTATCTGGCGGCGACTTGTCCGGTTTACGTCGCCCCGGCGATGAACCAGGCCATGTGGCATAAGCCGGTCACCCAGGAAAATATCCAGAAACTTAAAAGCCACGGCGTTACCGTGATCGGCCCCGAACAGGGCGATCAGGCTTGCGGCGAAACCGGCTTCGGCAGAATGTCCGAGCCTGCGGAAATTTGCAGACGATTAATGACTGAACCGGCGGCGCAGTGTTTAGCCGGGTTTAAGGTTTTAATCAGCGCCGGGCCGACCCGCGAACCTTTGGACCCGGTACGCTACATCACCAACCGCAGTTCCGGGAAAATGGGTTATGCGCTTGCCGCCGCCGCATTAAAAGCGGGCGCAAAGGTTACGTTGGTCAGCGGCCCGGTGTCGCTGCCTTCGCCCGCTAACGTGGAACTTATCAGCGTGGAAACGGCCGCACAAATGCATGCGGCTGTTCTATCCGAAGCCGCCGAGCACGATATTTACATCGGCGCGGCGGCGGTTGCCGATTACAGTCCGGTGCTGCCGGAACAACAGAAAATAAAAAAACAGGCCGGACAAACCACGCTGATCCTACAAAAAACCAGAGATATTCTGGCGGAAGTCGCACAACTCCCTAACCGTCCGTTCACGGTCGGCTTTGCTGCGGAAACTCACGATCTTGAACAATACGCGCTGGACAAATTGGCGCGGAAAAAGCTGGATATGATCGCGGCAAACTGGGTAGGGCGCGATTTGGGCGGTTTCGACAGCGAGCAGAATGCATTGCAGGTTTTCTGGAAAAACGGCCGGAAAGACTTCGCAATGACCGACAAAAATCATCTGGCCGAACAATTAATCGGCTTAATCGCAGAAAGAATGGAACATAAAAAAATATGAAAAGAGTACAGCTTAAAATTCTGGACGGCCGCTTAGGCAAGGACATTCCGCTGCCCGAGTATGCGACAGCGGGCTCGGCGGGCTTGGATTTACGCGCCTGTCTGGATGAGCCGGTCGAGTTAAAGCCGGGTGAGACCGTGTTGATTCCAACCGGTCTGGCGATTCATATTGACGATCACCAGTTGGCCGCCGTTTTATTGCCCAGATCGGGCCTAGGCCATAAACACGGCATCGTGTTGGGTAATCTGGTCGGGCTGATCGATTCGGATTACCAGGGCCAGGTTTTTATCTCCTGCTGGAACCGGGGCGACAGCGCTTTTACCATTAATATTGGCGAGCGCATCGCGCAAATGGTTTTTGTGCCGGTGGAGCAGGTACAGTTTGAACAAGTCGACGAGTTTGATCAAAGTTTGCGCGGTTCCGGCGGCTTTGGTCATACAGGCAGGCATTAAGCTTTTCCTTTCAGAGGCGCAAACATGGCACGACTATTTTCTTTACTGGCGGCGATTGCAGTTTTAATGATTCTGGCGGCCGGTGCCGGCGTTTACTGGGTCGGCACGACTCAAATCACGCAGGCCAAGCAGAATGCAACATTGGCTGTTGCAAACAGTGTCGCATCAAGCATAACCGCACAGGTCAACCTGCTAACCAATACGCTGGAAAAAATGGCGCAGGACCCCGAAGTGTTGGCTGCGGTTACCAGCGCCGACACGGCGCTGATGCCGCAGGTGGCCGCAAAGCTTGAAAAACATTTGCCCGAGGTCCTGAAGATCAGGCTGTTGCTGCCCGGCGTCACCGAGCTTGACGACAAAAGCGCGCCGAAAATGGGTTATGCCGATCTGGACATGGTGCGGGAGACTTTTACCAAAAATCAGCTGCCTGCTATACAAGGCGACAGCGGGCCTGACCGGCATCTGGCGATAACGCGCAGGATTGTCCAAAACGATCGGGTGGTCGGCGTTATTCTGGCCAGCTTGAATTACGGCTTTATCAGCAAGACCGTGCAGGCGGCCGGGTTAAAGGACGGACATCTTGAATTGAGACAGGCGGCGCTGGTGTTGGGTGCGGCCGGCGAGCCCGCCAGTGCGGAACCGAACGATGATGCGCAAATCAAGGTAGCGGGCACCGGTTGGGAGTTGCACTACCAATATGCCGACAGCGCAGCTTCCACGGAACCGATGCTCATAGTCGGCATCATCGCGCTTTGCGCCTTGCTGGCGCTGCTGGCTTTTTTCATCGGATGGAGGAAGCTTTCGGGGTTGCTGACGCAAGACCTGGGCAGTCTGTTGAAAGCCTGTAAGGACATGATGACCCATAAGCTACAGCCAACTTACCCGCTTAAGTTGGCTGAAATGAGTGCGGTTGTTTCGACTCTGGCGCAGTTTAAACGGGTTATGGATCATCAGGATGACGATGTAGCCGGCGATAAAAATCCTGTTGATGTTGAAATGAGCGGTTTTTTCGACGACTTTGACGACCTCAAGACCGCAGGCGGTACGACTTCATGGCCGGGAGAGGCGGAGCAAGACAAGGATCGCAATCCGGCTGTCGAAACCGGAAAACAGGAAATTGCTGAAAAAACCGTGCCGGATTTCTTCGACATGCCGCTTTCCAAAAAAAAAACAGCTGACTCAGGTACTATTTTTCGGGCTTATGACATCCGCGGCATCGTCGGCAAGACGCTGACCAAAGAAGTGGTTTACGACATCGGCCGTGCGCTGGGTACCCAGGCTAAAACGCAGGGCGTTAAAACAGTCGTGGTCGGCCGCGATGGCAGAACCTCCAGCCCTGTCCTGGCGGAAGCCCTGGCCAAAGGTATTATTGCAACCGGGCTCAATGTGCTGGATATAGGCATGGCGCCTACGCCGGTGCTTTATTTTGTCGCAAAACACACCGAAGGGCGTTCCGGCGTGATGATTACCGGCAGCCATAACCCTGCCGATTACAACGGCCTGAAGATGGTCATCAACGGCGAAACGCTGGCCGAGGAAAGCATCCGAGAGCTTAAAACCTGCATTGACAACCGGGCCTATGCAACGGGCAAATCCGGCAGCATCGAGCGGAACAGCCAATACGGCAATGAATACATCGGCATTATTTCCGAGGATATACATATCGCCAGACCCTTGTCCGTGGTGCTGGACTGCGGCAACGGCGTCGCCGGCGAACTGGGGCCGAAACTGCTCAAAACCCTGGGCTGTCAAGTGGTGGAGCTGTTCTGCGACATCGACGGCACTTTCCCGAATCATCATCCCGATCCCAGCAACCCCAAGAACCTCAGCGAATTGATTGCAACGGTCAAACATTACAAGGCCGACATCGGCATTGCGTTTGACGGCGACGGCGACCGTTTGGGCGTGGTTGATTCAAACGGCAAAATCATCTGGCCGGACCGGCAGATGATGCTGTTTGCGAAGGATGTGCTGGCCGGAAAACCCGGATCGGAAGTCATTTACGATGTGAAATGCAGCCGCCATCTGGCCGATCAGATTGTAAAATTCGGCGGCAGGCCGACGATGTGGAAAACCGGGCATTCATTGATGAAGGTAAAGCTGAAGGAAACCGGCGCCAGGTTGGCCGGTGAAATGAGCGGGCATATTTTCTTTAACGATCGCTGGTTCGGTTTTGACGATGCCTTGTATTCGGCTGCGCGTTTGATCGAAATACTGTCCAAAGACACGCGCAGCAGCGCCGAGGTTTTCGCCGATTTTCCCGACAGCATCAACACCCCGGAACTGAATGTTGCGCTGGAAGAGGGCGAAAACTTCAGCTTTATGGACAGCCTGCTTAAGGCCGCCAATTTTACCGGCGGTAAAATCACCGATATAGACGGAATGCGCGTCGATTTTTCAAACGGCTGGGGGCTGGTGCGGGCATCCAATACAACGCCGTCGCTGGTTATCCGTTTTGAAGCCGATTCGGATGCCGCCATGCTCAGCATTCAGGAGCAATTCAGGCAGCTGATGAAAAAAATCAAGCCTGATATTGCCTTGCCTTTTTAACAATCCGGTAAAAGCGTAGCGCCGGATAAACCCTATAAAGTTAAATACTATTTAACCCGCTTTCTTGTACAATAGCCGTGCTATCTATAGTGAAATAGTTGTTTATAGTTCCAGTTTTTTAACCCAGGAAAAAATAATGAAAAAAATAAAACTATTACTTGCTTTATCCTTGTTGTTTGGCCTGTTTAGCGCGTCTGCATTTGCCGATGCCCTGACGTCTAATAAAGACATCCTCGGCAGCTGGTTTCTGGAATATACAAAAAAATCGCCGGAAGATACCGAGAAAAAATTGATGGGTATGACCTGGGTATTTGATAACAGCCAACTGATCCAAAAAGATATTCCTCAGGTCAGAGGCAACCCTTATGATGCGCCTGCCGTCGACTATATTGTCGAAGACGGTAATTTAAAGGTCAGCATATTGGGCCGGGCGGGTAAATTCGACGTTTATTCGTTAGTCGAAAAAACCGATTCGACTATGGTGCTTAAAGACAATAAGTACGGCACTTACATGTACTTTAACAAAAAGTAAGCTCTCCCCTGTCGCCGAGACTTAAGTATAACCCTTAAGTCTCGGCAACCGCTCCTGCATAATCCACAAGGATGTACCGAATGCCGATATTGCAGGAGCGAATATCTGCCCATGCAGTCGCCGTCCCCCCCCCGCCCGCTTTTTCACCAGACAAAAAACGCTTTGAGTCCAGGATGGCGCCTGCCGCCGGGCATTGATGTTGTTTGGATGGATAATCGAATGATTTTAATGGATAATGCACACCTATTTACTTGATCTAACCTACGCAGTGAAGCAATGAAAAAAAAGATAGAGGAACTTATCCTGCAAGCCGTTGAAACACTTAAATCTGACGGTGTTCTCGCACAGGACATTACCCCGAATATTACTATAGACCGTACCCGTGATCCGCAACACGGCGATTTTGCTTCTAATCTGGCATTAATACTGGCGAAACCGGCCAAGACCAATCCGCGCCAGCTGGCTGAGAAACTGATGGTCGCATTGCCGCAAGATGCGGCAATTATTAAAGTTGAGTTGGCGGGTCCCGGCTTCATCAACTTCTTTATCGATCCTACGGCCCAATTTCAAATTATCCGGCAAATCCACGATGAAGGCCGTGAGTTCGGCTTGAGTCAAGTCGGCGAGGGCAAAAGAGTCCAGGTTGAATTTGTGTCGGCCAATCCTACCGGTCCCTTGCATGTCGGACATGGCCGTGGAGCCGCCTACGGCTCTGTCGTTGCCGATTTATTGCAGGCGGTCGGTTTTGACGTGCACCGCGAATATTATGTCAATGACGCCGGCCGGCAGATGGACATACTCGCCACCAGCATCTGGCTCAGATACCTCGAGGAATGCGGCGAAGTGGTGAATTTCCCCAGCAACGGCTACAGGGGCGAATATGTCCGCGAAATTGCCTGGGACATTCATAAAAACGCCAGTAACGAATATCGCAGACCTGTAGAGCTGGTATTTGAAGACATCCCGGCCGATGAACCTGCGGGCGGCGACAAGGAACAACATATCGATGCGTTGATCGCCCGCGCCAAAACCTTGCTGGGCGCATCGCTGTACCAGGACTTTTTTCAAATAGGCCTGAACAACATCCTGGAAGATATAAAATTGGACTTGAGCGAGTTCGGCGTCGATTATCAGGAATGGTTTTCGGAACGCCAGCTGATGGATGACGGCTCGGTGGAACAAGCGCTGGGGCGCTTACGCGCCGCCGGCCATCTTTACGAACAGGATGGCGCGACCTGGTTTGCTTGCGCCAAGTTGGGCGACGAAAAAGACCGGGTCGTGGTTCGCGATAACGGTCAATCCACCTATTTCGCGTCCGATATTGCCTACCACATGAACAAGCTGGATCGCGGTTTCGATCGCATCATCAACATCTGGGGAGCCGATCATCATGGCTATATTCCCAGGGTCAGGGCCGCGATTCAGGCCTTGGGCGCCGATGAATCCAAGTTGAAAGTGCTGTTGGTCCAGTTTGCCTCGCTGTATCGCGGCGAAGAAAAAGTGCAAATGTCGACCCGCTCCGGCGAATTCGTCACCTTGCGGCAATTGCGCAATGAAGTCGGCAAAGATGCGGCGCGTTTCTTTTACGTGATGCGCCGGTCGGAACAGCATATGGATTTCGACCTGAAACTGGCGACCTCCAGATCCAACGAGAACCCGGTGTTTTATGTGCAGTACGCCTATGCCAGGGTATGCAGCGTGTTGCGTCAACTGGATGAGAAAAATCTGGAGCGCGACTTGCTGCTGGGCATGTCCAACCTGACGCTATTGGCCGAGGAACACGAAACCAACCTGCTGGGAACGCTGGCGCGCTACCCCGAAACCCTGGAACGCGCCGCGTTGCAATACGAGCCGCATCAGCTGATTCAATACCTGCGCGAATTGGCGACCGAGTTCCACACTTACTACAATGCGCATCAATTCCTTGTTGATGACGCAAAGGTGCGCAACGCAAGGCTCAACCTGATTTGCGCGGTAAAACAGGTATTGGCGAACGGCTTGAACTTGCTGAATATCAACACACCTGAAGCAATGTAACATGGCTAAAGACTACAAACACAGAGCGAAGCACAATCACAGACAAAAGTCGGAGAGCCTTAGTCTGTGGCGCTGGATGCTGATTACGGCATTGATAATTTCGTTTGTAGTCTTCTTGGTTTATTTAAGCAATATCGGATCGAAGCAAACATCCCCGCAGCCGGATGTAGCGGCAGCGCCGGAAGCGGCAAAAAGCGAAGCGCCCAAGCCGGAGAAAAAGCCTGAGGGGCCGGTGTTGCCGCAGTTTGATTTTTACACCATCCTGCCTGAAAAAGAAGTCATCGTGCCGGATTACGAAATTAATACGCGCGCCAGGGAAGAGCGGGTAGGGCAGGCAAAAACCGCCAGTTATATTTTACAGGCCGGTTCGTTTAAAGACTTTAAAGATGCCGACAGCTTAAGAGCCAAGCTGGCGTTGATGGGGATTGAATCCAAAGTCGAGAAAGCCAAAGTCGGCAATGTGGTTTGGAATCGAGTCAAAATGGGGCCTTATGCCCAAATGACCAGCGTCAGCGCCATTCGCGCCAGATTAAGGGAAAACGGTATTGACGTGATCGTCATGGAAGCCAGCCGCTAAAGCGCTTAGAAAGAACAGCACATCACCACGAAGACGTTAACGATCGCCATTTCAAATTCATGCAAGGCGGCCGTTACATGCTCCTCCCCCTCTACGTTCCGTCCGGCAGGATTGTTCTTTGCCTGACTCCTTTCTGCTCACGCCCTGAAGGGACGGCAAACCTATCAAAGCCCCAAAATAGTATTCGGAGCCTATGCGCTGTGCTATGCTTTTTTCAATATATAAAATACAGGGGGGGGAATTGATATGGGTTTAGCATTAAAGGATACTCAACACCATTGCTACGGCGATTACCTGACTTGGCCTGACGATATGCGCTATGAGCTGATCGATGGCAGCGCCTATGCGATGTCTCCGGCTCCCGATCTGGCGCATCAGGATGTGGCGGGGGAAATTTATCGTCAGGCGGCAAACATTTTAACCGGTAAACCTTGCCGCGCTTTCATTGCGCCGGTCGATGTCCGATTGCCGAAACAGAATGAAGCGGACGAAAGCATCGATACCGTCGTACAGCCGGACGTATTGGTGGTCTGCGACAGCAACAAACTGGACCGACGCGGTGTGCGCGGCGCACCGGACTGGATCGTGGAAGTCTTGTCTCCGTCCACGGCCGGTCACGATCAAATAAGAAAACGCAATCTTTACGAACGCCATGGCGTAAAAGAATATTGGCTGATTCACCCGGTTGATCGGGTGCTGACCGTTTACCGGCTGATCGGCGATGAATACGGAAAGCCCGAACTCTATGAATTAAATGGCGAAACCCAAGTCGGCGTGTTGCCGGATATTGTGATCCGCTGGGATGAATTGGTTACGCGATTGCCGGTTGATTATTGACGATCGTCGGGCAAAGTGAAAAAGCGCGCGATGCGCCCGGATTAACCGCCCATTCAGAACAAAGACGGGTTGATTCGCCACGAAGATACGAAGAAAAGACCAGGCAAAACGTTGCGAAACAGGGAATCCCTAAACCTTGTTCCGAGAGAAGTGTATAACGCAAGATCCTGAGTGTTCCTCTATTATGCGGTTCCGCATATCCAGCCTGCCATCAATAGACTATGGCCTCACCTTTAATAATCCAAAAGTTGCAGTTGGAGTGTAAGGAACTTTCGACCATGTTCAAAAGATCATTATCGAAGCAGAGGCTTACCTCCGCTCATTTACAATGCGTAACTGCGGTTTTTAGGTTTATGTCAACCAGGTACGATCGCATCCTGAATTACGAATAACATTGATTATCATTTGCTGGTTGGGTAAGATATTGACTCACTTATTCTGAGGTTTATTTGGGCTTTTTGCTTCAATGCAGCTCTGTTCGAACCGTCTAGCAAAGGAAAATTGTATGTTACGAACAAATCGACTCTTTGTGCCGTTATCACTGGCCGTTATCACCGGTAGTTTTGCATCCGGCGCAGAAAGCGCGGACAAACCCACTGAAATCAAAACCTTGGGCACAGTCAGCATCGTTGGCAGTCCTGCGGAGGTAAAAGACATGCCGGCGTCTGCGCAGGTTATTACTACCGAACAGATACGTGAGCAAAGTTACAGCGATATTAACCGCATATTGCGACGCGCCCCCGGCGTCAATATCCGTGAGGAAGACGGTTTTGGCTTATTCCCTAATATCAGCTTCCGCGGCGTCGATACGACGCGTAGCGCCAAAATCACAGTCATGGAAGACGGCGTATTGACCGCGCCTGCGCCCTATTCGGCGCCCGCCGCTTATTACAACCCGGCCGGCGGGCGCATGAGTGGCGTCGAAGTCTTAAAAGGTTCAAGCCAAATCGGTTACGGCCCGCATATCACAGGCGGCGTGCTCAATTATTTGTCGACCGCAATTCCCAACACCGGCAAAGCCTATCTCAAGACGATCTACGGCAGTTATAACGAAGTCAGAAGCCACGGTTATGTCGGTAACACGCTGGAAACCAAGCACGGGCGTTTCGGTTATTTGGTGGAAGGCTTTTATCGGGATTCAGACGGATTCAAGACCATTGATCAAACCGCCGATTTCCATAACGGCGACCAAACCGGCTTCCAGCAGGTTGAGCCTATGGCGCGCTTATCCTGGGAGCCTAATACCGATTTATACCAAAAAATGGAAGTCAAGTTCGGCTATTCCAGTATGGATGCCGATGAAACCTACTTAGGCACGAGTGAAGCGGATTTTAGAAGCGATCCATACCGGCGCTACTCTTCAACGCGTTTCGACAACATCGATTCCAACCGTTTGGGCGGCTTTGCCCGTTATTTCATTTCGCCGACCGATAACCTGGATATTGTTACAACCGCGTACTATAGCGAGTTCGACCGTAACTGGAGCAAACTGGACAGCATTAGCGGCACTGGGATCAGCGGAACTCTGGCCTCAGCACTGGCCGGAGCTAACGGGGGCAACGGCCTTGCCTGCCTTAAGGGCGATCGTGCGTGTACCCTGCGTGTCCGGGACAACAACCGCAGTTATTATCTGGGCGGGGTTGAAACCGCAGCGACTTACCGTGTTGACTTAGGCGCTACGCATCATGAGTTGAACGGCGGTTTCCGTTACCACGAAGACCAGGAAACCCGGTTTCAACACGACACCACCTACAACCAGACGTCGAGCGGCACTATTTCCGGGAGCACCGTTGGCGCGCCGGGCAGCCAGGATGACCGCTCAGGGCTTACCAATGCCTATGCCTTCTTCCTGAAAGACCGTATCGAATTGGGCAAATGGGGTTTTACGCCGGGTATCCGCTACGAACATCTGAATCAAACGTATATAAACAACAAAGCGCCGAATACCAACGGTTCCAGCTCACTGGACTTATATGCCGGGGGCGCCAGTCTGGATTACCGCTTTAACGACGATTTCATGATGTTCACCAGCGCGCATCGCGGATTCTCGCCGCCAAGCCCGCAAAACTCCGTGATTGACAAGCTGGAAGAAGAAACCAGCAACGCTTACGAGCTGGGCGGGCGTTATACACATGGCGCTTTTTCAGCGGAGCTCACCGGTTTCTATACCCAGTTTGAGAACTTACTGGTGGTCAACAATATCGGCGGTGCAGGAACCGGACAAAGCGAAAACTTCGGCATGGTTGACAGCCGAGGCGTCGAATTGGCGATGAACTTCGACGCCGGGAATGCTTTCGGTTGGGGTTTCCGCAACCCTTACTTCGTATCCTTTACATACACCGATACCGAGCAGCTCAATGCCGCGACTTCGACGGACGCCGAATCGATTTTCAGTTACGGCGCAAAAGGTAACCGCATCCCGTATATTCCCGAATATACGCTCAGTTTCGGCAGCGGATTGCATTTTGACCGGTATGGCGTCGAAGTTTCCGCCAATTATGTCGGGGAAACATTTGCCAGCGCTAACAACACCGCGTATCAAGTAAACGGTGCGGGTGCCGCCGACTCGCGCTTCGGTAAAACGGACGATTACGTCATTGCCGATGTCTCGGCATATTATAAAATCGTCAAAGGCGTAAAGATTCTTGGCGGCATACAAAATCTATCCAACGAAGAGTATTTGGTTTCCAGGCAGCCGTATGGCCCCCGTCCAGGGATGCCCATATTCGCCTATGGCGGGTTTGAAGTCGATTTCGACATCTGAGGGCTTTGATAATACTGTTGTCGCCATCCCGGAAAGAATGCGAGACATATTCTTGCCGGGATGGCGACTTACTGTAATGACAGTGTCCCGAAAATCCTGAACAGTAGACCGCCGTCGCTGAACAGAGCCTTGCCTAACCATCAGCGGAATCAAAAACCTACCGTTCATCCCGAGCTTGCCGAAGGATTAAATCAGCGCTTCCTTAGAGCGGCAGAGGCAATTTGATAACATTCGGACGGGGTTACAAACCCCGTCTTACTTAGCGTTGTTGCGATTGCCGATGTGTGGCAATGAAGTCAAAAAGCGATGGGCGGTCATTTACCCCCATTCGCGGCCGTATCGCTCTTAGAAGGCGGAGCATAGGCCGCCGACCAGACATAGCCGCTGCCGGCGTTGCAGGATGCCCCGCCTTGCCCAATCTGATAAGGCCCCGAATAGATCGGGCATTCGCAGTTGGCGAACCCAGTCGGCTTACCGCTGGAATCCCGTTCAAAGGTGCAAGGCGCTGTCATACAGCCCGCATAAGAGGCCGAAGAGCCGGCGCAACTGGTCTGATCTTTGCCATAGCTTTTTATCTTGGCAAAGCTGAAAGTAGAGAGTAATTCAGCCTTTGGGGCCATCGGTGCTACGCCATTCGCGCCGGCCTGCAAATAACCGCAAACCGGGGCTGTCGGAAGATAGGGGACAGTCTTTCCGAGCAGCGCCAATGCTTTTCCGGCAGCTTCCGAAACCATATTACGGCACTTCTCGCCATTCAGGCCGCAGACGCGAACGGTTTCGACATAAGCTTCGGTATTAATAATGGAATTAATATCAACATACGAATCCCCGGATTCCGCATAGCAGCGGCAATCTGCAACGTTCGGGTTATCTTTGGACACTGTGCAGGGTAAACTGGGTAGCGTCTCTTTGGGTATTTTGCTGGCCGGCGCGGCACTCGGACCGGAATAGTAGCAAAGTGCGTAGCCACTGGAAGAACAGGCCAGGAAGTTGGTCGGCGATAATACGATATTGGCTGCGGCAGGGCCGTATTCGGTCGTCCAGAACTCGTTTTTAACAAAGGGGGCCGGACAATCCTGCTTGCACGTTGCAGGCATATCCTCCGCCCTGGCAACACCGGACAACAGGCATAGCAATGCAAGCAGTTCAAACACATAGCGAAATTGAGTCTTCATAATATGATTCCTAGGTTTTTGACAGCGTGGGTAATATTGGCGTTGATTCCAATATTGTATAAAAGGCAGGATCTGCCCCATTCTTTGTTGCAGGTAAGCAATCGGTTTTTTTGCGGATAAAGTTCGTGGCTGGTTTCGCGGTAGCATACTGCCAAAAACGTGTAACATCAAAAATAAGCCGCCATATCGTTCTTGCCCTGTTTGGAAAAATCCGGGCAAAGGGCTGTTCGATCATCCTGACATGGCGGATTGCTGCCGCGAATCCGCCTTACAGCTTTACAGCGTTACCCGGCTTATCAGTATCAAAAAACATAACAATAAATTTGATATTGACAGCAAAATATCTGATAGTACAATTTGATTATCAAAATAAAAAGGTGAATTTTATGAATGTAAAAGCTATTGTTGATATGTTTGGCGGGCAAACCGCATTGGCAGCATTGATTGGCAAAGGTCAGAGCACTGTAGCCTATTGGGTTAAGGCGGAATCTATTCCGGCAAGATGGCATCCAAAACTATTAATGTTGGCATTAGACAGAGGAATTAATCTTTCTGCGCAAGATTTCATTGAGCAGCCAACCATTGAACAAGACTATCAAACTCCTATGGAAACTAAGGCGGTATCAAAGCAAGAAATATCAAAGGCCATTCAGTTAGAAAATGAAGTTTATAGGGAAGACTCACCTTTTTTATTTTATGCGGCAGAGGATGGCACTATTAAGGTTCAAGTATTGATAGGCGATGAAACAGTATGGGCATCACAAAAAGGGATGGGGGAAATTTTTGATGTTGAATCAAATACCGTGACTTATCATCTAAAAAACATATTTGAAACCAATGAATTAGATGAAGATGCAGTTACTCGAAAAATTCGAGTAACTGCATCAGATGACAAAAACTATGACACCAATTTTTACAGCTTAGATGCAATAATTTCAGTAGGTTATAGGATAAACTCTGTTCGGGCAACTCAGTTCAGAAAATGGGCAACAACAGTTTTGAAAGATTATTTGATTAAAGGCTTTGTTTTGAATGATGAAAGACTTAAACAAGGAAATCAACTTTTTGGCAAAGATTATTTTGATGATTTGCTTGAAAAGATCCGGGAAATCAGAGCCTCTGAAAGACGATTTTATCAAAAAGTAACGGACATATATGCGCAATGCAGTATTGACTACGACAAAGATTCACCAATAACACAGCAGTTTTATGCTCATGTTCAAGATAAATTACATTATGCAATTCATGGTCATACATCATCCGAACTTATTAAATTGAGAGCCGATGCGACAAAGCCTCATATGGGAGTTCAAACATGGAAGAACGAAGGCAAAAAAGGAAAAATCACTAAATTAGATGTTACTGTCGGTAAGAACTACTTATCAAAAGATGAAATTGATAATTTAAATAGACTCGTATCAATGTACTTAGACTGGGCCGAGAATTTTGCTAGAAGGCATAAGCCATTATCAATGAAGGACTGGACAGAAAAGTTAGATGGTTTTTTGGATTTCAATGCCTATGATGTGCTTTCTGATTATGGAAAAGTGCGTCGAGAAGAGGCCAATAGACATGCCTTAAAAGAATTTGAAAAATTTAGAGTAATTCAAGACAGAGAATACAAATCAGATTTCGATAAAGTTATCGATAATATAAAAACGAACAAAAAGCTATCCGATTAATTTTTGTTATCTTCAGGCGTGAGGAGCATTTCGGTCCACGCCTTTATTTTTTTCATCTTTTAAGCTCTTGCTACATAATACAGAGGATTACGCTAAACCTCCTCCTTATCATCCTCATCCCCAGCCATATCCGAAATCTCCTTTAACCTTGAGATGGCCTTAAAATTAATACTGTCTTCCGGGTACATGCCTTCGCTATCTAACACGCCAGCCGATTCCCCGGTCAATAACTCCAGCGTTTCATCGACGTTGGAAACCGCATAAACCGCAAACAGCCCCTTTGCCACAGCATCGATCACTTCCTGTTTCAGCATCAGGTTACGCTTGTTGGCGGCCGGGATAATGGCGGCATGTTGGCCGTTAAGGCCGCGCGCCTGGCACAGCCGGAAGAAGCCTTCTATTTTCTCGTTAACGCCGCCGACCGCCTGCACTTCGCCGTACTGGTTGATCGAGCCGGTCACTGCGAAGGTCTGTTTGATCGGTATCCGGGTCAGCGCTGAAATAAGGCAGCACAGCTCGGCCAGCGAGGCGCTGTCGCCGTCGATATAGCCGTAGGATTGTTCGATCGCGATGCTGGCCGATATGGCCAGCGGAAATAGCTGGGCATAGGTGTGTCCCAGATAGCCGGTCAGGATCATCACGCCTTTGGAGTGGATGGCCTGGCCCAGTTCCACTTCCCGCTCGACATCGACGATGCCCCTGGAACCGGGGTAAACGCTGGCGGTGATGCGCACCGGCGCGCCGAAGCTGCTGCCGCCGACTTCCATTACGGTCAGGCCGTTGACTTTGCCTATCGCGTCGCCGTCGGTATCGATCAGGATGGTGCCGACCAGCATTTCCTCGAGGATGTTCTCGGGCAATCTGCCGTTGCGATGCTCTCTGGCGGCCAGCGCCTGTTCGATATGAGAGCGGTCGCAAACCGGCTGGTCGTCGGGCCTGCAAAACAGGTTGGCTTCGGCGATGATTTCCAGCGAGTCTTTGATCCGGGCGGAAAAATGATGCTGGTTTTCCGCAAGGCGGCAGCTGTGCTCGATCAGGCATTCAATCGCCGTTCGCGTCAACGGTTTGGCCCCGGAATCTGCGGCCTGCTTGATCATCAGCAGGATGAAGCGTTGCATCGACTCGTCGTTACGCGGGATGTAGTTGTCAAAGTCGGCCAGGATTTTGAACATCTCGTTAAACTCGTCATCCAGCTCTTCCAGCAGATAATAAATGTCTCTGGAGCCGACCAGGATCACCTTGACGTTCAGCGGGATGACTTCCGGCTTCAGGGTGATGGTGTTGATGCCGAGGTCCGAATAAGGCGATTCGATTTCAATGCGGCCGGATTGCAGCGCGCGTTTGAGGCCTTCCCAGACGAACGGATAATTCAGCAGTTTTTCGGCATCGAGGATCAGGTAACCGCCGTTGGCTTTATGCAATGAACCGGCGCAAATCCGGCGGTAATTGGTCACCAGCGTACCCTGGTCGCTGACGTATTCGATGCGGCCGAACAGGTTTTGGTAAATCGGGTGCGGCTCGTAAATCACCGGTGCGCCGCATTCCTGCTTGTTATCGACCAGGATGTTGGGCGCGTACAGCTCGGTCAGCAGCAGCCGCTTGCTGGTGTTGTCCTGCGGCTCCGGCGTCCGGCTGGGCATCAGGTAATCGGCAATGGTGTTGCCGAGGTTTTTTTTGATTTCCGCCAGGAAGGTGATCACATCATCGATATTCTGGTAACTGTCGTTCAGTTCGGCAAACAACGGCTCTATCGCCAGATCGATGGTGTCGTTATCCAGTTGCTTGATTTTTTCAACCATGGCTCTGCGCCACTGGGGCAATTCCAGCAAGACATCGCTGAGGTATTCTTCCAGTTCTTCGACACGCTTGTGGAAGACTTCCCGTTCCGTCAGCGGCAATTGGGTGAATTGGTCTTCATTCAGCGCCTTGTTGTCGCGGATAGGCGCAAAAGAAATCGATTCGTTTTCCCTGAACAATGCAATGTCCAATGCTTGGGCCTTTTTATCGACCAGATCGATCGCATTGTTATAGTACTGGTTAAAATGGCGTTCGATAGCGCTCTTTTTCTGCTGGTAAGTCGGGCTTTCGAACGCGGCGGGAAAGGTCGCCAGCAGGTTGTCGATCAGTTTTTCGATGTCCTTGCTGAGCGTCTGGCCGTGTTCGGCGGGCAACTCAACGGCCATCGGCTCTCTCGGATTGCCGAAATTATCGACATAAGCATAGGAGGGCGGCGCGGGCAGCGTTTTTGCCTGGGTATGCAGATGGTTGGTAATCATCGACAAGCGGCCCAATCCCGGCTCGCCCATCACAAAAACATTGTAGCCGGGATTGTTCATCGCGATGCCGAATTCAAGCGCCGATTGGGCTCTGGACTGGCCTAAAATAGTCTCGGGCAGCTTCGGCGCGGTGGGGAACTCAAAGCCCGCCAAATCGACATTCAGTTTCAGTGATTCAAGGGGAAGCTTTAAGGTATTAGGCATGGACAAGAGACGTTCTCGGATTGCGCAAAAACGGTGATTCTAGCATTTTTTAGCGCATTGTCCGCTATCAACCAAACAGCCCGGCGGCTCGCTCACGATGCTAAAAAAACATGATGGCCTTTAACTTTAGAATTGCTGGCGCTGCAACACCATAGAAACCGCCGCGGCGCGGGTGGCCACGCCAAATTTTTCAAAGATATGTTCGAGATGCTTATTGATGGTACGCGGGCTGCTGCCCAGAATAAGACCCACGTCCTTGTTGGTTTTACCCCTGGAAATCCACATCAGTATTTCCGCTTCACGCACAGTAAGTCCCAGGGAGCTTCTTATCCAATCAAGATCCCACTCGTGTGAATGCTTTTCTAAAACCAGCAGAGATTCGCCGGCGCTTTGGCACGGTATTATTTTTGCCAGAAAACCGGCTCCGGCTCGATAACTTTCAAAGGATTCGGATTTATCAATCAGCCCTGAGCGCCGGTTAATCCAGTCGAGCAGCGGTTTGGGCAGCGGCGAACCGACGTCATGCTTACCCGTTAATCCGTGTTTTTGCAGAAACTCATCCAGCCAGCGGATGCCGCCGGGCGTTAACCAGGTGATATTGCCAATTGAATCGATTGCCAACGCGGAAAAAGGGCTGTTGTTTAAAGCATTTTCAACGCGGCGCAGATTTCGGGTCTGAGTCAGCTGCACTTCCACTCTGGCCAGCACTTCCGGGGGCCGAATCGGTTTGACAATATAATCGACAGCGCCTTCATCGAAACCGCGTAACAGGTTGTCCAGTTCGCTTAACGCGGTCATAAATAATACTGGAATATCGGCCGTTTCCGGCGAGGATTTAAGCCGGTTACAGGTTTCAAAGCCGTCAATGCCCGGCATCATAATATCCAGCAAAATAATATCCGGTTTCAGATAAGCGATTTGTTCCAGCGCCGATAAGCCATCGGTGGCAACCAGCACCCGGTAACCGGCTTCCGAGAGCGTGTCCGATAACAAGGCCAGATTGCCGGGCGTATCGTCGACAATCATGGCAATTCCGATAATAGGAGAAGATTTACCGGTCATTGCCGCTTAGCGCCTCACTGGCAATATGCAAGAGTTTCTTGATTTCAAGTAGATCGAATTCGCCGGCCAGCGACATCATCCTCTGCGCAAAATAGCTATATTCAGGATGGTGCTGAATGAGTCGGGTCAAATATTGATTAAGTCCCTGTAAATCGCCGATTCGCACATAGCCGGTTAATTCCTGAACAATGTCTAGTGACGGCGACTGGTCGGAAATTTGCAGTTCGGTTTCATCATCCTGATAGACCCAGTTTAACGCCAAATGCAGTTTAAGTTTGTAGAGTAATTCGCTGACGTGTATCGGCTTGACCAAAAAATCGTTGCAACCGGCATTAACGGCATTGAGCCGATCGGCCGGATAAGCGTTGGCGCTTAACACAACAATCGGCGTTGCATTGCCGTTTTGGCGCAGGAGATGGGCGGTTGCGGCGCCATCCAGTCCGGGCATCGATAAATCCATCAGAACAAGATCCGGCGCATCATATTCGACTTTATCCAGGCATTCTTCGCCGCCGCCGGCCTCAATCAAAACGAAACCTAAGGGCTCTAAAATAGACAGTATCAGCTGCCGATGATCCGGCTGATCATCGACAATGAGGATTTTTTGGCGCTTGCCCTGATAACCGATAATGTCTTCTTCGTGAATGTATTGCTGTTCGCTGCCCAGATTGGGGAGCAGCAGCCTGACGGTAAAGGTGGAACCTTTGCCCTGATCGCTGACCACAACCAGTTCGCCGCCCATGATTTCGCATAGAATCTTACTAATGGTTAGACCCAAACCGCTGCCGGCGTCTAAATTCTCATTCGGTAATTGGGTAAAAGGCTGAAAAATATTTTGCAGTTGATCTTTATGGATGCCGGGGCCGGTATCAACGACCTGGAACGTCGTTACACCGCAGCTGAAACCGATACGAAAGATAACCTCGCCGGCCACGGTGAATTTGACCGCATTGCCGAGCAGGTTGATCAATATTTGTCCGACCCGCTTCTCGTCGCCGCGGACCCGTTGCGGCAGAGTGTTGATAATCTGGCAGTAAAAAGACAGGCCTTTCTGTTCGGCTTGCAGCTTAAACACACTGACCAGGTGCTCAATAAATCCCGGAAAATCGATAGGCTCCTGGCGCAGTTCGAACTTACGCGCTTCGATGCGGGCAATATCCAGAATGTCCTCGATCAGCGCGGATAAATGATCGCCGTTACGCTTTAAAATATCCACCGCCTGCCGTCTGTGCGCCGGTATCGCCGGGTCTTTCTGCAAAATATACGCGTAGCCGACAATACTGTTTAACGGCGTGCGTATTTCATGGCTCATGCTGCTGAGAAAACGGCTTTTCGCACTGTTGGCGCGATCCGCCATTTTGGTGGCTTGCTGCAATTTCGCGTCGGTCTTTTTATGTTCATCGATTTCCATCAACAGGCGCTGGGTTTGCTTGGCGATTTCTTCATGCGCAACGCGCCGGCTCTCGTCGTTCAGGATCAGCCACCAGGTACACAAACCGATGAAGACCAGCAATGAGGCGTAAACCTTAACAAAATTCGCCAGCAACAGATTGAACGACGGCAGGTAGTGTTCGGCAAGCAATAAATCCTGATAGTAAATAATGCCTACAAATATGCTGGTTAAAACGGCCAGAAACAAAAACAACAGGCTAAAGCGTATCAGGCGCAGCCTGACGCCCAGATTCATCCAACCCGGCAAACAGCATTCGGCAAAGCTTTGCAGATAGTCGTCCAGGCGCACGCCCGGTTTACAGGCATCCATGCAACGCGAGTCCAGCGTGCAGCAAAGCGAGCAAATGCTGTCCTCATAGACCGGGCAATACGCCACATCTTCGCGTTCGAAATGATTTTCGCAAATAGTACAGCGACTGACCGGAGTCATATTGTTAAGATGGATGTCGCGCGCCAGATAGCGTTGACTGCCGTATAGCAGAGCGATGCAAGGGACCAGCAGAAAGGCCAGACTCAAGGCGAAAAATGCTGAAAAGGCCTGCGCGAACGCACCGAAAAATCCCAGATAAGCCAATATCGATACTATCGAGGCACATAAGGTTGACAGCGTGCCGACCGGATTGAGATCCGGCAGGTAAGCACGTTTGAACTCAACGGCTTTAGTGCTCAAGCCCAGAGGCTTGTTGATCAGTAATTCCGCCGCAACCGCGCTGATCCAGGCTATCGACATATTGGAGAATAGTCCCAATACTTTTTCCAAAGCGCCGAATACCCCGAATTCCATCAGTAAAAGGGCAACGGAAACATTAAACACCAGCCACACAACCCGGCCGGGGTGGCTGTGAGTCAGCCGCGAAAAAAAATTCGACCAAGCCAGCGAGCCTGCATAAGCATTAGTGACATTGATTTTAATCTGGGAAATCACCACAAACAACGTAGTGACCGTTAACGCTAATTCGGTATTGCCGAACAAGTCGGCGTAAGCCACCAGATACATTTGCGTCGGCTCATGCGCATGGATCGGCGCTATGCCGTGGCGAACAGCAAGATGAGCCAGCAATGCTCCGCCCAGCTGCCTAGCCATGCCGAACAAAATCCATCCCGGACCCGCGGTAATGGTTGCCAGCCACCAGCGCATTCGGTTTTTTTCAGTCAGCACAGGCATAAAACGCAGGAAATCGACTTGCTCGCCGATTTGCGCCACCATTGAAAAGGCGATGGTGGTCGCGCTGCCGAACATCAGCCAGTTAAAGCCCTGACCGCTAGCCGCAATCCAAAAATAGGCTTGCACCGTCATCATCGAGTCCGGTTCGCGCATGAATACGGCAATATAGGGTGCAATCAATAGCACCAGCCACAGCGGCTGCGTCCACATCTGCAAGCGGCTGATCGTGGTGATTCCGAAAGTCACCAGAGGAATGACAGTAACGGCGCTGATAATATGCGCGATGGCGATAGGGATGTGGAAATACAACTCGATAGCCAAGGACATTATCGATGCTTCGAGCGCAAACAACGTGAACGTAAACGAGGCGTAAATCAACGAGGTTATCGTCGAGCCGATATAACCGAAACCGGCGCTACGGGTCATCAGGTCAATATCGATGTTATAGCGGGCGGCGTAATAGCTGATTGGGAAACTGGTGATAAAAATAATCAGACCAACCGCCAGAATAGCCCAAAACGCATTGGTAAAACCGTAATTGATCGACAGGAAGCCGCCGATGGCTTCCAGAACCAGGAATGAGGTAGAGCCGAACGCGGTATTGGCGACCTGGAATTCCGACCATTTGCGGAAGGTGCGCGGTGCGAATCGCAGCGCATAGTCTTCCAGCGTTTCGTTGGCGACCCAGGCGTTATAGTCGCGGCGGATTTTTGAGACACTTTGTCGGATCTTGGTTTCCTCGATGGTTTTTTATAAGGTGAGCCATAAGTAGATAGCTAAAAAGTTTTTTAACAAAATGAAAAAAACCATTTGTCTCCTTATTTACCACGAAGATCACGAAGAAAATAGTCAACTTCGTGTCCTTCGTGCTCTTCGTGGTGAGTAAAAAATGTTAAAAGACTTTTGAACGATTACTTAACCTGTTCACTACCTATGTTCAATCACTACCTCTTGAATCTAAAAACTGCGGCTTTTAGATTAAGCAATAACTACACCAAAGCTCATTAGCAAAGCCTATGCGCTAAACAGCAAGCTATCTATAAAAGCATTGAACTAAAGTGGTGCGGTTAGCCTCAATTACGCCCAATAAGTAATCGAGCTAAAGTTTTCCGGTTTTTTGGTGTGCAAGCTCTGCTTGCACACCAGGTCGAGCCTGCACTCCAGGCTTACATACAAGTCAGCAGCTTATATCAGGCGCTTATAGCCTTTCATGGCCGAATTTTAAAATCACCGGCGATCCCTGATTGTGAATGATGATCTGTTTACGGCCTTCGTTTTCCTTTTCCACGCCCGGTTCATCGGCTTTGACGGCTTCTTCCGGTCTGGTGACGGTTTCGATGCGCACCTCCGGTATCCAGCTTGGCTTAAAACTTGAAGACGGCTCGCTTTGCGTTTTATCCGGCCAGTTAAGCTCGCTCAACAGATTAAAACAGACGGTGCTGATGTGATCGACCAACTGCGCTTCGCTGGCCGCATTGCTGGCAACAAAGTCCATATGCAGATAGCTCGTCTGGGTCGGCTGTGCGATAGAGGCCAGCTCGCAGCCGATCGGCAGCACTTTGGCTTTTTGAAAATCGAGGGCCCTCGGATCGGAATTCCCGGAAGAAAATGAAAATCCGGGCGGCGTTTCGCTGTGCTCAATCAAGCCGATTTCAGCGGTTAAGCTATGGCTGAAAGCCTGATTGTCTTTAGCCCCGACCGGATAACCCCAGCCGGCCAGATTGTTGCCAATCCGGGCGGCCACATCCCGCCCAGCCAATGTCGATTTCAACGAAGGTTGCTTGATCGTACCGATCTTGAATTCAATCCGCTTAATTGATGCGGTGTCGAGCTGTATCGGCTTTTTTTCCAGGCCCGGTGCGCAGGCGCTTAATAACCAGGCCATTGCGATAGATTTGGACAGCAGGCTCCCTACAGGGCCTTGTATCAGCTTATTCATGCGACTCCGGATGGTGTGAGACAGGTTCCTCAACTGTAGACGAGTTGCCGGTTGATGGATATGCGTCATTTGACTGATGAGTCAGATGACGCATTGTGCAAATTTCCCCCGAGCAAAATAATGAATCCAGCCAACTTCCTGGCTGCATCCGGATAACCCGGATGCAATATCAAATCACCTTTTAAATTCTGGGGAACCTGACATGAGTGATTCTACAAAAACAACGGCCGGAATACGAAGCAAGCAACTTCTTCCGGCATTAAGCCTGTTAACGCTGGCGGTCGGCTATGTCCCGGCTTCGCAAGCCGGCGCAACTTTCAAAATTGACGACACCAAATGGGTCAGCATCGGTGCGGGTTTACGCACCAGCTTTCAGGCTGCCGAAAGCGGTGCCGGCGCTGGCGGCAACAAGTGGAGCAACGACTTTAATCTGGACAATATCCGTCTGTACCTCAACGGGCAAATCCACAAATATTTGAAGGTGGAGTTCAATACCGATTGCCAAACCTGTAGCAATGGCGGCGAAGTGCGGGTATTGGATGCGATCGGCAAGTTTGAGTACGTCCCGATGGCGAACCTCTGGGTAGGCCGCATGCTGGTTCCTGCCGAACGCCGGGAAATGAACGGTCCGTTTTACAGCGCGATATACAATATTTTCAGTTCCGGCACGCCGTTCGAGCCGGCCGATTACAATTTGACGATCAAGTCGGACGGCACTTCGGCTGGTTCTTTTGGCCGTGACGACGGAGCGACCTTTTGGGGTGCGGCGTTTGACGGCCGCCTGCAATATGCCGTCGGCTTTTTCCGCGGCTTAAGAGGCGGCGCGAATATTGACGACAATATTCTGTACAGCCAGCGCTTTGCCTACAACTTCTGGGATGTCGAGAAGAATCCAGGCTATTACACCTCCGGCACTTACTACGGCAAAGGCGGCGACATCCTGACCGTCGCCGTGTCCAACCAGTATCAGGAAGACGGCGCGGGTACCGCTTTGGATCATGGCGACTTCCGAGGCACCGCAGTCGACGTGCTGATGGAAAAAGTGCTGCCCAACAGCGGCGTGGTGACGGTAAACGGCGAATACAAAAATTACGGCATTTCCAACGGCTACAGCCAGGCCTCGCGCAATGCGGGCGGCGGTTTTTCGATGTTCGAAGGCAACGCCTATGATGTCAGCGGAATGTACTTGTTCCCGCAAAAAATCGGCATCGGCCAAGTCCAGCCGTATCTACGTTATGTGAACGTCCTGCCTGGCGGCAGTTCCAACCGTAATTCCTACGAAGGCGGCGTGAACTACGTGATCGACGGCCATAACGCGCGCGTGTCCTTGAGCTGGGAATACGGCGATCTTATGACCAAAGGCCTGAATTACACGTCGACGGCTACAGGCGAACACAGCAATGCCGTCAAACTCGGCTTTCAGTGGCAGATATAAATCTATTTAGCCGCTAGAAAATAGAACACAGATGTCACGGATTTTGGCTGATGGATGAAAAGGCAAAAGATGAAAGGCCCAGAATTTTAGCCTTTAGGCCACCTTTCTTTAACTATTTGAGATTTATTAATATGAAAAAATTATCTTCAAAACTGCGCTTACTCGGTATCGCCGGTGCGATAGCGGCATTAACCCTGGCGGCGGGTGCTGCACACGCCGAAGACACGATTAAAGTCGGTGTGCTGCACTCATTGTCCGGCACCATGGCGATCAGCGAAACCACGCTGAAAGACACGATGCTGATGCTGATCGACGAGCAGAACAAAAAAGGCGGTTTGCTCGGCAAAAAACTCGAAGCGGTGGTCGTCGATCCGGCTTCCAACTGGCCGCTGTTTGCCGAAAAAGCGCGCGAATTGCTGACCAAAGATAAAGTGGCCGCGATCTTCGGCTGTTGGACTTCGGTATCGAGAAAATCCGTGTTGCCGGTCATCGAAGAACTGAACGGCCTGCTGTTTTACCCGGTGCAGTATGAAGGCGAAGAATCGTCGAAGAATGTGTTTTATACCGGCGCCGCGCCGAACCAGCAGGCGATTCCGGCGGTCGATTATTTGATGAACGATTTAAAAGTCAAACGTTGGGTACTGGCGGGCACCGACTACGTTTATCCGCGCACCACCAACAAGATCCTTGAAGCCTACCTTGTCTCCAAAGGCGTCGCCAAAAAGGACATCATGATTAATTACACGCCGTTTGGGCATTCCGATTGGCAGGGTATTGTCGCGGACATCAAGAAATTCGGTTCGGCCGGCAAGAAAACGGCGGTTGTTTCAACCATTAACGGCGACGCCAATATCCCGTTCTACAAGGAGCTAGGCAATCAGGGCATTTCCGCAGAACAGATTCCGGTCATCGCCTTTTCGGTCGGCGAGGAAGAGTTGTCGGGTATGGACACCAAGCCGTTGGTGGGGCATCTGGCCGCATGGAACTATTTCATGAGCATCGATACCACTAAAAACGCCGCGTTTATCAGCCAATGGCATGACTTTATCAAAAACCCGAAACGCGTGACCAACGACCCGATGGAAGCGCATTACATCGGTTTCAACATGTGGGTCAAAGCGGTCGAGAAAGCCGGCTCGACCGATCCTGACGCGGTGCAAAAAGCGATTATCGGCGTCGAGTTTCCGAACCTGACCGGCGGCACCTCGAAAATGTTGCCTAACCATCACATCAGCAAACCGGTATTAATCGGCGAAATCCAGGACGACGGCCAATTGCAGACGGTTTGGCAAACCAACAAGCTGATCGACGGCGATGCCTGGTCCGACTTTTTGCCGGAAAGCAAACCGATTATCGCCGACTGGACAGCGCCTATCAGTTGCGGCAATTACAACACCAAAACCAAGAAGTGCTCCGGGCAGAATTTTTGATCGGTAATTAAAAAGCATTTGATCCACGAAAAACACAAAAAGCACGAAAACATTTAAAAAACTTACAAAGTTGTAAATCATCGCTCAAAGCGATGAATGGTGTAACACAGCATGCTAATTTATTTCGTGTCTTTCGTGGACAAACTTTGGTTTTTAGGTTTATTTAAAGTATGGAGTATTATGAAACCGAATTCTTTCAGATGGTGTTGCCGGGTAATGCTGGGATTTATCCTGATGTCGCCAACCTTGAGTATCGGTCAGGAAAATGCCGCCGAGGATGCCTTCTCAGCCGCTTTATCGAATCTTAAAGCCGGGTCCATGCAGGAGCGTGGGCAGGCTATCGAACAACTGGCCGCCGTGGAAAAGCCGCAGGCCGTTGCCGTATTGCAAGCGCTGCTCGACGGGCGATTATTCAATCTTAAGGCCGATGGGAAACTGGTCATCGGCGAAGAAGTCGAAACGGACTACAAGCTTACCGACGCCGAAAGCGGAGAAAATCTGGGCATGGTGGAACGCTCCGCCACGCAAAAAATCACCGTTAATAACAGCCTGCGAACTTCATTGAGGAAAATAATCGGCCGTTTGCAGCTGAATGACGACAATGCCGCGGTAAGACTCGCCGCCGTCAGCGCAATGGGTCAATCCATTGACGACCAGAGTTTGGCGTTGTTGCGCGGCCAACTTATCATGGAACAGGACGAACGCGTACAAAATGCGATCAAGCTTATTTTAGGCCTGGAACAATTAAACAGCCCCGACAAAAGGGTGCGCTTGGCGGCAATCGATTTATTGAAGGACCAAGCCGGCCGGAATGTGGTTAACCGGCTAAACGGACTGGTCGAAAAAGATAGCGACGGCCATTATCTGGAGGCGGACAGCGATGTGCGCAATCAAGCCGAAGCCGCGTTGTCAAAAATCAATTCACAGCTGCAAGCCTATGCCGCTATCGAAACCCTGTTTTTCGGCTTAAGCCTCGGCGCGGTGCTGGTCTTGGCCGCGATTGGTTTGGCCATTACTTTCGGCGTGATGGGCGTGATCAACATGGCGCATGGCGAGCTGATGATGCTCGGCGCTTATACGACTTATGTCACCCAACAACTGATGCCTAACCATTTGGGGCTGTCGTTGGCGATTGCGGTTCCGGCGGCGTTCATCATTTCGGCGCTGGCCGGGATTATTATCGAGCGCGGCATTATCCGCTTTTTATACGGCCGCCCTCTGGAAACGCTGTTGGCGACTTTCGGCGTCAGCCTGGTTCTGCAACAGGCCGTGCGCTCGATATTTTCGCCGTTAAACCGCAGTGTCGCGACGCCGGAATGGATGAGCGGCACCTTGCAAATCAACGACTTTTTGTCGCTGACCTGGAACCGCTTGTACATATTGATTTTCTGCCTGCTGGTGTTTGTGTTGTTGCTGCAAATCCTCAAACGCACCCGCCTGGGCCTGGAAGTGCGCGCCGTTGCGCAGAACCGCAAGATGGCCTTGGCCATGGGCATTCCGACCGGCCGGGTCGATGCCTTGACCTTCGGGCTGGGCTCGGGCATCGCCGGGGTCGCCGGAGTCGCATTAAGCCAAATTACCAATGTCGGCCCGAATTTGGGGCAGGCTTATATCGTCGATTCATTTATGGTCGTGGTATTCGGCGGCGTCGGTAATTTATGGGGCACGCTGGTGGCGGGATTTTCGTTGGGTATCGCCAATAAATTGCTTGAACCTTATGCAGGCGCGGTATTGGCGAAAATACTGGTGTTGGTGTTCATCATTTTATTCATTCAAAAACGTCCGCGCGGCTTGTTTCCGCAACAGGGCCGAGCGGTGGAGGGCTAAGCGATGCTGTTAAAAAACGATAAAGCCGCGCTCTCGGTGCTGGCCGTATTGGCCGCAATCAGCCTGATTGTTCCGGTATGCAATCTGGTATTTGCACCGGGTTCGCCGCTGTATTTCTCCTCTTACACGGTATCGCTGTTGGGAAAATATTTGACCTTTGCGTTGCTGGGCATGTCGCTGGATCTGGTTTGGGGTTATTGCGGCATTCTGGCTTTGGGTCACGGCGCTTTCTTTGCGTTGGGCGGCTACGCGATGGGCATGTATTTAATGCGCCAGATCGGTAGCCGCGGCGTTTACGGCGATCCGCTGCTGCCCGATTTTATGGTATTTCTTAACTGGAAAGAACTGCCTTGGTACTGGCACGGTTTCGAGCAGTTCTGGTTTGCCGCGATCATGATTTTTCTGGTTCCCGGCGTGCTGGCCTTTTTGTTCGGCTGGCTGGCATTCCGTTCGCGGGTGACCGGCGTTTATCTGTCGATTATTACCCAGGCTTTAACTTACGCGCTGTTGCTGGCCTTTTTTAGAAACGAGATGGGTTTTGGCGGCAACAACGGCTTGACCGATTTCAAGGAAATTCTCGGTTTTAACAGCCAGTCCGATTCGGTGCGCGCCTGCTTGTTGATGGCTTCAGGCCTGATCCTGATGCTGGCCTTCCTGGTCAGCCGCTGGATCGTCAACAGCAAACTGGGCCGGGTGGTAACGGCGATTCGCGACCAGGAAATGCGGGTGCGTTTTCTCGGTTATCGCGTGGAAATGTTCAAATTATGGATTTTCGTGTTTGCCGCGATGCTGGCCGGAATTGCCGGGGCTTTGTATGTGCCGCAAGTGGGCATTATCAATCCCAGCGAATTTTCGCCGTTGAACTCGCTGGAAATCGTCATCTGGGTCGCTATCGGCGGGCGCGGCACGCTGTACGGCGCAATCGTCGGCGCGGTGCTGGTCAATTACGCCAAGACCTTGCTAACCGGATGGATGCCGGAAATCTGGCTGTTTTTCCTCGGCGCGACTTTTATTCTGGTGACCGTGTTATTGCCTGACGGCTTGGTCGGATTCTGGCAACGTCGTTTGCAGGAGCAAAAACAATGAACGGCATAGCGCTTAAGCCGGGCCAAGTGGATGTCAGCCACGGCCCGATTCTTTATCTTGAAGATGTCAGCGTCAGTTTCGACGGCTTCAAAGCCTTGAATAACCTCTCGCTGTATATCGATGCAGGGGAATTACGCTGTTTGATCGGCCCGAACGGCGCCGGTAAAACCACCTTGATGGATGTGATTACCGGCAAAACCCGGCCCGATACCGGCTCGGTGTTTTTCGGGCAAACCATCGACCTGCTGCAAATGGACGAACCGGCCATCGCCCAGGCGGGCATTTGCCGCAAATTCCAAAAGCCAAGCGTGTTCGACATGCTCAGCGTATTCGAAAACCTGGAACTGGCTTTAGCGACCGATAAGGGCGCATGGGCGACTTTATTCGCCAAGTTGAACGGTGCGCAACGCGACCGTATCGAACAAGTGCTGGAGACGATAGGGCTGGTTGAACTGAGGTCGCAACCGGCGGGCATTCTGTCGCACGGGCAGAAACAATGGCTGGAGATCGGCATGTTGCTGATGCAGGAACCCAAAGTCATGCTGGTCGACGAGCCGATAGCGGGCATGACCCATCAGGAAGTGGAGCGCACCGCCGAACTGCTGTTATCGTTACAGGGCGAGCGCTCCATTGTTGTGGTCGAGCATGATATGGAATTCGTCCGCTCGATTGCCAAGCATGTGACGGTGCTGCATGAAGGCTCGGTGCTGACCGAAGGTAGCATGGACGAGGTGCAGAACGATCCACGCGTGATACAGGTTTATTTGGGGGACTGATGCTGAAAATTAGCGGATTGAATCAATATTACGGCGGCAGCCATACCTTGTGGGATGTGAATCTCGATTTACCGGCCGGTTCCTGCCTGTGTTTAATGGGCCGCAACGGCGTCGGCAAGACTACCCTGCTTAAAAGCATCATGGGGCTGATCGCGGTTCGCGACGGCGCTATCGAATATAACGGCGAGGCCTTAACCCTTGCCAAACCGGAACATCGCGCCGAGCTGGGCATCGGTTTTGTGCCGCAGGGCCGGGAGATTTTTCCGTTGCTGACGGTCGAGGAAAACCTGAAAATCGGCCTGCGCGCGGCGCGCAAGCAAGGCATTAAAAAAGTCCCGGAACATATCTATGAGCTTTTTCCGGTGCTGAAACAAATGCTCAAACGGCGCGGCGGCGACTTGTCCGGCGGCCAGCAGCAGCAACTGGCGATTGGCCGGGCCTTGGTTCTGAATCCCAAACTGCTGATCCTGGACGAACCGACCGAAGGCATACAGCCGAATATCGTCAGCGAAATCGGCGATGTGATTATCCGCCTGAACCGTGCCAAAGGCATAACGACGCCGTTGCTGAAACAAGGCGACGAAGCGAAAGACGAGGTGCGCGAAGGCATTATCAAAATCAAAAACGAATTGGGCGTGACCGTGTTGCTGGTGGAACAAAAACTGCCGTTTGCGCGGAAAGTCGCGGACCGGTTTTATATTATGGACAGAGGCCGGGGCGTAGCTGCCGGGGCAATGGATGAATTGAGCGATGACATGGTTAAGCGGTATTTGACGGTTTGATGGTTATCGAATGTAAAGGCATGATAGGATGAATTGAGAGAAACTATTCTCGATTGATGACTTTTCCTTATCCCAATACATTCATTTAAAAGGTATCTTAATATGTCGTACGATGAATCAGACGCATTATATGAACAGGGCATGGACTCATTATACGAGGACTTTAAACAACGTTATAAAGATGAATTTACCTTTGAAGGCGTTGGAAAGTTTTATGAAATTAGTCCTGAAGTTGTAAAAGCCCCGCTTCAAAATCTATCTGAGTCAAAGATCCTTTTTGAAAGTCAATTTCACACAGCTGCTTTTCTACATGCAATCATTTCAATTGAAGTAGGAATAAAATTAGTAGTGCTAAAACCCATTTTATATTCGCTGGCTATTGATAATAGTGCAGGTGATGTACTTTACGATCAAACATTTAAACAAAAAAGTCTAGAAAACATTCCTAAGATTTATTACCAAATTCTTGAAGATTTTACTCAATTAAATTTTAAAACAAATCGTAGCGGTTGTGCTGAATCGACAATTTGGAATGAATGGATTGAACTTCAGAAATTGAGAAATGAAGTAGTTCATCAGGGTATTTCTGTTAAAAAGGCGGATGCCGAAAAGTCCATTAATATGGCTTCTTACGTGTGCGAAGAAATAATTCCGATTGTCCTTGATAGATTTTTTTATCATATTGAAAATGGTGTAATTCAATTTGGAAGTCGTGAGCATATATTGAATCGTGAGCCTGCATTGAGGAAAACACAGAGCGAAGTGGAATAGGCTACATAACTATTATTTTTGAGTTGAGTATTTTCCTGATTATGAGTCCAACAATATTTCGTGAACGCGGTTACCGATTTTATTTCTTCTCAAGAGAAGAACCACGAATGCATGTTCATGTCGATCATGCGGATGGCGAAGCAAAATTCTGGCTGGAACCCGCTATCGAACTCGCGCAGAATTTTGGTTTATCTGCACAGGAACTACGGGAAGTAAATAATTTGGTAAATTTACACGAGCAGGAGATTAAAGATGCTTGGCACAGACATTTCCCCGGTTGAGGTTTCCGGCGTTACCAAACACGGTTTCTGGATACTGCTTGATGAAAAAGAGGAACTATTCGTTTCATTTTTGGAGTTTCCGTGGTTTCGTAAAGCGCCGGTAGCGGAACTTTTCCACGTTGATCGTCCCCAACCACACCATCTTTATTGGCCGGAATTGGATATTGATTTGCATGTCGATTCAATTCGTCACCCGGAGACTTTTCCTTTAGTTTCACAGCCTACAGCGTAGGGTACGCTGTGCGTCTCTTTTTATTAATGCCGCCGTACAAACTGAAAAAACACTGTGAACGCAAATTTATCAATAAAAGGCTGGCAAGCAAAACTGGAACTCGGCTTTGAACAAAAACACGGCAAAACGCTACTGGCGCACCGTCGTCATCAAGGCCCGCTAACCGTACAACGGCCTTTTTACCCGGAAGGCGGCGTCTGCCATGTGTACATCCTGCATCCGCCGGGCGGTATTGTCGGCGGCGACCGGTTAAATCTTTTCATCACTGCCGAACCACACAGCCATGCGCTGATTACCACGCCGGCGGCCGGAAAGTTTTATCGCAGCAACGGCGAGCTGGCCGTCCAGAACGTTTCGATCAAGGTGGAGGATGGCGCGGCGCTGGAATGGCTGCCGCAGGAGACTATTATTTATCAAGGCGCGCAGTTAAGATCGGCTGTTAACGTCGAATTGGCCCAAGGTGCTCGCTTTATCGGCTGGGAAATTCTGTCTTTAGGAAGGCCTGCCTGCGGCGAGAGTTTCGATGTCGGTTTAGCGGATATGAGCTGGCAGGTTTATTGTCGGGGACAGCCTTTGTTTTTGGAACGCCTGCATCTGGATGCCAAAGCTTTTGCGGCCCGTTGGGGATTGCAGGGCTTGTCGGCTTGCGGCACCTTGTTTGCCAGCCCTGCCGGAGCTGAAAGTCTGGCCGCAGTCCAGCAATTAATCGGCGAGAGCAAAGGCCGCGGCGTGACGCTTATCGATGAACTGTTGGTCTGTAGAGCTGTTGATGACAGAAGCGACCGGCTGCGCGGTTTTTTCGAGCAGGTTTGGGCGATTGTGCGGCCGGACTCGGTACAACGCAAAGCCTGTGCTCCGCGAATTTGGGCGACTTGAGTTTTATTCACCACGAAGACACGAAGAAAAAAATTTAATAACTTAGCTGGTTCCCAAGGATGTAGCCCGGAAACGCTCCACCCTTGCTGTCGCCGGGCGGGTTTATTCCGGCCTACGTCGAGATGTGTATAACGACGAGCGATCAAGCTTGGGAACTAGCAAACTTCGTGCTCTTCGTGTCTTCGTGGTGAATAAATCCGATACTGGAAATCATCTGAATAAAAATTGGACTAAAACAATGCAATTAACACCACGCGAAAAAGACAAACTGCTGATATTTACCGCTGGCCTGCTGGCCGAACGCCGCAAAGCCAGGGGCCTGAAGCTCAACTATCCGGAAGCCGTGGCTTTTATCAGCGCCGCGATCATGGAAGGCGCTCGCGACGGCCGCACAGTCGCGGAACTGATGGAATTCGGCCGCACCCTGCTTTACCGCGACGATGTAATGGACGGCGTCGCCGAAATGCTGCCCGATGTGCAGGTTGAAGCGACCTTTCCGGACGGCACCAAGCTGGTCACGGTCCATAACCCGATCGAATAGCAAAGTAGGAGCACAGTCATGATACCCGGAGAAATCATCCCCGCCGATGGCGACATCGAACTGAACGCAGGCCGCGCGACGATTAGCGTAGTGGTTGCGAACAGCGGCGACCGGCCGATTCAAGTCGGCTCGCATTATCATTTTTTTGAAACCAATCCGGCTTTGCAGTTCGACCGTGCGGCAACGCGCGGCTTCAGGCCGGATATTCCAGCCGGCACCGCGGTGCGTTTCGAGCCCGGCCAGCAACGTGAAATACAGCTGGTGGCCTTTGCCGGATTACGCTGGATTTACGGCTTCCGCCAGGACGTGATGGGCGCATTGGAGGACAATTTATGAGCAGGATCAGCAGGCAAGCTTATGCCGATATGTTCGGGCCGACCACCGGCGACCGGGTGCGTTTGGGCGACAGCGGCTTGTTTTTAGAAGTCGAAGCCGACCGCACGGTGTACGGCGACGAGGTCAAATTCGGCGGCGGCAAAGTCATTCGCGACGGCATGGGCCAAAGCCAGGTTGATTCCACCGTGGCGATGGATTTGGTGATCACCAACGCGCTGATCGTCGACCACTGGGGCATTATTAAAGCCGATGTCGGCATCAAAAACGGTCGCATTGCCGGAATCGGCAAGGCTGGGAATCCCGATACGCAACAGGGCGTCGATATAATCATCGGCCCCGGCACCGAAATTATCGCCGGTGAAGGACAAATCCTGACCGCCGGCGGCATCGACGCGCATATCCATTTCATTTGTCCGCAGCAAATCGATGAAGCGTTGATGTCAGGCGTGACTACGATGATCGGCGGCGGCACCGGGCCTGCAACCGGCACCAATGCTACAACCTGCACGCCGGGGCCGTGGAATATTCACAGCATGCTGCAATCGCTGGACGGGTTTCCGATGAATTTTGGACTGCTCGGCAAGGGCAACGCCAGTTTGCCGATTGCGTTGGAAGAACAGGTTCGCGCCGGGGCGATGGGCTTGAAGCTGCACGAGGACTGGGGCACGACACCGGCGGCTATCGATTGCTGTCTTTCGGTCGCCGACCGCTTTGATGTGCAGGTCGCGATTCATACCGATACCTTGAACGAATCCGGTTTTGTCGAGGACACTTTTGCCGCGTTCAAGGGCCGCACCATTCATACTTATCATACCGAAGGCGCCGGCGGCGGCCATGCGCCGGATATTATCAGGGCTTGCGGCGAGGCTAACGTGCTGCCGTCGTCTACCAATCCGACCCGGCCTTATACGATCAATACCGTAGACGAGCATCTGGACATGCTGATGGTTTGCCATCACCTTGACCCAAGCATTGCCGAAGACGTGGCTTTTGCCGAATCGCGGATTCGCCGCGAAACTATCGCCGCCGAGGATATTCTGCATGACTTGGGCGCATTTTCGATGATTTCTTCGGATTCGCAGGCGATGGGCCGGGTTGGCGAAGTGATTATCCGCACCTGGCAGACCGCGCATAAAATGAAGGCGCAGCGCGGCAGCTTGGCCGAGGATTCGCCGCGCAACGACAATTTCCGCATCAAGCGTTATATCGCCAAGTACACGATTAATCCGGCCATCAGCCACGGCATCGCGCACGAAGTCGGCTCTGTCGAAGTCGGTAAACTGGCGGATTTGGTGTTGTGGAACCCGGCTTTTTTCGCGGTCAAACCCAGCCTGATTCTTAAAGGCGGATTTATTGCCGCCGCGCCGATGGGCGACCCGAATGCCTCGATTCCGACGCCGCAACCGGTGCATTACCGGCCGATGTTCGGGGCGTTCGGAAGGACCGCATCGGTGACTTCGATGTTCTTTTTGCCTAAAATCGCGGTCGAGTCCGATATTCCAAGAACTTTAGGACTTAACAAAAGGATAGGCGTAGTCGCAGGCACACGAACCATCGGCAAAAAAGATTTGATCCATAACCACTACCAACCGCATATCGAAGTCGATCCGCAAACTTATTCGGTCAGGGCCGACGGCTTGCTGCTGACTTGCGAACCGGCCGATGTGCTGCCCTTTGCCCAACGTTATTTTTTGTTTTGATTATGCTGAAATTGACTGAACTGGCTCCATTGGAGACCGCCCCGGACGATGTGATCACGTTGCCGTATGAATCGCGCCAGAAAAGCCGCCTGCTGCTAAAAACCGACAGCGGCGCAAAAATCGGGCTGTTTTTGCCGCGCGGCCAAGTGCTGCGCAAAGGCTCGGTGCTGACCGGCCCCGACCGTTACCGGGTGCTGGTCGATGCGGCGCCGGAGCCGCTATCGGTGGTGCGCACCGATGACGCGCTACACTTCGCCAAGGCTTGTTATCACTTGGGCAACCGCCATGTCGCGTTGCAGATTCTGCCGGGCGAGCTTCGCTTCCTGACCGATCACGTGCTGGATCATATGCTGGAAGGGCTGGGCTTGACGGTCAGCCATGAAGTGTTGCCTTTCGAACCGGAGCAGGGCGCGTACCACGGCCATGGTCACTGATCTGGCCTTATTGCGTTTGCTGCAACTGGTCAGCCCCGGCTTGCCGATAGGCATGTACTGTTATTCGCAAGGCCTGGAGCGCGCGGTCGACGATGGCTGGATAAGCAATGCAAGCGATACCGGCGAATGGCTTAACGGCTTGATGGCGATTTGTTTGGCGCGTGTCGATCTGCCGATATTGGCGCGGCTTTACGACGCCTGGGAATGCGGCGATGTTGAACGGGTTGAATATTGGAGCGGAACCCTGATTGCCTGCCGGGAGACTTCCGAATTAAGGGCCGAAGACCGGCACACCGGCCAAGCCTTGGCGCGGCTGCTGGATTCATTGGTGATTGACGGTATGCAGCCCTGGATACGCAAACCCGAAACCACGCTGGCTACGGTATTCGCTTTTGCCGCTGTGAACTGGGGCGTTCCCAAACGCGAAACAGTCATCGGTTATTTGTGGAGCTGGTTGGAGAACCAGGTGTTATGCGCGGTCAAGCTGGTGCCGTTGGGACAAGTCGCCGGGCAACGGTTGTTGACCGATTTGGCCGGTAAAATTCCGGCTTTAGCTGACGAGGCGCTCAGCATTGCCGATCATGACATCGGCGGTAGCGCGTTTGGCTTGGCTTTAGCCAGCAGCCGGCATGAAATGCAGTATTCCAGATTATTTCGTTCCTGAGGGATTATATGAGTGCTAAACAAATATTAAGAGTAGGTATCGGCGGCCCGGTTGGTTCCGGTAAAACGGCTTTGGTCGATGCGTTGTGCAAGCAAATGCGCGACAATTTTGAAATCGGCGTGGTGACCAATGACATTTATACCAAGGAAGACCAGCAGTTTTTGATCCGCAGCCAGGCGCTGCCGGAAGAACGCATCTTGGGTGTGGAGACCGGCGGCTGCCCGCATACCGCTATCCGGGAGGATGCGTCGATGAATCTGGCGGCGGTCGATGAATTAAGCATGAAGTTTGAAAATCTCGACTTTATCATGGTCGAAAGCGGCGGCGATAATCTCAGTGCGACCTTCAGCCCTGAACTGGCCGATCTGACGATTTACGTGATCGATGTGTCGGCAGGCGACAAGATACCGCGCAAAGGCGGCCCCGGAATTACCCGTTCGGACTTGCTGGTTATCAACAAGATCGATCTGGCGCCTTATGTCGGTGCGTCTCTGGAGGTTATGGACCGCGATGCGCGCAAGATGCGCGGAGAACGGCCGTTTGTATTTACCAATTTGAAGAGCCGGGAAGGCCTTAAAGCGGTTGAAGATTTTATTATTCAGGCGGGAATGCTGGATTAAGTAGGTAGCCAAAAGTTTTTTAACAAAATGAAAAAACCACTTGTCTCCTTATTTACCACGAAGATCACGAAGAAAAATAGTTAACTTCGTGTCCTTCGTGGTGAGTAAAAAATGTTTAAAAGACTTTTGAACGGTTACTTAAGCGCGCCGAACATATTTCGCACCGCTAAAATCGTCCGTTCCTTCGTACAGTTTACCTTTATCCTAAAAACCGCAGTTTATCCACGAAAAGTACGAAAGACACGAAACAAAACGAAACGCTATAGTTATTTAGTAGCTCACCCTTTGGGTGACGAGCCGCGACTTGATAACTCTTTGAAATTTTGGTGTTTTTCGTGGACGAAATGATTTTTCTAGGTTTATGAATTCAGCTGAGGCGTTGAAACTTTAATGTCATCTTATTGTCTTGTAACTGTCACATAAATTTAATTGGAATATTGCATAATCAGTGGAACTTAACAAAATGAAAAGGCAATTTGATGATTATCAATTGGGTGGCGGCCAAGGCGCAGCAGTTTTTACCCGTACACGATACCGGACTCGACGAACTTAGCGCCAACTTTGATTTTGCTCTGAGCGCTGAAATTATGGAGCTGTTGTATCTGTATGGGCAAAGTGACGACGGCATGGCCGCGGGAGCGGTTGCCGACGATTGCATGAATGCAGAAAGTGGAATCGCGTCTGGAACGTCAACCGAGAGCGGCGAAGGAACCGTTGCCGGGGCGCGTCAACAGGTTGAAGCGGCCGAGGCGGCCGTTATATCAAGATTTGCATTGGACGAGCATGAGCTGGCGTTAGCCTGATGTAAGACCGATTAAACCGGGATCAGTTTGTACTCCCGCATCCTTGCAGGAGTCATCCGACCTACACAATTATTTCACAATTAAGCTGTTATTAACCGACTTAACGCCTTTAACCGTTCTTGCAAGTTCCACCGCTCTGGCGGCGGCGGCAGCGGAATCAACAAACCCACTCAGCTGCACAACGCCTTTGAAAGTTTCAACGTTGATTTGCAGCAGTTTAAGCCTGGAATCGCCCAATATTGACGTGTTAACCTTGGTAGTCAGCACCGCGTCATCTATATATTCCCCGGTACTTTCATGTTTAGCCCCTCCGGCGCAACCGGCAATCAACATGACCAATAAAAGACCTATTATCAACTTGCATTTACTCATAATGTTTAACCTTAATATAGTTTGATCGGATGTCAGTTTAAAAAACGGTTATTTCCGGTGTTAAGATACCAGAACGGCCCATGCTGAAAATAACGCCACGTCTAAATAATACAATAATATCGGATAGATGTATTCCACGCTTAATGAGGATGATTGTGAGATTTTGCCGGAGCGAACAGCAATTTGAATGTAGCCCGGTTTTCCTCCTGCTTAAAATCTTCAAACCTCGACGCGAAGTCTTGGCGGGCCCTGTCTCTATGGCTATCAAGATCCTGAATTAACACGCCCATGGCTAAAAAAGTATTGGCGGGGAGGTTAAGCGCCATCATTTCTTCGCTGAACAGTTTTAGATTATGTTCCTGAACGGCGTAGTCCTGAAAGTCGCCCAAAACCTCCTGAAGTCCTTTCAGGTGCTTAATCAGGTGTTTTATTTGCTGCTCGGGATAAAGGCTTTGGAAAAACTCTATCAAATAGCGCAGCTTTTTACAGGATTTTCTTAAATCATGTAGGGCTTCGGCGGGTGACGAGCCGGTAATCGCATCGCCTTCCTGCAACACGCGGCTGAAAACTTTCCATATTCTCCGGTCGGCGAGTTCTTTAATGCTCAGCTTGGCATTTTGCTCAAGCATTTTTTTGTACGAGGGCTCTTTAAGATACTGCTCCCACTCGGATAAGGTGGACAGGTACTTGTCCGATTGCAGTTTTTTTGCCAGCTCTTTCTGGGTTTTCTGCTGTTTGGCGAGTAGAAAATCGTATAAAGGATTGAGGTCTTCCCTGATAGAAATAGGCAGGCTGCTTTTATAACGGTCAAAATTCAGCAGATAAACATCCAAATCTCTTGCCGGTCCGGTGATCTGGCCCAGCCAGGAGAAAAAATCAACATAATAGGCGTTAATGTTGTCGGGCAATATGCCTTTGATCTGGCTGAGTCCGGCGCGGGTTCTTCTGACCGCAACCCTAAAGTCGTGCAAGAATTCGCTGTCGGTATCGGCAATCGTGCCCTGCTCGTTGGCTTTAATGGCTTTTAGCAGGTGGCTGTAGATATATTTTGCGGCAATATCGGCGCGCATGTCCGGGTCCAGGTTGATATTCAATTTTGATGAATAATCTTTAGGTTTGCGCCCCTGGAATTGCAAGGCTTTTAGCAGGACGGGTTCTTCGGTGGCGGTTAATCCCAGTGTGCCGGTCAATAGCCCGGTGATGTGTTCGGCCGCCTTGTCGTAGCCTTTTACCGGTTGCAGCAGGGCGCGGTTATTGAAATGGCCGTATTCTTCGACTATCAGCCGGAGTATGGTTTTTTCATCTTCATTAATGATGTTGAGATGATAAATTTCATAGTCCAGTGTGCAAACGGCTAATAATGCGCGCATTTCCAGTAACGGCTCCAGGGTGTCGCGGATTGTTCCCGGTTCGAATTCTTTGCCGAATAAAGGGACTTTCTTAAGCGGCGAGGTAGCGATAAGCCGAGCATTTTTAATCGATCTTAGTGTTAAGGATGAGGCGGTTTTTGTCCGATTAAACTCGCAAGTGATGTCGTTTGAATATAAACGCCAGTCAAAGCTGTCATAGTAGGTTTTGCTGGAAGTCTGCGTTGACGCGAGTTGCGTTCCTGCTTCATGACTTAATTTAGCGATAAATTGTTCGGCGGTTAAATTGACGGGAAATTCAAATTGTAAGGACATATTTGCCACGGAACGGGTGCAGGAGTAGTCTGACATGTGAACTCTCAATCATAACTGCGTAGTATTAATATTTAATGACAGTTTTGAATATCAATTGGCCGGCGCCCGAAAGGCGCCTATTAGAGGCGGTTTTAAGCGGCGCTTAAGAGAGTCAACCGAAGATGTTGCGCTCCCTGAATCGATACGATGGATTAATGAAAAAGATTATACTGTAATATTGTTGTCATATACTATTTACATAATAGCGCCACTTTAAATTATTTTGAGAGTTGATTATGAAAGTATCTTTTAAAGCCAAAGCGTTGGTTGCTGCAATGGGTTTTGGTGTTGCTACATTGTTTAGTGGTGTGGCGGGTGCCGTGCAAACGGTTGATGCAGGGGTTCCCGAGTATCAAAAAGCCAGCGGTATTTCAGGCAATTTGTCCAGCGTCGGTTCCGATACGCTGGCCAACCTGATGACGCTTTGGGCCGAAGAATTCAACCGCGTTTATCCTAACGTAAATATTCAAATTCAGGCTGCGGGTTCTTCTACTGCGCCTCCGGCGTTGACTGAAGGCACCTCAAATCTTGGGCCTATGAGCCGCGAGATGAAGGATGACGAACTCGAAGCTTTCGAAGAAAAATACGGCTACAAGCCTACCGCTATTCCGGTAGCTGTTGATGCGCTGGCGGTTCTTGTCAACAAGGACAACCCGGTCAAGGGTCTGACCATGGAACAAGTCGATGCGATCTTCTCTTCCACCAATAAATGCGGCGGCGAAAAAAGCATTGAATCATGGGGCGATGCAGGTGTTGCGGCTTGGGGATCAAAGAGCATCCAGTTATACGGCCGTAACTCGGTTTCAGGCACTTACGGTTACTTTAAAGAACACGCTTTATGCAAAGGCGACTTTAAAAACAATGTAAACGAGCAGCCCGGTTCTGCATCGGTTGTGCAGTCGGTCACTTCATCGGTTAACGGTATCGGCTACTCCGGTATGGGATATTCCACATCAGGCGTTAGAATGGTGCCTCTGGCAAAGAAGGGCAGCAAGACTTTTGTCGATGCAACGCCTGAAAATGCAATTGCCGGCACTTATCCGTTGACACGCTACTTGTATATTTATGTCAACAAGAAGCCGAACCAACCGCTGGCGCCGTTAGACAATGAATTTATCAGAATGGTATTGTCAAAAACAGGTCAGCAAGTGGTCATAAAAGACGGTTATATTCCCCTGCCGGCGAAAGTTGTCGACAAGGTACTGGCTACGCTTAAATAAGATTAAGGATTGGATGTAGTGTTGCGCAAGGACGCATAGACAGGGATGTCGGTCTGAATGTGTTGTTATCTTCCCCCTCAGAAAGAAAAACAACGGACAAAAATGCGGTCCAGATTTGCTTTGTGAGTCTTGACCGTTTTTTTTTGTTATATCATTGTCACATTTAATTTCTAGTCTCTTTAGCATGTCAGAAATAACCTCCCCTACAAAACAACCTCCTTCCATAAAAATCAGTTCCGGTGAGCTTTATCAACGTTGGCGACTCGTTAAAGATGCCTTGGCCCGCTATGGCGTCGTGGTTGGCGGGTTGGGTGTAATCGTCGCTATCGTACTGATTTTCTTTTATTTGCTGTATGTGGTTTACCCCTTGTTTATTTCGGCGACCGCGCAACCGGTCAGCGAATACGCAGTGCCGGAGCAGGCTTTAGGCAACACCTTGCTGCTGGAAATGGAAGAGCAAAACGAGGTGGGAGCTCGTTTTACCGATAGCGGGCACGTGGTGTTTTTTGAGGTGGCCAGCGGTAAAACGTTGTTAACGCAGGCGGTGGCAATCCCCGAGGGGGCGCATATCACCAGCTTTGCCCAAGGCAGCCCTATCAATGAGGGTGCGGTCATTTACGGTTTATCCGACGGTAGGGCGGTTGTCGTTAAGCATCAATATAAAGTTACTTACCCTGACAACGTGCGGGTTATTACTCCGTCGCTTAAATATCCGCTGGGCGAACAGCCTTTGGTGATGGACGAGTCCGGTGCGGCCTTGGAGAAAATAGCGGTTAAGGCGGGCAATGATGCAACAACGATCGTCGTAAAAACAGCCGATACGCCGCAGGGCGCCGGTAAAATCCGCCTGGTCAATTTCCAAAAAGAACAATCGCTGTTTGCCGAGGAAGCGGCATTGACACGGACGGATTCAATTTTTGAACAGCCGGCGGCGAATATTGCCGATATTTTAATCGACAAGGAGGAATCCAACCTGTATCTGATCAGCAACGACGGGCAGATGGGCTTTTTCGACATCAGTGACAAAAACAGCCCGGCTATCAGGCAGCAGCAGAATGTGGTAAGCGCCGGACAAAAAATCACCAGCGTGGCTTTTTTAAACGGCGATCTTTCTCTGATGATAGGCGATTCCAGCGGCCTGGTGTCGCAATGGAGTATGGTTAAAGACAAGTTGAACCGGCCGGCAATGCAAAAAATCAGGTCATTTAAAGTGTCCGATAAGGCGGTTGTTGCAATTAATGCCGAACAACGCCGGAAAGGCTTTATGACGACAGATGCCGACGGGATCGTGGGCATTTATCATTCAACCGCCGAACGGGAAATGGTTAAGGAACGCATAAGCGGCGCCTTGCCGACGGCGGCGGTGTTGTCGCCGCGAGCCAATGCGATGTTGGTGCAGTCGGCGGACGGCAAAATGCACTTCTGGCATATCGATAATGAACATCCCGAGGTTTCGATTAGATCGCTTTGGCAGCAAGTCTGGTATGAAAGCTATCCCAAACCCGATTACATCTGGCAATCTTCTTCGGCAAATAATGATTTTGAACCCAAATACAGCTTAACGCCATTGGTTTTCGGCACCCTGAAGGCGGCGTTTTATGCGATGTTGGTCGCCATACCGCTGGCGCTGATGGGGGCGATTTACACTGCTTATTTTATGGCGCCGAAGATGCGCCAATACGTGAAACCCTCGATTGAAATCATGGGCGCGCTGCCGACGGTTATTTTGGGCTTTCTCGCCGGCCTTTGGTTGGCGCCGTTTATGGAAGAACACCTGTCCGGGCTGTTCGCTATGTTGATGATTATTCCTGTAGGCGTCATGCTGTTTGCTTTTGCCTGGCAGTTTATACCCAAGCCCATTGCCCACAGACTTTCGGAAGGTTGGGACGCTGCGTTATTGGTTCCGGTTATTTTGCTGAGCGGCTGGTTTGCCTTTAAGGTCAGCGTACCGTTGGAAACGTTTTTGTTTCACGGCACCTTGCGCGACTGGTTTAAGGCTGAATTCGGCATCGGTTACGACCAGCGCAATGCGTTGGTCGTCGGTGTAGCGATGGGCTTTGCGGTTATCCCGACTATTTTTTCGATTGCCGAAGACGCCATTTTCAGCGTCCCGAAGCATTTGACTGTCGGATCTTTGGCGCTGGGCGCTACGCCTTGGCAAACCATGATCAGGGTGGTGCTGTTAACCGCAAGTCCGGGGATTTTTTCCGCCATTATGATCGGTTTCGGCCGGGCCGTCGGGGAAACCATGATTGTGTTAATGGCGACCGGAAATACACCGGTAATGGATTTGAGCGTTTTTCAGGGTATGCGTACCCTGGCGGCGAATATCGCTGTGGAAATGCCGGAATCGGAAGTAGGCAGTACGCATTACCGGGTCTTGTTCTTAGCGGCCCTGGTGCTGTTTATGTTTACCTTTGTTTTTAATACGCTGGCCGAAGTTATTCGTCAGCGCTTACGGGAAAAATACAGTTCATTATGATCAGGATTAAAGCATGGTTTAAAAGCGGCGCCCCCTGGGTATGGCTCAATGCGGCGGCGGTCAGTACCTGTCTTATTATGGTGGTCGGCGTGCTGGGCTTGATTGTCGTTCGCGGAGCGGGCCATTTCTGGCCCGCTCCAGTCGTACAATTCAGCTATCAGGAACCGGACGGACAAACCCGGACGATTATCGGCGAGCATGTCGATACCAGTATCACGCCGGCGGCGATGGCCAAGTCCAGTGGTCACATCATGGCCGATGACGAAGATACCCTGGTGCAATACTTGGTTAAAACCGGTAATCGCGATATTACAGGCACCGATTTCCGTTGGATATTGGAGCGCAATATTAAGCAGCAACAGTCTCCCGCCGAGTTGATGGTGGTGGAACGCCGCGAGTGGGGCAATTTTTACGGTCAGCTGGTTGCGGTCAAGGAAAGCGGCAAGGTTATCGCGGAAGGCGAGCAGGCCGGGCCTGTCGCTCAGGCCCGGATAAATGAGGCTTTAGCGGTTTTTGACGAAATAGCTCATCTGGAAAAAAAAGAAGTCGGCGGGATCAATTACAAGCTGGATCAGTTAAGGCTCGAGCAGAAAGGATTGCAACTGAAAAACCGCTGGGATGCGGCGGCCGAGCAACGGATAAGCGTCGAGAAGGCGGAGCTTGAAATTGAATATAAAAAATATCAAGCCCAGTTACTCGAGCTGTACAAGCAGATAAGAAGGGACAGCTTGGTCGCAAAAACCGAAAGCGGCCAGGAAGTTGAAGTTCCGTTGGCTAAAGTCGTCAGGGTTTACTGGCCAAACACAATGAGTATGTTCGACAAAATCGGCCATTACGGCGTTAAAGTGGTCGAATTTTTAACGGATGATCCGCGTGAAGCCAATACGGAAGGCGGGATTTTTCCTGCCATTTTCGGTACGGTGATGATGGTGCTGATGATGTCGGTTATCGTGACGCCGTTTGGCGTCATTGCGGCGGTGTATTTGCGCGAATATGCCAAGCAGGGTTTTATCACCCGCTTGATCAGGATTGCGGTCAACAATCTGGCGGGTGTGCCTTCCATCGTTTACGGCGTATTCGGTTTGGGTTTTTTCGTCTATATTCTGGGCGGCAACATCGATCAATTGTTTTACCCGGAAGCCGCGCCTGCGCCGGTTTACGGTACGCCGGGGTTATTGTGGGCATCGATCACGCTGGCTTTGCTGACTTTGCCGGTCGTTATTGTCTCGACCGAAGAAGGTTTGGCGCGTATTCCCAGGTCTATACGCGAAGGCAGTCTGGCCCTGGGCGCGACTAAACTGGAAACTTTATGGCTGACGGTATTGCCGATGGCAAGCCCTGCGATGATGACCGGATTGATTCTGGCGGTGGCGCGGGCGGCCGGCGAAGTGGCGCCGTTAATGCTGGTTGGCGTGGTCAAGCTGGCGCCGACGTTGCCGTTGGACGGCAATTATCCCTTCTTGCATTTGGACAGAAAATTTATGCACTTAGGATTTCATATCTATGATGTCGGCTTTCAAAGCCCCAATGTCGAGGCGGCAAGACCGTTGGTTTATGCGACATCATTATTGTTGGTACTGGTCATTGTTGGGTTGAATTTATCAGCTATCTTAATCAGGAATCATCTGCGAGAAAAATACCGGGCACTGGAAGGTTAAAAAAATGACAGCACAACACGCACGTACACATAGTATTGATGTAAGTTCAATTTTACGCGATCAGAAAAAAACTGATGAGCCGAACGAGCCCTGCATCAAGGTAGAGAATTTAAATCTTTTCTACGCTCAAAAACAGGCGTTGCATGACGTCAGCATGGAAATGCACAAGAAAAAGGTGACCGCCTATATCGGGCCCAGCGGCTGCGGCAAATCCACACTGCTGCGCTGCATCAACCGGATGAACGATCTGGTTGATAACGTTACCATCGAGGGCAAGATTCTGCTGGATAATGAAAACATCTACGACAAGACCGTCAATGTGGCCGCGTTACGCAGACGCGTCGGCATGGTGTTTCAAAAACCTAATCCATTCCCCAAGTCCATTTTCGAAAATGTCACTTACGGCCTTAGGATTCAGGGCATCAACGACAAGCGGATATTGGAAGAAACGGTCGAAAGCGCCTTGCGCGGCGCCGCACTATGGGATGAAGTCAAAGACCGCTTGAACGATAACGCGTTGGGTTTGTCAGGCGGGCAGCAGCAGCGTCTGGTGATCGCCAGGGCGATTGCGATAGAGCCTGAAGTGCTGTTGCTGGATGAGCCTGCATCGGCGCTGGATCCTATTTCAACCTTAAAAATTGAAGAGCTGATCAACGAGCTTAAAGAAAAATACACTATAGTTATTGTGACGCACAATATGCAGCAGGCCGCACGGGTTTCCGACTACACGGCGTTTATGTTTATGGGCGAATTGATTGAGATGGGGACGACCAGCGAGTTGTTTACCAACCCTAGAAAACAACAGACCGAAGATTACATTACCGGTCGGTACGGCTAACCAGGAGCAAGTAATGGACAACAGCAAAATAGGGCAGCATATATCAGGTCAGTTTAATAAAGAACTGGAAGATGTGCGCAACAAAGTTTTAACGATGGGCGGGCTGGTTGAGCAGCAAATAGAGCTGGCTGTAACCGCGTTCACGACGGGTGACGTGGAGATGGCCGAGCTGGTTATCAAGCAGGACAATCAGGTTGATGCGCTGGAAATGGCGATTGATCAGGAATGTATGCAGATTTTAGCGTTGAGACAGCCTGCGGCGTTCGATTTAAGATTGTTAATCGCCGTCATCAAGGTGATTAACGAGCTGGAACGCGTCGGCGACATGGCTGAGCGCATTGCCGAAATGGCGATACAATTATCGAATGCCGACAGCAACAAGCACGACCAATATTATGAGTTGGAGCACATGGCTGAATTGGTTCAGGAAATGCTGCACGGGGCCCTGGATGTATTTGCCAGGATGAATATAGAGGATGTAACGGCGATTACCGGACTGGACGAAAATGTTGACCGCGAATACGGCAGTATTATCCGGCAGTTGATCACGAAAATGATGGAAGATCCGAGAAACATCACCCGGATGCTGAATGTGCTCTGGGTGGCCCGTTCACTGGAAAGAATCGGCGATCATGCCTGCAATGTTTGCGAACATCTGATTTACATGGTGAAGGGCGAAGATGTCCGGCATTTGACCCAGGAAGAGCTGGAAAGAAAAATGAAAGAGTAGGAAAGTGAAAGGGGCGTTTCATATATTGTAACGGCCGGAGTCTGAGTTCGCCGTCATTATTTCCATTCGTGTTCTGAAAAGCGGATATTCCGAGAGCTATCAGGTATTATTTGAACTGATCAGGGTAATTATTGCTGTTTCAGTATCACTTTTTGGAGAATTGGATAGGGCTATGCGACAAACAATCAAGGCAAAACATGAGCTTCGCTTGTATGAGCTGAAAAAAGCGGTCAACGAATTTCTTGAGTTCACCGATCATTTAACCCTGCTTCAGGGGGTTAATGAGAAAGCGCAGGAGATGGTTCAGGCGGTTGAAGCCTTGCAACAGTTATTGCAGCAAGGTTTGGTTGCAAATAAATTGGTTAAGGCGGTGAATGTTTCCGATGCTGCGGCGTTGCTTGATGAGATAGTCGATGCCGATGCGGTTAGCGAATTGGAGGCTTATGTGTTGTCGGCGGCGGAAGGCGTCGAAAACCCCGAGGTGATGCAGTTTTTAACCGAAATAATGGATAAGGTTGAACGTAAATATAACCTGCTGCTTGAAAAAGCGCATGCTTACAACGCGCTTTTAAAAGATAAGTCTGCGTAGTTTTGTTCCTCCGACAGCTGGGGTTTGCCCGGTTTAATAATTTCGTTGGACGGAAAATTTTGCCAATAAAGTCAATGCTTCTTTGTAAGCGGAGTCAGGCAGGACGCTTAATGCCGCTATCGCTTTTTGCGCTTCTTCGTCCGCGCGCTGTTCTGTGTAATCAATGGCTTTAGTACGTTGCACCACGGTGAAAACCTCGTTAAACGCGTCGCGGTTGCCATTTTTGATTGCGTCAATAATGATTTTGGCTTCGTTTTCGTCGCCGTTTTGAATGGCGTAAATCAGTGGTAAGGTCGGTTTACCTTCGGCAAGGTCGTCGCCGAGATTTTTGCCCAGCTCATCTTTGCTGGCTTTGTAATCGAGTGCATCGTCAATCAGTTGAAAAGCAATGCCCAGATGTTGTCCGTATTGCGCCAGGCCTTGTTCTGTTTCAGCTGATGCCCCGGAGAGAACGGCGGCTAATCTGGTTGCGGCGCTGAATAAAATGGCGGTTTTCCGGGCAATAACTTCGAGGTATTTTTCTTCCGTGGTCTCGGGATTATTACAGTTTAAAAGTTGCAGAACCTCGCCTTCGGCGATGGCGGTGGTGGTTTTTGACAGGATTTCCATTACCTGCATATTGCCGGTACGCACCATCATTTCAAACGCGCTGGAGTAAAGGTAGTCGCCTACCAATATGCTGGCGGCGTTACCCCAGACGGCATTGGCGGATTCTTTACCTCGCCTGAGGTCGGAGTCGTCAACAACGTCGTCATGTAGCAGTGTGGCGGTGTGGATAAACTCAATGACAGCAGCCATAAGCAGGTGCTTATCGTTGGTGCCCCCCAGTGCCTTGGCTGCCAGTAACAATAGCATCGGGCGTAATCTTTTGCCGCCGCTGCCGACTATATAGTGGCCTACCTGGTTAATAAGGATAACGTCGGAACTTAACTCGTTAATAATGAGCTGATCGACGGCTTTTGCCTCAACCGTAGTTAATTGCTTAATTGAATCGAAATCAATGGGAGCAGGAGCGTTAGCGGGGGATTGTGAATGCGATGCCATTATGTCGTGTTGCGTGTAAGTTTGGGTTATTTTTCATAGCAATAGCCATGAAAATCAAAGTCTGCTAAACTATTATAACTTAATAAGGGGTTAACCGCCCATGCTATTGTTTGAGCGGGTTGATGATAATGGCTTTTTTATGCTATTTTATTAAATATTTAGGGCGTTAATTTAATTTAGATTGACTTGCCTTGGATTTAAAAATATAATTTTTTGTTCACTTTAAACAGATTAATGCTTGATGGAGCTTGCGCCGATGTATGCGGTAATTCAAACAGGTGGTAAACAGTACCGCGTAGAAGAAGGTACTTTCTTAAAAATAGAAAAACTGGAGCTAGGCGCAGGCGACAGCGTTGAGTTCGATAAAGTGCTGATGATTCAGTCTGACGATGCTGTTAAAGTTGGCATGCCTTTTATTGAAGGCGGCAAAGTTACAGCGACTGTCCTGTCTCAAGGCAGGCACAAAAAAGTCAAAATTATTAAATTCAGAAGACGTAAGCACCACATGAAACAAATGGGGCATCGTCAGTACTATACGGAAGTCCAGATTACTGGCATTTCCGCTTAAGATATTAGGAGTTACAGATGGCTCATAAGAAAGCTGGTGGTAGTACCCGTAACGGACGCGACTCTAATGCGAAAAGATTAGGTGTTAAGCGTTACGGCGGTGAGAGTGTAACAGCGGGTAATATTATTGTTCGTCAACGTGGAACCCAGTTTCATGCGGGTGACAATGTAGGCTGCGGAAAAGATCATACCTTGTTTGCAACGACTGACGGCAAAGTGGTTTTTCAGGTTAAAGGGCCTAATAACCGCAAATTTATCAGTATTGTTGCTGCATAAGACATACGACTGTATCGCGCTATAATTATGGCGGGACAGTTGAGCCGGGGAGTGTAGCCCGGCAACTTTTAAAAAACTCCGCCGTTGTTATGGCGGGGCTTTTTTTGTTTTTATCGGTTGGATTTGAAGTTTGGCGGCGTGTGATTTATGAGATTTGTTGACGAGGCGGAAGTTCGTGTTGAGGCGGGTGATGGCGGCAATGGCGCTATCGGTTTTCGGCGCGAAAAATACATTCCGATGGGTGGCCCGGACGGCGGTGACGGTGGTGACGGCGGCAGCGTTTATCTGATTGCGGCAGAGAATGTAAATACGCTGGTGGACTTTCGCTATCATGCCGTGCATAGGGCGCAACGCGGGCAGAACGGCATGGGCCGTAATTGCACCGGCCGGAAAGGCGATGATTGCTATGTGCCAGTGCCGCTCGGGACGCTGGTTTCCGATGCGGAAACGGGGGAGGTCATCGGCGATTTAACCAAAATCGGTCAGACCTTGCTGGTTGCCCAAGGCGGTTTTCATGGCTTGGGTAATACGCGCTTTAAAAGCAGCATTAACAGGGCGCCGCAAAAGGCAAGCAAAGGCACTGAGGGCGAGCATCGCAGGCTTAATCTGGAATTGACGCTGATTGCCGATGTCGGCTTGCTGGGCATGCCCAATGCGGGAAAATCCAGTTTGATTCGCTCGGTATCGGCGGCAACGCCCAAGGTTGCCGACTATCCGTTTACAACCTTGCATCCCAATCTGGGTGTGGTTAGCGTTGATGATTTGCGCAGTTTTGTTATTGCCGATATTCCCGGTGTTATCGAAGGGGCTGCTGAAGGTGCGGGTCTCGGCTTGCATTTTCTCAAGCATTTGCTGCGCACCGGCTTGCTGTTGCATGTGATTGATGTCGAGCCATACGAAAGTGCGGAGTCGCCGGTGCAGGCTGCTAAGAAAATCATTCATGAAGTCGAGAAATGGAGTGATGAGCTGGCCGCCAAGCCGCGCTGGCTGGTGCTGAACAAGATCGATCGTCTGCCTGAGGAAGAAGTCGATCAACGGTGCCAGACGATTGTCGATGAGCTGGGGTGGACAGGGCCGGTCTTTAAGATTGCGGCGATTAATGGGGATGGTACGAGAGAGCTGATGTTCGCCATCATGAATTTTTTGGAACTGCAACGGCGGGAAAAAAGTGAGCAGGACTGATTTTGCCAACGTTAAGCGGGTTGTCGTCAAAATAGGCAGCTCTTTGTTGACCAAGGGTGGGCAGGGGCTTGATAAGGTCTCCATTGCTGCCTGGGTTGAGCAGATGGCTGGTTTAAGGCGGCAATCTATCGACGTGATCCTGGTTTCTTCAGGCTCCGTCGCGGAAGGCATGTGCCGTCTAGGCATGAAGGCGCGACCCAAGACCTTGCATGAATTGCAGGCGGCGGCGTCTGTCGGTCAAATGGGCCTGGTGCGCGTTTTTGACGATAATTTCCAGCGGCATCGGCTGCATGCGGCGCAGGTGCTGTTAACGCATGATGATCTGTCGGACAGACAGCGCTATTTAAACGCCAGAAGCACGTTGCTGACTTTGCTTAAGCTTGGCGTGGTGCCGGTTATTAATGAAAATGATGCGGTGGCGACCGAAGAAATCCGCTTTGGCGATAATGATACGCTGGCGGCGCTGGTTGCTAATCTGGTCGAGGCCGATCTGCTGATTATTTTGACCGATCAAAAGGGTTTGTTTACGGCCGATCCCGGTTTAAATCCCGAGGCGAAATTGATTTCTGAGGTCAGTGCTAATGATGATCGGTTGGATGTGATGGCCGGTGACAGCCGTAGCGGTTTGGGTCGGGGCGGCATGTGTACCAAAGTGCGGGCGGCGCGGCTGGCGTCCAGATCTGGGGCGGCCACGGTGATTGCTGCGGGCGCTGTCGATAATGTTATTGCCGCCGTCATTGCTGGAGCCGATTTGGGTACCCATCTATTGCCGGATATAGAGCCGTTGGTAGCCAGGAAGCGCTGGCTTGCCGGGCAGTTGCAGGTTAAGGGACAGTTAGTTCTGGATGCGGGCGCGGTCAGGATGTTGAAAAATGAAGGCAAAAGCCTTCTGGCTGTCGGCGTTAAAGCGGTATCGGGCCGGTTTGAGCGCGGCGAGTTGGTTTCTTGTATGGATGAAAGCGGCTTGGAGATTGCGCGTGGGCTGATTAATTACGGCAATGCCGACGCCCAATTAATAGCAGGCAAGAGCAGTTCGGAATTTGAGGGTATTCTGGGCTATTTCGACGATTCTGAGCTGATCCATAGGGACAATCTGGTGGTAATTTAAGTCGGTTTTGGTGGGGCAATAAAAAAGGCCGTAACTCAATGAGTCCGGCCTTTTTTATTGAGTAAGATTAAAGCGATTAAGCGATAGCCTTTACTTTTGCGTTCAGTCTGCTTTTACCGCGTGCGGCTTTATTCTTGTGAATAATGCCTTTGGTAACTGCGGAATCGATAATCGGCACAGCAGTGTTGTATGCGGCTTGCGCTTTTTCTTTGTCGCCCAGCTTAACTGCGGCAATGATCTTTTTTATAAATGTGCGTAAGTTGCTACGTTGTCCTGCGTTGCGAATACGGCTTTTTTCCGCTTGTCGCGCACGCTTTTTAGCTTGTGCTGTATTAGCCATAGTTTCTCGATTCTTGGTGGTAAGTTAATTAAGCCTTACATTATCTTTATAAATGCTATTATTGTCAAACTTTTTAACGCATCATAACGGGAGCGGCGTTGAGCAGGCAGCTTTTTAAGTCGACGGTGGTGGTCGGCAGTATGACCTTGATTTCACGGATACTCGGCTTTATCCGGGATATGTTGATTGCACAGATTTTCGGCGTGGATTCGGCAACAGACGCTTTTTTTGTGGCGTTCAAAATTCCCAATTTTTTGCGTCGCTTATTCGCCGAGGGCGCTTTTGCACACGCCTTTGTTCCGGTGCTGTCCGATTACAAAGAGCGGGGCAGCAAGGCCGCGTTAAAACAGTTTATCGATAAAACCGCCGGAACGCTGTCGGTGTTTTTACTGCTGATTACCTTAGTTGGCGTAGTGGCAGCCCCTGTTCTGATCATGCTGTTGGCTCCGGGGTTTATGTGGCAGGGAACGCAGTATGAGCTGTCCGTGCAGCTGCTGCAAATCACCTTTCCCTACTTGTTTTTTATCGCGTTGGTGGCTTTTGCCGGCGGCATTTTAAATGCGCATGGAAAATTTGCGATTCCCGCCTTAACGCCGGTTTTCCTCAATATTTGCATGATAGCCGCCGCGATCTGGCTGGCGCCTTTGATGGACGAGCCGGTTACCGCCTTAGCCTGGGGCGTTTTTGCGGCAGGCATCGTGCAGCTGTTGTTTCAGCTTCCCGCGTTGATGCGCTTGGGGCTGATGCCAAGACCAAGGTTGGGCTTTAACGACTCGGGCGTTAAACGGATTATAAGTCTGATGCTGCCGGCGATTTTTAGCGTTTCAGTGACGCAGATTAACTTGCTGTTGGATACCTTGATTGCGTCGTTCTTAACCGTCGGCAGCGTGTCCTGGCTGTATTATTCCGACCGCCTGGTGGAGTTTCCGTTGGGTATTTTGGGCCTTGCGCTGGGGACGGTCATTTTGCCGAATTTAGCCAAAAGCCATGCTGCGGAAGACACCGCCGCTTTTTCAAATTCACTGGATTGGGGATTGCGGCTGGTCGTTTTGGTAGGCTTGCCCGCCACCATTGGATTGGTGATGCTGGCAGAGCCGATGCTGTCGACGCTGTTTCAATATAATGAATTCGGCGTCAGCGACGTGCATTTTACAGGATTAAGCTTGAAGGCTTATTCGCTGGGTTTGTTGGGTTTTATCCTGATCAAGGTGCTGGTGCCGGGCTTTACCTCGCGCGGCGACATGAAAACGCCGGTTCGCTACGGCGTTTATGCGATGCTGGTCAGTCTAGGCCTGAATCTGGCGTTGGTTTTTCCGCTGGCTCATGCGGGGCTGGCGTTGGCGACTTCGCTGGGCGCTTTTTTTAATGCCGCTTTGTTGTTGAGAAAATTGCACAGGGACAAGGTTTATCATCCGGCTGAGGGTTGGTGGCTGTTTTTAGCCAGGGTATCGCTGGCTGCCGGGGTAATGTCCACCGGCTTGTATCATTTTGTTGATGCCGGTTGGTGGTATGGCTGGAATTCGACAGCGCGAGTAATCAATCTGGTTAAATGGATAGGGATAGGATTGATCGTTTATACCGCGACATTGCTGTTAACGGGTTTAAGAGTAAAGCATCTTGTCGGACAGAAACATAGTTAAATTTAATAACTTGGACTTAACTTTACATTGTAAAACTCCTATTTAAACAATGCCGACAACGATAAAGTAGCTCGCTAGAGGTAGGCAAGACCGATAGAGATTTCCAAAGCGCTCAGTATTGATCCTTCGTTTTGTGCCGGGCTCAGTTGGGGAGGGCGCTAAAGTCGAAGGCTATGTATTATTGGATGGCAATTGTTCCTGATTTTGCTATAGTGCTTGGGATGCCCTTAAACCAGCGGGTTGCGTATGAACAGAACCACCAAACAAATTTGGCTCGCCTGCGCGCTGCTTGGTTTTGGGGTGCTGGCCGCTGTTTTCGCCAGCCTTCAAATTAAACAGAGTATGGAGGCGGATGCTCTACGGCAATTCTCCTTTACTTGCGACCAAGTCGCCCTGAAGATTAAGGAGCGTCTTGGCGCTTACGCCTTAACGCTGCGCGGCGGCGCTGCGCTTCTTAATGCGTCAGACGCCGTTACTCGCCAAGACTGGCGCGCCTACACGGAAATATTGAGCGTGCAGGGCAGCATTCCCGGCGTACAGGGTATCGGCTTTGCCCAAGTCATTACACCCGATCAGCTGAGCGACCACATCGCCCGCATTCGCCGTGAAGGATTCCCCGATTACAGTTTGAGTCCATCGGGCGACCGCGCCATATACACCGCTGTCGTTTATATCGAACCTTTCCGCGACCGCAATTTGCGCGCGTTCGGTTACGACATGTTCTCCGAGCCGGTAAGGCGAACCGCGATGGAGCAGGCGCGGGATACCGGCGAAGCGGCGTTGTCCGGTAAGGTCGAATTGGTGCAGGAGACCAGCGTCGAAGTTCAGGCGGGAACCTTGATGTATGTCCCCGTTTATCGCAAGGGCATGGCTCACGACACCGTCGAGCATAGACGAGCAGCGTTGAATGGATGGGTTTATGCGCCATACCGGATGAACGATCTGATGGCCGGGATCTTGGGCGATTGGCAGCATCGTGAAGGCCAAGCTATCAACCTGCAGATTTACGACGGGCCGCAAGCAACCCCAGCATCGTTGCTATTCACCAGCAAGATCGTCGCTACGCCGGACATGCAAGTGCTGCTCCAGCAGCAGCGAACCATTGATTTTAACGGCCGACAGTGGCTGTTGGCATTTGATCGCATGGGCGCAACATTCGATATCGGCTATGCGCCGGCCTGGACCGCCTTGTTCGGTGGTGTTGCGTTCAGCATCCTGCTGTTCGGCTTGATGTTGTCGGTGATCAATACCCAAGTCAATGCTGCCGGTATCGCCAATAACCTGACCCAAGAGATCAGACGCCGTGAGCAATTGTTGGCCGAAAGCGAATATCGCTGGCGGTTCGCGCTCGAAGGCGCCGGCGACGGGGTATGGGACTGGAGCTTGGCGGATAACACGGTGTTTTTTTCCAGGCGCTGGAAGGAAATGCTCGGTTTTTCCGAAGACGAGATCGGTAATAGCCTGGATGAATGGAAAAAACGTGTCCACCCCAGCGATATAGCCGAAACGTTGCTCACTCTGCAAGCGTATTTTGAGGGCGGGATTCCACTTTACGCCACCGAACACCGTGTCATTTGCAAGGATGGCAGTTACAAATGGATGCTCGATCGAGGCGTGGTGGTCAGCCGCAGTGATGACGGCAAACCCTTGCGCATGATTGGTACGCATACGGATATTACCGAGCGCAAGTTGCTGGAGGATGAACTCCGGCAAAGTCAAACAGAGCTGCAAGAAGCTCAGCGTATCGCCCAGGTTGGCAGCTGGCAGCTGGATCTGGTTACCAATCAGGTTCATTGGACGGAGGAGCTTTACCGGATATACGGTCTCAACTCAAAGTCGCCGCCGCCGGATTACACCGAGCAGTTTCGGTTGTTTACCCCTTCGAGCTGGAATAAAGTGAATAACGCAATAGCCAAGGCAAAAAGCTTGGGAATACCTTACGAACTTGAGCTGGAGACTATCAGGGCCGATGGGGCGCATGGCTGGCTATGGGCGCGTGGGGAGGCTGTTAGAGATGAGAGTGGCGCTATTGTCGGACTCCATGGCGTGGCGGCGGATATTACCGAACGCAAACAGGCGGAATTGATGTTGAAAACCGCGAACACCGAAAATCAGCGATTTCGCGATGCGCTGGATCATGTTTCCTCATACATTTACATGAAAGACACCCAATTCCGTTACGTTTATGCCAATCGCCCAACGTTGGAGTTGTTTGGTTGTTCAGCCGATGAACTGGTGGGATGCGACGATAGCCGCTTTTTCCCGCCGGATACAATCAAGCAGCTGCGAGAGATTGACTCTCGTGTGTTCAAAGGCGAGCAAACGACGGAGGAAGTTGAGGTTATCTATGCCGAGGGAGGGCGCCGCGTCTATCTGGAAGTCAAAACGCCGATTTACGAAGACGGCGAGAGCAGGGCGATTTGGGGATTAATGGGGATTTCCACCGATATTACCGCGCTCAAGGAGAATGAGCAGTATCTTGAGCATGTCGCCCATTACGACGCTTTGACCGGCTTGCCTAATCGTGTGCTGCTGGCTGATCGTCTTCATCAGGCCATGACCCAGGCTCAGCGACGCGGACGGCAACTGGCGGTGGCTTATATCGACCTGGATGGTTTCAAGGCTATCAACGACAGCCATGGACACGATGCCGGCGATCAGTTGCTGATGTCCGTAGCCACAAACATGAAGCAGGCGTTGCGTGAAGGCGACACCCTTGCCCGTTTGGGCGGTGACGAATTCGTCGCCGTTCTGCTCGACTTGGCCGACAGCGAACACAGCATAACGATGCTCACCCGCCTGCTCACTGCGGCGGCCGAGCCCGTGCATTTTGGTGCGTTGCTCCTCCAGGTGTCGGCCAGCGTCGGCGTCACTTTCTATCCCCAGCAGCAGGATGATGTGGACGCCGATCAATTACTGCGCCAAGCGGATCAGGCAATGTATCAGGCCAAGCTGGCCGGTAAAAATAGCTACCACATTTTCGACACCGAGCAAGACCGGCTTACCCGTGGGCATCATGAAAGTTTGGAACGCATCCGGCATGCCTTGGCGGAACGGGAGTTCGTGCTGTATTACCAACCTAAGGTGAATATGCGCAAAGGTACGGTCATCGGCGTTGAGGCGCTGATTCGCTGGCAACATCCGGACAGAGGGCTGTTGCCGCCGGCGGTATTTTTGCCTGTGATCGAGGATCATCCCCTGGCTGTCGAGTTGGGCGAGTGGGTCATCGACACCGCGCTGACTCAACTGGAGTGTTGGCGAGAGGGCGGGCTGAATATTCCGGTCAGCGTCAATGTCGGTGCTCGGCAGTTACAGCAAGGTGACTTTGTCGAACGGCTGCGCACTCTGCTGGCGCGGTATCCCGGTATCAAACCGTTCTCGCTGGAGCTGGAGGTGCTGGAAACCAGCGCACTTGCCGATTTGGTCCAGATTTCCCAGCTGATGGAAGACTGTCGCGACATCGGCGTCAGTTTTGCGTTGGATGATTTCGGTACCGGTTATTCTTCGCTAACTTACCTGAAACGCCTGTCAGCCGACATGCTGAAGATAGATCAGAGTTTCGTGCGCGACATGCTGGAAGATCCTGAAGATTTGGCTATTTTGGAAGGTGTGCTGGGACTGGCGGCCGCCTTCCGCCGGCAGGCAATAGCCGAGGGCGTGGAAACTGTGGAGCATGGAGAAATGTTGTTGCAACTCGGTTGTGAACTTGCACAAGGCTACGGTATCGCCCGTCCGATGCCGGCCGATGAATTGCCGGAGTGGACGGCCGTCTGGAAACCTGATCCTTGCTGGTTTGGTTTGAAGGCTATAAACCGTGCCGATTTACCGCTGCTTTATGCGGGGGCCGAGCTTCGTGCTTGGGCGGATGCTTTTGAGGTTTCTCTTGCCGGAGAGCGGAACGCGCCGCCGACGTTGGACCATCACCAATGCCGCTTTGGCAAATGGCTGGATTCCGGTGGCTTGGCTGGCCGAGGTTCGCCGTCAGCCCGGCAGACAATCGAGTCATTGCACCGGCAGGTGCATGAATTGGCGGCAGAGCTTGGCAATCTCAAGACCCAAGGTCAAGGCTACGAAGCAAAGATGGGACTGGGTGAGTTTCACCGGCTGAAAGACGCCTTGCTTAAATGTTTATACGCACTCTGGCGCAAGGGCTAGACGACCAATCCGAGGGGATGTTGTTTATGGACGAAATAGGATGGCAGATCCAGTTGGAATGATCTTTTGAAGCAGCCGGATTACATTCTGCTGATAAACGCCCCGCAACGATGGGGCGTTCGGTTATTGATTTAAGCATCAATCCTGCGTTAGCCTAACTTCCGCTTCGCGGTATTTCGCCGCGCAGTACCCGGCCACTTCTGCCGGTAAATGCGGCCCTGGCGCAGTTTTATCCCAATCCAGCGTTTCCAGGTAATCTCGGACATATTGTTTGTCGAAACTGGGCGGGCTGATGCCGACCTGATATTGATCGACGGGCCAGAAGCGCGATGAATCGGGCGTTAACGCCTCATCAATCAGGTATAAAACGCCGTTATCGTCGACGCCGAATTCGAATTTGGTATCGGCAATAATAATGCCCCGCTCCTTGGCGTAGGCGGCGGCTTCCTTGTACAGTTTCAAGCTGGCGTCGCGCACTTTTTCCGCCAAATCCCGGCCCATCAATTCAACGGTCCTTTCAAAAGAGACGTTCTCATCATGGTCGCCGACTTCGGCTTTGGTGGACGGCGTATAGATAGGTTCCGGCAGTTGCTGCGCCTGCTGCAAACCTTCGGGCAGTTTAATGCCGCAGACGGCGCCGGATTTTTGGTAATCTTTCCAGCCGGAGCCGATCAGGTAGCCGCGCACGATGGCTTCGACCGGCAGCGGCTTCAATAACTTGACGACGATAGCGCGGCCTTCAATTTGCGCGCGCTCGGCGGCATCGGGAACGACCTGTTCCAGCGGAATATCTGACAAATGATTGGGAATCACCTGCTTCATTTTTTCAAACCAGAAATTGGATACGTTGGTCAAAACACGGCCCTTGCCGGGAATCGGGTCAGGCAAAATGACGTCAAATGCAGACAGCCGGTCGGTGGTCACAATCAGCATGTGCTGGTCGTCAATGTCGTAAATATCGCGCACTTTGCCGCGGGCGCGGAGCTTTAAGGACGACAGTGTTGATTGGTATAAAGCTTCTGGAGCGGTCATAATTTCTCGCCGAGTGTCAAATAGGGTGATTTTATCAGTTGTTGGCGCAACCCAAAAATAATCTCGCAAAATGTCGGGACTGATGGGCGAATGCATCGGTTCTTTTCGACATCAAACTGACGGTGATATTTTAGCTGATTGCGGCCTAGGGTTGTGCGGCCTCAAATACGGCTGTGCTATTCTAGGCATCTTATTAAACGGTTAGAGTTGCATAGTGGAAATATATCTTGTTGGCGGTGCGGTGCGCGATCAATTACTTGGGCTTCCGGTCAAGGAGCGGGACTGGGTGGTGATCGGCGAGACCCCGGAATCCATGGTGAAACAAGGGTTCAGGCCGGTGGGCAAGGATTTTCCGGTATTCTTGCATCCGCAAAGCCGTGAAGAATATGCGCTGGCCAGAACTGAAAGAAAGACCGCGCCCGGTTACAAAGGTTTTACCGTGCATGCATCTCCCGATGTCAGCCTGGAACAGGATTTGATACGCCGCGACCTGACCATCAATGCGATGGCGATGACGCCGGAAGGCCTGCTTGTCGATCCTTACGGCGGGCGGCGCGATCTTGAGCGACGCATTTTCCGGCATATTTCACCGGCATTTGCCGAAGACCCCGTGCGGATATTGCGTATCGCCCGTTTTGCGGCCCGATACGCTGATCTCGGTTTCACGCTGGCTGAGGAAACCCGCGTTTTGATGCAGTCTATGGTGACGGCAGGGGAGGTGGATCATTTGGTTCCTGAGCGGGTATGGGCCGAACTGTTTAAGGCGCTGAACGAGAAATCGCCCAGCGCTTTTTTCTATACTTTAAAAGACTGCGCGGCGCTGGATAAAATCTTCCCGGAAATAAGTTGTTTATTTGGCGTGCCGCAGCCGGAAAAACACCACCCGGAAATCGATACCGGCATTCATGCCATGCTCTGCTTGGAGCAGGCGGCGCTTTTGTCGCCGAGTCCCGAAGTCAGGTTTGCGGCGTTGGTTCACGACTTGGGCAAAGGTCTGTCGCCGGAAGCAAACTGGCCGCATCATTACGCACATGAAACTCAAGGTTTGCCGGTATTGGAGCGGATGTGCGCCCGCCTGCGCGTACCGAACTCGTTTAAATCGCTGGCTATGCAGGTCATGCAATACCATACCCACTGTCATCGGGCTTTTGAGTTACGCGCTTCAACAATAACCGATATGCTGGCCGCTCTGGGCGCATACAAGCCAAACAATAAGTTGCCTGAATTTTTGCTGGCTTGCGAGGCGGACGCCAAAGGCAGAACCGGATTTGAACATTCACCCTATCCTCAGGCCGGACTGCTGAGCGCCGCCGCCAAGGAGGCGGCATCGGTCGATATGTCGGCTATTCTGAACAGTGAACTTAAAGGCGCGGATATTGGCGAGGCGATACGCCGCCTCCGAATTAAGGCTGTTGCGGAGTTTATTAAATCGGAATAAAAGTCTTCATTTCCGCCTGTATCCCTGTAGGAGGGCGGATGTTTTGAAGCCGGTTTAAATGAGAAAAGAAATATTTATGGAATCCGGGCGGCAGTAAAGTTGCTGATTAACAGGTGAAACAAGCGGACAGCGGGCTTCGGACGGGAAAGCGTTTTGAGGCTGATGCCTGGGCTTTCGCCATGTCCGCAGAGCATTGATGATTCAGAGTCCACAGAAACCATTGTTTTAGTCAAGATCCATCGGCTAAGGGAATGGTTTCGCGGTTGCCCGGCTGTCTTCAGGAGATTGAATCAATCCGGCTGACAATCTCGCTGGACGCCAACTCCAAGCCCTGCTTGTAACATTCGCTGGCCCTGTCCTTGTCGCCTTGGGCAAACATCAAGTCGCCGAATAGTTGATAAGCCGGAACGGTAGGCTCTATTGAAAGACTCTTGGTCAGGTAGGTTGTCGCTTTTTGGTTGTCGCCGCATTTCATGCTCAACTTGCCGAGTACGGTCAGGAACACGGCGTCCCGTGGGTGCATAGGCAGCCACTGCTCGGCTGTTTCGAGCTGTCTTGCGACGTCAATCGACTGAACATTGCCATACAGTACGACCAGCGTTTGATCCCAGGTTGTCGACAAGGCTCTGGACAAGCCGCCTTCGACTTTTGCGCCCGCCCCTGCGTCAATCATCGCGGCAAAGTAAATGGCCGAAACGCCTTTCATGTTTCTGATGTAATCGGGAATTTCCGACCACAGCGATTCAATTTGATCAACATTGCCGGTCTCGGCCGCCTGCTTTAACAGTTTGCTGAATGCTTCGGTTTCCAGCAGTTTTATCTCTGCTTCCATCAGCACCTTATTAGTGTTCAGCGATGGAATCAGCCTGCGGACGCCTTCCCAATCGCCGGCTTGTTGATAGGCTTGGTGTAAGAGTTTCAAAACGCTGGCGTGAGTCGGGTCGATGGAATGCAGCCGCGTCAGTGTTTCCAGGGCTTGCTCGAATTGTTTGTCCGACAAATGCAACTCGGCCTGGGTCAGGCCTATCGCTACGTCCGAGCCCGGCGCCTGGTCGGCCGCCTTTTTCAGGTATTCATCTCTTTTGTCGTAGGCGCCGCGAGATTGTGCAGCTCTTGCCGCGGTCAGATAATGGATCAACGGCGCGCCGCTGTGCGAGGCATGCTTGATCAATACCTTTTCGGCTTTTTCCCAGTTGCCTTCGGCGGAATCGACCAAGCCTGCAATCAGGGCTTCTTGGGAGCGGTTGAACTTGATGCTTTTGCCGCGGTTTTTGATTTGCCCCGGCAGCCTGAGCAGCCAGCCTAGAAACCTGAAGAAGATATAAAGCACGAAAAATCCCATGATCAGGCTAACCGAGAAAACGATTAACGATGTTTCAAGGGACCAATAGCCGATGCCGATCAGCACATAGCCGGGATTTTCAAATCCGCCCAGCCATTTATAAGCAACAAAAGCGGCGGCAACGGCAATGAGTAGGGAGCCCAGAAAATACATTATATTTTTCATTATGTACTCTCTGGATTAATGTGCGGCAGGCGCCGCTTCAATCGGTTGTCGAGCCGGGTCCTTCGGTAACTGCTCCTTGCGTTGCTCTACCTCCTGCGTCCGTGCAGTCGTACCGGCCTCCACACCTCCAGCATCCTTGGTAGTCGCCGGTGTCTCGGTAGGCTTTTCGGCTTCAACTGGAGTCACGGCTTCCCCTGACTTTGTTGTTTCAACAGGTTTTTCGACTTGAACCGGTTTGGTTTTTTCAACAGCCGGCATGGCCTTGTCGGCTTCCAGTCTCAGTTTAGTAATGTCCCTGAGCATTTTCAACGACAGACTGATGTCGGGAAAGTGGCTGCGGATTTTAATGGCGCTAAATTTGTCCAGTTCGGCAATGAAATTGCCGGTTTCTGTGTTTTTGGCAAAATTTTGTTCGGTCCACTTTTTTGCATCGGCTAGGCTGGATTGATAAAGTTGCTCGTTTTGCTGAACCAGAGCGATTTTGACCATTTCCAGTTTTACCCTTAACTGCTCGCGGATAAACTGGGCTTGTTCCGGCGTTAATATTTCCTTGATTGGATGTTCGATGTGCCGGATAGTCACCACCTCTTCCAATTGGTCCAATGCAGAATCAATCAGGTTCCGCCCTTCTTTATCGGCCGGCTCTTGTGCCGGCTTAGACGGGGTCAATGTTTTCCCGGTATAAGGCAAAAATAAGGTTAATTTATCGACCTGAGTTTGCAGTGCTTGAATCGAGGCATACATCCCGACAACATCGGCAACGGCAACATTACGGATAGCGCTAATATCCTTGGCGATTTGTTCGCGGATTTTAAATGTTCCCGCATCCCCGCTTTCTCTGAGACGTTGATCCGCCGCTTCCAGCGCTTCACGGGTGGTATTGACATCGCCCATTAAATACAGGCGCTGATTGGCTATGCTTAGCAAATATTCCGAATCGGCAATTAACCAGTCGCCGCGTGTCTTGCCTAATTGACGCTGCACCTGGGAAATTGCACTGTTTAATTCATTGCGGGCGCCGTCCAGCTTTTCGGTATGCAAGCGGGAGAAATCCGCCAGGGTTTGGGTGAAATGGGCGTCTTTTCCGGCAGCATCGGCTTCTACGGTCGCGAGTTGGGATTGAATGGCGGCCAGTTGCGCCTGATAACCGCTAATCTGTTTTGACAGCTCAATCAGCTGCATATCGCCTTTGTTGACTTCGCCGCCTAAATCGTCCTGTTCGGCACGCAATTGCTGAAAAAGATAAAATCCGGCGCCGGCTATGCTTATGATGATGAACAGCACAATGATCCCAAGCCAGAGTCCGCTACGAGACTTGCGAGCCTTGCTGTTTTCGCTCACAGTCTGTTCTTGTTGTTCGCTCAATTCGGCCACTCTATTCCCCTGTCACACACGTTTATTACTGTCTCAAGAATTGCCGTGTCGATAGGACTATCCGTCACAGTAATTCGATTAAACCCCATATCGAAGGCTTGTTGCCTGATTCTATCGCTAACCACCACCAGGGGTATTGATAACAATAGCTTATTATTTTCACCCAGCATTAAGCTCAAGTTTTGCAACGCTTCGGCACTGGTCACGGTAATGACGTCCAGGCGGCGTTGAACCAGCAACTCGACAACCGGAGAGCTATCAATACAGGGAGTTATTCTTTTATAGACTTCCAGATAGTCAACTTCTGCGCCTCTACTGCGCAACGCGGTTGCCAACTGTTCGCGTCCGCCTTCGCCGCGAACGATTAGACAATGCTGCCCGTCGACCCGCTGCAACTCCGGCGTCGCCAGCAAGGCTTCACTGTTATGTCCATTTTCAGGCAGCAGATCGACGGGCAAACCGGCCATTTTAATGGCTTGCGCCGTAGCTTGGCCCACTGCGGCAAAACGCACGGATTTTGTGCGGGGTATTTTGCCATCATTCGCCTTTAGAGCAAAATTTACTGCATTGGCGCTGATGAAAATAACCCAGTGGAACCTGTCCAGATTCGCCAGCGTAGATTGCGTCCGGTCGTCATTCCGTGCAACGATTTCCAGGGTAGGAAACCGCACGGCTATCCCGCCCTGCTGCTCAATTAAACGGCTGAGGTTTTCCGCCTGGTGCTCAGGCCGAGTCACTAAAATATGCGTGCCGTTCAAAGCCATATTTAATCGAACAGCGCTTGCAGAATTTTATCCGCGCCTTGAGCCAGCAAGTCTTCGGCAATCATTTTGCCGATAGCTTCCGCTTTGTCCACGCTATCGGTCCGTTCAGACCGATAGATCAGGCTGCCGTCAGGATTGCCGACCAATCCGCGCATGAACAGCTGATCGCCCTGCATTTGGGCAAAACCGGCGATCGGGACCTGGCAGCCGCCATTCAAACGCGCGTTCATGGCGCGTTCGGCCATCACGCACAGCCCGGTTTCGCTATCATGCAATGCAGTCAACATCTGATTGATTTCCAGATCATCGCTCCGGCATTCTATGCCGATAGCGCCCTGGCCGATCGCAGGCAAACTGACGCCTGCATCCAGGCCTTGGCTAATACGATCGGCCATGCCCAATCTCTTTAAACCGGCTGAAGCCAGGATAATGGCGTCGTATTCTCCGCTATCCAATTTGGACAAACGGGTATTGACATTACCCCTTAACGATAATATTTCAGCATCGGGGTAAAGTTCTTTAATCTGGCATTGCCTGCGCAAGCTGGATGTGCCGATTCTGGCATTTGCAGGCAAATCATGTAAGGCCGAATAACGGTTGGAGACAAAAGCGTCGGTAGGATCTTCACGGGTCAAAATAGCCGCCAGGTGCAAGCCGCCAGGAAACTCTACCGGCACATCTTTCATCGAATGCACGGCAATATCGGCAAAACCGTCCAGCATGCCCTGCTCCAATTCTTTGACAAACAGGCCTTTGCCGCCGATCTTGGCTAAAGGGGCATCGAGAATTTTATCGCCCTGTGTGGTCATTGTGACCAGTTCAGTCCTGCACCCCGGAAATGTTTGCTGCAAACGTTCAGCGACGTGCTCCGCCTGCCATAACGCCAATGGGCTCCTGCGCGTTGCGATACGAATAATTTTTTCAGTCAAAAGAACACCATTCATTTCTAACAATAAATCGTTTCATTGTACCCCTTGTCGGTTAATGACGGCTAATCGAACTTGAATTTCTTGTCTGCGAGAATGTCGATAAGAAGCGTGAGTTTGGGACGGGAGCTTTGTCCGCAGGGATATGGTAAGGAGCGTTAGCAGGGACAATGGCTTTAGTTGTATAATTTATATTCAATTGCAACTCACCACAAACACATCATGACCAACGTTAATTCCGACAAACTTTCCAGCGCCCGTTTTGCCCAAGCAACCGATGCCTTTGTCGAGGTATTCACCGCGTCTGTCGATTTTGACCAACGCATGGCGCAGCAGGATATTGAAGGATCTATCGCCCACGCCAAAATGCTTTGCGCGTGCGGCATTCTGACCGAACAGGAACGCGACGCGATTATTGGCGGCCTTAACCAAATCGGTCAGGAAATAGTCAGTGGTGAATTTGTCTGGTCGATCAAGCAGGAAGATGTTCATATGAACATCGAAGCGCGGCTGACCGATTTAATCGGTATTGCCGGCAAAAAACTGCATACCGGGCGTTCCCGCAACGATCAGGTCGCGACCGATATCCGTCTTTACCTGCGCAGTGAGATCAACCAGATTTTAAGCCAGCTCACTCGCCTGCAAACAGCCGTTCTCGATTTGGCCGAGCTTCATGCCGACACCATCATGCCCGGCTTCACCCATTTGCAGGTCGCCCAGCCGATCACTTTCGGCCATCATCTGATGGCCTGGTTTGAAATGCTCAGCCGTGATCGCGAAAGACTCCAGGATTGCAGCAAACGCGTCAACATCATGCCGCTGGGCGCTGCGGCATTGGCCGGAACCAGTTACCCGATAGACCGCCAGATGACTTCCGACTTGCTTGGCTTCAGCCGTCCTTCAGCGAATTCGCTGGATTCGGTCAGCGACCGCGATTTTGCGATTGAGTTTACGGCGGCCGCCAGCTTGATCATGATGCATTTATCGCGCTTTTCCGAAGAGCTAATCTTGTGGTCCAGCGCCCAGTTTGACTTTATCGAGATGCCCGATGCCTTTTGCACCGGTTCCTCGATTATGCCGCAAAAGAAAAACCCCGACGTACCCGAACTGGTGCGCGGCAAATCAGGCCGGGTAACCGGGCACTTGGTTTCGCTGCTGATGCTGATGAAAAGCCAGCCCTTGGCTTACAACAAAGACAACCAGGAAGATAAAGAACCGCTTTTCGATACCGCCGACACATTGATTAATTGCTTGCGGGCTTATGCCGACATGGTCCCTCATATCGAAGCCAAAAAAGCCAATATGTACAACTCTGCCAGACGCGGCTTTGCCACGGCTACCGACCTTGCCGATTACCTGGTGCGTAAAGGCATGGCGTTTCGTGATGCGCATGAAGTCGTGGGGCTGGCGGTGCGTTTAGGGCTGGACAGTCAGCGCGATTTATCGGAGCTGTCGCTGCCGGAGTTGCAGCATTTTTCAAGTTTGATCACGGATGATGTGTTCGATTATTTAACCTTGGAAGGTTCGGTTGCTGCGCGCAAACACATTGGCGGTACAGCTCCCGATACGGTCAGGCTCGCCATACGGACAGCGCGACAAGACCTGGCTTCAATATAGAATAACGTTTGAGTCATGATCAGGCCACACCAAGAGCGCCCCATTCATTTAGGTTCGCCCGGCGAAGAAATCAGCATACAAGACCTGCAAACGATCAAACACCGATTCAAACGCTTGAACCAGCTTCGCGAGCAGCGTGTTCAGGACTTCCTCCTGCCCCGGCAACAAGCGTTTTTAGACGTATTGGCTCTGCTTTTTCACTGCAACTTTCCGATGCTGCCGGGATTTATTTCCTCGACGACACCGGCCGGAATACCAGAGTATAACCCCGGCATCAGGACTATCAACGCGGCCAAACAACTGGCAAAAAATTTCAACTACACCCGCCCGGTATCACTCGTTTATCCTATTGAAGGGCTGTTCTTAATGGGCAGTGTCGGCAGTATCGCATTTTCCAAAACCAGCGACATGGACATTTGGTTATGCCACCAATCCGACTTATTGCCGGGCGCGATTGATGAGCTGCAAAAAAAAGCTACCGCAATAGAGGTCTGGGCTGCATCGTTAGGACTGGAAGTGCATTTCTTCCTGATGGACAGCAAGCAGTTTCGGCTCGGTGAAAATACCCCCATTTCCACCGAAAGCAGCGGTCAAACCCAGCATTACCTGTTGCTTGAAGAGTTTTACCGGACAGCGATTTACATTGCGGGAAAAAGTCCTGCATGGTGGCTGGTCCCTCCCCATGAAGAAAGCAATTACACGGGCTATATCAAGCACTTAATTGATAATCTGTTCATTCCCGAGCATGAGTTGATCGACTTCGGCGGCTTCGACGCCGTCCCGGCGGAAGAGTTTACCAGCGCAACCCTTTGGCATCTTTATAAAGCGCTGCATTCACCGCACAAGTCATTATTGAAACTGTTACTCATGGAGTGCTATGCCAGCGAATATCCCCAAACAGGATGGCTTTGCCAGGACATAAAAAAGGCCGTTTATCAGGGCGATTTCATGTCCGCCGATCTCGATCCGTATTTGCTGATTTACCAAAAAGTCGAAAGATACCTGCAAAAAGCGCATAGTCACGGAAGACTGGCCTTGGCCCGGCAATGCTTTTATTTAAAAGTGATGGGGTCATCCGACAATACGATGGACTCCCAGACCAGGGCCGCCAGGGAAAAATATATGCAGCATATTGCCAAGCTCTGGAATTGGCCGGTATCCACTATTGAGAATCTTAAGTATCAGCGGCTATGGAATATAAAAAAAGCAACGTCGGAACATGCCGTTATCGTACAGCAATTGACTCAGTGCTACCGTATGATCATGGGCTTCGCCAGGGACTACGTGGCCCAAAACCAGGAAAACAGTAACGATCTGAAATTAATCGGTAGGAAGCTCCATGCCTTTTTGGAAAAAAGGCCGGGCAAGATTGAAATCATTACCACGCGCTCGGAAGTTTATTCAAAAGAAAGCGCATTATCTATCGTAGAAAATCGTCTGCCCGACGGCGACGATGGTTGGGCTCTGTACTTGAAAAATGTACAGATGGCTACTGCCGGAGATTTTGAGCCGATACAAAAATGCAGGACGCTGGTTGAAATTCTTTGCTGGCTGGTCATCAATGGGCTCTATTCCAAACAACTGCAGCTTCAATTCAGTTCGCAGTCGCTTAAAATGCCGAATGACGAGATGCATTCAACTCTGACGCAAATCAACCACTTTTTAACCCAGAACTTTAACGACGACCCGCCTTTGGAAACCTACCAAACCCCGAAGGCGCAGCTGAGTTCATTGATTCTTATCAATATGGGAATCTCGGATGATGAAGCCCTGTGCGTTATGAGCGAGCGTTCCGATGCGCTAAGCTACGGCATGAGCCGCGAGTGTTTTATTCAGACTATAAACAGGATTTCGCTGTCCAGCTGGGGTGAAATCACCTCCAGCCAGGGCGAAGGCATAGAAGGGCTGTTTGACAGCTTAACGGACATCATTAACAACAATAAAAAGCCGTTATCCCCGGGCGGCCTGAAGTTTGTTTGTCATACCCCGGCTCGCGCCAAAGGTATTATCTTTCGCGTTGAGGCGGTATTTAATACTTTGGTTAAACTTTTCGCGAAGCAATATCATAATCGCGCGCCGCGTTATATTTTGCCGGGCGGGACTTCGTTCTATGTTTTTCAGTCCGTAAATCAAACCCTAGGTTACAAAAAGCTGGCAACAAAAAAACAGCTGCTCAATGAATTAGCCCGTCCCCAAGAGCAGTTCAGCACGATTTATTTTGATCAGGCTGTCCTGGAAAATACGCCTATCCAGCTCATTTATTCGCTGAATAGGCCGCAAGTAATCCAGCTTTTCTACTATGAAAGCAAGGCGGATACGACCATATATATCGTTGATGAAAGAGGGGGCTTACATATCCAGCGGCATAACAAAGCAAACCCCGGTTACCTATTAAAACAATACGCTGTTTTTTTAGAATCAATCCTTAACCGCAACCTTTTTGAAACACTACTGACCATTGAATATTGTGAAATCAGGAAGAGTGTTGCCGGAGACTTTTCCAGTAACCCGGTGCAGTTCAAAGCAACGCCGCCAAACAGTGAATTAAACCTGCGTATCACCGGTGAAGCCACCAATAAAGGCATTGTCTATACGATCTACTGCAATGAAAAAGAGTTTTCATCGCTAGATCACGGCAATCAAGTTTTTTATGCCGCGTATCAGCATATACTTCAATTCAGGAACGGTAAGGTTAGTTATCCGATTTATATCACCGATATAGATCTGCCTTTTTCTGCATTCCGCGTCGATAACCCTGAGCAGTTGCAAACCATCCATTATTTAAATTACAAACAAAAAATAGAAGACAAATTTAATGTTTAGAGTTCCGTGGCCGGGAATTATTAAAGCGGACGGCTTGTTTAATAACAGCGATCGTTTTCCAGGTCAATAGACTAAGGATCTAACAATTGGTACAATTGCCGAGATTCTCGGAAGCTTTAGTGCTGTCCGTTTTTGTAAGTTTTCATTTCACCAATCTGGAGAATATCTATGCCAATTAAAGTTGCAATCAATGGTTATGGTCGTATTGGACGTAATATCGTTCGCGCATTATACGAAGCAGGCCGTACCAATGAAATTCAAATTGTTGCAATCAATGATTTAGGCGACGCTGCAACGAATGCTCATCTGACTAAATATGATTCAGTGCATGGAAAATTTCCTTTCGACGTGAGCGTTGACGGCGATTATCTCGTCATCAACGGCGATAAGATTAAAGTTTTCTCAGAAAGAGATCCATCAAAACTGCCTTGGGGCGAACTGGGTATCGATGCCGTACACGAATGCACCGGTTTGTTTACCAGCAAAGCTAAAGCATCCGCGCATATTACCGCCGGTGCAAAAAAAGTTATTATTTCAGCGCCCGGCGGCAACGATGTCGATGCAACTATCGTTTACGGCGTAAACCACGATGTTCTGAAAGCATCGGACACTGTTATTTCCAATGCTTCATGCACAACCAACTGCTTGGCGCCATTGGTTAAACCTTTACACGATGCGATCGGTATTGTGAAAGGTTCGATGACTACCATTCATTCTTACACCAACGACCAAGTACTGACTGACGTCTATCACAGCGATTTACGTCGCGCCCGCTCGGCCACACAATCGATGATTCCTACCAAAACAGGCGCCGCTGCGGCTGTAGGCTTGGTATTGCCTGAATTGAACGGCAAGCTGGATGGTTTCGCAATGCGCGTACCCACTATCAACGTTTCTGTTGTTGATTTCACTTTTGAAGCGGCCAGAAAAACCACCAAAGAAGAAATCGACCAAATCTTGAAAACAGCATCCGAAGGCTCGTTAAAAGGCATTCTGGATATTAACACCTTGCCACTGGTTTCAATCGACTTTAACCACAACCCTGCATCGTCAATATACGAAGCATCGTTGACCAAAGTCATGGATGGCAACCTTGTAAAAGTGCTGTCCTGGTATGACAACGAATGGGGCTTCTCAAACCGTATGTTGGATACGACAATTGCTTTAGTTAACGCAAAATAACGGATTTCCTACATAATGTTAAGAAGAACCAAAATTTTAGCAACTCTGGGTCCCGCTACGGATAAGCCCGGAGTACTTGAAGGTATGTTTGCGGCGGGCCTTGACTTTGTTCGTATGAACTTTTCGCATGGTTCCGCACAAGACCACATTAACCGGGCGAATGCTGTCCGTGAGCTGAGCCTGAAAACCGGCAGACTGGTTGGTATTTTAGCTGATTTGCAAGGCCCTAAAATCCGCATTGCCCGTTTTAAAGACACCAAAGTGTTTTTAAAAGAAGGCCAAGATTTCGCTCTGGATATAAATCTTGATCCAACGGCCGGCGATAATACTCAAGTCGGCATTACTTACGAACCTTTGGCTTTGGAAGTCAAACCGGGCAGCAGATTGTTACTGGATGACGGTCGTATCGTTCTTGACGTGGTCAACGTTGTAGACATGCGCGTCAACTGTACGGTTGTCGTTGGCGGCGACCTGTCGAACAACAAAGGCATCAATCTGCTGGGCGGCGGCCTTTCTGCGGCGGCTTTGACCGACAAGGATAAGGAAGATATTAAAACGATTGCGATAATGAAATGCGATTATGTCGCCATTTCTTTCCCCCGCACCGCTGAAGATCTTCATGAAGCGCGCCGCCTGTTGGTTGCCGAAGGCTGTCATGCGGGGATCGTGGCAAAGGTCGAGCGGGCTGAAGCCATAGAGGTCATGGATGAAATCATCCTGGCCTCGGATGCGGTCATGGTCGCCCGTGGCGACCTCGGCGTCGAAATCGGCGATGCCAACCTGCCTGCCGTGCAAAAAACGTTGATTCGCCGCTCCCGCGACCTGAATCGTGTTGCGATTACCGCCACACAAATGATGGAATCGATGATAGATAACCCGATTCCTACTCGCGCCGAAGTGTTTGACGTCGCCAATGCGGTTTACGACGGCACCGACGTGATCATGCTGTCTGCGGAAACGGCATCGGGCAAATACCCGGTTAAAGCCATTGAAGCGATGAACCGCATTTGCGTTGAAGCGGAAAAACAACCGATTGTTCGCGTATCAAGGCATCGTGTTGATCTCCAGTTCGAGCGCGTCGATGAAGCGATTGCGATGTCTGCGATGTACATGGCTAACCACACTAAAATCCACGGCATTGCCGCGTTGACCGAATCAGGCTCTACGCCGTTATGGATGTCCAGAATCAGCTCGGGCATTCCGATTTTTGCGCTTAGCCCGCATCAAGAGACATTAGGCAGAGTCACTTTATACCGTGGCGTTTTCCCGGTACTTTTCATTCATGACCTTAGCGATCATGCCGAAGTCAACAGGGCGATCATTGCTGAACTGAAAAGACGCAACGTTGCGGCTGATGGCGATACCTTCATCATCACTCAAGGTGATCTGGAAGGCATAGCGGGCGGCACCAATGCGTTAAAGGTCATCACTGTCGGGCAGGATTCAACTCATTAAAACGTTGTTGACTGTTTGTTAACTCTTTGCCCGATAATTATACGGCGCGGCAAAGGGTTCATATTAATGGCCTGAAAAACTCAGTTTTTCAGGCCATTTTTTTTGCAGATATACTTCGATTAAAACCGCTTTAAAGCGCGAACGATCCCGTCATCGTGGCTTTTTAAATTTCACGACTTTATTTAGAGGACTCAGATTGATTTCATCGATCACTATCTGCGACCGCGAATTAAGCACATAGGACACCGCCTCGGCGACATCTTCCGGTTCAATAAAGTTACTGGCATCATCGCCCGGCTCGAAAGACAATTGCTCAAAAAATGGAGTTTTAACCATGCCGGGATTAATCAGGCAGACCCGTACATGGCTTTTGCCGCATTCCTCGCGCAGGGCCTGCGTAAAGCCGCGCACTGCAAATTTGGCGGCGCAATACAGCGCGCCCTTGCGGTTGCCTTTTAATGCCGCTTCCGAGCCGATAAAAATCAAATCACTGTGACCCTTGCGTTTTAAAGCGGGCATTAGCGCCTTCACCAAAAAGGCCTGGCTGGTAAAGTTTATCCTCATCAGGTCTTCAATCTGCGCATAGGAAAACTCCTCCACCGAGCCGAACTGGCCTTTTCCGGCGCAAAAAACCACCGCATCGATGCCGGGGAAGGTTTGCTCCAGTTCACGGACTTTGCGCGGTATGTCGTCTAACCGGCTTAAATCCAGTTGCATGGGAGTGAAATTATCCAGCTGCCGGATAAACTTGCCGCTATCGCGGGACACGCCGATCACATGATGCCCCTGTTGCAATAAATTCCTGGCGATCGCGCGGCCTATGCCGGAACTGGCTCCGGTCACCAGAACTGTGCGTTTAATAAGATTCATAACTAATTTCTCATTAATAATTATCACCACGAAGACACGAAGAAATAAAGCTTCGTGTTCTTCGTGGTGAATAAAAGCTTTTTTAGTCGTCTATTTACCATCATGCCGAACAAAATTACGTGCATGGAAAAAACTTGTCGGCGGGAATATAGTTTAAGAGTTGTTCGGCGCAGTAGTGCATCATCTCCTGCTCCAGGTCCTGCTTGTAGGAAACCATGCCTTGCTGGCTGACCAAGGGACTCGCAAAGAGCTTTTCTTCAGGATACAGTTTGTGCACTTTTTTAAAAAAGTTCTCCGGCAGCCTGAATACGCCGAGACTGACCGAATGCAGCCGGTTTAAATCGATACGGGAAAAAACCTGCTCGAACAACTCCCGATACTGCTGTTGGTAGCCGGATTGATAAATCAGCGGATCGAAGCGCAGCCCGATTTGCCAGCCCTGTTTCTGCACTTTGCACAGCGCATCCAGACGGCGAGCTACCGAGGGTGCTTTGGCTTCGACTTTTTCGGCGATTTGATCAGGCGACAGGCTGAACGCCACGATGCAACGGGGCAGTGGTTCCCGGTTTAACAGGCTCCTGACCTGGGTGCTTTTGGTTCTTAATTCCAGCCAGGCGTTGGGCAGTGTTGTAAAAAACGGCAAAAACTGCTCGGCAAAGCCGGTGACCGGCTCCAAGGCCAGGCTGTCGCAATCGTAGCCGGAAAAAAAATGCAGGTTTTCGCTTGGCGATTCGATGCACAGTTGGCGGATGTCCTGCTGGAAATCCTCGTAATTGACAAACAGCACGTAGTTGGCCGACTGGTACATGCCCTGCAAAAAACAATACCGGCAATCGTACAGGCAGTTGAGCATGTGCGAGAAGTAGTAATTTCTTGCCGCCCCGATGCCGTAACCCAAGGGCGCAGGCAGCGCAAAGTTTTTATATTTTTCCGCCAGTATCAACGCGGGTTGCTGCTTTTGCAGGCGGAAGTTTTGCGCCTTGGGGTTAAATACTTCGCCGTAACGGCGGCAGGTTATTTTCCTGGCTTGCGGGAATCTCGCAACAATATCCAAAACACGCGGGTGTTGCAGGATGGCTTCTTCGATGTAAATGGTTTCGATCATAAGCTCTGTTTATCGTTTAGTGCGTGTAATGTAGCACAGCTTGCCTGCTCAAAAGGCTTGTGATTTATCACACAGCCCTCATATAGGGTAAAATACTTTCAACTCAACAATCACATTATCAACCATGAAAACAAACAAGATAGGTTTTATCGGCGGCGGCAACATGGCGTCCAGCCTGATCAGCGGATTGATTGCCAGCGGCCATGCCCCTGAACAGATTTGGGTGTCGGATATTAACCCGGATACGCTGACAGCCCTGAAACAGGATCTGACCGTCAACACGTCGGCAAACAACGATGACGTCATCAATGCGGCCGATGTCGTGGTGCTGGCGGTCAAGCCGCAGACGCTGAGCGCTGTCGCGCAAAGTATCGCCGCGCTGGTTCAGCAGAAAAAATCGCTGGTGGTCTCGATCGCCGCCGGCATTAACCAGAACAGCTTAAGCCATTGGCTGGGCGCCGATACCGCGATCGTGCGCTGCATGCCCAACACCCCGGCGCTGGTGTTGACCGGCGCTACGGCATTACATGCCAACGACAAGGTCACGGCCGAGCAACGCGACCTGGCGGAAAATATTTTACGTGCGGTCGGTATCGCGCTGTGGGTTGACGATGAAGCGGAGCTGGATGCGGTGACCGCCGTTTCCGGCAGCGGACCCGCTTATTATTTCCTGCTGATGGAAGCCATGGAAAAAGCCGCTCTGGAACTGGGCCTGAGCCAAGAGACCGCGCGTTTGCTGGTGCAGCAAACCGCATTAGGCGCGGCTAAAATAGCGCTGGAGTCGACCGAATCGCCGGAACAGCTGCGCAAGCGCGTCACCTCGCCCGGCGGCACCACGCAGCAAGCCATAGAAACTTTTGAGCAAGGCGGCTTTACCGAGCTGGTTTCAAAAGCGTTACATGCGGCACGAGACCGCTCAATTGAAATGTCTAAACAAATGGAGAATTCGTAATGGATTCAAGCTACATGACCGACCCGGCTATTTTTATCATCGACTCGCTGCTTTCGCTGTACATCCTGGCGGTGCTGCTGCGCTTTTTATTGCAATGGTGCGGCGCCGATTTTTACAACCCGATCTCCCAGTTTCTGGTCAAGGCGACCCACCCGCCGTTAAAACTGCTGCGCCGCTTTGTGCCGTCCATCGGCAAGATTGACACCTCCTCGCTGGTGCTGGTGATGGGGCTGCAAATGCTGGCCGATTTTTCGATACTGTTGTTGAAAGGCGTCGCGATCAGCATCGGCGCATTGACCATTTTATCGCTGACCCAACTGGTTTCGCTGTTGATCAATATCTTCATCTATGCGGTATTTGCCAGAGCCATACTCAGCTGGATGAATCCCGGTACGTTTAGTGCTGCATCGTCTGTCTTGTACAGCCTGACCGAGCCTGTGCTTAACCTCTGCCGTAAATTTATTCCCGATCTGGGCGGCATCGACTTGTCGCCGTTGGCTGCGCTAATGCTGTTGCAACTGGCAAAAATGGTCATACTGCCGCCGCTGCATCAACTAGCCAGCTTGATCGGTTGAGCTGGTACTACTGGGAACATGGGGTTTTGACCTTGAACCTCCATGTTCAACCTAAAGCCAGCAAGGACGAATGGGCGGGGCTGCATGGAGAAAGGCTGAAGCTCCGAGTCAAGGCTGCGCCGATCGACGGCAAGGCCAATCAGCATTTGATCGCCTTTATAGCCGATGAGTTTGGAGTCAGTAAATCGGCCTGCAAGCTGATAACGGGGGAGTCCGGCCGGGAAAAACGTATCGCGATCAGTTCGCCGAAGAAGTTTCCATCCCTGCCGGACTCTCTGCAATTTGATATTTCCTTGTGACCTCCGTTGAAGCCCAGGTTTTCCCTGTTTTTCACCCGTTCCTTCAGCATCTGTTATCTTTGCAATATAATTTAATTTTTCAGGCAAAATCACACATCCGCCATGCAAACACGTGCTTTTTCAGTCAGTTTTTTTCTAGTTTGTTTCCTTTGTTTAAGCAGCCAGTCTGCGTTTGCCAAGAAAATGTACCGCTGGGTCAATGAGAACGGCGAAACCGTTTTCTCCGACCAAGTGCCGCCGGAGCATGCCCAGTTGCGGAGGGAATCGCTGAACGAAAAAGGCCGGGTTGTTGAAGTCACTGAACAGGCAAAAACGAAAGAACAGCAGGCTATCGATGACAGGCTGAACGCGTTAAAAAAAGCCCAGGAAAAAATTATCGCCCAGCAGGCGGCTAACGACAAAGTGCTGCTCAGCACCTTCCGTAACCTGAAAGACATGGAATCGAGCCTTTACGCAAAAATGCAATCTCTGGATGCGCAGCGGAATGTGGCTCAAGCCAATTTAAAGCGCGTTGAAAATCAACTGGAGACGCAGCAAAAGAAAGCCGCGGAACTCGAACGCAACGGCAAAAAAATCCCGGCAACGTTGCTGGACGAAATCAAACAAACAGAAGCCCAGATTCAAGCCGCTTACGCTGAAATAAATAAACAGATCGAAAAAAAGAACCGCGCCAAGGCCGAATTTGAAGCGGATATTGAACGCTATAAATTTTTAACCCAGGGGAATACCGATCCATCAAACGCGCCAGACCTATCTGTACAAGCCAAAGCAGCCGCCGAGATCGGCCTGTATGCCTGCGAGACTGATGAACTATGCGCAAAGGCCTGGGCTAGCGCTCATGAGTTTATCAAGGCCTATGCCACGACTCCGATCGATACCGATACCGACAAATTGATTATGGGCCGTGCGCCTGCAAGCGACAGCGATCTAAGTTTGTCGGTGTCAAAAATAGAAGATGAGAATAAAAAACAGCAGCTTTTTCTCGATATACGCTGCCGGGAATCATCGCTAGGAACGGAACTCTGCGCCAGCCAGAAAGTCCGGGAGTTACGCTCGGCGTTCAAGCCCTATATCGAATCAATGTTGGACAAATGAGGATTTTGAATACTTTTTATAAACATAATAGCCGATGATGGCTGTGCTGAGCCATCCGGTCACTAAAGGTCCGACGACATAGTTATAGCTGCTGACCAGATAAAGATATTCCGAATTTAAATTCGGATTGAACAAGGTGCCGCTCATTTTTATTTGCCACACCCACCCGGCATGACAACCGATGCATAGACCTAAACTTTCTTTGGCCTGCGTTCTGATGACGGCGAGAAAAGCGCCGACCACCAGTAATGAAAGGAATGCCGATGCGTTTTTTGGACTCAGTACATTAGCTAATGCTTCGCCCAGCAAGGTAAAACCGCTTAACAGCTGGGCCTGTTGAAAAGGTATCTCGGTTTTGCTGTCCAGGAAATGCAAAGCCGCATAATAAATTGAGCTGATTAAAATGGCCGCTATGACCGGCAAGTTCTTTTTTAAACCCGCCAATAACACCCCTCGAAAAACCGATTCCTCAAAGGCCGCAATCAATAGCGCCAGCAATAAAGACAGCATTATTTTTTTAACTATGAAACCGGCTGTCCAGGGCTCCGATTGATCAACAACATCGATGCCGAGAATATACAGGGTGATAAATATCGGCATCAGGGTGATAAATCCCAGACCGAACCCTTGTAATACCTGCTTCAAAAAAACGGCTCTCGCAGCAAAGCCTAAATCGCTCTTGTTAAATTTCAGATAGGCCACGGCCGGAAAAATACTCAGCACTAAGAATAACTGGGTCGATTTGGTGATTATTTTGGATAAAGGAAGCTGGCCATCTATACCCTGAAAAATAAAGTAACCTACGATACAAGCTAACGATGCGGCTGCGAGCAATACCAAAAGAGGCATTATTGAATTGATGATATATCTGCTCATTTGTCGCTCCTGCCAAAATCTCCCCACAACAACTGCACAGCGGCTAAGGCGGCGATTGATGCGGTTTCTGTTCTTAATATGCGGCTGCCTAAACGGACGGGTATGAAGCCGGAGGCTTTCGCTATGTCCCGTTCCCGATCGGAAAATCCGCCTTCGGGGCCGGTCAGTAAGGTTACCCTTCGACTAGGCTCAGGACAGGCTTCCATGGCTTCGGGTTTTAATTCCGTTAATGTCGTTTCCGCATAAGGGTCGAGAAATACTTTCAGGCCCTGTTGGTTGCCAACCCAGTCTTGCAACTGTTCAACTTCCGGCAGTGCGGGCAGGGTGGTCCTGCCGCTTTGCTCGGCGGCATGTTGAACTATTTTTTGCCAGTGCAATAAGCGCTGCAGCTTTTTTTCGCCTTTGAATTGCACCACGCAACGCTCGGTTAATAGCGGGGTGATGTGGTTGACGCCCAGCTCCACGGCTTTTTGCACGGTCAAATCCATCCTGTCGCCCCGCGAGACGCCTAGTCCCAAGATGACCTGCAACGGAGACTCCACACTGCGGTCGCTCCATTGCTCGACCGTAATCAGCACGGCCTTCCGGCCGGCTTCTGCAACAGTGCATAAATATTCCCCACCCTGGCCGTTAAATAAAATGACTGGGTCATCTTTTTTTAACCGCAACACCGTCCTGACATAATGGCCGTTGTCATCATCCAGTTCGATGAGTTTGCCTGTAGCCAGCGATGCCGGTGTATATAATCTGGAAACTCGCATAATCAGTCCTTAACCGCCTGTTGTATGCCTTGCCAAGCCACATCGGCAATCAACAAGAGTTCATTTTCGGTAACAATGTAGGGTGGCATGAAATAAATAACGTTGCCCAAGGGCCGCAATAATACACCTTGAGACAGCGCGTATTGATAGACTTTAAGCCCGCGGCGCTCCTGCCAGGGATAAGGTTCGCGGGTGCGTTTGTTTTTGACCAGCTCAATCGCCAGGATCATGCCGGTTTGCCTGACTTCTGCGACATTCGGATGATCATGAAAACGCGCCGCCGCTTTCGCCATGCTATCGGCCAAGGATTTGTTTTTTTCGATGATGTTGTGTTGCTGGAAAATATCGATGGTGGCAAGCGCCGCCCTGCATGCCAGCGCATTGCCGGTATAGCTGTGCGAATGCAGGAATGCGCTCATCGCCTGATAATCGGCATAGAACGCCTGGTACACCTGATCGGTGGTCAGCACCGCCGACAACGGCAAATAGCCGCCGGTCAAGCCTTTGGACAAGCACATGAAATCGGGGCTGATTACCGCTTGCTCACAGGCAAACAATGTACCAGTGCGTCCGAAACCGACCGCGATTTCATCGGCGATTAAATGCACGTTGTATTTATCGCAGGCGGCGCGCAGCAATTTCAAATAGACCGGATCATACATGCGCATATTACCTGCGCATTGCACCAAAGGCTCAATGATGACCGCGCAAACCGCGTCACTGTGTTGTTGCAGTGTCTGTTCCATCAGGGCAAAGCGGCGGGTCGAATAATCGGCCCATGACTCGCCGGGTTCGCGGAGGTAACAGTCCGGGCCGGGGACGGTGATCACGTCCATTAATAACGGTGCGTAGGTTTCTTTATAGAGCGACACATTGCCGACGGCCAGTGCGCCTAAGGTCTCGCCGTGATAACTGTTTTCCAGCGTGATGAATTTGGTTTTTTGGGTTTGTCCTTGGTTGCGCCAATAGTGAAAACTCATCTTCAGAGCAACTTCGACCGCAGCAGAGCCATTGTCGGCATAGAAACAGCGGCTTAGCCCTTCAGGCGTTATTTCAACCAGTTTTTCCGCCAGTTTGACCGCTGACTGATGAGTGAATCCGGCAAAAATCACATGTTCCAGCGTATCGAGCTGGTCTTTTAGCGCCGCATTGATTATAGGATTGGCATGGCCGAATAAATTGACCCACCATGAGCTGATCGCATCGAGATAGCGATTGCCGTCAAAGTCTTCCAGCCAAACGCCTTGCCCTTTTTTGATCGGAATAATCGGGAAGGTTTCGTGATCTTTCATTTGCGTGCAGGGATGCCACAGCACGGAAAGGTCTCGATCGGAAAGGGATTGGTTGGACGGCATAAGCTAAAGGCTCAGATTGGTAGCCGTTCCCAATGGCGCTTGGGAACGAGTGTGATTTTTGCTGCTATACGGATTTTGAACGCGGCCACGATTTGAGTGGTGTTTTTATTTTTGAGGCTTGATGTGCAAATTGTCCAAAATCGCCAGGGTAGGTGCGGCCTGATTCATCGTGTAAAAATGCAGTCCGGGTGCGCCGCCGTCAAGAAGACGTTGGCAAAGGTTGCTGACCACATCCAGGCCGAATGCCTGCACGGATTCCTTGTCATCGCCAAAACTCTCCAGACGTTTTCTGAGCCAACGGGGAATATCCGCGCCGCACATTTCCGAAAAGCGGAACAATTGTGTGTATTGGGTAATCGGCATAATGCCGGGTACGATGGGGATTGTTATGCCGTTTTTCTCACAGGCGTCAACAAAATAAAAATATGCTTCGGCATTGTAAAAATACTGTGTAATGGCGGCATTGGCGCCCGCCGCCACTTTACGCTTGAAGTTCTTGAAATCTTCCACGCCGTTGGCGGCTTGTGGGTGGACTTCGGGGTAGGCCGCTACGTGGATCTGAAAATGATCGCCGGTTTCCTGGCGGATAAACTCGACCAGCTCATTGGCATAGCGGAATTCTCCCGCTGACATCATGCCTGAGGGTAAATCACCTCTTAAGGCAACAATCTTGGTAATGCCATGATCCTGATAATCCTTCAGAATGGCGCGAATATTATCTTTGGTTGAGGCCACGCAAGATAAATGCGGTGCGGCGGCGACGCCTTTGGCTTGAATTTCGATGACCGTAACGAAGGTTTTATCGCGGGTTGAGCCACCGGCGCCAAAAGTAACGGAAAAAAAGTCGGGATTGAGTTTTGCCAGTTTGCTCTGAACAATTTGCAAACTTGCCGCGCCTTCTTCGGTTTTTGGCGGGTAAAATTCGAAACTGAACAGTTGGGGATGCTGTTTTTGCGATTGCATTTTATGGTCTCACTGACGGGAATCTAAAATGTATCGTTCCCACGGTTTCTGCCGGGATACCGCTGTGGAGCCATTGCGTTCCGTGCCGCAAAACGGCACGGATTGCATTCCCACGGGGACCGTGGGAACGATGATTAATCAATAACGGTAATGGTCGGCTTTAAACGGCCCATCAACCGGAACATTGATGTATTTGGCTTGCGCTTCAGTCAACACAGTCAAATTAACGCCCAATTGCTTCAGATGTGATCGGGCAACTTTTTCGTCCAGTTTCTTAGGCAGTATGTAAACCTTGTTTTCATACTGGGCGGAATTTTTCCAAAGTTCAATTTGCGCCAGAACCTGGTTACAGAACGAGTTAGACATTACAAAACTTGGATGTCCTGTAGCGCAGCCCAGATTAACCAAACGGCCTTCAGCCAGGATGATCAGGCGTTTGCCGTCAGGAAAAATCACATGATCAACTTGAGGTTTGATGTTTTCCCAAGTGTATTGACGCAATGAAGAAATTTCAATTTCCGCATCGAAGTGACCGATGTTGCAGACAATCGCCTGGTCTCTCATTGCAAGCATGTGCTGATGGGTAATGATATTGAAGTTGCCGGTTGCGGTAACAAAAATATTGGCAAGAGGTGCGGCCTCTTCCATCGTTACCACGCGATAACCTTCCATCGCCGCCTGCAATGCGCAGATCGGGTCGATTTCGGTGATCCATACGGTTGCGCCAAGACCGCGCAAAGATTGCGCGCAACCTTTGCCGACATCGCCGTATCCGCAGACTACGGCGATTTTTCCGGCGATCATCACGTCGGTAGCGCGCTTGATGCCGTCAACCAAGGATTCGCGGCAACCGTACAGGTTGTCGAATTTTGATTTTGTTACCGAATCGTTAACATTGAATGCGGGAACTTTTAACGTGCCTTTGGCGACCATTTCATACAGACGCAATACGCCGGTAGTGGTTTCTTCGGACAAGCCTTTAATATCGGCCATTAATTCAGGATATTTTTCATGCATCATGACGGTTAAATCGCCGCCATCATCCAGAATCATGTTCGGGCGCCAGCCGTCAAGACCGTCAATGGTTTGAGCGATACACCATTCGGCTTCTTCTTCTGTTTCGCCTTTCCATGCAAAAACAGGAATGCCAGCCGCGGCCATTGCGGCAGCGGCATGATCCTGAGTAGAAAAAATGTTGCACGAAGACCAACGAACCTCAGCGCCTAATGCAGTCAGGGTTTCAATCAATACGGCAGTCTGAATGGTCATATGCAGACAGCCGGCAATACGAGCGCCTTTTAATGGCTGTTCGCTACCATATTCTCCACGTAGCGCCATTAAGCCCGGCATTTCAGTTTCGGCGATATTGATTTCTTTGCGGCCCCATTCTGCCAGAGCAATGTCGGCGACTTTATAATCTGGTTGGCTCATTATGTTTCCCGTATTTAGTGTTTAATTAAAGGCCGGCAGCATCTTTTAATGCGTCAACTTTATCGGTCTTTTCCCAGCTAAAGGAATCTTCGGTACGTCCGAAATGACCATACGCCGCAGTTGTTTGGTAGATAGGCTTTAACAGGCCTAACATTGCAATCAAGCCTTTAGGTCTTAAATCAAAATTGTCTCTGACAATTTGCACCAGTCTGTCTTCGCTGATTTTGCCCGTGCCAAACGTTTCAACCGTAATAGATGTAGGTTCTGCAACACCGATCGCGTAAGAAACCTGAATTTCACAGCGTTCGGCTAATCCGGCCGCAACAATGTTTTTTGCTACATAGCGCGCCATGTATGCCGCTGAACGGTCAACTTTTGATGGATCTTTGCCTGAAAACGCACCGCCGCCGTGTCTTGCCATGCCGCCGTAGGTGTCAACGATAATTTTACGTCCGGTTAAGCCACAGTCGCCGACAGGGCCGCCGATAACGAACTGACCGGTAGGGTTAATGAAATATTTGGTATCTTTATGCAGCCATTCTTTAGGCAAAATCGGCAGGATAATTTCATCCATCACCGCTTCATGCAATGCTTTGGTAGCAATATCAGGTGAATGTTGGGTAGATAAAACAACCGCATCAATGGCTACGGGTTTGTTGTTTTCGTAGCGAAAAGTAATCTGGCTTTTCGCATCAGGGCGGAGCCAAGGCAAGGTTTTATTTTTGCGTACTTCAGCTTGGCGCTTGACCAGCAGGTGAGAATAGGTGATCGGCGCCGGCATTAATACATCGGTTTCATTGCTGGCATAACCGAACATTAAGCCTTGATCGCCCGCACCTTGTTCATGGTTTTCAGCTTCATCGACACCCATCGCAATATCGGCCGACTGCTTGCCTATTGCATTTAAAACCGCACAACTTTGTCCGTCGAAACCTATATCGCCATGATCATAGCCGATGTCGCAGACAACTTTTCTAACCAAGGCTTCAAGATCAACCCAAGCGTCGGTAGTTACTTCGCCAGCCAAAACAACCATGCCGGTTTTTACCAGTGTTTCGCAAGCAACTCGTGAACGAGGATCTTGAGCCAATAAGGCATCAAGCACCGCATCTGAAATTTGATCCGCAACCTTGTCAGGATGCCCTTCTGAAACTGATTCTGATGTAAAAGAATAATTATTGCTCACGATACCACCTTGCTAAAATGTAAAACCCAGATGTACAAAAGGCTGCTGATGCAGCCTTCTTGTGTATGGTGGGCCCTGTAGGACTTGAACCTACGACCTGCCGATTATGAGTCGGACGCTCTAACCAACTGAGCTAAGGGCCCTTATGTATTAATTACTCGCCATCCAGAAAGCAGCGCAATTGCTCTGATCTTGAAGGATGTCTAAGTTTCCTTAATGCTTTGGCTTCAATTTGACGGATTCTTTCACGCGTCACGTCGAATTGCTTGCCTACTTCTTCCAGCGTATGGTCGGTATTCATATTGATGCCAAAACGCATCCGCAGAACTTTTGCTTCTCTTGCCGTTAAGCCAGCCAACACATTTTGTGTCGATTCACGCAAACCGGCAATCGTTGCAGCTTCAACCGGGGACAATACTTTAGCATCTTCTATGAAATCTCCCAAATGAGAATCTTCATCGTCGCCAATAGGGGTTTCCATTGAAATAGGTTCTTTGGCGATTTTTAATACCTTGCGAACTTTGTCTTCAGGCATTTCCATGCGTTCCGCCAGCTCTTCCGGCGTTGCTTCCCGTCCCAATTCCTGAAGTATTTGCCTGGAAATTCGATTCAATTTATTGATCGTTTCGATCATATGCACCGGAATACGAATAGTTCGGGCCTGATCCGCAATCGAGCGGGTGATGGCTTGCCTGATCCACCATGTTGCATAGGTTGAAAACTTATATCCGCGACGGTATTCGAATTTATCGACGGCTTTCATTAAGCCGATATTGCCTTCCTGAATCAAATCCAGAAATTGTAATCCACGATTAGTATATTTTTTAGCTATTGAAATGACCAGCCTTAAATTAGCCTCGATCATTTCTTTTTTCGCGCGTCTTGCTTTGGCTTCGCCAATAGACATGCGCCGGTTAATGTCCTTTAGCCCGCTAATGGTTAGGCCATACTCCACTTCTATATCGGTAAGTGTTTTTTGGGCTTTTCTTGCTTCTTTTTCGCGTTCTTTCAGTGCTTGCGAGTATTTGCTTGCGTTCAAGTACTGATCGAGCCATTCTGAACTGGCTTCATTCTCAGTAAAGGAGGCGATAAATTCCTTGCGCGGCATCTTTGCATGGTTAACGAAAATGTCCATGATCAGTCTTTCCTGCTCACGCACGGCAGCAACACCGTCAGGAATGATAGCTGTCAATTTCTTTAAATACTGAGGAGTCCATTTAAACTCCATAAACAAATCAGCCAACGCTTCAAATTCTTTTTCTGTTTTATCGCTCAAATAGCCATGCTTTTTGATGGCTGCAGCGGCTATTTTTAACTGCTTTCTGAGCGTGTCAACCTTGTCTTTAACCTCTTCGTAATTTAGCCCTTTCGGCTCTTCTTCGGCTGCAACGGCGGCTGTTTCTTCGAGATCGTCACCGATTGGCAAAGCCGTGACAAAATCATCGGGCTCGCTTAAATCCACAAAACCGGAAATTAAATCTGTCAGGCGAATACCGCCTTCTTCGCTGGATATATTATCAAACGATTGCAAAAAATCTTCAACAACGATGCAGGAGCGAGCGATGGCCTTAACCAGTTGCTGCTGTCCTTCTTCAATGCGCTTGGCAATTTTTAATTCGTCGGCGCGAGTCAATAATTCCACTGAGCCCATTTCCCGCATATACATGCGCACCGGGTCTGTGGTTCTGCCGAACTCGCTATCGACAGAAGCTAAAGCAGCAACTTCCTCGGCATCTTCATCGTCCGTAGTAACGGCTGCTGAGTCGGTAATCAGGGAATCTTCGTCCGGTGCAACCTCATAAACCTGAATCCCCATATCATTGATCATGCCAATGATATCTTCAATTTGTTCAGGATCAACAATGTCGCTGGGCAAGTGATCATTGACCTCGGCATAAGTCAGGTAACCCTGTATTTTGCCTTTGGCTATCAATTGTTTGAGTTGGGACTGCTGCTGTTCTTGATTCATCATTTACTCACGGAAGACTTTAGTTCGACCTGGCTTCGCCGAACCAAAAATTATACTACAAATTCCTATTATTTTGCACCAAACTATTTAGCTGTCAGCATTTTTCGCAGCAGCTCTTTCTCCTGTGCATCCAATCCTCTGATCTTGTCTTTATCCAGCAGTCTAGCCAAACTGGCTTCTCTGGCTTGGATTAATAGCCTATTCAGTGCGTCGCAAAATACCGTCTCTATCTTGTCGTCAGGAACCTGTAAGTCTAAAAAAGCCAAGGCTTTTACAGGTTTTTCTTCGGTGGCGTCTCGATAGCACTCCACCAAGACAGGCATGGTTGCCGGGTTTTTATCTGCAATCGTTTGCAGGATATTCATAAATAAGGCGGCACCTTTGAATTCCAGACCATCCCAGTCAATTTCGCGTTGCTCAACTATCTCGGCCAACCGAGGGTTCTGGATCAGTAAGGCGATCGCTACGCGCGCCGAAGATAATCTGCCGCTATTTGGCGGTGGTTTTCTATGTATTTCCGGGCGCTGTTTTGAGCTTTGCTTGGGAGCAAGTGTAGCTGTATTCTCCAAAACATCCAGGCCGGTCCAGCCCGATAATTCTTTTAGTCGGGCAAGCATCATCTCTTTAAAAATGCTCTCCGGCAGTTTTTCCAGATACGGCTTAGCTTTGTTTACCAGTTGTGCTCGGCCCTCCATTTCGGACAGATTCAGTTCGTTCGAGACGCGTCCAAAAAAATATTCCGATAAGGTTTCGGCTGCCTGTACACGGGCAGTAAAGCCGTCAATTCCCTCTTCTCTTATCAGTGAATCGGGGTCATGATTTTGTGGTAACAGCATAATGCGAATCTGTCGCCCATCCTTTAAGCTGGAAAAGGCCGGTTCCATTGCTCTCCATGCTGCTTCCCGCCCAGCTTTATCTCCATCGAAACAAAATATCAGTTCCGAGGTAAACCGGAATAATAAATCCAGGTGGGCTTGCGATGCCGCCGTCCCGAGCGCTGCGACCGCGTAATGGATGCCGAACTGAGCTAAGGCGATAACATCCATATAGCCCTCAACAATCAAAATCCTCTGGGGTTTGGCATTCTTTTCCAGTAGCTCATATAAGCCGTAAACTTCTTTGCCTTTGTGAAATAAGGGCGTTTCCGGGGAATTCAAGTACTTGGGCAAAGAATTATCGAGTACTCGCCCGCCAAAGCCGATGATGCGGGAGCGTTTATCCCTGATCGGAAACATGATGCGACCGCGAAAGCGATCATAAATCTGCCCGCCTTCTTTGCTGACTAGCATGCCGGCCTCAAGCAATAGTTTCTGGTCAAATTGATTCGCCAAAGCTTGCCATTCGTCAGGTGCGTAGCCCAGCATGAAGTCGCTGGCGCAATCGCCGCTGACGCCTCTGCTTTTTAAGTATTCAACGGCCTTTTTTCCTTCGGCGCTAGTTCGCAGCTGATCCGCGTAAAAGGCTGCTGCTTTCTCCATTAGCGCATACAGATCGTTTAGGTCTCCTTTTTTTTGTGTTGATTGATATTCGACTGATTCTCTGGGTACTTCGATCCCTGCAAATCCTGCTAGGTCCTCAACGGCCTCAACAAAGTCAAGATGGCTAAAATCCATTAGAAAGCTAATGGCGTTGCCGCTGGCTCCGCAACCAAAGCAATAAAAGAATTGCTTTTTTCGGTTTACGGAAAAGCTGGGGGTTTTTTCGGTATGGAAAGGGCAGCGAGCGACAAAATTGTTACCCGTTTTTTTTAGAGGGACATGCGAGTCGATCAAATCGACAATATCAACCCGCACCAAAAGCTCGTCAATAAATTCGCGAGGGATTCTACCTGACACGCAATGCTCCGGCGGTTGCAGGGATGTAGGAGATAAACGCCAAAAACAGGTGCTTTGGGCGGCGCAGAATCAGTTGCAGACAAAAATCAGCAAAGAAACTATCCAGCTAGTGAGGCTTTGATTTTATTGCTCACAACCGACATGTCGGCGCGCCCCTGCATTTTTACTTTAAGCAAAGCCATGACCTTGCCCATATCCTTAATTGATTCGGCGCCGGATTCTGCAACAGCGTCCTTAACCATTAAATCAATTTCGGTCTCGGTCAGGGCTTGAGGCAAGAAGTCCTGAATCACCGGAATTTCGGCCTCTTCAATGGCTACCAGGTCGTCCCGGCCGGCCTCGGAAAATTGGCGGATGGATTCGCGGCGCTGTTTGAGCATCTTGTCGAGAACCATGATAATCCGTTCATTATCCAAGACAATGCGCTCGTCGACTTCCACCTGCTTGATGGCGGCCAAAATCAAGCGGATTACACCCAGTCTTGCTTTATCGCCGCCTTTCATGGAGGCTTTCATGTCGTCCTTGATGCGATCTATTAACAAATCCATCGTATTAACCTTGATCCTTTACAGTACAGGGCGTCCGCGACGTAGATTTTTCAGTGCGTAACGTTCACGCGCTAATTTCTTCAAGTGACGTTTAACGGCGGCGGCGCCTTTGCGTTTGCGTTCTGCGGTTGGTTTTTCATAAAACTCGCGGCGACGCACTTCTGCCAATACACCGGCTTTTTCACAAGCGCGTTTGAAGCGGCGAATCGCAATATCAAATGGTTCGTTTTCTTTGATTTTTACTGACGGCATTATAATGACCCAAATATGTTAATATTTAAAAAGTTAGGATTTTTAATCCACTGAACAAACAGAACCCTTAATTATACCTTTACTTTTATAAATTTCAAAAACTCAATGTACGTTTTAGGCATAGAAACCTCTTGTGACGAAACCGGTGTCGCCATTTATCACTCCGAACACGGCCTGTGCAGCCATCTTTTATACAGTCAAGTCGATATGCATAGCGAATATGGCGGCGTCGTCCCCGAACTGGCATCGCGCGACCATATTCGGAAACTGGTGCCTCTGATCAAGCAATGCCTAAAAGAAAGCGGATTGACCGGCAGCGATATTAACGGCATTGCCTACACCGCAGGTCCCGGCCTGATGGGGGCGTTGCTGGTTGGCGCGGCAACGGCCAGAAGCCTGGCTTGGGCGTGGCAAATTCCCGCACTTGCCGTTCATCACATGGAAGGTCATTTGCTGGCGCCCATGTTGGAAGAAAACCCGCCGGAATTTCCTTTTGTCGCGTTGCTGATTTCCGGGGGGCATACCTTGCTTGTGCGGGTTGAGGGAATCGGCCGCTATCAACTATTAGGCGAATCCCTTGATGATGCTGCCGGTGAAGCGTTTGATAAGACCGCAAAAATGCTGGGCTTGGGCTATCCCGGCGGACCGAAACTGTCCGCATTGGCAGAACAGGGTAAGCCGCAGATTAAATTTCCCCGTCCGATGACAGACCGTCCCGGATTGGACTTTAGCTTTAGCGGCTTAAAAACTTTCACGTTGAATGCCGTTAACGCCTCTGGAAAGACAGATCAAGATAAAGCCGATGTCGCAGCCGCATTCCAGCAGGCGGTTGCCGAGACGCTCAGCATCAAATGCAAGCGGGCCTTGCAGCAAACCGGCCTGAAACGACTGGTTGTTGCCGGAGGCGTCAGCGCCAACAAGCAAATCCGAGCATCCTTAACCCAAATGGTTGCCAAGGAAAATGCCCGGCTTTATTTTCCCCGGCTGCAATTTTGCACCGATAACGGCGCAATGATTGCCTATGCGGGTTGTCAGCGTTTAATGGCGGGCCAGCAACAAGGGCTGGAAATTTATGCCCGCCCTCGTTGGCCGATTAGTGAGTTATCCGGCTGTTGATCAGGCTTCTTGGCCGGCCAGCAAGCGTTGAATATTGCTCTTGTGTCGCCATAGCAAGAACACCGTCATCACTGCGGAAGCGGCAACGATGGCCTCGTTGCCGACTATAAACCAGGCAAAAACCGGCGACAGGGTCGAGGCGACTAACGCGGACAAGGATGAAATCTTGCCCAGCTTATAAATTAGGTACCAGGTCGCCATGAACGCAAGACCGAGCGCCCAGAAAAAACCGAGCAACACGCCGACCGATGTCGCAACGCCTTTGCCGCCTTTAAAACCGAAAAATACCGGGTAGAGGTGGCCTATAAACGCCGCCAAGCCGGTCGCCGCAACTAACTCAAGAGGCAGTCCCAACACATTCGCGGCATAAACCGGGATCAATCCTTTCAGCGAATCGCCCAGCAGGGTAATCGCCGCTGCTTTTTTTCCGCCGATACGCATCACATTGGTTGCGCCGGGATTGCCCGAGCCCTGCTCGCGGGGATCGGGCAATCCCATCATGCGGCAGATAATAATTGCACTGGAAATTGAGCCTATCAAATAGGCGGCCGGAATAAACAACCATTCAACCATCATGTAACCTTTTCATCATTCAGAACTTGTAAGCGCAGGGAGTTTCCCTGATACTTGGCGGTTTAAAAAAACACGCATCATAACCGGAAATCACTATGGACATCATATTTTTAGGCGGCCTGGAAATTAAAACCATCATCGGCATTTACGATTGGGAAAGAGTGGCCAAGCAAACAGTCATCCTGGATATTGAGATGGCTTTCGACATTCAAAAAGCCGCAGAAACCGATGACATTCAACATACGCTTGATTACAAAACGGTTTCTCACCGGGTTATTTCTTTTGTCGAGTCCAGCCAGTTTTTTCTGGTGGAAAGATTAATTTCGGAAATTGCCGACATTATTCGCAACGAATTTAACGTGTCTTGGGTAAAAGTAACCCTGAATAAAAAAGGCGCGATCAGCGGCGCCAGCGATGTCGGCATTATCATTGAGCGGGGGGAGAAAAAATCGTGACCAGAGGCTATATCAGCATCGGCAGCAACATAAACAAGGATGTACACATTCCTGCCAGCCTCAGGGCGCTTGAACAAGCCTTCGGAAAACTGACGGTTTCAAGTATTTACGAATCCGAAGCCGTCGGCTTTACCGGCGACGTTTTCTACAATCTCGTGGTCGGTTTCGACTCCGATTTGGAAGTGAAAGCGGTTGCAAAACAGCTCAGGCAAATTGAGCTGGATAACGGCCGCACGCCCGACAGCCGGAAGTTTGCGGCGCGAACCCTCGATCTGGATCTGATTCTATACGGAGAGCTGATCGTCAACGATGGCCGCCTGCAAATACCCCGTGATGAAATCGAGCATTACGCTTTTGTGCTTGAACCTTTGGCGGAAATCGCCCCGGCCCTGAAACATCCTGTCAATCACATCAGTTATGCCGAGCTGTGGCAGCAATTCGACAAGACCGATCTCAGGCAAAAGCGCGTCATGCCGTCCTGGGCTTCAACAAAATAGGGTGCGGCCGCCATCGACGGTCAATATTTGGCCGGTGATGTAATCGGCATCCTTAATCAAAAAAAGCACCGCCTTGGCAATATCATTGGGTTCACCGCTGCGCTTTAAAACCACCCGGTGCAGTATCTCCAGCTTGGCCGATTCGGATAAATCGTTGTCAGGCCAGAGTATCGCTCCCGGAGCCACCGCGTTGACCCGGACAGCTGGTCCCAACTCCTTGGCTAAGACCTTGGTCATCGCAGCCAGTCCGCCTTTTGCGATACTGTACACCGGATAACCGCTTAAGCCCCGTTCGGCATGGATGTCGACAATATTGACGATGCAGCCGTTATTGTCGGCCAAGGTCTTTGCCAGCGCTTGCGCCAGGAAAAACGGCGCTTTCAAGTTACTGCCCACTAGCTCGTCCCACTGCCGTTCGGTCACATCAGCCAGCGCCGTCGGATAAAAGGACGATGCATTATTGACCAATACATCGATGCCGCCCCAAGCCATGCAGGCTTCGTGGGCGACAGCCTCCAGCTCGGCCATGTTCAGTAAGTCTGCCTGCATGACTTTTGCCGAACCGGGCCGCAGATGATTCAGTTCATCGCAAAGCTGCCCGGCCTCTGCCGCGGAAGACCGGTAATGCAGAAAAACATTGCAGCCTTCGCTATGCAGCAACCGGGCACAAGCCGCGCCTATGCGCTTGGCTGCGCCGGTAATCAGCACATTTTGGGCGGCGGCTTTCATCAGGCTTGTTGAGCCAGACTTTTACTCGCCACTTCGTAGACATCCTTGGAAATCGCTTCGGTGGTCATGATCCGTTCCAACTGCGCCTTCATCAGCGCTTGCCTGCCTTCATCGTATCTGCGCCACGATGTTAATGCGCCGACCATGCGCGAGGCGATCTGCGGGTTCAAGGTGTTCAGCGCGATAATCTGGTCGGCGAGGAAGCGATAGCCTTGCCCGTCGGCCGCGTGAAAATGCAGCGGATTGGACTGGCTGAATGCGCCTATCAACGACCTGACGCGGTTCGGGTTTTTCAAGTCGAACGCCGGGTGCCGCATTAACGCCTGCACGGTCGCAAAAGTGTCGGGCATACTGCCGGAGGCTTGCAGCGCAAACCATTTGTCGATAACCAGGGCTTCGTCCCGCCATTGGTGATAAAAACTGTCCAGGCACTGCTGCTTGGCCGGATGCGGGTTATTGACGATGACCGCTAACGCCGCCATTTGGTCGGTCATGTTTTTGGCGGTGTTAAATTGCTGCTGCGACAGTTCATGGATGTGACTGTTTTCCAGCTTGCTTAAATAACTCAAGCAGGTGTTTTTGATGCGCCTGCGGCCTATTGCTCCGGCGTCGAATTTTCCCGATTCATCCCGATGATTACCTTGATATAACGCCTGGAACTGCGATTGCAGCTGTTCGGCCAACGTCAACGTGACAAACTCGCGGGCGGCATGGATGGCTTCCACATCGACAATCTGCATTTGTTCGGCCAGATAGGTTTCCGAGGGCAGACTTAACAGCAAAGAAAAATACGACAAGTCGTCCCACGGTTGCTCCAGCACCTGTTTAAAGGCATTGATCATGATCGGATTGACGGCCATGTCCCGGCCGTTTTGCAGGTCGGCAATCAGCCCTGTAATGATCTGTCCGGCCAATTGCTGTCCGGCTTCCCAGCGGTTAAAGGTGTCGCTGTCGTAGCTTAGTAAGAACGCCAGCTCATCCAGGCTGCGCTCGATCGTCAGTTTAACCGGCGCTGAAAAGCCTCTCAGGATCGAAACGATCGGTTGTTCGTTTAAACCTTCAAAGGTAAAAGCCTGTTCGGATTGCGTGAGTTGCAGTATGACTTCATCGCAGACTTGATCGCCGCCTTGCAGCTTGCAAGGCGCTACGGAGCCGTCTTTGTTAAGCAAACCCACAGTCACCGGAATATGCAGCGGCTCTTTAACCGGCTGCCCCGGAGTCGGCGGGCAGCTTTGGCCGATGGTCAGCGTCAGGGTTTGCGCGGATGAGTCGTAGTGCTGGCGGACGCTTAATACCGGCGTTCCGGCTTGGGAATACCAGCGGCGGAACTGGCTTAGGTCAACGCCGTTGGCGTCTTCCATTGCGCTGACAAAATCATCGCAAGTCACTGCCTGCCCGTCATGACGCTCAAAATACAAATCGCTGCCTTTGCGAAAGCCTTCAGCACCCAGCAGGGTGTGGATCATCCGCACCACTTCGGCGCCTTTTTCATACACGGTCAGGGTGTAAAAATTGTTGATTTCTATATAGGCGTCGGGGCGTATCGGATGCGCCAGAGGGCCTGCGTCTTCGGCAAACTGGCGGGTGCGCAGCATGTTGACGTCTTCGATGCGTTTAACGGCCTTGGAGGTGCGGTCGCCGGTAAACTCCTGGTCGCGGAATACAGTAAAGCCTTCTTTCAAGCTGAGCTGGAACCAGTCCCGGCAGGTGATGCGGTTGCCGGTCCAGTTATGGAAATATTCATGGCCGATCACGCCTTCAATATGTTCATAATCGGAGTCGGTCGCGGTATCGGGGCGCGCCAATACGAACTTGGTGTTGAATACGTTAAGCCCCTTGTTTTCCATCGCGCCCATGTTGAAGTGGCCCACCGCGACGATCATATATAAATCGAGGTCGTACTCGCGGTCGTACACTTGTTCATCCCAGCTCATCGCGTTTTTCAGCGATTGCATCGCATGGTCGCATTTGTCGATGTCGTGTTTTTCGACAAAGATTTGCAGGTCGATGTCTCGGCCGGACTGCGTGGTAAAACGGTCGGCGATGCATTCCAGCTGCCCCGCAACCAGTGCGAACAGATAGCACGGCTTGTTGAACGGGTCTTCCCAGGTCACCCAGTGGCGGTTATCCGGCAGCTCCCCTTCAGCGACTTTGTTGCCGTTGGATAACAGAACCGGATAGCGGTCTTTGTCGCCGACCAGCGTCGTGGTGAACAGCGTCATCACATCGGGGCGATCGAGGAAATAGGTGATTTTCCTGAAGCCTTCCGCCTCGCACTGGGTGCATAGCATGCCGTTGGACAGGTACAACCCTTCCAAAGCGGTGTTGGCTTTCGGGTTGATTGTGTTGTCGATGGTCAGCACAAAGCGCTGCTGCTGCGGGACATCATGAATGATTAACGAGTCCTGGGTTTGCAGGTATTGAGCCTTGCTTAAGTCGCCGTCATCCAGGTTAACGCGGATCAGTTTCAGGTTTTCGCCCGACAAGGTCAGCGAGGTGTCGTGGGATTGGCTTGCAGGGTTGCGGCTTAGCGTGAGCCGCGAACTGACCAAGGTGTTTTCGTCGTCCAGGGTGAAATTTAACGCAACGCTGTGGATCAGGTATTCGGGTACGGTGTAGTCTTTTAGATAAATGGTTTGTGGATTAGGGTCGCGCATTATTTATACCTGCTGTGGTGATCGGAAGCCCTGATGATTTTGGCTGCGAAAAGAGTGATGAGTAACCAGGCTGTTAAAAAACAAACACCGCCAATGGGGGTGATCATGCCTAGCCAGTTAAGATTGAGGATAGCCAGTAAATACAAGCTGCCGGAAAACAGCAAGATGCCCGCGAACATCAACCATCCGGCCCAGTGCAATAATCTGGAGTCCGACGCTTGCCGGCTGATCAGCGCAACGCCGATCAGCCCCAGCGCATGGTACATTTGATACGTCACGCCGGTTTGGTAGACGGCCAACAGCTCCGGGCTGATGACGGCTTTCAAACCATGAGCGCCAAATGCGCCCATGCCGGCGCCGATCAATGCGCTTAACGCGCCGAGCAATAAAAAAACCGGATTCATCATTTCTCCATCAGCCTGGGCATCAGCTGCGCCAGATTGCAGGGGCGGGTGCGATGATCCAGTTGGTCTTTAATCAGGTCGTCCCAAGCGGTGCGGCAGGCGCCCGACGAGCCGGGCAGGCAGAAGACATAGGTCGCATTGGCGACCCCGGCAATCGCCCTGGACTGGATGGTTGAGGTTTTAATGTCCTGGTAGGAAAGCATCCTGAAAATTTCGCCAAAACCGTCCAGCATTTTGTCCAGCAACGGCGCAACCGCTTCAGGCGTACCGTCCCTGCCGGTTACGCCGGTGCCGCCGGTACTGATCACGACATTAACCTCATCAGCGGCAATCCAGTTCGAGACAGCCGCCCTGATTTGATAAATGTCGTCAGGTACTATTTTCTTTTCGATAACCCGATGCCCGGCATCGGCTGCGCGTTCCGCCAGCGTTTTGCCGGAAACGTCATCGGCATCGGTGCGACTGTCGGAAACGACCAGTATCGCAATGTTAAGGGGGATGAAATTTCTGTCTGTAGTCATATTTTTTTAAAGGCGAAGGGCAAAGGGCGAAAGGCGAAAGTGCAAGATTCGAAAGTATGTACCTTTCGCCTTTAGCCCTTCGCCTTTCATCTGATCACTTTAACACAACAAAGAACCCTTCTTCTCCTCGCTGGATGTTAATCAGCAAAGCGCCATTAGGATCAATCACCTGTTTTAGTTCCTCCAGGTTGTGAACACGGTAGCGATTCGCCGATACGATAACGTCGCCGGGGCGCAAGCCTACGCGCCAGGCATTGGATGTCGTGTCTATTTTTTCAATTAAAACGCCTTCAATCTGGTTTTTCAGCGGCGTGCTTAACAGTGTGCCCTGCAAGGTGCGATGCAGCTTGTCTCCCGCCAGTTGCGGCAATTCCTGCTTGCCGATCGTGGCGGTGACTTGTTTTTTTTCGTTACCCCGGAAATATTCCAGCTCGACTTTATCGCCAATTTGCATCAGGCCGACGACATTGCGTATGTCATGGCTGTTTTTAATCGGGCGGCCATTGGCGGCAACAATAATGTCGCCGGGTTCCAGCCCCGCTTTCGCGGCGGGTGAGTTGTTTTCGATCCGGCTGATCGCGGCGCCGTGCTTGTTTTTTAAATCAAACGCCTTGACCAGTTCGGGCGTCAGGTCCTGCGTGGTGACGCCAAGTAAGCCGCGCCGAACCTCGCCGTGCTTGACCAACGAATCCTTGATGGTGACAACCATATTGGACGGGATCGCAAAGCCGATGCCGACATTGCCGCCGCTGGGGGCGAGGATGGCCGTATTCATGCCGACCAGTTCGCCGCGAAGGTTAACCAGTGCGCCCCCCGAATTGCCGGGATTGATCGAGGCGTCGGTTTGGATAAAATCCTCGTAGCCTTCAATGCCCAGGCCGGAGCGGCCCAAAGCGCTGACTATCCCGGAGGTGACGGTCTGGCCCAATCCGAACGGGTTGCCGATAGCGACAACAAAGTCGCCGACTCTCAGCTGGCTGGAATCTGCAATCGGCAGCATCGTTAAGTTTTCGGCGGGAATCTGGATGATGGCGACATCCGCTTCAGGATCGGTGCCGATCAGTTTAGCGGAAAGCTGGCGGCCGTCATTCAGGGTCACCATGATCTTGTCGGCTTTATCGATAACATGGTTATTGGTTAAAACCAGGCCTTGGAGGTTGTCGATAATGACGCCCGAGCCTAAGCTGTTTTTTTGCTGTTGCCGCAGCTGATTGGGCACATTAAAAAACTGGCGAAAATACGGATCCTGCATCAGTGGGTTTTCACTGACCAGGATATTGGTTGAGGTTGAAATATTGACGACTGCCGGCATGCTGCGCTCAAGCATCGGAGCAAGAGATGGTAATGCCTGGCCCTCTGCGTAGGTCGGCAAAGCCGCCTGTACGCTCGACGTTATACAAAAATAAGCGGGTAAAAGCGCTATTATAAATAACAGTTGTTTTACTGATTTAGCATTCATCATGATTTTCCGGGGTTTGTTAAACATGCATGATCCCTAATATATATGTAAAAATGTTTAATACAAGGTGTGCCAAAGTTGATTTTTTAAACAATCAATACTGTCATTTAACGGTTATCTTGCTTAGAATGTTGAAATGACCGTAGACGTCAATTCTGAAGATGGACTGATTATTCGTAAGCTAATCCCGCTCGCAACATTGCCGGGCGCTCAGTTTAATGCGTTATGCGCCGAAATGACGATCGAAGAGATACAAGACGGATGCTTGTTTAAAAAAGGCGATTCGGTTTCCCAGCTTGTTTACCTGATAAGCGGCGAGGTTGCTCTTCAGGCGGCCGGGTTGGTTGTTGAAGTCATTGCAGCGGGCAGCGACTCGGCCAGATTTGCGTTAGCGCACCAGATACCAAGAAAGATCGATGCAGTCGCGAACGGAAGAGTGCGTTTTTTGCGGCTGAACGCTGATATTGTTAATAATCCCCCACCCCTTGCTTATGAGGACAATAGCTACATGGTCATTGACGAGACTGAAGGCGATCCAGATGACTGGATGACGGTGTTATTGAGATCACCCATTTTTCAGCGCCTTCCCCCGGCCAATTTGCAAAAGATATTAATGGGGCTGGAGGCCGTCCATTTTAAAAAGGGCGAAACCATACTCGAGCAAGGCGGCACCGGCGATTACTATTATTTGATTAAGAATGGTCAATGCCTGTTAACGCGCAAGCCGTCACCTAATGCCAAAGAGATCAAATTAGCTCAACTGGGTAATGGCGACACTTTCGGTGAAGATGCGTTGCTTTCCGGCGCGCCTAGAAACGTAACCATTACGGCGCTGACGGACATCGTGTTATTGCGTTTGGATAAAAATCGATTTATATCCTTGATAAAGGAGCCCTCTTTAAAGTTTGTCGATTATGCCGGAATGCAGGAGGCGGTAAAACACGGAGCTATTTTGCTCGATGTCCGTTCTCAAGATGATTATGAAGACCAGCATCTTGACGACAGCATCAATGCGCCTTTTTTCTCGTTAAGAATGCAACTTAAGACGTTCAATCATGACAAGCCTGTTGTTGTGGTTTGCCGGGACGGCAGGATTAGCGAAGCTGCGGCATTTTTATTGCTCAGGCATAAGATTAACGCGATGATTTTGGCGGGGGGGATGGAAGGTCTTGCGCCTGGCGGCGGGCTTGCGGCAGGCGCATCATCCTTGGCGATGAAGCCGGAGCCGGAAGATAAAGCCTCTTTTGCCGCTGGGGTACGGATTGAGAGTCTTCCTAGGGAGATTGAGCAAAAACGCCTCATCGATAATTTGGTGACAGACGTCCCGGCAGGCATCCTGGAAGATCAAATAAGAGCTCTTAAATTGGAAAATGAAACGCTCAGAAACACCAATCAACAGCTCAACGATAAGTGCATGAAACTGGAATTTGACAAGCAACATGCCGAGAAGCAATGTCGAATATTGCACAAGCAGATGGAGAAGTTAACCCAAGTGCTGGATAGGCTAAAAGGGGGATAAGAGCGGCAGCGTAACCCGACAGTCAAAACAGCAGATGTCGGGTTATGATAGCTCGGTTCGCTCGTGGAGCGATTGCCGGAAAGAAACTTTTAAAATCGGATGGTTATTTGATTTTGGCTTCTTTGTAAATAACGTGTTTGCGGACAACGGGATCAAATTTTTTGATCTCCATTTTTTCGGGCATAGTCCGTTTGTTTTTTGTTGTTGTATAGAAGTGTCCGGTGCCTTCGGTCGAAATCAATTTAATTTTATCGCGCATTTTTTTATCCTCTTAAGAGATGTCGCCGGCTTTACGCAAATCGGCAAGAACAGCATCGATGCCTCTCTTGTCAATGATACGCATGCCTTTGGTGGAAATTCTGAGGCGAACCCAGCGGTTTTCGCTCTCTACCCAGAATCTGTGATGTTGCAGATTCGGACAAAAGCGTCTTTTAGTTTTGTTGTTAGCGTGTGAAACGTTGTTACCTGTAACCGGGCGTTTGCCTGTTACTTGACATACTCTGGACATGATTAACCCCTAATGCGTGCCTAAATTCAAAAGTTAGCCGAGCTTTATACCAAAAAATCTTTTCAAGGTAAATAACAATCTATAAAATAAGGCGAAAGATTAAGGGCAAAAGGCAAAAGGCGCAATGGTTTTTTAACCTTTCGTCCTTTGTCTTTCGCTTTTCGTCTACCGTAATCATCAGGAAAAAATAATGCTTATTAAGCTCGGCATGGTCATGGACTCCATCGATCATATCAACATAAAAAAAGATACCAGTTTTGCGATGTTACTCGAAGCCCAGGTCAGAGGCTGGGAGTTGCATTACATGGAACTCAACGACCTGTTTCTGAGAAACGGCAGAGCTTACGCCAGAACGCGGACGATTAAAGTTCAGCGGGATGAAAAAAACTGGTACGAGTTTACCGCAGAGCAGGATATTGCTCTGGACGATCTGGATGTAATCATGATGCGCAAGGATCCGCCTTTCGACCAGGAATATATTTACGCAACTTACCTGCTGGAACGCGCGGAAAGCATGGGTGCTTATGTGATCAACAAACCGCAGTCGTTACGGGACGCCAATGAAAAGCTTTTTACCGCATGGTTTCCACAATGTTGCGCGGAAACCTTGGTGGCAAGGGAGCCTGCCAGAATCCGGGACTTTTTGCTGGAGCAAGGCGAAATAATCCTAAAGCCCTTGGACGGCATGGGCGGCACCTCCATTTTCCATTTGCGCCAGGGCGATCCCAATCTCAGCGTGATCCTGGAAACCATGACCCAGTACAACAGTCGCTATGTGATGGCGCAAAAGTACCTGCCGCAAATTGTAGACGGCGATAAGCGCATATTGCTGGTTAACGGCGAGGTCATACCCTATGCGTTGGCGCGTATCCCCGCTCAAGGCGAGACCCGCGGCAATCTGGCGGCCGGCGGACGGGCCGAAGGCCGGCCATTAACCGATCGGGATCGTTGGATCGCCGAACAGGTAGGGCCTACATTGCGGGAAAAAGGCCTGGTTTTTGTCGGGATCGACGTGATTGGCGATACGCTGACCGAAATCAATGTCACCAGCCCTACTTGCGTTCAAGAATTGGATCGCCAGTTTGGATTGAATATTTGCGGCAAACTTATGGATCATATCGAAACCACCCTTGCTGCACCTGCTCCCGGCAGGTCTACGGCGTACACACCATCTATGGCGATAAATGAGAACACATCAGGTAATATTTGATCCACCTGCGCCGTTGTCTAATAATGATTCATTATTAATCGCTTTATTTATAGCGGCCGTCATTCATGTTGTGATCGGTTTAGGGATTAATTTCACCGCGCCGCAGCCGGAGCAAGTCAGCCGGTCCATTGATATTACCCTGGTCGATATGCCGAGTCGAAAAGCGCCCGAAAAGGCTCAGTTTTTGGCCCAGGAAAATCAGCTGGCCGCTGGCGAGCAAGATAGGAAGCCGGAACCTCCGCCGCAACAGTTGCCCCAACAGGGCGATAGCCAAAGCAAGCAGATAAAAAAGAGCGCACCGGAACAGAGCGAACCCAAGGCAGAAAAAAAACTGATTACCCAGAAAAAAGCGGATAAAAAAATCGTTACCGCCAGTAAACCCGACGCTAGGCGCCATACCGAAATACACCCGCAATTATCGGCGGAGATGCTACAGCAACAAATTGCGCAATTGGGCACTGAAATCAGGCTCAGCCAGCAAAGCGCCGATCAGCCTAAGATAAAATTCGTTGACTCGGTCAGCACCCATAAATACGTTGCCGCTCAATACATCAAGGACTGGGAAAACAAAGTAGAGCGTACCGGCAATCTGAATTACCCGGAAGTGGCGGCTAAGAAAAACTTTTTCGGCACCTTGACCATGGATGTCGGCATTAAAGCGGATGGCAGCATCTACAGCATACGCATCAACCAGTCTTCGGGAAATCCGGCCCTGGATGAGGCGGCAAAAAGAATTGTCCGTATGAGTGCGCCGTTTGCACCGATACCCCCGGAATTGCAGAAAGAATTGGATGTTCTGGTGATTACCCGTGTCTGGAAATTTTCCGATGAGTCCGGCATGACCGCACGATAAACAGTTGATTAAGTCACCATAACCTTTGATACTAAGCGCCATGAACCAAACCACTTACTTAACCGATCAGTTTATTATCGCCATGCCCAACCTGGCGGACCCCAATTTTTTTCATACGGTCGCCTATTTGTGTCAACACAATGCTGACGGCGCCTTAGGCATCGTTATCAACAGGTCGACAGACATGAAGCTGGGTGAAATTTTCAAACAGATGGATATAAAAGTCACTTCACCCGCTTCCGCTGAAACGCCCGTTTTCGCAGGCGGCCCGGTGCAGCAGGAGCGAGGTTTTGTGGTGCATACGTCAGGCGGAGATTGGCACGCGACCTTGCCCGTTTCAGAAACCATTTCCCTGACGACTTCCCGCGACGTACTTGAAGCCATTGCGGCGGGCGAAGGCCCCGAGCAATATCTGGTGGCTTTAGGTTACGCCGGTTGGGGCGCGGGTCAATTGGAAAAAGAAATCATGGACAATGCCTGGCTTAATACGCCTTCCGGCAAGCAGGTCTTGTTTGATACGCCGGTAAACTTGCGCTGGACTGCGGCAGCGGACCAGATCGGTATCGATATTAATCAGCTGACCGCTCCGGCAGGGCACGGCTGATTGCTTGGTTTGAACCTCAACCAGACGCCGCACCCGCTCCCGGCAGGTTTGCGGGTTACACACCATTCCTGGCGATATAAACTATGCAAGACCCATTACTAGCCAAAGCCAACGCCGATACCTATCTGGGCTTTGATTTCGGCACTAAAAAAATAGGCACGGCCGTCGGCCAAACCACCACGGCGACCGCAAGTCCGCTGCAAACCATACGCTCGATCAATCAAAATCCCAACTGGGACATCATCGGCAAACTGATACAGGAATGGCGTCCTGCCGGTTTGGTGGTCGGCATATCGAAACAGCACGACGGCACCGACAACCCGGTGACGCCGCGCATGTTAAAATTTTGCCGGCAGCTGGAAGGGCGTTATCAACTGCCTGTTTTTCAACAGGACGAAACCCTGTCGACATTCGAAGCCAAACAAATGCTGTTTGATGAAGTCAGCGTCAGCGCAAGCAAACTCTGGGAAGTGCAGGATCAACTCGCCGCCCAGCTTATCCTGCAAACCTGGCTAAACGACCGTACAAGAAAGGACTATTAAGTGTTAAAGATTCCCGAATTATTAGATAACCTGGAAACCGAGCTAAAACGCATTATCGACCAGAGAAAGCTGGTTAACCCATTGATAATAGGCATTCGTACCGGCGGCGTATGGATTGCCGAGCAAATGCACCGGCGGTTAAACATCAGCGAACCGTTGGGGCTGCTGGATATTTCATTTTACCGGGACGATTTTTCGCAAATCGGCGTCAATCCCAACGTAAAGCCCAGCCAATTGCCGACCAACATTGAAGGCCGCGACATTATCCTGATCGACGATGTTTTTTATACCGGCAGGACGATACGCGCCGCAATGAATGAAATTTTCGATTACGGCAGGCCGAACCAGATTGTGTTGGCGGTACTGATAGAGCGTGACGGCAGGCAAATCCCGCTGTGCCCCGATTGCGTCGGCGCCGGCGTTAAATTAACCGCAGGCCAACGGATCAAGCTGACCGGCCCCGAACCCTTGGACGTTCACCTGGAAACCATTGACGCGGTGGCATAAGCAATGACTGATAACCTGCAATTAAATGCGGAAGGCAAGCTTAAACACTTTCTGACCATCGAGGGTCTAAGCAAGAGCCTGTTGACGGAAATTCTCGATACCGCCGAGTCTTTCGCCGGTGTGTCCGAGCACCAGGTCAAAAAAGTACCGCTGTTGCGCGGCAAGACCATCGTCAACCTGTTTTTTGAAAACAGCACCCGCACCCGCACGACTTTCGAGCTGGCCGCCACGCGCCTGTCCGCCGACGTGATCAACATGAATATCGCGACCTCGGCCACATCAAAAGGCGAAAGCCTGCTCGACACCATCCGCAACCTGGAGTCCATGTTTGTCGACATGTTTGTGGTGCGGCATGCGCTCAGCGGCGCGGCGCACTTTATCGCCCAACAGACCGCGCCGCATATCAGTGTTATCAATGCAGGAGACGGCCAGCACGCGCATCCGACTCAGGCCATGCTGGACATGTTCACGATCCGCCAGCTCAAGCCGGATTTTTCCAGCCTCAGAGTGGCTATCATTGGTGATATATTGCATTCAAGGGTGGCGCGTTCGGAGATTCAGGCCTTAAATACCCTGGGCGCGGCAGAAGTCAGGGTGATTGCGCCCAAAACCTTGTTGCCCGCGCATGTCGAAAGCTTGGGCGTGAGCGTTTCGCATAATTTGACCGAAGGGCTTAAAGATATTGATGTGGTGATGATGTTGCGCTTGCAGAAAGAACGCATGAGTTCGGCATTGCTGCCCAGCGAGAGCGAATATTTCAAATGCTTCGGCCTGACCGAAGAAAAACTTAAAATCGCCAAGCCCGATGCGATCGTCATGCACCCCGGACCTATCAACCGCGGCGTGGAAATCGATTCCAAAGTCGCGGACGGCCCGCAGTCGGTGATACTCAAACAAGTCAGCAACGGCATTGCGGTGCGCATGGCGGTCATGGCGATGGCGATGCAAACGGCCGCACCTGCTCCAGGCAGGTCTGGCGGCATACACACCATCCCTGGCGAACGCCACGCCGGTTCCCTACCGGCTTCTGGCATACACGCCATCCCTGGAGATAAAGGAGCCGCATGATGAAAATCCGCATAGACCACGGAAGAATCATCGATCCGGCCAACGGCATAAACCGCGCCGGTTCCGTTTATATCGAAGACGGCAAGATCGTTTCGGCGACTGACGAACCGGCCGGTTTCAAGCCGGATACCGTTATCGATGCCGAAAATCAAATCGTCTGTCCCGGCTTTATCGATTTAAGCACCCGCTTGCGGGACATGGGACACAGCCGCAAAGCGACATTTAAAAGCGAAGTGCTTGCCGCCGCAAGCGCCGGCGTCACCACGCTGTGCCTGCAACCGGATACCGCGCCGGTCATCGATACGCCTGCCGTTGTCGAACTGATCAAGGAACTGGCGGAAAAATCCGGCTACCCGCAAATCTATGCGATCGGCGCGCTGACCCAGAAACTGGAAGGCACGGAATTAAGCTCCATGCTGTCGCTGAAACAGGCAGGCTGTATTGCAGTCGGCAATGCCAACCAGCCGGTGAAAAACCTGTTGGTCTTAAGGCGGGCCATGGAATATGCGGCCAGCCATGACTTATTGTTGATGTTCCGGTCCAATGATTTTTGGCTCGGCAATAACGGTTGCGCCCATGAAGGCGCAGTCGCCACTCGCTACGGCTTGCCCAGCATTCCCGAAGCCGCCGAAACCATAGCCTTGGCGCAATGCCTGGAACTGGCCGAGTTGACCGGCTGCCGGGTGCATTTCGGCCAGTTAAGCTGCAAGCGTTCGGTGATTAAAATCCACCAGGCGAAAAAATACGGCTTGAAGGTCAGCGCCGATGTCGCCGTCCATCAATTGCACCTGACCGAAAACGATATGACGCCGTTTGACAGCGCCTATCATGTGTTGCCGCCGTTACGCACCGAAGAGGACAAGCAGTATCTGAGACAAGGACTGGCCGGCAGCACGATTAACAGCATCTGTTCAGACCATCAGCCGCATGATTTGGATGCCAAGCTGGGCGCGTTCCCGGAGACGGAGCCGGGGATGTCGTCGCTGGAAACCCTGTTGCCGTTAATGCTGATGCTGGTAGCCCAACACGCGATAACGCTGGAACAGGGCATCGCCTGCTTGAGCGCAAATCCGGCGCGGGTGCTACAGTTAAACAGCGGTGCGTTGACGCCGGGTTTTGCTGCCGATGTGTGTATTTTTGACCCGGAACTCGAGTGGCAGGTTAATTCTGAAAACTGGAAAAGCCAGGGCGCCAACACGCCGTTCTGGGGGCAAACCTTCAAAGGGCGGGTAACCCATACCTTGCAGGCCGGCAAAATTATTCACCGATTGTAAAATTCAGCGCCACACCTAATTTTTTATTCACCACGAAGACACGAAGAGCACGAAGAAATAAAACTTCGTGTCCTTCACGGTGATAATCTTTTTTAAAGTAACGGAAAGATCACAACATGATGCAAAAAAGAACAGCCCACCAAATCGCCGATGTGCTGATTGAGGCACTGCCCTATATCCAGCGCTTTAAAGGCAAAACCATCGTGGTAAAATTCGGCGGCAACGCCATGGTTGATGAAGAGCTCAAAAACAGCTTCGCACGGGACATCGTGTTGATGAAGCTGGTCGGATTGAACCCGATAGTGGTTCACGGCGGCGGGCCGCAAATCGGCCAGCTGCTGGAAAAACTCGGCAAAACCACCGGCTTTATCGACGGCATGCGCATCACCGACAGCGAAACCATGGACGTGGTTGAGATGGTATTGGGTGGACTGGTGAACAAGGAGATTGTTAACCTGATCAACATGCACGGCGGCAAAGCGGTCGGCTTGACCGGCAAAGACGGCAATTTTATCCGCGCAAAAAAACTGCATCTTACCCCGCGCGACAAACTTGCCCCGGAGATTATCGATCTGGGCCATGTCGGCGAAGTGAGCGGCATAGACCCGGCGGTTCTCGATATGCTCGGCGGCAGCAATTTTATCCCGGTTATTGCGCCGATCGGGGTCGGCGAAGACGGGCATTCCTATAACATCAATGCCGATCTGGTGGCCGGAAAAATCGCCGAACAGTTAAAGGCCGAGAAACTGATTTTACTGACCAATATACCGGGCATCCTGGACAAGCAAGGCGCGCTGCTGACCGGCTTGACGATCAAAAAAACCGAGGAACTTATCGCCGACGGCACTATTTCCGGCGGCATGATACCGAAAACCCGTTGCGCGACCGATGCGATAAAAGGCGGGGTCACCAGCGTACATATTATTGACGGCCGGGTTGATCATGCAGTGCTGCTGGAATTGTTTACCGATCAGGGCGTCGGTACTTTGCTGCTGAATTGAACGGTTGCCCACACATATAGGGTACGCATCGCGCACCCTATATGGCTTAATCCCTGAAGTTTTCAAACTGCAACGGCATTTCCAGGTTTTCCGCTCTCAGCATTTTAATCACTTCTTGTAGATCATCCCGGTTTTTGCCGGTCACCCGGACCTGATCGCCCTGAATGGCGGCCTGGACCTTCAGTTTTTTGTCCTTAATCAGTTTAACGATTTTTTTGGCCAGCGCCGAATCCAGGCCCTGTTTCATGATAATTTCCTGGCGCACCGTTTTACCGCCGGGCTTAGGGTCGCCCACATCCATGCAGGCTATATCCACGCCGCGCCGGCTGAGTTTAGAACAGACAATACTGAACATTTGCTGTAACTGAAACGTCGATTGAGACGTCATAATCAGTTTGTCATCGGTCAATTCAAAGCTTGAGTCGGTGCCCTTAAAATCGAAGCGCGTGGTGACTTCTTTATTGGCTTGATCAACGGCGTTTTTAATTTCGTGCTTGTCAAATTCAGAAATAATGTCGAAAGAAGGCATGGTCGATTACAAAACAAGGTAACAAAAGGCATTCAACTATAATGATCTTTGCCGCATTATTCAACACCGTTCACCCTTGCGTGTATGGGGAACGGTGATCGACAGCCGGGGCAACGATCGGCCAAAGCGGCGGGCGAAAACGTGTTGCCCATTATCCTCAAGACTAAAACAAGCTACCCCACATCTGATCGACTTTCTTGACCACTTCGGGCGACATCACGATAGTCCTGCCCCATTCCCGGTTGGTTTCTCCCGGCCATTTATTGGTCGCGTCGAATCCCACTTTGGAGCCCAAGCCTGAAACCGGCGAGGCGAAATCGAGATAATCGATCGGCGTGTTTTCCAGTATGGTCAAATCCCTGGCGGGATCCATGCGGGTAGTCATCGCCCAGATCACATCCTGCCAGTTGCGGACATCGACATCGTCGTCGACGACAATCACGAACTTGGTGTACATGAATTGCCGCAGGAACGACCAGGTGCCCAGCATCACGCGTTTGGCGTGACCGGCGTATTGTTTTTTCATGCTGATCACGGCCATGCGGTAGGAGCAGCCTTCCGGGGGCAGGTAAAAATCGACGATTTCCGGGAATTGCTTTTGCAAAATGGGCACGAACACCTCATTTAACGCAACGCCCAGGATCGCCGGTTCATCGGGCGGCCTGCCGGTATAGGTGCTGTGATAGATCGGAGCCTGTCGCTGGGTGATTCTTTCGATCGTGAATACCGGGAAATCGGCGACTTCGTTGTAATAGCCGGTGTGGTCGCCGTAAGGGCCTTCGGCGGCGAATTCTCCGGGATAAATAAAGCCTTCCAGCACGATCTCGGCGCTGGCCGGGACCTGCAAATCGTTAAGCAGCGATTTGGCGACTTCGGTTTTGCTGCCGCGTAATAAACCGGCGAACGCGTATTCGGACAGGGAATCCGGCACCGGCGTGACGGCGGCCAGTATCGTTGCGGGATCAGCGCCCAAGGCCACCGAAACAGGAAACGGCTGGCCGGGATGGGCGGCCTGGAATTCCTTGAAATCCAGTGCGCCGCCCCGGTGCGCCAGCCAGCGCATGATGACCTTGTTTTTACCGATGACTTGCATGCGGTAAATGCCGAGGTTTTGCCGTTCCTTGTTCGGGCCTTTGGTGATGACCAGCGGCCAGGTAATCAACGGTGCGGCGTCTTCCGGCCAGCAGGTCTGGATGGGGTAATCGGCAAGATCAATCTCGTCGCCTTCCCGAACCAGTTCCTGGCACGGCGGGGAGCTGATTATTTTGGGCGCCATATTCAGCACTTGCTTGAACACAGGGAATTTCTCCCACGCGTCTTTCATGCCTTTGGGCGGCTCGGGTTCTTTCAGGTAAGCCAGTAACTCACCGATGCCGCGCAATTCGGTGACGGATTCCGCGCCCATGCCCATTGCGACTCGGCGCGGCGTGCCGAACAGGTTTGCCAGCACCGGAATGTTCGCGCCTTTGGGGTTTTCAAACAGCAATGCGGGGCCGCCCTGTTTTAAGGTGCGGTCGCAAATTTCGGTCATTTCCAGATAGGGATCGACTTCAATGCTAATGCGTTTGAGTTCGCCCTGTTTTTCCAGTTGCTTGATAAAGTCGCGCAGGTCTTTGTAGATCATGCCGCGATACCGTTATGTCTGAGTAATGCGTCGATGGTGGGTTTGCGGCCGCGGAAGTTGATAAATAACTCCATTGCGTCCTGGCTGCCGCCTTTTTCAAGGATATTGGTCAAAAAGGCGCGGCCGGTGTCCTGGTCAAAAATACCTTTTTCCTCGAACAGCGAAAAAGCGTCGCTGGACAACACTTCGGCCCATTTGTAGCTGTAGTAGCCTGCGCCATAACCGCCGGCAAAAATATGCGAGAAGCTGTGGGCAAAGCGGTTGAATTTGGGCGGCCGGACAACGGCGACCTGTTCCCGGACCTGTTCCAGGGTTTCATAGATGCGGCCGCCTTTTTCTGGGTCGTAGTCGCGGTGTATCCTGAAGTCGAACAGGCTGAATTCCAGTTGCCTGACCATGATCATACCGGCCTGGAAGTTTTTTGCCGCGATCATTTTGTCAAACAACGCATCCGGCAATTTCTCGTCGGTTTGATAATGGCCCGACATCAGCGCCAGCGCTTCCTGTTCCCAGCACCAGTTTTCCATGAACTGACTGGGCAGCTCGACCGCATCCCATTCCACGCCGTTAATGCCGGAGACGCCCAGATGATCGACCTGGGTCAGCATGTGGTGCAGGCCGTGGCCGAACTCATGGAACAAGGTGGTCACCTCGTCATGGGTCAATAATGCCGGTGTGTCGCCGGTCGGCGGGGTAAAGTTGCAGGTCAGGTAGGCGACCGGGGTTTGAATGGTGTCGTCGGATCGCTTACGGCTGACGCAATCGTCCATCCAGGCGCCGCCGCGTTTTTTGGCGCGGGCGTAAAGGTCGAGATAAAACCGGCCGCGCAGCTGGCCGCTTTGGTCATGGATCTGGAAAAAACGCACATCGGGATGCCAGCTGTCGAAATCGCCGATCTCGGTGATTTGCAGGCCGTACAGTTTTTCCACGATCGCAAACAGGCCGGGCAGGACGCGGGTGATTGGAAAATAGGTTTTAACTTCTTCCTGCGACAGCTGGTAAAAATGCTGGCGCATTTTTTCCGAAAAATAGGCCATATCCCAGGATTGCAGGTCGTTAATGCCGTAATGCTGTTGAGCGAATTCTCGCAGTTCTGCCAGGTCCTTGCGCGCATGCCGCCAGGATCGGTCGGCCAAGTCTTCCAGGAAATGGGTCACGTCATCCGGCTTTTCGGCCATTTTTGCCGCCAGCGACAGTTCCGCGTAATTGTTGAATCCCAGCAAACGGGCTTTTTCATGGCGCAGGGCCAGGATTTTTTCCATGTTTTCGCCGTTGTCCCACTGTCCGGCATGCGGGCCTTGGTCGGAAGCGCGGGTGGCGAAGGCTTCGTAGTGTTCGCGGCGTAATTCGCGGTTGTCGGCGTAAGTCATGACCGAAATATAAGACGGGAATTGCAGCGTGATCATCCAGCCGTCTTCGTTATGGCTCTCCGCCGTTTGTTGGGCTTGGGCCAAAGCGGATTCGGGCAGTCCGGCCAGATCGTCCGCATCCCTGATCAGCTTGCTCCAGGCGTTGGTTGCATCGAGCAGGTTTTCTTCATAGTTGCTGGCAAGCGCCGATAATTCCTGGCTGATGTCTTTGTAGCGCTGTTTTTTCTCGTCATCCAGGTCGATGCCGGACAGTTTGAAATCTCTCAAGGCGTTGCGGATGATTTTTTGCTGGGCGGTGTCCAATGTTGCAAATTCTTTGCTGTCGGCAATAAAACGGTAAGCCTTAAACAAGGCTTCGTTTTGGCCCATTTCAGTCGAGTAGGCGCTGAGCTTGGGCAGGCAGGCGTTGTAGGCGTCGCGCAGCTCGTCGCTGTTGACGACCGAGTTCATGTGGCTGACCGGGGACCAGGCTTTATTCAGCCTATCGTCCACATTTTCCAATGGCTCGACCAAGTTTTTCCAGGTGTAATGTTGCGTGGCCTGGAGATGTTGTTCTACCGACGAACGGGCTTCGGCCAACAGCTGGTCGATGGCGGGTGCGACGTGTTCCGGTTTTATTTGGGAAAACAACGGCAGAGGGGTGTTGGCTAATAAAGGATTGTTCATAGTGGTGTCAGGAAAGAAAGTTCATGGCTGCGTTGATCCGGTGCTTTGCTTTGTGCAGTACGTCCAAAGAAAAGTCTGGGGTTAGTTTGCTGTTTTTAAGTTTGGTGTAGGCAGGTATCGAGTTCAGGTAGGGTATTTCCTTTGCCCGGCTGGTGCCGAAATAGCTGTGCAATTTGGCCAGGATGACTATGTCGACCAGATTTAATTGATCGTCTCCGCTTTCGTAGAACCAGTCTTCGGCGTATTTGGGGATGTCGGCTAATTCCTGGGCAAAACCCAAGGTGTGCAGCACCAGCGAGCCGACCGGCGGGTTCAAAAACGGGATGGCCGAGTCCAACACATCTAAATTCGGGTATTCATTTGGATACTGCTCGGCAAAATGCAACACCGGTATCGTGCCTATGTCGCTGATCAAGCCGGCCAATAAGGCGTCTTCCGGGTTCGGCGAGCCGTTTTCTTGGGCAAGAACAAAGCTCAAGCTGGATATATAGAGGCTGTTTTTCCACAAGGCTTGCATTTTTTCCATCAGTTGCAGGTTTTGGCACCGGAATAATTGTTTCAGGCTGATGCCCATGACCAGTTTGCGCGTTTGATCCAGCCCTAATCGGGTGACAGCGGCATGACAGTTAGTGACCGGTGACACGGGCGAGTATAGCGGACTGTTGGCAAGCTGGATCAGTTTGGCGACGATCGATGCATCTACACCGATGATTTTAACCACCTCATTGATGCCTAAATCCTGCTCCATCGCTTCTTTCAATCTTAAGGCGACATTGGGCAATGAGGGCAGGCTTAACTTGTTTTCCCGGTAGGCCGCCGAAAAACTGCTGAAAAAACGGTTTCCGGCGATTTGCTCGGGCAGGTCGATCTCAATGAGTTCCAAAGCGGCCGGTTGTTGGAGGCCTTTACCCGACCAGCGGCAGATGAATTCGCCTGAAATCGCCAGAATAGTGATGTTCGTTTTGGCGAAGGCCGTTGCACCGCAAACCTTGCCGCTATTGAGCGGCAGATTGGCAAGCGATGACGCGGCGGACAGGGTGTAGCGGTTGTCGCTATTCGGTTGAAGCTCAACGATTCCTTTAAGCAGATAAAAAACCGAATTGGTTTTTTGGCCCAGTCTAAAAATCACAGAGCCCTGAGTATAAGTGAGTGTCGTGTGAACCAGTTGCTCAACATAGGCGTCGTCCATGTCTCGAAGCGGGGCCAGTTTTTTTAACGTTGCCAGCGGCACTTTCTTATATTCGGTGGAGACGGGTTCCGAACAGGTAAGCGGATTATTTGGGCCGGTGGGGAGAGTTATGTCGGGTTTTGTTTTCGGGAGAGGCGTTTGGGAGCGCGGGGAGAGAAATAACTTGGAAAACCAATTCATGATGACATCACGTGTTATTGTTTGAAATGAATTGTAATGGCTTAATGCTGGGCGTCGTGAGCGTCAAGAAACAGGGCTGTTTTGGAGAGGTGATCGTGCCAACTGAGCTGGTTTTTATCAATAAGAATCCACAAAATACCCAGTCCAAAGAATCCCCATGATACGATGGCGGCTACGAAACGGAGCAGCGCTTGTTTCCAGCTGATGGGTTCCCTATCCAGAGTAAGCACTTTTATTTTCCACGCGCGTAAGCCCAATGTCTGCCCGCCATGAGTCCAAAACCAAGCGTAAAACAGGAAGCTGACTAGCAGTAGGTACAGGGGGAAAAAGAACTGTTGGGCAGTAAACGCCCTGCCACCATTGAAAGGAAGCAATAGTGCGGTCGCGACAAATAAAACGGCAATCAGCAGCAGCAGGTCGTAAAATGTTGCTGCGAGACGACGTAAAAAACCAGGTCTGGAAATGTGGACATTGCCTGGTTTTTGCGGCGTATTCTTTGCTGGCTCGACCAATTAAACTTTAAATAAGGCTAATTTTTGACCAAAATACATGCACATCGCCATTAGCGCTCCCAGCATTAACAGGGAAAATAAAAACGGCGGTCTATGAAACAGAAGAATGAAAAAATCTGTTGCAAAAAGGCTGGTTAACAAAGGTTGGTCAATTAAGCTATTAAGAATCTTTTTGAACATAACAAATTCCAGTCAAGCACGCTAATGTTTGTGCGAGTGTTTAAAAAATGGTGGTCTGATTTTTTTATCTGGCGTGTGCAATATGTTTTAATTGGTTACTCGTAAAAATCAGAGTGCTGATTCTACTCCATTCAAAAGGGGAATGTAAAAGAAACTTGCGGATTGGGTTAGAATTCATTAGCAATGATATAATCAAAAATAATTAGAAAAATAAACAGGGTGTAAAGACTATTTTAAACTTCTTTAAAAAAATTATTGGCGTAGCCAGAAACGAGACTGTACCGGTTGCCGGACAAGTCAAAGTGTATTCGCGTGCGGAACATAATATTTCACGATCCCAGATCAGTGAAAACGCGCTGAAGGTTCTGTATCGGCTGCAAAAAGAGGGCTTCGATGCTTATCTGGTCGGCGGTTGTGTGCGCGATTTGCTGTTGGGGCGGGAGCCCAAGGATTTTGATGTCGTCACCAATGCCGACCCTGATCAAGTCAGAAAAGTATTCCGCAATTGCCGGTTAATCGGGCGCAGGTTTCGTCTGGCGCATGTGCATTTTGGCCGGGAAATTATTGAAGTTGCGACTTTTCGGGGCGCGGGAGAAGAGCAAAACGACAAGCAGGTACTCAACAAGGAAGGACGCTTATTGAGGGATAATGTCTACGGTACGATTGAAGAAGATGTTTGGCGCAGGGATTTTACCGTTAATGCACTCTATTACAATATCAAGGATTTTTCGGTGGTGGATTATGTCGGCGGCATGGCTGATCATAAAGCCGGGATGCTCAGACTTATCGGCGATCCCGAAATGCGCTTTCGTGAGGATCCGGTGCGCATGTTAAGGGCGGTGCGTTTTGCCGTTAAACTCGGCTTTAAACTGGATCCTGAATGCGAAAAAGCGATACACAACGACGTCCAGCTACTGGCCGACATACCATCCGCCCGTCTATACGATGAAGCAATCAAGTTGTTTTTATCCGGCTATGCGTTGCAAACTTTTGAAGTGCTCAGGCACTACGGTCTTTTTCAAGTGCTGTTTCCCGCCACGGAAAACAGTTTGGCGGTTGAAGAAGACGGCTTTCCCCGCTTGTTGTTGATTAAGGCTCTGGAAAATTCGGATAACAGGATAGCCGAGGGAAAAACGGTTACGGCTTACTTCTTATTGGCGGCCTTTTTGTGGGAGCCTGTGCGGATACTGGCCAAAGCAAAAATGGCGCAAGGCGAGATTGAAGTTATTGCCTACCAGGATGCGGCCAGCGAAGTTATTGCCAGACAGATCAGGAGTACGGCGCTTCCGCGCCATATCAGCATGGCTATGCGCGAGGTTTGGAGCTTACAACCCAAATTTAACGCGCGTATCGGCTCCAAACCCAGCCGCTTGATCGGGCATCCGCGCTTTAGAGCCGGTTATGACTTTTTGTTGCTGCGCGCCGAGACAGGGGGCGTCGATCCTGAGCTGGCCGAGTGGTGGACCCGGTATCAGAATGCCGATGAAAATGAGCAAAGAAAAATGACTCAGCCGCCGCGCCGTGGCCAAAACAGCAAGGCAGGACGTAAACGCAGCTATCATAAGAAAGCTAAAGATAGTGCGCCCAAAACAGAGTCTTAACGTATTTGATACCTATGAAAAATCCAGAAACTGACTCGGTCGCCGTTTATATAGGTTTGGGCAGTAATCTTGCCAACCCTGCCGAGCAAATAAAATCAGCGCGCACGGCAATCACGCAAATAGACGGGGTTAAGGAGCTGGCATTTTCCAGTTTGTATCATAGCGCTCCTATGGGACCGCAAGATCAGCCCGATTACGTTAATGCGGTGATGTGCATCGAAACGCGCTTGCCTCCCATCGAGTTGCTGCGTTGCCTGCAACATATAGAAAACGATCAGGGCCGGGTAAGAAAAGCTGAGCGTTGGGGGGCAAGAACGCTGGATCTGGATATGTTGATCTACGGCGATCGGACTATTGAGTTGCCTGATTTGACAGTACCTCATGTCGGTATTGCCGAAAGGGCTTTTGTTTTGTACCCCTTGTATGAAATTGCTCCGCAATTACGAGTGCCGGGGAAAGGCGATATTGCCGATTTGCTTGCCAAGTGTCCCTTGAACGGACTGAAGCGGTTGGATTAATTCCTCTGCCGTAGTAAAGTCTGCATCCCTCTGAAAAAAATGAACTCATATTCTTCCCCTGCTACGCTAAAGCCGCTGTCAATTATCGATCTGGCCGCGATGAAACAACGCGGCGAGAAAATCTCGTGCTTAACGGCTTACGATGCAGGTTTTAGCGCATTAATCGACAAGGTCGGCGTCGATATGATGCTGGTCGGGGATTCGTTGGGCATGGTTATACAGGGCCATGCGACCACGCTCCCGGTCACCGTCAGGGACATGGTTTATCATACTCGGTGCGTCAGCAATGCCAGGCAGCGAGCATTTATTATCGCCGATCTGCCGTTCATGAGTTATAGCACACCGGTTATTGCAGCCAAAAATGCGGCCAAATTAATGCAGCTTGGCGGCGCTCAAATGGTTAAGCTGGAAGGGCCTAGAATCGACTGCGTCAGTTTTCTGGTCGATCAGGGCATTCCGGTCTGCGGGCATTTGGGTTTGCTGCCGCAATCGATTAACCAATTGGGCCGTTATAAGGTTCAGGGCAAGGATCGCGCAGCTGCCGAAAAAATGCTGGTTGATGCCCATCAATTGCAGCAAGCGGGTGCGGGACTGCTGCTGCTGGAGTGTGTTCCAGCGGTCTTGGCTAAAGAAATCAGCTCGCAGTTAACGATTCCTGTGATAGGTATCGGCGCCGGTGTCGACTGCGACGCACAGGTGTTGGTGCTTTATGACATGCTCAATATCGGTACCGTCAAGCGTCCGCGATTTTCCAGGAATTTCATGAGCGGCGCAGCGAATATCGAGGAAGCGATTAATGCCTATCATCAGGCGGTCAAGCAGTCCCTGTTTCCAGCGACTGAACATAGTTTTTAAGGTTTATGCACATAGTTAATGCCATATCAGAATTACGCGATGCCGTTGGGGCGTGGCGAGCACTGGGACAGAGCGTTGCATTGGTGCCGACGATGGGTAATCTGCATGCGGGGCACCTGGCGCTGGTCAACGAGGCCAAAAACAAAGCGGACCGGGTGGTCGTCAGTATTTTTGTCAACCCTACCCAGTTTGGCGTCGGCGAGGATTTTGAGACTTATCCCCGTACCGAACGTGAAGATCAGGAAAAGCTTAATGCCGCCGGCGCGGATTTGTTGTTTCAACCGGCTGTTTCAGAGATTTATGCGCCGGATGCCAAAACCGTTGTATCGGTAAGCGGCTTATCTGAACAGTATTGCGGCGCGTTCAGGCCGGGGCATTTTGACGGGGTTGCGACAGTTGTTTGTAAATTATTCAACATCGTGCAACCGGATGTCGCTTTATTCGGATTAAAAGATTTTCAGCAGTTGACGGTGATACGGACGATGGTCAGGGATCTGAATATTCCTGTTGAAATAATCGGAGTAGATACAGTCCGCGAAGCAAGCGGCTTGGCAATGAGCTCCAGAAACGGTTATTTAACCGTAGAGGAAAAAGCTGTCGCCTCAAAACTGTATCAAACCTTGTGTGATGCGCGTAATGCTGTTTTAGCTGGGCATTTGTCTGATCAGGAAATAGAGAGCAGGGCGTTGCTGTTTTTGCAGGAATCCGGTTTTCAGCCGGATTATTTTAGCGTGTGCAGAGCGAGCGATTTAAAAAAAGCAGACGTAGATGATAAGGAGCTGGTTTTGTTGACGGCGGCGCGCTTAGGCAAAACCCGGCTAATCGATAATATTTATTTTTCCAGATAAGCCATAGCAGGATTTGTAGGGTTTGGAAAATGCTAAAAGTTGATGCATTGTTGCTATTAATGGATAATGCGCGGTTCTCAAAGGTATTTATATAGTTTTTTATTATGCAAATCACGATGCTTAAAGCGAAATTACATAGGGCCACGGTGACTCATTCGGAATTGGGTTATGAGGGTTCTTGTGCGATTGACGGCAATATTCTCGACTTGTCTGGTATTAGGGAATACGAGCAGATACAGATTTACAACATCAACAATGGCGCGCGTTTTACGACTTATGCCATTCGTGCGGAAGAAGGATCAGGGTTGTTCTCTGTTAACGGCGCCGCCGCCCGTCTGGCGTGCCCCGGCGACCTGATTATTGTTTGCGCATTTGCAATATTGGATCAACAGGAAGCGGAAAATCATAAGCCCACCCTGGTTTATTTCAATGAAAAAAATCAGGTTCAGCGTTCAGCCAGTTCCATTCCCGTTCAAGCCGCTTCTGCTTGATAGCCTATTTTTTCGGGCAATCCCAACGCATGAATCAAAGGCGGAGCGTTCGTGTCGAGGTTTTTGAGTGTCCCGCTTAATGCCCTGGATTCTACATATTACAAAACTGCCGCTAAAAAGCGGCAGTCATATAGCTGTTTAAGTCCGCCGCTAAAAATCAGCTGCCGCACTTTTTTGAGGTGGCATTCATTATGCCGCTCTATACGCTTTCAGAAACATTGATTTCATTGCTGGTGTCAGTCAGCGTGATGCTTTGCTCTACTTGGGTAAGCACTTTCTGCAAACCGATTCTTTTAGAGCAATTAATGACTAGCGGCGATTTGATCGAACCTTTAATGGTCGGCTGGTCGGATTCGTCTTTATGCAGAATTATCAGGATAAGAGTGTCGGCTATATCTTCAATTCCTAAAAGGGCTTCTTCGGTATCGTTTAACGCAAAGTTGTAATTGATATTGAAGTTAGACGGTTGCGTAACTGAAAAAGCCAGAGATTCATCATCCAGTGATTGCAGCCAGAAAATGAGTGGATTGTCGCCTTCCTGATGAAACAGCTTGAAGCGGGTTTGGTCTTCAAAGCCCGGGATTCCGTTAGGGAAGCTGAGGACGGTGTTGGGGTCGATGGTTTGTTGGCCGAAAAAGCTTGATTTAATTTCCATAATGAACTCGGGTAGGTGGATGTGAAAAATAAATGTATAGTCTAAAGCCGTCAGTATAGCAAGGTTGCCTTGTAATAAGCTATTTACCAGGATTTCGCCCAGTCGCCAACTCTGATGCCCAGCTCACGGGCCGGGACTTCCAATCTGCCTATCGCGTAACGGGGCGTAATATTGATGATGGTTAATACGCCTGTTGGTTGCTTGTCCCTGCCGACAAAACTCATGCCGCCGTCAACGTTTAAGTCCTCACCGGTTGAGCTATAGACCACCAGTTGATCCCCGACATTAATTCTTTCCTGTGCCCCCGCCTCAATAAATACCTGATTATCCTTGACTTCAATGATGCGCGTTGTAAAGGGATAGCAGCTTAAGGCGCGGCTAATGTCGTTGCTTGCCTGCTCTATAATCTGAGTTATTTTTTCGCCGGTTGAAGTCGAGTTAAAGCGTTCGCTGCCTACCGTATAGGATGAGGGTATCCATACATCGCCGATCACCGTGTCCACATAACGTTGCTGGAAGATTAATGCGCCGGTAAACCCGTCATGCACATAAACATCGATACCGATTCCGCGTCTGGCTATAACATCGCGCGCCAAACTTCTGGCGAATGCCAAAGGTCCGGCGCCGCTGATGTATTCGGTGGACTCGACTTCCAGATCCCTAATCACGCCCGACAGTACAAATTGCACGCCGTTCGATGCGGCTATCTGCATTAGTTTTGACGGATGATAGGCTGTGCGGTCTTGTAATTCGGGAGCTAGGTCGGGTCTTGGGTATAAATTGATATTGGCGGAGTTACTGACTATAAAGTTGCCTGATTCCATTAAAAGATTATTAAGTTCACGCGGAATGCCCGTGTGCAAATCCTGGGTTTCGTGAGCGCTCATTTGCCCTTGATTGGCTAAAGGGAAACCGGTTGCGATAATGCGTTTGCGATAGTGGGGCGAGCAGGAATTGTCGGCGGACAACTCCACCGTGGCTATAACATGATAGATATTATCGGTAGTCCATTCCTTGAGGATTTTAGTGTTGTTCACCGCAGCAGCGGTGCGCATGGACACGGCGTCTATCGAAACGTTATTTTGATCGATTAAAGTCTGGCTGTGAACATTAACGGACCCTTGCATGGATGCCTGCCGGATGGCATCCTGCAACGCCTGTTTTTTGGCTAATAAAGGCGCGCTTTTATTAATAGCGGCTTGACCTTCAGCGGTGACTACCTTGACATCAGGATTAGCCTGGGGTTGAACGGCAGCGCACGATTGGGTTAATAAACATGCGATCCATAGGTATTTGAGTAATATTTTTGCCATTCATCAAACCGGTCTGTTGCGGTAAACAGTTACGACGTTGCTGCATGATCGCCATTAGATACTATTTGTTACAATTTTAAAAGCGTGCGTTCCGGCCGTCACCGTTTTTCTACAGAAACGCACAGAATCGCGATGTCATGGCGCGGATTATTTTCGATTAAATCCCTTGGTTTTTGGATACGTGTAGCAGTCAACCGTGTTGCAGCCGGGACTGATGCTGGATACTGCGGGTGGTGGCGTATAGTCAAAATCGGGCGCCGGATTTCCGGGATTTTGTTGTAGACACTGATTAATCAATTCGCTGGAACCGTTAATGCACTCGTAGAATCGTGGCGTCAAGTCAAGCTCCACAACCGTTTCAAACGTATCGTCGCCGGCGTAGATGTCGCTGTTGATAGCCGTAGTTCTTTTTACTCTTGCGCCGCGCAAGTAAGCATTAAGATAAATCTGATAATTGTCATGGGAGACTTCCGCATTTGCGACCGTAGTCTGTCCGCGCATTTGGATGCCGGTAAGCTGTTCGGCCATACTTCTATAAGCATCCATCTTGGATGCTCTCATAGCCATTAATTTAATTTGCGAACGCGAATACCGATCGCTTTTTTCGACGGTGCCGTAACCCGTCGCGCTTAGCGTTTTATTCGGTAGAAATGCAATCGTTGGCGGCGCTTTCGGGGCAGTGCAGCCGGTCAGCAATAAACCGGCGGCCAGTCCTGCTATGACCAAGGATGATATATATGCCGCCCCCTTGTTGGGAGCAGGTGCGGCGAATGCTGGATTTAAATATTTAGTTTTCACGGTACTCACTCCTGTGTTGTCTTCTTGGTATATCGGCTGATAATGTGATTACTTAAATTTTTTGTAAGCGATTTACCCGAATGAGCAAGTTAGATACTCAATGGCGTAATACGGTAGGATATAAGCCGCTCGCTGCATTGCATCAAAACCTTGTTCTCTGTATCCTGCACCGCATGCAAATAAATCTGATTTCAGTAGGAAACCGTATGCCGGGCTGGGTGCAGCAGGGCTACGATGAATATGCCAAACGCCTGCCCCGTGAATGCGAACTGGTGCTTAAGGAAATTGCGCCGGGCAAACGGACCAAGAACAGCGATGTCGCCAGGATCGTCAAAGAGGAAGGGGAGCGGATGATCGCGGCTATCCCGCAAGGTTCCCATATTGTAACCTTGGACATCCCCGGAAAAACCTGGACGACGCCCGAATTGGCGGAAGCGATGCAGCGCTGGCTGGAAAGCGGTCAGCATGTCTCGCTATTAATCGGCGGCCCGGAAGGTTTGGCGGATTCGGTTAAACAGCTGGCGCGGGAATCATGGAGTTTGTCGAAACTGACTTTCCCTCATCCGCTGGTGCGCATCGTTGTCGCCGAACAGCTTTATCGCGCCTGGAGCATTCTCCACAACCATCCTTATCACCGCTAATGACTGTACAGATTATTCTCGCCTCAGCCTCTCCCCGGCGCAGGGAATTGCTCGATCAGATTAAGGTGACTTATCGCATCAATCCGGTCGATCTTGACGAGACGCCGTTGCCCAACGAAACCCCGTTGGACTATGTGCGGCGGCTGGCCGCCGAAAAATCTGCCGCATGTGTTGCACAGCTGGGCGGCAGTTTGCCGATCCTGGCTGCGGATACCGCCGTGGTTTTGGACGGCCTGATTATGGGCAAGCCCAAAGACCGCGAGGACGCGCTTGCCATGTTAAGGCAGTTGTCCGGTAAAATGCATCGGGTATACAGCGCTGTTTCGCTGAGGGGGCGGGAGCACGGTCAGGCGGTCAGCATTACCGAGGTGAGGTTCAGGCCGTTGGCGGAAAGCGAAATAGCGGCCTACTGGCGAAGCGGCGAACCGGCCGATAAAGCCGGCAGTTATGCAATTCAAGGCTTGGGCGGTGTATTCGTGGAATCGATACGCGGCAGTTTTTCCGGCGTGGTCGGTTTGCCGCTGTTTGAGACTGCGGAACTTTTATCCCGGCAAGGCATAGGGTTTTCAAATGAGTGAAGAAATTTTAATCAACGTGACTCCGCCGGAGACGCGTGTGGCGGTTATTGAAAACGGCGTCCTGCAGGAATTGATCATTGAGCGGACCCGGCAGCGGGGCTTGGTCGGCAATATTTATAAAGGTGAAGTGTGCCGGGTTTTACCGGGCATGCAAGCCGCTTTTGTCGATATTGGCCTGCCCAGGGCGGCTTTCTTGCACCTTTCCGATTTGTGCGCGAAGGATCTGGAAAAAAAAGGTTCGGAAAACATCGAGCATTATCTGCATGAAGGCCAGCATATTATCGTGCAGGTGGTCAAAGATCCGTTGGGCAGCAAAGGCGCACGCTTAACCACGGAAATATCGATTCCGTCGCGGTATCAGGTCTATATGCCTTATGCGCACAATTCCGGCGTATCCCAGCGGATTGAATGCGAGATGGAGCGGGCTCGGTTAAGAGCGTGTCTTGAGGCTTTCAGGCAGGAACATCAATGCGGCGGCTTTATCGCAAGAACCGCGGCGGAATGCGTGGGCGAGACGGTATTGATTGCCGATATGACGTTTTTATTGAAATTGTGGGAGTCGATAGCCGCCAAAATCGCCGGCGCCAAGCCCAAACAGTTTATCCATAAGGATTTGCCGCTGAGCATCAGGACTTTAAGGGACCTGTACCGGGAGGGTATAGAAAGAGTCCGGGTCGATTCAAGGGAAACCTATCAACGTTTGGTTGAATTTGCGGAAATTTTTGCGCCGGAAATCGTGCCGGTCATCGAGCATTACACCGGCGAGTGTCCGGTGTTCGACATTTACAGCGTCGAAGACGAAATTCAAAAAGCGCTGGACCGCAAAGTCAACCTGAAATCGGGCGGGCATCTGGTGTTCGACCAGACCGAATCGATGACCACGGTCGACGTGAATACCGGCGGCTACGTCGGCGGCCGCAACCTGGAAGAGACTATTTTTAAAACCAATCTTGAAGCGGCGCAGACGATTTCCAGGCAGTTAAGGCTACGAAACCTCGGCGGCATCATCATCATCGACTTCATCGATATGCAAAGCGAGGATCATAAAAAACAGGTTTTGCAAGCCTTCGAGCGGCATCTTGAAAAAGACCACGCGAAGACCAACATCACCGAAGTATCGGTGTTGGGGCTGGTGGAAATGACCCGCAAAAGAACCCGTGAAAGTCTGGAGCACATACTTTGCGAGCCGTGCAGCGCTTGCGGAGGCCGGGGCGTGTTGAAGACCGCCGAATCCATGTGCCTGGAAATATTCCGGGAAATTATTCGCGAAGTTCGGCAGTACAAAGTCAAGAAGATACTGGTGCTGGCGTCCAATGAAGTTGTGGAAATGTTGCTGGATGAGGAAGCGGATATGCTGGCCGAATTGGAGGTCTTTTTGGGCGTGCGCATCAAGTTCAGGGCCGAGGCTGAATACAACCAGGAGCAGTATGATGTGGTTCTTCTTTGAGACGAAAGGCGCAAGGCGAAGGGCGAAAGATAGCGGCAAAGCCCGCGAGACATTAAATGCCTTTTTAGCCTTGAATCTTTAGTTATGAACCCTTTACCTTTCGCCTGCCTTTGTGATTCATCATATTAAGCGCGCCACCCGGCACCTCATTTTCTGGTCAGTGATCGCGGCAGCTATCGGCTTGACCGGTATGCGCCTTTTATTATCTGGGATTGAACACTACAAGTCGGATTTGGCGAGTCATGTCAGCGACCTTGTCGGCACCCCGGTCACAATAGGCCGCCTGGGCGCAAAAATGCGCGGTTTTAATCCCCAACTGGTGTTAAAAGACATCACCATTTTATCCGCCGCGTCTGCTGACAACGGGAAACCTGCTATCCAGTTTACCGAAATACGCCTGGGTATTAGCGTGCTGGATATGCTGGTCAGTAGGGATTTATTGTCTTCGTCCTGGGTTACGTTGGTGGGCGCCAAGCTTGCCGTTAAACGGCAGCAGGACGGAAGTGTTGTTATTGTCGGCTTAAAAGCCAGCGATGGGCAGCCGCAGTGGTTGTTGCAGGGAGGAAAGTACGAGGTCTTGCAAAGCGAAATTACTTGGCAGGACGAAACAAGTCACAGTAAACCGCTGTTGTTCAATCAGGTGGACTTGGCAATCCGCAATGACGGCGAGCGGCACCGGTTGAATATGTTGACGAAGTTGCCGGAAAAAGTCGGCGATACTTTAAGGGTATCGATGGATTTTGCAGGCAATGTGTTCGAACCATCGACCATTCAGGGGCGCATTTATATAGACGGAAAGTCCGTCAACTTGCCTGAGTTGGCTGCGTTAGGGCAGGCCTCGGTCGGAGATCAAATCAATATCAATGCCGGCGTCGGCGATTTTAAAATCTGGGCCGATTGGCGGCAATCGCAGTTGGCGTCGATGGATATAGCGGCGCAAATTCAACAGATGAAACTGGTCCGGCAGGGAAAGCCGGAATTTAAGGTCAAACAGCTGGAAACCCGGCTTCACTGGGGAATGAATGATTTCCCCACGGGGGCGAGCAATTCGTGGCGGCTCGATGTAAGCGATTTTGCTCTGGAAACCCAGGACAGCGCCAAAGACGACGTTAAAAAATGGCCTTCCGCGGTATTCAGCGTTGCCGGACAACCTATGGACGATAGCGCTTTGCATAAAATAGCGTTGTTTGTCGAACGGCTGGACTTGCAGGAAGCGTCCGAGCTGGCGCAGTTTTTCGCGCCCTTGCCGGGCGAGCAGGCTGAAGCATTGGCAAAAGCCCGGTTGAAAGGATCGTTGGAAAATTTCTCCCTGTTTGCCGACCTGGATACAAAATCGGTGGCGCTGAACGGCAGGTTTGCCAATATCGGTGTCGCGTCGCTGTCGTCCGTTCCCGGCATAGAGAATTTGACCGGCGGGATCAAGGGCAGCGAAAAGCAGGGCTCTATTACCCTTGCGACTAAAGATGCGTGGTTAACAGGGCCGGACCTGTTCCGTGAAGCTTTACCGGTCAACCGGCTTCAAGGGACATTAGATTGGCGGCAGGCGGAACATGTCTGGTCTGTGTCCAGTCCATCAATTGAATTGGACTCGATGAGCTTCCAGAGCAAAACCCGGTTCCGCGTCGACATTCCCGAAGCCGGCAAGCCCGTGTTTATGGATCTGCAAACTGCATTTACCGGTGAGGACGCCAGCGAGGTCAAGCATTATTTACCGGTCGGCATTATGGATGAAGAAGTCGTTGCCTGGCTGGACCGCGCATTCGTCAGCGGCAGGATGACCAACGGCGGCTTGCTGGTTTACGGCAACCTTAAGGATTTTCCGTTTACCGACGCGCCGGGCGTTTTTGAGGGGGTATTTAATGGCGAGCAGTTCGACTTGTCGTTCGATTCGGAATGGCCCGATATAACCGGCATGAATGCGGAAGTCATGTTCTCGCAGGGCGGCCTCACGGTTAATGTCCTGCAAGGGCAATCCGGCGATGTGTCCATTAAGCAAGCCGAAGTCGCCATTCCGTCGCTGAATAAGAGCAAGCAATTGCTGATCAAGGGCGAGGCAGAAGGAGGTATAGCTCAGGTGCTGGCTTATATGCAGCAAACGCCGTTGAGTTCGCCGGTGGATTCGCTGCTGGAAGCCATTATTCCTCAAGGAAATACCCAAATAGCGCTGGATCTTAAAATTCCATTAACCGACGGTGCGCCGACCAAAGTCGATGGAACGGCGCAATTGAAAGACGCCCGACTGACGGTGAAATCCCTGGATTTGCCTGTCAGTAAAATGAACGGCGAGCTCAAGTTCAATGAGCAGGGTGTTTATAGCGACACCATTAAAGCTGTGGCCTTGGGACATCCGGTACAATTCAACATTAAAAGTTCGGATGTTCAAACCACCGTTAACGTGGAGGGGGAGGTCGGGATTGACGACCTACAGGCGCAATTTGACATGCCCTGGTGGAGCATCGCCGACGGGGAGACGGATTACCGGTTAAAGCTGGGGCTGCCATACGGTGGGGCTGCGGCGGAAGTGTTTGTGGAGTCGATGCTGTCCGGCGTATCCTTGGATTTGCCGGAGTCATTGGCTAAAACACGGGAGCAGAAAACACCGTTGTCGTTGATATTTAGCTTAAACGATAAACAGTTATTGCCGTTGCAACTTAATTACGACAATAAGCTGAAAGCGGCGTTGCAGTTGGATACCAAACAAAAGACCCTTTATTCGGGGCATGTGCTGGTGGGAAATGGCGAAGTCGCCCAGGTTCAGGATGCGGGATTAAAGCTTGAGATCAACCGCGACCGTTTGGCTTTGCAGGATTGGTTGGCGCTGGCTGCCGCCCAGGGCGCGGGGGACGGTGTTACCGAACTGAAGATTCATAGCGATCATGCATTGTGGAAGAAAACCGATATAGGCCTTTTCGATCTGGTCTTGAAGCACAATGACAAGTATTGGGACGGAGCCCTCGCAGGATCATTTGCAAAAGGAAAAGTCCTGATTCCCGCCGACTTCAAAAGCACGGACAGAATCAGTCTGGACATGGCGTTGCTGGATCTTTCGGCATTAAAGCAAATAGGCGCGAAAGATTTCGCCCGTGCTGTTCCTTCGGGCGCTCCGGGAGCAAAGCCGATCCTGGCGGATTTATCTTCGCCCCTCAAGGCGTTATCGCCGGAACTGGTGCCGTTATTGACGATCACCAGCAATAAAACGCTATGGCGCTCGGTCGACTTGGGGCGGTTGTCATTGGAAACCGAGCGTATACCCGGCGGCATGGGGTTCACGAATGTTCAGCTGGCGGGAGAAGAGCAAAAACTGGTTTTTTCGGGCGATTGGACGGCAAGCGGCGGGCAATCGGTAACGCACACCCAAGGCCATTTGGATGTACCGCGCGCAGGGCGGCTGCTGGCAAAGCTCGGCATTACCCAGGATCTGACCGAAACCGAAGCGTCCGTTGATTTTTCCGCCAACTGGAACGCCGCGCCGTATCAATTCTCGCTGGCGGAGCTGAAAGGCGAAGTGGATGTTAACCTTAAAAACGGACGCATTTTAAGCATCGAGCCCGGCTTCGGCCGGGTGCTGGGCATGTTGGCGCTGGCGCAGTGGATAAAACGGGCGCAGCTTGATTTTAGCGACATTTATGAGGAAGGCTTGACGTTCAACAGCATCAAGGGGCATTTCGATTTGGCTCGCGGGATTGCGTCAACCCATGACTTGGTTGTCGACGCCGTTCCCGCAAAAATCGCGATTAACGGGGACACCGATCTTGTTAGCCAAACCGTTGATCACATTGTCGATGTCACACCTAAAAGTGCAGAGGCCGTGCCTATTGCTGGTACAATTATGGGCAAAGTGGCGGCCCTGGTCGGGCGGTCGCTGACGGGCAAAGATCAGGAGGGATTTTTCTTTGGTTCCCAGTATCTGGTAAAGGGCGCGTGGGACAAGGCGGAAATCATTCCGATGCATAAAAACGACGGATTGTTACAGAAAACCTGGAACGGCATTACCGACTTTCCATGGATAGGAAAAGAAGAAACCACGCAGCAGTTAGAAAAACAGAATACGGGTGACGCGGATTTGACTGATAAACACTGATAGAATTATCCAGATAAAACACTTGGCTTCAGCTTTTTAGAAATCCGTTTAACCAGTGTTATCCGTGTTCCCTATATAAAAATTGTATCTGCTGAGCAGTCATAAATTTAAGAGAGAGCAATATGAGTAGATGTGCGGCCATACAAATGGCGTCAAGTCCCAATATCAGCGCCAATTTGCTGGAAGCCGGCAAGCTTATCGCGGAAGCGGCCAAAGCGGGAGCGAAGCTGGTGGCTTTGCCGGAAAATTTTGCGCTGATGGGCGACCATGAATTGGACAAAATCAAAGCGAAAGAAGTCGACGGTTCAGGACCTATCCAGAGCTTTTTGGCGTCGGTCGCCAAAAAATACGGGGTCTGGGTGGTCGGAGGCACCATTCCGATCGTGGGCAACGACAGCAATAAAGTGCGGGCGGCTTGCCTGGTTTATAACGATCAGGGCGAGCGGGTCGCACGTTACGATAAAGTGCATTTGTTCGATGTCTGCGTTCCCGACAGTGATGAAGTTTACCGCGAATCCGATTCTATTGAGCCGGGTACCGACTCGGTGGTGATCGACACGCCTTTCGGCAGGCTGGGTATCGCGGTCTGTTACGATCTGCGCTTTCCCGAATTTTTCCGCAAGATGGGCATGGAAATACTGGTTATCCCGTCAGCCTTTACCGCGGAAACAGGCGCCGCTCATTGGGAAGTGCTGTTGCGCGCCCGCGCGGTGGAAAATCTGTGTTATGTGATTGCGCCGAATCAGGGCGGCTTTCATATTAACGGACGTAAAACTTTCGGACACAGCATGATTATCGATCCGTGGGGTGTGGTGCAGGATTGCTACAAAACGGGCGGCGGCTTTGTCTCCGCTGAAATAGAACTGGAACGCCTGGAAAAAGTGCGGGGCGCATTTCCGGCGTTGAGCCATCGTCGTTTTTTTTAGTGAATAATATGCGCGTCATAGTTAAAAGTTTATTGTTGACCGGTTTTTTAGTTTCTTGCGGGACCACGGAAGAAAGTCGCTACCGCGACACCGAAGCCCTTGAGCGTCCGCCAACGGTGGCCAGCAGCCCGACCAGGGAGCAGCGTGTTGTCGATACCAGCTCGATTCCGAAGAAAAAAGACAAAACGGGCTTAGGTTCGGATGTTTACCAGAGTACGCCAACGCAGCTGACGATCAAACAGTCTTTTGATGACGCTTGGTCCACCTTAAAGCGGGCTCTGAAGCAAAGCGGCGTCAAAATCACCGATCATGAGCGCGACAAGGGGCTTTATTATGTGACACGAGAGCAAGATGAAGCGGATACTTCCGGTTTCTTTGCCAAGGCGAGCTCCCTCTTCGGTAGCGATAAAACCACCTATTTGTTGACCGTAAAGCAGGAAGGCACCGAAACAACGGTGACCGCAACGGTAGCCCATGCTACCGAACAAAGCAGCGCGGCGGCCAAGGATGGTGCGCCGGAAACCACGGAAGAAGGCCCGGAAGACTTGATGCAGTCACTGTTTAAGACGCTGCGCGATAAGCTCGAAGAAGAATGATGGAGGCGAAAGGCGAAAGGCGAAAGGCAAAGGGCAAATGGCGAAAAATATCGTCTTGCACCTTTCGTCTTTTGCCTTTAGCCCTTTGCCTTTTACCTTAAATCCCTATTATTGATTTGTTGATGGAAATACTAAACCTTGCAAGACAAGCCATCTTAATGCCGACCGGCATACAGGATGGCGATATTGAAAAGATTATGGGCCGGTTGCTCAGTTCGCCGGTTGATGCGGCGGATATTTACTTTCAATCCAGCCATTTTGAATCTTGGGTCATGGAAGGCGGCATCATTAAGGAAGGCAGCCACAATATCGAGCAGGGTGCCGGAGTGCGCGCGGTATTCGGCGAAAAAACCGGCTTTGCCTACAGCGACCGGATTGAACTGCCGGTGCTGCTGGAAGCGGCCAATAATGTCAAAGCCATCGTTCGGCAGGGACAGGACGCGGAACCGCTGCATTGCAAGGTCGCCACAAAGGCGGCCGGAAGGCCGAACTATTACGCGACGCAAAACCCGTTAAAATCGCTGGCGGATCAGCAGAAAATCGATTTGTTGCGTAGGGTTGACAGCGAAACCCGCAAACTGGACAGTCGGATTGAAGAAGTCATCGTCAGCCTGGTCGGCCTCCATGAACATATCCTGGTCGCACGGCAAGACGGTTCTTTGGTTGCGGACGTGCGGCCTTTGGTGCGGATGAATGTCACGGTCATCGTCGAACAAAACGGCCAACGCGAGCAAGGCAGCATGGGCGGCGGCGGGCGTAGCGATTACGGCTATTTCATCGACCGGGATACCGCGCTGGAATACGGCCGCGAAGCGGTAAGACAGGCGCTGGTTAACCTGGAAGCCGTCGAAGCCCCGGCCGGCAACATGACTGTCGTATTGGGGCCGGGTTGGCCCGGCATCTTGTTGCATGAAGCCATCGGCCACGGCCTGGAAGGCGATTTTAACCGCAAAGGCACTTCGGCATTCAGCGGCCGCGTCGGCGAACGGGTGGCCTCCGATTTATGCACCGTGGTCGATGACGGCACTTTGGAAGGACGGCGCGGCTCGTTGAGCATCGACGATGAAGGCACGCCGACCGAACTTACCGTATTGATCGAAAACGGCATCCTCAAAGGCTACATGCAGGATCAACTCAACGCCCGGTTAATGGGCGTCAATCCTACCGGTAACGGCCGGCGCGAATCCTACGCCCACCTGCCGATGCCGCGCATGACCAACACCTATATGCTGGCGGGACAACATGATCCCGAAGAAATCATAAAAACGGTGAAAAAAGGCCTGTACGCGAAAAATTTCGGCGGCGGACAGGTCGATATTACCTCGGGCAAATTCGTGTTTTCCGCCAGCGAAGCTTATCTGATCGAGAACGGCAAAATCACCCGTGCGGTTAAAGGCGCGACCTTGATCGGCAACGGCCCGGATGTGCTAACCAAAGTGTCCATGGTCGGCACCGATCTGGCGCTGGACAGCGGCGTCGGCAGTTGCGGCAAGGAAGGGCAAAGCGTGCCGGTCGGCGTCGGCCAGCCTACGTTAAAGATTGACGGCTTGACGGTTGGCGGGACGAGTGTTTAGGCTGAATTCATTTCAAACACGAAAGTCATGTAGGGTGCGCATCGCGCACCATTTTTCTACACAGAATTAGAGAAAACAGTGCAAAATCACCAACAAATCAACCGTTTGAAAAACACCGTTCAGTCCATCCTGGACGAAGCCGTAAAACAAGGCGCCAGTGCCGCGGAAGCGGGTTTGAGCCAGGAAAACGGCTTGTCCGTATCGGTGCGCCTGGGCGATGTCGAAACCATCGAGCACCACTGCGACCAAGGGCTGGGCGTGACGGTTTATTTCGGCAAGCGCAAAGGCTCCGCCAGCACCACGGATTTGTCGCCTGCTTCGATCAGGGAAACGGTCGGCGCGGCATGCAGCATTGCCCGTTACACCAGCGAAGACGAGTATGCCGGGTTGCCGGAAAAGGAGTTATTGGCGACCGAATTTCCCGATCTTGATCTTAACCATCCGTGGGATATTGGCGTCGATGGGGCGATTGCGCTGGCGATTGAATGTGAAAGCGCGGCGCGGTCTTACCATAAAGAAATTACCAATTCCGAAGGCGCTTCGGTCGATACCCACCAGGGCGTCCGGGTGTTGGGCAACAGCTTGGGCTTTCTTCAGGGCTATGCCTCAACCCGTCATTCCTTGAGCTGTTCGGTGTTAGGGCAGCGCGGCGACAGCATGCAGCGAGATTACTGGTACACCGTGGCAAGGAATGCGGCCAACCTGGAATCCGCAGCCGACGTCGGTAAAAAAGCCGCCGAGCGGACGATCCGCCGTTTAGAGGGGCGCAGCCTAAGTACGCGGCAATGTCCGGTGTTGTATTGCGCGGAAACCGCTTCCGGTTTGCTCGGGTCGTTTATCGGCGCGATCAGCGGCGGCAATCTATACCGCAAGTCATCATTTTTGCTGGATGCGCTAAACACCCAAGTTTTCCCTGAATTTGTCCGCATCCACGAGCAGCCCTATTTGAAAGGCGCATTGGGCAGCGGAGCGTATGACGGCGAGGGTGTCGCCACCCAAACCCGCGATATAGTCAGCGACGGTATTTTGCGCGGCTATGTGTTGAGCACCTATTCCGCCCGCAAGCTGGGCTTGCGCAGCACCGGCAATGCCGGGGGCGTGCATAATTTAACGATCGATCCGGGCAAGCTCGATTATCAGGGCATGTTGAAAGAACTGAACACCGGTTTGCTGGTCACCGAGCTGATGGGGCAGGGGGTCAATATGGTGACCGGCGATTATTCGCGCGGTGCGGCCGGATTCTGGGTCGAGAACGGCGAGATTCAATATCCGGTCGAGGAAATTACCATTGCCGGAAACCTGAAAGACATGCTTAAAAACATCGTTGCGGTGGGCAATGACGTCGATTATCGCGGCAATATACGCACCGGCTCCATACTGGTTGAGCGGATGTCGATTGCCGGGGAATAAGCCGGTTGTTATGATGTCTTGAATAGTTGTCTTGGGCAGTTTGCTAGCGGAGGTAAAATCATGTCGGCAAATTTACAGTCTACCAACGCCTGGATCAGTGAGGAAGATTACCTGGCAGGCGAATTAACCAGCGAAATCAAGCATGAATATATTGACGGCTACGTTTATGCGATGGCGGGCGCAAGCCGGAACCATGAACGAATCGCGGGGAATATTTATCGGGAATTCGGCAATCATTTAAAAAACAAACCCTGCGAGCCGTTCAGCTCCGACCTGAAAATAAAGGCCGGCAGCCGGTTTTTCTACCCGGATGTGATGGTCGTCTGCGATGAACAGAGCCGGCACGATTATTACACCGATTCGCCGGTGATTGTTGTCGAAGTTTTGTCGAAAGCTTCACGGCGCGTCGATGAAACGACCAAGCGTATCGCCTACCAGAGTATTCCCAGCCTGAAAGAATACGTCTTGATCGAACAGGATTTTGTCGATGTGGAAGTCTGTCGAAGAAGCGAAGGCTGGGTTTCCAATCATTATTTTATGGGCGACAGCGTGCGCTTTGATGCGATTGGTTTAACGCTGACAGTCGAAGAAATCTACGCCCGCGTCGACAATGACGAGGTTCGATCTTATATTCAAGAGCAGCAGGCGCAGCAGTAATTTACGCTTAAAGGCTCCGCACAATGTCGGCTATCAACTGCGGTCCGCGATAAATCAGGCCGCTGTATACCTGTACCAAACTTGCCCCCGCTTTTAATTTTTCCTGCGCATCTTCCGCAGTCAAAATTCCGCCCGCAGCAATAATCGGAATCTTGCCGTTCAATTCCGCCGCCAATCCCCGCACGACCAACGTAGATTTTTCCTTAACCGGCGCGCCGCTTAAACCGCCGGTTTCATTGGCAAGCGGATGATCGGCAATCATGTCGCGGGCAATCGTGGTGTTGGTCGCAATCACGCCGTCAATTTCAAATTCCAGCAACAGCTTGGCAATATGGCTTATTTCGTCGGCGCTCAGATCGGGCGCTATTTTCAGGGCCAAAGGCACGTATTTTCCGTGTTCCTGTTGCAGTTTCAGCTGCTCTTCTTTTAGCGCGGAAATCAGGCTTTTGATTTCAACGCCCTGCTGCAACTGGCGCAGATTCTTGGTGTTCGGCGAAGAAATATTGATGGTGATGTAGCTGGCCGAGGTGTAGGCCTTGCGCAAGCCGATCAGATAATCGTCCGCCGCCTTCTCAATTGGCGTATCGAAGTTCTTGCCGATATTAATGCCTAGAATGCCGGAGTAACGGCTTTGTTTTACCCGGCTCAGCAGATGGTCTATGCCCAGATTGTTAAAGCCCATGCGGTTGATGATCGCCTGATGCTCAGGTAGCCTGAACAAGCGCGGTTTCGGGTTGCCCGGCTGCGGGCGCGGCGTCACCGTGCCGATTTCTATAAAACCGAAACCCAATGCGGCCAGCGCATTAATATAGTCACCGTTTTTATCGAGGCCGGCGGCAAGGCCGACCGGGTTATTAAAGTCCAGTCCCATGATCGTGGCCGGTTTGTGGTCAACTGCCGGGTAGATCAGTTTTGATAAGCCCGAAACATGGGCCGCGTTCAGCAGTTTAAGCGTCACTTCGTGGGCGGTTTCAGGGGCTAGGGAAAATAACAAGGGGCGCAGTAAGGGGTAAAGGTTCATCTTGTGACCGTGTTGTTAGGCTGAATGGGTATGGCGTTCAATGTGGGCGGGATAATTTATAAGGTTCCGGCGCTATCGCTGTCGGACGCTCCAGCACAAGGTCGACCATCAATTGCGCCGATGCGGGTCCCATCGCCAGACCGTTTCTAAAATGACCGGCATTAATGTATAAATTGCCGATCTCGGGATGCTTGTCGATATACGGTATGCCCTGTTCGGTGCCGGGCCTTAATCCCGCCCAATGTTTAACCAGAGGAAAGTTCTTAAGCGACGGCAGTAAATTTAATGCAAATGCACTCAGTCGGTCACGGGCTTCGGTTGTTGTTATTTTGTTGAAATCATCCTGTTCTACCGTACTGCCTGCCAGTATTTTACCGTCTCGCCGCGGAATCAAGTATTGGTCGTCATCCAGCACCATATAAGTCAGCGTTTCGGGCTGGGCGTCGAATAACAGCATTTGGCCTTTCACGGGGCTGATTTTCGGCGCATTTTCGATAAAGGACGGGAAAAATCGTTCAAACAACTGGCCGCTCCAGGCGCCCGCAGCAATAATCAACTGATTGACTGCGAACTGGCCGGACGTGGTATCGATCGCCGTTATGCGGTTTTTATCCAGGGTAACCGCTGTTAACTCGCAATGTTCCATGAATGTAGCGCCTTTGTTAATCAGGTCCTGCTTTAATGATTTAACCAGACGGGGATTGCGGGCCTGGGCAATTTCCGGCAGCCAAAGCGGCTGGTCTGGGATTGTATCAAGCATGTTAAAAAAATCTGCACCGGCGGGCCGATAGACAATGCCGTTAGCGTCGCACCAGTTGGTAGCCGCGGTAAGGTCGGGGTTTTTAACAATCAATAAGCCGCAGGGATTCCATTCCGGGTCGATCAGGGTGTCGCTAGTCAGTTGCGAGGCTAACGTCGGATACAGCTTCAGGCTTTGCAGCACCAGCCGGGTAATCGCATCCGGTTGTCGCCATGGGTAAAGCGGCAGCAAAATACCGCCGCCCGCCCAGGATGATTCCTGTCCCGGCTCATTCTTCTCAATAATGGCGACGGTAGCGCCGGTCTTAATAAACTCGCGGGCAGTTAGCAGGCCGATAATGCCGCCGCCAATGATGGTAATATCCGGGGTTATGGTCATATGTATTTGCTAAGGGATCTGGGCAAAAAAATATTGTTACTATTCAGCGGGCAAGAGCAGCATGTCGATGCCGCCGATATAATTAGGCTTAAATAAGATTTTACCGGATTGAAAAATTTTATCTTTGGTGGCTGGCTTTAATAGCTTGTCGGCCGGAAACTGTTGCGTCTTTCGCCGTTTTAAATTTGTCGTTTTTTTATCGTACTTTGTCTGCGGAATTTTGACACATTGCTCGGCAGCGGGTTCATTTTATTTCACTGAGTACGATGCGAAAACTTTAACTGGTGTTTGAATGCGTCTAGGAGAAATAATTTGTTGTTTTTTGCATACAATTAATCGTTCAGCATTAAAATCATGGTTTACTTATTGATAAATAAGGATTAATTAATATAAAAAAAATGGCGTTAAAACTTGTAGGGAATTAGTTTAACTGCTACTATTACTCTCGGAAGATAGGCTTTGTTGTATTAAAGCAAATTTCTATAAAATAACAACCTCATGAGGGGGATAAATGATCAATAAAACTAAACTAGCGCTGGGCATTGCGACAGCAACATTAACAATGGCCGGCGCATTGGTTTCTCCACAAGCTATGGCGCTTTCAAAAGCGGATCGCGTTGCGGAAGCGGCAAACAATAAAGTGGATGCATTGGAAGCTCAAATGCAGGCTATGCAGGCTGAATTAAGCCGTTTAAAAGCGGCAGCAAACCGTCCTAGCGCTGATGCAGGCAAGGTTCAGGAGCTGGATCAGTGGATGAACTCAGTTAAATCGGCTCCAAAAGAAGCCAAAAGAAGCAAAGACAACATGGTGTTCTTCCGTGGCGGCTTTGCGCATATGAACAAAGGCAGAAACGATCTTTTGACCGGCGGTCAAACAATTCTTAACTCAGGTACAACAGATAAGAGCGGTTATGATCTGGGTGCCGGTTTCGATTTCAGTTTGAACGATGATTTGTTTGGCTTGATGGACAACACCGAAGTTTTGGCGGAATTGATGTTCGAATACAAAAATTATGACAAGAGATCCTCACAAGCAACGGTTCTTGGTACCAACACTCTTTGCGCCACATCCGCTCTTACTGTCCCTGGGGCTAACGCCAATATCACCGGACCTGATTGCGGCAAAGTTACTGTAAGCCAGTTTACTTTAAGCGCAGCGCCAAAAGTTAAGTTTATGAAAGGCAGCGCATTGAGACCATGGGTAATTCCTGTTGGTTTGGCAATGCACGTTATCAGTCCTCCATCTAACGGTGTGACTGTGTTCAACCCAGGCGCAATGTTTGCTCTTGGTGCGGACTACAAAATCTGGAAAGACATCTATGTCGGTGCTGATGCACGTTACCATTGGACAGCTAACAATGCTGACGGCGTAAACACTGACGGTTACACTGCTGGCGGTTACCTCGGTCTTGGCTTCTAAGCGTTTAGTTTAGAAACAAACCTGAAAAAAAGGGAGGGTTTTAAACCCCTCCCTTTTTTTATGTTTGCAGAATTAAAAAGAGGTGTTAGGTAAAGGCTCAAGGTAAAATAGCGTTTTTCCGGTTTTCTCCGGGAAACAAATTAGCTTTAGATGCTGTTGCCCATGAAAACTCTTTACCCTGAAATTTTGCCCTACCACAGTTTTTTCCTCGAAACCGGCAGTATGCATTCGGTTTATGTCGAGCAGTCCGGCAATCCTGCCGGCATTCCGGTTGTTTTTCTGCACGGTGGGCCATGCTCGGGAACCAAGCCCGATCATCGGCGTTTTTTTAATCCCGAACTTTACCGGATTGTTCTGTTTGACCAGCGCGGCTGCGGTCAGTCGCTGCCTTTTGGCGAGCTGGAAAACAACACTACTCAGGATTTAATCGATGACATGGAGCGTATCCGTGAACAGCTGGCTATCGCTCAATGGCTGGTGTTCGGGGGGTCGTGGGGAGGAGCGTTGGCTTTACTGTATGCCCAGCAGCATAAAGATAAAGTGATGGGCTTGATCATTCGTGCAGTGTTCTTGGCGCGGCAGCGGGATTTGGACTGGTTTGCCAAAGATGGCGCGGGCAAGGTTTATCCCGAGCAATGGCAGCGGCTGATTGAAAGCATTCCTGCGCATGCTCAGGATAATCTGCTGCAAGGGCTGTGCGATGTGGTGTGGGGAGAAGACGAGGTGGCAAAAAGGCGGGCAGCTAGAGAGTGGACGGCTTGGGGCGGTCAGGTATCCTTAGGCGGGGATTATCGGCCGAGTCCGAATGGCGAACATACGTCCGAGAAAATGGTTAAACAGGTGCGCATGGAGCTGCATTACGCCCGGCACCGTTATTTTATTGAGGAAAACCAGATATTGGACAACTGCAACGGTTTGGCTGAGATTCCAACGGTGATCATTCATGGCCGCCACGATTTTGTCTGTCCGATGGAGGCTGGGTACAGTCTGCATAAAGTATTGCCGAATGCTGAGTATATTGTATTGCCTAATGCAGGTCATGTTGCTCAAGGGAAGGAAATGGTCGAAGCGTTGGTCTCTGCAACCGACAGGTTCGCAAAACGCGGCGGCAGTACTCATAAATCATCCTAAATTTACATTCAACCGCCCTATAAAGCCGTAAATGCTTTATCATTGCATACTAAAATAAGCTTCGAGGTTTTTACTTATGGCGGGCGCGTTTGAAACGCCATGTTGATAATGCCTTAAGCGACTGGAACGCAACTTGTACCGATAGATGAAATTAGATGATCAAGAGCTCCGCAAATTGGGCTTAGCTGTTATTCAGGTGGAAACACGGGCGGTTGCCGCATTAGCCGATCAGATTAATGATGATTTTGTGCTCGCCTGCAAGTTAATGTTTGACTGTAAAGGTCGCGTTGTGGTTACCGGTATGGGGAAATCAGGGCATATTGCCGGTAAAATTGCCGCGACATTGGCCAGCACCGGAACGCCTGCTTTTTTTGTGCATTCGGGCGAAGCCAGTCATGGCGATTTGGGCATGATTACCCGGCAGGATGTCGTGCTGGCCTTGTCAAATTCAGGGGAAACAGAAGAGGTTTTAACGATACTGCCGATTATTAAACGGCTGGGCGTACCGTTAATAGCGATGACCGGCAATCCGGCTTCAACACTGGCCAAGTTTGCGACCACCCATATCAACGTCACTGTTGAGCAGGAAGCGTGCTCGTTGGGTCTTGCTCCGACTTCCAGCACGACGGCGGCGTTGGTGATGGGCGATGCGTTGGCGGTTTCCTTGCTCGAAGCGCGGGGGTTTACCCGCGACGATTTTGCCTTGTCCCATCCCGGCGGCAGTTTGGGTAGGCGTCTGTTATTGATGGTTGGCGATATTATGCATGCCGATAATGATGTGCCCATCGTTCCTGAGTCCGCACTTATCAGTCATGCATTGCTGGAGATGACCGAGAAGAAGCTAGGCATGACGGCTATTGTCGATGCGGGCAACCGCGTCACCGGCATTTTCACCGATGGCGATCTGCGGCGGATGCTGGGCAGGAATCTGGATGTGCATAAGACGGCTATTACCGAAGTGATGACCCCGAATTGCGCTGTTATTTCGGCGGATATTCTGGCGGCGGAAGCCATGCAAATTATGGAGCGGAAAAAGATTAACGCGTTAATCGTCGTTGATGAGCAGCGCAGAGCGATAGGGGCTTTGAATATGCATGACCTGGTTCGTGCAGGGATAGTATGATGACGGACATACAAAACAGGTTGGCTATTTTGGAAAAAGCCAAGAAACTCAAGTTGCTGATTCTGGATGTGGACGGGGTGTTAACCGACGGCAAGTTGTTTTTTGATGCCGAGGGCAACGAATACAAGTCATTTCACGCGCGGGACGGTCACGGTATCAAGCTGTTGCGGCAGACTGGCGTTGAGGTTGCGGTGATTTCCGGGCGCAAATCAAGCTCGGTTGCGTTGCGCATGAAAAACCTGGGCATTGAGCATGTGTATCAGGGTCATGAAAATAAAATCGCCGCATTTAACGAGATTCTTCAGAAAACAGGCATAACGCACGAACAGGCGGCGCACGTCGGCGATGACTTGTTGGATTTGCCGATAATGATTAGAGTCGGTCTGGCGATTGCCGTTAATGACGCCAACTTTGCCGTTAAGCAACGCGCCGATTGGTGTACGACATTGCCCGGAGGGCAAGGCGCGGTCAGGGAAGTCTGTGATTTTATTATGCAGGCGCAAGGCCGTTTTGATGAGGTTTTGAATGCTTACCTGGTTCGCTGAGCGCGAAGTGAAATGACCCGGTTAAATGGAAACTACATGCATCTGTTCCTGTTCGCTATCGCGATAGGAAGCTGGTGGCTGGTTAAGTTGACGGGCTCGGATGAGCCGAGTCACATAGCTGTTCCGGCGCACAGCCCTGATTATTTCAGCAAGGGCTATACGAAATGGGAAATGAGTGAGCAGGGCAGGCCGAAAAGCAAACTGATCGCCGATGAAATGACCCATTACAGCGATGACGGCACCACACACCTGACAAATCCATTGATGTTTTTTTATAATGACAAGACGCCGCCGTGGGTCATTCAATCGGAGACCGGTATTTTGTCAGCCGATGGCAAGGATTTATTGTTAAACGGCAAGGTTGTTGTGGACAGGGCCGCCGCTGAAGGCGTCAGAGAGCTTAAGATTTATAGCTTTAATTTAAAAGTAAAACCGGAAATCAGTTATGCAGAAACCGATGAGTGGGCAGAGTTGATCAGCCTGCCGAACTGGACGACAGGGGTCGGCATGAAGCTGACTTTTGCGGAACCGATTCATCTGGAATTGCTCTCTAATGTAAAGGGTAATTATGAAACAAAAAAAGAAAACCCGAGATAGCGTAATGCGCGGGAGCCGCTGCTGTTTATTGTTATTAGCGCTTTATAGCGCCGGTGCTTGCGCCTTGGAAAGCGACAGCGACCAGCCGATCATTATCGATTCGGATACGGCGACGTATGATGATGTCAAGGCTATCAGCACTTATACGGGTAATGTAATCTCAATTCAGGGCAGTATCCGGGTAAACTCGGATAAGTTGGTGGTTTATTTTATAGACGGTGAGGCTGATAAGCTGGTGTTTACCGGTAATCTTGCAAAATTTAAACAAACGCCGCACGAGGGGGCTAAAGATATAGTCGGTGAGGCGCTGACAGGCGAGCATTATCCTAAAAAGAATTTGTTGATTTTGATCGATAAAGCTACGGTCTGGCGGGAGAACGGCGTTTATAGCAGCGACTTTATCGAATACGATCTCAAAACCTCGCTGGTTAAAGCCGGAGAAAAAGAGTCTACGAATAAACGCGTTCATGTCATATTGCAGCCGAAAGAAAAAGAACAGCCGCCCGCAGCGGAACAACCGGCCAAGGGTAGCAAATGACAAGGCGCAGAGTTCAAGAAGCCGGATACCAAAAAGTTCTTTTCAATTTTACTTTTTAAAGATGACCAGACTAGCCGCAAAACAGCTGATTAAAAACTACAATAAACGCAATGTGGTTAACGGTGTTTCATTGCATGTTGATACCGGTGAAGTCGTCGGCTTGCTGGGTCCTAACGGAGCCGGTAAAACCACCAGTTTTTATATGATGGTAGGCCTGATTAAAGCCGATGAAGGCGAGATTACCCTGGATTCGCAAGTTATTACCCATCATCCGATGCATTTGAGGGCGCAATTGGGTATAGGTTATTTGCCTCAGGAACCGTCGGTTTTTCGGAAATTGAGTGTGGCGGATAATTTACGCGCAGTCTTGCAAATTCGTTCCGACTTAACCGAAGGACAGGCGGAGTTATTGATTGAGGAATTGTTGCAGGAGTTTCATATCCTTCATTTGCGGGATCAAACCGCTTTGGGTTTGTCGGGCGGCGAACGGCGGCGCGTCGAAATCGCCAGGGCGTTGGCGACTAACCCGCAATTTATCTTGCTGGACGAGCCTTTTGCCGGTGTTGATCCTATATCGGTGGACGATATAAGAAAAATCATCGAACATTTGAAAGACCGCAACATCGGCGTGTTGATTACTGAACATAATGTCAGGGAAACATTAAGTATTTGCGATCGGGCGTATATACTTAACAACGGTAGGGTGATCGCAGAAGGTGCGGCCGAAGCTATCGTTGCCAATGAGGAAGTGCGTAAAGTTTATTTAGGCAATAATTTTAGTCTTTAACCTTAAATTTTGAACCGTCATTCTTAAATGAAACAATCCTTACACCTTCGACTGGGTCAACAGCTGTCTATGACGCCGCAATTGCAGCAGGCGATCAAATTGCTGCAGATGTCGACATTAGAGTTGCAGCAGGAAATCCAGCAGGCCCTCGAGTCTAATATGATGCTGGAAGTTAATGAGGAAGAAAACACCGTTCAGGACCTCGAAATAGCGCCCGAGAAAAAAATTGACAATGCTGATTTGCTGACCAGTCAAGGTTCGCAAACGGATATACCGGATGAGTTGCCCATTGATTCTTCCTGGGATGATGTTTATGAATACGCGATGGAGTCGGGCGGCAATTCCGCCGATACCGTCGAGTTTGAAACGCAACGCAGTAAATCCTCAACCTTGTTGGACCATTTGTTATGGCAAGTGGAACTCACCTCGTTTTCAGAGCGCGATCACGCCATTGCGATGGCTATTATTGATTCGATCAATGAAGACGGCTATCTGATCAGCAGTCCCGAAGAAATCTTTCAAGGCTTGCAGAGCCAATTGGACGACCTGGATTTCGATGAGGTTAACGCGGTATTGCACAGGGTGCAGAATTTCGATCCGGCAGGCGTTGCAGCCATTGATTTGAAAGATTGCTTGAGATTACAGATACAGCAGTTGCCGGAGACTACGCCTTATAAAGAGGAAGCGTTGACGCTTGTTACCCGGTACTTGGACCTATTGGCTACGCACGAGCAGTCAAAACTGATGCGTAAATTGGGTGTGACGGAACGGCAACTTGGCGAGGTGGTGGCGTTAATCAGAACCCTCGATCCTAAGCCGGGGGCGCAGATACAGGAGTCGGATTCAGAATATGTTATCCCCGATGTTTATGTGGTTAAGAAAAACGATAAATGGGAAGTCAATCTGAATCCTGATATAGCGCCTAAATTACGCATCAACCCTTTTTATTCGGGCATGATAAAAAGAGCCGACAACAGCAAGGATAATGCCTGCATGAAAGACCATTTGCAGGAAGCCAGATGGTTTATCAAAAGTCTCCAGAGCCGTAACGATACCTTATTGCGTGTTGCCCGGTGCATCGTGGAAAAGCAGACCGGGTTTCTTGAACATGGCTCTATTGCAATGAAATCCATGGTGCTCAGGGATATTGCCGAAGAACTGGAATTGCACGAGTCGACCATATCCAGGGTGACAACGCAAAAATACATGCATACCCCTAACGGTATTGTCGAATTCAAGTATTTTTTCTCCAGTCATGTTTCAACGGAAGGTGGAGGGGAGTGCTCATCTACGGCCATCAGGGCGTTTATTAAAGAGCTCATCAGCAATGAAAATCTGGCAAAACCGTTAAGTGATAGTAAAATAGCCGAGCTATTAAAAGAAAAGGGCATCAATGTTGCTAGAAGGACAATTGCCAAGTATCGCGAAGCGATGCTCATTTCCTCATCAAGTCAGCGTAAGCGTATTTTATAGCGCCAACTGACACCAAACCAATCATTCACCATTAAAGGAGTTTATCTCATGCAAGTCATCGTAACAGGACATCATCTTGAAGTAACCGACGCTTTAAAAGCGCACATCGACTCAAAATTTGAGAAATTAGCACGTCATTTTGATAATGTTACCGATGTACACGTCATTTTAAGCGTGGAAAAGTTAGTTCAAAAGGCAGAGGCGACATTGCAATTGAGTGGCGCTAAATTGTTTGCCGAAGATCATCAGGAAGATATGTACGCCGCTATCGACAACATGGTTGATAAGCTGGATCGTCAGATTATCAAGCATAAAGAAAAAACCTCGCAGCATAGATAAATAAAGCAGGCGAAAGACGAAAGGCGAAAGGTAAAAATATTTTTGGGCCTTTTGTCTTTTGCCCTTAGCCTGGTTTTCTTATGAAACTATTAATCGTCAGCGGCCTTTCCGGTTCAGGCAAAAGTATCGCCTTGGATACGCTGGAGGATTGCGGTTATTACTGCATCGATAATCTGCCTGTCACCTTGCTGGAAGACTTTATCAACCACGTCATGCTGGTCGATAAGCTTACCTATGCAAAAACGGCCATAGGCATTGATGCCAGGAATCAGAGCGAAAGCCTGGTCAATTTTTCCGAAAGCCTGGCGCTAATACGCAATAAACAGATTGATTGCGAAATCATCTTTATGCAGGCTGAAGAGTCTACCTTGTTGAAACGCTATAGCGAAACCCGGCGACGGCATCCGCTGACGGATTCAAATGTGCCGTTAAGAGAAGCGTTAAAAATTGAAAAGGAAATGCTTACGCCGGTTGCCAGACACGCCAGCGTGGTCATTGATACCAGTCGGACCCATTATCACCAGTTGCGTGAACTTATCCGGGACCGGATTGGCGAAAGAGACGTCAGGCATATTTCCTTGCAGTTTCAATCATTCGGTTTTAAACATGGCGTTCCATTGGATGCCGACTTTGTGTTTGACGCACGCAGCTTGCCGAATCCTTATTGGATTCCTGAGTTGCGGGGGTTAACAGGAAAAGATCAGCCGGTAATGGATTTTCTTGATAAACAGAAATGGGTTGCCGAGCTTTTTAAGGATGTTACCGGGTTTCTGGAGCGATGGATTCCCCGATTTGAGGCGGAAGGGCGCAGTTATTTGACAGTGGCGATAGGCTGTACCGGCGGCCAGCATCGTTCGGTTTATCTGGTCGATGCGCTTGCCAAACAGTTCAAAGGCCCTTTTTTAAACGTCATTGTCCGACATCGGGAATTGCAATAAGTTGGACTATTCGGCGTGCTCCATTTCTTTCCAGGGCTGTGTGCTGAGATGTTTTTGCTTAGGATCGTGCATGAAATAACGTGAGCAAATTTTATTTTTAAACCATGAAGCGCATGAAGCGCATGAAGGGCATGAAGGATTTAAGTCTTCATGTCCTTCATGGCGATTGCTTAAATTAATCTTATTTCAATGACAGCGTTTCAGCACGCCCTATCATTTCAATGGATAGCTTGTCTTCCTTGCACAGCCAGCCTATGGCGCGTTGAACGTCATTTTTATTGATGCCGGTTTCGGTGGTAACTTTATTGACACTGGATGGCCCGTTTTTATCCAGATAGTTCCAGACTATTCCTGCTGCATCGCCGATTGTATTGGACATAGTGATTACCTTTTAGTGTTAAGAAGTTTTGGATTGATGCTCAGGCAGCACGATGTTTAATTCCAGCGTTTCCTGAGTGTCATTTTGCTCAAAGTTAACGGATATTGCGTCTTGCTCTACATTAACGTATTTTCGAATAACTTCCAGCAATTCTTTTTGCAATTGAGGAAGATAAGAGGGTTGGTTTCTGGAGCTGCGCTCGTGCGCAACCAGAATTTGCAGCCTTTCCTTGGCGAGGGATGCCGAGCTGGCTTTAGATGTTCTAAAATAATCCAGTAAACTCATTATTTGCTCCCGAAAAGCTTCCCGAACAGGCCTTTCTTCTCGTCAATGAATCTATGCGGCCGGTCTTCGCCCAAATAGCGCGCGATCACATCCGCATAGGCTTGGCCTGCATCGCTTTTTTCGTCAAGAATAACGGGGGTGCCGGAGTTGGATGCATTCAACACGGACTTCGATTCAGGGATAACGCCTAGCAAGTGCAGCGATAAAATTTCCTGCACATCGTCGACGCTGAGCATCTCGCCTAATCTGACTCTCTCAGGCGAATAACGGGTTAGCAGCAGATATTCTTTAATAGGCTCTTCGTTTTGTTCGGCCCGGCGAGACTTGCTGGATAAGATGCCTAGCATACGATCAGAGTCCCGTACCGAAGAGACTTCAGGGTTGGTGACGATGAACGCGTCGTCGGCAAAATACATGGCCAAATGGGCGCCTTTTTCAATACCGGCCGGGGAGTCGCAGACAATGTATTTAAAGTCTTTTTTCAGTTCGTCTAGGATCTTACCTACGCCTTCCTGGCTCAGGGCGTCTTTATCCCGAGTTTGCGAGGCAGGCAGAATGTAAAGCTGGTTGCAGTTTTTGTCGCGTATCAACGCCTGGTTAAGGCTTGCCTCACCGTTGATGACATTGACAAAATCATAAACAACGCGGCGCTCGCAACCCATGATTAAATCCAGGTTGCGCAAACCCACGTCAAAATCAATGACGACTGTTTTGTGACCTTTCTTTGCAAGCCCCATGGCAATGGCTGCGCTTGTGGTTGTTTTACCAACGCCGCCTTTACCCGATGTTACGACTATAATTCGTGCCACAAATTTTCCTCCAAAGAGCGATATAGATTAAATATCTTTAATAACTAAAGTATGGTTTTGTAAATAGATTTGAACGGGCTGGTTAAGAACGGCGCTATTCAAATCTTCGCTGATCTTGTAATTTCCGGCGATCGAAATAAGCTCGGCCTGCAAATCGGAACAGAAAATCCGCGCTTCGGTGTCGCCTTGCACGCCTGCCAACGCGCGGCCTCTTAGCGAGCCGTACACATGAATATTGCCTTCGGCCAGGATTTCAGCGCCGGCGCTGACCTGGGCTAAAATGACCAAATCGCCTTCGGCATAAATGCGTTGGCCGGAACGGACAGGCTGGGTGATCAGTGTGGTGGTTGCAACGGCTTGAGGTTCAGGCTCTGGAGTTTGCCGCTGCTGCGGCTCGGAAGCCGCTGCAACGTTATGTCCCGAATGTATGGGGATGCCAATTTCCAGTGCCTGTTGATTTTGTTGAGCAGTGCCGCCGCGTATCCCTATCGGCAATAAGCCGAGTTTGCGAGTGATGCGGGTGAGCTCTGTAACATCAACGTCGAGCTCTTGTTTATTCAGGTCCAGCAGGTCAAATACCAGCGGTGAATTTTTGAAGAATTCTGGCGCCAGATGGATTTTTTCCTGTAACTGTTGCTCGATAGTAGCGACATCATTGCTGGCTAAAACCAGCACAGGTACAGAAAAAGTGCTGCTTTTAAATTCCAGTACCGGCGAGCGATGAGCGTTCTGTTGAGAGTCTGTTGACATCCGTTATATCTGGTTAATCAGGAATTATGCTGATTCTAACATTGCTGATAAAAAAAATCATTTTTACAGTGCCGATAAGCTCGTTTTTTGGTATGGGGCGGGGCTTTGGAGATAAACGTTCGCAGAAGAGTCTTTCGAGCAAGGAGATTCTTAATGATCGGCTATTTTATCCTCATAGCGGTAGAGAGGGCGGCGTCAGCTGTAAATAGGCCGTTATAAATAGCATTACTTGTTAAAACCATTTGTTTTATAAGGTGTTTGTTGTAGGGCGAATAGGGTTCAAGCTTGCAATCTGCGGCATTATCCTTTAACTTAACGCCACATCCGTAAAGGCTAGGGGTGCTTGTCTGTTTTCATGCGGTGCATGGAAAAGGGAGGCTGAGAAAAACCCTTTGAACCTGACCCCGGTTAATGCCGGCGTAGGAAAGCCCAGGCTTACCTGCGCCTTGTTGTTTTGTTGTTGGAGATAAACATGAGCGCCGTCCTTAAAGAAATTACGTCTACTGCATCCAGTAGCGTAAAAATTGATTCCTACCCCGCATCGGAAAAAGTATATGTTCAAGGCAGCCGTCCCGACATACAAGTTCCTATGCGCAAAATTACCCTATCCGATACCCCGCTGCATTTCGGCGCGGAAAAAGGCGCGGAAAAAAATCCGCCGCTTTATGTTTACGATACTTCGGGCGTCTATACCGATCCCAATGTTGAAGTCGATTTGAAAAAAGGTCTCCGCGCTATCCGTTCAGCCTGGATAGAAGAGCGTAACGATACCGAAGAATTGCCCGGCCCCAGCTCCGAGTTCGGCCGTCAGCGCCTTGAAGATCCCGCTACCGCCGAGCTGCGATTTGAGCATATCCGTAAGCCGCGCAAAGCCAAAGCCGGAAAAAACGTATCGCAGATGCACTATGCAAGACAGGGCATCATCACGCCGGAGATGGAATTCATCGCGATTCGCGAAAACCAGAAGATGGAAGAAATGCGCGAATTGTGGAAAGACCAGCATCCCGGCGATTCGTTCGGCGCATCCATTCCCGACGTGATTACCCCCGAGTTTGTCCGTGACGAAGTGGCCAGGGGCCGGGCGATTATTCCGTGCAACATCAACCATCCCGAGCTGGAGCCGATGATTATCGGCCGTAACTTCCTGGTTAAAATCAACGGCAATTTGGGCAACTCGGCGGTGACTTCGTCCATCGAGGAAGAAGTCGAAAAGATGCTCTGGGGCATCCGTTGGGGCGGCGACACCATCATGGATCTGTCCACCGGCAAAAACATCCATGAAACCCGCGAGTGGATTTTGCGCAACTCACCGGTACCTATCGGCACCGTGCCGATTTATCAGGCGCTGGAAAAAGTCAACGGCAAAGCCGAAGACTTGACTTGGGAAATCTTCCGCGACACCTTGATCGAGCAAGCCGAGCAGGGCGTGGATTACTTTACGATTCATGCCGGGGTGCGTTTGCATCACGTGCCGCTCACCGCAAAACGCATGACCGGCATCGTGTCGCGCGGCGGTTCGATCATGGCGAAATGGTGTCTGGCGCATCACACCGAAAGCTTTTTGTACACGCACTTTGAAGAAATCTGCGAAATCATGAAAGCCTATGACGTGGCTTTTTCATTAGGCGACGGCCTGCGTCCGGGTTCGATCTATGACGCCAACGACGCCGCGCAATTCGGCGAACTGGAAACGCTGGGCGAACTGACCAAAATCGCCTGGAAGCACGACGTGCAAACCATGATCGAAGGTCCGGGCCACGTGCCGTTGCACATGATCAAGGTCAATATGGACAAGCAGTTGGAAGAATGCGGCGAAGCGCCTTTCTATACCTTGGGCCCGCTGACCACCGACATCGCGCCCGGTTACGACCATATCACCTCGGCGATTGGCGCGGCCAACATCGGCTGGTACGGTTGCGCGATGCTGTGTTACGTGACCCAAAAAGAGCACTTAGGTCTGCCGAACAAACAGGATGTGCGCGAAGGCATCGTGACTTACAAAATCGCCGCCCATGCGGCCGACTTGGCGAAAGGGCATCCAGGCGCGCAGGCGCGCGACAACGCGATGTCCAAGGCGCGCTTCGAGTTCCGCTGGGAAGACCAGTTCAATATCGGCCTGGATCCCGAAAAAGCCCGCGAATTCCATGACGAAACCTTGCCTAAAGAGTCGGCCAAAGTCGCGCATTTTTGCTCGATGTGCGGCCCGCATTTTTGCTCGATGAAAATCAGCCAAGATGTGCGCGACTATGCTGCGGAAAAAGGCCTCAAAGAAGAGGAAGCTTTGTTGAAAGGCATGGATGAGAAATCCAAGCAGTTCCTTGAAGAAGGCGCCGATATTTATCATAAAGTTTAACGGCTTGAAGCCCTTCCCGTTGGCGGGGAAGGGCTTTTTTCTTGATATGTCCCCGTTCGGCGCACCGCTGTTCCCGCTCCACCAATCATTTATCTAAAACCAATAACCACCGGAAGCAAGGCGAAAATAATGGGCGCTTATCAACATATTTTATTGGCTGTCGATTTTTCCGAACATGGCGACATGGTTGCCCGCAGGGCGAAGGATTTGGCCGGAAAATACCAAGCCAAATTGAGCCTTATTCATGTGCTGGATAATATTCCGATGCCGGACACCGGCTATGGAACCGTCATTTCGTTGACTGAGGATTCAGGTTACGGGTTGCTGGAGGCGGAGAAAGCCAAGTTGGTGCAAATCAGCGATGGGCTTGGAGTGACTCAGGCTAACCGTTGGCTGGTCTGGGGCGCGCCCAAACAGGAAATTGTCCGGCTTGCCGAGCAGGAACAGGTTGATTTAATCGTTGTCGGCTCTCATGGGCGGCATGGCTTATCGTTATTGTTGGGGGCAACGGCAAATAGCGTGCTGCATTACGCCCGTTGCGACGTGATGGCGATTCGATTGCAGGATGATTAGTTTTTAGATGCTATAATTTTTTACAGGAGCTGGATCGCACGGAATCAGCCACGTGGGACTGCGTTGCTCCAACGCATGCAAGAGCCCTACCCTACCCGCAGCAGCCCCCGGCGTCTGTCTGTGAATGAGCAGGAAAACTTCAAAAATATTATTCAAGGGATCTAATATGGCAAGCAATATCACGTTCACGTCGAGTTTAAAGTCAAGATTAATGCTGATGGCGGCCATCCCGGCTCTTGCCCTGCTTTATTTTTCCGGGTCGGGAGTTGTTGAGCGGCTGGCGGTATCGAAAGAAATGGTCCAACTCGAATCGCTGGTCGATGTCTCGGTCAAAATTGGCGCACTGGTACATGAAATGCAGAAAGAGCGCGGCATGAGCGCCTCGTTCATCAGCAGCAACGGGGCTAAGTTTTCCGCCGAATTGCCTGCGCAACGCACAAGAACCGATAAAGCTATTGAGACACTTCAGACAAGACTTAACCGTTTTGATGCCGGCATTTACAGTGACGGACTGAAAACGCTGCTAGACTCCGCTACCGCCAATTTGGCGGAGCTGGCCGCCAAACGCGGCGGCATCAGCGCCCTGGGCCTGGAAGTGGCGCAATCGAGCGCTTATTACACCAAGACCATTGCTTCCCTGCTCGATATTTCCGCGCAGGTCTCCACGCTCAGCAGTCATAGCGAAATTTCCCGTTTGGCTTCCTCGTATTCAAGTTTACTCAAAGCCAAGGAGCGCACCGGCATGGAGCGCGCGCTACTGGTTGCTACGTTTGGTTCGGACCAGTTTACGCCCGACGCCCATAGCCGATTTTTGAAAAACTTTTCCGCCCAGGATGTTTACACCGATCTGTTTTTCGCCTACGCGCTGGACAGTCAAAAAGCATTTTATAAGGCCAAAGTTTCCGGGCCTGCGGTTGACGAAGTCGCGAGAATGGAGAAAATCGCGATGGACAAAAGCAATGGCTTCGGTATCGATCCGCTGTACTGGTTTAAAACGGTGACCGAAAAGATTGACCTGATCAAGGAAGTCGAAGACAGGCTTTCCGGCGATTTGCTCGATGCGGCAAGCAAATTCAAGAGCGAGGCTGAACGGACGGCGGTATTCTTCATCGCGCTAACCGTGCTGTCTGTCTTGGCGACTGTCGCATTGACATTTTTTATCAGCCGAGAGATTTTGCGCTCGATTAATGCGCTTCGGCAGGTGGCCGGCGCTATTGCAAGCGGCGATTTGAGTTCCAGTATCGACCTTTCGCAAAAGGATGAGCTGGGCGAGTTATTCCGTTCCATGGATAGCATGCAGCAACAATTGCTGTCCCGTATAACGAAAGAGCACCGTGAGCATAACGAAGCCTTGCGCCTTAAAATCGCCTTGGATGGAATGACCTCTAATGTGATGGTGGCTGACAACGAAGGCAATATTATCTATTTGAATCCGGCCGTGCTTACTATGATGCAACACGCCGAGTCCGATATTCGTATGGTCCTGCCTAAGTTTGATTCCGGTAAGTTATTGGGGGCGAACATGGATTCTTTTCATAAGAATCCGGCACACCAGAAAAAGTTGCTTGGCGCGTTAACCTCGACTTTTAACAGCGAGATTATCATTGGGAGACGTACTTTTAATTTGATAACCAATCCCATCAGTAACGAACAAGGACGGCGAATCGGTACGGTCGTGGAATGGCAAGACCGTACCGCGGAAGTGGCTATCGAACAGGAAATCGCCAAAGTGGTCAGTGGGGCGGTGTTAGGCGATTTCAACCAGCGCATTGACGAAGGGGATAAAGAAGGTTTCTTCCTGGAATTAGCCGAGGGCGTTAATGAACTGATGGAAGTCAGCTCTACCGGCCTGAATGAAGTCGTGCGCGTACTGGGCGCATTGTCCCGAGGCGACCTGACACAAACCATCACCAATAATTATTCGGGAACTTTCGGTCAACTTAAAGACGACTCCAACTCCACGGTTGAAAAACTGAAAGAGATTGTCGGGCAAATCAAGGAAGCATCCGAAACGATCAATACCGCGGCAAAAGAAATCGCCGCAGGCAACAATGACCTGTCGCACCGTACCGAAGAGCAGGCCGCCAGCCTGGAACAAACCGCCGCCAGCATGGAAGAGCTGACCTCCACCGTGCAGGCCAACAGCCAGAATGCGAAGCATGCCAACCGGCTTGCCGTCGGCGCAACAGATATTGCCGGGCAGGGCGTCAAGGTGGTTGGCCAGGTTGTATCGACGATGGAAGATATTAACGAGTCTTCGCGCAGGGTAGTGGACATCATTTCGGTGATAGACAGCATTGCATTCCAGACCAATATACTCGCACTGAACGCCGCGGTGGAAGCGGCCCGCGCCGGCGAACAAGGCCGGGGCTTTGCGGTTGTGGCCGTCGAGGTGCGCAATCTTGCGCAACGCGCCGCGGCAGCCGCGGCGGAAATCAAAGGCCTGATCGGCGATTCGGTGGAAAAGGTTGAAGACGGCACCAAGCTGGTCGCCCAGGCCGGTTTAACCATGGAAGAAATCGTCAGTGCGATTCGCGGCGTGACGGTCATTATGTCCGAGATCAGCGCCGCCTCGATGGAACAGACTTCCGGTATCGAGCAGGTCAATCAGGCCATCGGCCAAATGGACGACGTGACTCAGCAAAACGCCGCATTGGTAGAGCAGGCGGCCGCCGCAGCGGAATCGCTGGAGGAACAAACGCAACAACTTGCGGTTACCGTGTCGCACTTTAAATTGGACGGTAATTCGCGTGGTTTCATTGGATTTGCCAATACCGAGCCGGCACGTACAGTCAATCAGACCGGCATAAAAAGCGCTCCTGTCGAGAAAGAGTCTTATCAAAATACGCCCGCATCAGATAATATCGGCATAGACCTGGACAAGGCGCTTGAGAAACATTCTGAGTGGAAGGTAAAGCTTCGCGCCGCCATATCAAAACGCGAAGAAATGGATGCGACAATCATTTCAAGAGATGATTGTTGTGATTTCGGTAAATGGTTGCATCACGACGTCAAGCATCACCTCGCCCATAAGCCGAGTTATGCCGATTGTGTGTCCAAGCATGCCGCCTTTCATATCGAGGCGGGAAGAATAGCGAATATGATCAATGCAAAAAAATTCAGAGAGGCGGAAACAATGCTGGGTAATGGATCCGCTTTCGTTTCCGCGTCAACGGCTGTCGGGGTTGCAATTATGCGCTTGAAAAAAGATTTCAACTCTCCGGTAAGTGCTGTCGCCAAGCCAAAATCTCAAGCAACGATAGCAAGTGCCGATGAGTGGGAAGAATTTTAATGCGGTAGCGCCGACAAAGGGCGATTGTTTAGCCGCCCTTTTTATTTAAAGCCTGTTTTGCCTGATTCCACAAAACATCCAATTCGGCCAGTTCGCAGTCTTTCAGGTTCAGGCCGGACGTTTCAAGCTGTTGCTCTATGTGTTGGAAGCGTCTGGAGAATTTTTGGGTGCTTTCCTTCAGCGCGACTTCGGCATTGACGTTTAAATGCCGGGCCAGATTAACCGCAACCAGCAGCAAATCGCCGATTTCCTCCTGAATATGCGCCTGATTCCCGGATTGCCAGGCTTCTTTAACCTCATCCAGCTCTTCCAGCACTTTATCGAAAACCGGCAACACGTCCGGCCAGTCAAAGCCGTGATTTGCGGCGCGATCCTGTATTTTCTCGCACTCGATCAATGCCGGAAGATTGCGGGCCACGCCCGACAACACGCTTTCCCGTTCCTCGTTTTTGCTTTTTTCCCGGCGTTCGTCGGCTTTTGCCTGTTCCCAGGCTTGGTGCCGCTCTTCATCCGTGGTGAAAACGGCGTCGGAAAAAACATGCGGATGGCGGCGGATCAGCTTGTCGCAAATGCCGGCCGAGACCTGTTCAAAATTGAACAACCCTTGTTCCTCGGCGATCTGGGAATGGAACACCACTTGCAGCAGCAGGTCGCCCAATTCCGAGCGCAAATCGTCCAGGTCGTTGCGTTCAATCGCATCGGCGACTTCGTAGGCTTCTTCAATCAGGTAAGGAATCAGGCTGGTGAAATCCTGTTTGACATCCCACGCACAGCCTTGTTCCGGGTGGCGTAGCCGCGACATGATGTCTAAGAGATTTTGGGTGTGTTTTAGCATGAATAGCTCGGTATAACTGTTTTAGATTCACCACGAAGGCACGAAGAACACGAAGAAATAAACTTCGTGTTCTTCGTGCCTCGGCAACTGCTCCTGCGTTGCTCTACCTCCTGCATGACCCACAGGGATGTGGGAAATGCAGATATTGCAGGAGCAAATATCTGTCCGTGCAGTCGTTCGTGGTGATTAATGCTTTTTGCAGATAAGTAATTAACGATTAAAACGAAGACCCGAAATTCTCGCGGTAGCGTTGCTTGAAGCCGTCCATGTCGAATGAATGATTCTGGGTGCCGTTATTTTCGATTTTAATCGCGCCCAGCAATGAGGCGACCCTGCCGGTGGTTTCCCAACCCAAGTCATTCATCAGGCCGTATAAAATGCCGGCACGATAGGAATCGCCGCAACCCGTCGGGTCAAGTATCGCTTTGGGCTTTGCAGGGGGAATGTTGATGCACTCGCCGTGAGTGTAAATCTGGGAGCCTTTACCGCCCAACGTAATAATCAGCGCCTCAACCCGTTCGGCCAGTTGTTCGAACGACAAGCCGGTGCGCTCCAGCATCAGTTCGGATTCATAATCGTTCAATGTCACCCAGGTCGCCTGATCGATAAGCTTGAGCAGCTCTTCCTTGTTAAACATCGGCATGCCCTGGCCCGGATCGAAAATAAACGGGATATCCAGTTCTGCGAACTGCTCGGCATGCAGTTGCATGCCTTCCTTGCCGTCGGGCGATACGATGCCTATGCTGATCTTTCCGTCGGTCGGCACTGAATTCAGGTGCGAAGAATTCATTGCGCCGGGATGGAATGCGGTAATCTGGTTGGCTTCTTCATCGGTGGTGATATAGGCTTGGCCGGTATAGCTGTCATCCAGGATCTTGATAAATTCGCTCGACAACTGGTTTTGCGCCATCCATTGGGCATACGGTTCAAAATCATGGCCGACTGTGGCCATGATTAACGGCTCTTCGCCCAACAGTTTCATATTGTAGGCAATATTGCCCGCGCAACCGCCGTATTCGCGGCGCATAACCGGCACCAGGAATGATACGTTCAGGATATGGATTTTTTCCGGCAGAATATGGTTTTTAAATTTATCATGAAAAACCATGATGGTGTCGTAAGCCATAGACCCACATATTAATGCGCTCATTGCGTTCCTCTTTATCTTCAGGGATGGTGTGTATGCCGTAAGGCTGCCGGAGCAGTCGCGGCTAAAGTAAAATTAATGCCCAGGTTACCGCGGCCCAGGCCAGCGACATCATGACAGCGGCGGAGCCAATATCCTTGGCGCGGCCCGATAATTCGTGATGCTCGAAACCCACTCTATCGACTACGGCCTCTACGGCTGTATTTAACAACTCGACCAGCATGACTAAAACGATGCTGCCGATCAGCAGCAGTTTTTCAATCGGAGTTTCTCCGAGCCATATCGCCAGGGGGGTCGTTAGCACAAACAGGATGACTTCCTGTCTGAATGCCTCTTCATGCGTCCAGGTTGCCTTAAAGCCGGCAACAGAGAAGAAACACGCGTTAATCAGGCGTTTAAAGCCTTTTGCATTTTGATTTGCCATTATTTGTTGATTATCTGTAATTGAAAAAAACAAATATTACACAGCTGTGTGTCAGTTTCGTTACAAACCAGGTAAAACAAAATTATTGCTCAATCATTTGCTGGTAGGCATCCGCATCCATTAACGCGTCCAGTTCGCTCAGGTCGTCCGCCTTGATACAAAACAGCCAGGTTCCGTAAGCGTCATCGTTGACCTGCTCGGGGGCGTCCACCAAGGCGTCGTTGACCGCGACCACTTCGCCGGCAACCGGGCTGAACAAATCGGATGCGGTTTTAACCGATTCGACCACGGCGCACTGTTCTTGCGCTGCAACCTTGCGGCCCAGTTCCGGCAGCTCAATAAAAACCAAATCGCCTAATTCTTCCTGCGCAAAATCGGTAATGCCGACACGAACGATGTTATCGCCTTCCACCTGCGCCCATTCGTGGGTTTTTGCGTACTTTAAGTTATCCGGTAGGTCGCTCATGATAATCTCTCGATAGTGATAGTTACTTTATTTTTTAAGGATAACGTGCAATTTTTTAAAAACAACAAAAAAATGCATTTAAGAATGGAAATCTTATAACATGAACGCATCTGTCTATCCCTTTACTGTCCACATGAATGCTCTTTTTATAGCCTGTATTTTTATACTCAGCATTGCCCCGGTTGCCGCCGATGATGACGATAAGCCGGTTGCCAAATTGTCGCAATCCGCAGGGCCGGGAACCGTTTTTCTGGCCGCCAAAGCCCAGGCGTTATCCGGCTTGCAGACGATAACGCTGACGGCCGCCAGCTATCGGCCTGAATTCCCGGCTTACGGCAAAGCGGTCAACATACAAGCGTTGGTCGATTTACGGCACCGCTATCTGGTCGCATTAACCGAGCGCGGCAGCGCTGCGGCGAAGTTTAAACAGGCCGAGCAGAACATCAAGCGTCAGCAAGATTTGTATGATGACGGCGCGACATCAAAACGGAACCTGCAAGTCCAGCAGGCGCAGTGGCAAATCGACAAAGCCCTGGTTGATGCAAGCGGCGTCCAAGGCAAGGCTATTCTCGATCAGGCCCGGCTCAGCTGGGGCGAAAAACTGACTGAATGGGCTTTGGCGACCGATTCCGACAAGCTGGGCGCTTTTTTGTCCGGGCGGAAAACCTTGCTGCAAATCACCTTGCCCGCTACTAAGCAGCTGTCCGGCGACATTCAGGACATTTATGTCGATGCGTCGGGCAACCGCAGTACGGCCGGTAAAGCCGAACTGATTTCAGCGGCCCCGCAAACAGACACGACCGTGCAAGGCGAAAGCTACTTTTTTCAGACCGACGGCCGCCGCGACTGCTCCGGGCAGTCTTGCGGCATACACGCCATCCCTGGCGATAACCATATCAGGACCGGCATGCGCGTTACGGCCTGGATACCGGAACAAGGCGAAAGCCATTCGGGTGTAGTGATCCCGAAATCCGCTTTAATCTGGTATCTGGATCAGGCTTTCGTTTACATCAAAACCGCCGAAGAACAATTCAGCCGCCGCACGATAGACCGGTATTCGGCAACGACCGGCGGGTATTTTGTCGGCAGCGGCATTAATCCAGGCGAGCAGCTGGTTGTCACCGGTGGGCAAATGCTGTTGTCGGAGGAATTCAGGGGGCAAATCCCGAATGAGGATAATTAGCCGGGCGGCGGGACGGGATAGCAGCGACACGGCTCTATTAGGGGGCGTAGGAGCGGGCCGCGCCCGCGATATTTCGGAATTGCGGCAGCTTCATCGCGGGCATGGCCCGCTCCTACAACACCTAAGGAACGTGCATGAAATAACTTGAGCAAGTTTTATTTTTCATTTTTTAACCATGAAGGACATGAAGCGGCATGAAAGGTTTAAGTCTTCATGTCCTTCATGCTCTTCATGGTAATTGCCTAAATTAATTTAGGCACGATCCTAACTTACTTAAGGCGGGGCGGAGAAATGGAGTGCAAGCTTTGCTTGCGGACAGGCAAAGCCCGTATTCCCATCTTAAGAATGGCGGCTGTTGCAGAGGCAAACATTAATCCCAAGGCGGCGCATCGCCGTCATAGGCGACAAAATCTTTAACCGTCGCATGGGTTTTGACGCCGGAGGCGGACTTCTTGGATGAAGAACTGATATGGGACGATGAAGTCTTCGCTCTCGGCGATTCGACAGCGCCGGATTCAGCTTGCCATCTGGCAAACAGCGCAACGTCCTTATCCGCCGGGACAAACCATTTCTTCTGGACTGCGTCCCACCTTGCGCCGAGCGCTTTAGCCTCATCCTTTTGGGCGAAAGGTACATTCAGATAAGTTTTCGATTCTGCCATTTTGCAATAGAGGGGGCGGGCTAGACGGGGTGAATTGCGGTATTATAAATCATTGCCGACGCGGCAGGACTGGATAATTAAATCGGATAACCCTAAAACCGGAGTTGGACCGTGTGAAAGCCGTTCGTGCCGAGCCCTTCGACTGCGCTCAGGAGAGCCTTGTCGAAGCACGAACGGATTTCACGCATTCCAACTGATTTTTTAGGATGAACAGATATTTGCTCCTGCAATATATCCCTGGATCGTGCATGAAATAACTTGAGCAAATTTTATTTTTAAACCATGAAGTACATGAAGGATTTAAGTCTTCATGTCCTTCATGCGCTTCATGGTGATTACTTAAATTAATTTATGCATGTTCCCCGGTGGATTATGCAGGAGCAGCGTAGCGGTGCGCCGTGGCCAAGCCTTACCCACAAAAACAAACTTAAGCTAAAAAACATGGAAAAACTCAAGCTGCACAGCCCCGATTTTACCCAGCAGAACATCGCCAAACTGGCCGAGCTGTTCCCCAATTGCGTGACCGAGACCCGCGAGGCCGACGGAACGCTGAAGCAAGCTATCGACTTCGACCAACTGCGGCAAGAGCTTTCCACATCGGTGGTTGAAGGGCCGCAAGAGCGTTACCAGCTCAACTGGCCGGGCAAGCGCGAGGCCTTATTGACCGCCAACGCGCCGATCGCCAAGACCTTGCGCCCTTACCGCGAAGAAAGCGTCGATTTCGACAGCACGCAAAACCTGTTTATCGAAGGCGACAACCTCGATGCGCTGAAACTGTTGCAGGAAACCTATCTGGGCAAGGTCAAGATGATTTACATCGACCCGCCGTACAACACCGGCAAGGAATTCATCTACGACGACGATTTTAGCGAGGACACCGCCAGTTATTTCCAGCGCTCCAACCAGAAAGACGAAGCCGGGCAGCGCATGGTCGCCAACACCGAGACCAATGGCCGCTTCCATTCCGACTGGCTGAGCATGATGTACCCGCGTTTGAAGCTGGCGCGGAACCTGTTGCGGGACAACGGGGTTATTTTTATTTCAATTGATGACAATGAGCAGGCGAATCTCAAGCGGCTGTGTGATGAGGTTTTTGGAGAAGCTAATTTTATTGCCTCAATGATTTGGGAAAAAGGCAGAAAGAATGATGCGAAACTGGTTTCTGTTGGGCATGAGTACATTTTGATTTTTGCAAAGTCGCTTGATGAGTTGCGTAACAGAAATGTCATCTGGCGAGAGGAAAAACCGGGAGCCAAGGAAATCTGGGCTGAATATCTTTCTTTGCGTAATCTTCATGGCTCAAACGATTCGCTTATCGAAGCCGATCTTCAAGCATGGTTTTCCGCGCTTTCTAAAAATCATCCCTCAAAAAAATGGAGTCGTTATAAGCGCATAGACGAAAACGGTCCTTGGCGTGACCGGGATATTTCCTGGCCCGGTGGTGGCGGCCCTAGATACGATGTGCTACATCCGAGGACAGGTTTGCCTTGCAAGGTTCCCGAAAGCGGTTGGCGTTTTGAAGAGTCAACAATGAAGCAGCAAATTAAGCTGGGCTTAGTGGAATTCAGAGATGACCACTCACAACCACCGTTTCGCAAGGCCCATATCCGCCCGATTCCTGCTGAGATAGCTGCCGAAGTCGATATGAACGAAACGGAGGAGTCCGAAGATGAACAGTTGGCAACACAGGTTAGAGGGACTTATTTTTATAAGCAGTCTCAAGTTGCGGTAAAGTTTCTTCGCGGGCTTCTGGGTGCAAAAGCATTTAACAACCCCAAAGATCATTTTGAACTGGCAAAGCTGATTAGCTATGTAACCGCAGACGATTCTAACGCAGTTGTCATGGATTTTTTTGCTGGCAGTGCCAGCACTGCACACGCTGTTTTCGAAGCAAATCTGTCCGACGGCGGAAGGCGGCATTATGTTTTGGTTCAAATTCCCGAGGCAGTTGATGTTGATAAAAAGGATCAAAAGATAGCTGCGAAATTTTGTGATGACATCGATAAACCGAGAAATATTGCCGAGATAAGCAAAGAACGCATCCGCCGCGCCGGGCAAAAAATCAGGCAGGACAACGTAGGCAAGGAAGGCATAGACAACCTCGACATCGGCTTCCGCGTGCTGAAAATCGACAGTTCCAACATGAAGGACGTTTACTACACGCCCGACGCGGTGCAGCAAAGCGACCTGATCGACCATGTCGACAATATCCGAGAAGACCGTAGCGCCGAAGATTTATTGTTCCAGGTGCTGCTGGACTGGGGCGTGGATTTGACGCGGCCTATCGCTCAGGAAACTATCGCCGGTAAGACCGTGTGGTTTGTCGACGGCAACGCGCTGGCCGCCTGTTTCGATGCCGACATTAACGAGGCCTTCGTCAAGGAACTCGCCGCCCGTCATCCGTTGCGTGTGGTATTTCAAGACTCAGGTTTTGCCGGCGACAGCGTGAAGATCAACATCGAACAAATCTTCAAGCTCATTTCGCCGACTACTGAAATGAAAGTTCTTTAGGGAAGCGCTGATTAAATCCTTCGACAGGCTCAGGATGAACGGTAACATATTGATTCCGTTCGTGGTGAGCTTGTCGAACCATGAATGGAATCAATATGTTCAGCGCTTCCTTAGAACAATGATAGAAAAACAAGCTGTGGACTGCGCCGCGTACTTTAAACCTTTTGAGTGGGCACTATGAACAAAGACCTGACCAATTCCTCGATTGATCGGCAAAATATTCTTAATAATCCTTATGCCCTTGCTGAAATTGAAAAGGCGGCGGGAATTAGAGGCATTCCGTTTGAGGGGAAAACTGTTCTGCTTAAAGAGCAGGTAGCCGCTTTTTTTGAGGTAACGCTTAGAACTATTGAAAATTATCTGGAGCAAAATGCCTCTGAATTGGCAAAAAACGGTTATGTAGTATTGAAGGGTAAGCGACTGAAATCATTAAAAGAAGCAATTCATCTTATGGATGTTCCCGAAACTGATTTCGGGAACATCACGAAGACCCCGCAATTGGGTATTTTTGATTTCCGCGCTTTTCTGAACTTGGCTATGCTGGTTTCGGAAAGTGACCGGGCAAAATTATTGCGTCAGGCGATTCTGGATATTGTCATCGACATTATTAACCAGCGTACCGGCGGCGGCACTAAGTATATTAACCAGCGTGACGAAGATTTTCTGCACTCTGCCTTCATTGAGGAAAACTATCGCAAAGAGTTTACCGATGCCCTGGACGATTGTGTTGATATGGGTAATTTTAAATATCCTGTGTACACCAACAAAATTTATGTCAGTATTTTTCGTGAGAACGCGAAGGAGTACCGAAAAATACTAAAACTTGAAGACAAAGATAGTGTCCGGCCCACTCTTTATTCGGAAGTGTTGGATCTGATTGCCGCTTACGAGTGCGGGTTCGGTGATCTTCTCCGGCAGGAAGCTAAGGCAAAAGGCCGCAAACTCAAACCTTCGGAAGTCGATGTTCTGTTTAAAATATTTGAGACTCAGAGTCACTGGAAACCGCTCATTGAAAAAGCGCGAATGAAAATGGCAAGTCGCGATCTAGCATTTCGAGATGCGTTGCATCATCAATTACAAGAATATGTTACCCCGCTACAACGGGATGAGTTTGAACGGTTTATTGGCGAAAGAAGCCAAGAATTGGCTGACCGTTTGGCAGATGCCAAAGATGTCATGAAACGCCTTAAGGATCGGGATTAATGACGGTCATTTATCTGACTATTGAGCAGGCAATTGATACTCACCGGAAAACGGTGGAAGTGAGCGGTGGCGGTACGCTTGAGCATCTTGATTTAGGTAAGCTGGCAAGCGTGTTGGACCATATCCAGAACGATGATTACTACCCGACTTTTGAAGACAAATTAACCCATCTGTTCTTTAGCGCCAATAAATTCCATTGTTTTGCCGACGGCAATAAACGAATAGCCATTACCTTATGCACACAAATGCTGCTTTTTAATGGTTATCTATATTGCGCGACCCGATTTTTACGCGAGATGGAAAATATCAGTTATCACGTCGCCGCCGGAAATATTGATAGGGATTTATTACATGAGATCATAACTGCCTTCCTCGCCGAAGAAATGGATGATGAAGGATTAAAGTTGAAGATTTTTAACGCGATTGCCGGAAACGATGATGAAACTGAAGTTTAAGAAGCAAGCGTATCAAACCAGCGCCGTCGAAGCCGTGGCTGATTGCTTTGCCGGGCAGTCGCTAACCGCCGGGATTCAATACCGCGTCGATCCGGGCCGCGTTAAACCGGGGGCGCAGCAAAGCCTGCTGGATGGCAACGGTTTTTGCAATAACAAGCTTGCGCTGACGCCGCCGTGTATTCTGGACAACATCCACAACGTGCAACGCCGTCAAAACCTGCCGCTGTCCACGGCGCTGGCTGGCGGCAAAATTTGCCCGGTAAACCTGGATATTGAGATGGAAACCGGCACCGGCAAGACTTATTGCTATATCAAGACGGTGTTCGAGTTGAACAAGCGCTACGGCTGGAGCAAGTTTATCGTGGTGGTGCCGAGTATCGCGATCCGCGAAGGCGTGTATAAATCGCTGGAGATCACCGCCGAGCATTTTTTGGAAGACTACGGCAAGCGCGCCCGGTTTTTTATCTATAACTCCAAGCAGTTGCATAACCTGGAAAGCTTTTCGTCCGACGCCGGTATCAATGTGATGGTCATCAACGTGCAGGCGTTTAATGCGACCGGCAAGGATAATCGCCGTATTTATGAGGAGTTGGACGATTTCCAGTCGCGCAAGCCGATTGATGTGATAGCGGCGAATAACCCGATTTTGATTCTGGACGAGCCGCAAAAGATGGAAGGGGCGAAAACGCTGGAATCGCTGAAGGGCTTTAACCCGCTGATGATTTTGCGCTATTCCGCCACGCATAAAACCGAGCACAATAAAATCCATCGTCTCGATGCGCTGGACGCTTATAACCAGAAGCTGGTGAAAAAAATATCGGTGCGCGGGATTTCGGTCAAAAATCTGAGCGGCGCCAACGCTTATTTATATCTGGATAGTATTGAAGTTTCGACGGCCAAAGCGCCGGTCGGTCGCGTCGAGCTGGAAATCAAGCAAAACACCGGCATTAAACGGGTGCTGCGCAAGCTCGGCAAAGGCGATAATCTGTTCGAGCTGTCCAAGCTGGATCAATATAAAGGCTTCGTGGTTGCGGATATTAATGCATATACCGATACCCTTAGCTTTACCAATGGCGTGGAGTTGACGGCAGGCGAGGCTGTCGGGGATGTTAACGAATCTACGTTGCGGCGCATCCAAATCCGCGAAGCCGTTAAAGCCCATTTTGAAAAAGAGCAGGCGCTGTTTCATCAGGGCGTTAAGGTGTTGTCGCTGTTTTTTATCGATACGGTAGCCAAGTATCGGTGCTACGACGAAAGCGGGGAAAGCTCCGGCGAATACGCGCAAATGTTCGAGCAGGAATACAGCCGTTATTTGGATGAGGTACTGACGCCAGACGACAATCCCTACAATGATTACCTGCGGGGTATCGGGGCTGACCGAACCCATCAGGGCTATTTTTCCATCGATAAAAAGAGCAAGCGCTTGGTCGATCCGGCGACCGGGAAAAAGTCTACCGAAACCGATGATGTGGACGCTTACGATTTGATTTTGAAAGACAAGGAACGCTTGTTGTCGTTGAGCGAACCGGTGCGCTTTATTTTTTCCCATTCCGCGCTGCGCGAGGGTTGGGATAATCCGAATGTGTTCGTTATCTGCACGTTGAAGCATAGCGACAATACCATCTCGCGCCGCCAGGAAGTCGGGCGCGGCATGCGGCTTTCGGTCAACCAGTTCGGCGAGCGCATGGACAATCCGGCAACCGTGCATCAGGTGAATGTGCTGACCGTCGTGACCGGCGAGAGTTACACGGAATTCGTCACCGGCCTGCAGAGCGATATTAGCAAGTCGCTGTCAGCGCGTCCCCGCATCGCGGATGAAAAATATTTTACCGGCAAAGTGCTTAAAACGGCGGCTGGGGATGTGGAAGTTACGGCGCAACTTGCCAAGCAAATTTATAAATATTTACTGAAAAACGATTACACCGATGACGGCGATAAAATTACCTTAACTTATCACGACGCCAAGAAGGAAGGGCGGCTTGCTGCGTTGCCGCCGGAATTGGCGGTTTATGCCGAGCAAGTGTTCGAGCTGATTGACAGCGTGTTCAGCGATGCCCAATTGCCGCCCATTGGTAATGATCGCAACAGCAGAATCAACCCGCTCAACGCCAATTTCGACAAGAAAGAATTCAAGGAGCTTTGGCGGCGAATCAACCGTAAGGCTGTCTATACCGTCGATTTTGAAACGCCGGAACTGATTGATAAATGTGTGCTTGAGCTGGATAAGGAGTTGCATGTAAGCCCTTTGCAATACACCGTCCAACGCGGCGAACAAAAGAACGAAGCTGTTTATGATGAAGTCAAACAAGGAGAGTCGTTCAAGGTGATGGAGTCAATAACGGCGTCGGATAAGGACTCTATCCGTTCCACGGTTAAATACGATCTTATCGGCAAACTGGCGCAAGAGTCGAATCTTACCCGCCGAACCATTGCCGGTATTCTTCAGGGAATACAGCCGGATACGTTCAACCAATACCCAACCAACCCGGAAGATTTTATTGCCAAAGCTACGCGACTGATTAATGAGCAGAAAGCTACCGTCATCGTCGAGCATCTGGCGTATGACACGATTGCCGGAACCCATAGTCTTGATATTTTTACCCAGGAAAAACGGACGCTGGATTTAAGCAAGGCCGGGGATAAACTGAATCGCCATATTTACGATTATGTATTTACCGATTCCAAGATTGAGCGCGCGTTCGTCAACGAACTCGACATCAGCGAAGAAGTGGTTGTTTATGCCAAGTTGCCGAAGGGGTTTTTTATTCCTACCCCCGTAGGCGATTACAATCCCGACTGGGCTATTTCATTTAAAGAAGGTGCGGTCAAGCATGTCTATTTTATCGCCGAAACTAAAGGTTCGATGTCGTCGATGGAGTTGAGGAAACTCGAGCAATGCAGAATTGATTGTGCGGGGAAGTTTTTTGGCAAAATCACTTCCGGGCAAGTCAAGTATGGTGTGGTGGACAGTTACGGCAAGCTGATGGAGTTGGTGAAGTAATACCAATCCCAATAAGTTCGCATGTTATCCCTTCTCCAGCGAGAGAAGGTTAGGTTGAGGGGGTCAAATAAAAACTTATTGGATTGGTATAATTCATACCTCCCCCTGTTCCCCACGGTATCGCCAGTCGCCAAAACGGAGGAATGTGATAACCGGGCTGGATTGGAACGCGTGAGCAAGAAGGCCGTATCCCTTGCTCACGCGATTGCCGTTAACCTTTTCCCGGCAGCATGCCGACCGAGCCGGGTTTGATGCGTTTGCAGGTAACAATCACATCCTCCAGGTGGCACTGGCTTTTTCCTTGGTTGGCGCCGGTGCAGGGTGTGCAGGTAGCCTTGCCTTCATCCTTCACGGCTTCGACATGCCAGCCGTAACCTTGCGTTTGACAAAATGTCTTGGAGAATCGGGTGATGTTGTAAGGTTTTGCCGCCGTTTCCTTGGCCTCGGACTCTACGGCGCAGCCCGGCGAAGGCAGTGTGTTAGCCATCAGGTCCCGATAAATATATTCTGTCGAAGATGCTGTTCCCGAAAAAAAAGCTAATGCCATCGAAAGGCATAGTAAATTAAGTCTCATGGTTCTCTCCTGGTTATCATTTTAAGTAGCGTGTGTTTGCGTTGAGCTTGACGAGAACGATTTTCAGTTGTCCAGTTTGGTTCTCGTGGCAGGGTATTATTCTCCGCCGCTCAAGACCCGTATATTCATCTGGGCAGCCTCTTCCTCCAGCTGTTGTTTGATCGGCGCGAATTTTTCGGTTTCGCTTTGCTTGACCATTGCAATGGTCACCAGCAAAGCCAATACGGTGCCGCCGACATAAAACCAGAATTTGTCTTTTGTTTGTGCTTCTTCGTTCATTTGTTATACCTTCTTGTCTGTTAAATCATCAATGGATAAGCGCCAAGGTTGATGTAAAAAGTAATATCAACGTTGGAACTGATTTCTCCTTGAGGCCTCCTCTATGCTACTTCACCCGGATATTTTGAATTCTCGGCGCTTGAGCTTCCGCGTGTAGGCGCGGAGGCAGGGGTGACGAGCAAATATCTTCTTTTTGTATAGTAGCGGATCAATACTATAAAAGAAGGTCAAGATAGCTGTCAATTAAATATCGATTCGATACAAGAATGCATCCAGAACTGCACCGTGTAGTAAATTCTGCGATAATAAAAAATAAGCTTTCTATCTATAAATTGCCGGTCTGATGCCGGTTATAACTCTTTATTCAACAACGCATCCATGAACGAAAAAACAGCATTCAAACCTTGTGATCTGGTTATCTTTGGCGCTTTGGGCGATTTATCCCGCCGCAAGCTGCTTATTTCATTGTTTCGGCTTGAAAAAGCCGGTTTGATTGAAGCCGGCACTCGCATCATAGGGATAGATCAACACGAGAATGACAGTTCGGGATTTGTCGGGATCATCCATAAAAGTTTGCGGGAGTTTTTAAACGAAGCAATTGATGAACAGGTATGGGCAAGGTTTTCGGCGCGGTTTTCCTACCTGAAAATAGATTTAACCCAACTGGATCAATACCAATTGCTGAATACTGTCATTGATGGACAGTCCAGGGTGATGGTCAATTACTTCGCGGTGGCGCCTTTTTTATTCACCAGTATTTGTCAGGGGCTGGCTAAGTGCGGGGTTTTGAATGAAGAATCGCGCATGGTCATGGAAAAACCGATAGGGCACGATCTTAAATCTTCAAAAGACATTAATGACGCGGTTGCCGAGGTGTTCAGCGAAAAGCAGGTCTACCGCATCGACCATTATCTGGGTAAGGAGACGGTGCTCAATTTATTGGCGTTACGCTTTGCCAATTCCATTTTTACGACCAACTGGAATCACAATACCATCGATCATATTCAGATTACCGTCGCGGAAGAAGTCGGTATTGAAGGACGCTGGGATTATTTCGACAAAACCGGCCAGCTGCGCGACATGCTGCAAAACCATTTGTTGCAGATTCTGACCTTTGTGGCGATGGAGCCGCCGATTAATCTGGAAGCGCAAAGCATACGCAATGAAAAAATAAAAGTGCTGTCCGCGCTACGTCCCATTACCCCGGAAAACGTCAAACAAAAAACCGTTCGTGGACAGTATACGGCGGGGGAGATCAACGGCAAGCCGGTGCCGGGCTATCTTGAAGAGGAGGGCGCTAATACTGAAAGCACCACTGAGAGTTTCGTCGCCTTGAAAGTGGCCATTGATAATTGGCGCTGGGCTGGCGTGCCGTTTTACCTGCGTACCGGAAAACGCATGAAATATAAACGCACTGAAATCGTCGTTAATTTTAAGCAGCAGCCGCATAACATTTTTAAAGACAGCTTTGCCGATTTGCCGTCGAATAAGCTGATCATTCACTTGCAGCCGAATGAAGGCGTGGAAATTCAGATACTCAACAAAATACCGGGTATCGATGAAAATATTAAATTGCAAAAAACCAAGCTGGACTTGAGTTTTTCCGATACCTTCAAAAACAGCAAGATTTTCGGCGGTTATGAGAAATTGGTGCTTGAAGCGATGCGCGGCAATCCCACGCTATTTCTTAGCCGCGAGGAGATTGAGCAGGCCTGGACATGGATCGATTCGATACAGGATGCCTGGGCGCATTTGGATGCTATACCGGCCCCCTATCCTGCCGGTACTTGGGGGCCTAAGGCTGCCGACAAGTTAATTGCGAGGGACGAAAGGGCCTGGGAAGATGAAGCCGAAAAATCAAGTTAAAGGTATTGTCGCCACTTAACGTAGATAGTAAGGAATCACGTACACTCCAGCTTGGTGGCGCGTACAGGCAACTAACTCGGTTAAAATAATATAAAAATTTTTACCATGAAGAGCATGAAGGACACGAAGAAATGAAACTTCACGCTCTTCATGGTGAATAAAAACTCTTAAACTCAACGAACATCATCTCTTTTTGGGGTGAATCGCAAAAACCGAAAACTTGACCGTCCAGATTATAAAAGGAACAGCTATGCATCCTGTATTAGAAAAAGTGACTAATGAAATTATCGAGCGCAGCCGTGAAACTCGCTCAGCCTATCTGGCGCGTGTCGATGCGGCTGTAAAACAGGAGCCGCACCGCGCCGAGCTTGCCTGCGGCAATTTGGCTCATGCTTTCGCCGCTTGCGGAGCCGGAGAAAAAGTCGATTTAACCGGGCATAAAAAAGCCAATATTGCGATTATCTCTTCTTATAATGACATGCTGTCGGCGCATGAACCGTACAAAGACGCGCCTGCGCTGATCAAGGCCGCCATCAAGGAGGCGGGCGGCGTCGCCCAGTTTGCGGCCGGCGTACCGGCGATGTGCGACGGCGTCACCCAAGGCCGTCCCGGCATGGAGTTGTCGTTGTTCAGCCGTGACGTGATTGCGATGGCTACGGCGATCGGTTTAAGCCACAACATGTTTGACGGCGCATTGTATTTGGGCGTCTGCGACAAGATTGTGCCGGGACTGCTGATCGGCGCGCTGAGTTTCGGCCATTTGCCCGCCGTGTTCGTACCGGCAGGACCTATGCCCAGCGGTCTGGCCAATAAAGAAAAAGTACGCATCCGCCAGCTTTACGCCGAAGGTAAAATAGGGCGTAAAGAACTGCTGGAGTCCGAATCCGCGTCCTATCACAGCGCCGGTACCTGTACGTTCTACGGTACCGCGAACAGCAACCAGATGATGGTTGAGATTATGGGACTGCATCTGCCCGGCAGTTCGTTCATCAACCCTTATACGCCGTTGCGCGATGAACTGACCGGAGCCGCGGCCAGACAGGTGTTGAAATTTACCGCGCTGGGCGATGACTTCCGTCCGATTGGACACATGATCGATGAAAAAGCGATTGTGAATGCGATTGTCGGTTTACTGGCGACCGGCGGTTCGACCAATCACACGATCCATCTGGTCGCGATTGCGCGCGCGGCAGGCGTTATTATCAACTGGGATGATTTTGACAAGCTGTCCAGAGCGGTGCCGTTGCTGACCCGCATTTATCCGAATGGTCAGGCGGACATCAATCACTTCCAAGCCGCCGGCGGTATGGGCGTACTGATTGCCGAACTGTTAAAGAACGGCCTGTTGCATGAGGACATTCTGACCGTAGCAGACCAACGCGGCATGAACAGTTATCATCAGGAACCCAAGCTGGTTGACGGCAAGTTGATCTGGGAGCCTTGCCCCGAAGCTTCTTTGGATGCGGAAGTGATCAGCACGGTCGCCAAACCTTTTGCAGCCGGCGGCGGCTTGCATGTGATGCACGGCAATTTGGGGCGCGGCGTATCGAAAGTGTCTGCGGTCGCGGAAAAACACCAGATCGTTGAAGCGCCTGCGATGGTGTTCGATGACCAGGACGATGTAGTCGCGGCCTTCAAGCGCGGCGAATTGGAGAAGGATGTTATCGTGGTGCTCCGCTTCCAGGGGCCGAAATCCAACGGCATGCCCGAACTGCACAAACTGACGCCGCCTCTGGGCGTGTTGCAGGATAAAGGTTTCAAGGTGGCGTTGGTGACCGATGGACGGATGTCCGGCGCTTCGGGTAAAGTCCCCTCAGCCATCCACATGTGTCCCGAGTGCGAGGAAGGCGGCCCGTTGGCGAAAGTGCGTACCGGCGACGTCATTTACCTGAATACCCAAACCGGCGAAGTCAACGTAAAGGTGGATGCGGCTGAATTCGATGCCCGCATTCCAGACGCCAACAGCGCCAAAGGCCATCATTTCGGCATGGGCCGGGAATTGTTCGGCGGCTTCCGCCAGGGTGCGTCTTCAGCCGAAACCGGCGCCTGCAATCTGTTTGTTGCCGATTAATAACTATAAAAATAAGGTAAGACAATGACTAAAAATAACTGGAAAATTCAACCTGCTGAAGTTTTAAACGCCGGTCCGGTGATGCCTGTAATGGTCATCCAGAACCTGGAAGATGCGGTTCCTCTGGCGCAAGCCTTGGTTGCAGGCGGCATTAAAGTATTGGAAATAACCCTGCGCACTCCGATAGCGCTTGATGCGATCAGGCTGATCAGCCGGGAAGTCAAGGACGCGATTGTCGGCGCAGGCACCATTACCACGCCGGAACAATTAAGAGCGGCGGAAGAGGCCGGGGCCGTTTTTGCGATTAGCCCGGGATTGACGCCGAAGCTTTTAGCCGCCGCCAACGACGGAAATATCGCATTGATACCCGGCATAGCGACGCTGTCGGAGCTGATGCTGGGGATGGAGTACGGGCTGGATCATTTTAAATTCTTTCCGGCCGAAGCGGCGGGCGGCATACCGATGCTGAAATCTATCGCAGGGCCTGTCCCGAAGGTGACGTTTTGTCCGACGGGCGGCATTTCGCCGGAAAATTACAACAGTTACTTGCAGTTAAGCAATGTTGCCTGCGTAGGCGGATCATGGCTGGTGCCTGCGGATGTGGTAAAATCAAAAAACTGGGCTAGGGTGACTGAACTGGCAAAACAGACCATAGACAAGGTTGTTTCGGTTTAATTAGCTTGTTCTTTAAAATACTGGCCGGGATCAATCATTCAATCGGCTTGGTAAATCTGGAGTTTTCCCGTTGCCAAGCCTGTTGATGACGCTACGGACTATGTTCAAAACTGAGAAAAACCATGACTAAACTGCGCACTGCTACCTTAAATGAGAAAACTCAGTCTTTATGTGAGTTGCCTATTTTATCTGGAACTATTGGCCCCGATGTAGTCGACATCCAAACGCTGTACCAGAAGACCGGCATGTTTACCTATGACCCCGGTTTTACTTCGACGGCCAGTTGCAGTTCATCGATAACGTACATAGACGGTGAAAAAGGGGTGCTGCTGTATCGCGGTTATCCTATCGAGCAGCTTGCAGAACATTGCACTTTTTTGGAAGTTTGCTATCTGCTGCTGAATGGCGAATTGCCCACGCCTGATGAAATGCAGCAGTTCGAAGGCACCATCACCATGCACACGATGGTGCATGACCAGCTGACCAATTTTTTTAAAGGCTTTCGCCGCGATGCGCATCCGATGGCGATTATGGTGGCTGTCGTTGGCGCATTGTCAGCGTTCTATCATGACGCGTTGGACATTAAATCGAAAAGAGATCGTGACATCAGCGCGATCCGTCTGATCGCCAAAGTACCGACCATCGTGGCGATGTGTCATAAATACAGTACCGGCCTGCCGTTTATGTATCCGCAAAACAAGTTGAGCTACGTTGAAAACTTTATGCGGATGATGTTGGGTACGCCTTGCGACGATTTCCTGCCCAACCCGGTGCTGGTCAAAGCGCTGGACAGAATTTTGATCCTGCATGCCGATCATGAGCAAAATGCTTCGACGTCAACGGTGCGTTTGGCGGGTTCCAGCGGGGCGAATCCCTATGCCTGCATTACTGCCGGGATCGCATGCCTGTGGGGGGCGGCTCATGGCGGCGCCAATGAAGCCGTGCTGAACATGTTGGAGGAAATTGGCGATGTCTCGAATATCACTAAGTTTATCAACAAGGCCAAGGATAAAAACGATTCGTTCAGGCTGATGGGGTTCGGTCATCGGGTTTATAAAAACTATGATCCGCGCGCCAAACTGATGCGCGAAACCTGTCATGAAGTGCTGACGGAACTCGGCTTGCATGACGACAAAATATTTAAATTGGCTTTGGAACTGGAGCGTATTGCGCTTGAAGACGAGTACTTCATCGAGAAAAAGCTCTATCCGAACGTCGATTATTATTCCGGCATCGTGCTGCATGCCTTAGGCATTCCGACCAATATGTTTACCGCGATGTTTGCGATGGGGCGAACCGTGGGCTGGATTTCCCATTGGGATGAAATGATCGCGGACCCGGAACAAAAAATAGGGCGGCCAAGGCAGCTTTATACCGGCGCAACAAAACGCGATATACCGCCGCAGCATATCAAGCGGGGTTAATTACCCGTCACCATGACGGCGCGAAGAAAAATCGTGTCTTCATGGCTTCTCACTGTGATTTGAAAATTGAATTAATAAACACTGAAAGGTGTTGTATCTCTTCAATGCAAAGATTATGCGCTATCAGGTAATCATGCCATTCGATGCTGTAACCCATCGATTTTAATGCATCGAACGCGGCTTTTCCGTCCTCGATCGCCATGACGGGATCGAGGACGCCGTGGCCCATAAATATCGGCATGGCGTTATTGGCGGCGGAGCGTTCTGTTTTTAACTGTTCGATGGTCGGCAAATAAGCCGACAGCGCAATAATCGCGGCCAATTTAGTCCGGCATTTTAGTCCGGCATGAAGCGCAATGACTCCGCCTTGGGAAAATCCCGCCAGTAAAATATGGGGCGATGGGATGCCCTTGTCGATCTCCCGCTGGATCAGCGGTTCAATCAAGTCGGCCGATTGATAGACGTCGTCAATATTGATTTTGCGTTGCGGCGACATCTCCAGAATGTCGTACCAGGAGCGCATGGACATTCCGCCATTGACAGTGACGGGCTGAATAGGCGCATTGGGAAAAATGAAATGGATATTTTCTTGCGCGGCTAAATGCAGCTCGGGAACCAGTCCTTCAAAATCATGACCATCCGCGCCTAGTCCATGCAGCCATATCACCGAATATCGGTGTTCTGATTCAGGCTGTATCTCGATGGTGCTCAATTTTCCTGAATTCATAAGTTTCTCCAAGGTAGGTAATGGCGTTAATGCCAGGGATTGCCGGCAAATTTCGGCAAATCGGGATTCATAGTGTCCCATGGCTGGGCGTCTGCCACCCATATATCTTTTTGCGGCTGAAAAATGCCGGGATCGTCAAGGGTCGTCGCAGCGACCGGCCTGATGCCGGTAAAGGCGCTGTTTCTGCCGAACAGCGAGGTCCCGCAGTTCTGGCAAAAGCCGCGATAAACCGTGTTGCCGCTGGCTGCAATCGTGGCATATTCTTTATAGTCGCCGGTTATGGCCAAGGCTGAGGTCGGAACAAACATGCCTGCAAAATAGGGTGCTCCAATCGCTTTTTGGCAGGTTCGGCAATGACAGTTGAAGCCGCCGATGGGGTAGGCGGATATTGCATAGCGGACTGCGCCGCAAAGGCAGCCGCCGGTGATTGGAAGCTTCATGCTTTTCTCCTTGAGAGTTTGCCGGCAAATCTTAGTACAATAGAGCGGGCTTACTTTAACAACGCGCGGTCATGGTTAATGCTGGACGATCTCATTCTAATCGCTTTACTGCTGGTCGGATACCTGTACTGGTTTAACGGGCAGCTGGTCAAAGAACTGGCGCTGAAAGCAGTCAGGGCGCATTGCCTGAATGTGGACGTGCAAATGTTGGATGAGTATGTCGCCTTAAACGGCGTCCGGTTGAAAAGGGACCAAGCAGGGAAAATGAGGTTGCAACGGACGTTTTTGTTTGAGTTTTCTTCAACCGGGAATGAACGCTATAACGGGATTTGTACTATGCTGGGGCGGAGAGTTGAGTCCATTCAGATGGAGCCGTACCGGTTTGAGGAATTCTGAAGAAATGATTTTTGTGGAGGATGTGTGAATCAATGTTCAGTATGCGGTCATCAGCGTAATGACCGTGATGTAAAATGCCCGGAATGCGGCAGTTTTTACTCGAAAATTGCCGAGATTATCGCCGAGCAGGAGGCTCTGGAGGAAATGCAAACATTTCGCGGGCGGTGTAAAAAAATTCTTGCTTCGGATGATGTGAAGCAGGCATTGCTGTCCGAACTGAAGTTGGCGTGGGCCGGCTTGACTAAAACAGGCGTGTTTGCGCTTTTTGTTATTTTCGTCTTTGTGTTTGCTCTGGTCGTTTCCGTTTTATAGAAAATAAGCGGGGATGACCGTTTTTTGATGTGCCTGTTAAGCTGTTAACTTGCCGGAAACAGCTTAGGAACGTGCATGAAATAACTTGGGCAAGTTTTATTTTTCATTTTTTAACCATGAAGGACATGAAGCGGCATGAAAGGTTTAAGTCTTCATATCCTTCATGCTCTTCATGGTAATTGCCTAAATTAATTTATGCACGATCCTTAACTAAGGCAGTGCGTCTGGAATTTCCGCGAACGTGTTATTTTTCCAGTAGATCAAGCTTTCCTTCTTTGCCATTCCACTCGTCGGCATCCGGTAAAGCCGATTTTACTTCGGTAATGGTGGGCCATGTTTTGGCTAGCTCTGCATTTAATGCGATAAAGCCTTCTTGTCCTTCCGGCAGTTCATCTTCCGAGAAAATCGCATTGGCAGGGCATTCGGGTTCGCATAATGTGCAGTCGATACACTCATCCGGGTCAATAACCAGAAAGTTAGGGCCTTCATGAAAGCAATCTACAGGGCATACATCTACACAATCAGTAAATTTGCATTTAATACAGTTTTCGGTAACTACAAAAGCCATAATTATTTCCAGGAAAGTTGGTTTAATTTAAAAAGGTATTCTAGCAGAAAGCATTGTACGATTGAATGCCGAGTTTATTAAAGGCTTTATTTAAGTGGGGTTGAGCGGAGTCTTGCTAACGGGGCCATAAAACTTATTTTGCGCTTGCCGAATTAAATAAAGACAAAAATATGCCTTTTTGGCTGCTGATTTTTCGTTGTTGGGCGTTTTCTAAGGCGAGTCTTGCTTCAGCCTTGAGTTGATTGTCGGCAAAAAGTTGTTCTGTTCGGGCCGGTGTGGCGCTTGCCTTTTTAAAATAAATAGCCGCATCGTTGGGCTTGTTCTGTTGCAACAGAAACTCGCCGTAAAAATAGTTGGCATCAATGCTGTCGGGATTAATTTTGAGAGCCGCTTCAAGCATTTGTTTGGCGGCATCGTCATCGCCGAATGAGATCGGCCATTTAGGCGCCATATAATAAAGTGTGCCTAAGGTTACATAGGCCGACCCGCCCATGGTTTTCGGGTCGATTTTAAGCGCCTTGAGCAGCAAGTCACGCGCTTCTTGAATGGCGCTAAGTGCGGAAAAAGCATCTTGATGGTCGGCATAAGTCGCCTTGATTACGGCTTGCCAGTAAATAGCTTCGGCAGCGTTCGGATATTGCCGGATTAAATTCGTCGTTTTGTCGAGCAGCTGAACATAAGCCGGACCCTGTTCGCTCTGGGGCGTTTTGTAGTAGATAGACGTCCATTCAGCCTCAATGTTTTTTAAAGAATCTTTAAGATTCTCTGCAAAGCATTGGGCCGATGACAGTAGCAATAAAACAACAAGAAATAATTTTTTCATGTTGCGAATATAGAACAAAACTCATTATATTTCAATATGTGTATGAAATATTTAGTCTTCGCGCCATTCAGAATAAGGGTGTATTGCGAGATTGTTGTTGTAATAACGCAAATCTCCGGTAACCTCCTGACCGAGCCAGAGCGGTTTTGCAAAGGATTGTCCTGTTTCGTCCAATTCAATTTCTGCGACTATCAAGCCCTGATTATCGCCTTCAAACTCATCTATTTCCCAAAGATTGCCATCATCAGTAACGAAATGACGGGTTTTTTCGATTAACGGTTTTCTGCAAAGAGTATTTAATATTTCATTTGCATCGGTCAGCGGAATTTCATATTCGTATTCATGCCGGTGAGTGCCGATGGTCGCCGTTTTGATATTCAGCCAAGCATGGTCGTCACTGGTTCGCACCCTAATTGAGCTGGTTGGCTGGGAGCTTAAATAGCCTTGCCGGTATTTTATCGAGCGGCTAATGTGTTGACGCCAGTCTGCGCTGGCGAGCAGGAATTTGTGTTCTATTTCTATAGCCATGACTGGATTTCCTTGCAGTGGGTTATACAATGAGGGGAAGGCGGATTATAAGATTACTTTGTAAGGCGGTAACCCATTAGGCAGCGTTACAAAGTTAAAGTTTTAGATGATCCCGGCTGCGCCGGTCATGTGTCGATCGATGCCGGTGTCATCGAAAATATGGATAAGCGGTTCTGTCCGCTATGCAGCTCCGGGTGTCTTGTTTTGCCGGTCGGCTAATGAAAAAAAGTATCGTCCTCGCTGTCGTTTTCCAGCGATACGGACTGTCCGGGAATCCTCTTTTCTTCCATTGCCCATTCTCCCAAGTCTATCAATTTACAACGCTCGGAGCAGAAGGGTTTGGAGAGCTGTTCTGGAACCCAGGGCACCGGACAGCCGCAGTTGGGGCATTTTACGATAAGCGGTTTGTCGGATGCCGGCATCAGAAGAGGCAGCAGGTTAAGGCAAAAGGAATGTCGTCAGGGCTTTGCGATGGCCTTTTGTTGTCGGAAGACGGCACCATGAAACGGATGGTGCAGCGGTGTTTGCCGCCGCTGATTTCTGCAAAACAGTGTATGGATTTATCCAGGCTTACTTTAAGCAGTTGATGAGGCTGGTTGGTGTCCAGCAAAAATTGAAAAAAACCGGCCTCCGCAACCTCTTGAGTCGGTGAACTGCAATTCCGTATAAAATTAAGGATCAGGTCTATTGCGGTACGAATGTCGGCAAACGGGCTGCTCCAGTGTTGCATATCTTTTAAGCGGGTGGCTTCGTCCTGTTCCAGCCAATAATGGAATTCGGGTAAATCAAAAGAACAGGTTCCGCCGGGGATGGAGCTGCGTTGGGCTATGCTCTGGAATAGGTCGCTTTCCATGACATGGGTGCCTATTTTTCCGTTAGTGGCGTAGAGTTTTTTGCTGGTTTGACTTAATGTGTCGAGCAGTTCTTCCAGTTTCAGGGTGTCGACGCCTTGATTATGGGCGATTTTATTCAGTACGTTGGCATGGCGATCCAGTTCCTTCAGAATTTCCGATTTTAAGTCGTTGCGCCTGAAAATCGTCATGATGTCGAGCAATATGCTAATCGCCGCGCGTTTGTCTGCGACGGTCTCCCCGGTTAAAAAATGATTGAATTGTTGGAAAAGCTGTTCTAACCGTATGAAAACCCGGATGCGTTCATTGAGTGGAAATTCATAGGTAATGGTGGTGTTCACAGACAAGTTAATCCCGGAAATCTCTTAATGAAAGGTACAAATTGTGCAGTTTTTTTACCTGTTCTGCAAGTCTATAATCCGCGCCCGAGTTATCAATCAGGTCGTCGGCTTTTGCTTTCCTGGTTGCCCGCGATACCTGGCTGTCAATTATCGATTGTATCCGTTCAACAGCGATCTTATCCCGAGTCTTAACGCGTTCAATCTGCATTTCGACAGGGCAGTCGATAACAAGTATCCGGTCAACAAGATGCGCCATGCCGGTTTCGAATAATAAGGGGATACTTACAATACAATACGGAGCGGTCAGTTGTTCAAGTTCCGTTTGTAGGGTTTTAAAGATTAACGGGTGCAATATCGATTCAAGTTTTTGTTTCTGCCCGAGATCTGAAAAAACACGCTCTCTGAGTTTTTTTCTATTTAACGAACCGTCCGGGTTCAGGATGTCCGCGCCAAATTCCTGCCGAATTTGAACCAGGGCGGGTTGGCCTGGTTCGACCAGCCGGTGGGCTATTTCGTCGGCATCAAGTACCGGGATATTGAAGTCGGCGAAAATTTTGGCAACAGTTGATTTTCCACAGCCTATGCCGCCGGTTAATCCGACTTTTAGCATGATTTTACAGACCTATGCTTGTCAAATAGAGCCGGTTGAGTTCATTCCCCCATAACAGCGCGATCCAGCCGGCGACAGCCAGATAGGGGCCAAAGGGGATGGGTACGTTGCGATCGTGTTTGACAAAAATGATCATGCCGATGCCGATGACCGCGCCGACCAGCGATGATAATAAAATAATGATCGGCAAGTACTGCCAGCCCAGCCAGGCGCCGAATAAAGCCAGCAATTTGAAATCGCCGTAACCCATGCCTTCTTTGCCGGTCGCCAGTTTGAACAAGTGGAAAACAGTCCAAAGCGCCAGATAGCCGGCAACAGCGCCGATAATACTGGTGCGGGAATCGGCGAATATATTAAACAGGCTCAGGCACATGCCCAACCAAAGCATCGGCAGGGTGATGGAGTCCGGCAGTAACTGATGGTCAATATCGATAAAGATTAACGCAATCAACGACCACGTCAGCAGCAGCGCAAAACCGGCCTGTGGCGTGTAGCCAAAATGCCAGGCCACGATGGTTGATGCTATCGCCGTGAGAGCTTCAATGATCGGATAGCGCATTGAAATGTGGCAACCGCAAGTTGCACATTTGCCTCTTAGGAAAAGGTAGCTGATGACCGGAATATTCTGGTAAGGCTTGATCGGCGTATTGCAGCCGGGACAGCGGGATAATGGGAAAACCAGGTTGAACGGCTCTTCGGCCTGGTTTGCTTCCGTGATCTGTTGCAGGTATTCCTCGCATTCCTTGCGCCATCCCCGCTGCATCATTATCGGCAATCTGTAGATAACAACATTGAGAAAACTGCCGACAAGCAAGCCGATAACGGCGGACAGAGCCGGAAATAAAGTAGGTGTGTTTATGAGCTGCTGCATCTGTATTTTTTGAGTAGTGTTCTGCCGGAGCAATTTAAAAAGGCGGATGGGTCTTTATGTTGTTTAATTGACATTTCTTGGTAGGGGCGGCAATTAGCCGCCGACTGCCGAACCCATTTTAAATATCGGCAAATACATCGCGACAACCAAGCCGCCGACTAAAGTGCCTAAAATAACCATAATGATAGGTTCCATTAAACTGCTTAAGTTATCGACAAGATTATCGACTTCTTCGTCGAAAAAATCAGCGACTTTCAACAGCATATTGTCCATGGAGCCCGATTCCTCGCCGATAGCCACCATCTGTATCACCATGTGCGGCCAAAGCCCTGATTGCTGCATCGCAAATTGCAGTCTCTGTCCGGTCGCCACTTCTTCGCGCATTTTTAAAACGGCTTCGGTGTAGATAATATTGCCGCAGGCGCCGGCAACCGATTCCAGCGCTTCTACTAAGGGGACGCCTGCCGCCGACATGGTTGCCAAGGTCCGGGCAAAACGCGCAACGGCGGACTTATGTAGAATGATGCCGACTATCGGTAACTTCAGCAGAGCTTTATCCAGAAAGTGGTTGAATGGCCTGGATCGTTTCTTAAAATAGCCGAATGTGTAAACGGTGCCGACAACAATGCCGACAACAACATACCACCACGCCTGCATCCATTCCGACATGGCGACAACCATTTTAGTGAAAGCCGGCAAATCCGCGCCAAAGCTTTTAAACATGTCGGCAAATACGGGTACGACAAAAATCAGCAGGATGGTGGTGACGATAAAGGCGACGACGATTACTGCGATCGGATAGGTCAGCGCCTTTTTGATCTTTTTCTTCATCGACTCGGTTTTTTCTTTGTAGGTGGCGATCTTATCCAGCAGCGTTTCCAGTACGCCGGCCTGTTCGCCTGCGGCAACCAAGTTACAAAATAATTCATCAAAATACAGCGGTCTTTTGTTAAGCGCTTCGGCCAGGGTGTCGCCGCCCTCAATATCGGCCTTGATGCCCAGCAGCAGGTCCTGCATGCTGGCATTGTCGTGGCCTTTGCCGACAATATCGAATGATTGAACCAAGGGTACGCCGGCGCTGAGCATGGTGGCTAATTGCCGGGCAAAAACGGCTATATCGCCTGGAGTGATTTTCTGGACTCTTTCGGTGAATAACGGTTTGGGTTTTTTCTTGAATTTAATAACCCGATAGCCCTGCCGCCGCAGCTCGGTTTTTGCAATGATTTCGCTTTTTGCAGAGATTGTTCCTCCGGCTTTCTTTTTGTTTTTGTCGGTTCCTTCCCAGACGAAATCTATTTGTTCAGTTTGCTCGGCCATGTCTATTCCTTGGTGATGCGATCGATTTCTTCCAGGCTGGTTATGCCCATGCGGACTTTGTTTAATCCTGACCGGCGCAAATCATTAAAGCCTTCGGCCAAGGCGCACTCCGCCAGTTGATCGGTATTCCCCCCGTTCAATATCAGTGTGCGCATTTTGTCGGTCAGCGTCAGGACTTGATAAATACCGACCCGGCCTTTATAGCCGTTGGTGCAATGTTCGCAGCCTACCGCACTATAGATTTTAAGATCGCGCAACTCTTCTGGTTTAAAGCCGGCAGCGAGAAGTACCTTATCGGGAAGGTCGGCAGGGATTTTGCAGTGTTCGCAGAGCCGTCGGCCCAAACGTTGCGCCATAATCAAATTAACCGCAGACACAATGTTGAACGCCGGTATGCCCATTTGCAGCAGCCGGTTCAATGTTTGCGGCGCGTCGTTAGTGTGCAGGGTTGATAGTACCAAATGTCCGGTTTGTGCGGCTTTAACGGCGATTTCGGCTGTTTCCAGGTCGCGAATTTCCCCCACCATGATGATGTCTGGATCCTGCCGTAAAAAAGCGCGCAAAGCGCTGGCGAAAGTCAGGCCGGCTTTAGGATTCATATTGACCTGGTTGATGCCTTCCACAGTAATTTCCACAGGGTCTTCGGCCGTGGAAATATTGCGCTCCATGGTATTGAGGATATTCAAACCGGTATAGAGCGAAACTGTTTTGCCGCTGCCCGTAGGCCCCGTTACCAGCACTAAACCGTAGGGCTTGTTAATGGCCTCAAGGAAAATCCGTTGTTGTTCCGGCTCAAAACCCAGCTTTTCGATACCCAACTGGGCGCTGGTAGGGTCCAAAATACGCAGCACGACTTTTTCCCCGAACAGCGTAGGGCAGGTATTGACCCGGAAATCAATCGCGCGATTCTTGGATAAGGTCATTTTGATACGGCCGTCTTGCGGAACCCTGCGTTCGGCAATATCCATTTTGGACATAACCTTGATGCGGGAGATGAGTCTGCCAGCGATACTGGGCGGCGGCGAAGCGACTTGGCGCAGCATGCCGTCCGACCTGTAGCGGATGCGGAAAGTTTTTTCGTAGGGCTCCATATGGATGTCGGATACCCCCTGTTTTATCGAATCCAGCAGTATTTTGTTTACATAGCGGACAATCGGCGCGTCATCAATATCCGAATTAATGTCAGCTTTAGTCGTATCTTCTTCGCCGCCGGTGATTTCCAGATTGTCCAGATCCTCATCCAGCATATCCGTCATCGACGTATCGGCGGCTTCCAAGGAGGCTTCGATAGCTTTGGTCAGTTTGTCTTCTTCAACCAGAATGGCTTCGGGATTAAGACGGCTGTGAAACTTGATGTCGTCCAGCGCGTGAAAGTCGGTCGGATCGGAGACAGCGACAAACAGTGTTTTGCCTCTGGCGAACAGGGGCAGTACATGGTATTTGCGGATCAGTTTTTCACTGACCAGGTTTATAGGCAGCCTGCGGAAGTCAATGGCGTCCAAATCCAGAAAAGGTATGCCGAATTCTTGCGAGGCCTGGGACGCCAAGGCTTTGCTGTGGATGAGCTGATGGCTGACTAGATAGCGTATTAACGGAATCTGGTTTTTTTTCGCTTCCTGGCTATGAATTTGCGCATCGCTCTCAGTCAGCAAGCCTTTTTCAATCAAGCATCGGGTAAGACCGCTAAATGGTAAATTTGTCGATGCTGTAGTCATATGATGATGGCTTTGTCGGTTTTTTACGCAAATATAGGCGAAAAAGGAGGAGGGTACAAGGCGAAAGGCTAAAGGCTAAAGGCGAAAGGCTAGGAGGCTTCCCTTTGCCTTTCGCCCTTCGTCTTTTGCCGGTTTTTCTTATAAAGCCCGAATTTTACGTTGCTGCTCCTCAAGATTGTTCAGCATCGAGCGCAAATCAGCCAGTTTGGCTTTTTCTTTATCGATGACTTCCGGCGGCGCTTTGTCGACAAACGCCGGGTTATTTAACTTGCCTTCAACTCTGGGCAGGTCATTATGGATTTTTTGTATTTCCTTTTCCAATCGCGCCAGCTCCGCTTCCTTGTCGATTAAGCCCGCCATCGGAATCAGGATTTTCATCTCGCCAACCAAAGCAATGGCCGACTCCGGCGCGCGATCATGAGGCGTTAGCCAGGTAATCGAATGCAGCTTGCCCAATTTTTGCAAGTAAACCCGGTTGTTGTTCAGGCTATGCTGATCGGCAAGAGAGCCGTTTTGCAGAAATATCGGCAGCGGCTTGCTGGGGGCGATATTCATTTCTCCGCGAATGCGGCGCACACCCAGAATAAAGTTCATCACCCAGCTGGTTTCGGCGATAGCGTTGTTGTCGATTTGCGTTTCATCGGCAACCGGGTAAGGCTGCAACATGATGGTATCCGCCTCAATCCCTGTTAGAGGCGCAACGCGTTGCCAGATTTCTTCGGTGATAAACGGCATGATCGGATGGGCCAAACGCAGAATCGATTCCAAAACCGTCAGCAGGGTTTTGCGCGTGCCGCGTTGCAGCGCCTCATCACTGGATTGCAGGGATATTTTCGCCAGTTCCAGATACCAGTCGCAGTATTCATTCCAGGTAAACTCGTAAATGGCCTGCGCGGCCAAGTCGAAGCGGTAGTTGTCGATCGCGTTGCTGGTTACGGCCGTTACCTGATGCAGCCGGGACGTAATCCAGCGATCCACCTGGCTGTATTTGCAAGGAGCGCCGGATAAACCGGTATCGTGGCCCTCGGTGTTCATCAGCACGTAACGCGCCGCGTTCCAAAGCTTGTTGCAGAAATTGCGATAACCCTCGGTACGGGCAAGATCAAAGCGAATATCGCGGCCGGTAGATGCCAGCGAAGCAAAGGTAAAACGCAGTGCATCGGTGCCGTATGACTGAATGCCGTCCGGGAAATGTTTGCGCGTATCCTGCTCGATTTTCTTTGCCAAATGCGGCTGCATCATGCCGGAAATACGTTTTGCAACCAGAGATTCCAAGTCAATGCCGTCGATGATGTCGATCGGGTCGAGCACGTTGCCTTTGGATTTGGACATTTTTTGCCCTTCCGCATCGCGCACCAAGCCGTGGATGTAGACTTCCTTGAACGGCACTTCGCCCTGGAATTTCAGCCCCATCATGATCATCCGCGCGACCCAGAAGAAAATGATGTCAAAACCGGTCACCAGTACGCTGGTCGGGTAATGTTTGGCCAGTTCCGGGGTTTGTTCAGGCCAGCCCAGCGTGGAAAAGGGCCACAATGCCGATGAGAACCAGGTATCCAGCACATCTTCGTCCTGCTTAAGCGGATAGTCGGCGGGCAGGTCGTGCTTGGCGCGGATGTCCTGCTCGGAATTGCCGACGTAAACATTGCCGAGCTCGTCATACCAGGCCGGGATGCGGTGTCCCCACCAGATTTGCCGGGAGATGCACCAGTCCTGGATATTGCGCATCCATTCAAAATATGTGTTTTTCCAGTTGTCGGGCACAAACTTGATGTCGCCGTTTTCAACGGCCGCAATCGCAGGTTCCGCCAGCGGTGCTACCCTGACATACCACTGGTCGGTCAAGAAGGGCTCTATCACGCTGTTAGTGCGGTCGCCGCGCGGCACCATCAATTTGTGGTCGGCGATTTTTTCCAGCAAGCCTGCCGCATCGAGATCGGCGACGATTTGTTTACGCGCTTCAAAGCGGTCCAGGCCGCAGTATTTGGCTGGAATCAGATTGTTATCGCCTTCACCGTTGTCGCGTATCGCTGCGTCAACGGTAAACAGGTTAATCAAGCCGCCATGCGGCAAGTCCTGGATAACCGAGTTATGCCGGTGGCGCGTCCAGACTTCGTAATCGTTAAAATCGTGAGCAGGGGTGATCTTGACGCAGCCGGTGCCGAATTCAGGATCGACGTATTCATCGGCAATAATCGGAATTCTGCGGCCGGTTAGCGGCAGCTCCACGAATTCGCCGAGCAGGTGTTTATAACGTTCGTCATTAGGGTGTATCGCAACCGCCGCATCGCCGAGCATGGTTTCAGGGCGGGTCGTGGCGACGATCAAATGCCCATGACCGTTCGACAACGGATAGCGCAGATGCCACATCGAGCCGTTTTCTTCTTCCGACAATACTTCCAGATCGGAAACGGCGGTATGCAGAACAGGGTCCCAGTTGACCAGACGCTTGCCGCGATAAATCAGGCCTTCTTCATACAAGCGTATAAAGACTTCCTGCACCGCGTCGGACATGCCTTCGTCCATCGTGAAGCGCTCACGGTTCCAGTCCAGCGAAGAGCCCATGCGCCGCAACTGGCGGGTAATCGTACCGCCCGATTCTTCCTTCCATTGCCAGACTTTTTCCAGGAATTTTTCGCGGCCCAGATCATGACGGGTCTTGCCTTCGGCATTGCACAAGCGCTCCACCACCATTTGCGTGGCGATACCGGCATGGTCGGTACCCGGCTGCCATAAAGTGCTGTAGCCTTTCATCCGGTGATAGCGGGTCAGCGCATCCATGATGGTGTCCTGGAACGCATGGCCCATGTGCAGGCTGCCGGTGACATTGGGCGGCGGGATCATGATGCAGTAGGACTCGCCTTTTGGCTTGACCTCCGCCGAACCTGCTCCCGGCAGGTTTCCGGCATACACACCATCCTTGGCGGTCGCCGCGTCAGTTCCCGACTGACTTGCGGCATACACACCATCCCTGGCGGTAAAATAGCCTTTATCTTCCCAGGTTTGATACCAACGTTGTTCGATCGAATGAGGGGCGTATGTTTTTTCCATGGGTGCGTTATTGTGTTCGTGAAAGATTAGCTATTCTAGCAGGATTAAGACTGGTAATCAGGCTGATGGATTGGATTGTCGGTTCTGGAGCCATTTAGCAATATTGCTCCTTATTTTATTAAACCTGAGTGCATCAATAGTACCCAGTTTGCCAATAAGAATGTCTTCATCTACAACAGCCAGTCTACTTGCTCGTATCAGGCTCGGATGCTTTAAACCGGTTTGCTGGAAATCCGAGTCTCCCAAGTTAATAATTTCATCCAGTTCTGGAATCGCTTGATGAAGTTGGCTGGAAATCGTGCAGATAAGCCAATCATCAAATTTCCCAGGCAGTTTTCGAAGTATAAGGGCGGGACGAAGTTTTCCGTCTTTTTGATCCGTTTGAGGAAAACGAAAAAAAACAATCTGGCCTTCTGAGATCATCAGTATGTTTCTTTCAAATCAGTAACGGAATAATTGGAATCCTCATTTTCCATGCCTCTCATTGCGGATGCAATAGAAAAGCTATTCCAATTACTACTTTCTTCTTTTTCCGTTTTTAGTTTTAGGTATTCTACAAAATCAAGCACTTCCACCTGTTTGGATTCGGGTAGAGAGGCTACGGTTGTTAAGATTTTTTCTGACAAATTCATGTTTGCCTCCAGTTAAATCGATTTAATCTGATTTCAGCATAGACCGCAAATATATCGCTGCCGCCTTTAATCATCTGTGCTTAATAGGCGGCTTAGGATCGTGTATTTGCTACCAATCTTTATATGTAGTGACTTTCATGCCGGACTGTTGATACTGACGGTAACGGCTCCTGCCCGCTTCTTTGGTTGTTTCGCTGTTATCCAGTATTTCAAGGATGCGCTCGGTTTGCGGGGCTATGTCAGGATAGCGGGACGACAGGTTGAACAGGACTTTCTGCCAGTTCTCGGGCGCATCTAGCGAACCGATCAGGATGACTTGCTCAACTTCCGGTTGTTCGCCGGAGTACAGCTGGTGCGGAATAAAACTGCCCGCCCTGAAAGTCCAGAGCAGGTCGTCTATGATTCGGCTTTGTTCTGGCGAATCGGTCAGCACATAACAGTAACTGCCGCTACGGTAGGCTTTCTCGATCAGTTTGCAGGCGAACAGGTGCCTGTCCTGTAGCGATTCGGTCGGCAGTATGTAAAAGCTGACTTCAGCCACTTTATGTTCTATGAGTTGGCCCGGTTGATCAGGTATTGGCTTAATAACGGCACGGGGCGGCCGGTCGCGCCTTTGGTCGGGCCGGTGCGCCAGGCGGTGGCGGCAACGTCCAGGTGCGCCCAGCGGAACTTCTCGGCAAATCGGGCCAGAAAGCAGGCGGCGGTAATGGTGCCCGCGTCTTTGCCGCCGGAATTGCTCATGTCGGCGAAATTGGATTTAAGCAGCTCCTGGTATTCTTCCCAGAGCGGCAAACGCCAAGCGCTGTCGTTGGCGATTTCACCGGCCGCAACCAGATCGTTGCATAAGGCGTCGTCATTGCCGAGCACGCCCATGGCTACGCGGCCCAAAGCGACGCCAACCGCGCCGGTCAGCGTGGCGATGTCTATCACCAGCTCGGGGTTGTAGCGTTCCGCATAGGTCAGTGCATCGCAAAGCAGCAGGCGGCCTTCGGCGTCGGTATTAATTATTTCAATGGTTTTGCCGGACATGCTGGTCACAATATCGCCAGGTTTGTTGGCGGCGCCGTCGGGCATGTTTTCCGATGAAGGAATCAGGCCGACAATATTCAGCGGCAGTTGCATTTGCGCTACGGCGAGCAAGGTGCCCAGGACGGATGCGCCGCCGCACATGTCGTATTTCATTTCCTCCATGCCCGCTGCCTGTTTCAATGAAATGCCGCCCGCATCGAAGGTCAGGCCTTTGCCGATCAGCACGATAGGTTGGGCGTTTTTATCGCCGCCTTGATAACTCAGGGTGATAAATTTTGCCGGTTGACGGCTGCCGCGCGAGACCGACAGAAAAGAGCCCATGCCCAGAGACGCCATGTCGGATTCTTCCAAGATTTTCACGTCCAGGCTGGCGTATTTTTTACTTAATTCAATCGCCTGTTCGGCAAGATAGGTTGGCGTGCAGATGTTGCCCGGCAAATCGCCCAGATATTTGGTCAAATCCATGCCTTCGGCAACCGCCTTGCCTTGCAGCAACCCGGCATGGGCTGAAGCGCGTTCGGTTTCCGGCGCGGCAATGGAGATTTTTGCAATCCTGCTTTCGGTTTCTTTATCGGATTTGGTGTGGGTAAATTGGTACGCGGCATCATTAAAGACTTCGATGATATGCCGGGATTTCCATTGCCAGTCGCGGCCTTCAACCTCGCATTCGGCCAAGCTGCAAACGACCGATTTGATTTGCGGTTTTTTCAGGCTGTTGACAGCGGCGAGCAGGGCTTTTTTGTAGTTTTTGCCGGATAAAGGTTTATTTTCGCCCAATCCGACCAGCAATATGGATTCAATCTTGCTGCCGGGAATCGCATTGATTAACACGGTTTCGCCGTTTTTTCCGCTCAGGTCGCCGCGGCTGACGATTTTGTTAATCAGTCCGTCGGTGCTGTTGTTAAGCGCGGTTGCCGACGGGCTGAGTTGCTGGTCTTGATAAACACCGACAATAACACAATCGCATTGCAGTTCTTCTAATGGCGCGGTTTCTACTGAATAGTCCATGACTTGACTCGGTTATTTGTTGAATAGAGCGTTATCTTGAGCGGGCCGGAAAATAAGTCGCTACAAGATGGGCCGTTTAGCGGGGATTATACAACACAAATATTGGTTTTTGCTTGGGGAGGTAGGGTTGGCGGTAAAACCGGATTGAAGCCCTGGGTTTAATTAAGTCATTTCCAGATTGTCGCGTTAGCTAAAACGTTATGGGCTGGGTTACAATTCAGTTCTGGCGCAAGTGTCGTATTTGTTTCTACGCTATGTCTTGTTGGATATTTTAAGTTTAATGAAAACAATTAAGTAATGGATGTTATGGGGAATATACGACACAGCGGTTTTTTTATACGATATGTGATGTTGTATATATTACGTTAGACATCTCACGAAAGGAATGATGTGATTCCAATGCATGAAGATATTGAGCTTATTTTGGTACCAGCACCAAGCGATGCGCCCCCGTTTAGTTCAGAGTATCAAACAGAATTAAGAGAGTTTGCAAAGCAAGCTGGTGCTCGCAGCCAAAGAGCATTTGTGATGGATAGCATCTCTGGAGGTGGCGGTCCACTCGGGGAGTTTATCTTTGACAATGCAGGGACAGTTATTGTTGCTCTAACATCCATTTGTGGAATTTGGATAAGGGCGAAATACGGAAGAAAATTGAAATTAAAAGTCGGAAAGATTGTTGTCGAGGCCAACACCACGGAAGAAATTGAGTTACTGGTAAAGCAAGTCAAGACTATTCAAGATAAAAGCAAATGACCCTGTCTAACCCATCAGTCGAGAGAGACGCCGAAAAAGCGCGGCCCCCCCTCACTTTTACGTTATGCGTCTTGATCCGCACATGCTGAAACGACTATTGCTGGCAGTACTTCTGGCTGCCCCTTTTGCTGCTTGGGCATTCCTCAAGCCCGTTCGAGTCTTGGCTCCCGAGTGGAATAGTGTCTCGTGCGTAAGCGACATCATTTGCACAGACGATCCATCACGTTCTGTTGTCGCGTCGAATCTTTATGAGAGTGCCCGCCAATTTGTTGAAGCTGCAGTCGGCCCAATGGAACACAAGCCTCGCGTAGTCTTCTGCTCCACAGACAGTTGCTTCCAGTCGTTCGGTCTTGGCAGGCGGTCTGCTGCGACGCTTGGAGCAGTCGCTATCGTGGTTAGTCCTCGCGCGTGGCAGCCGCATTATGTCCGCCACGAAATGTTCCATCACGTTCAGAACGAACGGCTAGGTAGCCTCAAGGTGTGGATGGTCAGTCCCGAATGGTTTGTTGAGGGCATGGCCTATTCTCTCAGCGAAGACCCCCGTCCGGTACTGAGTGAGCCGTGGCAGCATGACCGAACTGAGTTCGAGGCTTGGTTTCGTCAGGTAGGCAAAGATCGTTTGTGGGAGGCTGCGGCGAATCTATGAAGTCAAGTAGGTCGGAATAAGGCCATCCAAGTGCGTAGCGCGAGGTGGCGTTTCCGGCGGATTCGCGTGGTATGTGCCGGAAACACCTATTTTCGCTACCGCTCAAACAGGCTTATTCCGGCCTACAAGGCAACTTGTCTTGGCTGCCAAGCATGGTAAACTGGACGCTAAATCAAAAGCAGGAGGTAAGCTGATGACTGCCATTACGTTTGATACCCATAAATTTGTTCGCACACTCAAGGATGCCGGTGTGCCGGAAAGCCAAGCCGAGGCTTTCTCGGAAGCGTTTAAAGAAGCGCAGGGCAAGCCGATCTGGCAACCAAACGCGACATCGATGATTTAAGGCGCGACATTGACGTTTTGCGTCATGATATGGATTCGCGTTTTATCCAAACGGAACAGCGGCTGGTCATTAAACTAGGCGGTCTGATGGCGTTTTCCATTGGTGTCGTTGCCGCTCTGGTTAAGCTGCTTTGAATAGGGCGGACGTGTAGTCAAGTAGGCCGGAATAAGGCCATCCAAGCGCGTAGCGCGAGGTGGCGTTTCCGGCGGATTCGCGCAGTGTGCGCCGGAAACACCCGTTTTCGCTATCGCTCAAACAGGCTTATTCCGGCCTACGGAACCTTCGATCCCTGTACGGCCAACACACCCGAACGCCCTTCCACTTCGCCCCAGACCAGCTCATGCCTGGGCAGCGCGGCGGTGTCAATGTCGGCGACATAATCTTCCAGCGTACCGATGTCATCCTCGGCTTGTTGCCACAGTTGCAGCAGCTTTTCCATAACCGGCAGCAATTTCATGCCTTCCAGTTCGGCATGCAAGGTATAGACATGGCCTTCCGGGGCGGGCTGGCGGCTGGCGGCGAATACCGATTCATGCACATTGGCTTCGGTTATGCCGTTGCAACCGAGCAGTTCGTCCAGCGTTGGCAGGGTGGTCGGTATTTGCGGGCATTGGAAGGTTTCGCCTTCCATTTGCGGGATAAACGGAGATTGGCCCCGGCAGTCGCTGGCATAGCGAAAACCCAATTGCTGCTCCAGTTGCAGCGCGTGTTTGTTCAACTGCCAGCCGGCCGCGCCGTGTACTGACGGCGGATGGCCGAAAATGCCCTGAAATGAATCGATGGCCGCCTGCATTTCTTTCCGGGTCCACTCGGCATCGCGGTTGGCGACAAAATCCTGCCAGCGGACGTGGTCGTAGCAATGGACGCCGACTTCATGCCCGGCCTGTTCGGCTTGGCGCATGATGTCGCGGCCCCGGCGGCCGATATGCGGGCCGGGAAGCAATGTGCCGTACAGCAGGGTTTTCAGTCCGTAGTGGCTCAGTACCGAGGTGCGTTGAACCTTGCTGAAAAATCCGGGGCGGAATGCCCGGCGCAGCGCCCGGCCGGTATGGTCGGGGCCGAGGCTGAACAGGAATGTGGCCTTTACGCCGTAGCGTTGATACAGATCCAGCAATGCGGGTACGCCTTCCAGCGTACCGCGCAGTGTATCTACGTCGACTTTCAGCGCGATTTTCATTGGTCGATCAGCGCCCTGGCGGCGGCAACTTCGTAGCTGTAGGCATCGAAAATATTGCGCAACGCGTTTTCCACGGTGACTTCAGGTTTCCAGCCCAGGTCATCGATGGTGTTGCCGATCCAGGGCACACGGGTTTTAACATCCTGATAGCCTTTGCCGTAGTATTCATTGGCGGTGGTATCGATTAATTCGACTTTGGCGGCCAGATCCTTATATTCGGGATGCTCTTTGGCGATTTTCAGCATCAGCTCGGCCAGTTCCCTGATGGACAGGTCGTTGGCCGGATTGCCGATATTGTAGATACTGCCGGTGGCCTTGCCGTTTTCATTTTTGATGATGCGCACCAGCGCATCGATACCGTCGCTGACGAAGGTGAAGCTGCGGCGTTGCTGTCCGCCGTCGACCAGTTTAATGGATTCGCCTCGGGCGATATGGCCCAGAAATTGGGTGACCACGCGCGAACTGCCTTCTTTCGGCGTATGGATGCTGTCGAGGCCGGGGCCTATCCAGTTAAAGGGTCTGAACAGGGTGTAATCGAAACCCTGTTCCTGCCCGTAAGCGCAGATAACCCGGTCCATCAATTGCTTGGAGCAGGAGTAAATCCAGCGCGGTTTGTTCATCGGCCCTAAGATCAGGTCGGATTCATAAGGATGAAACTCCTCGTCTTGGCACATGCCGTAAACTTCGGACGTTGACGGGAACAGCACGCGTTTTCTGTATTTTACGCAGGCGCGGATAATCGGCAGATTCGCCTCAAAATCCAGTTCGAATACCGCCAGCGGGCGGTTCACATAAGTGGCGGGCGTGGCGATTGCAACCAGCGGCAGGATCACGTCGCATTTTTTAATGTGATATTCCATCCACTCATGGTTAATGGTGATGTCGCCTTCAAAAAAATGGAAGCGTTCGTTGTCGCGGAAGGCTTCAACGCGGTTGGATTGCATATCCATGCCATAGACATGCCAATCGGTGGTTTCGAGTATGCGCTTTGAAAGATGGTGGCCGATAAAGCCGTTGACACCGAGTATGAGTACGTTCATAAGTTCCTGATGGGTTATATTAAAAATTGTTAGCTATTTGCGTTTGGAAATAACTGTCCATTGTTGGTTATAGCGTTGAAAGCGGCCTGATCCAGGGCTATGCCGTCGCAGCTGAGCTGTTCGATGCGGAAGCGGTTGTTGTCGGCGCAGTCGGCGTAAAAATGACCGTCCGCCCAATAGATGCGAACCTTGCCCGGATTTAAAGCGGTTTCGCCGCTGTAATGGCTGCCGAACAGGAAAAACCGCTTGCCGTCGAAATCGAAAAATGCGCCCGGATAAGGCGGCGCGACGGCCCTGACCAGATTATGGATGTTCCAGGCCGATTGATGCCAGTCGATGCGTCCGTGTTCCGGCTTACGGCCGCCGAAATAATTGCCTTGAGCAAGATCCAGGGGCTTGGGCTCTATCTTCCCGGCCAACAACAACGGCAAGCAGCGGTCCAACAGCGTTTTTGCGGCTGGCGTCAGCTTCAAAAAAACATCGTGTGCGGTATCGTTGGGCAGAATGGCGACGGCTTCCTGGTCGATCAGTGAGCCGGCATCGGGCTTTTCCACCATTTGATGGAGGCTGACGCCGGTGGTCGATTCGCCGTGCAAAACCGCCCAGTTGACCGGCGCGCGGCCACGGTATTTCGGCAGCAGCGAGCCGTGCAGGTTGTAAGCGCCTCGGGGCGGAATCGCCAGCAGCTCGGGGCTCAGCATGTGCCGGTAATAAAAGGAAAAAAACCATTGCGGATGAAGGTCGGCAATGTGTTTGATGACTTCCGCCTGATTGGGGGCGTCCGGCGTTATGACTGGAATTTGATGCCTGCCCGCCAATTCGGCAACGCTGCCGAACCAGATGTTTTCCTCGGGGTCATCCTGATGGGTGACGACCAGTTTAATCTCGACGCCGGTTTGCAACAGGCACTCTATGCCGGTGACGCCGATGTTGTGGTAGGCAAAAACGACGGCTGACGGCTTCAAGATTTATCGCCTTGGGTGTTATCCAGGATGGCTTTAACCAGGTAACGAGGGCGCGAGCGGGTCTGGGAATAAATCCGCCCGATGTACTCGCCCAGCAGTCCGATACCGAACAGCAAAATGCCGATCAAAAAAAATACAATCGCGAACAGCGTAAAAACCCCCTCCGCTTCGGGACCTACGGTCAGCCTGCGCCAGCCCAGATAACAGACAAAAAGCAGCGACAGTATCGAAACGCCGATACCGATCAGGGAGAACGCCTGTAAAGGAGCAATGGAGAATCCTGTCATCAAGTCGAAATTGAGATGGATCAGTTTGAACAGAGAATATTTCGATTCCCCGGCCGCGCGTTCTTCATGGTTAATGACGATTTCAGTCGGATTTCCGGCATAAAGATAGGCCAGCGCCGGTATGAAGGTGTTGGTTTCAGTGGTGGCTAAAACCGCATTGATAATGTCGCGGTGATAGCCCCGCATCATGCAGCCCTGGTCGGTAATGTGAATGCGGGTAATTTTTTCGCGCAGGCGGTTCATCGCCAGCGAGGCCCAATGCCGCCAGAGACTGTCTTTTCGTTCCCGCCGGATAGTGCCGACGTAATCGAAACCGGCATCCATTTGAACCAGCAGATTGGGGATTTCTTCAGGGGGATTTTGCAAGTCCGCATCGAGGGTCAGGATATAACGGCCCCTGGCCCGCTCAAAACCGGCGATCAGCGCCGCGTGTTGTCCGGCGTTGGCGCGGAGGAACACGACGCGGGTTGTGCTCGGGAACAGTTGAAATTGCTTGCGCAGCAATGCCGCCGAGTTGTCTTGGCTGCCGTCGTCAATAAAAATGACTTCGTAGCTGCGCTGAAGGTTTTCCAGCACGGGATAAAGTCTTTCAAACAGCAACGATAAAACGGCTTCTTCGTTATAAACAGGAATAACGATGGATACTTCTGTTTCGGAATTGTCGGTCATTTAGATCAAGAGAGTATGATTTTAAATCGGTGAGTGCGCCGTAAAACCTAGCGAGGCAAGTTAACGGCTCTCATTGTAATATAAAAACGCACTGTTATCCTATTCGGAAACAGGCTTAACTGCTTCATTAATAAAGGCGGTAGGGCGCCAAAGGCATTTAATATTAATGCGATTCACCGCATCCGGCACATCCTATGCGATTTATTAATAAGAGCCGTTCAGTAGTGAAAGTACCGCCGAACAGACCCGGTCGACGTCTTGTTCCTCCATGCCGGGAAATAACGGGAGCGTTAAGGTTTGCTCGCCGATTCTTTCGGCATTAGGAAAATCGCCCGGCTTGTAGCCGTATTGGCGGTAAAACGAGAACAGGTGAATGGCCGGGTAATGAATGCCCGCAGCGATGTCTTGCTGCTTGAAGACTTCGAGAGCCTGATTGCGGCTTAAGCCTATCTTCCCCCAGTCGAGCAGTATACAGAACATATGCCAGCTGTGGCCTTCGGCGTCGGCGGGCAACACCAGCGCATCATGTTCCGGCAGTTGCTGTAAATAACGCTCAACCAGCGTCCGGCGTTTTAGGTTAAAACCGTCCAGTTTTTTCAGTTGCACCAAACCCAGCGCCGCGCCCACATCAGGCATATTCATTTTGCCGCCCCAGGCAGGCACATCCATGCCGCCCAGCGAGTCTCTTTCGATGCCGTGGAAACGAATGCCTTCGATTTTCTTCAGCAACACAGGATCGTTGATGGACAGCGCGCCGCCTTCAATCGTGGTCATGTTTTTATTGGGATGAAAGCTGAAGCAGACCGGATTGCCCGAGCTGCCGATCCGGCGGCCTTTATATTGAGTGCCGATGGCCTGGGCCGCATCCTCAAGCACCAGCAGATTATGCTGTTCGGCCAGTTGATAAATAGGGTCCATATCGACGGCGCGACCGGCAAAATGCACAGGGATAACGGCTTTGGTGTTGGGCGTGATTGCCGCTGCAATCGCAGCCGCATCGATATTGCGGGAGATCAGGTCGACATCGACGAATTTGGGCGTTGCTCCGCAGCGAACGATGACATTGGCGCTGGCGACAAAGCTCATCGCGGGTACGATAACTTCGTCGCCCGGCCCGATGCCGTAGGCCAGCAAAACGGCTTCCAGCGCGCTGGTGCCCGAGTTGAACACCCGAAGCTGGACATCGCCGCCGATATAATCGGTCAACGCGGTTTCAAAAGCGGCAACCTTGGGGCCGGTTGCCAGCCAGCCTGATTGCAGCACTTCTTTGATCGCTTCAAATTCTTCTGTATCAATGGTGGGACGGGTGAATGGCAGCATCTTAACTCCTTGCCAAGACGTAAACGCCGAGAAGGACGATGCTCATCCCGATGATGCGGGCGGGATTCATGGCTTCGCCGAACAACTGCCACGCGAACAGTGCATTGACGACATAGCCCATGGACAGCATCGGATAGGCGATACTGACATCGACCCTGGACAGCGCCAAGATCCAGACAACGACACTGATACCGTAACAAAACAATCCGATCCAGAGAAAAGGCTCAAACGCCAATTTCAGAAATGCCGTGGAGGATGAAGCAAAATTCAAGCCGATAGCGCCCATTTCCTTGACGCTGGCTTTGAGCGCCAATTGCGCGACGGCGTTCAGCATGACGCCGGTCAGGATAATGCAGAAACTAATAAGGTTCATTGACGGGCCACCGCGATATAACGGGAGTTTTGATAGATTATACGCATGGGAAAGTTCGGTTGATTCCATGGAAAGTTCACTAGGTTCAATTCATTATAGGTCTTCTGATTAAGTATGCCGATCGCCTGGTCTGAGTTTAACCATAAAGGCAGGAAATCCGCCTCGCTTAGCCATTTTTGCGGTTCCTGTTTAATGCCGAATTCCAGTTCCCCTGTGAAATTGACCAAGGTAATGGTTCGGCCCAAGTAATAGGGTAGCGATTGATCGTAGCGCGCGATATCGTAAATTTCCACGTTGTTCTTGCCGCTTTGGGCGATGTAGGACTGAATCGCTTCCGCCATAGCCCGGCTGGAGCGCAGTTCGCTGATGCTTTGATAGCCCCATGAAAGCATTTGTATGCCAAGCAACGCGCACAGGGCAAACACGGAGACAGCCAGATCCTTTTTGTGTCTGAACACCAGCGTAGAAATACCGGCAGTAGCTGCTAAAACAGCCGTTGCAATAATCCAGGGACGGAACAATGGCAGGTGCGCCGCTAATCGGCCAATCTTGGCGGTATCATCGGCTTGCCAGATAAAGAAAATGAAGATAATGCTTGCAAGCACTATAGCCACAATGCCGTCGGCAATAAAATGTTTGCGCTTGGCCATGTTCTCGCCGACCAACAGCGCCAGCGCCGGAAACATCGGCAAGATATAGCCCGGTAATTTGGAATGGGAAATTGAGAAGAAGAAGAAAACAAAGATTGCATAAACCCAAAGCAATCGTGAGGCTTCGAATTTTCCCGGTTCGGCGCGCCAGGAGAACGGTGGTTTAATCACGCCGTTTATTGCCGAGAACAGCCAGGGCATTGCGCCTATCGCAAAGACGGCGAAGAAATACCAGTTTGACTTGGTGCGTCCGTGAACGTCGCTGGTAAAACGCTCGAAATGTTCATGAATGAAAAAGAAATGCGGGAACTCGGGGTTCGCGTAGCTGACCGCAACAAACCAGGGTGCCGCTACTAATAAATAGACCAGCAAACCTTTGCCCAGATGCAAATGCCGCCACAACGCCCAGTCGCGCTGCCAAAGGGTGTACAGAACCAGGGTTCCGCCGGGCAGCACCAGGCCGATCAGGCCTTTGCTCAGCGTCGCTCCGGCAAGCGCGACCCAGGCCAGCAGCATCCAGTTTCGTTCCTGGTTCGGCCGATGCCGTTCTGTCTGCGCCAATACCAAGGCTCCCATGGCGATGAACAGTAGCGCGCTAACGCCCATGTCCAGACTGTTGGCGTGCCCCATCCCGGCATAAAGAACCGTACTGATTGAAAACAGGAATGCGAAATAACCGGCGCTGCCGCCATAAAGGCGTTTGCCGACAAAACCGGCCCATAAGGCCGCGACAAATCCAAGTCCCGAACACCATACCCTGGCGGCGGCATTGGTTTCGCCTAATATGGCCATGCTGATCGCGGAGCCCCAATACTGCAAAGGCGGTTTTTCAAAATACTTGAAGCCGTTCAGGCGCGGCGTAACCCAGTCGCCGGAGCTCAGCATTTCCCGGGCGATTTCGGCGTAACGCCCTTCATCCGGCTCTATCAGGTCACGGTAACCCAGCAAAAGAAACCATATAAATCCGGCAATAACGATTACTGCCCCCTTTATCCCGTATTGACGGAAAGACGCTGGTGTCATGTTTGGCTGTTCCTTTAGATCGAGTCGCAGGTGTTGGTAAATGCTTACAATGATAATACAATCCGCGGTTCTATACACTTTTATATCAAAGAGCATAGATAAAAAGCCAATATAATCATGTTGTTAGTATTGCATTGTTGCAGCAGACATGATTTTCTCACGGTTTGCAAAATACCGGGCGGACACAATAAGCTACTTCTAATGGTACTGTTTCTATAAAATGGTCGATAATTTACAGGTTCGGGTAAAAAACGATCTTTTTGATTTTAAGTTTTTATTTTACAACACACACATTTTCGATTGGGGAGATACGCTTGGAAGCGAATTGGGCTAAAGGCCATAAAATGGGACGGCGTAAGTTAATCACCGTTCTGGATAAGCTGATTGCGATGGATTTGCTGAAAACATTAATGGCGGTTTGGTCGGTGATTGTCGTTATTATCGTCAGCCGCCAGTTTATCAGGATTCTTGACAAGGCTATTCAAGGACAGGTGTCCAATGAAACCCTGTTGACTGTTCTTGGCTTGAAAACGATTATCGCCAGTGCGACCTTTTTACCGGCGGCCTTGTTTATGGCGGTGTTGATGGTTATGGGCAGAATGTACAGGGATCAGGAAATGTCGGCAGTGGCTTCAGCCGGAGGCGGAGCGGGAACGGTCTATCGGGCTATATTCCTGATGATTTTCCCGTTAAGCGTGTCTGCAGCCGGCTTGTCATTCTACATCTCGCCCTGGGCGGAAGCCAAGATGGAGCTGCTCATGCACGAGGATAAGGAGTCGTCCGATGTTCGAGGTGTTGCCGCCGGAAAGTTTAGCGAGTACAGCCAGGGGGACTTGGTTTTTTATGTGGAAAAGATTGATGACGATAAAAAGATGTATCAGGTTTTTGTCCAACATAGGCAGGGAAACCGCTTGGCGATTATTAACGCTGAAGTGGGCACGATGAAAGATTTGCCTGACGGCCGCTATGTCGTTTTGGAAAATGGCGAGCGCATACAGGGACAGCCGGGAGCCTTGGACTATGTGGTTGAGCAGTTCTCCGAATATGCGGTGAGAATGGAGACCAAAGAAGCAACTGCGGTTAAATTAGGCAAGGAATCGGCGGCCAGCGACCAGCTGATAAGTTCCGGTGAAGTAACCGATATTGCCGAATTGCAACGCCGATTCTCCGTTCCTATGGGGGTCATGTTGCTTAGTTTTATTGCGGTGCCTTTGGCCCAGATGTCGCCTCGCGGCGGTGTTTACGGCAATATGCTGGCTGGTTTCCTAATCTATTTCAGCTATGGAAATCTTATTCGCGTCAGCCAGAGCTGGGTCATGAACCAAACCATCCCCGCGTGGCTGGGTGCTTTCGGCGTCAATACCCTGTTGTTGGTAATCGGCGGAATTTTATTGGCGAGATTATACGGATGGCGATGGCTGTTTATGCAAGTCAAGGCAATGGTGCATAAGTGAATGTATTAACAGGCTATATAGTCCGGGAAATATTAAAGGGTTCTTTTGTCGCCGTTGTATTATTGTTGACCTTATTCAATTTGTTTACCTTCAGTGATCAGCTAAAGGATTTGGGTAAAGGACACTACGGTTTAACAGAGATTTTTTATTATGTCGCTTTGGGATCGCCTTCCGTTTTTTATGAGTTAATGCCCGCATCGGCCTTATTAGGCAGTCTGTTCATATTGGGCGCGATGGGCAATAACCGCGAGCTTATCGCCATGCGGGCGGCAGGCTTATCCATTCTGGGTATTATCAGGGCGGTTATGGCGGCAGGCGCGATTCTGGTCCTGATTTCGATACTGGTCGGCGAGTTTATCGCGCCGGAAGCCGAGCGGATGGCGCAAATGATCAAGGTCACCGCCGTCGATGAAGGCAAGATTATTATGAGTGCCAAATATGGACTTTGGTTGCGCGAAGGCAAAAAATTCATCAATGTCCGCACAGTACAAGATGACGGAAGTTTGGCTGACATCAGCATTTATGAGATTGACGACCAGCGTCATTTGCGCCATTCAACACATGCAGAAAAGGCTGTTTTTCAAGGCAATGAGCAATGGAAATTAGATCAAATCAAACAATCGGACATTTCAATAGAGCAGATGGCTGCAAGCCATCAAAGTGAGCAAATATGGCGTTCAACCGTTGCTCCTGATTTATTGGATATTGTTGTGGTCAATCCGAATAATCTATCCATGTATGATCTGGCTATGTATATTGATTTTTTAAAGGATAATCATCAAAAATCGCACGATTTTGAGCTGGCTTTCTGGGGACGCGTGGTCAATCCCCTGGTCGTTTTCGTTATGTTGCTGGTGTCTGCGCCCTTTGTTATCGGTGTTAAGCGCGGCGTTAACGTTGGCGGCAGGATGATGATAGGCGTTGTGATCGGTATGACATTTAATATTATTGATAAAATTGTCGGGCATCTCGGGCTGATTTATGACCTTAATCCACCGTTTATGGCGGTTGCTCCCAGTCTGATTGCTTTGGCCGCGGCTTTATATGCGTTGGGCCGGGTGCAGGCGTAATGAGTCCATTGAGTGTGCAAGCGGGAGAGCGAAGTGGCGGTTAGAAAATTTAACGATAAACAACCTGAAATCGGCAGCTCGGTTTTTATAGATGACAGCGCCGTGGTGATCGGCGATGTCACCTTGGGTGACGATGTCTCTATATGGCCAACGACGGTGGTCAGGGGCGATGTTGAAAGCATCACGATTGGCGCCGGCACCAATGTTCAGGACGGTTCGGTATTGCATGTCACTCACGCCGGAAAATATACGGCTCAAGGCCATCCCTTAATCATAGGCAAGGGCGTAACGATAGGGCACAGGGCGGTGGTTCATGCCTGCACTGTCGGCGATTATTGTCTGGTAGGGATAGGCGCGATTATTATGGACGGCGCCGTTCTTGAAGATTATGTGATGCTGGGCGCAGGTGCGCTCGTGCCGCCGGGGAAAAAACTGGAGAGCGGCTATCTTTATGTGGGTGTTCCGGCCCAACAAGCCAGGCCTTTAAAGGAATCCGAAAAGGAGTTTCTGGAATATTCTTCCCGGCAGTATATTCAGTTGAAAAATGAGTATTTGAAGGTGCAGGAGTAAAGGCGAAAGGCGAAAGGCGAAAGGCGAAAGGCGAAAAATTTGACGGCTTCTTAAATTTCAATGCAAGCTATTTTTGCCCTTTGCCCTTTGCCCTTTGCCCTTTGCCCTTTGCCCTTCAAGCTTGCCGCTCTGAATTCAGCAGTTCAATAACAGGCCGGGTTTTAGGCCGAACGCCGCGCCAGATAAAAAAAGCTTCCGCCGCCTGCTCAACCAACATACCCAATCCATCCAGGCTTTTTGCCGCATGATTATCCTGTCCCCAACGCACAAAAGCGGTCGGCTCGTTGCCGTAGGCGAGGTCGTAACACATGCCGCCCGCTGCGAGTAAACCGGTCGGCAGTGGCGGTAACTGGCCGCTCAAACTGGCTGAGGTCGCGTTTAAAATCAAATCGAACTGCCGGTTTGCTAAATCGTCAAAGCCGCAGCCGGTAACAGGACCTTTGCCGTGAAATTCAGCCGCCAGCTTGACGGCCTTATCCTTGGTGCGGTTGGCGATAACCAGGGTTTTCGGAGATTTCTCAAGTATTGGAAGTATGATGCCCCGGCTGGCGCCGCCGGCGCCCAAAATCAGGATACGGGCGCCCGATAAGGCGATGCCATGATTAGTGGTCAGGTCGGTTACCAAGCCGATGCCGTCGGTGTTGTCGCCCAAAATAGCGCCGTCCGGTTGAAGCGCGAGCGTGTTGACCGCCTTGCTCAGCTGGGCGCGTTCGGTTTTATGGTCTGCGTAGCTCCAGGCGAGTTCTTTCAGCGGCACGGTGCAATTTAAACCCTTGCCGCCCGCGGCAAAAAACGCCTCAACGGCGGCCTGGAATTGTTCGGCCGGGACTTCCTCGGCGATGTATTCGAGCGTTTGTCCGGTTTGTGCGGCAAAAAGACGGTGAATGCGCGGCGATTTGCTGTGTTTGATAGGGTGGCCAAATACGGCGTAGCGGTCAGTGGGCATCATAACTGTGCTTTTTTCTCCATCCATAACTCCCATGCAATGGTCACCGCAACAATCAAAATGGCTATGCCCAATTCCACCCAGAGAAAGTGCGGCGTATAAACCGAAACCACAGCGGCAACCCCGAGAAAAAGCCCTACCAGACTAAAACGCCAGCCTACGCGCAGGCCGTCGAGTATGGTCGAAAGCGATAAAATCAGTAGGATAATCAGGCCGGCGTCTTCTTCGGCTATCCGCCCGGATTGATGGATTAAAAATATTCCGCCAACGATCAGCAATGAGGTGAACCAGTGTATGGATTGTTCGCGGAGTATGATCTTGAAGTCGTCGGCGCGGTGTTTGGATTGCAGCCAGCCGATAATCATTGCGAACAGGCAAAATACGACAACTAAAATGAGCCAGTAGCCATAGCCGTCGGCCGGAGAAAAATCCATGATCCCGATGCCGACCAGCGACAGGATCAGCAGTAAAACCAAAATGGCTTCTTCAATGTGAAATTTTTTTTTTTCGGTGATTAGAATGTCTTCTGACATGAAACAAGCTCCATTTCAGTTGTTAAATTAAAAGATTATTTAAAATAGACGCACTACTCTTGCAGCCACTGGGCTACGGATTTGGCGTAATAGGTCAGGATGGCGTCGCTGCCGGCGCGCTTGAACGCCAGCAGGGATTCCAAAACAACCTGCTTCTCGTCCAGCCAGCCGTTCATCGAGGCGGCTTTAAGCATCGCGTACTCGCCGCTGACCTGATAGGCGAATGTCGGTACGCCGTATTGGTCTTTTACCCGGCGGATAATGTCCAGATAGGGCATTCCCGGCTTGACCATGACCATGTCCGCGCCCTCCTGCAAATCCAGCTGGATTTCGCGCATGGCTTCATCGGAATTGGCCGGATCCATCTGATAGCTATATTTGTTGCCCTTGCCCAAGGTTCCGGCGGAACCCACGGCATCCCTGAACGGGCCGTAAAAACTGGAGGCGTACTTGGCGGAATAAGCCAGTATCAGTGTGTTGATATGGTTTGCCTCTTCCAGCGCTTGCCTTATTGCGCCGATGCGGCCGTCCATCATGTCCGACGGCGCCACAATATCGGCCCCGGCTTCGGCATGAGACAGCGCCTGCCGGGTCAATACGTCGATAGTCTCGTCATTAATCACGTAGCCGTCGAGATTGACCAGCCCGTCCTGTCCGTGTGTCGTAAAAGGGTCCAACGCGACATCGGTAATAATGCCCAATTCGGGAACGGCTTTTTTTAAAGCCCTGATGCTGCGTTGAATCAGTCCGTCAGGGTTATAGGCTTCGGCCGCATGCTCCGATTTTTTATCTGCGGAAGTCACCGGAAACAGCGCAATCGCAGGGATGCCGAGGCTATAGAGCAGATGCGCTTCTTCAAGCAATAAATCCAGCGAGAGACGTTCCACTCCGGGCATGGACGAGATGGTCTGCCGTTGGTTTGAGCCTTCGGTGACGAACATCGGGTAAATCAGATCATCAACAGACAGGCGGTTTTCGCGCATTAAACGACGGGAAAAATCGTTATAACGCATTCTTCTCATACGTGTTTGAGGAAAATTGATGTTATTATATGTCATCTTATCCTTGGTTCTAAGGGTTTGGAAAATCTCTATATCTAAGTACAAAGGATTTATTGTATCAGGGAATTACCACGGCGATATTTGAGAGTAAACGTATTCGTCAGTTTGATTTTAGAGGGTTTTATGAAAGCTAAGCAAGTTACAATATTGGGTTTATTTGCGGTATTACTTGGTGTAATGCCTGTTGCCAAGGTAAACGCGGCTGACTTGTTGCCTCCACAACAAGCGATACAAGAGGCTTCTGCGAAATTACAGGAAAAACTTCAAGATAAGTCGTTTACCAAAGACTTTGCCAAGATTACGCAATTCGTCAACGAAGTTATTTATCCACATACAGATTTCGACAGGATTTCAGAATTAGTTTTGGGCAAGCTCTGGAAAACGGCGTCTAATGATGAACGCGAGCGGTTTAAGCATGAGTTCCAAACGCTGCTGGTAAGAACCTATTCCCGCGCTTTTGTCGAATTTACCGATTGGTCGGTTCGTTTCCTGCCGCTTGAAATGCAAGACGGCGAAACAAAAGTCATTGTAAAAACCGAAGTATTACAACCCGGAATACAGCCGATCGGCGTTAATTACCGGATGGTGCTGCGTGATGGTGAATGGAAAGCTTACGACATTATGATTGAAGGCGTGAGTCTGGTGACCAACTACCGCACTACCTTCAGCAATGAGGTTCAAACCAAAGGCTCATTAAACGCGGTTATTGAAGGATTGGTTAAACGTAATGCCGAAGCATTGTCGGATAAAACGGCTGCGAATTCTTAAAGCTACACCCGGTTTACCCCGCATACCCACAGAACAAAAGGGCGGCCGATAGGTCGCCCTTACTCAACCCAACAGCGGTTCCGTCCTGCTTTTTAATTCATGAACTTCCCGAAAGACTCCATTTATGCCAGCCCCATTGGCGAAGTCGGCGCTTTTAAATTTGACGAAACGGTAGCCGGCGTCTTCCCGGACATGATTCAACGGTCCGTTCCCGGTTACAGTGCGATTATTTCCGCGATAGGTCTTTTGGCCGGGCGCTTTGCCCGTGAACATAGCGTCTGCTACGACCTGGGCTGCTCTTTAGGCGCGGCAACCTTGTCGATGCGCCACCAGATTGAAGCTGAAAACTGCCGCATTATCGCCGTCGATAACTCCGAAGCGATGGTGACGCGTTTTCAGCAGGCATTGCAAAAAGACCATGCGCCGGTTGCAGTCGATGTGCAGTGCAGAGACATTCGAGAAGTCGCTATTGAAAACGCCTCGGTGGTGGTCTTGAACTTCACGCTACAGTTTATTCCGCTTGAAGATCGGTTCTGTCTGTTGCAAAAAATCTATCAGGGACTGTTGCCCGGCGGCATTTTAATCCTGTCGGAAAAACTCAAATTCGATGACGACCGGCAACAGGAATTGCAAACCCAAATGCATCATGCCTTTAAAAAGGCCCAAGGTTACAGCGATCTGGAAGTCAGTCAAAAACGCACAGCACTGGAAAATGTGCTGATTCCCGAGACCTTTGCCCAGCATCAAAACCGCTTGCGCGAAGTCGGATTCAGCAGCGCCGAAGTCTGGTTCCAATACTTCAACTTCGCCTCGATCATTGCGCTGAAATGATCGATTATCAACCCTTATACGATGCGCTGATCGATGCCAAGGCCGACGCTTGGGTAAAGATACTTCCCGAGCAGCTTGAACGAGGCTTTGATCAGTCCAGGCATGGCAATTTGGCGGAGTGGCAGGCGCTGGTCGACAGCGTGCCGGTATTGCCTGCCGCACAACGCGTGCTGGATACTGATGCGGTGCAGATAGGCGGTTCGGACGACCTGTCCGCGACAGCAAAAAATCAGCTTGAAAGCCAGTTAAAAGCCCTGCATCCCTGGCGTAAAGGCCCGTACAACCTATTCGGCATCCATGTAGACACCGAATGGCGCTCAGACTGGAAGTGGAACCGACTGAAAGATCATATCGCGCCGCTGGAACACCGTCTGGTGTTGGATGTCGGCTGCGGCAACGGCTATCATTGCTGGCGCATGCTCGGCGCGGGTGCCAAAACAGTGGTCGGAATCGATCCGATGATGCTCAATGTCATGCAGTTTCAACTGGTCAGAAAATTGTATGGCGAAGCGCCGGTTTACGTCCTGCCGATGGGCATCGAAGACATGCCTTACGGCTTGAAGGCGTTCGACACGGTATTTTCGATGGGCGTGTTGTACCATCGCCGTTCGCCTATCGATCATCTGATGGAATTAAGAGACTGTCTGCAACCCGGCGGCGAACTGGTGTTGGAAACCCTGGTTATCGACGGCGGCTTAGGCCAAGTCTTATTGCCGGAAGACCGTTACGCCAGAATGCGCAACGTCTGGTTCCTGCCCAGTTGCGACACGCTGGTTAGCTGGCTAAAGCGCTGCGGGTTTAAAAATATCCGTGTGGTTGACGTTACTGTAACCAGCATCGAAGAGCAACGGACTACGGAGTGGATGATCTTCCATTCGTTGAAAGACTTTCTGGATGCGAAAAATCCGCAGCTGACTTGCGAAGGCTTGCCTGCTCCTAAACGGGCTATTGTTATTGCGAATGTGGCGTAGACCGGAATAGGCGTCAGGGTGTTGGAGTGCAGGCTTCGCCTGCCTTGCAAGCACCAAAAGTAGGCGCTTTAGGCGAAGCTTGTACTCCTGTTAAAGCTCGATGGATACGCCCTGCTTCTCCAGCTAACAGACTTCCAAAACCCCCGGTAAAAAAAACTCGCTGACCAGCATTTGCCGATGCGCTATCGCGTAGACTGTTCTTCTGCCCCAGATCGGCTGGTCGATATGACCTTCAGCTATCGCAGGCTGCGTCCAAGTCGGCGGATTAATCAAGGTGACATCCATCTCGATGCGCTCCAGTTTGGGATAGGAAAAAATCACTTCCCCCAGCGGGCGGTTGCCCAGATGAGACAAGTTGCTTTTGGCGATTTTTACGGTGTTTGCCGGGATGATGGTCCTGGCTAGAATCAGCGGTTTGCCGTCGGCGTGCAGCAAGACTTCACGGATCAGGCTGTACCTGTTTTCGTGTAACTTGAGCAGCCTGCGCTCGCTTAAGAACGGCGTATTCCATTGCTGCAACAGGACTTTAACGCCAACCGCACCGCCGTAATAATCGCGCATGCGCTGGGTCAGCGAGCCCGGCTCATAAGTCCACGACTGGACATTTTCAGGCAAGATGTGGCGGGTGCCGGAGCGGTTTTCAAGCCACAAGGGTTCCCGGTTAAATAAAAAACTTTTGCTGGACAAGGGGTTAAACCTCTGAATATTCGGTGGATGCGCCCAGCCAGCGGTCGCACAAGGGTTGTATGGACTGAGGCGCTTGGGTGAAAAAATCGTCGCCGATCTGTTGGACGGTATCCAGCAACTCGGAATCCCTGGCCAAATCGGCAATTTTAAAATGCATTTGCCCGGTTTGCCGGGTACCCATGACTTCGCCGGGGCCGCGCAGTTCTAGGTCTTTTTCGGCGATCACAAAGCCGTCGTTGCTGTCCCGTAGAACCCCCAGGCGATGGCGGGCGGTATCGGACAGCGGCGCTTGATACATCAGCAGGCAATAACTGTCGTCGTTGCCTCGGCCGACCCGGCCGCGCAACTGGTGCAGCTGGGACAGGCCTAAGCGTTCCGGGTTTTCGATGATCATTAGCCCGGCATTGGGCACATCGACGCCGACTTCAATGACGGTCGTGGCGACCAGCAAATCGATCCGGTGGTTTTTAAAATCCTGCATGACGGCGTCTTTTTCGGCGGATTTCATGCGCCCGTGAATCAGCGCCACGCGCACATCCGGCAAGGCCTCTGTCAGCGTTTCTGCGGTTTTTTCCGCAGCCTCGCATTGCAAAACTTCCGACTCTTCAATCAGCGTACAGACCCAATAGACCTGCCTTTTTTTGCCGACCCAGCTGTTGATCCGGTCGATTACATCGGCGCGCCGCTCGGACGGGATCACGCTGGTCACGATCGGCTTTCTGCCCGGAGGCAGTTCGTCGATAATCGATATGTCCAGGTCGGAATATTGCAGCATCGCCAGGGTGCGGGGAATCGGCGTGGCGGTCATCACTAACTGGTGCGGCCTGATATTGCCTTGCTGGCCTTTCTCCCTGAGCGCCAGCCGCTGATGGACGCCGAAACGGTGTTGTTCATCGATAATAATCAGGCCCAGGCGATGAAAGTTCACGCTGTCCTGGAACAAGGCGTGAGTGCCGATGATAATATTGGCCGTGCCGTCCTCCAGTGCCTGTAATACGGTTTTTCTGGCGTTGCCTTTGAGCTGTCCGGTCAAGTACAGCACCTGGGTTTGAAAGCCGTCAAACCAGGCGCTGAAGTTGCGGAAGTGTTGTTCTGCCAGCAACTCGGTCGGCGCCATCACCGCAACCTGATAGCCCGCCGTCAACGCCAGCAGCGCCGCGTAGGCGGAGACTACGGTTTTGCCGGAGCCGACATCGCCCTGCACCAGGCGCATCATCGGGTGTTGCCGGTTGCAATCGGCTTCGATTTCGGCAATGACCCGTTGCTGCGCGCCGGTCAGTTTAAACGGCAGGGAGCGGATGAAATGCTCGGTGGCGATTTTGCCGGTAGTCCCTACAGAGAAAGAGGGCGCTTGCCAGGCTTTGGTTTTATTCCGGGTTGCTCTTAAGACTAAATAATGCGCCAGCAGTTCTTCAAAGGCCAGTCGTTTCAGCGCGGGTACGCTGCCGTTTTGCAAGGCTTCAACCGACACCGATTCGTCCGGCGCATGAAGCGTCTGGATCGCGTCTGCGAGGCTAGGGTAACGGTATCGCTTTAGGATGGACTCGGGTATCCAGTCGGTCAGCAGTTCAGGTTCCCGGTTGCACAGGTCTAAAGCCTGCTTGACTGCTTTGCGGATGACATTCTGGCTGAGGCCTTCGGTCAGCGGATAAACCGGGGTCAGGCGCGTTTGGGTGATGCAGTCGTCGGGGTTGGCGATAACCTTGTATTCGGGATGAACCATTTCCAGCCCGGCAAAACCGTAGCGCACTTCGGCAAAGCAGCTGATTGCCGTGCCGGGTTGTAGCGCGTTGTGCTGGCTGGCGGTAAAGTGGAAGAACTTCAGGTTGATAAAGCCGGTACCGTCGCTGATACGGCAGACCAGGCTTTTTCTGCCTCTGGGCAAAACATCGATAAATTCGACTTTGCCGCTGATCAGCGCAGTCATGCCCGGCTTTAATGAGCCGATAGCATAAACACGGGTTCGGTCTTCATAGCGCAGCGGCAGGTGAAAAAGCAGATCCTGAATGACGCAAAGGCCGAGTTTTTGCAGGCGGTTTACAGTTTGAGCGCCTATCCCGGTCAATATGCCGACCGGTTGATTCAGGGGGTTCGGTTTTTTCATTAACCGGGAGCATTAAGAAGCCGGATATTCCTGCGGCTTTAACACCATAATCGCATCCATCTCCACGCCGGCGGCTTTAGGCAACGCGGCAACCTGGACAACCGCGCGTGCGGGGTAGGGTGCTTGGAAATAATGCCCCATGATTTCGTTGACTATCGGAAAGTGCGCCAAATCGGTCAAGAAAACATTCAGCTTGACGATGTCCGAGAAATCGCCGCCCGCAGCTTCCGCAACGGCTTGCAGGTTATCGAACACCTGGGTGATTTGCGCGCTTATATCGCCTTCAATAATGGTCATGGTTTCGGGCACCAACGGAATTTGTCCCGAAAGATAAACGGTGCGATCAACCCTGACGGCCTGCGAATAGGTGCCGATGGCTTGCGGCGCTTTATCAGTCTGGATGATTTGTCTGGTCATTTTTGATCCTTTAGGCTTTAACGCGGGTAATTTTTAACACGATCGATAATTCTTTCAAACGTCGCATGATTTTGGCCAGATGCACCCGGTCTTTGACGGTCAAGGTGATTAAATCGACGCAGATACGGTCATCCTGGTCAACAACGTTGACGTTTTCAATATTCGAATTCAGTTCGGAAATCGTCGAGGCGACGGTCGCCAGCGAGCCGCGTTGATTGAGTATTTCTATGCGGATTTCAACCGGGAAATCGCCGACGGCGTCCTCGCTCCATTCAACATCCAGCCAGTTGGTTTGTTTTTTTCTGACCAGATTGCTGTTACGGCATTCGTGATGATGCACGACGATGCCTTTGCCGGGGTTGAAATAGCCGATGATCGAATCGCCCGGAATCGGCCTGCAACATTTGGCCAGGGTAATGACCATGTCTTCCGTGCCTTTTATGATCAGCGGCTTTTTTTGGGCCTGGTCGTTGTCGTCCAGCTTGACGGTGGCGTTAATGTCGTCCTGGGCGATGCGTTTGGCGATCAAAAACGGCATTTTGTTGCCCAAGCCTATGTCTTCAAGCAATTCATCCAGCGATTGCTTGGACATGACTTGAAGCAAGGCTTGTATTTTGTTTTTGTCGATGTCTTCCAGGTGCAGGTGCATGGCTTGCAGTTCTTTTTCCAGCAGCCGGCGTCCCAGGTTAATCGCTTCCAGTTGTTTAAAGTTTTTCAGGTAATTGCGGATGCCGGAGCGGGCTTTGGCGGTGACCACGTAATTGAGCCAAAGCGGGTTGGGCCGGGCCCACGATGCGGTAATGACTTCGACGGTGAAGCCGTTTTCCAGTTTGGTCTGTAACGGCACCAGCTGCTTGTCGATTCTGGCCGAAACGCAGGCATTGCCCACATCGGTATGCACCGCGTAGGCAAAATCAATAATGGTCGCACCGCGGGGCATTTTAATAATGGCGCCCTGCGGGGTGAACACGAACACTTCCTGCGGGAACAGGTCCACTTTCAGGTTGTCGATAAATTCCAGCGAATCGCCGGCGGATTTCTGGATTTCCAGCAAGTCGCGGAGCCACTCGTTGGCGCGATCCCGAAATTTTTGGGCTTTGTCATCGTCGGATTTATACAGCCAGTGCGCGGCGATGCCCGATTCCGACATGCGGTGCATTTCGTGCGTTCGGATCTGAATCTCGATAGGCACGCCATAGGGTCCCATTAAGATCGAATGCAGGGATTGGTAGCCATTGGCTTTGGGCAAGGCGATATAATCCTTGAAGCGCCCCGGAATCGGCTTGTACAGGTTATGCATGACGCCAAGCACGCGGTAGCAGGTATCGACGTCATCGCAAAAAATCCTGAACGCATAGACATCAAACACATCGGCCAGGGAAATTCTTTTGTTGAGCATTTTTTTATAAATGCTGTAAAGATTTTTTTCCCGTCCGGCAACTTCACAGTTTAAACCTACTTGTTCCAAACGGTTTTTTATCGTGCTTTCGATGATGTCGACAATTTTGCGGCGGTTGCCCCGCGCTTTTTTTACGGCATTGTTTAACACCGCGTGGCGCATCGGGTACATCGCCTCAAAACTCAGCGCTTCGAGTTTTTGCCGGATATTGTTCATGCCCAGCCGATTGGCGATTGGGGCGTAAATATCCAGGGTTTCACGGGCAATGCGGCGTTTTTTTGCCGCAGGCATGACGCCGAGCGTCTGCATGTTGTGCAGGCGGTCCGCCAGTTTGACGATGATGACGCGTAAATCTATGGCCATGGCCAGAAACATTTTGCGGACATTTTCCGCTTGCGTTTCGGCATGTGATTTACTGTCGATTTTGGTTAATTTGGTAACCCCATCGACCAGATCTGCGACTTCTGCGCCGAACTGTTCGGCCAGCTCTTTTTTACTGACCGGGGTGTCTTCAATAACGTCATGCAGGATGGCGGCCATGATGCCGTTGGCGTCCATGCGCATTTCGGCAAGACTGATCGCGACGGAGACCGGATGGCAGATATAGGCTTCGCCGCTTTTACGGAATTGACCGGCATGAGCGGCTTCGCCAACTTCATAAGCATGGACGCATTGGTCGATTTGGGTTTGATCCAGATAGCCGGACAAGGTCGTGCATAAACGCCGGATCAATTTGTCCTGGGGGCGTTCGAGCTCGATCGGGTCGGCTATTTCCAGCATAGGCTCTGCGATTTAGAACATCGGGTTTTGGCTAGGCTGATGCTCATGAGCTTCGCCGACACGGTGCAGAAGGTTGATGTTTTCGGGCGAGACATGGCCTGCCGCAATTTCGCGTAATGCGACCACCGTATCTTTATCCTTGCCGCGCGGCACAAATTCAGTCGCGCCGTGGCTCAGTTGGCGCGCCCTCGTGCTGGCTAATAAAACCAGTTTGAAACGGTTTTCAACGTGTTCCAAACAATCTTCGATAGTGACTCTGGCCATTTTTAATCCTGATGCGTTGTAGTTAAGGCAAAAGGCAAAAAGCGAAGGGTGAAAGGCTTTTTCGCCTTTCGCCCTTCGCCCTTCGCCTAACTTGTTATCGCGATTTTAACACAGAAACGGCTGGAAGTTCTTTGCCTTCAAGAAATTCAAGAAAAGCGCCGCCGCCGGTCGAGGTGTAAGACACGTCATCGTTAATGCCGTATTTGTCGATAGCCGCCAAAGTATCGCCGCCGCCTGCAATCGAAAAAGCAGGACTTTCGGCGATTGCCGCCGCAAGGGCCTTGGTGCCTTCGCCGAACTGGTCGAATTCAAATACGCCGACCGGACCGTTCCAGACGATGGTGCCTGCGGTTTTTAAAATTTCGGCATACTGTTTTGCGGTTTCAGGGCCTATGTCCATAATCATGTCGTCGGCTTCGACATCGGCGACATTTTTAACGGTGGCGACTGCGGTTTCTGAAAATTCCTTGGCGCAAACCACGTCGACAGGGACGGGAATATCGGAACCGTTGCTTTTGGCTGCCGCCATCAGTCGTTTGGCTTCATCAAGCAGATCGGGTTCATACAGCGATTTGCCGACCGGGAAACCGGCTGCCGCAATAAAGGTGTTGGCGATGCCGCCGCCGACGATCAACTGGTCGACTTTTTCCGATAAAGATTCTAATACGGTTAATTTGGTCGATACTTTAGAACCGCCGACAATCGCAACCAGCGGCTTAGTCGGTGTTTCCAGGGCTTTGCCCAGTGCGTCCAGTTCGCTGGCCAATAACGGTCCCGCACAGGCAATCGGCGCGAATTTAGCCACGCTGTGGGTTGAGGACTGCGCTCTGTGTGCGGTGCCGAATGCATCCATCACGAAGATGTCGCAAAGAGTCGCCATTTTTTTGCCCAGATCGTCGTTGTTTTTGCCTTCGCCGGCATTAAAACGCACGTTTTCGCACAGCACGACTTCGCCCGGCTGGATAGTGATGCCGTCGATCCAGTCTTTTTCCAGTCTGACCGGCTTGCCCAGCAACTCGGATAAACGTTCGGCGACCGGTTTCAACGAAGACTCTTCGTCGTACTGTCCTTCGACCGGACGGCCCAGATGCGACATCAGCATGACAGCCGCGCCAGCAGCCAGGGCTTTTTCAATGGTCGGTACGCTGGCCTGGATACGAATGTCGCTGGTCACTTTGCCGTTTTTTACCGGTACGTTCAGATCCTGACGGATTAACACCCGTTTGCCTGACAAGTCCAGATCTACCATTCTCTTAATTGACATATTACGCTCTCATTGTTGTGGGTTGTGTAGGTATTAGCTTTCTCAATGGAACTCGGCAATTGCTCCTGCATTGCTCTACCTCCTGCATTCATGCAGTCGACGGATGACACAGATTAGACGGATTTAAACGGGTTTTTTATCCGTAATTATCAGTTACATCCATGCTCCATTTGTTTTTTAGGGTTAATTTAAGGAACATGCATAAATTAATTTAAGCAATCACCATGAAGCGCATAAAGACTTAAATCCTTCATGGTTTAAAAATAAAATTTGCTCAAGTTATTTCATGCACGATCCCTACTTCCATTTGATCGAGCAGCCGATGCTGTTGATTTGCTCTTTGGGGCCGTGGCCGGTTTCGGCAATCAGCTTCATCGCCTCGAATAATTCACGTTTGGCGCCTTCCGGCGCGGTTTCCTTGCGGCTGGCGTCCAGTCGTCCGCGGTATTGCAGTTCATAGTCGGCATTATAGCCAAAAAAGTCCGGCGTACAGATGGCGCCGTAAGCCCTGGCGACCTGCTGGGTTTCATCAAGCAAGTAAGGAAAACAAAAACCTAGCTGTTCGGACAGTTTTTTTATGTTGTCGAAAGAATCGGCAGGGTATTCGACCGTATCATTGGGCATGATTGCGACCGTTTCAACCCCCAGCGCTTTAAGTTCCCGCGCATCCCGGACTATCCGGTCTTGCACGGCTTTGACATACGGGCAATGGTTACAGATGAACATCACCAACAGACCCTTTTCGCCCATGCACTGTTGCAGTGTCCAGGTTCGCCCGTCAACGCCGGTCAATTCAAAATCGATGGCTTTTTTGCCGAAATCACAGATCGGCGTTTCCAGTGTTACCATTTTTGCACCTGCTTGTGGTTGATCTTGTTTAAACGAATTCAACTGCTCAACTAAATCATGCACAGTTGTACTTGGATTATCCGTTGCCGGTTTTGTGATGCCATAAGTATCAACCCATGATTGAATTAGGTTGGCGGCATTTCTGATTGCAGCATCCTGTTGATCTTGATTTAGGATAAATAACGCATTCTTTTTATATTGATACTTATGTTCTAACTGTTCTACAAGCTCATCCCTATCAATGGCTGTATTTCTGTAGTCAAAATGCAGTAAATACCAGATTTCAAAGCAAGGGTTGGAATAAGCAACTTTAATATTTTTATTCTTAGCCCTTGCTATCGCTTGGTTAAAGCTTTCTAAAGTATGCCCGCCGCCATTTGTCCTTTCTTCGTCACGATCAATTACTATCCATTGGTGATCAAAGTCTTGGTAGTTGGGATGATTAAGCAAGTCATCTAAAACGCCAGCAGGGTCGGTATGTTTATGATTAACAATAACCAGCGAGGATGCCGCAATGGCATGATTTATTTTGAGGTCGTCAAAAATAGCGTTGAAATATAGGGGCGCTGATACGCTATCTTCACATGCGATAATGAGAGTTTCGCGCTCATTTTGAGTGTTTTGTGTTCTTTGGGCTATTTTTGCCCGTTTTCTTGCTTTTTTGTTACTTTCAAAACCTTCGGCACCTTGTCTTCTTGACATTACATCTCACCTATATAAGGCACGGCGCCGTATCGTCCTTGTAGATAATGCTTTTCTAAATTATCTGTTGCCCTGACATCTTTACCTTTATTCTTTTTTCTAAACTCAAGTAATGAATAAAGATTGGTGCTGCCGTATTGGTCTTTTTCAGTAAACCAAATTTGATCGCGTTCAAAAAGCTCTGGAACTGATAACAAGTGAATATCATGAGTGACAAAAATCAATTGTGCGTTGTGTTTATTCAGATCTTTATTATTAAAGAGCTTGATAAAACATTCCGTTAGCATCGGATGCAGACTTGCATCAAGTTCATCAATTAATAACACCTTTCCCTTATCTAACGTATCCAAAATTGGGGCGGAAAGTGCGAAGAATTTTTGTGTACCTTGTGATTCATCCTCACTTAACTTAAATAAAACTGCGCCTATTGGTTGATTTTTAGAGCTAAATTTTTTATGACGAGTTTGTAATTCAACTGTAGTTACACCGCCATCGTCGAGCATTTTTTGCTTCAATTCTTCAGGAATAGGCAGGTTTTTAATAATATCTTGAGGGACATCATTTTCTTCAATTTCTATTTCGTCGATTCCCAAGTCGGCAATTTTAACCAATTTAAGCAGCTCAGACTTAGCATCGGTATTTTCCATTTGCTTTAAAGCAATATGTAAATAACCTTCGTTTTCCAACCCATTAATTAAATTAAAATTATTAAACCATTGCAGGATTTTCTTTGAAATATCGCCGTTATTTTGATCGCACTTCCAAATAAACAAATGATTGTCGAGGACTTTTAGTCCTACGCCTTCTTTAAATTTTTGCTTATTAACGTAATGAATATTCTGCTCGTTATCGCGCTCAAATAATCGAGATTCCTTGCTCTTTTCATCGCTATAAAGCCATTCAGCGTAGACAGTTGTACTGTCGGCTTCAAAACCGTAGCGATATTTAACATCCTCTAAGAAAAACACGATTTCAAAATAACTGGAAGCCTGCTCCGTTTCGGTATTTAAACGAAAAGGCTGATGCGGTAAATCGTCAGTTGATTGGGTAATTTTAGGTTTGTTTAAAACCAAATTTCGCATGAAGCTCATGGCTTTTAAGACATTGCTTTTGCCGCTGGCATTTGCTCCGTATATCACCGCGCTATTTAGTAGGTGGCAATCTCTTGCTTGAAAGCTATGTTTGCTCGCTTCGTTTGAAGCGGTGTTCATGCTAAAAGTGACTGTATCTTTAATGGAACGGAAATTGTTAACGCTAAATTGCAATAGCATAATGATCTAGAGATAAATAATAGGATTATATTTTGTAAGTTTCATGCAAAATATAGGATAAATCAAGTATATTTGTTTAATTTGTAATTTTAATGTTGCAAGGTTCCAATCAATCAGAAAGCATCTTCTTTTAGGGTATTCGTGTTCTATTTTTGTGTCTTCACCGAAATAGCACCGCCGCGCTGATGGCCGCCGCGCTGATCAGCATCGCCCAGACCGTTCTGCGGTGGTTTCTAGCCATTTGTCGGCGCAGCAGGATTAATTCCTTGTTTTGCATTTCTGCTTGTTGCTTGGCGTTCGCGGCATTGTCCAGCGCTTTGTAAATCAGCGAAGGAATCTCGGGAAACTGCTCGGCAAAGTCGGGGAACTGTTTGATCAGCCTGTCGATTTTGGCTTTAGGGCCTACGCGCTGATGAAACCATTTCTCAAGAAACGGCTTGGCGGTCTGCCACAAGTCCAGCTCGGGATAAAGCTGCCGTCCCAGGCCCTCGATATTGAGCAGGGTTTTTTGCAGCAGCACCAGTTGCGGTTGCACATGCATATCGAAACGGCGCGCAGTCTGGAATAAACGCAGCAGCAATTGTCCGAAGGAAATGTCTTTCAGGGGTTTTTCAAAGATCGGCTCGCAAACGCTGCGTATCGCGGATTCAAACTCTTCTATCCGGGTCGATTCGGAAACCCAGCCGGATTCGACATGCATTTCGGCCACTTTGCGGTAATCCCGGTTGAAAAAAGCCAGAAAGTTTTTGGCGAGATAGTGCTGGTCGGACGGCGACAGGGTGCCGATGATGCCGAAATCGACGGCAATATATTTGGCCGGCAGATCGACGAAAATATTGCCCGGATGCATGTCGGCATGAAAGAAATTATCCCTGAATACCTGGGTGAAAAAGATTTCCACGCCGCGTTCTGCGAGTAATTTAAAATCGGCGCCGCCCACCCGAAGCTGTTCGATTTCACCGACCGGTATGCCGTGAATCCGCTCCATGACCATGACTTTTTGACGCGTTAACGGCCAGTGGATTTCCGGTATATAGATAATGTCGGAGTTTTCGAAATTGCGGCGCAATTTGGCCGCATTGGCCGCTTCCCTGACCAAGTCGAGTTCGTCGAGTGTGGTCCGTTCAAACTCGGCTACGACATCGACAGGGCGCAATCTTCTTGCGTCAGACCAGAAGCGTTCGGCAAAACGGGCCAGTTCGTAGAGCAGGCCTATGTCCGAGCGGATGCGGTTTTCTATGCCGGGGCGCAGCACTTTAACGACGACGCTTTCGCCGCTGTGCAGGACGGCGGTATGGACCTGTGCGACGGATGCGGAGGCCAGCGGTTCGGCGTCAAACTCGGCAAAGGCCTCGCTGATAGACATGTCGAGTTCTTTTTCAATAATGCTGCGGGCAATCGCGTTGTCAAAGGGCGGGACGCGGTCTTGCAGTTTGACCAATTCGTCGGCAATGTCCTCGGGCAGCAGGTCTTTCCGGGTGGACAAGGCCTGGCCGAACTTGACATAAATAGGCCCCAAATCTTCCAGTGCGCGGCGGATTCTGGCGCCGCGGGAGTCTGACGAGCTTCTGAACCAGTAGTTGGGCGAGAAAACCGCCAAATAACGGACAGGCCGGAATAAATGGGTTTTTAAAACGATTTCGTCCAGGCCGTGAAAGACCAGAACCCAGTTAATGTGAATCAGGCGCAATAATAATTTAGGGCGGATCACGAGTTACCTTTGTTTGTAGGGCGGGCTGTGTTTTTAAGTCCTAAATTCACCACGAAGACACGAAGTTCACGAAGAAAAGATAAGGTAAAACTTCGTGTCTCCGTGCCTTCGTGGTGAATAATTAAGATTTATTTTGCAACGTACTTTTCAGGCGATCAATCCGGCTTTGCAGGCGGTCAAAATCGGTGCGCAATTCATCGACCTGGGCGTAAAAAATATCCGCTTCGGGCGCTGCCGGCAAATCGCGGGTTTCTTCCTGCAAAAATTCTTTGGCATTCAGCCTGAAGGTTTCGAGCGAATCTTTGCTCCAGTTTTGCCCGGCGCGGAAAAAATTGGCCGTCTTATGCGCGATGATGTCGCCGGTGAATTGCGACAGTTTTTCTTCCAGATCGATGTCCAGTTTGGCGAACAGTTCCTGGAACTTGCGGCCGGTTTGCATATCGCCTTCAATTTTTACCTCGCCTGAGAAAACGGAACGCATCGGTGTCGAGCTGAGGCCCATTAAGCCCAGCGCCCAAATTGAACCGGTCAGCCGGGTGTCGGGTGGGTCCGGGAACTGATCCAGACACTGAATGGAATCGGTCGTCGGGCACAGGTAAACGGTTTCATCAAACGGCTGAATATTAACAGCAATGACCTTGCCGGCCAGTGGCGTCAAAAAATAGCCGCTGTCCTGATCCAACGAAAGATATTGATTCAGCGTGGCTTCCAGTGCGCCAATCAGCAATGGCTTGATAGTCATGCTAGATTTTATAACCTCTATGAACGGCGACGATGCCCTGCGTCATGTTGAAGTATTCGCAGCGTTCCAGGCCTGCGTTCTCCATCATTTTCTTCAGATCATCCTGTTTGGGATGCATGCGGATCGATTCGGCCAGATAACGATAACTGTCCTCATCTTTGGCGACAATCTTGCCGATCTTGGGCAGCAGCTTGAATGAGTAAAAATCGTAAACTGTCTCGGTGATTTTATCGACCGGGTGCGAAAATTCCAGCACGATGACGCGGCCGCCGGGTTTCAGCACGCGGTACATGGAGCGCAATGCCGCATCTTTGTCGGTGACGTTACGGAGGCCAAAGGCGATACAGACGCAGTCGAAAGTATTGTCTTCAAAGGGCAGGCATTCGGCGTTGACTTGCGCATAGCGGATATTGCCGACCAAGCCTCTGTCGATCAGGCGGTCGCGTCCGGTGCGCAGCATTTCCGAATTAATATCGGCCAGAACTATCTGGCCTTCTTTACCGACGCGTTTTTCGAACAGCGTGGTTAAATCGCCTGTGCCGCCGGCCAGATCAAGCACCTGATCGCCTTTGCGCACATTGCTTAGCTGCACCGCAACGCGTTTCCAGATGCGGTGGATGCCCATCGACATCAGGTCGTTCATGATGTCGTATTGTCCGGCAACGGAATCGAATACGCCGCGCACCAGCTTGACCTTATCTTCTGTGGCGACTTGTTTAAATCCGAAATGGGTGGTGTTGGTCATGGTTATACCTGATTTGTTTATATCGTAATTATATTGTTCCCATGCTCCGGCGTGGGAACGCACTCTGCAAGCCTGTCCTGAGCCTTTCCGAAGGGCTCCGGCGTTGTGATGACCGAGCAAGTCTTATTTTTAAACCATGAAGAACATGTAGAGAATGAAGGATTTAAGTCTCCATGTCCTTCATGGTAATTGCTTAAATTAATTTATGCATATGTCTTAGTTTTGCCGCGGTTCTTTGCGTTTATAGCCGGCGGATTCAAGATTATGAAGATAATCAGCCCATAAAGTTTGATATTCGGCGCCCAATTTATACAGCAAATCCCAGGTATAAATGCCGCTGTTGTGACCATCGCTAAATACCGGGGCTATCGCATAGTTACCTACAGGCTTGATTTCCTTGATGGTGATGTCTTCCTTGCCGACCTGCAGAACTTCCTGTCCGGGCGCGTGACCGACCGCTTCCGCCGAAGGCGTGTAGACGCGCAGATATTCGGACGGCAATTTAAACACGCTGCCGTCGTCAAAGCTGATCTCCAAAATGTTGGAAACCTGATGCAGCTTGATTTCGGTCGGGTGGGTGTTGCTGGGTTTTGCGGTTAGGCGCATAAGCAATATAAGGGAAAGGCTAAGGGCTAAGGACACAAGGCGAAGGGCAAGTGTTTTTGCCTTTCGCCTTGCGTCTACAGAATATAACGACTCAAATCCTCATCTTCAACAAACTCGGCCAAATGATCATCAACATAAGCGGCATCGATCAGGATGTTTTTGCCAAAAAGATCCGGGGCGTTATAGGAAATGTCTTCCAGTAACCGCTCCAGAACGGTGTGCAATCTTCTGGCGCCGATATTTTCGGTGGATTCATTCACTTGCCAGCCGAATTCGGCAATGCGTTTGATGCCGTCGGCGGAAAACGATAACGATACGCCTTCGGTATCCAATAACGCTATATATTGCTCGGTTAACGAGGCATCAGGCTCGGTCAGGATACGCACAAAATCATCGGCTGACAGCGCATCCAGCTCAACGCGGATAGGGAAGCGGCCTTGCAGTTCGGGGATTAAATCCGACGGTTTGGTCAAGTGGAACGCACCCGAGGCGATAAACAAGATGTGGTCGGTTTTGATCGAGCCGTATTTGGTGCTGACCGTGGTTCCTTCAACCAAAGGCAGTAAGTCTCTTTGTACGCCTTCGCGGGAGACTTCGCCGCCGCCCACATCGGAACGTTTGCAGATTTTGTCGATTTCGTCCAGGAACACGATACCGTTTTGCTCAACGGATTCCACCGCGCGCAAGCGGATGTCATCCTCGTTAACCAGTTTTGACGCTTCCTCGTCCTGCAATACTTTCAGGGCTTTGTTGATCTTCATTTTGCGGGAGCGGGTTTTGCCCGAACCCAGGTTCTGGAACATGCCCTGCAATTGGCTGGTCATTTCTTCCATGCCGGGAGGCGCCATGATTTCAACGCCTACCGGCGCAAGATGCACGTCAATTTCAATTTCCTTGTCGTCCAGATCGCCTTCGCGTAATTTTTTGCGCATTTTTTGGCGGGTCGATTCTTCGGTGTCGGACAGCATGCCGGCATTCGCTCTGGGCAGCAGAATGTCCAGGATTCTGTCTTCGGCGGCATCGAAAGCCTTGTTTTCGACCTTGTCCATTTCCGCCGTGCGGGTCATCTTGACGGCGGTATCGACCAAGTCGCGGATTATGGAATCGACATCACGGCCGACGTAGCCGACTTCGGTAAATTTGGTGGCTTCAATTTTAATGAACGGCGCATTGGCCAGACGCGCCAGGCGGCGGGCGATTTCGGTCTTGCCGACGCCGGTGGGGCCGATCATTAAAATATTTTTAGGGGTGATTTCTTCACGCAGGGCAGGATCGACCTGCTGGCGACGCCAGCGGTTGCGCAACGCGATCGCGACTGCACGCTTGGCATTGGCCTGGCCGACAATATGCTTGTCCAGCTCGCTTACAATTTCTTTGGGTGTCATTTGAGTCATTTATTTACTCGTTAGGTTCGGCGTCGAGTTCTTCAATACGCAAATTGTGGTTGGTATAAATACAAATATCTGCGGCTATATTTAAGGACCGTTCGACAATTTCGCGGGCGCTAAGATCGGTGTTTTCGAGTAATGCGCGTGCGGCAGCCTGGGCAAAAGCGCCGCCGGAACCGATCGCCATCAAATCATGTTCAGGCTCGATTACGTCGCCGGTGCCGGAAATAATCAGCGAAGTTTTGGCGTCGGCAATGGTCAGCAAGGCTTCCAGTTTGCGCAAGGCGCGGTCGGTACGCCAGTCCTTAGCCATTTCGACGGCGGCGCGGGTTAAATTGCCGCGGTGTTTTTCCAGCTTGCCTTCAAAATGCTCGAATAAAGTGAACGCGTCCGCAGTTGCACCGGCAAAACCGGCGATGACTTTGTCGTGATATAAACGGCGCACCTTGCGGGCATTGCCTTTCATCACCGTGTTGCCCAAGGTGACTTGACCGTCACCGCCGATCACGACTTTGTCGCCCCGGCGAACAGAAAGTATCGTTGTTCCTCTAAAGCTCACGTTAACATCCTAAAAGTTGCCAAATACATAAGGGTTAATTTTACATGGTCTGAATTTAAATGTGCGAAAAAATGAGGGCGTAGCTCTATTAGCGATCGGGATACGGTTTAACGGAGGTTCAGAAAAATATGCTACGCTGAGCAAAACAGTCGGAAAAAGGCCGCTCTAATGGACGCACTGGATCACATATCAACAACTCTGGCATTATCGATGGGGCTGGCGTGGGCCAGCGGTATTAACCTGTACGCGACGCTGTTTACGCTGGGCTATCTTGCCAATACCGGCAATATTGATTTGCCGCCCGATTTACAGATAGTCGCCAACCCGATGGTCATGGGAGCGGCGGGACTCATGTATTTCATCGAATTTTTTGCCGATAAAACGCCGGGCGTAGACACCGGTTGGGATGCGATACACACGTTTATCCGCATTCCGGCCGGGGCCATGCTCGCGGCCGGGGCGATCGGCGAGTTGAATCCCGCCGTTGAATTGGCCGCGGCCATCGTGGGCGGCGGCCTGGCGGCAGGCTCACATGCAACCAAATCCGGGAGCAGGGTGTTGATTAACACATCGCCGGAACCCTTTAGCAACTGGATTGCCTCGATCGGCGAGGATGTCGTCGTGATAACCGGCGTCTGGGCGTGCATCAATCATCCGATATTATTTTTAATAGCGTTGGCCGGTTTTATCCTGCTGATGATCTGGCTGTTGCCGCGTATTTGGAGCGGCGTGAAAAAAGTCTTTGGTTTTATTATCAGCTTGTTCGGCAAGGAAAACATCCCGAACGGCCAAAATCCGTCTCAGTGAAAAACATTATTTATTGACTGCCGCCGCATAATCGAGTCTAATGGCGCTCTTTTGTAGTTCCGCCCAGGTAGCTCAGTCGGTAGAGCAGAGGACTGAAAATCCTCGTGTCGACGGTTCGATTCCGCCCCTGGGCACCACTGCAAAAACTAAGAAACCTTAAAATGCCCAGGTAGCTCAGTCGGTAGAGCAGAGGACTGAAAATCCTCGTGTCGACGGTTCGATTCCGCCCCTGGGCACCATGAATTCCCTTAAAAAGACCGACCAATGAGTCGGTTTTTTTATGCCTTAAATTTCTGTCCCGGTTATTCACTGTTCACGAAGCCGATTTCTGCCGCCGTAATCTCGATAGTTCAGGTAATCGCAGTTATGCTTGGGTGGCCTATAGTTGCACGCTCCTCTCAAATTGCATTGACATTGTAAAAGCAAAAATGTGAACTTCTGATTTCTATCCTAAGCCGTCTTTCATCATTGCTATAATGCGGCTCTTGCCGCGTAGGGGCGCCGACTTATTGTTAAGCGCTTACCGTCTCGGATGTCTATCATGGGTTATTTGTAACATTTTATGAAAAAGTCAGTATTTGTGATTGTTTTATGCTGTGCATTCAATGTATTAACATTATCGTCTTGTTCCTCGGCTACACAAATTCGTCATCAAGATAATTTTGTAGACGTTGCACAAAATATTCCTGGTCTTGAGCTTGATATTCGCTATTTTGGCGAACATAATTTTCTTGGCGCCAGAGTGGATGGTTATCCGGCTCCAAAATGCCTATTAACAAAAGAAGCTGCATCCGCGCTTTTAAATGTGCAGCACGAGCTAAATAAGCATGCGCTAACACTCAAAATATATGACTGCTATCGTCCCCAACAAGCGGTGGATCACTTTGTAAGATGGGCTAAGGACGTTGATGACGTTAAAACGAAGAAGGAGTTTTATCCCGCATTAGACAAAATCAATTTATTCAAAGACGGCTATATTTCAGAAAAATCAGGTCATAGTCGCGGCAGCACTATAGACCTTACTATTGTTCCTTTGCCCGTTCCAAAACAAGAGGAATATTTCCCGGAACAAGGCTTACGCGAATGCTATCTGGACATTAATAAACGCTTTAAAGACAATAGCATTGACATGGGAACAGGTTTTGACTGCTTTCATACGCAATCGCACACTGAAAATAAAGAGATTGGATATCAGCAAAGAGTCAACAGAATGCTGCTAAAGACTCTGATGGAAAAACACGGTTTCAAAAATTATGCTAAAGAATGGTGGCATTTTACACTTGATGATGAGCCGTATCCTGACACTTATTTTGACTTTCCAATTGAGTGATTAGCATCGATTAATAAGTATCGCGGATATTGCCGAATAACATGCAGCCGTTAAGATAATAAGAAAACTAATATCATTAGATACCGGAAAATATGCAGTTAAGGCTCTCTTAAATGTTAAAAAATGACAAATAAAGCTATGGAACCGCAATAAAAATGAATATGAAAACTCGCGATATTATAAAAAAACTATCAAACCCCCGCGTTAGAAGGCGATTAAAAATCGGTCTCTCCGTTTACGGGGTTTTGATTATGATTGGTGTGCTATTTAAGGTTGTTTATGATATTGGTTATTTTAACGCGCAGTCGCTTAAAAATGATAAAAACGCTGAGCTACCGACTACCTATCCAGTGCTGACAATGGAATCCGCTCAGCGTATTGTGTCCGGTGCGCTAAAAGAAGATCCTGCTAACCCCAAAACAATTGTGGATCAGATTATTGATAACAATCATAAACTTTCAACCATTATCATAGAAAACAATAAGCTAAAAAAAATTGCTTGGATTATAGAGATGCGTTTGTTTTTTACCGGCGATCTATTCAATAACGAAGGTTATAATTTAACCGAAGGTATTGAACATCAACACAATATCAGTCGTGGTGAGCATTGATTGCTCGTAACAGGGCTGGCGGGGGGGGATTTGAACACTCACCACCGGGTCGAAGTGACGTTTCCGAATGCCGGGCGAAGCATCCCGGGCCGGCGCTGGTCGCTTTGATTTGAAGGGGGCGCAACGGATGCCCTTCACCTGTAAATGATATTTGGATTTCACCAAGCTAACCGGAGCGGAATAATTTTCCCGTACCGATGCGTGAATTTCAAACCGGTCATCAGCAAATTCCTGGCAAAGCCTCTCAATGAAATATTAATGACACATTGGTCTCATAGCATATGCAAACCCATTTTGGCACCATCTAGGAGATATGGATGAATTTCCCCTCGCTTTTGCTGTTTGATCTCGGCGGTGTATTAATTGAAAGTTCTGCATTCGAGAGTTTGAGCCGCTTACTGCCCGAACCTCTTGATCGTACAGCTATTAAAGATCGATGGCTGTTTTCGTCCTCAGTCCGGCGATTTGAGCGCGGGGAAATGTCATCTTGTGAGTTTGCCGAAAGTTTCATTGCTGAATGGGGGCTTCGGATGACGCCTCAAGTCTTCGTTAAGGAATTTGCATCCTGGCCTAGAGAATTCTTTCCCGGTGCGCGCGAAACGATCCATCATTTGCGAAAAAATTACCAGGTAGGATGCCTGAGTAATTCGAATCCATTGCACTGGGAACGGTTCCGAGGGTTAGAGGATGATTTCGATATTGCCCTATTTTCGCACTTGCTCGGAGCCATCAAACCGGATCTCGAAATATTTACGTTAGCACTGGGCAGGTGTGATGTTGATCCGGCCGAAGTCTATTTCTTCGATGATTGTTCGGCCAATGTCGATACCGCGCAAAGCCTTGGTATAACCGCGTTTCACGTTGATGGTTTTCAATCGCTCCAGAATGTCTTACTCAGCCAAGGCTTGCTTTCCAATGCAGTCGAACGATGATTCAACAAGTGCCAACGCTCTTCCCTTCCTTATTATTAAGGATATTTTTGAGCTATTGGCAATATCGGCTTTCGGCCATCAAGAGACAGTCATATAAATCTTTTGTACGGCTGGTCTTCCCGATAGCGGGCATTCAACGCCGAGCTCACCGGCGGCAATGGAGCCAAGCGGAATTGCCATCCGCATGTAGCTCATTGTTATGCATGCTTAAACCACAACTTGCTTGACATGAAAGCATGCCTAAACGGTGGCGACGATATCTTCTCGGATTGCTTTGTACAGTTGTATAACCGCTTTAAAAACGTTAACACCTTACAACGCTTGGATTATACCCGCCCACCCACGCCTTTAAACTTCTCAACAAAAGCAGCAATTTGTTGGAAAACGCTTTGTTTTTTGGTTAAGTATTGCGGATTCAGCGGGCTCATTTTGGGAAGGATTGCATTTAGCTCAGTGCCATTTTCACTGGCATATTCTCGTTTTAACGATGCAGTGATATAACGCTTAGCCGCTTCTGCATTCAGGTTTTCATCACTAATTAATTCTTCTGCTTCACGTTGTTGTTCAGCTTGAGCAAAGGTAAAGAAAGCCTCAATAATACTGGCTTTATCGAGAATCTTGTCCAAGTTGGTTTGGTTAATAAAATCAACCAGCAAACTTTCTTTGGCACGGTTGCCAAGGCTGGCACGAATTAAACGGCGTACTTCTTCAACCAATGCCGCTTTATCTTTAAGCTTTTTATTGTGTTCAAAAATCAATTCCAGAATGTAATCCAGATTAATCTCTTGTGATTTAAGCAGATCCACCTCAAAAACCACATCATCCCAATCAATCGTGGAGGCGGCTTTTTCGTTGGCGGTTTTTTCACGGCGAAGCCAATCGCGAATATCGTTATACGTTGAACGGTAATCTTGAATAGTGCGCTCGGCTGGCATCTTAATCGCTTGCATAGCGGCTAAGTCGTCATCGCTTAAATAGTGCTTAGCTTTAAACGCCTCTACAGCTTTAGGATCGGTCATATCTAAGCCTTGTAACGCTTTTAACCCTGCAAATTCGTCGTAGTTTTGCAAAATATTGTCTACACGCAAATACTCACTAAATAATTTAGCGAAGTCTTTTTTATCTTTTTCTTTAACAATGTCATCAGGATTGGAGAAACGTTGTTGTAACTCCGCCACCACGTCCAAATAACCACGTCGTGCTTCACCTGTTGCCACATCGGTAAAGCCTTGCATGTATTCTTTGTAGCTTTTCTCCAGCACCACGTTTTTGGTGTTCTTGTCACCAAATAAGGTAATGGCATCAATTGTGGCTTGTTCTAAATCACGGAAGGTGACGATATTGCCAAACGTCTTGGTGGCATCATATATGCGGTTAGTGCGTGAATAGGCTTGCAACAAGCCGTGGTAGCGCAGGTTTTTATCCACGAATAAGGTGTTCAACGTGGGCGCATCAAAGCCTGTTAAAAACATGCCCACCACAATCAATAAATCAATTTCCTGATTCTTCACGCGCAGCGCAAGGTCGCGGTAATAGTTTTGAAACGCATTGCTATCAACGCCGTAATTGGTTTTAAACAGCGCGTTATAGTCAGCAATGGCCACACTTAAAAACTCTTTAGCGCTACTCTCCATGGCCGTGAGTTCAAAGCTTTCATCAACAATGTCCCCTACGGCATCCTGTGCTTCATTGGCTGCAAAAGAAAAAATGGTGGCAACGTTGAACGGCTTATTACTGTCCTTTTGTAACTGCTTGAACGATTCATAGTACAGCTTGGCAGCATCCACACTGCTCACAGCAAACATGGCATTAAAGCCCTTGCCATTAGCTTGCAGGCGATGGGTTTTTTGCTTGAAGTTATTTAAGATGTATTGCGAAATTTCCCGAATACGGTCAGGGTGCAGCAACGCTTGTTTGTTTTCCGCCGCCGTGAGTTTCTTCTCGTCTTGTTCAGACTCAATTGCTTTAAACTGAGGGCGTACATCGTTGTAGTCCACTTTAAACTTCAATACTTTTTCATCGCGTATGGCGTCGGTAATCACATAAGAATGCAACTCACGCCCAAACACGCTGGCCGTGGTTTCCGCGCCCAGAGCGTTTTGCGGGAAAATTGGCGTGCCGGTAAAGCCAAACTGATAAAACTTTTTGAACTTTTTCTTTAAGTTTTTTTGGGCTTCGCCAAATTGCGAACGGTGCGCTTCGTCAAAAATAAAGACCACTTGCTTGCTGTAAATGGGCAAGTCGCCTTCACTTTTCATTAAGTTATTCAGCTTTTGAATCGTGGTCACGATGATTTTATTGTCATCTTTATCCAGATTACGCTTTAGCCCTGCGGTGCTTTCTGAACCATTAACGCTATCGGGCGAAAAACGCTGATATTCTTTCATGGTCTGATAGTCGAGATCTTTACGGTCAACCACAAAAAAAACCTTATCAATATAATCCAGCTCAGTCGCCAAGCGTGCCGCTTTAAAACTGGTTAAGGTTTTGCCAGAACCCGTGGTATGCCAAATAAAGCCGCCACCCTCAAGCGTGCTCCAACTTTTTGCTTGGTAAGCACTGTTTATTTTCCATAAAATGCGCTCGGTTGCGGCAATTTGGTAAGGACGCATCACCAATAACGTATCATTAACGTCAAACACCGAATAATGCAACAGCACCTTTAATAAGGCGCTTTTCTGAAAAAACGTCGCGGTAAAATCCTTTAAGTCTTTTATCAAGGTGTTATCAGACTTCGCCCAATTCATGGTGAAATCAAAACTGTTTTTATCGCGCTTGGTGGTATTGGCAAAATAACGACTATCGGTACCGTTTGAAATGACGAAAAGCTGCAAATATTTAAACAGTGAATTGTCTGTATTAAAACTTTCTTTGCTATAGCGGTGTACTTGATTAAAGGCTTCACGAATCGCCACACCGCGTTTTTTCAGCTCAATTTGCACCAATGGCAAACCATTCACCAAAATGGTGACATCGTAGCGATTAGCCTGCGTGCCCTTTTGTTCAAACTGTTTAATCACTTGCACTTTGTTGTTGTTGCGGGCAATATTTTTTTTATCCAATAGGTAAATGTTTTGGATATGCCCATCATCAAACACAAAATCGTGGATATAGTCGTCATGAATTTTACGGGTTTTGTCGATACTGTTATCGCTGGGCTTATCTAAATAGTCCTCAACAAAGCGCTGCCATTCACCCTCTAAAAACTGCACATTATTCAGGGCTTGCAGCTGCACGCGCACATTAGTCAGCATTTTTTCGTGGGTGTTTAAATCGCGTAGATATTCATAGCCTTGGTTTTCCAAGTCGCTGATAAACTCACGCTCTAAGTCGTATTCGCTTTGATAGGGTTCATTCACCTGTGAACATTTGGTGTATTTATCAAGGACGATAAAGTTATTCGATTCTGCGATGGGTTTGGTGTAGTCAACCATTCTGTTGTGCCTGCTGCCAGTAGCCATATTTATTTAGGTTTTCAAGTAGAGTACGAACCATCTCTTTCTCTGGCGGTGTCGGCTCTGCAATTTCTTCGTTGGACAAGGTGTTGTGGGGGTAAAAATTCATAATCCGACTTGCGTAAGCCTTTTGATCACCAGGCAATAAGTCTGACCAGCTTTTATACCCTAGGAAATTAGCGGTTTTCTCATATAGATTACGAAGAAGCGCAAAATGGTAGCGCTGTACACTATTTTGTTCTATTGCTTGCTCAATTAGTTTCTTGATATGCAGGTGATACGAAAAGCTTTTGTTTGAGTCGCCTTGCTTTTCTTCAAGCTCAAAGGTTCCATCGTCAAATCGGCTTAGAATGTATCCACCCTTTACTTGTAGCTCATTGTAAAGCACGTTATAGAAAATTGGGCTGTGCGTGGCAATAATGAATTTCAGCCCTTCGCTTCCATTTGTTGAGAAATAGCTAGCTTTTATTAGTGCGGCGAAATTTACCGCCAATTCAATTAGATGGTTTTCATCTAGCGAGCTTACCGGGTCATCAATAAACACATATTCCAACTGGTCAAAATCGTTGGTTTCACGATCACCGGGTTCTGCAACATTGAGAATGCCAATCACCTGTTCAAGAAGCGTGTAAAAAATACTCCAGATGAAATTGCTTTCTTCACCTTTGGAGATTTTCAGATTTCCGGAGTGTTCATCATCACCGCGCTCTAGCGAGAATGTAACCTCAGAGAAAGCTTTGACTTTGATCTCTTGATCATGCTCGCCTTTAACCGTATACTCTGAATTAAAACGAGGCGTTAGTTTTCCATTAGAAAATCGCTGAAAATAAGTAATGATATTTTGATCTTGCCCCTGATCTATCAGAATCCAATTAGTAAACGAATTGGGCTGAATTTTTAGTTTGGGCTCGGCATCTCCTTCCAAATCGTTATCCCAATAGAACAAGTCTTCGGTAAAGGCGTTGTAATAGAGGATTTTGTTACGCGCTAACTCAGGTTGATCACCGTCGTCATCTGCATCATCATTTTTGGAAGCAATGAACTGCTGCTTAAACTCCCGCGAAAGACGTGTTTTACCCGTGCCATTAAAAGCATAGATCAATTGCACTTTTTTATTGGCAGCCTTGAGTTGCTGTGCAATTTCCGTTAACGACTTTCCCATACTATGCCTCTACTTCTGCTTTTGGAAAGCTCAAAAGTAAATCGCGATAATAGGCATATTGCTGTTGGCGCAATGCAATTTCACGCGGCAAGCCTTCGGTGATTGAGTTCGTCAGCGCATCGAATTTATCCAGGATGTCAACAATACGGGCTTTTTCGGCAGGTGAAAGATTTGGAATTCTGATACTGTTTAAACTCTTTTGGTTTAATTTCGGTTGAGCTGCTCCCGAGATGTATGGAGTTAAGTCAATACTATTTAAATAGAATTCAACATATCTACGTTCAGCATAGGTATTGAATTTAAGTACATGAGCGTGATTATTTACCCAGCTTTTCCCGCTGATACTAAATGCTATGGGAGTACTTCTTGCGACCAAATTTGCGCCATCTTCCGAAACAAGCAAGAAATCACCATCAAAAATATAGTCTTTTACATAATCAACAATTCCAGATGCTCCGTAATATGGGATTTCACCAGACTCTCTTAGGCCACTCGTTATCGGTTTTCGCATTGAATCAAGATTCTCCGCCACTTCCCCCAACGCCTTCCACTCACCCTCTTCAAAACTCAACAACTGGTCGCGATAGTAGTTGTATTGCTTTTTCCGTGCGGTAAGCTCGGCGGTAAGCTCGGCGGTAAGCTCGGTGAAATTGTCCAAAATTCGGACAATTTCACCTTGAATATCGAGGGGTGGGATGGGGATTTCGAACTTATCAGTGTCTGGCGTTGCTATTTGAGGCATTTGCATTTTACTTCCAAGGCCTTGAAAATAAGGCTCATGTATTTTCAAGAAGTAATAAACAAACTTTATATTGATATTTTCATTTTTTGAATGGTATGACCACATTTCATTTTTATGTGAAAACGATTTGTCATAATACTCAAATTCAATAACGCCACGAGATTTTACGATAATAGATGGCTCTTTATTTATATCTTTTTCAGGTATATCGTCAAAATCAACAAGCGCAAAAGTCTTACCACCGGCAAAAATTTTCAATGGTGCGCCTTCTTTGTGCAATTCTCTCATTCGACCAGCAGTAATGTTTGTCCCTTTGGTACGAACTAGCACTTTCCCCAAAGGTTTCCATTCCACCTCAACGCCTTTAAGCCGTTCCATTATTGCACTCATTTTTTTCGACTCTCATTTTGGGCTTTGATTTCCAAGGCATTGATGGTTTTTAGGTATTCTTCTTCGACTTGCTCCAGCGTTTTGGCTTTGTATTTTTTATATTCCACTTTGGCTTTGTTCTCGGCTTGGGCGTGAGCGATGGTTCCCGCATTGGTGAGTAATTTTCGCCCCGTGCTTGAAAGGATATTGTCCAACTCACGAATATAATCCGCCATGCGCATCTCACGTTCTTCGATAGCGTTCAACTCCGCCAAGTCAAAATACGCCGACACAAGGTTATTCAGCACGCGCAACTCTTGCTCACTCAGGTAGTTTTTAGCAATCATCGCTTCGGCTTGCGTGGGTTGGCTGCCTTTAAAGTTGGTTAAGCCTGAAAAGGGTTTGTCGCTGTCCACACGCAGATAAATCACTTCGCTGGCGGTATGGCCGTGGGCGGCATAGTGCAGTTTGTTTTGTACGATTTTAAAAAAAGTGATGCTTTCCTGACTATTGGGGTCGTAATCGATTGCCGTTGAGTACAATTCCAGCACTTGGCGGTACATGACTTTTTCGCTGGAGCGAATGTCACGAATACGATCGAGCAGCTCTTTCCAGTAGCTGCCACCACCAAGGTTTTTTAATCGCTCGTCATTCAGTACAAACCCTTTTTTGAGATACTCTTTTAGGATATTGGTCGCCCAGATGCGAAATTGCGTACCGCGCAGGGATTTGACCCGGTAGCCAACCGAGATAATGACATCCAGATTGTAATGATCCACCTGATAGGTTTTTTCGTCAGCGGCAGTTGTTGCAAAATTTGCAACAACTGAATCCCGCAGTAATTCACCCTCGTCAAATATATTTTTTATATGGCGGGAAATCGTGGATTTGTCTCGATCAAACAACTCCGCCATCTGGTCGAGCGATAGCCATGTGGTTTCCGCGTCGAAATGAGCTTCAACGGATATTTTTCCATCATCCGCCTTAAAAATGACGATTTGCTTGGCACTATTGCTCATGCAGCAGCGCCCTCAATCTCTGCCACAATAGTATCAATCTCAGCGCGTAGCTGATCAATTTTCGCAACCGTGGTTTTAAGCTCGGCATTGAGCTTTTGTATATCAATCACTTCGCGGGTGTCTTTGGCTTCCACATAGGAGCTTACCGATAGGTTGTAGTCGTTGGCGGTGATGGCAGCGTACTCCACGGACTTGGCAAAGTGTTCGACGTCGGCCTTGTCGTCAAAAACCGCCATGATTTGCGTGATGTGGTCATCGGTGAGGGTATTGTTATTGGTCTCTTTTTTAAACAGGCTGCTTGCGTCGATAAACTGGGTAAGGCTGTCGGTTTTGTGTTTGGAAAGCACCAAGATATTGACGGCAATGGAGGTGCCAAAAAACAGGTTGGGCGCTAAAGAAATTACCGTTTCAACGTAGTTGTTATCCACTAGATATTGGCGGATTTTCTGCTCGGCACCGCCGCGGTAAAAAATGCCGGGGAAGCAGACAATGGCGGCGCGGCCTTTGCTGGATAAATAACTTAAGGCATGCAACACAAAAGCAAAGTCGGCTTTGGATTTGGGCGCTAACACGCTTGCGGGGGCAAAGCGTTCATCATTAATCAGGGTTGGGTCGTCGCTGCCAATCCAGTTCACCGAATAGGGCGGGTTAGACACAATCGCATCAAAGGGCTTGTCATCACCAAAATGCGGATCTAACAAGGTGTTACCCAGCGCGATATTAAACTTGTCGTAGTTAATGTTGTGCAAAAACATATTCATACGCGCAAGGTTATAGGTGGTGTGGTTAATTTCTTGACCAAAAAAGCCTTCTTCAATGATATGGGCATCAAAGTGTTTTTTGGCTTGTAACAATAAAGAGCCTGAACCGGCTGCCGGGTCGTAAATTTTATTGACGGTTTTTTGCTGATGCATGGCCAGCTGTGCAATCAGCTTGGACACGTGTTGCGGGGTGAAAAACTCGCCACCCGATTTACCGGCATTGGCGGCGTAATTAGAAATTAAAAACTCGTAGGCATCCCCAAACAGGTCGATATGGCTTTCCTCAAAATTGCCAAATCTAAGACCCGCTACGCCTTTCAACACAGCGGCCAAGCGGCTGTTTTTATCGGCAACGGTGTTGCCCAGTCGGTTACTGGTGGTATCAAAATCGGCAAACAGGCCTTTAATATCCATTTCGGATGGGTAGCCATTGGCCGAGCTTTCAATGGCGGAAAATATAGCGGCTAAATCGATGTTCAGGTTTTCGTTCTTGTTGGCGTTGGCGGCAACGTTTGCAAACAGCTGGCTGGGGTAGATGAAATAGCCTTTGGTTTTAATGGCGTCGTCTTTGATTTCTGCGGTAATGACATCATCTTTGAGCTCGGCATATTTAACGCTTTCATCACCGCCTTCAATGTAACTGGCAAAGTTTTCGCTAATAAACCGATAGAACAACGTGCCTAATACATACTGCTTAAAATCCCAGCCATCGACGGAGCCACGTACCTCATTCGCAATTTGCCAAATTTGGCGTTGTAGTTCCGCTCGTTGTTGGGTACTTGTCATTCTGGAATTCCTGTTTAAATACGTTTAGATAGCCCTCTGGTCATAACCAGCTTGGCATTATAACGAGCAAAGACCCTCTAATCTAATCACTTGTTAAAAACGGAGTAGCCTAATACATTGCGGACACTATATTTATTGCCAAAATGAGCTTTCTCAAACAATGCATAACGTTTGAAGTAAGAGGCTAGTGGCGCAGCCTGACAAGACGAAGACCAGCAAGACAAGCCAGCGATAGTGTCGTTGCATGATGATGTATAACGTGAAGCTAAGGGGCTGCGCGCTTTTATGCAGTCCCGCTTGAGCCCAGGGTTGGACGAAGCCGCTAGCGCGAAGAAAAGCCCCGAAGCACCTGGTTAACCTAATAAAATATGACCTCATCCCTCAAATCGGGGGGGGCATTCATCAATGAACCATGAGGTTACAATCTAATGACACCATCATTTGAATCCATTTTCAATCGGCGCCAATTAGCTGCTTTTATGAGGGTCTGCAATGTGAAACTGAGTTGCCAATCAAAACTCCAACCGATCAGGCTGCTTAGGGTCGTAACCGGATGTTCACCAATGGCCTTCGCGATCAGTTGGGAATAGCGTAGTTCTGCTCCCGGCACTGTCTTGTCTATTGAAGCGCCAATAGCCGTTTTTTTTGAACGAAGCTTTACTTCTGGTTACGCCGGAGCCGGTACCGGAGTTTTTTAGAGCGTGTAATTGAGAATCTTCGATTTCACCCCTGGACACCATGAATTCCAGAGGCTCCGGTCTGATCGGGGCTTTTCCTATTTGTTAGTCATTGCGCCTGTCTACGCCCAATTCTCACGCTTAATCAGTATCCCGCTTCAGTAACGCTTCAAACTGCTCAGCGGGTAACGGCTTGCTGAATAAATAGCCTTGCATCTCGTTACACCCCTGATTACGCAGGAAAGCCAACTGTTCCGCTGTTTCCACGCCTTCGGCAATGGTTTTTAGGCCCAGGCTCCGGGCCAGGCTGATGACGGCAATGACAATAGCTTTGTCTTCAGGGTCGGTGCTGATGTCCCGCACAAAAGACTGGTCGATCTTGAGCTTGTAAACCTTAAACTTTTTTAGGTAACTCAGCGACGAATAACCGGTGCCGAAGTCATCAATAGACATTCGGATGCCGCATTCGTGCAGATTGTTCATGACGTCGATCGCGCCTTGCGGGTTCTGCATGGCCACGCCTTCGGTCAGTTCGAGTTCCAGATATTCGGGCGGCAAGCCTTCTTCGTCGAGTATGCGGGTAACCAGCTTGGGCAGGTCGGGATGACGAAACTGCACCACCGACAGATTTACGGCCATGATCAATGGCGCTAAGCCGGTTTCCAGCCATGCTTTCGCTTGCCGCACGGCGCACCTGAGCACCCATTCCCCGATCGGTAAAATCAGTCCGCTGTCTTCCGCGACCGGGATGAATTCGGCGGGCGACACCGTTCCCAGTTCGGGATGCCGCCAACGCAGCAAGGCTTCCGCCCCGATAATCCGGCCGTCGGCTATGGACACTTGCGGCTGGTAGTGAATTTCAAATTGGCCGAGATTCAAGGCCTGGCGCAGGGCGCTGACCAGCTGTAGATTACGCGCCAGACGGGCATGCATTTCCGGAGTAAAGAAACAGAAGCTGTGGCGGCCTTCCTGTTTGGCGCGATACATGGCGATATCGGCAGACTTGGACAGCGTTTCCAGATCATCGCCATCGCCGGGATAGAGCGCAATGCCGATTGATGCGGTCAGGGTCAGGTCGTAATGCTCAATCCGAAAGGGCTCGGCGATGGCGTCCAACAGTTTTTGCGCCACATGAGCGGCGGCACGCGCCTCGGTGCCGGGTAGCAGGAAAATGAATTCGTCCCCGCCCAGGCGCGTCACGGTATCTTCTTTATACACAGTTGCACGCAGGCGTTTCGCCAGCTCAACCAGCAAGGCGTCGCCGACACTGTGGCCGAGGGTGTCGTTAATGTCCTTGAAACGGTCAAGGTCAAGAAACATCAAGGCCAATTGTCCATTGGTGCGCTTCGCCAAGCCGAGGGCGTATTTGAGGTGATCGTTGAGCCGGGTACGATTCGGCAGCCCGGTGAGCGGGTCGAAATTCGCCAGGTACTGAATATGTTCCTCGGCCTGTTTTTGCTCGGTGATGTCCTCGGATACCCCTAAAACACCGGTAACTTCGCTAGCCTGATTTTGAAGGGGTACTTTAGACGTGCGCAACCAGGTGATTTTTCCGTCAGGCGTGGTTATAAGCTGTTCGTAGGCCAATTTGGCGATGCCTGTAGCCATGACCTGTTGGTCGTCGGCTTGATATAATTCGGCGTGTTCTTTCCAGCACAGCTGAAAGTCGTTCTTGCCGATTATATTGTTCAGCGAGGCTTCGCCCGCATCTCTGGCAAAAGCCGGGTTGCAACCCATGTACTGGCATTGCTTATCCTTCCAGAAAATGCTTATGGGCGCGGTGTCGATGATGGTTTGGAGTAGATTGTGCGACTCTGCAAGCGCATTTTCAGCATGATTGCGTTGTGCTTCGCGCTCAAAGTTATTTAACGCGAAGTCGATGTCCATCACCATTTCATCCAGCAGGTTGCGTGCGGGTTCATCAAAGAAATCGATCCCGGAAGCATAGAGTGTGAAAACGCCGATAACCGCGCCGTTTTTGTGCAGCGGTAGCGCGGCGGACGCTTTCCAGCCATACGTTGAGCCGCGTTCATGCCAGACCGCCGTGACCGGGTCGTGCTGAAAATCCTGACACCAGAAGGGGCGGTCTTCACGCATGGAGATTCCGGTTGGGCCGCGCCCGGCAGGGTCGTGTTCATCAACCGAGATGTTGATTCCGTCCAGGTATTCGGTGCCGCTGCCATAACAGGCAATCGGCCTGACCTTTTTACTCGGTTCATCCAGCATGCCTATCCACGCCATCTTCATGCCGCCGAAGATCACCGCGTCGCGGCAGATTTGCGCAAACAGCTCGGCTTCATTATTTGAACGCACGATGGCTTGATTGCACTGGCTCAGTGCGGCGTAAAGCTGGGTCAGGCGTTGATTTTTCGCTTCATCCTGTTTGTGTTCGTTATCGAGCTGAGCCAGTTTGGCTTGGGTTTCCGATAGCCAGGCCATGACGCTGTTTTTCATGCCTTCGCCGACGGGAATCGGGCGTTCAAAATCCCCGCTGCCGAGGCGGGCGATATGCTTTTGCAGATTGTCCACCGAGCCGCCCAGCGTGGTATGTAAAACCCGGTAACTGCGCCAGAGCAGAACGACCAGCAGCACACCGAAGGCGATGAACGCCGCACGCAAAAGCGAGGCGGTGGCCGTGGCGGTATGCACGGCATCCAGGCTGCGCTGATTGATTATCTGGTAGAGCTCGTTGATCGGTCGCATGATGTCGGCTTTGGCTTGATGATAATGCTCATCGGACAGCATGCGGCTGGCTTTGATACGGTCGGCTTCGGTAGCCGGCGGCGCTGATTCGACCAACTTCATCGCGGCATGTTCGGTGTCGGTCAACGCGTCGGAATTGGCCTTGGCTTCCGCCAGTTTGGCTAATTCCTGGTCGGTAAATCCCGCTTGCCGCATCAGTTCCAGCAAGGCGATCGTTTGTCCGCTATCCGGTCGCGGTCGACGGCCGTCAGTCAGCACCAGATCCCAATAGATGTTGTGATAATCAACGGGGCGGGGCTTTTTGCCTTCGCGAATGTCGAGGATTTCCTGAAAATATTGTTTGTAAATGGGGTTGTCGGTTGTCACGTAGCTGCGGGCCATACGGGAAAGATCGTCGGATGACTGACGCAATTCATCGGCCAGCAAGAACGATTGAAGCCGAGTTTCGAGGGAGTGATCAATCTGTTTTTCCGCCTGGACGTACATGACAAAAACAACCGCGAAAATAATAAACATGGCCAAGGTCAGCCAGAGGTTTTTGGAAAATCGTGAAGAGCGGTCATAAATCGTCATTGCATCTTCTCGTTCACGAGCGGCGGGCATCGGCACCGGTTGCATGGTTTTTTTTGATTGTCATTGATTCGTTTGCAAGACTTGGTTTGTCTTTTCTAAAACCGTTTGATGGTGGTCAGGCAATAAGCTATTCCAAAGCTGCCCCGGCCGTCCAGATATTTTTACGGTCGGGTAAGCATACGCCTGAAATTTTAAATTGCCGTTATTTTTGAATGCTGCCGCGGTTGCGGAAGGTGTTGGCGGGCTTAAGTTTCTGATGCTGTTTGACATCTGCGCGGTTTTCAACTGCAAGCTTGTGCGGATGTACGCTATAATCGCCCAATATTCCACAACCTGGCATTCAATAAATGGCTCAGTTTTTTGAAATACACCCAGAAAGTCCGCAGCTGCGTTTGATACATCGCGCCGTGGAAATAATCCGTAAGGGCGGCGTTATCGTTTACCCGACGGATTCTTCGTATGCGATCGCCTGTCATATAGGCGATAAGCAGGCGCTGGATAAAATCCGCCGTATCCGGCAGTTGGACGATAAGCATAATTTTACTCTGGTGTGTAAAGACTTGGCGCAGGTGTCGATGTTTACCAAAATCAGCAATGATGCATACCGGTTGATTAAGGCGTTAACGCCGGGCGCTTTCACCTTTATTTTGGATGCTACGCGCGAGGTGCCGCGCCGGTTGCAGCATCCGAAGAAAAAAACCATAGGCATACGCGTTCCCGGCCACCCAGTCGCGCAATTGCTGGTGCAGGAGTTGGGCGAGCCTTTGTTCAGTTCTACGTTGATGTTGCCGGGAGAGGATGAAGCGCTGACCGACCCTTATGAAATCAAGGATAAATTGGACCATGAGCTGGATTTGATCATTGACGCCGGTATTATTGAGTTTGAACAAACGACTATTATCGAGTTTTCCGCTAATGGCGCCGAGATCATCAGGCAGGGCAAGGGCCTTGCGCCGATGTTGAGCTGATGAGGATGCAGGCATGATGGATGAATTGACGCTGTTGCAACGCATAGTGGTCTGGATTTTGCCGGTCATTTTCGCAATTACCGTGCATGAAGTGGCGCATGGCTGGGTAGCGAAAAAATATGGCGATAACACCGCTTCGATGCTGGGCAGGCTGACCTTAAACCCGATCAAGCATATCGATGTGCTCGGAACCCTTATTATCCCCGGTTTGCTGCTGCTTTCTTTTTCCGGTTTTATTTTCGGCTGGGCAAAGCCGGTCCCCGTCGATCCGAGGAATTTTAAAAATCCTAGGCGCGATATGGCGATAGTCGCCTTGGCGGGTCCTGTTTCCAATTTGTTGATGGCTGTCGGTTGGGCATTAATAGCCAGGGTGGGGGTGACGATAGGTATGCAAGCCGAAGCCGTTTCATTGCCGCTGATTTATACCGGAGTTGCCGGTATTTCGATTAACCTGGTGCTGGCGCTGATTAATCTGTTGCCCATTCCGCCGTTGGATGGCAGCCGGATTCTGACCGGCATTTTGCCCAGTTACTGGGCGTGGCAATACAACCGCCTGGAGCGTTTCGGGTTTATTATTTTGCTGGTGCTGTTATACACGAAGGTTTTGGGCCTGATTTTGGCTTATCCGATGTTTGTTGCACAGCAAGCGTTCTTTTCGATTGCCGGGTTGTAAGGTTTGTTTTTCGGCGACCTTTCCTGTATTCGCAAAGCTAGCGCTTGAAAGCGAGCATATGAGCCAAGACGCAGTCGAAGTTTTAGACCCGCCGCCGGCGTTTGCGATCGTTAACGGTGCGCCTTTTAACAAGCTGCCGGACGATCTTTATATCCCGCCTGATGCACTGGAAGTGCTGCTGGAAACCTTTGAGGGGCCGCTGGATTTATTGCTGTACCTGATACGAAGGCAGAATCTGGATATTGTCAACATACCGATAGCCCGGATCACTCATCAATACATCGCCTATATTCAGGTGATGACTGAATTAAACCTGGAGCTGGCGGCGGAATATCTGGTGATGGCCGCGCTGTTGGCGGAAATCAAGTCAAGAATGCTGTTGCCCAGGCAGCCCGATGCCGAAGACGAAGAGGAAGACCCGAGAGCAACGTTGATTCGCCGGTTGCAGGAATATGAGCTGATTAAAAATGCGGCTGAAGAAATTGATCAGTTGCCCAGAGTTGAACGTGATATATTTGAAATCAACGTCGATGTTTCGGCGCTGAAAAGTGCCGAACAAAACTTGCCGGATATTCAGCTAAAAGAAATGCTGCTGGCGTTTCAGGACGTACTTAAAAGAGTCGAGCAGCTCAGTCACCATCAAATTACCAAAGAACCCTTATCTGTCCGTGAACGCATGTCAACCATTTTGGAAAACCTTAAAGGAGCGGATAGTCTCCTTTTCTCGCAATTATTTATCCGAAAAGAAGGTCGACACGGAGTCGTTGTCTCGTTTCTGGCCATCCTCGAACTCAGCAAAGAACGACTCATCGATATTATCCAGCCCGAGCCCTTTGCCGAATTACGCGTCAGAACCGCCGCCACCGCCGAGAGCTGAGCCATCGCCGGCCGAGACAACTCAGGACAGGTCTTCCGTAACTGAACAACGTGACATTAATGTGGAAATTAAACGTGTAGTTGAAGCCATTTTATTCGCAGCAAACCGCCCGATGACCTGCAAACAGCTGCAACAGGTTTTTCCTGAAATCGAGCAGCCGCCGCTACAGGAAATACAGGACGCTTGCGAGGCGATCAAAGAGGATTATCGATTCAGGCCGGTTGAATTAAAGCGGGTAGCCAGCGGTTATCGTTTTCAGGTCAAGCAGGAATTGTCGCGCTGGGTATCGAGGTTGTTTGAAGAAAAGCCGCCACGATATTCCCGCGCATTGCTGGAGACGCTGGCGATTATCGCCTATCGTCAACCGGCAACACGCGGAGATATTGAAGATATTCGCGGTGTCGGCGTCAGCTCCAATATCATTCATACGCTGCTTGAGCGCGAGTGGATCCGGGTGGTGGCGCACAAAGAGGTGCCGGGCAGGCCGGCTTTATACGGCACAACCAAACAATTTCTGGATTATTTTAATATTTCATCATTAAATGAACTGCCGACATTGCAAGAGATTCAGCAGCTTGATTTGTCGTTAGATAATACGCAACAACCCATGCAGGTAAAGAGTGAAGAGCAAGAAACAACCGAACAGATCGCCGAAACCATCGAACAGCTCAGCGAAACAGCCGAACAGGCCGCCAAAGCCGACGACAGCGAAACCGGCGAGCAGGTCTCCTAAACAGACTGAAGGCAAGGCTGCCGTGGCGTCGAAAAAAATTGACGCGAACCAGTCAGCCGATGGAGAGCGTATCCAGAAGGTATTAGCGCGCGGCGGCGTCGGCTCCCGGCGCGAAATCGAACGCTGGATAGATGAAGGGCGCTTGAAGATTAACGGCAACCCTGTCGGTTTGGGCGACCGGTTGAAGGACGGCGATCATTTGACGATCAATGACCGGGTTGTTCACTGGGAAAAATTTGTCGAACAACCCACCCGCGTGCTGCTTTATCACAAACCTGTCGGCGAGGTGGTTACGCGCCGCGACCCGGAAGGTCGGCCGGTTATTTTTACGCAACTGCCGAAACTGTCTGTCAGCCGCTGGATAGCCGTTGGCCGCCTGGACATCAATACCTCGGGATTGTTATTGGTCACCAATAACGGCGAGCTGGCCAATCGATTGATGCATCCGTCAACGGAAGTGGAGCGTGAATATGCGGTGCGCATTTTGGGCGAGGTTTCAGACGCTACCCTGGCCAAACTCAAGCAGGGCGTGGAACTTGAAGACGGCAAAGCCAAGTTTGACGATATTCGGTTTTTCGGGGGGGAAGGCGCCAATAAATGGTACAACGTTGTCGTTACCGAAGGTCGCAACAGACTGGTAAGGCGTTTGTGGGAGTCGCAGGAAGTGATCGTCAGCCGCTTGATGCGCGTGCGCTATGGGCCGGTGGTATTGCCCGAGCGATTGAAAGCCCGTACATTCTATGAACTGACTGATAAAGAACTGGAATTGTTGTTTGAATTTGCCGGTATGGAGGCTGAGAAACCGGTGCGCGCATCAAAACCCGAATTTAAGACTCATAAGCCTGGGAAACATTAACGGCGCGATTCGGGTTTACCCGCAAGGCATAATCGTGCCGGGGTGCAACCCGATTTGTCTTTGATTCATTTGCTTGAGACAACTTGGTTTCGGCCTCTTTTTTTAGCGGTATACATGGCGTCATCAGCGCGTTTGATGAAAGACTCGATCGTATCATTTTCGCGCAAGGTGCTGACACCCAGGCTTGCAGTGATTTTAACCGCTTCCATGCCGTAAGCGATTGTGTGATGCTCAATTGAGGCGCGAATCCGTTCAGCCAGCAATTCCGCGCCGTGAGCGTCGGTATCGCTTAATAAAATCACGAATTCTTCGCCGCCATAACGGAACACAATATCGCTGTCTCTCAGGCTTTCTTTAATCCATTTTGCACTCAGCGCTAGCGTGGTGTCTCCGCAATCGTGGCCGTAGGTATCGTTGATGGTTTTAAAATGATCGATGTCAAAGAAAATAACCGACAAATTTTTGGCATTGCGCACGGCAAGACTCATTTCCCGGCTAATGGAATCGTTAAACGAAGCTCTGTTATGGGTTTGGGTCAGCGGATCCGTATAAGCCATTTTTAACGCTTGATGAAATAAGGTTGCATTTTTCAACGGATAAATTAAGCAGCAAAGCATTGTTTCCAGCACCTGAAGATCGGTATCGCTGAATCTGTGGTTGCTCATCAGCTTTAATTCGCCCAGTTGTTGTTGCTCGACCTTAAGTGCGTAGTTGCAGGAATGCCGTGTAAAAACGCCGCTTTTTATTTCCAGGTCAAATTCAGGATTGATATAAACATAAGCGCTATGAGGAATTTTGTTGGCGATTTTGCTGCTGAAAATAGCGATCAGCTCATTAAATTCCAGAGTCGTTTGCAAGGCGCTGCTGATGTCATAATTATCCAGGTTGATTGCTTTTGTTGCTTCAAAAGTGTTGTTGCTGATAATCGCTAAGTTTGCTGATTTATTGCCCATGACCGCTTCCTCGTGGATTGATGCATTACGTTGCAATAGCTAAAGCGAAGCCTGTGCCATTTAACTAAATAATTTTAATAATCAAATGGTTGGATTTTTTATTTTGGTATTTAGTCGTGATGCGCCGTAAAGTTGACGCGGCAAAGTGGCAAGGGATTGCCGGTAGGAGGACTTAAGCGCTTACTCTATTGCCGCTATGTCTATTTGGTAGTGGGTCAAACCTGTAATCTAGCATGAATATCGACGTTAAATTCTACCTTATTGATAAGCAAGCCAATGACGATATCGTGCATCAAAACTGACTTGGAAAAACAGATGGTTTTCCTTGTCAAACGTTTGACCCAGGTTCGTAGATTCAAGTTTTTGCGTTCTATTTTTTGAGTATTCCGCTTGCCAACATCATGCTTGGTCATGTCTAAATGACGTTCGTAGGCCCCCAATCATCGGTGTAATAACGGCTAATGTTGAACGGTTGAAGCAATGTCTTCAGTTGCAGGAAGACCTCATCTTTACGTCAACCAAAAACATAAGCCAGTATGATGCCTGTCACATGATCAATCGCATACCACAACCAACGCGGCTCAGATTTCTTACCGACAAAAGACCACCGTTCGTCCATTTCGGCTTCACAGAAAGCTTCAAGCCTAACCTCCCTGTCACCTGATGCAGCCAGGGTATTCACTATAGGGTTGACCTGGGTCAGCAGGGGTTGCTTTTTTTTAACGTGCTGATGACGGTGTTTTTGTTAATCCCCAGTAATCGCTCACCAATGTGCTGCGCCATTCAGGGGCTGATCGCGTCGATATTACGTTACGCAATGAAGCGGGTGTCTGTAAAGTGGACGTGAAGGACAACGGCAAAGGTTTCGACCCGCCCGTGTCGGTAGACGCGGTTCCCTCGGTATACGCGGTTCCCTCGGTATAATCGGCATGCAGGAGCGGACACTGAGTCTGAACGGAACATTGGATATCATGAAGGTTGAGTGGAGGTATGGTATTGAAATTACGCATACCTATCGAGGAATAGGATGAAACTTGCCTGGAGCCGGGGCGTCGTTGTCAGCTGAGGCGGAGTATGGATATACTCAAATAGCAAGAAATCGGCCTTGAATAGGGGATGAATTGCCATTCAAATTTAAACAATCAAACACAACTAAAAATTGAAGCGAGTAATCAAGATGATAGGAGTATTAATTGTGGACGATCATAAGCTGATGCGCGAAGGATTAAAACAGCTGTTCGATGGGGAAGATGGCATCGTTGTTAGTGGGGAGGCCAGAGATGGCGAAGAAATCCTGGAATTTCTGCAGAACAAGACGGCCGATCTGGTTCTGCTAGACGTCACCATGCCCGGCATTCATGGCGCTGAGCTGGTAAAAAAAATCAAGAAGCTGCCAAACAGCCCGCCGATTCTGATGCTGAGCATGCACAACGAGTCGTCTGTTGTCATAAGCATGCTTAAAGCCGGTGCTTCGGGGTATATGACCAAGGATAGTTCGCCTCAGGATTTGCTGAGTGCGGTACGCAAAGTGGCTGCCGGAGGACGCTTTATTGCCGGAGATATTGCAGAAAATATCGCATTCGAGGCCGGTAGCGCCACGACGATGCAACTTCATGAGCTATTGACCGGCAGGGAACTTGTCATCCTGCGCATGCTGGGCAAAGGACAAAAGGTCATCGAAATCGCCCGTGAACTCAATATCAGCAGCAAGACTGTCAGTACCCACAAGGCGCGGCTGATGCAAAAAATGTATCTCGATAGCGATGTCAAGCTCATGCAATACGCTATCGCCCACGGCATGGCGGATTAAAAACCTCATCAAAATCATTCCTTAGCGATTCCTGTTTTAGGCATCTTAGCTTCGGTGTAATGGTCAACTAAAACAGGACACTTTCTTAAGCAGTCTTCTTGTAAAATTCCCGCTCAAATTCCAGCGGGGATTGGTAGCTTAATTTTGAGT